>JBOGCF010000058.1:0-19493 GCA_051656605.1 Tannerellaceae bacterium | reverse complement strand
ACCACAAGAAGAATGTTATGTTTTTATTTGAACCAAAGTATCTATTCCCTGAGTGTAAAATAATAATATACAATGTTAACGTTGGCTATTGTCCATTACTTAATTGAACATAGTTCGTCAGATGGCGATCTGACGATTTGAAACTCATTAAGAACAAAAAAAGGGAAAGCATCAACGCTTTCCCTTTCTCGCTATAATTGAGGCTGTCTTTCTCAATGATGAATTTTCAGCGTATAGTTCAATCCCGACGCTGCAGGTTGAAAATCGCTGCCCACCATGATAATACTGTCTCCCATATATTTGAAGTTCATGATACTATCCGGCTTACTTGGATTCAGTTGATAATAAGTTGAGCCAGTTGCATCATCGGAAATTACTTTAAAATCTCCCGAAGAATAGAACGGGTTCTCTTTAGTACCGAGATACTTTTGCGAAAGGTCATAAGTACCAACATTGGCACTCTCCTCTTTCCAGAAAGCAACCTCTGTTTTGATTCCTTCGCAATCTGCCGCAGGAAGGATACCTTCGTAACGCACTTTCTTCATATGGGTATCGGTAGGTTCTACGGTAAGTGATTCTACCTTTTCTATTTCCTGAGTTTTGATTGCATCGTTGCTGCTTTTAGTATTGCAGGCGAACAATCCGGCTGTAAGCGCAATTGAAACTATAAATACGTATTTCATTTGATTTTTGTTTAGTCTATTGCTATAACCAAGAAAACGAAGTTATGTTTGCCAACACGCCTACAAAATTCGGAATTCTTACAAGCTACGGCTTCTTCCTTCGCTTTTGTATTTCTCGAGCAATGCTTTCATCGCCGCCACTTTCTCCGGATACTGTTCACAGAGGTTGTTCATTTCTTGCGGATCTTCTACCACATTGTAAAGCTGCACTTGTGGTTGTTGTGCGTCCTCGCCTTCACGCTTAGACCAGCCACCCGAACCTTTGCAATCGATATACACCCAGTCGCCTTGGCGTAATGCAAACTCTCCCGAAATGGAATGGTGTATTGTAGCTTCACGCAAAGGAGCTGTATGAGATTCGCCCGTGAGTACTTTCCAGAAACTAAAGCTGTCTTCGCCACTGTTTTCACGAAGCGGCACGCCAATCATCTCGGCACAAGTAGCCATTAGATCTGTTGTGCAGATCACTTCGTCGCTTGTTTTACCGTTCTTAATGCCTTGTGGCCAAGTTACGATAAACGGAACGTGGTGTCCGCCTTCCCATACATCCGATTTCATCCCCGAGAAGTGTGCGTTTGCTTGATGCTGTGTAGCCGCGATATCTTCGGGAAGCCAGTGCGCACCGTTGTCGCTGGTGAAAATCACGATCGTGTTCTCTGCCAGTCCGGCTTGCTTCAACGCCTCTTGTACACGCCCTACGGCATGATCTACCATGCAGACAAAATCGCCATAAACACCCGCGCCCGATTTGCCACGGAACTGTGCCGATGGCAGCCACGGCGTATGTGGAGCCGTGAGCGGAAGGTATAAAAAGAAAGGTTTGTCGCTTTGTTTTTGTTTGTTTATGAAGTCGATAGATTTGTCGATAAACGTATCTAAAGTCTCTTCGTGCTTGAAATCATCTCCCGTATCGCCTTGACGGTACCACACACCACGTGCTTCGTCGCTTTTCCAACCGGCAGCACGATGAATGGTCGAAGCGGTCACCTTTCCATCTTCAATGTATAAATATGGTGCAATGTCGAGCGAGGCCGGCATGATGTAGCTGTAGTCGAAGCCGTGATCCTTAGGACCTCCGCCTACATAAGCCATATAGTCTGTGTTGTCTGTATTCTGTATATCCCAAAGATCTCCCTCGAAGAGTGGTTTCGATTCATCCTTCTTTGCCCAGTCGAGACCGAGATGCCACTTTCCCACACATGCGGTGGTGTAGCCGTTGCGTTGCAACAACGAGCCCACGGTTTCGCGGCCCGGCTCTATCAGCGAAGGTTCGTGTCCTACCAATACGCCGTTCTTGAGGCGACTTCTAAAGGTGTATCTTCCGGTGAGAATGCCGTAACGCGTTGGCGTACTTACGGCCGAATTGGTGTGTGCATCTGTAAAAGCAATGCCATTGTGCACCATACTGTCTAGTACGGGTGTGGGAATTTTAGATTCGGGATTCAATGCCTTTACATCGCCATAACCCATATCATCGGCAAGGATGTAGACAATGTTGGGGCGCGCAGGTGTAGACTGCGTTCCCGATGTACATGAAACGAGTGCGCATGTACCGGTGGTCGCTACCAATAGCGACGTCAAATGATTGTTCTTCATGTTTATTTCGTTATTCGGGTTGTTGTGTCTTTCTAAACTTCATTACATACAATGAAACAACTTATTGCATGTTGTCTCGTTTGCGCTGGTTGATCACTTCAATCACTTTGCTTACCGAGCCATGCAAAACAAGTAGTTTTCGAGCTTCAGCATAGTCGATTCCGGTGATGTCGGTAATCATGTTGCAACCACGTTCTATCAGTTTGCGGTTGGTCAGTTGCATATTTACCATCTTGTTTCCTTTCACGCGTCCCAAGGCAACCATGGAAGTTGTCGAAATCATATTCAGTACCAGCTTTTGTGCCGTTCCCGACTTCATGCGCGTACTACCGGTAATAAATTCCGGCCCTACGATGATCTCTATCGGAAAATCTGCCTCTGCCGATACAGGTGCATTGCTGTTGCACGAAATAGACCCCGTAGCAATTCCGTTCTCCCTGCATTTGCGCAATGTAGAAATAACGTAAGGTGTGGTACCGGAGGCCGCGATGCCAACAACGATATCTTTATCACTTATGTTGTATTGTTGGAGTTGATTCCAACCGGCATTCTCGCTGTCTTCTGCATTTTCTACCGGTGTGCGAATGGCTTTATCGCCTCCGGCGATGAGTCCGATTACAACGGTGTCGGGCATTCCGAAGGTAGGCGGAATCTCCGAAGCGTCTAAAATTCCGAGACGACCGCTTGTGCCGGCTCCGATGTAAAAGAGACGCCCTCCGTCCGAAAGCTTCTCTACCACTTTCTCTACGAGAGGTGCGATCTGCGGCATAGCCTCTTCTACGGCTACGGCTACCTTTTTGTCTTCGTTGTTTATGTGTGTAAGAATTTCCTCTACCGACATATCTTCTAAGTTGTCATACAAAGAAGATTCTTCTGTGGTGCGTTTAAAATTCATTCGTTTATGTGTTGTTTATGGTGATACATGATGAGTTTTGCGATCGGGTCTGCTTCTACTGCATCGAGGCACAGCCCTGTGTCGATAAGCGCATCGCGCAAAATCGAGGCGAAGTGATAGGCTACCGATCCTACAATACGTATGGGATACGATTCGTAGTTGTACTGTTTGAGATTGCGCACGGCATAGGCTATGAATGCTTCACGAATGAGATCGCTTACATAGTCTTCGTGCTTGTATTCGGAAAGAAAGGGCATAAACTGTGCGAGATACCGATTGGGAAACGGCGCACGGTATACATGATCTAGAATGGATTCGCGCGTGAGTTGGAATCGCTCGAAGAAGCTTTGGCTCAATAGTGTCGGCGCTTGATTCTTGAGGCAGTCGGCAACAAATTGCTTTGCGATTACAGCACCTGAACCTTCGTCTCCGAGTATAAAGCCCAAGGGTGAAACGTTTTCGATGATCTGGTATCCGTTATACACGCCCGAGTTGGACCCGGTACCAAGTATACCAATAATGCCCGGCGCATCTTGAAACATTGCCCGGGCTGCTCCCAATAGATCGGATTCGATCTCTATCGATGCATCACGGCAATAAAGCTTGAAAGCGGTATGGAGTATTTGTTTTTTGTCGGCCGCCGCACAACCGGCTCCGTAAAAATAGATGTGCGAAACCTCGGTTGCTTTGAAGTGACAAAACAACTGTTGCTCGAGCAGGTAACAAATATCCTCATACGATTGATAATAAGGGTTGATTCCCGGCGTCGTAAACTCTTTTAGGTTTCCATCGGCCGTTAATATACCCCAATGTGTTTTGGTAGATCCGCTATCGGCAATCAGCGTTGCCCCTGTAACGGATCGTTTCAATGTACCGTTTTGCATGTATTCTTTCCGATTAGTAAAGCAAAGTAACAAAGTTTTTCGGATCAAACGTCGTATATCTGTATCTTTTCGTTGCGATTGAGTGAAGAATACAGTGCTTTACGTGCCTCAATCTCAAACGCCCGATAGGTATCTATCTGCGCAGCCTGCAACAGTGTCATAGCCCGATGCTCGTTTGTCTTGTTTTTGATAAACGCAGAAGTGTACCCTGTTTTGTAATAACGAGAGAGCTTGAGTTGCATGGCGTATTGCGATGCGTAGTTGCAAACCGGAAAGCTAAACTTACGCGCGGCCGGTGTGTAAAAAGCATAGTTGAGCGACGGATCAAAGGTGCGTAGCTCGCTGTTTTTATTATTTTGTGTCTTGATAAGCTGATAAGCAACATCCTCGTCAAGCTCTGAAAGATGACTGCAATTGATTAATGTAGCACAGTTTTGTGCATAAAATTCGTTGCGTATCTTCTCAAGCATATTGGTGGCGGTAAAGTAAGCATTGGGTTGTAGCACCACCAAGAACTTTCCGCAGCGCTCGTGTGTAAGTGCAAGGTTAAGGCAATAACCTTCGGTTCGTACGGTCTCATTCACTTCAAGATTGATCAAGCGATAATCCGAACTGTATTTACGAATCTGCTTTTGCAACATGGTATCGTTGCTGTGCGAAACAATCATCACATTGAACGCGGCAGCGAGTGATTGCTTCAACGCATTATCAATCATGGCTGCCGTATCCTCTATACTCGTGCCATGCAAAATAAGTATGGTCGCTTCGAATTCAAAGTTATCCCGATCAAAGCTGATCGTTTTGTATTCGGGGCGCAGATAGGCTTTAATATCTTGCAGATACTGCGTGCAGATCCGATTCTTCTCTAGTGTAAGCTCCTTAACGTGAAACTTATCGCGCAGTATTGTAATGTCGTTGTTGTCGCTTATTACCGTGTAAGTGTTTTCTTTCAAGTGTGCTATCCGGTCCTTTTGTGCAATGGAAAGACGAAGCAAGTAAAAGCCGTGCTTCTCGATACGATCACAAGTTCGCGGATCAAGCTCTTTGAGTCGGGCCGACTTGATAAAGACCATCACACCGAAATCGAAGCTATCACTGATGCTTCCCTCACTGTAGTCATTGAGCTGAACCAACTGTGATTGAGACGACGACTCTAGTTCGAAGTTGGTATAAACCATACCGGGATTAATATCAGACATGATATCGAAGATGCGTCGTAGTCCGAATGGTCTGAATCGGATTCTCGCAGCCCCCGAAAGCAGCATAAAGTAATCTGTGGCTACATTCTCCTTTATAATCATCAGGGCATTCTGGCTCAAGAAGGAATCAACATAGTATGTTTCGGCTCCTTCGATACAGAAATTGATATCGCGTGAAAGGATGTATATTTTATTGATGTATGCATGGTTATTACTCAACTCTTCTACGTTTAGTTGAGTAATGTGCTGATCTTCTGCCAGAAGAAAACAATCTATCTTTTTCATATCTGTTTTTACTTTATTGTACTCTTATAACAAGGTTAGAGGGAATAAATAATGCTAAAATGTCTGTTTTTTTATCTCTGAATATTTTTAGTTGTAAAAATTTAATACTTTTACCCTTATTCCTTAAAACTATTACACATGGATTCGATTTATAAATCGCGTAGAAACTTTTTGAAGCAAGTGGGACTTGTTTCGACTTTGGCAGTACTTCATCCACATTGGACCATAGCAAAAACTACTCAGACACCTTCGGGCAATAGGCTTTTTGCGCCGAACGAACGTATCAACCTTGCTTGTATCGGAATCGGTAACCGCGGCGGAGAGATCACGCAAGCGCTGTATAATACCGGTCAATGTAACATTGTTGCAATCTGTGACACCGATATGGGCGCACCGCACACACAAAAGGTTATGGGACTTTTCCCGAAAGCAAAGCAGTTTCAAGACTTTAGGAAGATGTTTGATTCTATGAGCAATGAGATTGATGCCGTATGTGTGGGCTTGCCCGACCATTCGCACTTTCCGGCTTGTATGCACGCGATGGCACTTGGTAAGCATGTATACGTAGAGAAGCCAATGGCTCGAACTTTCTTGGAAAACGAGCTGATGATGCAGGCTGCTGCAAAGAACAACGTAGTTACTCAGATGGGAAATCAAGGCCACTCTGAGGCAAACTATTTTCAGTTCAAGGCTTGGAAAGATGCCGGTATCATTAAAGATGTGACGGCTATTACCGCTCACATGAATAATCCGCGACGCTGGCATGGCTGGGATACCGGCATTTCAAGTTTTCCGGTTGGTGAGAAGGTTCCCGAAACACTCGACTGGGATTTGTGGATTGCCGCATCGACCTATCATGATTATCACAAGGACTTTATCAACGGACAATGGCGCTGCTGGTACGATTATGGTATGGGCGCGTTGGGCGATTGGGGAGCACACATCATCGACACGGCACACGAGTTTCTCGATCTTGGTTTGCCGTACGAGGTAAATCCCGTAAAACTAAGCGGACACAATTCGTTCTTCTTCCCGATGTCTTCTACAATCATGTTCCGTTTCCCTGAACGAAATGGAATGCCTCCTGTAGATATTTCATGGTACGATGGCGTGGATAATATTCCGTCTGTGCCAGAAGGCTACGGACAGATGGAGCTCGACCCAAATATTCCTCCTACGAGTGTGGGTAAAATTCAGCCGACAAAGCTAAATCCGGGCAAGGAAATCTATTCGAAGGAGCTTACATTTAAGGGTGGATCACACGGCAGTACGCTTTCGATCATTGGTGAAGAAAAAGCGAAAGCTATGGCAAATCAACTGCCGGATGTACCGCAAAGTCCGTCGAATCACTTCGAAAACTTCCTGCTTTCGTGCAAGGGACAAGAGACCACACGCTCTCCTTTTGCGCTGGCCGGACCGCTTAGCCAGGTGTTCTGCCTCGGCGTAATAGCTCAACAGTTGAATACTCCGATCAAGTTTGACCGCAATAAAAAAATCATCACCAACAGCAAGCTCGGCAATGAATTGCTCAAAGGCAATCCTCCACGCAAGGGTTGGGAAGATTACTACAAGGTATAATGAGGGGTGTATATAGCTTACCGGTTGAAACCTCGATCACCTGAAGCCTTTCGTTTGATTGTATATAAATGGTTTATTAAGCAGCAAACGGCCGAAGCAGTTACGCTTCGGCCGTTCGTATATTTGTCTTGTTTCAACACAACTCATAGTAGTTGTGCTGAGGAATGTTTCTTTATTTTTCTAGTTATTAAAGGACAAAGCAATGCCTATTGCTACACCAAACTCATTGTAATGTGGGTTGTAGGCTAAATGAAGTCGCAACGGAATCGAAAGTTGCTTCGTCGCGCCTACCACATGTTCTGCCCGAAGCGAGAGGTCGGTTACCTTGAACCCGTTTGAGTCGGTGTACATACTTTTCCAAGGAGATGCCCCAACCGAAGCAGTTAAGGTTACGCCTTTTACTTCTGCTTCATAGCTACATTCGAGATAACTAGAATAGAGTTGCTTATCGGTTTCGTCGGAGTCTGTTTTCGAAAACACGGTAGACCAATTGACTGATAGCGGAAACCAAGGCAATGTATATCCGGCATTCAATTCAAAGTAGTTGTACATCTCTTTGGGATATCCATAAGAATAAGACATCTCTTCCGCAAACTCATTTCCCATGTATTGAATAAAGTAAAGCGTAGCATTGCTATACTCGTATCCGGCAGATAGTTCGCACATTGTCTCTCCTCGCTGATTGAGAAAACCCCATGCCGAAGCAAACAGACCTTTGTAGCTTATGCCGACAGTCGATTGCAGGTTTGGGACCTTCGAATAGTCGCCTCGCCACAGCAACGCACTTTGAAAGTCTATCTCAGCTTCGTAGCCAAACGCTTTTTCCTCTTCATTCGCTTGCTGAGCGCACAACGGCGTTGTCACCATCATTGTCGCAAGATACATCAAAAAACTCTTTCTCATTTATCTATTCTAAATTCAGGGCGCAAAAATACATCAAAAAAGAATAGAATCGATTATATCCTGTAATCTGATGCACAAGAAGGAAAAACTTTAACTCGCTTTCGGATGTTTGTAAAATGATATTTGTATATACGCTTTGCTTATCATACCATTATGCAACAACCAGCTAATTCGATAATGAATCTCAATCTATTGATTCGCATTTGGATTTTCAGCGTCTCGGGCTTGAGTGCGTTTGTTAATATGTGCGGATTCTTGGCTTACGCCTATTCCCTTTCTCACTATTCCGGAAATTACATCTCTGTTATTGACGATTTATATCACCACTCGCTTCAAAATGCGGCATTATTACTAGTTTTCTGTATTGCCTTTGTTGCCGGAGCATCTATCGCCTCTTTCATTAATGTAAACAAAGACTTTCATTTGGAAAGTAAATATGGAGAGATTCAGTTTGCCATTGGTATTATGATCCTTTTCTTTTATCTCGTCTATTTCGATAAAGACCTTTTCATATTGTTTTTGAGTTGCGCGCTTGGCATACAAAACGGATTGATTCGCTCGTATCGTGGGATGGGATTTAAGACAACGCACGTTTCGGGTACGTTTACCGACTTAGGCACCTACATTGGTTACTTTATGCGCGGATTGCCCGATATGGGTTGGCGTATCCGCTTCGAGTTGTCGCTACTTTTTGCTTTCGGTACAGGTACAATCTCCGGGCTTCTACTATTCAGAGAGATACACGATCACGTATTTATAGTTGCAGGTCTCGGTTATGTTTTCTCCGGACTATTCTACTTCTTATTGCGCTATCTCAACAGACGCAATCGGCAAGATTCAAAATAGGAATTCCATCAAATCAATAAAGCAACAACCCCAATCGCAGGTATTCAATACAAGAGCGATTGGGGTTGTTTGTTATTTTTGCGTATATACGTCGTTGCCCGTAATTTGATAGTCGAGGTTGGCAACACCGAGTGCCATAATGGCCATCACGGCAGCTGCCTGTTCCTGATATTCGGGGATGCTTTTGTTGTACAAGTCTCGTTCCGTATGCCAAATCTCACCATAACTGAAATCGTATCCTTTCGAGTCGGCCGTGATGAGATGCATCGTAGGAACTCCTTCCACGGCAAAGACAGAAGCATCTGTGCCGCCCATTCCCTTGGGTTGCGGACGAGGCGTCATCGTGCCTACCTTGAAGGGGAAGTCGGGATTGAGTTTTCGTATCTGCACGGCAATTTTCTCGAAATCTTGCACCATGTTTTCAGGCACATCAATACCCACGGGTACCGTTGGCCCTCCGTCGCGATTGAATAGATTCGAGATTTTACCAAGTTCGTCTTTGTGTGTTTCTGTATAAGCTTTTGCACCTAACAGGCCAAACTCTTCTCCGGCAAAGAGACAAAATACGATGGTTCTGTCGGGTTTTGCTTTCGAAGCTGCCAATAAACGTGCCGCTTCCATGACGGGAGTCACGCCCGAACCGTCGTCGACTCCGCCCGTTGCCACGTCGAAGGCATCGAGATGCCCACTTAGCAACACATATTCATTGGGTTTCTTCGCTCCCGGTATTACGGCAACGATGTTGTGATACTTCACCGGCCCCATCTTGAAATGATTGCGGATATCAAATTCCAACTCGAACGAACGGCGCTCTTTCGCCATTTTGTAGATCTTCGCATACTGCTCTTCGTCGAGCTTAATATCGGGAGTAGTAGGCAGTTTGTCGAAGTTCATCGTCGGGTCAAACGCAACGTTGCGATCGTAAAGTGCGGTGAGCGGAACTTTAGCAGATTGGATTATACCTAAAATACCCGCGTCTCGCATTTCCTTGTAAAACAATGCCGGAGCATCTTTGTAAGGAAGCAACGGTTTGTCGGTGCCATTCTCTCTGTTCTCTTTGCGGATGGCTTGATTTTGTTTCTCTATTTCTTCGTTTTCGGCAATCAGAATGGCGCGCAGCGAATCCCCTTTTTCAGAGAAGTCTACCGGCCAACCGGTGCTATTGCCCGTAACCAATACCCAGGCACCTTTGAGGCGTCCTTTCATTTGGTCAAACTGGCTTTTGGTTTTTGGCTCTATAAGGACGTGTCCGCGTTGAAGCCCCTTTGTACCGGAAGTATACGATGGAGTCACGAAGTGCAGGTTCATTCCGTCTTCGGCCAGCAGCGTGCCAAACCACGGCCCACGGTTGAAACCAACCGGCAATTGACCGGCTTCTTCTTTTTGCGCCTTTATGCCCCACCCGGCAAACTTCGACAAGGCCCAATCGCCTGCATTATCATAAGCATCAGACCCGATAGGTCGTCCGCCAAAACGATTGGTAAGCACGTCGAGATGCTTCATAACTTGGTTATCTTGTTGCGCTATTTCGATAATTTGCTCATAGGTTTTGTTCTGCGCATTCGTATATAAAACAGTAGCACTGAATAAGGATAGTAAAATCAGTTTACGTACGTTCATTTCTTATTTTATTGGTCGTTGATAATAAATCTAACGCAAAAATAATAAAAATAAACATTCACTATCGTTCCAGTACTACTGATTTATAGGATATTTCTCAATAGAGCAAGACCGTAAGGCTTATTTCTCCTTGCGCGCCCGTAATGTGTACAGCTTCGATATCTGCCGTTGCCGACGGTCCGGTATAGAAGGCTCCGTAAGCCGTATCACGCAAGTTGATCGTTGCATAAGCTTCGTGCATACTTCCTTCGATCTTCGACTTGTCGAGCAGTACAAACATATCTGTCGATAACAATGCGGCAGCAGCAAGTTGAAGCGACTTGTCGGTAAGCCACACAGATCCCGTCTCGGCTACACCAACGATGCCTTCGGTTACACAGATATCTACGACATGCGCGTCGTGAGGTGTTTTAAAGTCGGAAAGATGAATGGTACCGTCGTAATCAGGCACAGAGGAAAAGATCTTTTTAGAAGCGTCGAGCTTGGTGCGGAGGTAGTTGATCGCCTCCTCGCGCGATGCAAACTCTTCGAATTCGCCATCGAACGAAACCAAATTATGCTTGAAGGAATCGAGCTTATCGCCTGCGAAGGTATACATCGGCACATCGGGCAGCGGCTCGAGTTGCGGTTTGCCTTTCTTTATTTTGCTCAAAATCACGGTACGTGGAGCATTGAATGTATCTGCCATAGTTGTTTTACTTTTTGCTTTCTTTGTTTTGCTTTCTATACCACTGTCTGAAGGTTTGTTCGGGCGGCTCAGGGTTCGTGTGCTTGATAGCCCATGGGTTGAGACGCGAATTGAGCAAGCTTTGCGGCATGTAACGAAGTGCCGAAAGCGCCAATTTCTCTGCAGCTTCGAGCGTATACTCTTTGCCCAATACCTTTGCTCCTACTGCCATTTCGAACCTATGCGACAGTTGATCTTCTTTTTTCTCTATCAAGATCTTGCGCCATCTGAATACGTATTCGGGGATGGGGATCTTGACCGGACACACATTTCCGCAAGAACCACAGTGGGTACATGCGTATGGTAACTCGGCATACCTGTGCAGGTCGTAGCTTGGTTCGAGTACAATACCGATAGGTCCCATGTATGGCGCATCGTAGCTCAAGCCGCCGCTTCGGCGATATACCGGGCAGGTATTGAGGCAAGCCGAACAACGGATGCACTTCAACACTTCCCAATAGCCGGGCGTAGAGAGGCGTTCGCTGCGTCCGTTGTCTACAATCACGATGTGCATTTCTTGTCCTTCGCGCGGACCGTGATAGTGTGATGTATATTGCGTGATATGGAAGCCGAGTGCACTACGCGACAACAGCCTGACGAAGAGTGGTACATCTTTCTCGCGCGGAATAACCTTCTCGATACCCATGCTTGCTACATAGAGTGGCGGAACGTTGGCACTGATGTCTGCGTTGCCTTCGTTGGTACATACAACGATACCTCCGGTTTCGGCAACGGCAAAGTTGACACCGCTCATTCCGGCATCTACCTTTATGTAATTTTTGCGCATGTCTTTTCGCATCACCGAGTTAAGATAATGCGGATCGTCGTTGTCGGGATCGCTATCCATATACTTGGCAAATAGCTTGGCTACATCGCCTCGAAGCTTGTGGATAGCCGGCATTACGATGTGCGATGCCCGCTCGTTGTCGAGTTGCTGAATGCGTTCGCCCAGGTCGGCCTCATACACATCAATGCCGCGTGGTTCGAGGTATTCGCGCATCTCACACTCGTCCATCAGCATCGACTTGCCTTTGGTTACAACCTTTACGTTGTGCGCTTTGAATATCTCAAATACAATGCGGTTGTGTTCTTCGGCATCGCGAGCCCAGTGCACGTGAATTCCGTTTGCTGTAGCATTCTTCTCAAACTCCTCGAGGTAATGGTCGAGATTAGATAATGTATGTTTTTTGATTTGCGAAGCCAGGTTGCGCATCTCTTCCCACTCGGGAATGGTTTGCGCCACGTTGTCTCTTCGCATTCTTGCTTCCCACAAATGTGTGTCGTGGCTTACACGATGGGCGGTGTCGGCTATGAACTTCGCGCCATTTTTCACCTGATTTACTTTTGTTGTGCTCATAGATCTCCGTTTAATATCTCTGCGATGAAACAAGACTTGATATTGATGCCGTTTTTCTTGGCAATGGCATCTTGGTGCAGTAAGCACGAAAAATCGGCCGAGGTTACATACTCTGCATTGTTGCGTACATAATCATTTACTTTGTCGATGCCCATTTGTCCCGAACACTCGACATCCCATACGGCAAACGTTCCGCCAAAGCCGCAGCATTCATCTTTGCGGGTAGCGTAAACTACTTCGAGGCCGTCGACAAGACTAAGCAGGTATTCTGTTTTGGAATAATTGGGAATCATCAATTCGGTTGGCTTGGCATGGTGCAGATAGCGAAGCGAGTGGCAGCCGTTGTGCAAGGCTACTTTGTGCGGAAAGTGTGCCCACGGCAGACTTTTTACTTGGAGCACATCGTGCAGAAACTCAACGATATCATAGACTGAGTTACGCAGCTTCTTGACCGATTCGGTCTGCTCAATCGCGGTTAGCTGATTACGAATCTGATCGGTACAGATACCCGATGGAATCACAATGGCGTCGAAACCTTCAAACATAGAAGCAAAGTTTTTTTCAATGGAGCACGCCTTGTGCTCATACCCCATGTCGGTAAACGGAAGTCCGCAACAAGTGGGTTGTTCTACATAATGTAGGTCGATATCGAAACGCTGTAACAGTTTGTAAGTCGATATGGCTATGTTCGGTGCGAGTGCATCGATGTAGCACGGAACAAAATAGGCAACTTTCATAAACAAGATGACTTATGGTAATTTTATAATAAAACCACCAAGAAGCCTTAATGTTGTAAATTCGAGTAATTGACATGCACCATCCCTTAAAAGCTCAACATAATACACTATTCTACATATATGGATGTTTTTTTGGCCGGATATAATCCTTACTTTTGTAGCAAACTAACGATAGCATGAAAACAAAACATTTAGCAGCCCTTAGCTTCGGTTGCGCGCTTGTCGCAACTTCTTGCGCGACGAAAGAAGCAAAACAGCCTCAAAGACCCAACATCTTATTTATCCTTTCCGACGACCATACTTCTCAGGCATGGGGTGTATACGGTGGCATCTTAAGCGAATATGTAAAGAATGAAAACATAAAACAACTGGCGGCCGAAGGGTGTGTCCTTGAAAACGCCTTTTGTACCAACTCGATATCGGTGCCGAGTCGCGCTTCGATCCTAACGGGGCGCTTCAGTCATCGTAACGGGGTGAGAACTCTGAGCGACGCACTCTCTCCGGATAGTGTAAACCTAGCCAAATCAATGACTGCGGGTGGATATCAGACCGCGCTCATCGGCAAATGGCACCTGCGAAAGAAGCCTTCGGGCTTTGATTACTTCAATGTTTTTCACGACCAAGGAGAGTACATCAATCCGGTATTTAAGACTGAAGAAAATTGGGTAGAAGACAAAAACGTGGGCGATACCGTGGTGGGATTCTCTACCGATATCGTTACCGACAAAACCATTAACTGGATCAAAAACAGAGATAAAAACAGTCCGTTCTTTATGTGTTGTCACTTCAAGGCAACGCACGAACCGTTTGACTTTCCGGAGCGTAACCGCAATTTGTATGAAGACGTGGAGTTTCCGATGCCGGAGAATATGATGGAGTTTTCGCAAGAGGAGTCGAACCGCACCTTTAGAGGACAACAGCTCGAGAATATGGGTTGGAGATGGGAAACTGCTTCGGCCGCGCCCGACAAATGGTGGTGCAAGTATCCCGAACTCCCTTTCTCTACGCAAGGAATGGACAGTGTTGCGGCGCGTAAATCGATTTATCAGAAGATGATTAAAGACTACTTGCGTTGCGGGGCTACGATAGATCAAAACATCGGACGCTTGATGGCGGCTTTGAAAGAAGAAGGAATAGACGAGAATACCATCGTTGTTTACGTATCGGATCAGGGATATTTCCTTGGCGAACATGGCTTCTTCGACAAGCGTATCATGTATGAAGAGCCGTTGAGAATGCCTTTCGTGATCAAGTATCCGAAGGAGATCGCGGGCGGTACTCGCAACAAAGATTTGATTATGAACGTTGACTTTGCTTCGCTCCTGGCCGACTATGCCGGCATTACTCCGCCTGATGGCGCACAGGGACGCAGCTTCCGCGAAAACTTGAAAGGCAATACGCCCGAAGATTGGCGCGAGTCTGTCTATTACCGCTACTGGACACATCACGAGATTCGCCCGGCGCATTTCGGCATTCGTAACGATCGCTATAAATTGATCTTCTTTTACGGCAACAAGCTCGACGCTACCGGTTCGGAAGACAAGCCTACTACACCGTCGTGGGAGTTCTTTGATTTGCAAGCCGATCCGAAAGAGAATCACAACAAATACAACGATCCGGCCTATGCTGATATTATCAAACAAATGAAGAGCGACCTAATCGAGCTTCGCAAAGAGCACAAGGATACAGACAGTAATTCGCCACAAATGCAGGAGATACTTGAGAAGTATTACTGGATGTAATGCAGTGAATGATTACAAAGTAAACAAAGTGTAATTACATTATATACGAAGAGAGAATCGTTTGATGGGCATCAAACAATTCTCTCTTCATTTGTTTTAAATCGTTCGATCGGCATCAAATGATTTAGTCCTCGTTTAGTTCAAATCGTCAGATGGCGACCTGACGATTTAATCTTCACTATAACGGAATCGTCAGGTGCCGACCTGACGATTCGTTTCTCACGATGTTTGAAACTACTTCTTGCAGTGCCGGTTCGAAACCATGCTAGAGTTTGACCGCGACCGCAGTGCCAGGGATAGCTACATCTTGCATCGAAACAACCTTCTTCTTACCATCGTAGGTATACTGCATCGTTTTCAGACTTTGAAAAGGATCGGACAAACGCATCTCCACTCCGCCTTCACCTTCTGCTATCATTGCGATGGAGGGTTGATGGAACTGAATGCTTTTGCCGGAAGACAGCCTGATTTCGCACGGCTCATACGCGACAATACCCATCCATTCGCCCGTAATTGTCGTTACCACCTGGGCTGTAGCGTCGTTTCTCACAACCTGTATTTTACGGTTACTTGCCTTATATTGTGAGGGTTCGATGGCATACGCATAGGTCGCATTCGCTTCCTTGTGCGGGATGGTAAGCGAGAATACGCGCGTCGCTATGGGTTCGTCGGGATAGAAATCCATCACATCGTGCCAGTTGCCTTGCCTCTCGCCCAGAAATAGTTCCCATTGCTGCCGGTCGAGATTCGTATAGAGCAGGTCGTTGTGCGTAATATACTGATCTTGCGATGCTTGATCTGCGGAGGATTCTGGAGCAGACATTTGCTCCGGAGTATTGCCTTGTTGCACTTCACGTCCGTTGCATTGCTGAATGGTGGTTACGAGCGGGAGGTTGCGTTGCGTGCGAATATCTGCCCCTAGGCTTACGACTTTGTTGTCGAGAAAGAACCAGGCTTTTCGGGCAAATAAGCTGTCTCGATTGAGGATCATTGCGGCCACTCCCCCGAGCGAATCCGAGGCGCATCCGGCAAAGGCGCTTTGCACCTGATAGTTACTCATGGTGAGTTGGGGCAGTTTGTTATTGCGCTGATAGGTCGTTGTGCCGGGGATTTTAGACCAATTCCAGCATGGGAATACGTTTTCATACTCATCTCCGTGCACATACACCATGAGGGCACCGTCGGAAAGATTGTAGCCCAGTTTGTTATCGCCGTTGACCGACTCGCTGCCGAATATACGGTCCGAAACCATTTTCAGGCTCGTGCTCCAGTCGTTGCCGCGAAAGGTGACAAAGTCCGACGTAGGATAATACCGCACACCACCGAAGCCTTTTTCCGTATTCGAAGCATTGCCATTGCTGAATGGAGACTGGTTTCTTTCGTTCTTTTTACGCTCTACTCTATTTTCCTTCGCTTGATTTGGGCGCTGACTTCCCTTATTTTGGGCTGTATAAGCAGGTGTTGGTTTCGTATTTACGGGGTTGTTGCTATCGAGAAACTGTTTGTACTGTGCGGCATGGTCGGGGTCTGCGTCGATCAGATCGCAGGCCGAAAATGCAAGTGCAAGGTATTTCACGCGCGAAACATCCTTGCCAAATTGCCGTCCGTAGGCATTTACGTCGAGGTATCCGTTGTAGTTTACGTGCGCGAAGCCTTCGAGCATCAGTTTGCGTAGTGCTTCTTGCTGCGATTGGTCAAACGCGTGATCACCATCTTTGAATACGGCACTCCAGAAGGCCATATTGGCAATGTAGGCTAGACCGTAGTTGCCAAACTGCAACATGGGGCCGTGCTGATGAAACGAATAGTCGCTTTTGATTCCTTCGGCCTCTCCCACGCGTATTTCCGCAGCAATGGTATCGCGCACCTGCTTGATCAGCGGTTCGTTTTCCTCAATCAATGCGCGCATCAAGGTATTGCCGGCTAGCCAAACTTTGTTTTGCCCGGTCATCTTGATCTGCGATCGACGCATGATTTCAAGGGCTTTGGCAAGATCTGCTTCTGTCATTTGGTCTTTCATGACGAGGTATACTGGCCCGAGGGTTTTGGGTATCCCGATTTCATTATACCACCAGTTGGGACATTTCGGGTCGATTCCGTGATAATAGCGCAAGCCTTTCAGAATGGCTTTGTAGAGTTTTGTCTGCTCTTTGCCGTTTGCCGCAAACGAAGCCTGCGTGAGTGCGAGCAGTCGTGTCGCATGAATACGTGGCTGCCATCCCGAGCGTTGCTGATCGTTATAGTCGAGATCGGGCCAAGAGCCGTCGTCATTTTGCGAAGCGAGCAATTGAGATAGTTCTGCCTTCGAAAGCGTAAGCCGCTGAAAGGTTTCGTTGATCATTTGATCGCCATTGTAAGGATCTTTGGCTATCGTGGCGAGCTGCTTCTTGAAAGGTTTTGTTTCTTCGCTCAACGAAAAGGTCCGCTCGATGAGATTCGCTTTTATCGCCGCTGTGTTTGATTGAGCTTGCGCAAAGGTTGTTGCCGCAACTAGGGCAAATGAATAGATGAATAGTGTTTGCTTCATGGTATATGTAAGAGTGAATTCATGGTTGTCTTCGGAAGAATCCTTGAAAGAACTGACGCGTTGGGAATGATTGCTCACAGCTTACTTGTGGTTGTCTTTTCGTAATCACCATTTGCCAAGATTCAATTCTTCGACCGAAGACTTCGATATTGCTGACTAATTTAAGGATGTTTGCGGGCTTGGCCAACTCTTTTCCTGTATTTTGGTAGTATAATTGATATTATCTGTCAACGCATAAGCCTTTTATTTCCATAACTCTTCTAAAAGTAGTACCTTTGCAGAAATAAGTATTTTAAATTAACATCTGATATGTTTGAAGTAAACGGTAAAGAATTTGAAACATTTGAAGAAGCACAGTTGGAAGTGACCAGAATGCAAGAAGAAGATAATAACAAACCTAACGCTGCATTTTTCGGCCTTTCTCCACGTAGAATGATGCAATTACTAACCCATCCTTTCGAAGAGGGCGGTTTGTTGTTTATTCAAGATCCTATCGAGGATGCTGTATTGAACAGAATGTTTTTTCTTACTACTGCTGAATCGCTGCTTCAAATGCTAATGGATAAGGGTAGTATTAAATTGACAGACAAAGGTGAACTTCCCGATGCGGTTGCCAAGAAGTTATATCCTACCGGAGCTTTTGTTGATTTCAAGATTGGGAAGAAACTCGTGGCCGGAAAAGCTTGTTTTGTTGAGGTTGTAAAGGATGTATGTCGCCTTGCCGGCCTTACAAAAAAGATTAAGGGTGAGTATTCGCTTACCAAGAATGGCGAAAAAGCGTTGAAGGGAAATGATCGCCTCGATATCTTGCTTCCTATTTTAGGTGCTTATATGAATAAGTTCGACTGGACTTCTAACGATGATTTGCAGAAAAACTGTACGCAGTTTATCTCTCCATTTGCAATATATATGCTTACAAAGATCTATAACTCTGGCGATGAGATTACTATCGAAGAAATGGCTGATAAGCTACTTCATGCCTTCCCGGAGATTAACACGCAGAATAGAGAAGAGCTTATGCTGACTTTTGCTAAGCGCTTTGTTTATGCATTTCTTTATTACTTTGGATTTATTGCATACAGTGAAGACGGTACGGATATGTCTGAAAAGGCTTTTATCCTAAATGATGGTTTCGAGAAGACTTTCATTGTTGAGTTCTAATCATAACTGCTGCTATTTATTCGCAAAGCAGAAATCTCTTTTTAGTTAAAATCATTGATTTTGATTGTTTGTGAGATATTTGTATCTTTGCATCATTATAACGAATTAATATACTATGAGCGAAATTTCAAACTGTCCTAAGTGCCAAATGGACAATACTTATTTTGATGGAACAATTTATGTATGTCCTGACTGTGGTTACGAGTGGAACGGAAACGATGAAGGTGAAGAGTCTCTAACTCCTAAAGATAGCAATGGTGCTGAATTGATGGATGGTGACGCTGTTACTGTAATCAAAGATCTTAAAGTAAAAGGTTCTTCTATGGTTATCAAACGTGGTACTAAAGTTAAAAGTATCCGTCTTACTGAAAACCCTGAAGAGGTAGATTGTAAAATTGATGGAAGTAGCATTGTTCTTAAGACTTGCTTCTTGAAGAAATAATAAGAAAAGGCAGTGGAATTTATCTACTGCCTTTTTTTATATCTACACCATTCAATCAATGAATATGGCTCATCTGATAAACCATGGGGACTATGCAAACAGCTTTGTTAATCTAATCAGAAAATACTTTACATCGACGGAGATACTTTCGAGAAGCAATGCTAAGAGCAGATAAGTAGCTATGAATGGCCCGAACTATCATACAGACGAATAGCTGGTATTTATTGTAATTGAATTCTTATATATTCTCCATCATTTTCTAAAGTCGCTGAGAATTGAATATTTGAAAACACTTGTACCAATGCAAATTA
>JBOGCF010000057.1:0-66701 GCA_051656605.1 Tannerellaceae bacterium | reverse complement strand
AAGTAATTTCTTACTTGTCTTGTACTACTTTATCGTTTATGTTAATATCTTCAAAGATCGCTCTTGTTCTTGTTTTTCACCAACCGTTGTTGGCGCGCTTCGTTTGTGAAAGCGGATGCAAAGATAAGAACTTTTATTTTAAACCCCCAAATAATTTCGAAGTTTTTTTTCAAAGTTTCTTTTCAGCGTTTAGCTCGTTTTGGATTCTTGCTTGACGTCGTCAACCTCACCGCTTCGCTTCTAAACCACAGTATCTTCAGCATTTTTACTTTCGTCGCATTCACTCTCGATTGCGGATACAAAAGTAGTGCATTTTCTTTTCCCTCCAAATGTTTTGTTCAACAAATTTTAAACAGCCACTCTCACAACGACATTAAATACTGAAATAAAGACGATTACATCGTGGTTAAAAAATGTATAACATAAAACATTCTATAGGATTCAAGAAAACACGGCATATAACTTTGAAAATAATCGATACCGACAATAAGCTTCAAACGGATTTTTTCGAACTAAGATGCAGATGAAAAAAATAAACCTTATCAGGTTTCCAGAGAAATCTAATAAGGTTCTTGCAAAAACCTAGTGAGCTTTCTACAAGAACCTTACATGGTTTTAATACACTGACAATGTCTTAATTATACCCGCCATCAACTTTACAAATATAACGTATACCCACAACCTAATATATAATCATACCCAACATATTGGATAATACAGTTGCAAAAAGCATGATAAACAATATAAATAGAACACCGATTGTCAGAAAGATCCATTTCAAGAGAAATAAAATACGTCCCACATAACGGCTACGATCTTCAACTCCCATTTCGACAAGATTAAGAACGGCCGCTCCAAGAATAAATAAGTCATCAATCCAACCCAATACTGGAACATCTGGAATAACATCAAATGGCAATACAGTATACACAATAGCAAGGACAAGCCAAAATATAGCTTTACTTCTTCTGGTTTTAAGAAAACGGCCTCCAATATGCTCTATCATTTTTTTCATCACCATATTCATTTTACAACTATAGGAGTAACAAATAAAAAGAAAAAAAGGAATTCAAACCTAATACTATTATCCTAAAATAAAAAAAACCAATCACTTGTCATAAATAACAAACGATTGGTTTTAAAGTCGGGGTGACTGGATTCGAACCAGCGACCACACGCCCCCCAGACGTGTACTCTAACCGGGCTGAGCTACACCCCGAAAATCAGAGCAAATTTATTTAATATCTACTAAAATCCAAATGAATCGCGATAAAAATCGAGTGACTCATCTATTAATTTACGATCAACATTTTGATCAATCATCACCTCTCCTACATCTTTCAGCAGCGTAAAATTAATTACACCACCTTCATTCTTCTTATCATGAAGCATATAAGCATATAGAGCGTCAAAATCGGTACAATCAAAAACAAAAGATATATAAAATTCTTTTACAAAGGATACAACCTTTGATAGAACATCCCCGGGAAAACCACACAGTTTGTATGAAAGATACAATTCGCAAATTAGTCCGGCTGCAACGGCATGACCGTGCAATAGGGGCTTATCCTTTTTAAACGACAAGCTTTCAAATGCATGACCTATCGTATGACCGAGGTTCAATGCTTTGCGAATACCTTTTTCAAACGGATCTTCCTCTACTATGCGCTCTTTTACTTCAACCGATGTTACAACCAACTCTTTAAGCAAAGCCAGATCTGGAGTATTCAAGTCGAAGCTCAATGTCAAAGCTAGCGTTTGCTGATCACTCAGCAAAGCGTGCTTGATCATTTCACTATAGCCCGACAACAAATTTTCATGATCGATTGTCTTGAAAAATTCAGTTTCAATAAATACACACAAAGGAGGATAAAACGATCCAACTTCATTTTTAAGTCCATTGAAGTTGATTCCCGTCTTTCCACCTACTGCCGCATCAACAGCAGCCATTAGTGTAGTAGGAATATTGACCGACTTCATTCCTCGCTTGAATGTAGCAGCAGCAAAACCACCCATATCGGTAATCATACCACCACCAAGGTTGATCATCAGTGAACCTCTAGAAGCTCCTCCATTAGAAAGGAGCTCCCAGATTTCACTTAATTGATTTATATTTTTGTTCAAGTCGCCGGCTTTTACAGTAATAACTGTTGCATCTTTTATTTGAGAGACATCCTTAATAAGCGGAAAACAATGTTCCAATGTATTCGTATCCGTCAACACAAACAATCGATCATACGATGTTTTCCCTAAAAACGCTGCAAGATCCTTTTTAAGATCAATGCATCTTACCACACGACTAAACTTTTCCATAATTTACAAACCTGCTTTTTCAACAATTTCATCTACTGCGATTGACAAACCGCTTGCATCTTTACCTCCGGCTGTTGCGAAGTGAGCTTGGCCACCGCCACCACCTTTGATGTGTTTAGCACCATCTCTCACCAATTGAGATGCATTTTTACCGGCAGCAACTAAATCATCACTCATCATTACTTGAAGAAGTGGTTTACCATCGGTTTCTACACCTGCAACGAAGAAGAATGATCCTAGTTCGCCTTTCAATTGGAATGCGATATCTTTCATTACATCGGCACTAGCATTACCTTTGAATACAAGAAGTTTTGTTCCGTTTACATCTTTAGCTGATGCTACGATATCTTGTTTCAATTGTTTTGCTTTCTCTTTTGCAAATTCGGCCATTTGTTTTTTCAACTCAGCGTTCTCATCAAGAGACTTCTTCACTGCTTGAACAAGATTTGGCATGTTATTCATCATTGCACGAAGCTCTTTCAATACATCTTGCTGAGCATAATAGTAGTTATCAGCAGCTTCTGCAGTTACAGCTTCAATACGACGAACACCTGCAGCGATTGAACTTTCTGCAACGATGCGTAATGAACCGATATTTCCGGTTGCCGAAGCGTGCGTACCACCACAAAGTTCTACCGATGAGCCATATTTAACTACGCGAACCTCATCTCCGTATTTTTCACCGAATAGAGCCATCGCACCCATTTCTTTCGCTTCTGCAATAGGTAGATTACGATGCTCTTCCATCATGAAGTTGGCACGAATCTTTTCACCCACAATCTCTTCAACCTTACGAAGCTCTTCATCAGAAACTTTTTGGAAGTGAGAGAAGTCGAAACGTAGCATTTCTGGAGAAACAAACGAACCTTTTTGTTCAACATGTGAACCAAGGACTTCTCTCAATGCCTCGTGAAGCAAGTGAGTTGCCGTGTGATTACACTCTGATTGTTCGCGTTTCTTTTCATTGATTTTCGCTACGAAAGTTGCCGTTGGATCTTGAGGCATTTTTGCCAAGATATGCACAGCAAGGTTGTTTTCACGTTTTGTATCTAAAACCTCAACAGTTTCAGTTTCTGAAATCAACCATCCCGTATCTCCTACCTGGCCACCCATTTCTGCATAAAAAGGAGTTTTCTCTAGAACAACTTGGAATAATTCTTTATTTTTTTGTTTGATCTTGCGATAACGAAGAATCTCTGTTTCACATGCAGCAAGATCATAACCTACGAATGTGCTATCGCCATTTTTCAAAGAAACCCAGTCTCCCGTTTCAATAGCAGCAGCATTTCTAGCTCTTTCTTTTTGCTTTTGCATTTCGGCATCGAACTCTGATACATTTACAGACATTCCGTTTTCACGAAGAATTAGTTCTGTAAGGTCAAGAGGGAAACCGTATGTATCGTAAAGTACAAATGCATCAACACCGCTCACTTCAGTTTTGCCGGCTGCTTTTGCTTCATCCATACGTTTCTCCAACAAACGAATACCGGTTTCAAGAGTGCGAAGGAATGATTCTTCTTCTTCTTTGATAACCTTTTCGATCAATGTTTTTTGAGAAACAAGTTCAGGATAAGCATCTCCCATTGTATCGATCAACGCAGGAATCAACTTGTACATGAATGATTGATGCTGACCAAGGAATGTATATCCATAACGTACGGCACGACGCAAAATACGACGAATTACATAACCGGCTTTAGCATTTGACGGAAGTTGACCGTCTGTAATAGAAAATGCAATTGTACGAATATGATCGGCAATTACACGCATTGCGATATCTTTTTGCTCGTCTTTGCCATATTCTGTACCAGCCAGCGCTGCCATTGCTTTGATAATTGGTTGGAATACGTCTGTATCGTAATTTGACAATACGCCTTGCATTGCCATACACAAACGTTCAAATCCCATACCTGTATCAATAACCTTAGCTGGAAGGCCATCTAATGTACCATCTGCTTTACGGTTGTATTGCATAAATACAAGGTTCCAGATTTCGATAACCTGCGGATGACTTTCATTTACCAAAGTAAGACCATTTACTTTTGCACGTTCTTCGTCCGGACGAATATCAATGTGGATTTCTGAGCAAGGACCGCAAGGACCTGTATCACCCATTTCCCAGAAATTATCTTTTTTGTTACCATTGATAATTCTATCTTTTGGTAAAAACTTTTCCCAATATGAAGCAGCTTCATCATCACGAGACAAACCTTCTTCAGGGCTACCTTCAAATACGGTTGCATAAAGTCTGTTCGGATCAAGCTTAAGTACTTCTACAAGGTACTCCCAAGCCCATTCGATTGCTTCCTTCTTAAAGTAGTCTCCAAACGACCAATTACCAAGCATTTCGAACATGGTATGGTGGTATGTATCGTGACCTACTTCTTCCAGGTCGTTATGCTTACCGCTTACGCGCAAACATTTTTGCGAGTCGGCAACACGTGGATACTTAATAGGAACATTACCTAGGATAATGTCTTTGAACTGATTCATTCCGGCGTTGGTAAACATCAAAGTCGGATCGTCTTTAATTACCATCGGAGCAGAAGGAACAATCTGGTGTCCCTTAGAAGCAAAGAATACTTTAAATGATTCTCGAATCTCTTTTGCTGTCAACATAAATACTTATATGGTTGTCGTTAATATTCTGAAATGCAGTTTGCAAAAATACGGCAAATAATTATTTTTGCCACAAACACTTCGTTAATTAATTTATCAGTCGACCACAAATGCGCAAAAAAACATACTTTCTGTACAATCCGAAAACTTTAACGTATGAGCGGGTCTATCCGTCATTCAAGCAAAAGATGTTTGGAGTAATACGCCATTTGAGTATCGGTATCGTAATCGGAGTTGGCTTATTTTTCGGTATTACCTACCTTTTCGAATCTCCACTCGAACGGCAACTACGCAAAGAAAACAAGTTGCTTCAAACTCAATATGAAGTTCTTTCATTGCGACTCAATAGTGCGTTGGAAGTTCTTGACGACATACAAGAACGCGATGAAAACTTGTATCGTGCCATATTTCAAGCAGAGTCGATTCCAATCTCGGTTCGCAAGTCGGGCTTTGGAGGTGTAAACCGTTATGAGCATCTTACTAGTTTGTCGAATCCAGACTTGGTTATTTCTACAACCCGTAAGATGGATATGCTCTCGAAGCAATTGTATGTACAATCAAACTCTCTCAACGAGCTCGTTGATATTGGAAAATCGCAAGAAGAACGACTGAAATGCATTCCTGCAATCCAGCCGGTATCCAATAAAGACCTAACAAGATTGGCTTCGGGATATGGTATGCGTATCGACCCGATTTATCGGACTCCTAAATTTCACGCAGGTATGGACTTCACTGCAAAAAAAGGGACTGATGTGTATGCAACAGGCAATGGAAAGATTACCTTTGCAGGATGGAGACAAGGATATGGTAATTGTATCATTGTCAATCATGGATTCGGTTATGAAACCCTATACGGTCACTTAGATAAAATCAAAACCCGTGTAGGAAAAACCGTAACTCGAGGTGAAATCATTGGAACCGTTGGAAACACAGGCAAGTCTACCGGCAACCACCTTCATTATGAAGTACTGGTTAGAGGTAAAAATGATAATCCGGCAAAATACTACTTCATGGATCTTACCCCTGAAGAGTATGAACGCATGATTCAATTGGCTGATAGCCGTGGACAGGTTATGGACTAATTAAATTGGACTAAAATTATGGCACTAAATAAGAATAAAGATCTAAAACTATTCTATTCGATTGGTGAAGTAGCCAAGATGTTTGGAATAAATGAGTCGACACTCCGTTTTTGGGAAAAAGAGTTTGACATTATCAATCCACGTAAATCGGGGAAGGGTACTCGATATTATAAAAAAGAAGATATTGAGAATGTACGATTGGTCTTCCATCTGGTAAAAGAGAGAGGTCTTACTCTTGCCGGTGCCAAACAAAAAATCAAAGACAATCCTGAAAACACGAAGAAGAACGAGGAAGTTGTTGCTCGTCTGAAAGGTATAAAGGAAGAGCTCCTTGCTCTCAAAGATATCTTTGATGCAATCGACAAAGCATAATAAAAGATCAGCTTAAAGAAGCGATCATCAGAATAAAGAAAGCCCGGTTATTTGTATTCAAAAAACACAAATAACCGGGCTTTTATGTATACATATTCTTCTTGTACTTATTCGGCAACCCTAGCTACAGATTTCACATTTTCAACCTTTGCTAGTCTATTGCAAATATTCTGTATATCAGAGATGTCATGAACATACAATTGCACTCTGCCTTCAAAGAATCCATCTTTTGCTTCCAAAACAATCTTTCGCATATTGACAGAAAACTCTTCAGAAATCGTACGTACAATTATATTTAGAATACCCATCGCGTCAATTCCTTTGATTTCTAAAGTTGCCGGATAAGTAAAGCTACTATGATCTGACCATTCGGTAGTAAGGATTCGTTCTCCGAAAGAACTCATCAATCGCAATCCAATAGGACATGAGCGTTTATGAATAGTTACCGAATTGTCGTCATTAAGAAACCCAAAAACTTCGTCTCCCGGTATCGGTTTGCAACAATCAGCAATTTGATAATTTCTTTCAAAAGCGATCTCCTTCAATTGATAGATCTTCTTCTTATCAATTTTTTGTTGTGATAAATCGCAATGTGGAAGTTTATCGACTTCTTCTTTTCCTCCAACTCCAAATGCTTGTTTTACGTAGTTGAAAAAGCCGCTTTTCTTCTTATTATAATTAAGAACTTTGGCTAGATTATCTGCAAGTTCTATATCTCCTTTTGCAACAGAGCAGAAAAACTCATCACGCTTCAAGAATGAGTAATAAGTGGCCAACTTATCGAAATTCATAAAATTGGCTTCCATCTTATTCCTTTCCAAAGCTTCGGTTACAATATGCTCTCCTTCTCTTGCCAGCTCTTTACGCTGCTTTTTGAGTGCATAATCGATCTTTGCTTTAGCCTTTGCTGTAGTTACAAAGTTGAGCCATTCGGCCTGAGGAGTTTGTGATTTTGAAGATAAGATCTCAACTTGATCTCCACTTTGCAACTTATGGCTAAGTGGAACCAATTTGTGATTCACCTTAGCTCCAATACATTGGTTTCCTAGATTTGTATGCAATGCATAAGCAAAGTCGAGAGCAGTAGCCTCTTGCGGCAATGTTTTAATATCCCCACGAGGAGTAAACACAAAGATCTCTAATGCAAATAGGTTTAATTTGATTGTATCGAGAAAATCAAGTGCATTGGGATTTGGATTCTCTAGTATCTCGGTAATGGTCTTTAACCATTTATCCAACTCTGTATCCTCCTCTACGTTGTGTTCTTTGTATTTCCAGTGTGCAGCAAAACCTTTCTCTGCAATGTCGTCCATTCTACGGCTACGGATCTGAACTTCTATCCATTCACCATCAGGACCCATTACCGTTACGTGCAAAGCCTGATAACCATTAGCTTTAGGCCTGCTTACCCAATCACGTATTCGATCAGGTCGCAACTTGTAGATATCGGTGATCACCGAATAAATATCCCAACATTGATTCTTTTCGTCTACACCATTAGCCGGATCGAAAATAATACGAACAGCAAAAATATCGTAGACCTCTTCGAAAGAGACTCCTTTCGCTTGCATTTTATTCCAGATAGAATAAATAGACTTTACACGAGCTTTCATCTCGTAGGCAACACCCAACTTATTCAATCTTGCTTCTAGCGGCTGAGCAAAGCGTGCAAATGCATCCTGACGCATATTTTCGGATGCATCAAGCTTCTCTTTTATCTGTCGATATTCTTCGGGGTGTTCATACTTGAAGCTGAGATCTTCAAGTTCGGTTTTGATCGAGAAAAGACCTAAACGATGTGCTAAAGGAGCATATAAGTATAAGGTCTCTCCGGCAATTTTATATTGTTTTGAGGGCAACATTGAGCCCAGCGTACGCATATTGTGTAGTCTATCCGCTATTTTAATCAAAATAACACGAATATCATCAGACATGGTAAGCAGTAACTTTCTGAAGTTTTCCGCTTGAGCCGAAGCCTGCTCTCCAAAGATACCTCCCGATATCTTTGTTAATCCATCCACAATCGTAGCAATCTTCTCGCCAAACATGGCTTTGATATCCTCGACTGTAAATTCTGTATCTTCAACGACATCATGCAATAACGCTGCACTTATCGAAGTCGAACCCAAGCCAATTTCTCTACAAACAATTCGTGCAACAGCAAGTGGGTGCATGATATATGGTTCGCCGGAGCGACGTTTTACCCCTTGATGTGCCTGTTTGGCAAAATTGAAGGCTTTTGTTATGAGCTCAACCTTCCGTCTGTGATTTGAATTAATATAATCTTGCAACAGAGCATCAAACTCTTGTTGAATAAGTAACTCATCAGACTCAAATTCATTTTTGATTTCATCCATAACACAAGCCTCCATTTCTAATTAAGAATTCAAAGATAACTAATTTTTATTCTTTGATTACTACTTCGAGGGTTCCCAATAGCATCTTTTTGGCGATACGATTAACCCTTGCTCTTTCAATTCTTTCATTGCTTTATCTACGTCTTTCTTTGTAAGACCTGAAAGCTCTACAATTTTTCCGGCGTTTAGTGGTTCTCCGGCATTTTTCATCACATCAAGAACTTTGTCAATTGAGTCCATAGTTACTAAATTATCTGTTAAACAATAGGAATTTTCAATGTTTGGCCAGGCTTAATATTACTTCCTGCAATTCCGTTTGCTTTCTGAATTTGAGAAGTAGTAACACCTGGATATTGTTTTGATATTGTGTAAAGAGAATCTCCTTTCTTCACTTTATAATAACTAAAGTTATCGGAGCCTTGTTCACTTGATGCCACTTTTGACACCACCTTTTCTTCTTTCACGGCCGAAGCTTGTTTCTTCTCTGCCAATAATACGCCTCCATTATCTACATGAATCACGAGTTTCTTGCCTGTAGGAACACGGGAAGAAGAGAGATTGTTCCATTTCTTAATCTGACTAGAGGTAACTCCATACTTATTCGCTATTGACATAAGCGTCTCCTTCTTACCTACAATATGAGTTATACGCTCTTTATCGGCCACATTACCGGCATTATTAGCATTCGGATTTATATTTGCGAAAAACGTATTAAAGTTGTAGTTATAAATAGAGTCTCTTTTTTCGCTAAAAGTCAAAGCTTCGGATACAGGCAAATTAAGAAGATATGGTTTTCCATGCCCCGGAATAATATCCCGTTTGTATTGAGGATTCAATGCTCTAAGCTGTTCTATATTCAATCCCAACACGTCAGAGACCTGCTGCAAATGGAGCATTTTATCGACAACAATCGTATCGGTTACAACAGGCAAAGCTGCTTGCAGCGGACAGATATTGTGGTCGCAATAGTAATTCATTACGTAATTTGCAGCAATAAACAAGGGAACATAAGAGCGTGTTTCACGAGGAAGGAACTTATATATTTCCCAGAAATCCTTATTACCACCTGCTCTTCGGATAGCCTTATTTACGTTACCCGGTCCACAATTATAGGAAGCAATTACCAGATTCCAATCTCCGTACACCTCATACATGTCCTTAAAGTATTTACATGCTGCCTCTGTGGCTTTTTGCGGATCACGACGTTCGTCGACAAGACTGTTTATCTCTAAACCGTAAGCACGTCCGGTAGGAAGCATAAACTGCCACAGGCCACTTGCTCCCATACGAGATAAAGCAAACGGATTCAGAGCAGACTCTACAAGGGTTAAGTATTTAAGCTCCATTGGCAGACCATTTTTATCAAGCACCTGCTCGATCATTGGAAAGTAAAAGTCTGCCATACCTAGCATATACTGCACCAATGTACGACGACGACCTGTGTATAAGTCAATACACTTACGCACGTCTTCGTTGTAAGTCATCGGGATTACATGTGGAAGTCTGTTTAATCGGTCGATATAAACAGAGTCTGGTATATAAAAGTCGTATTCATCGTTGTAGCAAGATTCGATTCGCTTGGTAAAGTATTTAGTATGCCAAGAAGACATTAAACTATCCAGATCAGCATCCAAACTTTCGGGCAGAAAGTTATCTTCAATACTATTAAATAACGAGTCGCTTTCCTGAATATTTTGTTCGCTAGATTGAGCGCTCAAACTTGCAAACGCTAAAATTAAACTACTTACAATTATACAACCTTTTCTTTTCATTATTCTGATTTAGAACTTAATACTGCAATTCACGCCCACTTCACGCGTACTCGTTTTCGAGTAATCGTTCATGTAAGGCTCTACTCGCATAGAAAGATCGGGCGATACATCGAAGTCAAATAACTGAGCATCGACATATGCATCAATCATACACAATACATAAAGACCTACGGTACAAATAATACTAAGGTCTCGATTGCGTCTGAAAAAATCTTTCTTTCTCTTTAAAGAACTCTGCAACCAATCTTTATCGACTGTTTCAGGAGTTTGACCTGCAGGAATAAAATTCTCCCAACTATTTCGGTTTGGATCACCACTCACGATATCGCTAAAAGCATTTGAATAGTCGGTATAATTTCTATTATTCCATGTGATAGCGTACGTACACCCTACAAATCCTCCGTATACAATAGGTAGTTTCCAATACTTACGATTGTAAATTTGGCCCAACCCCGGTAAGATTGCAGAATATAGGACAGCTCTAGTTGGATTTGGTTTAAACGGCTTAAAAGCTTTGGCCAGATCTTCGGGCTTTGCAACAGTCATCATCGATGCAATTCGGGCAGTATCTTGTACAGCCATCGAATCTTGCAAAGCTACGGCTTGATCTTGTTGAGCTGCTGCATTCCATGTAAATAAAAACAGGAACAGCAACAAGGATATCAATAATTTACATCGAGAACGCACTCTTTCCAAATTTATTTTTTTAATGTATCAAATAAGGCAATAATCTTTTCAAGCTCCTCTTCCGACGTAAAAGGAATCGATATTTTACCTTTTCCTTTTTCATTACATACGAGTTGAACATTCGTACTAAAAAAGTTTGAAAGATGTTTCTTCAACAAAACAAACTCTTCAGAATTTGCTTTCTTTTCAATTGCCTGATTTTCTGTTTGCACAGCAATCTGTTCGCCATTAGAAGCAGCACGAGCTAGCTCCTCAACATTACGAACCGACAAGCCTTTACTCAAGATGAGCTCGTAAATCTCGAGCTGTTTTGCCGGATCTTGAACCGAAATAATTGCACGGGCATGCCCCATGTCAATCAATTTGTTCTTCAATCCCATCTGAATTTCGGCAGGAAGTTTCAGTAGTCGAAGATAATTGGCAATCGTAGTACGCTTCTTACCTACCCGTTCGCTCAATCGTTCTTGTGTAAGTCCATACACATCGATCAGTTTCTGATAAGTGAGAGCAATCTCGACAGCATTCAAATCTTCGCGCTGTATGTTCTCGATCAAAGCCATCTCTACGACATGTTCATCTGCCGCAGTACGGATATAAGCCGGGATAGCAGTAAGTCCGGCCATTTTAGAGGCACGGTATCTACGTTCTCCCGATATAATTTGATATTTATCGGTATCAATCTCACGCAACGTTATAGGCTGTATGACACCCAGCGACTTGATTGATGCCGACAATTCATTTAAAGCATCTTCGTCAAATACTGATCGGGGCTGATCCGGATTGGGCATAATCTTTGACAGTTCTACCTCGTTGATCGAAGAAGACCCCCCGGTTTTCACTTCATCAAACGTGATCAGAGCGTCAAGACCTCTTCCTAATACAGATTTCCTTTGTAATGACATAGAGTATGATTTCTTATATTATTTATTCTTATCGATTAATTCTTTGGCCAACTGCATGTGATTTAATGATCCACGCGACGAGGCATCATATAAGATCACCGGCAAGCCATGGCTCGGAGCTTCACTTAGTTTGATATTACGCTGAATTACGGTATCGAACACCAAGCTTTGGAAGTGACGTTTTACTTCTTCGTAGATCTGATTGGCTAGTCGCAAACGAGAGTCGTACATAGTAAGAAGAAAACCTTCAATCTCGAGTCCCGGATTCAGTTTTGACTTGATTATTTTAATCGTATTCAATAGTTTACTGATACCCTCGAGTGCAAAATACTCGCACTGAACCGGAATAATTACAGAGTCTGCCGCAGTAAGGGCATTTACCGTAATCAATCCCAGCGAAGGAGAACAGTCGATTAAAATATAATCATATTGGTCCTTTACTTTCGCCAACGCCTCTTTCATCAGGCGTTCTCTATTTGGCAAATTAAGCATTTCTATTTCGGCGCCTACCAAATCAATATGAGAAGGCAAAATATACAAACCTTCCACTTCGGTCGGTAATACTGCCTCTTCGGTCGAAATACCGTTCACAATACATTCGTATATCGAAGCTTTCACTTCACGAATGTCTATACCTAAACCGGAAGATGCATTGGCCTGCGGATCGGCATCAATTACCAATACTTTTTTCTCCTGCACAGCAAGTGATGCTGCCAAGTTGATCGTCGTAGTTGTTTTACCTACACCGCCTTTTTGATTTGCTAAAGCTATTGTCTTTCCCATAGCACTAATTTAAAAACAGCGACAAAATAAATAATAATAAGAAACTATACAATGCTATCCCCTTCAAACTATAACTTAGCTGTTGATAACTTGCAGTTTCTGTTAATAAACTTACTGTTTTTGATTTATAAAAATTCGAACAAAAGAAATCAAAAATTGGCTAATACATTAATTATCCGTCTATTATTATCATATTTTAAAACAAATCACACTTGTTTTGACTCCTTTTTCAATAAAAAGGAACCTGAAAGCAATATCAAGTATAATAACAACAAAGGTTGATCTGCAATCGATATAACCATCGTGATAAAACATTATCTTTACTCGAAAATAGAAACGATAAGCTATGAATAACGATACAAAAAAGCCACTGATCTTGATCACAAACGACGATGGCATAAGTGCAAAAGGGATTAACGAACTCGTAGAAGCAGTAAGAGAACTTGGAGAAGTAGTTGTATTCGCACCCGACGGACCTCGCTCCGGAATGTCTAGCGCCATTACCTCGATTCACCCTATACGCTTCAAAGAAATACGCAAAGAAGAAGGCGTTACCTATTATCGTTGCACAGGAAGTCCGGTTGATTGTGTCAAACTATACATGCATGCATTCCCACAACAGAAACCCGACATTGTATTATCCGGTATCAATCACGGTGGCAACATGGCCGTAGCCGTAATCTACTCCGGCACCATGGGTGCTGCAATGGAAGGCTGTATCTTTGGCATCTCTTCCATCGGATTCTCCATCACCGATCACCACTCCAATGCCGACTTTTCCGAATCGAAACGCATAGCCAAAGAAATCACAGCTAAAATCCTTGCCAATCCACTACCCGAAGGCATTTATCTAAACGTGAATATCCCTGAAGGCAACACTGTGAAAGGAATCAAGATCTGTAAGCAGGCTAAAGGAAAATGGGTAAATGAATACATGCAGGGAGAAGACCCTTCGGGCAATCCTGTATACTGGCTCACAGGTGAATTTAGAGACTCAGATCCCGACAACGAAGCAAATGACACTTGGGCTCTCGACAATGGATATGCCTCTGTTGTTCCGTGCAAAATCGATGCTACCGATTACGACTTTATGCAACATCTCATGTCTTGGGAAAACCAATAACCTGCCAATCTGGAAAACCTATGAAGTATTATATTATAGCAGGAGAAGCATCGGGCGACTTACATGCCTCTAACCTAATGGCTGCCATTAAAGAAAACGATCCCAATGCGTCGTTTCGCTATTTCGGAGGTGATCTGATGCAGCAGCAGGGAGGCACCTTGGTAAAGCATTACCACGAAATGGCATTTATGGGCTTTGTGCCGGTATTGCTTAACCTCAAGACGATACTCCGCAACATGCAACTGTGCAAAGACGACATCAAAGCCTTTGCTCCCGATGTGGTGATCCTGGTAGATTATCCCGGTTTTAATTTCAAGATCGCAAAGTATGTAAAGCACCAGTTACACATTCCGGTAGTCTATTATATATCTCCTAAAATATGGGCATGGAAAGAGCATCGCATCAAGAACATCAAAAAAGATGTGGATAAGCTTCTGTGTATCCTTCCTTTCGAGGTAGACTATTTCAAAAACAAGCACCAGCTTTCGGTAGATTACGTTGGGAATCCGTCGGTAGACTCTGTCGCATTTCGTCCCGATAAAGACGAAACGTTCGAAGCATTTACCCAATCCAACTCTCTCTCCCGCAAGCCCATCATAGCGCTGCTTGCAGGAAGTCGGAAGCAGGAGATCCAAAACAACCTGCCTGTAATGCTCGAAGCGGTAAAAGGACTCAACTCGTACCAAATGGTTCTTGCCGGTGCTCCGGGTATCGATCGCAGCTATTACAATCAGTTCATCGATGCGGATTCGTGCAAGATTGTTTTCGGACAAACGTATCGCCTGCTTCAGCAAGCTCAGGCTGCTCTCGTAACCTCCGGTACTGCTACACTCGAGACTGCCCTGTTTAAGGTTCCGCAGGTCGTTTGCTACAAGACTCCGCTCAAACCAATCAGCAAGTATGTATTCAAGTATTTCTTCAATATCAAATACATCTCTCTGGTGAATCTGATTGCCGACAAAGCAGTGGTTACCGAATTATTCACCGATAATTTCTCTCCTGTAAATATTCGACACGAGCTCTATAAGCTCCTTTTTGATCCCGCCTACCGCCAACAAATGCTCGATGGATACGATGATGTAATCCGTCGCTTGGGAAACCCGGGAGCTGCTCAAAAGGCTGCACAAGAAATCGCACAGTTCCTTGCCGACAAACAAAATCTGACGGCTTCGCAATCATAAACCGATCTTTTACTACGATCGGTCTGCAAAGGGTCTAAAGCATGCAACTCATGCCTTAGACCCTTTTTTTATGCATAAATAATCCTGAATATACCGCAAAATAAACCTTGTGTAGTTCTTCCAAAAACCAAGCAAGGTTCTTCTCAAAACCTTATTTGGTTTATAAAAAAAGGAAGCTTGCTTTTTGTAGCTCCTCTATTTACGAAGACCTAATCTGATTTTAACAACTTTAATTTGCAGCGAATTTTCAAAGTGCTTCATCTTTCATTATGTACTGACAAATAAATGCAAGATGAAAAAATTTAGTTTAATGCTTCTAACGGGAATGCTTTTGTTCCCACTGCTTTTTAGCGCCTGCAATGATGACGATGGCTACTCTCTTGATAGCTTTGTCATTAATATTGCCACAGTTAATCCATTATCACAAGGCAACTACGACCTTACGTTGGATAACGGACAAAAACTCTGGGTTGCTGCAACCGCAATACCGGGATATCGTCCACAAAAAACAACACGCGCAATGGTAAACTATACCCTATTGAGCGACACCATCGGAGATTACGATCACTATGTGAAAGTAAACTACCTCGAGCCCATTTTAACCAAACCTATCGTAGAAATGACTCCTGCCAATGCAGACAGTATTGGCAACGACCCTCTGCTTATCGACGCAATGTGGATCGGTGACGGATACTTAAATATCTCTTTTAGAATGAGAGCCGGTGGGACAGGAAAACCACACATGGTAAACCTAGTTCAAAACATCGAATCGACAGACCTAAACACCCTTGAGTTTAGACAAAATGCTTTTGGCGACAACTACGGAAACCTTGCCAACGGCATCGTTTGCTTCGACCTTGAAAAGCTTATTGCTGAAAACGAAGGAGCCGACTCTTTCAATTTCATCGTTAAAGTAAATACCTTCGACGGTGAAGAATCATACGAGCTTACTTACAAGAATAATGGAATGAGCTCTGACACCTCAAATATTCCGACTATGACTTCAGTTGTTGTTGAATAAATACGTTGTGCGCCTCTTTCATAAACTCTTATCCCCTATAGAATTAAAACATCCTCTTGAAAGAGGACGCAACAAAATATCCCTCCCGAATAAAAAAGTTATACTTTGCTATTCAGGAGGGATTTTTTTGTTACTTACAACTGCCACCTACGACGTTGTGAGCCTATACGTTAAGAAGAACAGAGTCTTTATTTTAAAAAGAATCGGATCTTCCGTAGAGTCTTAAATCAAATAAATAAACAACAAGGGTATTAAGATACCAATCGCTAACTCGATACCGCCTCGACCCCAAAGGCCCTTATTACCTCTTACTATAAACAAGCCACTTATGGCAATTAGAATAAGAGCAGAGGCAAACACATCAGAAAAGATGGTCCAGCCTTTACCCGGATTGTAGTGCAAACGATTGAGCACGTGCAATACAGGACGCTTTTTGATCGACTCATACACCGCGTTTCCATTGTTCATATTCACAACTACCGAACTACCACCTTTGATAAATACTTTCATCGACTGCTCATCGGGAAAGTAAAACTTCGTAAAGTTGTTCTCCTCATCAAAGCGTTTCAACGTTGCGAGTACATAGTCTTTATTGACTGCTTCTTTTGCCATTGGGAACACTCCTTCAGCAACAAACGACTCTTGTTTTACTATATAATCTGAGTTAAAGTCTTTCTTATGGTTCAAAGCTATCCCCGAGATAGCATACACTAAAATTACACCTGTAAATAGATACGATAATTCACGATGAATATTTCGACACCATTTACGCACTGTTTTCATTTCCATTCCTAATCCTTTGTTAATCTATAATTTCGTAGCTATTGGCTACAATGTGATAAAATGAGAGGTAGTTCTTTCCATCTTGCTGGTTACGTTGCTTGATTTGCGCTCTAAAATTATCGATACGCTGTTGGTCGGTATTAGCCGGAGCTTCATTGCGTGCCGCCTGTTCTGTGGCACAACTCGCACCGCCTTCTCCATGCTGCTTAGCCGTTTGAGCTTTGATTTCTTCCTCCCAGTTTTGCAGGTAAGCCTCATCGATACGCTCCTCGACCAACTTACCGTTAACACGAACCATTGCATTCAAAGTCTCCGGAGAGAACTTAGCCAGCTTCTTATCCGCTTCCACCCTGATGATCTGCTTATCGCTATCACCCATCAGAAATATCTTTGTTCCTCCGTGTTTACAAATATGCGTACACAAACCCTCTACACTCACTTCTTCATCAATAAGCAAAGGTGCTTTTTCCAAAAGCTGAGCAACAGTAAGCATTTCTGCCGATTGCGCTTGTATACTCTCTCTTTGTTCTGATTTTGTTTTACTGCTGCAAGAAGCTATTGTTAGCGTTGCAACCATCAATAAAAGATAGTAAATCGACTTCTTCATGACTTCTAGTATTATTTGTTCGTTGTGATTTATTGTCGGTGCAAGTTACTAGCTTTTTTAGAATAAAAAAAAATGCCAGTCTTACATTCGCTGTAAGACTGGCATTAAATAACCAATAAAAAAAACACCTCTTGGCTTTTACATTAGTCCAAGATTTTTACTTTTATGTTTCTAAACCAAACATCATCACCATGATCCTGAAGACCGATATAGCCTTCTCTGGCAGCACCGCCGCAGTTTGCCAACAACTCGTAAGCCAAAGGCCATTTCTCTTGGCTAAACTTACTAGCTTGCAACATATCGTCCCATTGCTTGGTCCACAAGTGATACTCCACTACAGGTTCATCGTTTTGATAATGCACTACTGTACCTTTGTACACCATGATCTTCACTTTGTTCCACTGACCCGCTGGTTTCGCGTTTTGAGGTTTAGCCGGAATCATGTCGTATAACGACGAAGACTGACGGTTGCCATTTTTACCCATTTTAGCATCCGGATGATTCTCATTATCGAGTACCTGACACTCAGGAGCCGAGATATAAATAGGCTCTCCGTCTACTTCCTGAGCCAAATAGAAGATACCTGAGTTAGAACCTTTACCAACCTTCCATTCCATCTCAAGTTCAAAGTTTTTAAACTTGTGCGCAAAGACAATATCTCCACCATCTTTCGCACCGGCTTCGCCTTCACCAGAACCTTTAATCTGGATTGCTCCGTCATTTATGATCCAAGCAGCTGGCATATTATCTCGGTTATATCCTCTCCAACCGGTAAAGTCTTTACCGTTGAAGATCGTATACCAACCATCTTTATCCTTCGGATATTTAGTAAGATCAACCTGCGGACGATCTGCTACTTGATATTCCACCTGCACAGGAGGAGCTTCAGCCGAACCTGCAGCAACCGATTCAATAGGAGCTTGCGCTTCATCCGCAGCTTTCTTTCCGCCATTACAAGCTACAAGTCCACTCATTGCTATCACTGCGCTTAAAAGTACTACATTCTTTTTCATCGTAATATATTATTTCTAAAATCAACCTCTAGGCATATCCGGCAAGTTCCAGCCTTGACGGTAGTTATGCTTGATCAGCTCCTGTGCAAATGCTTGCGCATTGATTGGATCTGTCATTGTTTTATTAAATGAAGGGTGACCATCTTTGATTGTAAAGCCATCTTCAATTACAATGCTCAACTGTTCGTTTGGAGAGATGTTGGTAAACCTCATGTTTTCGCCATCCCAAAGAAGCTCTTTGTTTAGGTTTTGAAGACGAACTGCCAATACACCCATCACTACCATTTCGTTGAACGGACCTGCTTGACTGAATGGAGAAGCCGTTTCTACACGGTTTTCAGGACTCTCTTTACAAGCTCTGATCCAGTCTTGTTCGTGGCTTGTTTCTACACGACGAAGTGTTTTTGGAGTTTCAGGTTTACGACCCGACAACAACCATGGATTCACACCGTAGCAACCACAAATCAACGTATCTTTTGTTCCGTGGAAGATTACACCACCACCTTGATCGTTCATATCTTTACCCTCTGGCATACCTGCAGGACGGTTTGGTTTCAAACCACCATCATACCATGTCACTTCTACTTCCGGCATCGAAACCTTCGGCATGTTGTCACGAGCAGGGAATGTCAATTTCACCATCTGAGCCTGAGGAGCACAGTCGCGAAGCAACAACGTAGAAGAGCCTTGTACCTTTGAAGGATAATTCAAATTCAACGCCATAAATACAGGATGTAGAATGTGGCAAGCCATATCTCCCAACGCACCTGTTCCGTATGGCCACCATCCACGCCAGTTCCAAGCATGATAGATATGGTTGAACGGTCTCATCTCTGCCGGACCTGTAAACAAATCCCAGTTTAATGTTGAAGGAATTTTATCCGCTTTGCTCGGAGTCATCAAACCTTGAGGCCAGATAGGACGGTCGGTAAATGCTTCTACTTTTGTAATTTCACCGATCTCACCATTCCAGATCCATTCGCAAGTTTGTCTTACCCCTTCGCCCGAAGAACCTTGGTTACCCATCGAAGTAGCCACTTTGTGCTTGTCGGCAAGTTTAGTAAGCAAACGAGATTCATATACAGAGTGAGTCAGTGGTTTTTGCACATAGGCATGCTTGCCCATTGTCATAGCATCCGCTGTAACAATCGCGTGCGTATGGTCGGCAGTAGCTACCATTACCGCATCGATCGACTTACCTAGCTCATCGTACATCTTACGATAGTCCCAGTAGCGTTTTGCATCCGGATATTTATCAAATGTATTTTTCGCATATTTCCAGTCGATATCGCAAAGAGCTACGATATTTTCTGTTTCCATGTTACGAAGATTAGCAGCACCCATACCACCGATACCAATACCGGCAATGTTTAGCTTGTCTGATGGAGCCGTATATCCATGGCTTTTTCCTAAAATAGTATTCGGAACAATTGTTAAGCCTAATGCCGCGGCCGATCCCCTCTGAAGGAAAGATCTTCTTGAAATGTTAGTCATAGTAATTATAATTTAAGTTAGCAAACACCTGTTAGTGAGAAGGATTTAGCTCCTTCGATTATTGCAAATATAAGCAACTAAACCAAAGAAGAAAAAATATTAATAAAAACTTTTTAGTCAATATTATATATTATATTCACATAAATAAGCTACAATAACACACAACTTCTACTTGAAAAGCGCATTAAAATAGACACTTTTCAAAGTACACATAGACAATTAACACTCAAAATCCAACATATATTTCAAGAAGAGATTGATTTCTGATAGTTTTCCCTTTTCTGTGTCGTCTCAGAAAACTAAACTATGTTACCGCCCATTTTTTATTTCCCCTCTCATTTTTTTATTACAAAAACGAATCTGCATCTTATTACCTGAAAACATCACGCATTTGAATTCGTTTTAAATTTGGAAGAATAAATAATTTTATCGAATATTGTATGCTAGAATAATTCTGTACTCAGTTCACAAATCAATAAAACACATCCGATCTAAAACAAGTAGGCAGGTAAAGATTCAATACAACCTCCAACTTGGCTTTTACATCTATTATTTTGCATGAACAAACAGAACTTTTCGAAAGTATAAGATGTTTACAACTAGAGTAATAATGTTAATTATGAATTATTTTCACAGAATAGTCAACTTCTACATCGAAGGATTTAAAAACATGCAGGTAGGCAAGACGTTATGGCTTATTATAGCCATCAAACTCTTCATCATGTTTGCCATACTCAAGGTCTTCTTTTTCCCCAACTTCCTCAACGAAAGGTGTGAGAGCGACGAAGACAAGCAAAACTTCGTATCAAATGAATTAATAAAAAGAATAAACCCATAATCTCTAAACGTATGATAGAAAGTATTACAACCAGCCTCGTTGACTGGTCAAGAGCACAGTTTGCTCTTACGGCAATGTATCACTGGATCTTCGTTCCACTCACACTTGGTTTAAGTTTCATCATGGCAATCATGGAGCTGATCTACTACAAGACAGGCTCCGAATTTTGGAAGAAAACCACCCAATTCTGGATGAAGTTGTTTGCCATCAACTTTGCCATCGGTGTAGCCACCGGTATCATCCTCGAATTCGAATTCGGAACCAACTGGTCCAACTATAGCTGGTTTGTAGGAGACATCTTCGGAGCTCCGCTAGCCATCGAAGGCATCATGGCCTTCTTCCTCGAGTCCACCTTCTTTGCCGTCATGTTTTTCGGATGGAACAAGGTAAGTAAACGCTTTCACTTGGTTTCTACCTGGCTCACAGCCATCGGAGCATGCCTTTCGGCACTCTGGATTCTTGTAGCCAACGCATGGATGCAATATCCTGTAGGGATGGAATTTAACCCCGACACCGTACGCAACGAAATGGTCGACTTCTGGGCAGTAGCACTCTCACCGGTAGCGATCCACAAGTTCTTCCACACCGTACTCTCATCTTGGGTATTGGCAGCCGTATTCGTAATCGGTATCTCCAGCTGGTATCTACTCAAGAAACGCAACGTTGAGTTCGCAAAACAAAGCATACGCATCGCAGCTTCATTCGGTATGTTTGCCGTGATTATCACCGGTCTTACAGGTCACGGAACAGCCGTACAGGTATATGAAAAACAACCCATGAAGCTAGCAGCCATGGAAGGGCTTTACAAAGGAGGCAACGGTATGCCGTTGATGATCCTCGGAATGCTCAATCCGGCAGAAGACGCCAACTATACCAATCCCAATCCGTTCTTCTTCAAGATAGAAGCACCTAAAATGCTATCCTACCTGGCCACCTTCAATACCGAAGCCTACGTGCCGGGTATCATCGACATCATCGACGGAGGTTATCCGATGCCCGATGGCAAGATTGCCCCATCTACTCTTGAAATGATGGAGAAAGGACGCACCGCGATTGACGCATTGGCAAAGTATCGTGCAGCCAAAGAAGCCGGCAACACAGCCGATGCAGAGAAATACCTAACCACACTTCGCGACAATTACAACTACTTCGGATACGGATACTTGGATAAACCAACCGACATCATTCCGCACATACCGGTGGTATTCTACTCGTTCCACATCATGGTATACTCGGTTGTACTATTCTTCCTCGTATTCTTGATCTCATTGATTTATATACACAAAAACAAGATCGAACAAGTAAGATGGTTCCAATGGGTATGCCTTCTCACCATACCGATCGCGTATATTGCCTCACAAAGCGGATGGGTAACAGCAGAAATGGGTCGTCAACCATGGACCATTCAAAACATCCTGCCTACCAATGCCTCTGTATCACAACTCGCTAGTTCGTCTGTACAGATGACATTCTTCATCTTCCTGATACTGTTTACCGTACTACTGATTGCCGAAATCGGTATCATGGTAAAAGCCATCAAGAAAGGTCCCGAACTAAACGACAACAACTAATAAAATACGCATCATGGAATTAAGTTATATATTACTTCAGCACTACTGGTGGTTTCTTGTATCACTACTAGGAGCACTCCTTGTCTTTCTAATGTTTGTGCAAGGAGGTCAAACACTGGTGTTTTCATTGGGTAAAAATGAAACCGAGCACCGCCTGTTGATCAACTCAACCGGACGTAAATGGGAATTCACCTTCACCACACTCGTGGTATTCGGGGGAGCATTCTTCGCCTCCTTTCCCCTCTTCTACTCCACCAGCTTCGGCGGAGCCTACTGGCTGTGGATGTGCATCCTGATCTGCTTTGTGATTCAAGCCGTATCGTACGAATACCAAAATAAAAAAGGAAACGTATGGGGCACCAATACCTACCGCATCTTCCTATGGATCAACGGACTCTTTGGTCCGCTATTGGTAGGGGTAGCCGTAGGAACCTTCTTTACAGGAGCCGACTTTGCAGTACAAAAAGGCAACATCACCGATATCACCATGCCGGTAATCTCAACATGGCAAAGTCCGCTTCACGGCCTCGAAGCCTTGGGCAACATCTGGAACCTGCTACTCGGTATCGCCATCGTATTCCTGGCTCGCGTATTGGCCTTACTTTATTTCATCAACAATGTCGACAACGATGATATCAAAAAGAGAGCACGCAAATGCCTCATCTACAACACCGCATTTTTCTTGGTAGCCTTCCTTACTTTCTTGGTAAGAACCCTTGTTGCAGATGGCTATGCCGTAAATCCTACCACCTCTGAGGTGTACTTGGAACCACACAAATACCTGACCAACTTCATTCAGATGCCGATCGTACTCATCGTCTTCCTGATAGGAGTATTGCTTGTATTGTTTGGAGTTATCAAATCGATCTTCTCCTCTACCTTCAACAAAGGAATCTGGTTTGCCGGCGCCGGAACCGTACTCACCGTACTAGGTCTGTTGCTCAACATCGGTTACAACAACACCGCCTATTACCCATCATCGGCCAATCTACAAAGCTCACTCACCATCTACAACAGTAGTTCGAGCATGTTTACACTCGAAGTAATGAGCTACGTATCGCTATTGATCCCCATCGTATTGGCCTACATCTTCTATACTTGGAGAGCCATCGACCTTCGCGGCACCTCCGAAGAAGACATCAACAGCTCACATTCGTATTAATACGGACTCATGGCATCTTACCTTCGGAAAATGAAAACCCGAAATAAGATCCCCTGTCATAAATCAACCCCCTTATAAAGTTCCGACTCTAGATAATAGGCTCGGTTCCTTTATAAGGGGATTTTCTTTTCCAATCTTATAATTGTCTTTCGTTATTTAGCAGGCAGATTGTAATTGATAGAGACATTCGGATCATGAGTTCTGATACTATCTATAAAGGCATTAACATCTCGTACATTTTGCTCGAATAGTAAGTAAACCTTTTCAGAAACGCCCTGTTTTTCAGCCTCTTCTTTCGTTATATTTATAACCCATAGTCCTTGCAAAGTATCCAGATGCGGATACATCAAAACAATCATTAAGCTATCATCTTTCGACAGCTTGACATCTTCTTGTTTTGCAGTTTTACTTTGCGTACAAGAAAGGAAGACAAGCGACAATAAAAAACTAAGCAAAGATTCTTTCATAAGCACATGTAAATTCGATTTAAAACGCTACTATTTATTACAATGCAACTATTTATAAAAAGAGAATGTTCTGTTTGTTCCATCAGTTTGTATTCCATACGAACTGAAGACCCAATTTTTATTCTGATTATCAAATGTAAAAACATTACTGAGGCTTTGGCATACGTAGCTAATCATAATTTATAAACAGCTCCATCAAAAGAGAGTCCGTCAATTGTATTTTGACAGACTCCTTTTTGCTAACCAAGAGTTATTTACCTCCAGACAACGGACATTTGTCCGGTGGGTTTTTAGGACAATGCCCGATCAGTAATCCGAATAGAGCCCACAAAATCTCAAGAATGGTTTTAATCTTTTTCATCGTAGTAGATTTTTCAGTTATTTATACCTCAGCAATGACGGATTTCCCCTGCTTCGCCATCCTTAATCGAGCGAATGGGGTCTGTCACACTCCACTGCCTTCTCGGTAACTTGCTGTGCTTCGTAGCGCACTTGATCTCGCACTTCGAGCAGGGAGGTACTGGCTCGGAATATCACTTTAGGCTTCTTCATCAGATGGGTTTTAAACTCCTCTTCCGAGGCTACACCCCGGCTTCCCGATTGCAAGCGCAGGTTGCCAAATCCGTTGATCACCACCGTTTCGCCACGCAGCAACGCCTTCTTGGCCATTGTCACCATTGCGCTCACCACCATCAGCACGTCGCTCGCCGTAGCCGAACAGTTGTCCGTGATGTCTTTACACAATTGGTCAAACGAGTACTGAGCCGTAACCACCGTAGCCCCGTAGAGTAATTTTGCACCTTCCTGTGCATCCTTTCGCATGTCTTTTTTCCAGACAGTCTTGTAACGTAGTGCCATACAAAATACATTTTATAAAAGTGAGTACCTATTACGCAATCATCTTGATTACACTACGAATATACAATGGTGGACAAAGACGATTCGGAGCTTTCGGCACCTTCTCTCCTATTCATCATGCTAAGGAAAACTAAGCTTGGTTTGTAGTTCGCAAAACAACGAACTTATGATATAAAAAAAGGAATCTTACTTATTTGTCGGCAGGAAAATAGCGACGGGTGTTATTGGCTACACGTACCAACAGCAGCATCACCGGTACTTCGACCAACACTCCCACTACCGTAGCCAGTGCCGCGCCCGACTGCAAGCCAAACAATGAAATCGCTACCGCCACGGCCAATTCAAAGAAGTTGCTCGCCCCAATCATTCCGGCAGGAGCAGCAATCGAATGCGGCAATTTTTCATAACGCGCCCATCCGTAAGCCACAAAGAAGATCAGTACCGTCTGAATAATCAACGGAATCGCGATCAGCACAATGTGCATCGGATTGGCCAGAATCGTTTCGCCCTGAAACGAAAACAAAATAACAAGCGTGAGTAGCAATCCGCCGATGGTAAACTTGTCGAACTTCTTCACAAACACGTTGTTGAAATACTCGGCCCCCTTGTGCTTGATTACCGTAACACGCGTAATAACGCCTGCTGTAAGCGGAATCACCACAAACAACACCACCGACAAGAAAAGGGTATCCCACGGAATCGTCACCCCTCCGATGTTGAGCAAGAAAGCCACAATAGGAGCAAAGGCAACCAGAATAATCAAGTCGTTTACCGCCACCTGTACCAGCGTATAGGCCGCATCGCCACGCGTAAGGTAGCTCCATACAAATACCATTGCCGTGCAAGGTGCAGCGCCCAGCAATGCCGCTCCGGCCAGATACTCGTGCGCCAGCGTTTCGGGAATAAATGCCTTAAACACCACAAAGAAAAAGAACCAAGCGATGGCAAACATCGAAAACGGTTTCACGAGCCAATTGGTCACACACGTAATCAAAATGCCTTTGGGGCGCTTACCTACGTTTTTCACACTCTCGAAATCTACCTTGAGCATCATCGGAAAAATCATCAGCCAAATCAAGATCGCCACCGGAATCGAAACATTGACATATTCAAACCTGCTCAGCAGCGCCGGAACAGCCGACAAATACTGCCCTATCGCAATACCGACCACAATACACAAGGCTACCCAAAGGGTAAGGTATCGCTCAAAAAAGCCGATACCTCCCTGTTCTTTATTTGTCTCCATCACGATCCAATTCAGGCTTCATTTCACTGCTATACAACGCAAAGAAACGCTCCTTGATCTCGTCACGCACTCTGCGAAATTCGCTCTCTACATACTCCGGAGTACCCGTCACGTGTGAAGGATCGTCGAAGCCCATGTGCAGGCGATGCTTCACATCTCCCACGAAGGTAGGACACGTCTCGTTGGCCCCGCCACATACGGTGATCACATAATCCCACTTTTCGTTCAGGTATTTTTCTACCGGATCTGAAGTGTGATTGCTGATATCGATACCCACTTCGGCCATCGCTTTCACAGCTCCGGCGTTGAGTTTGCCTGCCGCTTTTGTTCCTGCCGAGTGCACATCCAGGCGCTCGTCAAACGATTGTACAAAACCATGTGCCATCTGGCTACGGCAACTGTTGCCCGTACATAAAATCAATACTTTCATACTTTAAGCTTATTTAGTTCGTAATCAAAAAAAACAACTCATACAATCAACAGCAGCCTGTCGATTTGGATTGCATCGCAAACAAGGCAGAGAAAAGGCGTTGGGCAACCGCCCAGTTTTCCTTGTTGATACAGTAGCGCACCTTGGGCGGCTCAATCTCGCCCTGTATCAATCCGGCCTCTTTCAATTCTTTTAAATGCTGCGAAACCGTAGCCTTCGCGATAGGAAGCACTTCGTGAATTTCGCCGAAAAAACAGCTCTCTTGCTTGAGCAAAAACTCCAGAATCGCAATGCGCATGGGATGTCCCAGGGCTTTGGCAAAACGAGCAATCTGCTCTACATCATTCAAATGGGGTGTTGACATAATACGATCTCCTTATTATTGTTCGCAAATCTACGAACAATCTTCTTACAACCCAATACCGACAAGAAAAAAAGAATAACGTCCCCCCCAAAATGCTTGCGAAGCTCCCTCTAAAAGCATGCAAGGTTCCTCGAAAAAGCTTGCTTGCTTCTTGGAGAAACCTTGCTAAGTTTTTGGAAAAAGCAGGCATGCTTTTCTCAAAACAAAAACAGCTTACCGCTTTGATTATTAATACATTATTCGTATATTTAAGTGTATTAAAAATCTAAGAACATGAAAAACGACGAACAACCTTTTCGCATCAGGGCCTATGCCTTTACCGAGTTAGCACAACTTTATTTTATCGGCAGTGCGCCTTTGATGGCCACCAAAGCACTGGGGCGCTGGATAAACAGCACGCCCGGACTTCGCGACGCACTTCTTGCCGCAGGTTGGCGCCCGTACATGAAGATACTACCGCCCAAGGTGGTTGCCTGCTTTGTCAACATCCTCGGTGCTCCGTGATACAGTGGTCATTGAGTGGTCATAAATGGCCACACGATGACCACTTGCTTCTTTACAAAAGCAAAGCCCCCCATCGAAGTTATCACCTACACATCAGCTACTTACCACAAGCCCCCACATCCGTTTCTTTTCGAAAACCGGGAAGTGGTCAAAAAAGTGGTCATTTTGTGCCCCCTCTTCTTTTTTTAATTTCCCTCATTTCCTTTCATCTGATTACATATATTATTTAGATAATATAATTGATATGATATGAAAAATACGAATAACACGAGATCTAAAAGAGAGAGAGTGGTCATGTGACCACTTCACCTCCAAAACACCACCCTAACACCTAACCAACAACCATTTAACAAGTGGTCACAAAGTGGTCATTCGTGACCATTCACAGACATTTTGACCACTTCTCCATTTTCCGAAATCCACTATGTTAGCAATCCGATAAAACCACTGGCAACTCAGGAAAACCTATACCCGGCAATCCACTGTTTTGCGTAGGGTAAAGACTCGATTTATAATCGAAAAAGAACAATAAGCTAAAAAAAACGACGGGTATCGGACTTTCGCCCGACACCCGTTATTTTCGATAAACTGAGATTTTATTTTTTTGAACCTACCTTTTGAAAGGTACCACGACCTTCTTTGATGATTCGTCCTTCTTTGACGGAGTTCTCTAAAAACCGACGGGCGGTAGAGACCGACTTCCCGAGTTCTTTATACACCTCGACAACGTCTTTCTTACTGAAGGTATCGGGGAGTTTGGCGAGGATCTCTTCGGCACTGCTGACTCCTTTTTTGAGACCGCCCGAAAACTTATCTTGCACCTTGAAGCCCGAAAGCATTAGTTTACTGTGCTCCAAACAGACCCTGCTGATGGCCAGTGCCGACTCAAAATCGTTGTCGTTGCAGTAAAACTCACTGCTGCCTATCTCACGCTCGGCACGGCGCACGGCACTCAGCGTCATTGCCACGCGATATAAAATAAGTCCGAGACGCTTTACCACACTGGGTTCGTTTTCGAAACCAAAGTCCTGCGCTTTGTCGAGCAGCGGTTCCATCTCGGCATTGAAACGTCGCCACTGCGACTCGGTCAAATGAAACTGTGCCGGATGTTCGCGCGAGAAAAAGGCATATTGCGCCATGGTTTCGCTCAAGCGGGAATAGTATTGCTTGAAGTTTACCCCCTGCGACGACGGTGCCGGATCATGCCACCCTTCGCGCTCGCTATAGGTATAAATGCAAAAGCGGCTGTAGAGACCGTTTTGGGCATCGCCCATGAGACGGACAAACTGGTCGGGCGTGCCGGTAACGAAGATGGCAAAATGGGGTTCGTCGATCTCCTCGAAACCATCCTTTTTGCCGTCGCCACTGCGAGCCATCGAGATGCGTTCGTGATGAAAGGCGGCACGAAGCAGCAGGCTGAGATCGCCCCAGTCGGTACTCTTATTGACCGACAAGGCATCTGCCTCTGTCTCCAACACAAACGACCCGAGGCGACCGTTGTAAACCACTTGCTTGATAAACATCGCCCGGCTGATGTTGGCCGGTATCCACGGCATCACCGGGTTGGGTTCGATGGGTTCGCGACTGGTATCTACCGGCTTACGCTCGGCTTTCATTTGCAGGCAATAGGCATCGTAATTGGCTTTGTCTTGGGTGTACTGAGCTATTTTACGTTCGCTTTCGGTCTTGAGAATGCTCACGTAATGACGCGCCATCTTGAAGGGCTGCGAAGCCATGTTTTTACCATTGGCAGCCTTTGCCACGATAAAGAAATAGAGGTGCGGACTGTATTCGCAACCATCGTAAAGACCGGTAATTCCGGGCATACAGGCACTTACCACCGTGAGTGCCGAGGCTAGCATGATATCGCGCTGCCTGCTGCTGCGCTGTGGCTTTACGGCATCTTGAAAAAATTGCGGCAACTTCTCAAAGATGGTATCGGGCAGCAGGGGTGTGTACTCATACAACTCGTCGCCCGTGGGTAGAGCTTCTCCTTCGCCCCCGACTCCGCCTTCGCCAAAAGGGAGGTTGTGCAACGCCTGAGCGGCCTGTTGCAGTCGGTCCGAATCCCTGCCAAAAAGCGTTTCATTGCTACTATAGGCACTGCCAAAAGCAGAGATCACCTCACCCGACTTGAAGGTTTCACTTCCATAGCGTTCTTCGCCCCAGGCTTGGGCAATGGGGCGCGGAATTCCGCATTGGCAGGCTTTGCAGGCAAACTTGAATACAAACTCATTGCGTGCGCCGTCCTTGAAGCAAGCTCTCGACTCAAGGTGTATGCTGAGTGCTTCGCTGCGTCGCCATTGCAGGGCGATAAAATCGTCGGCCAGCTCGCCCAAGGAACCACCCACGCTGCTTGCATTTCCGGTACTCATGCGCAACTTGCGCATCACATGAGTGGGAATCCCTTTGATCCTTCCACCCTCTGTAGTCGGACCCGATTCGCCGGTTACCACTTCCGAAGGGTCTGTTTTCGGAGGCTTCACTACCGGAAGTGCTACTGCGGCACACGTTCCGATCTGCGACAAGTCGAGCGGTTGTGCATGCTCGTTGTAATGAAGCTTTTCGATCGAAAACAGAAAACACAGACGAGAGATGTCTTTTCCACTTTGGTCTACAGTGAGATTCAGCAACGATTCGAAGTATTGGCTGGTATAGGCAAATACCTCCGGATGGCGCGAAGGGTCGTGATCGGTACATACCACCACTTTGATCCCTCTGCCCGTAGGACTGGGCGCGGCCATCACCACCGAGGGTTGCTCTCGCAAAATGCGCAAGGCTGTTTCTACCTGTTCCGGCGTGAGCTTGTCGAAGTCGAGCACCAACAAACCGCTCCCTGCTACGAGATTCTTCACGGCATGACCTCCCCGAAACAATCCTCCAAACACCACGGCCGGCAGCGTGCGTTTGAGCCGATCGGCCTCGTCTTTATCTCCCCTGCTTGCGGCAGCTTCAATTTGTTTAATCACCTGCATGTGCTTTGCTTCACCGGCACGCGCTCGTACCTCTTCTAACGTAATTTCTTGTTGTACTTTCTGCTTGCAATTGGCAAAAAGTGACACTTTTCTCTGATTCATAGTATTTATTTAAGTTCATTCTTCAACAGGGTTAACAGTACACGCATCGTGTAAATTAAGATCAACAATTTGCTATCCATGAACTACTGGATAACGACCGCAAGGTAAGGCCTTCGAAACACATCGCAATCCTCCCCTCACCACTCGCACAACTCGCTCAGCATAAACAAAATAACGAATCACACAAACAGAAATTAAGCTTTTTATACAAATACGATAAAGCCCTATTACTTTGGACTATATCTAAAGTAATAGGGCTCGAAAGAGGTAAAAAAAGGGTGAGAAAATAAAAATACGCAGTTTATTATTACTCTTTCATAACAATATAAACAAAAATAAACATTTGCAAGTATTTTTGCCATGTACTGTACTTGAGAAAAGTACCATTACTCAGCTCTAATCGCGAAAGTATCTTTGCCCACGCAGTTTTCCCATTCGTGATCGATCCATCGTCCATCGCATCTGAAATAAGTAGCGCGAAAGCTTGGGCTTCCTTTATCAAACTTTGCTGATTTTCGGGGGCATCTAAATACATTCCCATGGTAGAAAAACGCCTGTGCAGCGGACACCTTTTATTGTGTTCGAGAATAAGTTGATTTAGATTAGCGCAAATTTCATCTCGAAGCTGTACCAATTCTTTCAAGAACGCTTCTGAAAACCCTTCTTCCATACACTCTGCACAATACAAATAACTGATCTTCTTTTCTGTTTCAAGTCTAATACACACGCCGTGCTTTCTGATTATTGCCAACATTTAGATAAAACCTTTGGTTCGTTAATTATTAAATTTAGAAAACACAAAGAGACGAAATAAACTTCATCTTTTAGTCCGGCTATTTCACAGATCCATCCAGTATATTAACATTATATACAAACCTTCTTATCACACTATCCCAAATAACAATTAATATCATGAACTGGAAGAAACAAGGTTAAATAGCTGCAAACTTTTATGAGATAAGAGATGGAACTGAGACACAGGAAACAACTCTTTTCAAAAATATTCAATACTCAAAAACCTCAAACAATCAAATATATCACTGTGTATCAATGAGAATAGTCTAACACTATATAGGTATTAAAATTATCAATTTGCGAGGGCCGAATAAAGGCCTTAAACTTGCACTGTCAAACAAAAACACCCGGGATTTTAAAGACAGGAATAAGTATTAGTTAAAACATTTACAAAAAATATTATGAGAAGTATTACAAGATTTGATTTGCAATATGCACATCGTTTTTACGGATTTCAAGGAGAAGCTCAATACCTTCACGGCCACACAGGGATCATTACAATTGAAGTAGAAGATAGCGTTAATGATGGTGTTAACATGGTATATCCTTGCAACGAAATTCAGAAGATAGCTTGGGAAGTATTGAAAAACTTTGACCACGCATTGATCCTTAGATCTGATGATCCACTTTTGCCAGCTATACTTGACGTGTACGAAAAACAAGGGATCAAAAACGGACACCCGATGAATACAATGAAAGGTGAAGCTTTTAAAACCGAACTTGCTACAGCCTATCCTGAATCTCGCCTTGTGGTTACTAAAGAAACCATGACTGTAGAAGGCATGATTAAGATTGTATATGATCTGTTGAAAGACAAATTGAACATCGCTAAAATCACATTCACAAGTGGTGTAAATGCTGCATCTGCCGAATTTGATACAAACAATAACATAGATCGTTGTCCTCTTTGTGGTATTTCGCTAGAAGAAGATGGACACTGTGCTAAGTGTGGTTATCAGAAATAATAGCAAGAATACGTAAATTTATTTGTGACCAAAGGTTAGTCAATCTTACAGATTTGGCTAACCTTTTTCTATTCTTTATCATTACTATGTATTAAATTATCTACGAGACCAAAGCTCCTCTTCGCAGATAGATCATTCCAAAAACAAAGTACAAACATCAAAAAAGACACTGGTTTAACTTTATAAGATATTGTTTTTGAGAGCATAGTAGAGGGCTTCATTCATACTTTGCACCGACAACTTCTTCATGATATTTTTCTTATGGTACTTGATCATATTGATGTCTAAACCGGTTTGTTTTACCATCGTACTCTCTCTCGCTCCTTTACTTACAAGTTCAAGAATCTGAACTTCGATCTCTTTTAGCATCATTTTCTCTTGAAGCACAAACTTATTAACATGTGTATCAAACACGTAACACATCTGCTTCGAAAAAAAATGTATTTCAAATTTTCGCTTGAACTTATCTTCTGTTTTGCGAACATAACACAGCAAAAAATTGGGTCTATCTTTAAAGTAACCAACCGGCAGCATCCTGCACTCTAAATGAATCAACGAGCCATCTTTATGACGAATTCGATAATTAAAATGAACTGAATAGTCGCACTGCAATTCATTACGCAGTGGCCCCAGTTTTCTGGTCGACAAGTTTGCCTTCAACTCCTTTATAATAACTAAATCTTCAGGAAGAATAATATCATACAAAAAAGAGAAACCTCCCGCGTAAACATCGGCTTCACTATATCCTGACAGTTCCATATAAGACGGCGACATATAGTATAGATTATAGTCGTCAAATCCGGTAATATGTATCGGAACATCTATTACTTTTCCGGCTACAATACTGCTATAGAGCAACTCCATCATCATATGCAGTCGGTCTTGAATATCCTTCTCTCTTATTTCTTGCAAGTAATTCCTAAAATATCTTCGAACGTGTTCCATAATTCATCCAATCGTTTAAATAAGACCTTTCTTGTACGCATAAAAGATGGCTTCTGCGAGTGTTTTCACGTCAATCTTATCCATCAATGTAATTTTCTGTCTTTTTAAGTATGAGAGAGGCATAGACAATTCATCAGCAATTTCTTGTTCTTTTTTACCCTCTCCCGTCAAGCGCAAAATCTTCAAATCAATCGTATTCAGGTCTTGCTTCTCTTCTTTTACAAAACGTTTGTAAACTCGCGAATAAATAAATGATTTGTTTTCAAAAATCTTATCTAGACGTAATATTGGTTTTCCTATATAACCGATTGCTTCGAGAATACAAACTGTCGAAACAAGACAACCTTCTCTATCATATCCATTTGAATATATTTTTAAAGCATATCCACGATCATAGTCTGTCAATGAGTTATTTCCGATTATTGTAAAATATGATAGACGATCTTTTTTATCTATACGTTCTAGAATATATGAGTTTATCACTTTAATATATTGATTGATAATCTGTAGATCTTCTTCTGAAAATAGATGGAGCACACAGTTAAACTTTTCGCAGTCGGAACCTAAAGTAGCTTGCAATGCTGGATCATAATTATAAAAATAAACTTCCTGATCTCTATGTACAAATAAAATTGCAGACCGCTGCTGCATATAAACTAAACCTTGAAACCGAGAGCGAAGCTTTTCGGTTGTAATAGCTGATTTTGACCTAAAATTCTGATCTTTAATTAACAAATTTGACAATATCATTTTTATTAGTTATTCGGCTGTATATCGCAATACTAGCATTCATTACACATCATTCATTCCCCCTAAATAATAGGCATCTTGAACAAATATAGCCAATCAGTTAATAGTAAACAATTTTAACTATATTACACACTACTAGAAACACACCTAAAAACACGGTATATTCATAAAAACTATCTTGTCACAAATCACCCATAAACATTTATATATAAAACAATTAATACAAAACATCACAATACACAACTCGATCACATATCCTAAAAATACTTACCTAAAAAAAAGGCACTTACTTTAATTAGTAAGTGCCTTTTTTTTAATATTGTATATTACAATCGCTTATACCAATTTGGTTTTGATCAGCGATCGTACGTCGTCGTTTTCGAGCAGGAAGGATTCCATGTGACGCTTACGCTTGTCTTCAAGGATATCACAAATGGTGATCAAGATTCCGGTCTCTTCTACGTTTCCAAATTCGTCGTTGATAGCCGTACCGAATACTTTCATATTAGGAGAAAGACTCATATAGGCACTAACCAAAGGTGGAATGTTGATTCCAAACTTGCGCACTTCGGTATTAAGTACTTTATAATTGTCTTTGTAGTTGTCTTTGTTGAATAGCGCCTCCATCTTGTTGATATCCATTTGCGTTGGCAATGGCTGAATCGGAACTACCAAGTTGTCGGGATCCGGGAAGTGCTTCTTTAGGAAGTAAAGTACCATATCTCGAGCATCTTTGTTATACGTATCGTACATGGTCATCTTGCCAAAGAAGTACTTGAGCGACGGGTCGATTACCGAAAGTGCGCCCAGTCCGTCCCATAGATTGTCAAGTACGAACACGCCTTTCTTGGAGTTGAGCGTAGACTGAAACTCGAGCGTTACGAACGAACGACCTAGCTCTACCGTGTGTGGCAGATAGTCTTTGATAAACTCTTCTGAAAAGTCAAACATATGTGAGGTTGCCAAATAAGGCTGCCCGTTTTCCTCGAAGATCACGTCGCTACCGCAAATAAATCGGTAACCGCCTAGGATCTTTTCATCCTCAGGACACCATACGATCAGCTGACGGTATGGAGCCTCTTCATTGGTATCGTACTCGTCGATGTCGACTTCTTGTCCGGTACCTCCGCCATAGAATCGAAACGCGATCTCACGAAGACGCCCGATTTCACGCATCACATTTGGCGAATCATGATGGGTTACGATATATAGTTCGTTATTTGCTTTATTTGTTTTTCGTAGAAATTTGTCACTGGTTAGTTCTGACTTGATTAATTCTACATCAACAGGTTTAATGATATCTTGCATAAACTGTTTATTTGCTGAGATTGTAAACGATTTCTTTCACCCATGCAGCCCACTGCTTCTGAGTCTTCGACTCGTCGAAGTGTTGCCATGGAATGGGTTTACCAAAGTGAATACGAAATGTATTGCCGGTATTTTTAAACATTTCATCGGGCAATAGAATCATTTCATAATTGAGCTTGATGCCTAGTTTCTTGCGAAGATTGGCTAGTGAATAGAACATTCCGCTGTTTTTGGCTTCGAAATAAACCGGGATTATATCTCTTTGATATTCGATCGACTTTTGAATAAAAGATTTTTTCCATTCCATATCTACAATCTTCCCATCCGTGCTGCGTGACACCATCCCAGAAGGAAATGTGATCACCTGATTGTCTGACGCATAGGTACTGTTGATCAAATCGGCTGCCTTTTTTGCTTGTGCGCCGTGTTTGTTGACCGGAATGAAAATGGATCTTAGATTAGGGATAAACATCAACAGGTCATTGACTAAGTATCGAACATGACCGTTGTATTTAGCTCCCAGTACAGCCGATAAGCAAATTCCGTCTAGTCCGCCCAATGGGTGATTGGATACGAATGTAAATTTGCCTTCGTCAGGTATATTATCTTCGTTTACAATTTCGAGATTGAGTTTAAACTCTTCTACCATCGCTTGCATAAATGCAACTCCATCCTTGTCCTTGTGGGTAAGAATAAGGTGATTTAGCTCGTCTTGATGAATCGTCTTCTTCAAAAGATTGAAAACGAAATTGGGAATCTTTTTGTATGCAGCTGGAGCCTTTTTCGCTACAACTTGCTCTATATTTATTAATTGAACGCCTTCTTTTTCCATTATTTGGATCTATTCTGCGGCAACAAAGATATATTTATTAATCGAAAGCGCTATAAATGATATGTTTTTTTACGTGAAACGGCTACATTAATAACAGATCTTCAGTCTCTGCAACGACTGACCCACTCTTTTATAATCTTTTGTTTTTCAAGATGTTGAAATATTATACATCTTGTTGATAACTTTAAGGAAAAATAATTTGTTATTTTATGGGGCTAACTACAGAAATGCTTAATTTTACAAGCTATTCTGTATGTTTTTTGTGTAAAACTGTTATAGACTTCGTGAAAAATTATTCAGAATACATTATTTGTAGCGTATTGAATACGAACCAAATAAAGTCAAATAGTGTAGCACTTTGTGTTTATTTTGAAAATTACAATTTGGTTTTTCAATACGATATTCCTTCAATAAGATAAAAAACAATGGCAAACAGCGACTCAACTATAAAACCTATCAAAAAAGAAGACGGTTATCACAAACCTGTTCTTTTGCAAGAAAGCGTAGACGGACTTAATATCAATCCGGATGGCGTATACATCGATGTTACCTTTGGCGGTGGCGGTCACTCAAAAGAGATTGTAAAGCAACTGAGCGGCAAAGGAATGCTCTACGGCTTTGACCAAGATGCCGACGCAGAGCGCAACATCATCGACAACAAGCATTTTACGTTTGTACGTAGCAACTTCAGATACATCGAGAACTTCATGAAGTACCACAATGTAGAAGGGGTAGACGGCGTACTTGCCGATCTTGGTGTTTCATCGCACCACTTTGATGCCGAAGACAGAGGTTTTTCATTTCGTTTCGACGGGCCTCTCGATATGCGTATGAACATGCGCTCAGGTATGAATGCGTCTGATATTCTCAACACGTATTCGGCAGAGAAATTGGCAGATGTATTCTTCTTGTACGGTGAGATCAAAAGCTCTCGCAGATTGGCTAGCGCAATCATAGCGCAACGCGAACAACAAAAGATTAAAACCATTGGTCAGTTTCTTGAAATCTTGAAGCCTTTTGTGGGCAAAGATAAAGAGAAGCGCTTCCTCGCCCAGGCCTTTCAGGCTTTGCGCATCGAAGTAAACGACGAAATGGGTGCGTTGAAGGATATGCTGGAACAATCGAAAAAACTACTCAATAGCGGTGGCCGCATGGTGGTGATCACGTATCACTCATTGGAAGACCGATTGGTGAAAAACTTCCTAAAAGCGGGTAACTTCGAAGGTAAAATAGAGCAGGACTTCTACGGTAGAGTGCTTTCTCCATTTAAGCTGATCAACAATAAAGTGATTGTGCCAACCAAAGAAGAGCTCGAAGAGAATCCAAGATCTCGAAGCGCAAAACTTCGTATTGCCGAAAAACTGTAAATTGTAGCATATTATGGAAACAACACAAAGAAACAGACGCCCCGGACGAAAGAAGGAGAAGCGGCTTAGTCCTTCTTATGTGTTGGGGGGAGGATTTCTCAAAGAGGATTTTGTCTTAAAGCATACCAAAATAATCGTATTGATCGTCGTTCTTACCTTCTTGATGATCGCAAATCGATATGCCTGTATGCAAAAGCTACGCGAAATCAACAAACTAGAAGTAAAACTGAGAGACGTAAAATTCAGAGCATTGTCTTTATCGACCGAACTTACGGGAAATAGTCGTCAGTCGCAGATCGAAACATTGCTCAACAACTATGGCAGTGAATTGCAAATTGCTCCGTCTCCTCCTATCGAAATACATAGGTGAACATGGAAAAAGAGAATCAAAACAAAGAGAGCCGCATGCTCAAAAACTACTTAATCATAGTGGTTGCACTTATGTTTGTGGTGGTTGGTATTGTTCTCAGAGCGCTTCAGGTATCGATTGTAGAGAGAGACAAATGGCGTGAACTGGGCGAAAAGCAAAAGGCAGTCAAAGTAAAAGTATATCCCAACAGAGGTAATATCTATTCGTGTGACGGTAAGCTGATGGCAACGAGTGTGCCTCGCTATTATCTGTACATGGACTTTAAAGCCGACGGCCTCAGTAAGGATACACTCAACAAGTATATCGATTCGATGGCTCTTGCGCTTTCCAAGAAATTTAAAAATAGATCAGCAGCTTCTTACAAACAACATATCTTAAAAGGATACAACCGGCAGAGCCGCAACTATCCGCTTTATGAGAATAAAGTTTCATATCTGGACTTGAAAGAGGTTCAGACTTTTCCGTTTTTCAACAAGGGTAGAAACCGAAGTGGCTTGTACTACAAAGAAATGGTACAACGACAGAAACCGTATGGCACTTTGGCTTCTCGTACCATTGGAGATATCTACGGAGAACTTGAAGAAGATGGTACCAGTAAAGGAAAGAATGGTATAGAAATGGCCTATGACTCGCTACTGCAAGGACAACACGGCTATGCTACCCGCATCAAACTGGGGGTTGGCTGGGCACGTGTAATTGAACAAGAGCCTGTAGATGGGGTCGACATTCGTACTACGATCGACTTAAAACTTCAAGATATTGTAGAAAAAGCGCTGATGGATAAGCTTTCGGAAGTAGATGCCGACTATGGTACGGTAGTGCTGATGGAGGTGAAAACAGGCGAGGTGAAAGCAATTTCCAACATGGGACGGGTACGCGAAGGGGTGTATGCCGAAAGTATGAACCATGCGATTGCCGACGAGGTGGAGCCGGGATCGACCTTTAAAGTGGCTTCGATGATGGTAGCTCTGGAAGATGGAGTGGTTAGTCCTCAAGATTCGGTGGATACGGGATCGGGGATCTTCATGTACAAAGGTGCAAAGATGACCGACCACAACTGGAACAAAGGGGGATATCACATGCTTACCGCTGAAGAAGCAATCTGGAACTCTTCGAATATTGGTACGGCCAAAATTATTTTAAGGGCGTACGAGAATGATCCGGAGCGCTTTGTACAGAAGATTCAGGATCTTGGTTTTGCACAACCGATGGACTTAGGACTTCCGGGTGCCGGTAAACCGAAGATCAGACGTCCGTCTGAAAATCCGCATTGGTCAAAACTGTCTTTGCCTTGGATGTCGTTTGGCTACGAAACACAAGTGCCTCCAATATATATGTTGTCGTTTTTTAATGCCATCGCGAATGATGGTTGCATGGTGAAGCCTTTCTTTGTAAAGGATATCCAAAAAAACGGTCGTATCATCAAAGCTTTTGACACCGAAACAATCAAAAACTCAATCTGCTCGGATAAAACATTGAAACAAATACGTTCGATGCTTGTAGGAGTGGTTGAGAATGGTACCGGTAAAGCTGCTAAATCGGAGTTGATTCGGATTGCAGGAAAAACCGGAACTGCTCAGATCTCTCAAGGGGCACTGGGATATAAGGCCGGAGGCAAAAGTCACCAGGTCACTTTCGCGGGATATTTTCCGGCAGAGAATCCGAAGTATTCATTCATCATCACCATGAGACGCCCGCGTAAGGCTTATCCTTCGGCAGGAGGTATTTGTGGTCCGATTGCGAAGAATATCGCAGAAAAAGTATTTGGTAGTAATATTAAACTGAAACCTTCAGATCTGGAACCAGATACAGTGTGGGCTCCACAACCTCAGATTAAGACAGGCTACTACAGCAAACTGGAATATGCTCTGGATAAGCTCAACGTGCGATGCAACGACGATGATGTGGAAACCAACTGGGTAGATGTAGATATGCCCGAGGATAAAGCGATATTAACTGATCTCAATATAAGTGACGAATTGGTGCCCAAAGTAACGGGTATGGGAGCTACAGATGCCGTTTATGCTCTAGAGAGTATCGGCCTAAGGGTTTCTATCTCGGGACGTGGCAAGGTAGTATCGCAATCGATACCGGCTGGTCGTAAATTTTCAAAAGGACAATCAATTTCATTGACTTTAAAATAAACTCTTGTATGATGAAATTAAGCGTATTAATCGAAGCAATTAAAGAAAAAGTGATCCAAGGAGGTCTTAACATCGATATTTTCGGTTTAGACTCGGATTCTAGAAAGATTGAAAAAGGTCATTTGTTTGTTGCCGTAAAAGGGACAGCAAACGATGGTCATGAATATATTAACAAAGCTATTGAGCAAGGTGCAACAGCTGTGGTATGCGAAGATATGCCTTCACAAATGGAGGATTCCGTTACGTATATCCAGGTAAAAAACTCGGCCGATGCGTTGGGTAAATTAGCTGCTCAGTGGTATGGCAATCCTTCGGATCGCCTTACACTAGTGGGGGTAACGGGAACCAATGGTAAAACAACTATCGCAACCTTGTTGTACGACCTGTTTAGAAAGCTTGGTTACAAAACCGGATTGCTTTCTACGGTATGCAACTATGTAGACGATAAAGCTGTTCCGGCTACACACACTACGCCTGATCCGATTTCCCTCAATATGCTGCTTGCCGAAATGGTGGAAGCCGGATGTACGCATGCATTTATGGAAGTGAGTTCGCACTCGGTAGACCAAAAACGTATAAGCGGCTTGAACTTCGACGGGGGGATCTTTACCAACCTAACTCGCGATCACCTAGATTACCATAAAACGGTTGATGCGTATTTGAAAGCAAAAAAAGGGTTCTTTGATCAATTACCAAAGTCGGCCTTTGCATTGACAAACCTAGATGACAAATCGGGCATGGTGATGCTTCAAAACACAGCTGCACGCAAACTTACTTATTCGTTACGTTCGTTGGCTGATTTTAAAGGCCGCATCCTTGAAAAGCTTTTTGAAGGGACACTGCTTGAAGTAAACGGGACTGAGGTGATGGTACACTTTGTAGGAAAGTTTAATGCGTATAATCTTCTGGCAGTCTATGGCGCCGCTGTGGCTCTGGGAGAAGAGCCGAATGAAGTCTTACTACAAATTAGTACACTTCATCCGGTATCGGGTCGTTTTGAAACGATTCGCTCTGATAAAGGTTTTACGGCTATTGTAGATTATGCTCATACTCCGGATGCACTGACCAATGTACTGAACGCAATTCATGAGGTGCTTAGTGACAAAGGACGCGTAATTACGGTAGTAGGTGCCGGAGGAAATAGAGATAAAGGAAAACGTCCTTTGATGGCAAAGGAATCGGTTAAATATAGCGAACAAGTGATTCTTACTTCTGATAATCCACGCTTCGAAGAGCCGGATGCAATTATTGAAAATATGACTGCCGGACTAGACAACAACGAGATGAAGAAGGTGTTGTGTATTACCGATCGTAAACAAGCTATTAAAACGGCTATTATGATGGCAAATGCCGGTGATGTTATTTTAATTGCAGGGAAAGGACATGAGGATTATCAAGATGTGAAAGGTGTGAAACACCACTTTGATGATCGAGAGATAGTAAGAGAGTTTATTTGAGCGAAAGAATCTGTTTGTTATGTTATATTATTTGTTTAATTATCTAGATCAGTTGGACTTGCCGGGAGCTGGTATGTTTAAATACGTATCGTTTCGTTCGGCTTTGGCGCTGATTTTCTCTTTAATGATTTCAACTATTATAGGACGAAAAATAATCAATAAGCTTCAGTATCTTCAAATTGGTGAAACAGTGAGAAATCTGGGACTTGAGGGACAGATGTCGAAGAAGGGTACCCCTACAATGGGTGGGGTGATTATCATTATTTCGATATTAGTACCGACTTTACTTTTTGCCCGTTTAGGAAATATATATGTGATCTTAATGCTTGTCACTACATTATGGCTTGGTGCGCTAGGCTTTGCGGATGACTATATTAAGGTGTTTAAAAAGGACAAAGAGGGGCTTCACGGTAAGTTTAAGATTATCGGACAAGTTGGTCTTGGTCTAATCGTAGGTGTTACGCTGTACTTATCTCCACAAGTGGTAATTCGTGAAAATACAGAGGTAATGAAGGACGACGTAGTACACCATGCAACTTTTCATACTGTTGACACCAAGTCGACGAAAACAACCATCCCATTTTTGAAGAATAATAACTTTGATTATGCTGAGTTGGTAAAGGTGGCCGGAGACTATCAAAAAGAAGCAGCCTGGGTCTTATTCGTTTTGGTTACGATATTTATTGTAACAGCTGTATCGAATGGAGCAAATTTAACAGACGGACTAGATGGCTTGGCTACTGGTAGCTCGGCAATCATCGGAGTTGCTCTTGGCATATTGGCTTATATGTCGTCGCACATACAATTTGCTTCGTACCTGAATATCATGTTTATACCGGGAGCGGAAGAGCTTGTGGTTTTTGCTGCTGCATTTATCGGGGCAACTGTTGGGTTCTTATGGTACAATGCCTTTCCGGCACAGGTATTTATGGGAGATACTGGCAGTCTTACGCTAGGCGGTATCATTGCTGTTTTTGCAATTATCATCCGTAAGGAGTTATTGATCCCTATTTTGTGCGGAGTGTTCTTGGCCGAAAGTCTGTCGGTTATGATACAGGTGGCTTATTTTAAAATGACGAAACGTAAAACGGGTGTGGGTAAACGTGTGTTTAAAATGACTCCGCTACACCATCACTTCCAAAAACCAGGTAATGCTGGTATTGATGCTTTGATACAACGCCCGATCCAAGTAATTCCTGAATCTAAGATTGTAGTTCGCTTTTGGTTGATCGGAATTATTCTGGCAGTATTGACAATCGTAACCCTAAAAATGAGGTAATAAATCTAGGTGATATGAAACGAATTGTAGTGTTGGGTGCCGGAGAAAGTGGAGCCGGTGCAGCAGTTTTAGCAAAAGTAAAAGGATACGACGTTTTTGTATCCGACTTATCTGCCATTAAAGATAATTACAAGCAATTGCTTGATCAATATAATATTGTGTGGGAGGAGAAGCAACACTCGGAAGCTCTCATTCTTAACGCGACAGAGGTGATCAAAAGTCCGGGTATTCCAGACAAAGCTCCGATGATCAAAGCGATCAAAGCAGCTGGTATTCCGATCATTTCTGAAATTGAATTTGCTGGCAGATATACCTCTGCTAAAATGTTGTGCATTACCGGAAGTAATGGAAAAACAACAACAACAATGCTTTTATATCACATTCTTAAATTGGCCGACTATAACGTAGGATTAGCAGGTAATGTGGGTAACAGCCTTGCCTTGCAGGTAGCTACAGCAAACTTTGACTACTACGTTGTGGAATTGAGTAGTTTTCAACTCGACAACATGTACCAGTTTAAGGCTGATATTGCGATCTTATTGAATATTACTCCGGACCACTTGGATCGATATGAGTATAAGATGCAAAACTACATCGACTCGAAGATGCGTATTACGCAGAATCAAACAGAGGCTGATGCTTTTATTTTCTGGAATGACGATCCTGTATTAAAGATTGAAGTTCCTCGTATACAATCCACTCCTACTCTTTATCCTTTTGCAGAAACAAAGGAGAAAGATGTATGGTCTTTTGCTACCGAACAAGAAATTGAAATCGCAGTAAAGGGAGCTTCATTCTCTATGCCTCGAAATGAATTAGCTTTGCGGGGCAAACACAACTTGTATAATGCGCTAGCGGCTGCAACGGCTGCAAAAATAGCAGGTGTTGATGATACGCAATTGCGTATTGCTTTGTCTAACTTCAACGGTGTAGAGCATCGCTTGGAGAATGTGGGTACCGTAGATGGTATTGAATATGTAAATGACTCGAAAGCAACAAACGTGAATTCGTGTTGGTATGCATTACAAAGCATGACCAAACCGGTGGTTCTTATTCTAGGAGGCACAGATAAAGGTAACGATTATTCGGAAATTGAGGAGTTGGTTCGAGAAAAGGTAAAACACCTTGTTTTTATGGGTGTAGATAATACGAAACTTGTTCAGTTTTTCGGCTCCATGGATATTCCATACACAGAGACCGGATCGATGAACGAGGCTATTGCAGAAGCTACAAAAGTAGCACATAACGGTGATTGCGTATTGCTATCGCCATGCTGTGCTAGCTTCGACTTATTCAAAAATTACGAGGATAGAGGCGAGCAGTTTAAAGCTTGTGTCAAGAATCTATAAACCCATTCGATTATGGATTTAGCCAATAAATTATTCAAAGGAGATAGAGTGATTTGGATCATTTTTATGTTCTTGTGTCTGACTTCTATTATTGAAGTGTTTAGCGCAACCAGTACAATCGCGTACCGTAATAGCTATTTCTGGGGACCTATCGTACGACACACCACTTTCCTCTTAATCGGATTTGCTTGTGTTCTGGTTCTACATAATATTCCCTATAAGTTCTTTCGAGCGCTAGTGGCTATTTTGCCACTCTCCTTGTTCCTAATTATGGCAGCAATGATATTTGGAGAAAGTGTGAATGGTGCGAGCCGTTGGCTTACAATATTTGGAGTTTCTTTTCAACCTTCTGAAATTGCCAAAATATCACTTATCGGTTATGTTGCTTTCATCTTAAGTAAACGTACCGATGATGAACACGATAAAACTTTTTATTGGCTCATAGGAGGCATTCTTGTAACATGTGCGTTTATCTTGATTGATAACTTTTCCACTGCATTTATGCTATTTGTAGTATGCTTCCTAATGATGTTTATCGGAATGGTTCCGATAAAACAACTGCTTAAGTTTGGAGGTTCTTTAGCTGCTTTAGGAGCTTTAGCGCTTTTATTACTTATGGTTCTTCCCGAGAATGCTGTGGCTGTTTTACCTCGCGCTGTGACTTGGAAGAATCGTATCGAGTCTTTTACAGAGAAGCATGAAACCTCTCCTACCGGTGAGGTAAAAATAACGGATGAAAACTTTCAAGTTTCTCATGCTAAAATAGCAATTGCCCGCGGTGGTGTATTTGGACAGATGCCGGGGCATGGACAACAAAGAGACTATCTACCCCAGGCTTATTCTGACTTTATCTTTGCAATTATCATGGAAGAGCTCGGATTGCTTGGAGGCTTTACTGTGCTTTCTCTATACGTGTTTATCTTGATACGTGTGGGGTTAATTGCTCGAAAGTGTGAGACTCGTTTTCCCAAACTCCTTGTATTGGGATGTGGACTGCTTTTGGTATTGCAAGCATTGACAAATATGTCTGTTGCGGTAAACCTAATTCCGGTAACCGGTCAGCCATTGCCATTGGTGAGTCGAGGTGGTACTTCTACAATTATTACATGCGTCTATTTTGGAATCATTCTAAGTGTAAGTAGATTTGCAGCCGGTATCGGTGATGAGGAAGATGAAACAGAAGAAGAGCCTCAAGAGACAGAACTTTCGCCAGTACTAGATACCGTAGAACAACAAACAACTGTTGAAAATGAAAAAATATAAAATGATCATAAGCGGAGGAGGTACCGGAGGACATATCTTTCCTGCGATCTCAATCGCTAATGCTTTTAAAAAGCGTTTTCCAGACTCGGAGATTCTATTTGTGGGAGCTGATAATAGAATGGAAATGGAGAAAGTTCCTGCTGCGGGATATAAAATCATTGGACTCCCAATTAGTGGGTTTGACAGAGCAAATAAATTAAATAACATAAAGGTACTGATGCGATTGTGTAAGAGCTTATGGATAGCCTCTAAGCACATCAGACAGTTTAAACCTGATATTGCTGTTGGTGTAGGTGGTTATGCTAGTGGTCCTACTCTTAGGATTGCCGGATGGATGGGTATCCCCACTTTGCTACAAGAGCAAAATTCGTATGCAGGAGTTACCAATAAGCTTCTAGCAAAGGTGGCTTCAAGAATTTGTGTAGCTTACGATGGTATGGAGCGTTTTTTTCCTAAAGACAGAATTGTAATTACAGGAAATCCAGTAAGACAAGTTCTAGAAGACAGCCGTGTAAATAAAACTGAAGCATATGCGTACTTCAAACTGGATCCAAATAAAAAAACTATTCTGATTCTTGGTGGTAGCCTCGGTGCCCGTACAATCAATCAGAGTGTGATTAAGCATCTGGACAAACTAGATCAATCGGAAATACAGATCTTATGGCAAACAGGTAAAAACTACTACGAAGATGCTTTAAAAGCTATCAAACCGTTTCATGGCATTCCGGTTTATGCACAAGACTTCATTACCCATATGGATTATGCTTATGCGGTGGCTGATTTGGTTATTTCACGAGCAGGAGCAGGATCAATTTCAGAGTTTGCATTATTAAGAAAGCCTGTAATATTGGTCCCTTCTCCAAACGTAGCAGAAGATCATCAAACTAAAAATGCATTGGCTTTGGTGAAAAAAGACGCGGCTGTCCTTGTTACGGACAAAGAAGCAGAGGCTATATTAATAGACACTGCTTTGAAGGTTGTTGCTGATAATAATAAACTCAAAACTTTATCACGAAATATTGAAACAATGGCTCAGCACAAGTCGGCTGATCGCATTGTAGACGAAATCGTGGCAATCATAGAAAAGAAATGATAAATCTGAATACAATTAAATCATTATATTTTATCGGGGCCGGCGGTATCGGTATGAGTGCCTTAATCCGATACTTTCTTGCTAAAGGTAAGTTCGTTGCCGGTTATGATAAAACTGCAACTGACCTTACTTTAAAATTAAACGAAGAAGGAGCACAAATTCATTATGAAGATAATGTAAAGATGATTCCTGATTGTTGCCTAGAAAAAGAGACTACACTTGTGGTATATACACCTGCAGTACCTCAAACTCATTCTGAATTTACTTATTTCAGAGAAAATGGATTTGAGATTCTGAAGCGAGCCCAGTTGCTAGGTCTCATAACAAATATATCCAAAGGGCTTTGTATGGCTGGAACACATGGTAAGACCACAACGTCTTCGATGCTTGCGCATATATTAAAGTCTTCACATGTCGATTGTAACGCTTTCCTTGGAGGTATCTTAAAGAATTACGGTAGTAATTTGATGCTCTCAGAAACAAGTGATTTGACCGTTATCGAAGCGGATGAGTATGATCGTTCTTTCCATCAACTATCCCCCTATATGGCTGCAATCACATCGGTAGATCCAGATCACCTAGATATCTATGGAACAGAAGAAGCATACAGAGAAAGCTTTGCTATTTTCACATCTTTGATTCGTCCTGATGGTGTCTTATTGATGCGTAAAGGAATTGATCTACAACCTAGATTGCAAGATGGTGTAAAACTTTATACCTATTCAGGCGAAAATGAAGGTGATTTTCATGCAGAAAATGTTAAGATTGGAAATGGAGAGATAATTTTTGATTTTGTTACACCAAATTCAAAAATTAAAAACATAATTTTAGGCGTACCTGTTAAGATAAATATAGAGAATGCTGTTGTTGCTATGGCAATCGCCTGGCTCAATGGAGTAAAGGAAGACGAGCTTCGCGAAGCGATGACTTCTTTTACCGGTGCAAAACGCCGATTCGACTTTTATCTCAAACATGACGATATTGTTTTGATCGATGATTATGCACATCATCCATCAGAACTAGAAGCAAGTATACAGTCAGTAAAGGCATTGTACCCCGATAAAAAAATAACGGGTATTTTTCAACCTCATTTATTTAGTCGCACCAATGACTTTGCCTCTGAGTTTGCACACAGTTTATCGTTGTTAGATCAATTGATCTTATTAGATATATATCCGGCCCGAGAGGAGCCAATTCCAGGAGTAACCTCCAAGTTGATATTTGATCAGGTATCTATATCTGATAAACAAATGGTAAATAAGGAGGATTTATTATCTGTGATTGAAAAGGGTAGTTATCAAGTGTTATTAATGATAGGAGCTGGTGATATTGATAGATTATTGGTTCCAGTAAAAGAAATTCTTGAAAAGAAACGATGCGCACGTTAACTCTTATAGTATCTGTAGTATTGACTTGTTACATTCTAATGGTTATTCTGTTTTTTAATGATAACAGAACTGAAGGAGAATGTGAAGGGATTCATATTGCGATACTGGATAGTTTGGACAAGCGCTTTGTGAACGATAAAGAAATACAGGGTTTTTTGAAAGGTACCAATATCAATCCGAATGGAAAAGATATGTCGTCGGTCAATACGGAAGCAATTGAGCAGTCTTTACAAAAGAATCCGATGCTTAGAGAAGTAGAGGTTTACAAAACGCCATCGGGGAAAGTACGAGTTGATGTGATACAAAAAATACCAATTATGCGTATTATGGGTACTCATGGAAACTTTTATTTAGACAAAGATGGTGACGTAATGCCTACTTCCTCCCGTTTTGCAGCACATGTGCCCGTCGTTACTGGCTATGTAGAAAAAGAGTTTGCAAAACAACAGTTATACGATTTTGCTAAATTCTTACAGGATGACCGATTCTGGCGATCACAAATCGAACAGATTTATGTAGATCAGAATCTGGATGTGGAACTGATACCTCGAGTAGGTAGTCATCGGATCATTCTAGGAAGTTTGGATCATTATCATGAAAAACTAAACAACCTAATGCTCTTTTATCGACAAGCCGTACCTTATGTAGGGTGGAATCGATATAGCACAATTAATTTAAAGTTTAAGAATCAAATTGTTTGTACCAAAAGAAAATAAAATATGGACTATACAGATTTTATTGCAGTAATTGATTTGGGAACATCCAAGCTGGTAGGCATGGTTGGGAAAAAATCACACGGGAAGCTTTCGATCCTGGCTATTGAAGATGAAGGTCCTGCCTCTTGTATTAGACGAGGTTGTGTATACAACGTCGAAGAAACAGCAGCAAAAATCAAGAGACTTATTCAGAAACTTGAAAATAAGCTGCGTGGCGGCAAGATTGCAAAAGTATATGTTGGTATCAATGGACAGTCTATTCGCACCATGGAGCACTCCGTGTCGAAAATTCTAGGTCCGGATGAAACCGTAACAGAAGAGGTTATTCGCTCGTTGTATCATGACTGCATGAACTTCAAGCCTGAGATGCACGATCTTTTGGATGCAGTATCTCCGATGTATTATCTTGATGACAAACCGGAGATGAATCCGGTTGGTGTGATCTGTAATAAAATCGAAGCTCGATATAAACTAATCGTAGGTAGACCAAATCTGAAACGCAATATAATAATGAGTCTGGCAGAAAAAGCGAAAATAGAAATCGCCGGATTTATTGTAACACCCTTAGCTCAAGCCGAAGCAACTCTTACAGAAGATGAAAAACGTCTTGGATGTGCTTTGATTAATTTCGGAGCAGGTGTTACAACTCTTGCTGTTTACAAAGGAGGATTATTACAAACGATTTCCGTAATTCCTTTGGGAGCTCAATTGATTACAAAAGATATCACATCCTTAAATATTTCTGAATCAGAAGCTGAACGTTTAAAAATCAGATTTGGAAGCGCGATATCAGATAAAGATAGTAGCGAAATTGTAAAAGCGTCAAGTATAGACGGCTTCAGCATTCAAGATATATATCTTAGCGAACTTAATACCATCGTAGAAGCACGCGCTGCAGAGATTTTCGAAAATGTATGGGCACAAATTGAAACGACCGGTTTAGTTAATAAGCTTGGAGCAGGAATTGTAATTTCAGGAGGCGGAGCCAATCTTAATAATCTTAATGTAATGATTAAGAACCGTACAAGTATGGATGTGCGTCTGGTTGCTACCAGAAAAGGATTGGTTGAAAATGCTGAAAGTATTTCTCAAAATCCTTCATTCTCTCAAACGCTCGGTTTACTTATGATGGGTAACGAAAGCTGTGCAAAAATTGTAAAATTAGAACCGGTTGCAGAACCACCAATTGAAAAAGAGGTAAAACCAATTACAGTTGTAACACCTCCTAAAATTGATGTACAAGAGGAGCTTAAAGAGGAACCTATAGCTGAACCTAAAAAGGAAACAGTAAAGGAAGAATCTAAATTCGAGCGCGAATCTGAATATGTTGCACCAAAAAAGAAAGGATTTGCCCGTCTTTTTGATAATTTTGCGAAAACATTGTTTGAGGATCAGGAAGAGAGTATTAAGTAACCACCTTTGTCAATAATATAAATATGGAGGATAATAATAGATTGTTAAGCTTTGATTTACCTACTGAAACTCCATCAATAATTAAAGTTATTGGTGTTGGCGGGGGTGGAGGTAACGCTGTGAATCATATGTTTAAAGAAGGGATTCACGACGTAACCTTTGTGTTATGTAATACAGATAATCAGGCATTAAACCGTTCTGACGTTACGGTTAAATTATCGTTAGGCCGAGAAGTTACACAGGGATTAGGAGCAGGAAATCGTCCCGAACGTGCACGTATGGCTGCAGAGGAAAGTATCGATGATATCAAACGAATGCTAAACGACGGGACCAAGATGGTATTCATCACAGCCGGAATGGGAGGAGGTACCGGAACCGGAGCAGCTCCTGTCATAGCCAGAGCCGCAAAAGATATGGGTATTCTAACTGTTGGTATCGTTACTATTCCTTTTGTATTTGAAGGCCATCGTAAGATTATTCAAGCATTAAACGGTGTTGAAGAAATAAGTAAAAACGTAGATGCTCTCCTTGTAATAAACAATGAGCGCTTGCGTGAGATATATAAAGATCTAACCATGGTAAATGCATTCGGAAAGGCTGATGACACGCTTACGATTGCAGCTAAAAGTATTGCCGAGATCATTACATTACCAGGTATTATCAACCTCGACTTTGCGGATGTAAATACAATCTTAAAAGATGGAGGTGTTGCGGTAATGAGTAGCGGATTTGGTATCGGAGAAGGACGTGTACGCATGGCAATTGACGATGCTTTGAACTCTCCGTTGCTTAATAACAATGATGTATTTAGCGCTAAGAAGATTCTATTCAATGTCTCATTTAGTCCTGAGTCGGAATTGATGATGGAAGAAATGAATGATGTACATGAATTCATGTCTCGTTTTAGCAGTGACATCGAAGTTATCTGGGGTACTGCTCTAGATGACTCATTAGGTAAGAAAGTTAAAATGACAATTCTTGCTACAGGATTTGGTCTTTCATGTATTCCACAAATAGAAGAGCGACGCAATGCAGAACGAGCTCGTCAGACTGAAGAGGAAATACAAAGAGAACAAGAGCTTATCCAAAAAGAACGTGAAGAAATAGAACGTATCAGCCGCTTCTATCACAATGCCAATGTTGTGAAGCCAAGGATCGTCTCTAAGCCCGTTGTTTTATCTACAGAAGAACTTGACGATGATAGTATTATCGGCATCTTAGAAGATAACCCGACCTACAATAGAGATCCAAAATTGGTTTCTAATCTTAGAAGAGGTCCTGTTAAAGAAACAATTATTACAGCGAATAAACCATCCAGTGAGCCTAAAAAGCCTGGAGGACCAATTATTAGCTTTAGATAAAAATAATAACCATCATGGATTTATTTGATCAAATCAGCAGTGATATCAAAGCTGCTATGCTTGCTAAAGACAAAGTTAGGTTAGAAGCTTTGCGTGGAATTAAGAAAGAGTTTATTGAAGCTAAAACATCAAAAGATAGCAATGGAGAGTTATCTGATGAGCAAGCTTTAAAGATCTTACAAAAAATGATCAAGCAACGTAAGGATAGTGCAACTATCTATACTGAGCAAAATCGTCCTGAACTTGCAGAAAAAGAATTAGCTGAAGCCTCAATCATCGAAGCATATCTTCCAGAGCAATTAAGCCAAGAAGAGCTAGAAGCTATTCTTAAGCAAATTATTGCTGACTTAAACGCTACAGCCAAAGATATGGGTAAAGTTATGGGAGCAGCAACCAAACAACTAAACGGAAAAGCCGAAGGCCGCGCTATTTCAGCAACAGTTAAGAAACTGTTGAGCTAACGCTTTCACACCAATACAGCAGCTTAAAGGGGGAATGATAATGTAATAATTATCATTCCCCCTTTTATATTAAAACGAGAGACCTTAGCAAATAAGGCCTCTCGTTTATGTTTAAGAAATTAGTTGTCCGTTACGGAACTAAACTCTATTAAATTACAGTTGGAGCTTCCTCTCTTGCTTGTTCTTCACCAGAAGGAGTAATCAATTTATAACCCTTACCGTGAATGTTGATGATTTCAATTTGTGGATCATCTTTAAGCAATTTACGAAGTTTAGTAATATACACGTCCATACTACGAGCATTGAAGTAGTTATCATCAACCCAGATAGTTTTCAATGCATAGTTTCTTTCAAGGATTTCGTTTGCATGAGCACAAAGCAAGCTAAGAAGTTCACATTCTTTTGTTGTAAGTTTTGTTGACTTATCACCAATTGAAAGTGTTTGCTTTTGTGTATCAAACAAGAAGTTTCCAAGTTTGTAGAAAGGAATATCTTTCATTTTTTTACCTTTGACACGACGAAGAATTGCTTCGATACGAAGTAATAATTCTTCCATGCTGAATGGTTTTGTAAGATAATCGTCTGCACCAATCTTAAATCCTTCAAGGATATCTTCCTTCATTGTTTTTGCTGTAAGGAAAATGATAGGTATATCAGGATTGATTGAACGAATTTCTTGAGCCAACGTAAATCCGTCTTTTTTAGGCATCATCACGTCAAGTACGCAAAGATCATATTTACCTTTAGTAAATCCTTTATAGCCTTGTTCTCCGTCAGAGAAAAGATCTGTAGCATAACCTTTAGCTTGGAGGTATTCTCTCAATAGCATTCCAAGGTTTTCATCGTCTTCACAAAAGAAGATTTTAGTCTTGTCTTCCATAAATAACTATTTTATAAGTGGTAATGAAATAATAAATTTAGTTCCCATATTGAGTTCACTTTCGGCTTTGATGGTACCGTTGTGATCCTCTACTATTTTACGTACATAGGCAAGGCCAAGGCCAAAACCTTTTACGTCATGTACATTTCCCGAAGGAGCTCTGAAGAAGCGGTCGAATACTTTCTTTAGATATTCTTTTTTAATACCAATACCGTTATCTTCGACAGAGATAAACAACTTCCCGTTTTCGTTCCAAGTGCGAGCCATTAGCTTAAGTGGAACTTCCGGTTTACGATACTTCACAGCATTATCCATTAGATTAAATAATACATTTGTGAAGTGCATTTCGTCAACATAAATTGTAGACTCGTCAGCTTCAAGATCAATATCAAGAGTGCCTCCATACTTTTCTACCTTCAATACGAAGGTATTTGCAATATTAGCAAGCAAGTCATTCGCATCAATTTCTTTAAGCTTTAACGAAGCTTTTTGTCGTTCAAATAGCGACATCTGCAACACCTTCTCGACCAAAAAACTAAGCCTTTTAGTCTCGTCGTGTATCACTCCCGAGATATGTTTAAAGATTTCAGGAGACTTTGTGATGTCTGTATCTTTCAACATTTGAGCAGCCAAAGAGATGGTTGAAACCGGAGTTTTCAACTCATGCGTCATATTGTTGATAAAGTCATTTTTCATTTCAGACAGTTTTTTCTGACGGAAAACGATATAAATCGTAAAGATAAATGTCATCAACAAAACCAATGTAAACGCAATAGAGGGTGCCAGAAACGTAATATTACTAAAGATGTAACTTTTCTGTGTTGGGAAAAATACTCTCAAATAATTTAGTTTTGACGGCGGATCATTTTGAAATAAAATCTGTGTAAATACTTCCGTATTTTTTCCAGGTTTCATATCAGCATCTTGATATACGATCTGATCATCTTTATTGATCACTGAAAAGTGGAAAGGAATATTAAGTCCGTTGTTTCTAAACTGATCGCGTAACAACACCTTGAGCTGATTAAAATCAATTCGCTCCTGAATAGGTTGCAAACTGGATTTATAAAGCTTATTACGAATCACTTCTGAAAGCAACATATGCTCATTGAGGTATCTGCGCAAATACGTGTCTTGTATTGAGCGAGAGGTTTTTTCAATAATATTTCGGTTCTGTTGTTGGGTACCGACAGAGAGATTCTGCTCTTTATCTTGTCCCGAATACGTTTTAAGTTCAACTTCTGATATAACACCATCGTTGCCAAGTAGCTTGAATTTGAGGTTCTCCTCTTTTACAATCGGACTGTTCAATACATTCGAATTGTTTTTACGCTGATCATACAGCAACATCTTCTCATTCTCGTTCAGGTCTTCTTCAAGATACCTTGCACTCTCTTCTAGTTCCAAACTTCTGGATACCTGGTACAAACTAGTTTTCACTGCCTCACTAAACTGCTCATTTCGAGTTTTCAAAATGATACTTAGGTAGGTAATTTGTAAGTAAAGCAAACCTGCAAATGCGAAAGCCATTACTAAAGCCAGCAACCAGATCGTTGATTTTCTCATGCTATTTCGATACTTATCGTTTTAATCTATTCTAATTGTTTCCGAACATCAGAAACAACAATCTATTAAAATGAATCTTATCCTTTTAATTAGAGGAACAAATAAACAGCGTTTTTGTTTAATATTCACACAAAAAAAGAAAAAGAGAAAGTCTTAATATTTAAAAAAACTTATCGTTAATTTGTGTTTCGTTTATATATCAACAAAAATAAAATCAATAAGTTATTTATTATTTAGTATAATTGAAGACGGACTGAAAACCCCGTCGACATTATATATGAAGGATATGAAAATTGCCCTGCTAAAGGCTGATCTACCTCCATGTTAAAATAGAAACTATAGGATATTGATCTACTTTTATCATAATCTGCATTAAACCTGATAAAATAGCTCTTATTACCCGAAGTATAGACCTCACGTATGGCATCTTTATAGTTAATACCATTCGTCATTCTTCTAGCAGCACCTTCTACTTTTAGTAAGACACCGCCATCAGAAAACGAACCATATTTTTTGCCATTTTGTTGTCGATCTGCTACTATTTTGTAAGCAAACGCCAAATTTATGTCTTGATTGACTCCGTTAATTAACTGATTACCCCCATGATTTAATACAATGCTGTAAATTTTGTTGTGTCTCAGCGAAGCCGTTAAGCCATTTCTAAAAATTGCATCAATCCCAATTAATGGAGTAAACCCCTCTTTTACCCATGTTTTAGCACTAATCAGCTTTTTATCAATGGCTTTAGAAGCTATACCACCTCCTCTCGTATGCACAACTTCGACGGAATGGATACAAGAGTACGCGTGTGTAAAAGCCAAGTGGCTCAACACCTTTTTAATAAAATCATATCTGTTAAGACCATCGTAATAAATCTTCCAATTTGGCAAAACCAGACTATTCTCCTGTGGCGGTATAAGACTATTTATGTTAGTTTTTTTACTCGCATTTATACTTTTTCTACGACTCGCTACACGACTACTCGACTTACGACTAATCTGATTCGACTGAGCATTGGGATTTAAAGCAAACTCATCACGGTTGTTATTATCGGATAACCAAGACAACTCAAACCTTAATCCGGAAACTGGCCGGAGTACGCCCTTCCATAATGAATACTTATTCGTTGATGTGATCGCCCTATTCGTCGTTTCATCTGTCATATGAACATCTGCATTGTTAATAACCTTGTTGATAAAACTAGAAGACACCGCTCCGAGAGCAAACCCAATCCCTGGCAATAAACGCCCATCTACCCTATTCTGCCCTCCTATATCTCTGACTCCATGCCTATAACGTGGAATCTGTATACCTCTATCTGTTTTATGTATCACTTCAATATGAGGTAAAAACTTTTTCAACCATCTAGAACGATTCGCATCACTACTGTCCAGAGTTGTAACAAACTTGGACAGATTGAACGTTCCATTGACTCCTGCCGACCTATAATTCTTAATTATATTTCCACCATCCCCAAAAATCGCATCATCGTAGCCTCTATCCCAAAAATAATCCGCTTTATAATGCATACTACCTTTTATCCAACCGAGCCATCTATTCTTCAACTCCGGAATATGTGCATGTAGGGCTACTTGTTGTTCATAGCGTACCGGTTTACCAAAATCTTTGATACTATTCCAAACCGAATCACGCCAGAAGCGAAACCCATCCGGATCGATACGTTTATTCACTTGCATCTCCGGCTCTTCAATTTCAGCATTCGTAGCAGTTCTTACACGTAGCTTTACATTTTTAAGAAGATCCCACTCAAGCGTAAAAGCTCGATTCCAAAGAAACTCTTGCATCACAAAAGAAGCCCCGGTAGCGTGATCTCCTTCGTTGAGTCGATATTTTGTTTCGCCATAGTTGCGATAAAAAGAACTTTCCATCGTAATTTGCGTAGGCACAAATCGTACACGCAACCACTCCTGTTTAGGAGTCGATGCTTTTTTAAAGAAAGGAAAGAACAATTCTTCGGGTGAATAAGTATACCTCAAATAACCACTATACCGTTTTCCTCTATCATAATGCAAACTCGGAGAGGCAACAGTAGTGCCATCATATACAAACCCTAAACGAAAATTGTCAAGGTCATATGGCATTGGTCGCTTACTCCGTATTCGAAATCCCATCTGTTGAATTGCTATATTATGTGAGGAAATCGTACTGCGAGCCAACCTTCGCAACGAGTCACGTGCAGACTGGTTGCTTTCTTGTTTCAACAACTCATCCATTTCAATATCGCTATCAAAAGGATTATAATGAAGATATTCCGACTCTTTACTCCATTGCAAATACACAGGCATGGTCAACTTTAGTACATTGGGAAGTACTTTTCCAAATTCAATACGAGAGGTAAAACCTAAACGAAACCTATCATTCTCAATTCGTTCATTATATCGTTGGTCAACATTTCCAAACCCGCGACTTTTGAAGATACCTGCTATTGAAAATCGCCCTACATCTCCCAACGTTAGTTCTAACTCGCTACGTGCTGCCCAGCCATTTTGTTTTTGTTGATGAGCCAATCGAATGTCATTGATCCAAACCTTACCTGAGAGAATTTTATCTGAATTGTTACGAACGCCAATCACTAAGGTGGTCACGTCGGCCAAGGAAGGATTTCCCTTGACTCGAATTACATGGTGCTGCGGAGTCTCTATACTAAAGATCTCATTCTTTGCTGCTCCCGAAATATCCCGCTCGTTTTTGGCGGTAGTGAGTTGTTGCAAAATGAGATCCAATCGATTGTTTCTGGGCCAAACCGTCTCTTTATCTGAAAATAACTGATTACTATATTGCCCGTGAGGCGTTACCTCCATCGGAATTTCATATTCATAGTAATTGGTACGACCATCATATCCTAAGCGAATAAACAAAGAGAAATCTCCATCCACAACGTGACTTCCCGTCGATATGGTTTCATGCAAATGAGAAAACAACTCAAGCGATCCATAATTACGGCAATCAAAATCGGTCTGTTTCCAAACAGCGACATGCTGATTAGGATGAAGAGACTCAACCTCAAACTCAAGCGCATGTTCATTTTCTCTCACTTGTTTTCGATTATGCATCACGCTACGAGGTTCTACACCATTAGGTGTTATATAATTCACTTCAGATAACTCCTTATTCTCATCAACAGACAAATACGCCAATTGTACCGGATCTTCATACCAATACAACGAATCACTTTTGGCTTCAGGGACCCATTGTTGCCAATCCGATTTCATAAACCGCAGAGAAGCAAATCGTAGATGTACCTCCTCTTCAAAGCCATGTAAAAGCAAACGCATATGTCGAATCGATCTGAAATCTGCAATCGAACCAAAACGTTTACTGTAATTGCGCAAAGGAATACGAAACAAATACCAGGAAACATGACTTGCTGTTCCGTCGGGAGCTATCACCTCGGCTTGCCGCACTTCTTTAATCAATGCATGATCTCCATTGAGAGATTCGGGCGATAAATTTACCTGATATCGGTAAAAATGCTCTTCGGTAGAGAGCGTCATGTCATGATCTAAATCCTCCGAGTCGGGTGAATACTTCCAAAAAAACTCCTTCATTGCTTCACGTCCCGAATTACCTTCTGTTCCGTTAATCCCTTTCATCCGTTCATGAAAAGACGCTCTGCTGTGCGTATAGCGTTTGTCCGAAAAACCAACATAACGCTCACCGGAAGGCGACGAAGCTACCGTGCGAGGCAATGTCCGCTCCCGTTCTGAACTCGCATCAACCTGCACATAATAGCGATCAAGAAACGTTTTATACACCTCCAAATGAGCTTCATCATCGCCGGATAAACCGTTAAGCCCCACATCTTGTCGAGTCACTACCGCATCTCCTCCGTCAAAAGCTTGTGTCCCTGTCTGAAATTGAGGAATAACACCCCAAATTGATGTCCCCTCACTCCTTAAGTCATTTTTCAGATCAATACTACTTTCATCCGACAGCAGGTTATCTTTCAATACATCTTCACTCAAAGTTCCGAGATCAATAGTCAAAGTTCCTCCTTGATGTACATTCGAATACAAAAAAGGGTCTAGCATCCAAAATTCGAGGTATTGTACGTGCTGAGTCTCAAAATCAGATGCATCTATCGAGCGCATAATGCCTCCCCATCGTTTTTGAGGGTGCAACAGAAAACCTTCGGAGGTAATATCAGTTGCATCGAGGTTGTAAGGCCCACGTTCGTTTGGATAATAAGAAAGATTGAAGGATGAAATATAACGTTGATCTGTATCGTCTACATCGCGATTGGGGAATAATTCGGATGTATTGATGCTACGTACATAATGATTGGAAAGCGCTTCTTTATCGTATCGAAGGTATTCTGGCAGATACTTGCTTCCCGGTTTTACAAAAGATGGTTCTATGGTATACCAATTGATCAATGCGCGATTCAAACCGGTCTCTACCGCATTAGACAACAAAGACTCTGGAAACTGAGATCCATCTATCGGTATCGAGCTTAAACTCCATTTAGAAGGTTGCGACAAATCGGCCATTACATGATTTGCTTCAAAGTCATCAATAAACAAAAAGGCTCCTTTCTGAGCTGCCTTTGAACGTAAAAACGCCACATCTGTGTTCCAGACCAATGTGTTTTTTGCTTGTACCGAATCGCTTCCCATCCTCGTTTTCCATGATTTCACGTAACGTGAATGCAAGCCATAAATCGTATTATTTACAAATTCATCAGCAGAAGCATACGATTCGAATCGAGGTTTTGCTTGTACCATCATCCACGATGCTCCCAACGACAAACTCCTATTAACATTATAATTTAGATTGATACCGAGACGCGTTTGCCGGTTTCCATACAAAAAAGAAGATTGCTTGGTTGAAATAGATATCCCCGCATTACTCAACAAATACTCCTCATTGATAATTGTAAGCAGGTTATTTTCTGGATCAATGGTATAGTCAACATTCTCTATAAGCTCCTTATCTTGCGCTTTTACCAATAGAGATCCTGGAGAAAATTGATGATCTTTTAATTTATAGACTCCTCGCTGTTTGGATTTACTTTTCCCTCGAAGCACGATTTGTCGGGGAGAGATCAGAGCTCGGGCCTTGACTAATGTAGAGTCGTAAAGAGCTTGACAAGCATAGGAAGAAGAAGGAGGAGAAGTAGCGCCGGACAGATAATCGCCAAAAGGCTCAGTCAAAGGAAAAACGATACATCCTAAAGCTGGAAGAATCGTGGTATTTTCAACATAGTCAAACCTGCCATCAGGCCCATTACGGTTATTGGGACCCACCCTGTCTAATTGTAAAATTTGCAAAAGAGTCTTCGCCCCCGAAAGCTCTAAAAAAGGTGTATAATCTGTAGACTCCTCTTTTCTCACAAGTACATCAAACTCGAAACCTTGCTTCCCCTCACATCCATTCGGAATCGTATAAATATTCTTCATCATCAGTTTCCATGCATAATGAGACGGAAAGCTATGAGCCGGTTTAAGCAAACGTACAAATAAAGCTTCTTGTTGTGAGGTTTCAGATAAATCGGCCCATTCTCCTACCTGATAAGTCTGCCCTTGATAGGTGTATTCATAAGCAACAGCTAGTTGTTCATAACTCTGCAACGGACGTTTTAATGAAACATATCCAAGTGAAGATTGCAACTCGTATTCTTCGGGCAACAAGCGCCGGGCCCTCCGTACCATCTCACAATCAGCATTATAAGCTTGCGTCACAGATTGCAACTCTGAGGTATTGTCCACATTTCTACATTTTGAACCGCTGTTGATAAGTTGTTGATAAAGTAAACTCCCCTCATTATCCACAGGTTTATCGTGTAGCTGATCTACATCGCCAAGCTGTGCAATAGCTGCAACATGCCGACTATCTTCCAAAACGCCTTGTGTGTTGGTAATCCAAACCTCAATACGGGAAATAAATAAAGGTGACTTATTTAAGCATGCAAGCTGTGTATGTTGGGTGAAGTGGTTGCGAAAGAAATGGGATAAAAAGAAATGACGATACTCATCATATGCATCAATTTCCAATTCCCATGCTCTAAGATTTCCCCCACCTCCCTCTTCATGCAAGACTATTGTATTACTTTCGCTCGCCGCCAAAAAGTCGACCGTAAGGGGACCTAATTGTATTCCGGCCTTGATTCCAAACAAAGAAGAGGTTGAGTTTATCAGACAGTTTTCGGTATGCAGAGTGACACTTCCGGCCTCTATGTAACGAATGATTTCATCCTCATAGCCTGTATAACCGAGATGCAAGCTGTTCAAGTTTTTTTCATTAAAGGGATCGGTAGTAAAGTGGGTTTTCATCTTCAACTTCTCACCTAAAGATCCATCAAACGACAATTCGATATTTTCATCAAATTCCGGAATAATACGTTTACGAGCGTTGTAGGGTAAATCGGGATTTTGTATGTGCACGTATTTAATGCCCAATGAAGCTTCGGCTCGTCCTCGTAGTTTGGCTTTGAGCTTACCGGGACCCAACCATTTTTCGTGTGCCTTTAGTTTTTGATGTTTGGGAAGTACGACCGCAGAAAAGGCAGAATCGCGCATAGCTCTGTATTGCTTAAGCGCATAGGCATCGAAGAGTGCACGCGTATAGAGCGAATCTACCGTTTTAATTGAGTCGCTCCACGTTTGGGCACACAATGCTCCTTCCCCTCCCAATACTGTAGTCAGTAGGTATATAAGAGTGATCAGTAAAGGGTTAGTATGGTTTTTCGAAAAGTACATTTAAGGTTAACAACGGAAATCTAAAGCATCCGAAGTGCTGTTTTGATAACTTGCTCTACCGTGAGAGTCGGAGTAGCTTTCAAAATTGCGGTAACAGCCTTTTGAGAAGCCGGCTTGGCAAACCCTAGCATAATAAGTGCAGAAACAGCTTCGTCGGCAGTTTGATCTGCTGCAGGTAATGCAATATCCATTTGCGTAGCACCTACGGTCAATTTAAGCTTATCCTTCAAATCAATAATAATACGTTGTGCAGTCTTCAGTCCGATTCCTTTTACAGCCTTCAAAGCATCTACTTTTTCCGAAGCAATGATGGTTTGTAGTTCATTCGGATTGTATGAGGAAAGAATCATTCGAGCTGTATTCGAACCTACTCCTGATACTGAAATCAATGCTAAGAATACGGTACGCTCTTCTTTCTCTGCAAATCCGTACAACTCGTGAGTATCCTCGCGAATCACTTCGTAGATATAAAGTTTTGCTTGGTTCTTACCATTCAAAGCACTGTAGGTATTTAAGGAAATGTGGATGGCATAGCCAATACCGTTTGTTTCGAGCACGAGGTCGGTCGGTGTTATCTCTGCGATATCACCTTTGATATATTCAATCATGATTATTGTTTTTTTCTTTTGTACAAATATATAGATCGTCCGCTAAATTAACCTACAATACGTTGTAAATTTGAGACGTAAGGGCTCAATTAAACCTTTTGTTCCAGAGACCAAAACCACCAAAAAAAAGCATGCATGGTTTGCGCAAAAAGCTAATAAGGTTTTTTAAAAAACTAAACGAGGTTTTAAAAAAAAGTATACATGGTTTTTAAACGAAAAAAGGGAGAAACTTTCGTCTCTCCCTTTTCTGCTATTTCTCGCGAATAAAAATATTAATCGGTGTACCCGAAAGATTCCAATGTTCTCTTAATTTGTTTTCAAGAAAACGTCTATATGGCTCTTTCACCCACTGTGGCAGGTTGGCAAAGAATACAAAGGTTGGAATCTTTGTATTCGGCAGCTGGGTAATGTATTTGATCTTGATATATTTCCCTTTGTTTGCAGGTGGCGGATAGTTTTCGATAATCGGAAGCATGATCTCGTTCAATTTGTTTGTCGGGATCTTCGTGCTTCTTGTATCGTAAACTTCTTTCGCTGTTTCCAACACCTTCAAGATTCTTTGTTTTGTCAAAGCAGAGATAAACAAGATAGGAAAGTCTTTGAAAGGAGCTAAACGTTCACGAATTGCATTTTCAAAGGTCTTGATCACCTTATCGTTTTTATCTTCTACAAGGTCCCATTTGTTTACACAAACTACAAGACCTTTTTTGTTTTTCTGAATCAAAGAGAAGATATTCAAATCCTGGCTTTCGATACCTCTGGTTGCATCGATCATCAAGACACAAACGTCTGCATTCTCGATAGCACGGATCGAACGGATTACTGAATAATATTCAAGATCTTCATGTACTTTCCCTTTTTTACGGATACCGGCAGTATCTACAAGATAAAAGTTCAATCCAAACTTATCGTATTTTGTATAGATAGAGTCTCTAGTTGTTCCGGCAATATCGGTAACAATATTACGGTCTTCACCGATGAATGCATTTACCAACGATGATTTTCCTGCGTTAGGACGACCTACGATCGCAATACGTGGAAGTTCTTCGTCTGTTTCGTCTACAACATTTTCAGGAAGCTTAGCCACGATTTCGTCTAGCAAGTCACCGGTACATGAACCGTTGATTGCTGATACGCAACAAGGATCTCCCAATCCGAAGCTATAGAACTCTGCCGACTGATAGTGTAGGTCAAAGTTGTCTGCTTTGTTTGCAACAACAATTACCGGCTTTTCGCAACGACGCAAGATCTGCGCTACGTGCAAGTCTAGGTCGGTGATACCATTCATAACATCAACAACGAACAAAACAACATCTGCTTCATCCATCGCGATTTTTACCTGTTTGTTGATCTCTTCCTCAAAAATGTCTTCTGAGTTTACAACCCAACCTCCGGTATCAATGATTGAAAACTCTTTGTCGAGCCATTCTACCTTACCGTATTGTCTGTCACGAGTTGTACCCGACTCATCGTTTACAATAGCCTGACGTGACTGAGTAAGTCGATTAAACAATGTAGACTTACCTACATTGGGTCTTCCTACTATAGCAACAATATTTCCCATTTTAAATTTCTGTATTGGCAATGATAACTTGATATGCAAGTTATCCTCATTGTTCTGTAATAAATCATTAAAAGTATACCGTTGTATACTCAAGTACAGCGTTTAGTCAAGTTGATAACCGTATCGTTTCAACAGGTTGTCTCGATTTCTCCAATCTTTCTCAACCTTGACATACATTTCCAAAAATACTTTCTTATCAAAGAAACGCTCGATATCTTTTCGAGCCATTGCCCCTACCTTTTTCAAAGCTTGTCCTTTATGACCAATTACAATCCCTTTTTGAGAATCACGCTCGGCAATAATCAACGCTTTGATTGTAATCAGGTTTTCACCCTCTTTGAATTCCTCCACAATTACTTCTACAGAATATGGAATCTCTTTTTGATAGTAAAGAAGTATTTTCTCTCTGATAATCTCTGTAACAAAAAAACGTGCTGGCTTATCAGTCAATGCATCCTTCTCAAAGTAAGGAGGACTGTCTGGGATAAGCTGTTCTACGCGTTGTTTAATGTAAGCTACATTAAACTTGTTGATTGCTGAGATTGGAACAATTTCTGCGTTAGGCAGAAGTTCATGCCACTCTGCAACCACTTTCTCCAGGTTAGCTTGATCTGTTAAATCAATCTTGTTGATGATCAAAAAAACAGGACACTCAACGCGAGCTACCTTTTGAAGGAACTTTTCATTTTTGTCGATCTTCTCTACCACATCGGTAACATACAAAAGTACGTCAGCATCACCCAATGCAGATTCGGAGAAGTTAAGCATCGACTCCTGAAGTTTATAATTGGGCTTTAACACCCCTGGGGTATCTGAATAAACGATTTGCATCTCGTCTGTATTCACAATACCAATAATACGATGTCTGGTTGTTTGTGCTTTCGATGTAATGATCGAAACCTTTTCACCAACCAAGGCATTCATAAGAGTGGATTTACCAACATTCGGATTACCTACAATGTTGACAAACCCGGATTTATGCTTTTTTTCCGTCATATCCCCACTTTAAATAAATTGCACCCCATGTAAAGCCGGCGCCAAAAGCAGCTAATATGATATTATCTCCTTTCTTAAGTTTCTCTTCCCACTCCCATAAGCAAACAGGAATCGTACCGGCACTTGTATTACCGTAGCGATCAATATTGATCATTACTTTGTCGTGAGATAAGCCCATACGCTGAGCCGCAGCATCAATGATACGTAGGTTTGCTTGGTGTGGTACAAACCAAGAGATATCTTCATGAGTAAGGTCATTACGTTCCATAATCTCAGCCGACACATCAGCCATATTCGAAACTGCATACTTAAATACAACACGACCTTCTTGATATACACAGTGCTGTCTGTTATCTACAGTCTCATGAGAAGCAGGATGAGCTGAGCCTCCGGCAACCATATGAAGATGTGGATAGCCAACACCGTCGGTACGCAATATCACATCCATAATACCAACTTCTTCTTCCGTTGGTTCAATCAAAACCGCTCCACAAGCGTCACCAAACAAAGGGCATGTAGTTCTGTCTTCATAGTTTGTAATAGATGACATCTTATCGCCTGATACAACGATAACTTTCTTATAACGTCCAGACTTAACAAAGTTGTTCGCAACTTCTAATGCGTAAAGAAAACCTGAACATGCAGCACCCAAGTCGAAAGCAAAAGCGTTTTTTATTCCGTTTTGTTCGGCCACTAAAGACGCAGTGCTAGGGAAAATATGGTCTGGAGTTGATGTAGCACAAAATATAACATCAACATCTTCTGGCTTTGTATTGGTTTTACGCAATAACTCGGCTACAGCTTTCGTTCCCATATAGGAAGTACCTAACCCTTCACCCTTAAGAATTCTACGCTCTTTAATACCTACACGTGTCAAAATCCACTCCTCAGTCGTATCTACAATTTCTGAGAGCTCTTTATTATTTAAAATGTAGTCAGGAACATATGCTCCGATACCTGTTATAACCGCATTGATTCTTTTCATAACTATAAATTAAACGGGTAAAAGACCCATGAAAAAAAAATTGCCCTAAAAATAATATTTTAGGGCTATTTCTTTGTTCATTTAGTCAAAAATTAAATGAACTTTAAACAGCGGCTTCTTTTTCAATAGCCAACTTTCCTCTATAGTAACCACATTCGCCACATACAGTGTGGTAAACATGCCATGCACCACAGTTAGGACAAAGTGCCAATGTTGGAGCTAAAGCTTTATCATGAGTTCTTCTCTTAGCTGTTCTAGATTTCGATTGTCTTTTTTTTGGATGTGCCATTTTGTTATTTATTTAATTGTTATTATTCTCAAGTAAGTCCTTTAAAGCATCCCAACGAGGATCTTGAGGAGCTTCATCAACAACAGTGTCTTCTTCGTATTCGAATCCGTCATCGTCGCCATCTACTTCTTCATCGTCTGCTTGTCGAGCTGAATGCTTTTTAAGCTTTGAAGACATTGACTTGTTACACTTACCCGGAGCATGTACATGTTTCATTGGAATCGCTAATGCAACGAACTCGTAAATAAACCATGCAAGGTTGATTTCTCCCTCTTCTTCCGGAATAACAATAACCTCATCACTTTCTTCTGAATACTCATGCCCAAACTTAATTATAAGCTTTGCAGTTGTATCAATTGGTATCTCCACATCGTCTAAACAGCGGTCACATGGCACATATGCCACACCATCAAGTTTAAACGAAAGATCAAACATTAAGGGGGTTCTTTTCAGTGTCAATAACACTTTAACTTTCCCTTTTTGAACCTCAGTACCGTCTATATCGGTGAAATACTTATTTCCTAATTGATACTCAAATTCATGAGTCCCAATTTCGAGGTTCTTCAAATCAATCTTATATGTATCAAATTTTCCCAAAGCCTTACAGTGTAAAAACTTTGCAAAGGTACAAAAAATCTAATTAGAATAGCAATTATCTATCAAAGAAATTTATACTATCTATCTTGTACCCATGCACAAACTAAATTAATAATTAATTATTCTCACTCAAATCGTTCGCTAAAGTAATTTATTAGATAACATAAATCACACTATTGGACGAATTATAAAAGTAAAACATTCTATTCTCTCAAAAAACATAAAAAACCTTATCAATGGCACATCATACGCAATTCAAAACAAAATAAACGTACAACTGTTCATGAAAATCAAAACTATCTTAATCAAAATAGGATGTATATATCGCTTGATATTACTAGAGTCGAACTGAATATATATGTACCTACCAAAAGGATTTATAGCTCGTTTAAGACAAAAAGAAACGACAAATAAATATTAGAGCAGTAAAGAAGAAAGACGAGAATAAGAAGCCTCCTTTAGGGTACAGGATATAATACAAAAAAAGCGAGTCAATCTTTCGACTGACTCGCTCTACTTGTTGCTCTCTGCGAGCTAAAACGGCGGCTATCTACTCTCCCACTATACGCAGTACCATCGACGCTATTGGGCTTAACTTCTCTGTTCGAAATGGGA
>JBOGCF010000056.1:0-258245 GCA_051656605.1 Tannerellaceae bacterium | reverse complement strand
TAAAGATAAAAACATCTCCTAATCTTAACTGCTGCCCCATGTGATTTTGGACTAGTCCGCTTAACGTATTCATTCCTTTTCGCATATCTGTTTTACCCGGACATAAGAAATATCGCATCGTATCATTCAGAGAGAACATAACCTGCCATCGTTTTATTAATAATAGAAGATGCACTCTCTAAATCCCGAATGTCCTTTAATCGAATCTTCAATCCGCTTGGAAAAACGACTTCAATATTAAAACCATCCTCTTTTACACGAGCGGGTAGATCTTGTGTCGTATTTTTTATTTCAATTGGGTGAAAGTCCGAAACACAAGTTTTTTGATGGTTGCGTACAAAACCGAATTTGGATTTCCAATAATTAAAACTCGATAGCGTGTAAGCTTCATTCTCACAGAAATCACGAACTGATAAACCACTTGACTGTTGTCGGTCTAGTATAAACTTAAATTCTTCTTTCGTCATACATCTACTTTTTTAGTGTACGCCAAAAGAAGAACTTTATTTTAAGCCAAAATAGGTGTAGTTACTCGGGGGCTTACCTACTAGCACACGCCTACTTACCAGACACTTACGAACCATTCGGCTTGCAGACATCAAAATTCCTTCTTGAAAACTTTTTGAACTCATTTCGCACAAATAGCATCATCTCACTATACTACAAGCAGTTACACGAATACAAACATGCCTTCCCAAGACGTAAAACACTGATAATCAATAACAGCATTCTGTAACATACCCATTATAGTTATTGTATTCTTTTGCTTTAATTCCCAATAGAATAAGCTACATAATTACAAATAAGCTTTTATAAAACAAATACTCAACCGCTTACTATAATGATGAATAATAAATATATTTGTACAATACAAATGGAATATATTCTATCGATGCACATATTAAAACGAATCGACTGTTTCATTACATTTAATGAAACGCTTTGGGTCAAGATGCTTCATACTGAAAGTCGTGAGAATATTAATAACTTCCGATATAACACGCATACTCATTGAGGGGCAACGATTTACACTAAGCCTTATTTAATGATAACTTCTCTGGAATGTACGAGGCGGTATTTCCAGGAGTTTGGGGTGGATTTCCGCTCTAGATTGGAAGAAATCGCTATTTTTTCGAGCTCAGAAAATGCACTTTTCAGGGTTGCTAAACGGAGGTAAAGTAATTTCCGTTGGCCTACTTAGCTCGAAACTACTTCTTCCACACCTCGACTTTCCCGAATTCATCTGAAAACCATGCTTACTTTGCATAAAAAGCTTGCTTGGTTCTTGAAAAAAGGTCGTTTAGTTCTCGGAAAAAGGTTATTTGGTTCTTGCAAAGACCTTGCAAAGTTTTCGAGGAGACTATTTTCCGTATTCGTGAAGAGTTTTCACACTCACCGCGGTAACTATTTACACTCACCACGAAGACTTTTTGCATTCTCCACGAAGAGTGAATTCACTCACCGCAGTAACTGAAAACAGTTTTCACCGAAGATGAAAAACGTCTTCATTGAAAACATTTCACCTCAACGCATCGAGCTTACCGCTGCCGCACCAATCCTTAGCAACCTTCACTCCCAAGCAACTCTCACGAAGTTGAGCCGATACAAATCGCTGTCTTCAGACACAAATTGCTTTCTTTTTGGCCGCCTCAACCATTCTTCTCAATAAAGACAATCGAAGCTCGTCATCCAACACTACTGTATTGATGCTAAAATGCTATCTTTTATTTGATTAAAAACCACGAGCATCTAGCTTAAAAGTGGACTTTTTAAGCCTTACAAGCCAACCGGAACTCCAAAACAAGGAAAACTTTCTATTTATCAAAAAATACATTAAGCACCATTCACCTGTAAAATTATGACCACCGAAAGATGAACAACTTCAAGGTTTTCAGTTATATTTATACATCGAAACAGGTAAAACTCAAATACAGATAACAATGGCAGAAGATAAAAAGGAGAAATGGTTATTGCCCATGAACGGAACCTACAACATGCGCGACTTGGGTGGCTTTAAGAATGCCTTTGGCAAGTACACCAAATACGAAAAGATGTTTCGTTCGGAGGAGCTTTCGAATCTTACCATGGAAGATCTCGATTACCTCAACCACTTGTCTCTGAAAATCGTTATCGACTTCAGAACGGCTATGGAGATTGAAAGTGCAGCCGATAAGTTGCCTCAAACCGTATCGGAACATGTAAATCTGCCTATCTCTGCCGGTAATTTCAACAACATGGATATCCGCCAGTTGGATCTAGGTAGTCTGAAAAACCCCGAAGAGGCTATGAAATCAATCTATCGAGACATCGTTAGAAACTCGCAGCCCTTGTTTAAGAACTTTTTCCAGTTGATCTCGAACAATACCGACGCTCCTACCCTGTTTCACTGCACTGCGGGCAAAGACCGTACCGGCATTGCTTCGGCCCTGTTTCTATCGGCGCTCAACGTAGATCGTGCAGACATCATGCTCGACTACATGCGTTCCAAGAAATGCCTGAAAGGAAAGTACGATGCCATCATCCAAAAGTATCCCGTACTCGGCCCTGTTCTTACCGTTGAAGAAGCGTACCTTCAGGCTGCATTCGATGTTATTGACGAAGAATACAACGGTGTCAACAACTACCTAGTCAACCACCTCGAAGTCGACATCAACCTGCTTCACCGTGTCTATACTACAGAGTAGTTGATTTCTATAGGGATCGTTATTGCAATACTTTTCGAAGAATAATACTTTAATCTAGAATGGTTGCAAAATAATCGACCAAGTTATCGTCTGTCTCAAGATTTAGATTTTTACGCAACCGATAGCGTGCCATATTCACTGTCTTCGGGTTAGAATCGATAAGAAATGCTATTTCTTTGGTCGACAAACCAATTCGAAGGTAGGCTGCTAATACTTTTTCGTTCTTTGTAAGGTTGGGATGCTTCGTTTCCAGAACTTCATAGAAGCGAGATTCAACTGTATCGAGATGATCAGTAAAAAGGTTTATCTTCTTCTCCTTATCGCGATGCTGCTTGATGAAAACAGTAATCATTTTTAGCTGATTCTGCGTTTCTGATGTAGCTATTTTATAAACTTCTTTAATCATAGCTTGCACCTTATCTACGAGTTTATCTTTTGACTTGATGTAATAAATGAGGTCGATGAGTTCATTGTTGTGCATCGTTATTTGCTCTTGCTGAGATGATATTTCATCTTTCTTACGGATCAGCTCTTGCTCTACAAGTTGCTTGTTTTTAAGAGTCATTTCTTGCTCGAGACGATGTATATCCAATTGTCTGCGGTAATAAAATGCGATAAAAATGATTGTTATGATGAATAATACCGATACAAAAGTTACAGTGAGTCGCTTCTCTTTTTTTTGTTGATCTAAGATTAATGTTTGACGGTCGATGATAGCTTGCTGCTTCAGCTTCTTCTTTACCTCAAGTTCTTCTTCTATTCGTTCTAGTCTATTCTTTGCCAACGAACTCTCTTGCAAAAGTTCTTTTTCATGAAGAAAGTTATAAGCTTCTTTATAGAGACCCTCAGAAAAAGCAATTTGAGAGGCCAATTCCAAGTTATCAATTTGAAGACGTTCAGAGTTACTTTTTTTTGCCATCTCAGTAGCCTTCTGCATACTTTGCTTTGCTAAATCAAGTTTACCCTTATTTAAGTACACTGCTGCGAGATTATTATAGTTTTCTGATAACACCCAAAACAAACTATCTTTCTCGTTATTTCGAATGACTTCTTTTAAATATCCTATTTTGCGATCTTCATCCCCAGGTATCAACGATATATTATTCAAATTATCCATTGCTCCATCAAGGTTATTGATCTTACGATTCAAATACAAAGCTGAGTCAATCAATAAGGTAGCATGTGCATAATTCTTTTGTTCTATTTCGATCAATCCTTTTAAGTTTAACAATACCGCAATATTGACTGTGTCTTTTAAACTCTCATACAATGATAATGCACTTTGGGCATAATTCATTGCCTTTCTATTCTCGCGCAAACTCCAATAAATTGCTCCCATATGCATATCATATTCTGCAATTGCCTCCGCTACATTCGTATCTTTATACAAATCAGCCTCAATATAAAACTCTAAAGCAGAGTCATAATTACCTTTCAATCCATACAATGACCCTAATAATAAATCAGATTTAAATATCAGAGCTGAGTCTTTAAGGTTATATGCAATTTGACGTGCAGCTTCGGCATAGCCTATCGCTTCAGACAAGTTTGAATATGCTTTTTTCTTTGCTTGAATTATATTTTCATCGTATTCAAAAATATCTTCGTTGATCGTTTGTGCTTGTATTGAGAACCCGAAAAAACAGAGGCTAAACAAGAATATGGCCTTAATAACATTTATCATCATCACATGTTGCTGTATAATTTCAATTGCAAACCTACAAAACAATGGTCACATTAGCAAAATATGTAAAAAAGGGATCTATCAAAAAGTATTATTGACAGATCCCTTAAAATAATTAATCACTCATCTATTATAGGTCTTACTGAACACGCATAAGTTCGCGCTATTTGATAGTCTTTATTATAAACGCATACACCATCTTTAAATTCAAAATAAATGCAAGGACCATGACTATCCCAAATAGAACTACCCGTCCAATATGAACCACATATCCCAAGCCAGTTATAAAACCCACCGGTATAATCTCTCGACCCGGAAGCCGGAAACCAATATCGATCATCGATAAGCACACCGCCCGGCCTTAATGTTGTATAATCGTTGTACTTTATCCATTTTTTATTCACTTTAGTAATCAACTCATTACCGGCACCCCAATTTAACCGCCAACCATAAGGAGACGGATCATAAATTGTCTTTTTCCCTTTCGACATTGGCGTACTCGTCTCATTCCATCTGTTTGCTTTTACATCTATACACCAATCTTGATAACCAGCATGAGCCAAAAGCAAGGGCATATTAATCGATTCAAGCATCGAAATCTGTCTCTGTGTTTTGTGTCCGACTTCACTTCCATATATAACACCTGAGCTAGACTTCGCTGTAAAAATCTCTAATTCTTTAGGGTTTGTTCCTCCTGGTTGAGAAAGATAAGCAGATCCGGGTAGCGGATCTTTCCTTCCCCATTGATAATACAAACCATAATGCTTCAATCCTTCAGAACTAGAGATATTTCCAGAACTCAAATAAGAGGTAGTTTTTGCACCCATATTTCTATCCAAGAATATCTTATTAACTCCCCCATCTGCTGTTAGTTTGGGAAAACGAGCTCCAACTTCGGTTGTTGCACCAAGGATTACTTTATATTCTGCTGCGGAAGCAAATACAGGTAAAAATGAGTTAGTATATAGAATCTGATTATCAGACTCGGTCACTAAGTCTGAAAGCCAAATATGCCATGTCCACATCCATTTACCATCGGCTGACTTCAATCCCCAAACTACGTTTCCATTTCCACCATTTTGGCAACTACTTGCATACTTTCGAACACGAAGCCTTACATCTTGATAACCACCATCTATATTTTGGACTTCTATTAATTGATGAGGCTCAAAAGGATTGGGATCAAACAAATTGAAGTCTGCCCAACATATTTCAGCCGTTAGATTTGATAAATCCTGCTTATAATAATCATATAATCGAGTTCCGGTGATGCGATAATTGCGAACTTCTTTATTCGGTATTAATATCGTATTAGCCCGTTTTTGCACAGCTGATTTAGCTGCCGACTCTCGATAATACACATCATTTTCCCAGGCTGCACCATAAGTTTGCACTGCGATTACTTTCAATGTTCCAACATCAGAGTTTCTATAGAAATAAAGCGGTGTGGATTGTCTCGCTGTATTTTCTTTATGCGCCATTGCTACACAGTATACAGTAGTAGGAGCATCAAAGCTTGTTGTAGGCGTATATCCTTGCGGATAATCAAGAGTTCTACTTATTCGCAACCATGGAACGCTATTCAAATCCTCATATTTTGCACCCATGGTATTTACTATTTGTATTGTTTGCTGTGTATCAGATTTAAGCATCTTGAACGACGATACTTGTATTTCTTTTCTTAAACCTCCATATTGTATTGTTATCGTTCCTTTCACATTAGGCTTCATCACTTTGATCTTTAAATCGACCGGTATACCTTTTTCTTTCGCAATTACTTCTGCACTATTGAGCACGACAATATCAGGAGAAGAGCTTACGATAGAACGAGATGGCTTAAAGTTTGCACCTGCTGAGATATGTGTCACATCAAATGTTAATGTTGTTGCAATATATTCTGAACTTGAGGATTCTGCATACACCCATACTTCTGAATTTGTAGCTCCAATTGAATAGCCACTACTATGATAAAGAATATCATTTGATTTTCCATCATCATCAATTATTACATCATAATCCAGCACATCGTTTTGCGGACTAGATCTCAAAGCTTCTTCTATTGTTGGATATCCATAATTCTTTACCGATTTTATTCTAACTGAATAACGACTATTACGACAAATATTATAATGGAATGTGACAACTTCATTTTCTATACTTCCATATTCAATGTAAAGCATATAATAACCTGATATTCCTTTATAGCTCCCCTTTACTAGCATAATCGTTTGATCTGCGATTAATTCAGTAGACCCAAGATTTTCGAATAAATAAAACGGTGCTATTTTGTTATCAACCGCTATAACAGGTTTATAAATATAAAAGTCTTTTGGTGTTGTTTCTGTCCATTCACCATCTTGATATAAGCAAAAACGGCCCTGCTTATAGCCATTGCGCAATTGTACACTTTCGAGTGTAAATTGCGAGACCGAAGAATCGACAGACAAGTTAATCTCGGCATATACTCGAGCTAACTTTATTGTTAGATTCGTTTGTGGATTTACTCCTTCTACCAATAAATCTTGTTCATTTGCAAAAGGTAAATACTCGTTTGCTACATCATTTACATAAAGTGATGACATGGGAACAATTAATTGTTTGAAATCTCCAATCGTTGTTGGAGCTATTGATGCTGAGCTTCCATAGCATGTATAACCGGAAACAATGGTCTCGGCTGCTTGATCTAGATTTACAATTACCTTTATTCGACAATCTGCTTTTACCGGAGCAACTACTACAGAGAAGGGTACCATTGATCCGGTTTCAACTTTCACAATTTGCAATAATCGATCCGTATCGTTTACTATAGTGGCATCCGACGACTCAAAAACAAGCAAATATGCATTTTTGATAGAAGGAGCAGATTCTTCTCCAGCTTTTGTTTGGATTATATCTGATTTGGAGAACTGCATATTAAGTGCCAATCTAAGTTTTCCATCCGACAACAAACCCATTTGACTGGAATCATCATAATAAGCTGTGTCTGTACATGCACCCATGCATATACAAAGCAGCATTACTAATAACATATACCCTTTCTTCATAATCAATTATCTATTACAGGTCTTACGACCCCTATTGTTCTACTTGTGGCAGACTCAACGATAAATCGTTGCTCTTCCCCTGGTTTATTGATAAGTCTTAAATAGTGAACAGTCTCATTAACAGCATGTGCACTCCAGTAAATAGCCGATATATTTCCATTTTGAGGAATTATATTCGATCGATCTCCAGCACATGCAAACCAAAAAGCTTTATTTAAACTATTATATTTAAATCCCTCTAACGCACACTTGTAGACCGGAGCGTTCCGATAAGAATAAAACATCAGATTCTTCGAATCACATAAAACATTCAACCAGTCTTTGCCCCAAGGAATTCGCCAACCGTGTGGAGAGGGATCGAATATTGTTTTAGCTCCTTTCACGTTGTCATTATTAACTGGATTTTCGTTGATTCGATTCCAATATTTATATGCATTCAGATCATTAACTACGATACTCGTATTTGCGTTACATATTGCTATTGGATTTTGTATATAGAAGTTCTTCTCCTGTTTGACCGCCGTTTGATACTGATAAGGTATAAACGAGTTACCGTCAGATAGCTTTCCATAACCATTCTTTCGATAAATCATCGGCTCACTTTTATCAGAAGTATAAGATCGACTATTTGGTAACGGATCTTTTACGCCAAACTTATAATACAACCCATAAGTATCGGTATTATTCTCGCCATTTGCTTGCGCAGCTCTAGCTCCAAGATTACGATCCAACACAACTTTTTCAATATTGTCGGCTCCGCTAATTAGAAATGATCTCAATGTTGAAAAAGGCATATTCGCATCTATCAATCCTCGTTGTGCTTCATTTTTAAAAGCATTAGCAATTTCAACTTTCGTAGCTAAAACAGAGAGAGGTGTTTGTAAATCATAGACAATCTGAAATCCATTTAACTTCACTAAATCTGTAATCCAGATATGCCATGACCAAAGTAAATGTCCGGTATTATTATTTTTCACACCTACAACTAAATTACCTCCTTTACCCCCTGTGAGAGAAGAGATATCCCGACAATCAATATATAAAGCATCTTGCTCTGATGCATTGTCTTTTCTTACCACTACTTGAGCATTTGCGATATCAAAATCGGCCCATATAACTTCCGGAGTCCAATCCGGATTCTGAGCGATTGTATTCTGAGTATTGTTTCCACCATATATTGGATCCGAGCTTCCCCAATATTCATCAACTCTTCCGATATTTATCTTGAAGGATCGATTAGATACAACCGGCAATAAAATACAATTTGCGCTGTTATCGTTTGTATAGTTATTATAATAATAAGTATTGACATGTAATTGTGGTAAGATTTCCAACCTCAATACCCTTTTTATACCGCCGGCAATTACATCAAAGACATAACTTCCGGATGGAAGATTTCCTGGAATATCAATTATACCTCCACTTCCGGTTACAACAAAATCTAAGCACCCTTGTGGCTTATCTGTACATGTAACTTCTAACTCATACTTATAATCTGTTGTATAATAAACCTTAATCGGCATTCCATAAGGTTCTTTCAACTGTATAGCTGAAAGATTGAGATATGTTGCGCTAAAGTCTCCTGAAACATCATGATCATTCCACGGTAATACATCAACACCTACAATCCATGGATCTTCTTTCTCGATCCCTAATAGTATATTCATCAAAAGGTTTTTCCCCATTGGTAATTCTCTTAGCATAGCCTGTAAATCTATATTCTTAATAAAAACTTCTTCTTCTTTTCCCTCAACATCGTATAAGGAATATTCTATAATCATTGAAGCTACTTCTAATGGTTGCGGTAATAACAACAGTTGAGAGTTGGGCTTACAAAGTTTCTGAAAAGAAGAAGACAGAGCTATGTTTTTCAACCCATACTCAGATTGAATATTTGCTTGAAATGTGGTCTTTAATTGATCATCAATATTCCAATAGGCTTTAGATTGAGATCCATTTACATCAAAATTCAAATCACCTTTATAGCCAATATTCTCGAATTTTATCGCTGTTATTTTTAGACTTTTCCCTGCTTCAGGTTCTTGTCCGTCAATTAGTTTGGCCTGAAAAGAAAGCTGCGTCAATGCATGCTCGAACTTAAAAGGCACTTGCCCTCCAGCATAATCTGTCTTAACCTTATCTATTAAAGGATTAGCATATAAAAGATCCTGCTGCTCTTTTATGTCTATAGGCACAATGTATCCTATTGTCGGTGCTCCTGTAGCTGAAGCAGCAGAAACTTTTATTCCATTCTTATCTGATTCTGTGGGTGCATAGGCAAAGAAACTTAATTTCTCAGGTGCATTAGGCCAATACATTGTTGGAGCATAAAGCCAAGAAGACCACTGAGTATTTATTTTCATTCGCTCTACTTTTTGATTATATCTATAATTCGGTGTTATGAAGGCTGATACGTCACTCCATCGTTTTAAACCTGTATAATATGCAAATACGCCAAAATTATCGATTGTGGAATTATTTAAAATAATACCTTTTGTTTGTGTTTCTGCACAAAAAACAATCTGATCAACCTCTGGTCTCAGCTCTTCTATATGCTCTTCTTGACAAGAACAAAAAGCAAAAATGGAGCTCAACAATATGATGAATCTAAATTTCATAAATAAAATATGTATTTGCATAACTAAAACTTAATGTGCTCTTTTTCTTTTAGAAACCCGGGAAGGATACTCCCGGGTTCTTGACACTTAAAATCTAAACTATACACCCAATTGCTATGAAGAATACCTGATTTTAATTTGCAGCTGGGACTGGAGCTGGTTCTTGTGTCGGAATATCAACATTACCAGCATCAACCCAGTCCATTACTTCTGTTGTAAATGTAATTGGAGTCAAGATCGGTTCACCCGGATCTGTATAGCCTCCTCCAAAAATCAATGTATAGGTAATCTTTTTACCCATTTTATCCATTCCTGTTCCAGTAAACGGTATATAAAGAGCCGCGTAAGCTTCTGTACCTCCATGGAAATACACCTTTTGATCTCCAACTTTAGTATATAACTTACAGTTGATTTTAAGATAAGCACCTGTTTGATTTTCACCTGTCGCATTAACTTCACCAGCCGGATTCCATGCTGTCAATGATTGCGGCATTAACATTAACACATCAGATGTGCTAGAGATAGGGGTTGATACAGAAGACTTAATGTCTGTCACAGCAGCACTAGTTGCTGTAAATGTAGTTTTCCCAGAAACTGAATTCCATAATGAAGCAGCAGCTCCAAAAGAGAGCGTTCCTGTGTTCTTTAAATTACAAAGTTGAATTCCATTCGCATCAATGTCTACAAACAAATTATTAGACTCGGTTTTAGCCTTAAAATGAATCTGATTTAGCGCATGATTAAACGGAAGTGTTACATTACCGCCACTCGCAGGTTTACTCAATGCTGCTGTAAACGCATACATCAAGTCTTGTTGGTCGCTTGTTATTGTTGGAATGGTATAAGTTGCTGTAGCTGCTCCAGCTGCATAAGCAATTCCATTGCCGTTTTTAGCAGGATAAAAATCAGCATAAGGGGCCACAGCATAAAAAGTAAGCGTTTTGCTATTCTCTGGCCAATAGGCTTTATCCAGTAGATTTGCATATCCCCAGTTTGTGCCATTATGAGAAATCTGTGCTTTCATATATTGTCCTGCTGGATCATTTAAAAAACCGACAACTTCAAAACTAGACCCAATCTTCGCAAAAGCGTCATTGTTTACAATTGGAGCTCCTTTAGACAACATGGAATAACTTGAAAATGCGATTGCATTTTGCTCTTTTTGAGCTTCACTTATTTGATCAGCATCATTTGTACATGAAGCAAACATGAGGCTAGAAATAGCCGCCACACTTAAAATAATCTTTTTCATAATCATCAATTATTAATACATTAAACTTATTCTTATAATATTGGAATATCTACTTCTAAATCTTCCCAATCGCCTACATCAGGATTGAACCCACTATCGTTACCGCCAATATCAATTACTTCAGGCAGTTTGCACGAGAGCTCTATTTTATATTTCAATGAATCTATTTGTTGTATCTTATCTGTGACATCAAATACCATTCGATGTGTTTCACCATTTACAAGTTTAAAGTTGAGATGCAATCCGTACTGTTGCTCTTTATTGTCATGAAAACCGAAACTGTGAATAACTTGCATTATCTGACCATCTTCTTTTGATTGAGGATAGAACTGCCTCAAATTCATAAGAAAATTATGCGCGATCAAAGTTTTACTTTTAGTCCTACCCATCAAATAATAGCCATTACTAAGATTTCTCAGTTCTGCCGATGGTGCATTCGCCGCGTATTTTAATCCTAAGACATGCACTATGACTGTTATTTCCGATATGATCGGTTCTGGAGTAACATCTATAGAGTGTTGTATATTTTGCGAGCAATCTCCCGGAAGATCGGGATAATAATCAATCATTTCTTGAGTAATCGTAAGGTCTCGTACATAACCCACCGCAATCTGATCCGGTTGTTTTACCGGTAGTATGTCTACCTTTTCAATATCTTCATCAGGCTTAGCAACGACGCTAAATGTTTGGGCCGAATCATGTCCTTTAAATTCCACATTGGGCAACTCCCATGAAGTATTGTTATGCAGCATCAAATCGTATTGCCCTTTAGGTAATTCTATTAAAAGCTCATACGGATTTGAAAAAGGAGGTAAAGCTTTATATAAAGCACCATCTTTATGATATACATAGACCGAAGCTCCGTTGAGTCGAGAATTTGTTTTGCTCCAATCCACATTTAGTTTAATGTATGTTCGTGTATTTGTCTCGTAGTAAAGATGATCGAAATGACACGAGCATAGAATAAGAATCGTGATTCCTATTATTCCCAGCTTGGTAAATAATTTATCTCTCATAATTACTTTCTTTTATCTGTATTTCGATAAAGCATCCAAACAAGGGAAATCTCAGCTCTTACTGGTCCACCCCAATTGTATGTTGACTTAGTCCATGGACATCTTATCACTTTTATATCTCCATATTTTGTATCATAAGCTATATCATATCGATTATACTTACTACGCATATAACCTACACCGAGAGCATACTCTAATCGCAACGATTGTGCAATTTGATGAGCATATCCACCTCCTAAACCAACTGAGAAGAACGTTCCTTGTGCTCCATGTTTTCTGAATAATTGAAAGTCATACTTTCCATATCCGCCAAGTATATCACAAAACCAACCTGTCATAAGTTCTTTCTTAGTACGGTCTCCCAACCAATACTTGATATCTACATTTCCGTAGAGTAAATTGAATGTTAAGTCTGATTTTGGAGCTTTCCAAAATGGAAATACCCATTCTACTCCTACTGAATATCGTGTACTTAAGGGCACTTCTACTTCTACATTCAACGCAGTCAAAACATCATACAACAAATTAGTTTTTAAAGCTATAACTGGCTTCCTAACACTACATATTGGATCTACACGCGCCATCAAGTCATTGTAGCTATCAAAAGGCACTGGCTGTGTATTATTCAGACCAAAATCTGTATACGTAGCCGATAGTATATCTGTATTGTATTGAACATTTTGTCTATTTTGCCATAAAATGATTGACGATGAATTACGTTGCTTCCAAAACACATATTGCTTTAGATAAGCATATACCTCTCCATTCTCCATATCTTTTATAGCTTTCTTTTTTTCATTATGCAAAATGGTACTATCCTTGAGTAATGAAATCAACTCTTCCCTCTTTGGAATCCACTTTCTCTCATAGACCTCTGCAAGTAAACCACTCCAATCTTCACCTTCATTATATGCAGTTATAATATGCTCGTCTATTACGTCTGCATAATTATCTTTTAAGAAACTAGCTATTCCATCTGATCGTCTTGCCGATAATGCTGCATTGTAATTTACATCTCCATCAATTGAAGCTGTTGAGATAATTGAAATACTATCAACCGCACTTTCTTTTAGTATTGAATCGATTCTTGCAATACTCGCCTTATTTGTTCGATATGTCGTATCCACGTCTGACTGATCAAACTTGAAGAAAAGCACAACTTTTGGATTTGAAAACAACGAGTCGCTTTCATATACATTAAGAATGTGGTTTGACTTTAAATCAAAAAAAACAGATATCAGAATAAATAGAATTGCTATTTTACGTATCATGACTTCTCTTTTAATTACACTTTCAATAATTGCTTTGAAGCATTGCCATCAAGAATCACATTACATTGTCGATCTCGAGTGCAAAGCTACACTCAATACATAAACGCTCATCATTTTGTTCCGAGCATAATATCTACATTACACTAATTTGAAGTATCAAAACAATCTACACAACAAAGACACAAACAACTGATAAACAAGCAATCACATTTTCAAATATATCTACAATCTAACATTTAAAAGAATATCAGCAAAACCACAAACTGATCAACATTTACTCAAAGAGAAACTGTAAATCAATATTCTTTATCAAAAAACAAACTCTAAAAAACTCCAAAGTGAACACCTTTACATATTAAAGAATATATATATTCTATTTATTTCATATATTCACACTGTTAACAACGCAATGAGTAACTCAACTCTTTGTAATCTTATTCTAATAAAATGAAAAGAAGAAATCTAAGAACTTGCTTAACACTGCTTTTTTCTCTTTGTATGGTTTATATGACTGCACAACCCAACTCGTCTATCAAAGGAAACGTTGTCGACGCGCAAACAAATGCAAGCTTCGACTATGCCGATGTCGTATTGATTAATAAGGCTTCGGTTGCCGTGGCGCAAACGACACTCACCGACGGTGCTTTCGTGTTCTCCGATATTCCGAAAGGAAGTTATCAAGTCTTGATCTTATTTGCCGGATACGAAACCTACACCAGTAAGCCGCTAACCATGCCTCACCCCAACGGTCGAGACTTGGGTACGATATCTCTCAAACCGTTATCACAAACTCTCGATAACGTAGAAGTAGTTGCCGAGCGCAAACAAATCATCTACAAGATTGATAAACGATCGATCAGTGCTTCCCAAAACTTGATGGCAACGGGCGGAACGGCGGTAGATATTCTAGAGAATACGCCTTCGGTACGGGTAAATGCCGACGGCGAACTCACGTTTCGGGGCAGCTCCAACTTCAATGTTTATGTAAATGGTAAGCCTGCCGTGCTGAGCGGTACGCAGGCATTGGAGCAAATCCCGGCCGGACAAATCGACAACATTGAAATCATAACTACGCCTTCTGCCCAATACGACAGTAATGGCGATGTGGGAATCATCAATATCGTCACAAAGAAAGACTTTGAGGCCGGCCTCAACGGAGTGGTTAATCTAACGGGGAGTACTATTGGCTCCTGGGGTGGCGACTTCTTTCTCAACAAGCAAAACAAAGACTCGAAGTGGTTCGTCTCGGGCGAGGCTTCGCGCATCAGACGTGAAAGTAATTTCGATCAACGAAAAACTACGATGGTAGATAACATCTCCACAACTTCGCATTCGGTAGGTCCGCGCGAGGGAATAAACCAATCCTACTCTTTAAAGGGTGGCTATGAGGTCAGCAACCACAATAATAGTTTGTACGTCGAGGCTCAAGCCGGATATTGGAAACGGGCACGCAACGGAGATATGACTTACGACGAAGATCGGATCACAGAAGAAGGCGAAACCAAACACACCTACAACAGCAAAGACTCGTATTACTTGGAGCAAAACTTTGCCAACATCAACCTCAACTATACCCATAAGTTCAACGACAAAGGACACCACATCAAAGCGGGTGTTTTTGTAAAGCACGACTGGAATGCGCTTGAGTATTACGAAAGCAACATGTACGATAAAGATCAACGACGCTTAGACGGTACCAAGGCCTACGAAGGCGAGCACCGCTGGTCGGTTCAAGGCAACCTCGACTACGTACTTCCGTATAGTGAAACCGGAAACTTTACGGCCGGATATCAGATCACCCATTATTCGGAACATGGCGATTACAAAATCAAATTCTGGGACAAAGAGGTCTACGACTACTATTGGCGGGAAGATCTTTTTACGCCTTACTATTATCAGCGAGGGCAGAATGCCGTGTATGCGATGTGGAAACAAAAGTTTGCACAGGTAGAAATGCAAGCCGGTTTGCGCGGAGAACATACTCACGATGTGCTCGATATCGACATGAAGGACAAAAGTAGAAACCGCCACTATTTCGACTTATATCCTTCGGCTCATCTTGCTTACACTATGCCTCACGAACAAATGATGAGTTTAGGGTATTCCCGACGGGTAAACCGTCCCGGCATCTGGCAACTCGAACCGTATATCACCTACGAAGATTATTATACAGCCATGATGGGAAATCCGGATATCAAAGCGGAATTTATCAATGTGTTCGAACTCAACTATCGTAAGTCCTTTGCAGAAGGGAATCTCTTTTCGGCAACACTCTTTCACCGAGCACGCAGCAACAAGATGGAACGCGTGCGTGTGGCTTACCTTCCCGGCGTTACGCTCGACTCGCTTGCCAACGTTGGCAAAGACTACTCTTCGGGCATCGAGCTCAGTGCTCAACTCAAACTGATGCAATGGTGGAACCTCAACGTCAACGGTAGTGCCTATTACTATAAATTCAAGAACGAGTTTGCATCGGGAAGCAATGCCGACAGCTACAACTACGACATCAATATACACAACAACTTTGCCATTACCGGCACTACCCGTTTGCAGTTCGACGCCAACCTGATTGGTCCCATGGTAACCTCACAAGGTAAGGAAAACGCGTATTGTTACTTCAACTTGTCGGCACGCCAGCAACTGCTCAACCGCAAACTTTCGGCCACACTTACGTTCCGCGACATCTTCAACACGGCACGGTATACCAGCACGCGCTCCACCGACAACCTTTCGTCGCACACACGCATCCGTCCGCGCTACCCCAACATCATGCTTAGCATCAGCTACATCTTCAACAACTTCAAGACCAAAGAGTCCAAATCAAAAGCAAACCACGATCTCTTTGAAGGTTCTGATTATTAATTTACAAAAACAACATATTCTGATTAGCTAGTATGATTTCTTTTTTGATGATTACACATCCTCATTTATTATATAAATCAAACAACTGCTAACTGATATATTTTGTACTTTTGCACACCTCATAATCTTACAGATTAGAACATCATGGATAAACTAACTCCAGAGCAGAGAAAGAAAAATATGCGAGCTGTAAAAAGTAAAGGCTCTAAAATAGAAGAAACTCTTGCAAAACAACTATGGAACCAAGGTATTCGGTATCGCAAAAATAACAAGTCTATTTTCGGCACTCCAGACTTTACAATTAAGAAGTTTAAGATTGCCATATTTTGCGACGGAGAATTTTGGCATGGAAAGGACTGGGAAATTAGAAAGCATGATCATAAAACGAATCAAGACTTTTGGTTTCATAAAATTGAAAAGAATATACAAAGAGACCTTCTTGTCAATGAAAGATTGAAAAAAGAAGGTTGGACTGTTATTCGTTTTTGGGGAAAAGATATATTAAAAAATTCACTCGAGTGTGTTGACACCATTAAAAGGCATATGACAAAGAAAAACAATTTCAGCAAATCTATTTCATTGAGTAATATACTTAAAGATAAGAAAAAAGGAGTACAAATATTTGGTTCCTCCAGCTTAAATGAAGATGGTTCAATAATGTCGTTCAACGAACAACTAGCCGTAATCTCCCATTATATACATAACAACAATACCAATTTTGGAGCTCCGTATGAAGATAAAGCTCTTGATTTAATGGACGATATTACAAAGTTCATATCTAACTCTGAAATTAAGAACAGTCTATCAAATGATCCGTCAATTCAATACAATCTATTCAATGAATTTAACGAGATACCTTTTCCTTCACAACCTCAACCTAGGTTTACTTTTATAGATCTTTTTGCGGGAATAGGAGGCTTTCGCCAAGCGATGCAAAACCTTGGTGGCAAATGTGTTTTCTCATCTGAATGGGATGAGCAAGCACAAAAAACATATATGCTAAACTATGGAGAGGTTCCTTTTGGAGACATTACATTGGAACAAACCAAACAATATATTCCTGATCATTTTGATATATTATGCGCAGGATTTCCTTGTCAGGCTTTTTCATTGGCAGGAAAACGTCTAGGCTTCGAAGAAACACGTGGTACACTTTTCTTTGATGTTGCAGAAATCATAAGAAGAAAACAACCTCGCGCTTTTTTCCTTGAAAATGTTAAAGGTTTAAAGATACATGATAAAGGAAAGACTCTGGAAGTAATACTTCGAACTTTGAGAGAGGACCTTGGATATTACGTTCCCGACCCGGAGGTAATGAATGCAAAAGACTTTGGTGTTCCTCAAAATAGAGAACGTATTTTCATCGTTGGATTTCACCCTGAAACAGGAATAACAGAATTCTCCTATCCAAAGCCTTCTAATAAAAAAGTTAGTATTGCTGATATCAAAGAAAAAGATGTTGTCCCTAGTAAATATTATTTATCAACACAATATCTTCAAACACTCAGAGAACACAAAGCAAGACATGCAAACAAAGGTAATGGCTTCGGTTATGAAATAATTGAAGATACAGATATTGCCAATGCGATTGTTGTAGGAGGAATGGGTAGAGAACGAAATCTTATTATAGACCATAGACTAACAGACTTTACTCCGACAACACGAATAAAAGGAGAAGTCAACAGAGAAGGCATTCGTAAAATGACACCTCGAGAATGGGCTCGATTACAGGGATTTCCTGATAACTTTATTATTGGAGTAGCAGATGCTTCTGCATACAAACAATTCGGAAATTCTGTAGCTGTACCTGCAATTCAAGCAACAGCTTCAAAGATTATTGAGAAAATTTTATAACTTCATCCCGGAGAGTTTCTCCGGGATTTTCTATTTATTGCTAACCGAAATTGAGAAAAATGAAAAGAGACATTAAACGAGAGATATATCTTCTTATTGTTAATCTAATTAAAATCAGAGATGATCACTCCTGTGTTATGGTAAGCCCAATTACTGAATCAATAACTTCTATTTCATATAATGGAAAAGAACTTTCCAGACTAAGAAAAACAATACAGGAACTAGAGTCTCTCGAGACCTTACAGTTAGAAGCTTTTTGCATTGAGTTGGGCTACCCAAAACTGAAGCAAAATATAAAACCTACCATTACAATAAATAAGAAAAGATTTCTAATAAAGAATCACAATTACAGTTTTGCGTTGAAAAACCACGCAACTCGAGATAAATACATGTTGATCTGTAATACTATTGGTACTAGTTTTGAAACATTTGATCAAGTGATCGATGACTATTGGAGAAAAAGACATTATAAAATAATTAATGAAGATACTTCCAATGATTCCGAATATTCTCCATTCAAATCTTATAAGAACTATTTCAGCCCTATATTTACGGAAATAGCATTTTCTATATCATCAAAAGATTCAGATAAGAATGTTATCAATTACATTCTAGATTATACTGATCCGTTAGATTTTAAAACATGGAAGTCTTATGATCGCTCTAATTATATCGACTACATATGGGACTTTCTTTGCTTTTCCTTTAGGGGAGATCGCGGCATGCCGACTAAATATGATCCGACATCAATAGAATATAACGACATTCATCCATGGACACATATTAGAGATAATTACTACAAAGGAGCTTTGCATATTCGTGTAAAAGGGTACAACTCTGAAATTCAAAAGACTCCAGCTTTTTTAAAGAAAAGACATAGCGATATAGAACGTTATAAGCAAAAGAAAAACAAAGGAGAGCTTGATGAAATTCTTATAAAAATATTATTTATCAAAGCGAGAATGGATAAAAGCTGCATAAATTGTGGCAAACGTTCTTTTTACGTCTATTCTGTAAAAGATTGCGGTAAAGAACTTCCAGATATATCGTACCCTGGTGATATACTAAAATTATCAATTCCTGAAATATTAGCTATTCAAGAAGAGTGCAATATTAATAAAACAAGCAAGGAGTCTAAAGCTGATATATTTATAAATAATATTGGTATTTCTCTAAAATCTAAGACAGGAGGCAATCCTTCGATCATAAATCATACACATCGAAAAGGGTTTATTAATTTATTAAAACGAGAAAATTTAGGCTTTGATATATCTACCATAGATCCTCTTATAAACAAATACTGGGAATTACGAGAAGCTGGTACCGGCGAAGATATACCAAATACGAATCTTAGTCCATTCTTCGACTCTAGCGAAATGAAAAAGCTTGTAACTTATTTTGCTTTTGACGGCACTGCATCATATGAGTCTAAATATAAAGCTCAATTTGTTTTACATTTTAATCTAAACAAAGGAAAACATATTGACTTTAATAATTGGATTTTATATGGAAAGAATCATTTCATTGATTTAATTTGGAATAAACTGATCTTTTCAGTTCGAAGCAAAGGTTTAACTAAAGACAAAGATAATAAGGTCTGGATCCGAATGATTGATAAAAAAGAAAAAGGAACACTGAGTGTTCGTTTGAAAAAATAAAATGAATTAATATTTAGATATAATCCACTCCATTCTACAGAATATAAAAGTAATGCTATCTACATCTCATATAAGATCTAATTGCATTAACTTTTCCACAATAGGAAGATCGGCAGCGGCCCAATCTAAATTCAACAGATTGGCTCGCTCAAGCCATTGTGCTTGTATATGTTCGTTGAGTGTAAAAACGGTAGTGATTGCAGTGCAATAGTAAAAGTGCATGTGCACCGAGAAGTCGGGATAATCGTAGACAAAGCTACTAATCGGAGCTTCTACAGTTATTGCATAATCCAGTTCTTCTTGAATTTCCCGCTTCAAAGCATCTTGCATTAATTCTCCGGGCTCTACTTTTCCGCCAGGAAACTCATATTTATAAGAGATATAATCATATTTCGATTTATCACGCTGCACGCAAAGTATTTTCCCATTTACTTCTATTACGGCAGCTACTACAGAGATTGGATTCATTGCTTCTTCTTATTTCTGATTATCTAGCAAAGATAAATTCTTTTCTATTGATTCTAGAATCCTACATTATACATTCTTGATATTATGAATCTGCCTCAACATTACAATCGGCAGGTCTGTTTTACGAGAATAATAACAATGGATATTATGGACACAAAGTTTAGAGTTGGAGATAGAGTAAGGTGGAATTCGGAGGCCGGCTTTGTTACCGGTACGATTATCAAGATTCATACGTCTGATTTCGACTATAAAGGCTATACGCATCATGCAACGCCTGCCGACCCGCAATATGAGATCAAGAGCAGTAAGACAAACCATATTGCCGCGCACAAAGGAGGTGCGTTGTCTAAAGTTGAAGAATAGTTGTTATAAACAAAAGCAGCGATGATAGTATCATTATGATATCATCATCGCTGCTTTGCTGTTTTATCAGAGTGTTGCGTCTGCTTTTAATGTGTAGAAATTGAGTGGCGATTTTCCTTGTCGTTGCAATAAACCTTCGTCGAGGTATCGATTGCAATCGCTACGCCAGATGCGGTCGCTACAACCCATCAAGATTCGATACGTGCCGCGGTTGATAAACGGATGTTCCGACAAGTATTGCAGTAATTTTATCTGCCTGTGCGCGAAAGTTGTTTTGTCTTGTTTTACTGCTGCGCTTCGTTCGAGCGACGCTCCTGCCAATCGGGTTTTCAGAGACTTGCTACAACGAAACGTCACACGCTTCACATCGAGCGAATTTCCTCGTATCTCTTTCTCGTCGGTAACCTTTCGAGACGAGAGCGAAACGGCTAATGTCCCTACTCCGTCGAGCTCCACTTGGTAGCCATTTCGCAACGATTTCACAATAAATTCTTCGAGACTTTTCATCGCGCCCAGCACATCGGCCTTGTTCAGCGATCCGCTGTCGTGTGCCTCTTCGGCCCAGTCGGTAAGTCGTTTCGTGCCGCGCGACACAACATAGGGATGCAAGTAAATCAATTCGTCGTCGTTGCGCTTGGGTAGCGCTTTCATTTTGTACAAAATAGACATTCGTGTGTGTTTGATGGTTTATATATAAGGTATAACTGCGATTGTTACGATCACTAAGCTTATACACGTACGTGTATACAACTTAGACAGGTATATGACAAGAATGCGTCACGACCGTGTACACATCTTAGACACGTACCTGTCTAAGCTTAACTCATGCAACAACTACAACAAATATACGCAAGAAACAGAATAAACCTTCACTTGTACAATGTTTTATGTACGTATTGCGTCAAAATACGACAAAGGCCGATAACAGATCAAATCCGTTATCAGCCTCTGCCGGTTTTATATCGTTCGAGAAGTTAGTCCTTCCAGCCCCAAGGTGCTTGTGGTGTGGCAACCTCCTTGGTCAAGTCGAATGTTACGGTAAAGACTCTTTCCGAGCCGATGCGACGTAGGTTGTACGTAAATTCGGTTTCGTTGATCGTGATCCACCACACATTGTTTGCCGTGTGCGGATACAGGTCTCTCGTATAACTATCTGCCGGGAAAATCTGAATTGTGTCTAGTCCTGCATTGGGCGTCCAACCGCCATATTGCGTCACTTTATCCTCGGTTCCGTCTTCATGTCTGTGGTCGTGCTTTAGCAAAATACGGTCATTCTCGAGCGTTAGAATCCACGTACGCGAGCGATCGTCTCCTACAAAAAACGGAATGCGAATACGGTTTTCTTCGCACGAGCGTACGTGCATTACGAGTTTGTTTTTACTAAAGTCGTCGTTGCCTGCACCTGCGGTAACTTTTCCTTCGTACGACTTATCGCAGTGTTGTTTGATCTTATTAAAGAATACGTGTGCGTCGGTTGGCTGTTGTGCAAACGCGACTACAGAAGAGCATAATAAAATTGCGGAAGTTAAGAATTTCTTCATCTTTGTTTTTCTATTGATTATAGCTAGTTGACTCAAAGATAATATTATTTTCAAGTTTTACGCTATAGGCCTATTCAATAGTCTTGTTCAAAGAAGTAGAGTACACTGTTGTAGACTTCGAGACGATTGGTTTCGTTGAGTACTTCATGTTTCATTCCCGGAAATACAATCTGCTCAAAGTTATGATAACCGATGCGCTGGAGTTGTCTAAATGATTCGCGCAAGCCGGCTGCTCCTCCGGTTACAGGATCGCCCTCGCCGGAGATACTCAAGATATGCAGATCGGAATTCTTGAATTGATATTGTTTTGCCTCCTTTAGTTGTTGTACGCCTTGCATTACCGTGAGAACTGAACTATTGGGATAGGCAAAGCCACACAAAGGATCGGCTTTATAGGCTTCAATGTTTTCTTTATTTTCGCTTAACCAAGATAAATCATCGTTGTTCATTATTGCATCGCGCAGTAGTTTATTGTATGCATGTTTTCCACTAACGGCAATTGCACACTTCGTGAGCATAATACCCAACGGAGTAAAAGGATTGTAATGAACCGTTCCACTCAACACAAGTTTGGCTATCATGTCGTCATACCTTCGCAAATAACATCTGGCAAATACGGAACCTAGCGAATGTCCGAATAAATAAAGTTTTACATGGGGATAAAGCGAACAGATGTATTTACTTACTCTATATTGATCGTCAACAACCTGATCTACACCATCCATATAGCCTAAAGGATACTGGGTATTAACGGAAGCTCCATGCCCTCGGTTATCACTTATAATCACTGCATAGGAATGCTCACAAAGAAATTGCGCAAATTCGTAATAGCGTTCTTTGTGCTCTACTGATCCGTGGATAATTTGGATTAAAGCTTTAGGAGCTTCTGCCTCAAAAAGAGTAGCCGACAATTCCAATCCATCTCCGGCCTTAATGGTTAATTGCTTCATGTCTCGATATAGCAATGCAATACAGATTGGTAAATGTGTTATCAATCTGCATTGCAATAATAAATTAATCAAGAAATTCTATTCAACGATGACTGTTGTTGTTCCTTCTGTAGGTTGGTTTTGTTCTTCACCGCTACAACTTCGGCCACCCCAAATAAGAAGGATAAGACCAAAAACGAATAGAAGAAGAATCACCCAAAAGTTTCTTTTTCTTTTTACCGGACACCCTACTGGTTCTCCGGGAGTTTCATCGCCGTAAATAACTTTATTTTCATCGCTAAGCTCTGCTTCTATCTTTTTTGAAGTGCCTGCTTCCTCGAATTCTTGTGGTTGATCATAGTCGACCTTTTCATCAGAATCTTTCATAACTGATACGTTTAAGTTGATAACATTATTAAAACAACAATGAAGGACAAAGGTTGGTTTGCAGATATTGTGATCAATTCACAATATGCTTTTGAAGTCATATTCAGAATTTATTCTCTATTTTTGTTGTCTATTTGTAATTATCATCAACTTTAAAACAGATTATTCTTTTTATGTCTAAAATAGATAATCCCAGCTGCTGCGATTGCGGAACGCAAAACTGCAAACATAAAGACCGCACATATCCTGCCTTCTGTCCTACTACGAACTTGAAACAAGAAGATATCGAATGGGCGCTGGAAAGATATGAAGAAGATCGCAATCATGAAGTGATGGTGGCCAGTGCCGAAGTTGAGTACCAAGGTTATTGTAAATGGACGCGTGTAGAGGAAATCATGCAGTTTGCAAGAAAGATAAACGCAACCAAAATAGGGATTGCCAATTGTATCGGGCTCTCTAATGAAGCTCGAATATTTGCACGCATATTGAGAGCCAATGGTTTTGACCCTTATGCGATATCTTGTAAAGTAGCCGGAAAAGCAAAATCATCATTGGGGATTCCTACAGAATGTGAAACGATCGGAGCTGCAATGTGTAACCCTATTTTACAGGCGCGACTTCTCAACCAAGCAAAGACTGAACTCAACGTATTGATCGGACTGTGTGTAGGACATGACAGTTTATTCTACAAATATTCGGATGCATACGTTACTACGCTTGTTACAAAGGATAGAATAACAGGCAATAATCCGGCTGCTGCTCTTTACACAGCACACTCGTATTATCATAAGAAGTTTAATTTAGATAAAGACCAATAATCATCTGATCATGAAAAAGCATCAATGTAATCAATGCGCTTTTAGGGCAAAGTACGATAACAATCCCAAATCAATCTTGGGCCGACTATGGCGTTGGCACATTAACATTTGTCCGGGATGGAAAGCTTATATCAACTCTCTGCCAGAGGAACAGCAACAAGACTTGCGCAACAAGTATTCTATTGTAAAGAAATAAAAAAGAACTCCGTTGTTATTGGATCTTCTGATACCACAAACAACGGAGTTCTTTAGATTTATTCTACTTACTCTTTTCGTTTCTTAGACATCAAATAAAGATACCCGTTAGCACCTCCGATCAATAGCAACAGGGGTAACCAACATTTTACGGCTTCTCCATTTTCGATATTATGTTTCATCACCACGATCATCACCAATGCTGTAAAAAGAAATAGGATCGTGATTGCAATCTTTTTCATTTGATATTTGATTTATATGCAGGTTTTTCAATGACTTGATCGACTACCAAAACTTGTTTTGCTGCTGATTGTATTCAAAGCCGGCAGTAGCCAATCTGGCTGTAAGCCATTCTTGATCAATATCGAGAGCATTGCAAAGTTCTTTCAAAGAGCTATACTCATCTCGCAACTTCATATTCACAAAACTAAAAAGCATATTCACATCGTTTGGTAACTGATTCATTTTTTTAATTGATTAAGTTTGAAATAGAAAATACCAGTAATCGAATCTATGTTTACTGATATACTGTGCAAATTTGCACAATAATTCTGATTTAGAGGGCTTGTTTACTATTTTTATACTCCCTCAATACTCTGATTATAAAACTTATGACGTCAACACCTAAAACAAAAATCGTGTTTCCTCCTTTGTATGGAAAAAACACGATCTATCCGCTCACTTTAAATCAACTTTCATTCTGAAATGTTTGTCATAGTACTAAAAGGTTCACATCGTTTGAAAAGGAAAAACAAATCTAATAAACTAAAAATAACTACCGCACATCAATATGTTAAACTTATTAAATAAAACACTTATTTCAAATACACACAGATATACACCTAAACTTTTATCTTCGAATCGTTTTATTCTTTACTTTCACAGTAAATTATAGAAAAGACAATAGATCTTTCACCTTGAATACAAGACACAACATACATATTTAATTTAGATGAACAGATATAAATTCGCAGCAATACTTAGTGGTATGGCTTTAACAAGTAGCCATCTTGCAGCATCTGATCCTTATACAAATTTCGTAATCATCTTTATGGATGATATGGGTTATGGAGACCTTGTCAACAATGGAGCAATAGACTATGAAATGCCTAACCTTACAAAGATGCAACATGAGGGCATGTTGTTTACACATTTCTACGCAGCTCAGGCAGTAAGTGGAGCCTCTCGTGCCGGATTGATGACTGGTTGTTATCCCAATCGCATCGGAATGTCGGGAGCTGGCGACCACATGACAAAAACCGGCATTCATGAAAACGAGTGGACCATTGCAGAGGTTCTCAAGCAAAAAGGATATAAAACAGGAGCTTTTGGTAAATGGCACCTTGGCCATCATAAGCAGTTTTTGCCCACACACAATGGCTTTGACGAATATTGCGGTTTACCTTACTCAAACGATATGTGGCCTAATCATCCTACCGGCTACAACTACTACCCCGACCTTCCGCTTATTGAGGGTGATCAGACGATTGAATTAAATCCGGATCAATCTCAATTTACAACCCGATTTACAGAACGTGCAGTCGGATTCATTGATAAAAATAAAGACAACCCTTTCTTCTTATATTTGGCTCATCCAATGCCACATGTGCCTCTCTTTGTTTCAGACAAGTTTAAAGGCAAAAGCAAACAGGGTCTTTATGGAGACGTCATGATGGAGCTCGACTGGAGTGTAGGACAAATCTTAGACAAGCTAAAGCAAGAAGGGCTTGAAGAAAATACGCTGGTTGTGGTAACCTCTGATAATGGACCATGGATCAATTATGGTAACCATGCCGGCTCGACCGGAGGTTTACGCGAAGGGAAAGGTGCAAGTTTTGAGGGTGGTCAACGTGTTCCATGCTTGATGCAATGGAAAGGCAAAATACCAGAAGGTACAATCTGCAATAAACTGTCATCGACGATCGACTTACTTCCCACCTTTGCTTCATTAGCCGAGGCTCCTCTGCCACCTCATACCATCGATGGCGTAAATATTCTACCACTAATTATCGGGGACAAAGATGCGAATCCAAGAACTGATTTTTATTATTACTATCGGAAGAATAGTCTGGAAGCCGTGCAAAACGGAAGTTTTAAACTCGTTTTGCCACATAGTTATCGTACCTACGAAGGTTTTGCTCCGGGCAATGATGGTCAGCCCGGGGAGGTAAACGAGCATAAGAAACTTGAAGAGTTTCTACTCTTTGATCTGAGACGCGATCCGGGAGAACGATATAATGTGTACAATCAATACCCGGAGGTAGTAGCACAACTCATGCTTCTTGTCGAAAAAGCACGTGAAGATCTTGGAGACGACATCACCAATCGAATCGGAAGCAACACACGTCCTGTTGGACTTTACAATCAGCAATAGAAATAATACCGAATAATACAACTTATAAACGTTTTTGTTCCCATATAAAACAAATAGATCAATTATTATTTAATCATTTTGTGTCAACAAGTTATTAGTTTTACACAAATAACTTTTTACACATGAATACAAAACATAAGATATGTCAAATTGGTAGAACAATCTTGCTGATTTCAAGTTTGAGCTTCTCAGTGGCACAAGCTCAAACAACCATAGAATCAAAATATCTAGTGGCTACAAATGATTGTGGCAACACTTCAAATCAAGGATTCTTAATAAAGGGAGATAACTATACATTACCCTTATCTATAGAAGGATCAGAAAAAGCAAGAACCTGTAGCTTTGGAAGCTCTATTATCTATGCATTTGATAAGATTGATATCCATTCCGATTATTGGATAGAAGTCACGTTTTTGGCAGATGCAGAACGTACTATTTCAATTTCAGCAGATGGTAATGCAATTGTTGAATCAATCGTAATCCCCAAGCAACAAGAAATAAAAAAACTAATACAACTGCCCCGGAAAGCATACGCTTACGGGCAGCTTGTATTGATTTTTGATGTTATCAAAGGGCCTAATGCAGTTGTAAATGAACTCAATATATATTCTTCTAATCAGAAACCTTTAACGGCATTTGCAGGAGATAAAAAAGAATCTTTGAAAGCCACACAGTCCTACATTGTGGACCAAAATGTTGACGTAGAAGCCGTACTTCCAACGTATGCTCCACTACCTGTTCATGTTGCAGGCGTTTATAATCCGATTATTTCGCTCAATGGTATCTGGCAATTTGCAGAAAAAGAAAATAGCAATAAATGGCAGCCAATCGAAGTTCCCGGACAATGGAGTATGCAAGGATTCCAAGTCGACTCGGCGCAATGGGGGCATTATAAACGAGACTTTTTGATTCCTTCTGATTGGAACAATAAACAGGTTAAACTTCGCTTCGACGGTGTGCATAGCGAATATAAAGTATTAATCAATGGAAAAGAAGCCGGCTATCACATGGGTGGTATGACTCCTTATGAGATAGACATTACTAACTTTATTCGTAGAAATACCGGCAATGAAATAGAACTACTCGTAAGAAGTGAATCTATGGCCGACATGCTAGGCAGCCTCACCCAATATGCAGCGCATCAGCTGGGCGGAATCACTCGCAAAGTCACGCTATTTGCTCTTCCGAATGTGCATATTACCGATCTACGCATCGAAACCGATCTCGATGACACATACACCAATGCCAAACTTCGTTTACGTGCAACAGTTGCAAATAACTCTAAAGAAGTAATAGAAGATACGTATATCCGAATCGCACTCGATAAACATCAAGCTGCATCTAATTATAAGCTGCCTCGTCTCAATCCTAATGAAACATGGACAGGCATCATAGAACTAGACGTAGACAAACCTCGACTATGGGACAATGAGCATCCTAACCTCTATACCATGAATGTTGATTTATGTCTTGATGGATCTTCGACGCAAGGAATCAAAAAGCAAATAGGATTTAGGGAAGTGGAACTCAAAGGCAATCGCGTATTTGTTAACGGAACACCTATCAAACTTCGTGGAGTTTGCCGACATGAAGCACATCCCCTTACAGGGCGTGTACTTACTACTGATCTTCGAGAAAAAGATGCTGAACTTTTCCGCGATGCAAACTGTAATTTTATTCGTACGTCTCACTACCCTCCGGGTGAGGAGTTTATTGATGCTTGTGACCGATTAGGTTTATTTGTTGAAGTAGAATCTCCCGTTTGTTGGATAGGCCATCATGCCAATGAAAATTGGCAAACATTGAATTACCGCGATACTCAATACTATCCTTACGTTTTGCAGGCCAACATGGAAACCATCCATTTCTACCGTAATCACCCTTCTGTTATATTTTGGTCAATGGCCAATGAATCTTATTGGAATAATGAGTTTGCACAAGTACTTGAATACATGAGGAAAGCTGATACAACAAGACCGTCTGCTTTTCATGATCAAGCATACGGAGGATTCAACAATCAAGGAAGTACCTCCCCTATTGCCAACATTCACTATCCGGGCCCCAATGGATACAAAGCTGTCGAAAATAGTGATCGACCAATGGTGTACGGTGAATACTGCCACCTTAACGTATACAACAGAAGTGAGTTGGTAACGGATCCCGGAGTACGAAGTGACTGGGCTTTAGCTTTAGCTCCAACCTGGGATAATATGTATAAAACAGATGCTGTATTAGGAGGATCTATATGGTCTGGAATAGACGACATCTTTCAAATGCCCGATGGCAGTGCTGTTGGTTATGGTCCTTGGGGTCCTATTGACGGATGGAGAAGACCGAAACCTGAATATTGGGACATGAAGAAATCATATAGTCCAATACGCCTCCATACTCAGAAACTTGACCCATCGGCTACGTTAAATATTGAGATAGAAAACCGCTATACGTTTACCAATCTTGACGAACTCAGAATCGAATGGATGTATGGAAATGAAACAGGCATCGCCAAAACCGCTATCGCTCCGGGTAAAACAGGTATCATTCCGATCCAAATCTCATCGCCAGAGCAAGCGAACCAACTTTATTTACGATTTATCGATCCGAAAGGTTTTGTTGCTGATGAGTATTTACTTCCGGTAGGAAAACAAACTCAAAATGAGATGCCCGATCTTGAGACTTTAAAAACAACTATTAGTCAAAAGGACAATCGAATCATAGCTAAAGGTAAAAACTTTGAATGCCAAGTAGACAAAGCCACCGGACAAATTCTGTCAATGATACGAAACGGCAAAAAGATTATCAACGGAGGTCCATGGCTAATGGCACTTCCCCTTACAGGTGGCGGATGCTATCCGAATCACAATGCAAACACTCCTCCATTTAATGAGCTATGTAGTGAGTGGAACGTTAAATCAGTCAATGCGAATAAAGAAGAGAATGATGTATTAATTAGCGTAGACGGAAGTTACAAAGAATTTGACGGAAACTATACGCTTCGCATCAATGCCAACGGAGAAATACAAGTAACCTATTCATTTGATGCTTTACAAGATGTAAACCCACGTCAATGGGGACTTGTATTCGAAGCACCGAAAGAATTTGACCAGCTATTTTGGCGACGAGATGGCATGTGGAGTGTATACCCGGAAGATCATATCAGCCGCACCGTTGGCTCCGCCAATCTATACTACAAAGGAGTGCCCGACTCGATTCATGCGCGTATACAGCCGACATGGGCTTGGAGTCGAGACCATAACCAACTAGGCAGTAACGACTTTCGATCTACACGCCGTAACATCTGGTATGCCGGACTTAACAATCAAGCAGGCAACCAAATAACCATCCGTTCCAATGGAAAGCAGCATTGGCGTTCTTGGTTACACAACGATCGCATTCGCTTTTTGATTGCAGAGTTTGTAACTGCCGGAAACGAAATGTTCCTCGAAGGATATTACGCCCCATATCGTAAACCTATAAAAACCGGAGACACGATAAGCGGAGCAGTCACACTACGCATCGAATAACAATATAATTTCTAATACAACTTTTATACAAAATGAAAGAATGGCAAAATGACAAAGAGCTTTTTGAGTTAATTCGCAAAGATCTCTACACCGCTGTTGTCGGTGATATAATGGACAAACTAGGATATTTTCATCAGTTTCTACCACCTAAGATTAGACCCATACAAAACGACATTTTTCTCGTAGGACGAGCTATGACCGTACTCGAAGCTGATGTTATCGAAAACAATATTGAACTAGGAAATAACCCAATACTCAATCGCTCGTTTGGTCTAATGCTAGAAGCTCTTGACGACCTAAAAGAAGATGAAGTATATATTTGCACTGGATCTTCTCCTACTTATGCACTTTGGGGAGAATTAATGAGTGCCCGTGCCATATGCTGCAAAGCTGCAGGTGCTGTAGTAAATGGATACTCTAGAGACACTAGTGGTATTCTTAAACTTGAATTTCCATGTTTCTCGTATGGTTTCTATGCACAAGATCAGGCCCCGCGCGGAAAAGTAATTGACTACCGCGTTCCTATCGAAATAGAAGGTGTTCGCATCAACAATGGTGATATCATTATCGGGGATATTGACGGTGTTTGTATTGTTCCAAAAGTAATCGAAGATGAAGTTTTTATCAAAGCCTTAGAAAAAGCTCGAGGCGAAAAGATTGTACTCAAAAAGATTCAAGAAGGAATGAAATCTCGCGATGCTTTTGACAAATATGGAATTATGTAATCTTAAAATCAAAAACTCATGAAAATAACAGATGTAAAAGTTTGGCTTGTACAAGGAATTAAATACAACTGGACACTTATAAAAATATATACAGATGAAGGTGTTACCGGTGTAGGAGAAGCAACAAACTGGCCAGGCAGTCCGATCGTATATGAGGCTGCAAAACATGTAGGTCAACGCATTATTGGATTAGATCCTTTAAGTACGGATTTCATCTGGACCAAACTTTACCGAGACCTCAACTGGGTAGGACCAAACGGAGCTAGTCTTTGTGCGATCAGTGGTATCGATATGGCTTTACTTGACTTAAAAGGAAAGTACTTAAAAACACCATGCTATCAATTACTCGGTGGAGCTTATCGAAAAAATGTACTTCTTTATGCAAATTATTGGTTTACAAAAGGAGGACACAATACCAACGATTATGCAGAACAGGCTCTCAAAGTAAAAGAAGCAGGGTTTACTGGACTAAAATTTGATCCATTTGCACATACCAACTACCTTTATGGTGAAGATCTTTCTTCTAATCTTACACTATCAACTGCACAACAAGATTTAGCGTTTGAAGTATCAAAAGCTGTGCGAGATGCCGTTGGTCCAGATTTCGATATTATGATCGAAACACATGCAATGCTTAATTATCAAATTGCTGTAAAAATGGCTCAACGTCTTGCTAAATTGAATATCACTTGGTACGAAGAACCTGCGGGTCCAGAAAGTGCAGATACTCTAAGAGCAATGCGAGAACGGATCCCTTCAGAAGTCGCTATCTGTGTAGGCGAACGTCATTATACCAGATTTGGAGTTCGCCCTTTGCTTGAAAAACACATTTGTGATATCATTATGCCTGATATAACCCGTTGTGGTGGTCCTTCAGAAATGAAGCGAATGGCAACAATGGCCGAAGCATATAATGTTTTGATTGCTCCTCACAATCCAAACGGTCCATTATCAACATTAGCTTCAGCTCATGTATGTGCCTCAATTCCGAATTTCTTCAGACAAGAATTTATGTTTAGTGATGTTCCATGGCGGGATACAATTATTGATTATCCAATCGCAGAAATGGTTTATGATGGCATGCTTCATTTATCTGATCGACCAGGACTTGGCGTAGACCTTATTGAGGATGAAATGGAAAAACATCCAGGAATTACTGAAAATGCACCGGACAACTTTTACATTTAATACACTATTATGAGTTTTATTATAGACCTTACTGATAAAGTAGTACTAGTAACTGGAGTTTCTTCTGGAATTGGATTGGGCACTGCACGCGAATTTGCGCGTGCAGGCGCAAATATCGTTGGATGCTCTCGTAAAGCAGAAACTGATGAAAGTGCTATCGAATTCAAAAATATAGTTGAGTATGAAGGCGTAAAATCATTATATGTCCAGACTGATGTAACTAAAACAGAAGAAATAGAACATCTCGTACTACAAACCATTGATAAATTTGGCAAACTAGATATTGTAGTATCTAATGCAGGGGTAAACATATTTAAAGGTGCAGAACTCTGTACTGAAGAAGAATGGATGTATAATCACAACCTGAATCTGGCATCACATTGGCGACTAGCAAAATGTTGTAAACCATATCTTGAGAAAAGCAGCCTTGGTGTTTTATTATTAATGACTTCTAACCATGCATATACATCCATTCCAGGTTGTTTTCCATATAATGTTACTAAAACCGCGATTACAGGATTAGTTCGCAGTTTGGCTATCGAATGGGGACCTTTAATCCGTACAGTTGGAATTGCACCCGGGTTTATTGACACTGCCGGTAATGATACTTGGTTTAACTCTTTTCCTGATCCACAAGCAGAAAGACAACGAACAATTAATTTACATCCTGTCAAGAAAATAGGAACAGTAGAAGAAGTTGGTAGTTTGTGTGTATATCTTTCGTCCTCACATGCTAAATTTATTAGTGGAACAACTATTTTGATGGATGGAGGCAGATCTGCCGTGATGCAAGACGAAACAAATTAATTAAACCAGAAATAAATGAAAGCAGAATTATTCTATAAAGCTAAAGCAGAAATTGGAGAAGGTATCACATGGCTACCAGATACCAATCTATTACTTTGGGTGGATATTGAGAATGGAATACTTTTTCAATGTGATATAACAACAAATCAGGTAGATAAGATTTCATTTGGAGAACGAATATCGACAATAGTTCCCATCAAAGATAACGATGTGGTCATTACAGGGCAAACCCGATTAATCCGATACAACACTCAAACAAAGAAAAAAGCAACCATTGTGGATCTTGAAATTCCTCCACAATTCAGGCCAAATGACGGAAAAGCGTCTCCTGACGGCCGACTCTTCTTTGGTGTCATGAACATGGAAAACCAATATCGGAGCGGAGCATTATATTGTATTGATAGGAAGCTAAGCTTAACCAAACTCTTAACAAACCAATGCATTCCAAATGGTATCGTCTGGAACAAAGCTAAGAATCGAATCTTTTATGCCGACTCGGGGCGCAATTGTATCGAAGCCTATATCTATAATAGAGGTAAAAACACAATCGAGTTTGAGCGCACAGTAGTACAGATACCCCATATATTAGGAGTTCCTGATGGAATGACGATTGACCGTGACGATAATCTTTGGGTTGCACATTGGGGCGGTTTTGGTGTGTATGTTTGGTCTACAAAAACAGGCAATCTTTTGCAAAAGATTAATGTTGATGCTCCCAACGTAGCGTCATGTACCTTTGGTAAAGACAATACTCTCTTTATTACAACCGCAAGGTCTGGACTGAGTAATGAGGATCTTGAGAAGTATCCATTGAGCGGAAGTGTTTTTAAAATAAAAACTAACGCTGAGCCAGGAATAAATCACTATCCATACAAATTGTAGATATACATATTACATTCTAATACCAAATCATATGTCAATCTTAGATCTAACCATATTTGTAATTTATTGTTGCCTGATTTTATTCGTGGGATTATTTGTCTCACGAAAGAAGAAAGGTGAAACTCGAGATACTAATGACTATTTCTTGGCTGGACGTGGACTCACTTGGTGGGCTATCGGAGCCTCCATTATTGCATCAAATATATCTGCCGAGCAATTTGTTGGAATGAGTGGATCGGGTTACGCCATAGGACTAGCCATGGCAACTTATGAATGGATTGCAGCTCTAGGCTTATTAATTGTGGCAAAATGGTTTATTCCTATTTTCTTGAAAAGAAAGATCTTTACCATGCCACAATTTCTTGAAGAGCGGTATGATAAGCGCGTAAAAAGTATCATGGCTATTTTCTGGTTAGCAGTATTCGTTTTTATAAACCTAACCTCAATCCTCTACCTAGGAGCTATTACACTGAAAAGTGTAATCAATATATCTATGATCTACGCGGTAATCGGACTTGTTTTGTTTGCATGTGTATATTCTATAAAAGGAGGACTCAAGGCTGTCGCAATGACAGACGTTATTCAGGTCATTTTCTTGATTGTAGGTGGAATTATTACATCCTTTATCGCTCTTAATATGTTAAGTGAAGGAAATGGTGTTATTGCAGGATTTGAGAAACTCTGTGCTAAAGCAGACAATCACTTTCAACTAATTTTACCTAGCAAACATCCAGGATACAAAGATCTTCCTGGAGTATCTGTGCTGATTGGTGGATTATGGGTAGCAAATCTTTACTATTGGGGCTGTAATCAATATATTATACAACGAGCTTTAGCTGCGAAAAATATTAAAGAGGCTCAAAAAGGAATGGCTTTCGCTGCGGCAATTAAGCTAGTTATACCTTTACTGGTTGTTGTGCCTGGCATAGCAGCCTTTGCTCTCAATGCTCCTTTAAATAAAGCAGATGAAGCCTATCCTTGGCTTATCAGCAACTTATTGCCTAATGGAATAAAAGGCTTAGCTATAGCAGCCCTTACGGCTGCAATAATAAGCTCTTTAGCCTCTATGATGAATAGTATATCTACTATTTTCACCATGGATGTATATAAGGAGCATATCGATAAAACAGCCGATCAAAAGCAATTAGTAAGAATTGGTAAAATGACCAGCTTTGCATCCATTATGATCGCTGCTTGTATTGTTCCGCTTCTATCCAACCTAGATCAAGCATTTCAATACATACAAGAATTTACAGGATTTATAAGTCCTGGAGCACTTACGATATTCCTAGCCGGATTCTTTTATAAGAAAGCTACAGCTAACGGAGCTCTATGTACAGCTACTGCCTCTATAATATTATCGGTTGCATTTAAACTCACGTATCCTTTACTACCTTGGATGGATCGCATGGGTATTGTTTTTCTCTGTTGCATCGGAATCATTGTTGCAATGGGTAAACGAAATACTTCCGGAGAAACAGCTCAAAACATCATATCCTTTTCACTATTCAAGACAGAAAGATCGTTTAATCTTACGGCCTTGGTTGTGATATGCATCCTTTCTTTTTTCTATGCAATATGGTGGTAGTTCCGATGGCTAAGACCAATCTTCACAACAATTAAAATATACTTTATTTACCATAAATATAATGCGAACAGAAATGTCAAATAGGTTCCTGACATTTCTGTTCGCATTTGTTTCATAGAGTTATATATATATCATTTAGCTCTTATATAAGAGACCAAGATTCTTACAATAAATCATATCGCCATTCGCGAACTTCACGTCTTTTTATAATTTTCAATCGCATATACCGATTAGTATAACTAAACAAAACCAGTGTTCCGTTTAATATTAGATTTACAATTATGACAAATAAATACAATTAGTTAAACATTCGTTTCTTTGAACTATAGGCGAAATTGTTAGATCAAACAGAAAAGTCTAATCCTCAAATCTACAAGTCATGAAAAAAAGGAACATGTATTATCAGCGTATTTCATTGCCGCTTGCTATAGGTTTAAGCCTATTCCCGGCAATTAGTAACGCAAATCCCAACCAGCGTGAACATCAGATTGTAATCTCTGACACCAAACTCACACAGCAGGGACAAACACGCAATATCAAAGGTATCGTTACTGACCAACAAGGAGAGCCTTTGATTGGCGCTAACATTATTGTCCAAGGAACCACGAACGGCGTGATTACAGATTTCGACGGTAAGTTTACACTCGACGTACCAGAAAAGGGAATTCTTGAAGTAAGTTATATTGGCTATACAACCCAAGCGATTCAAATATCGAGACAAAAGGAAATTAAGATCATTCTTAAAGAAGACACCAAAGCGCTTGATGAAGTTGTTGTAGTTGGGTATGGAACAACGAGCGTGCGTAAAAACTCGGCATCAGTTGCATCTGTAAATACAGAAAAGATAAAAGAGGTACCGTTTAGTGATATGGCCTCTGCTCTACAAGGTCGAGTACCTGGTGTTATAGTACAGCAAGGATCTGCAGAACCCGGACAAAACGGAGCATCTATTTCTATTCGTGGTAATGGAGAGCCATTGTACGTTATCGATGGTTTTATATCTTCACGCCAACAATTCTTAAGTCTGAACAAAACCGATATTCAATCAACAACCGTACTTAAAGATGCTGCTTCTACTGCAGTATATGGAATGAATGCCGGAAATGGAGTTATCGTCGTTACAACTAAAAAAGGACAATCAGGCCGACTGAATGTCGATTATCAAGCAAACATTGCATTCAATACCCTCTCCTATCCTACAGAGCGTATGAATGCATATGAATATGCTTCTGCTATTAATAATTTAAATCAGTCTCTCGGACAAGGAGTAAATTCATTTAAGACACCTGAAGAAATGGAGTATATTTCTCAACACTTAAATGAATATACAAACTGGGAACGCACTTGTATGGGCAATACTGCTCCTCAAAATGAGCATACGCTTTCAATCAATGGAGGAAACGACAAATTAAAGTTCTTCGGAAGCTTGAATTATCTTGGGCAAGATGGTATCTATACAGAAGATATTTTAAAATATGACCGATATAATTATCGTTCAAACGTAACAAGTCATTTTGAAGAAGTAGGACTAACAGTAGACTTCAACGTAAATGGAACTGTTCGTGATGAAAAGTATCCGGGAGCTGGAGCTTGGACCATTTACTCACGTATTCGAGACCGCAACCCTTTTGAAAAACCATTCAACGATAAAGGACAACTGTCCAATCAATTTGACAATCCGATGCTTATTATCCAAGGTCCTGGGTATACCAAAATGCGTACAGTTTATAATCAATTAGCAATGCGACTCAACTGGGATATTCCTAGTATAAAAGGGTGGACTGTCGGCTTTGATGGAAATTACAACATCGAAGCACAAGATCGAACCGACTGGAGAGAAACCGCAACCTACTATGACGACGAAGGAAACGCAACTATAGATAAGCCCGAAAACATTGGAATCAGCAGGTCATCTTATCTAAACAACAAATACGATTTTAGTATTAGAACCGACTATACAAACACATTTGCTGAGAAACACAATGTACAAGCTACCTTAGTACATACACGTCAGTTTTATCATGGTAACAATTTAAATGCTGCATCCAATACGTTTTATACTACTGCAATTCAACAAATACAAAAAGGAGATGCGTCAACAATAACTGGCAGCAATTGGCAAGGAAAACAAGCTTCAATGGGGTATGTGGGAAGGCTTCGCTACGATTATGCCAATAGATACATGGTTGAGTTTGCAGGCAGATACGATGGGTCTGACAATTTCCCTCAAAAGAAACGCTTTGGATTCTTCCCTTCTATCTCTGCAGGATGGGGTATTTCGGAAGAAAAATTTATGCAATCTATTATCGATGACAATGGAATTCTCAATTATCTCAAGATAAGAGGTTCGTATGGTGAGATTGGCATTAATAATGCAGATCACTGGGCTTACGCATATTTACCTACGTATAATTATAATACGAATGGATATGTTGTAGATGGAAAGTTAGTAAACACTGTAACACCAGGTCCTACACCTAGTATTAACATGACATGGTTTACCCGATCTAAATATGATGTAGGAATAGACTTTGTTGCTCTTTCAAATAAAATTTCCGGTTCTTTAGACTGGTTTTTTGAAAAAACGAAAGGTTATCTTGCTGCACCAAACTACTCATATACTGCACCTATCGGATATGATTTACCGCTTGAAGTATCAAAAGCTGAAGATCGTAGTGAAGGTATTGATGGTAATATTCGTTACAACGACAAATTTGACCAAGTTGAGTTTTCTGCTGGATTCAATTTTACGTTTTACAATCAACTCTCAGCTGTAACTAATGAAGATAGTGTAACATTAGCAAATCCACGCATTAGACAGCAAGGCTTCAAGAAAGGATATATAGGAACGGGGTATGTCGGAACTCAATTCTATAGTTCTCCAGAGGATGTCCTCAATAATCCAAAACGGATCACATCGAAAGATCTTAGACCAGGAGACCTTTGGTATCAAGACGTAAATGGGGATGGTAAGATTGATGGGCAAGATCAAATGCGATATGGACACAATGCATCTCCAAGTTTTGTTTACGGTTTTGACTTTTCTGCATCATATAAAGGCTTTACCCTTATGACTACGATACAAGGAACCGGACGCAGACAAACTTATATGAACAATTATGCTCGAGGAGATGAAGGCGAAAGACGTCTCGACTTTAAGTATCAAAATGATTGCTGGTCAGCAAATAATCAAGATGCCTCATTTCCACGACCGGGCAATAAAAGTCTTAATGATAATAATAACTATGTTTCTTCTGACTTCTGGGCTCGTAATTCTGCTTATGTTCGACTTAAATCTGTCACACTAAGCTACAATGTGAAGTCTTCATTGCTTCGCAATGTAAACTGGATACAGAATCTAACCTTATTTGCTTCGGGGGTAAACCTATTTGCCATTGGACCTTCTGTTAAATATGGTGATCCAGAAGCAAATAACTTTGATGGATATAATTATCCAATGATGCGAACCTATTCCTTTGGCGTTCAATTAGGTCTTTAATTTCAACATTAAAAATGCAATTTAATATGAAAAAGATATACATCACTCTTTTATTAGGCTCTTTATCTCTATCCTCATGTTCTGATTATTTAGATACAACTCCTTTTGACAAAATAACAGGAGAGCAAGTTTGGAGCAGTGAAGAACTGGCCACTTCATATATCTATCAAATATATAATGATGTATTAGGTAATGGATCATGGTTAGCTGCATATGCTCATCAATACTCTTGTCGAGCTGAGTCCGTAACTAAAAATGCGATGACAGGTACATTAAATAGCTCATATTGGTCAAACGACAGAGCTGAGAATATGACCAAACAAAGCGACTATGGATGGATCGATTATAAGGTTTTATGGCGTATTCATACCGCTATTAAAGAAGTTTCGGAGAGCTTAATCTTTAAACAAGAGTTTAAAGATCGAGCAATGGGTGAACTTTATTTTTTACGTGCCGCACACTACTTTGTCTTTGCCAAACAATATGGTGGTTTACAGATCATTGATCGTATTCTTTCTTTAGAAGACAACTTACAAATACCTCGAAAGTCGATAAAAGAAACTTACGACTTTATCCTCAATGATCTCCAACAGGCTGCGACTTTATTGCCTGCTAGTGTACAACGAGGACGAGCTTCTAGTTATGCCGCTAATGCTCTGATAATGCGCGTAGCTTTACAAGCAGCAGCTTACGTTGATGGCGGTAAAGCAACTAGCCCATATTATGACATGGTTATCAATGCTGGCAAAGCTCTTCAACTTGATGCTAGCGGGGCTCAACTTGATTCATATCAAGGATTATTCAGAGCATATGAGACAGCAATTGCATCAAAAGAAAATATTCTTACTAGAGAAAGATCGAAGATCAATACTTCGTTATATGATACGCCGATGCAATATCAAGGCTTATGGAATACAGGGCAATACTCTGAATATGCAAAACAGAATTTCCCAATTAATGTCACAATGAACTTCTGGGGTATGGATGGCGGAGCTTGGCCTACACAAGATCTTATTGACGATTATCTTGTAGAAGATACGGATGGATCGGTTAAATACTGGGAAGATGCAAGTTATATAACAACTGGAAATACGGTTGATGAAAAGATGTATTTCTCTGAAACAAAAAAAAGAGATAAACGTTTTTATTCAACAATATTATATGACGGTTGTAGGTACTTTAACAACCAAGCATATATATTTTTTAGACGTGATGGCAACTGTTCGAATGCAAACAGTAAAATAAATGAAGGATCTGAAACTGAATATGGCTACAAAGCAGGGAATATTGAGAACTACAATTCATCTACCGGATATGCAATGATCAAATATCATTATGATCACATCATAAGCCTACAAGATCCAGGTGCGCAAAAACTCGATTATTGCTATTCGATATTACGCTATGGAGAAGCATATCTAAACATAGCTGAAGCTTATTTGATGAAGGGTGATTTCGAAAATGCTAGAAAATACATAGCTCCGACAATGGTCATCCATGGAGGATTTAACCCAAACAAGGTAAATGAGTATTTAGCTTCAAGATCTGGGAATCAAATAGGAGATCCTTTATTTGAAGCTTATAAGCGCGAACGAAATGTAGAAATGGTGTATGAAAACAACGACAGATACTGGTCTTTATTGCGTTGGGGTATGTGCAAAACAGGAGGCATACAAAACGATGCATATGCTACTTCGGGCTACATAATCCCTGAGCTTCAAGGCAGCCTTCGCGGTATTCGAATATCCAGAGATGGCAACTCCTATGATTTCTTTGAAGACAACAATGCTGTTGGAGAAGCTAAATTTTCCCCGAAACGTTATTTACTTCCTATTAATGAGGCATTTCGTTTAAAATCAGGAGTTACTCAAAATCCTGGCTGGGAATAAATACAAATCAAATAATTACTACAACATGAAAAGATTTATAACTACATCGATCTCTCTAATTATACTTGCTTTTACTCAAACAAGTTGTTTGTATAGCGGACTCGATACATTACAAAATTCTTCAGACAAAGCTATGACTGCTATTGAGTATACTTATCGTTTTGCATACAACGATACGATCAAGAAGGGTACACCACAAGAGGAAGTCCAATTGGGCCGAATTTGCGAAGTAATTTTCAATAAAAACATTGAAAATATCACAGAGAATGGAACACCGGGCTTCAAAACAACGATCAGCCACAATATCAATAGTATTCAAAAAGCTGGTCCTGCAGGATCTGTTACAAAAGAAATGCTATATGCAATATTTCAAGACAACATACAAAAAGACGGACTATCCAAATTGTGGGTTTATGTAACAATCTCAGATGCTGCATCCATTACCGCTCTCGATGGAGCTCCTCGTTTAGGTAGCCCCGGAGATTTTTCTTCCGTAAGGCAATACAAAGTTATAGCTGCAGATGGTTCATCTCAAATATACCAACTTGAAACAGTTCAAGGATTCTAAAATTGTATCAACTTGACTAACCCCTCATCTTTTCTTTCGATTCTCGAAGGTAAAGAAGAGGGGTTTAGTTTTTATGCAAACGCATCATTTTATATCAGAAAAAAGTATTATCTTTCTTATATATAATACACATGAGTCTAACAACTTGCACCATGACCAATACAACATCACAGGAAGCATTATTTGAACAGCTGATATCTAATCTCGAATCAAAGCGCTTTGCCGAAGTATTTCGCTATATTTCTTTCAAACCTTTCGAAACATTCAAAAAGCATCAACACATTAGAATCGAGATTAATCATGTAAAGAAAGGAAGTTGCTTCATCGAGCTAGAAAACGAGACAATCTCATTTAAAGAAGGAGAGCTTATGATTATCTGTTCAGACATTTTACACTCTTTTCAATCTGGGCCAAATGGTTGCACGTTGATGCAACTAGAGTTTCTTCCCGACATGCTTAGTTCTTTCGATTTAGATTGTGAGAATATCTTCTCTTCAAATAATAATCAACCCGATATCTTTTCATTACAAAGTAAAGTAATTAAGATTATTAATAACACTTGGATAACGAATGCTGTACTTTGCATTATAGATGAATTACAAAAGAAAAAAAATCACTACAGGCATATTGTTATTATGAGATACATGGAGCTTTTAATACATATAACTCGGCATATGAAAGAAAACTATCTTCCCCTATGTACAAACGAAACTCTAAAAAAAGCAATTGGATATATACGCTGCTCATATCACGATGATATCAATATCGGAGAAGTGGCATTACAAGCTGAAGTTAGTGAGCGATATTTAAGAAAAATCTTCGCGAAATATTTAAACTTATCTCCAATCGATTATTTAAATCAAATCAGGATTAATAAAGCAGTAGAACTTATAACTTTAACTGAGCAATCAATCAAAGAGATCTGTTTTCTTTGTGGCTTCAAATCTCCACAATACTTCTCTCGGGTGTTTAAACAATACGTTGGTATTGCACCGAAAGACTTTAAGACAAAGCTTTAGCATTATCGAAGAGTTATAAAAATGAAGAATCTCCTGATCTATTAATAAGCATCAGGGGATTCTCCGTTTTATTTACAAATCGTGTTTATATCTATTTCTTCTCAATATGCAATCGTACTTTGCCCGTTATTTTATCACCCTTACGCAGTGGTCTATATGCTTTCTCGGCATGAGGAACCAGAAAGTTCTCGCTACCGGCATTGATATAGTCGGCAATTAAGAACTTAATCACGCCGTCTTCGATCCAAGCGCGTGCATGTTGATTTCCGTCTGAAGTTACCATGATACGATCTCTTCCATTATCCAAAGACGCTTCAGTAATACGCTCTTTGGTTGATCTGAACAGGTTGGATCCGGCAGCAGTTTGATCATACGACCAAGCTTGGGTTGGTTGGGCCGATGGGCCGGCGAGTCCGGAGATAGGCATCTCCTTTTTGAAAGCCTCTGCATGTCCGGAGATTGCGGCAATGTGATCTTTCGGATATACACTCCAGTATCCTTTACGCTTCCAGTTTAATTGATCAAAGTTGGAAGGTAGTGTGAATACAATACCCAACTGACGAGGGGAAATATCTTTCTTCAATTCGAAATCATAAGCTACCTCAACTTCGCCATTACCATGCACAGTATAGATAAATGCCCCTTCTGCTTCTTCATATTGTCCTTTCACCTTTATTGAATGTGAGTGCTTATCAGATAAGTGTTCTATTGATTCGGCAATCCAATGCTTGCAAACCGGATTGTAGGGTGTAAACTTCTGATCTTTACCAACCATTTGAATACCTTCTCCTTCGCCATTTAGCGGTAATACCATCAACTGCGGAGACTCCAATAATACATCAGATCCGGCCAGTGTTACATTTAATAGCCCGTTATGCTTATTCACCGAATAAACTTGATTTTGGTGCTGCATAACTAGCTCATTCTTTAAATCTTTAAAGACGACAGGTTGCAAAGATTTTGCTTTTGCATCAGCTCGTTGATCCGGAAATACCTGTAAGTCGTATTCATCGATCACAAACCCTCTGGCTCCGGTAACCTTAACAATCAAGTTTCCTTGATTTAATTCCTTTTCAGATACCTTTATCTTAGCCTGCCCTTTGGAGTGAGGAGCAATATCCGGATTTATAACTCCGTTCTCCTTACCTACCGACCATTCTATTTTACAAGTGCTGAGATTTGTAAAATCATGCCTATTTTCAATATCTAACACAATATAACCTTGCTGATCTACATTGCCTGTTAGTCTTATTTTTACCGGACTAAAAGCCTTTTTCATGCTCCAGTATTCCGGTTTCTCTCGTCTCCAACCATCAATTGGTCCCCAAGTTCCATATCCTACGGCTCTATCTCCGGGCAAGAAAAAAGTGTCATCGATACCGGCCCATAGTGCTCCACCCAATACACCTTGACTATTATACATATCTGTCCACATTTTATCCAACAACTCGCCCCACATGTCTCGCAATCCCGGATCGGCAGCAAGTTCGAGGCGATTGTAAGCATTTAAGTGGCAAAACTCATCAAACACAACCGGACGTTTGCTGTTTCGATATGTATTGGGGCCGGTAGGTCCCGGATAGTGATGATTCGTGATTTCTAATTTTCCATTGTCGGCATCGGGGCCCCACTGACTAAAGATACGTGGACGGGTAGGATCGATTTGTTTAATAACCTCCCCGGCCTTACTAAAATACTCTTCAAACAAATTCGACTCGTTACCCAGCGACCACATGATCACTGATGGGTGGCTTCTATTCAGGTTCACCATCTCCACATGCTGGTTTACCAGTACCTGATTGTGCAAACTATCGGGCACCTTTGTATTATGCGCCCAACAAAAAGGAGCTTCTACTTCGACAAACATACCTAATTCATCACAAGCATCTAGCAAAGCCTCATCGGGCGGATAATGAGAGGTACGAATATAGTTCACATTACCTTGACGAAACAGTTCTACATCTTGTTTCCAGATATCCCCCGTAACTGAACGTCCGCGCAGCGGCATTACTTCGTGTCGGCATACTCCGCGTAATTTAACAGGACTATTGTTGACAAATAGTTGATTGCCTCTTACGTCTATTTGTCTAAAACCAATCCGCCTGCTGGCTTCATACACAGTTTTGGAACCATCCTTCAATGCACAGGTTAGCGTATACAAATACGGATCTTCGGGATTCCATTTGTGCGGATTCATTACAGAGAAGGAGATCTCTTTATTTAGAATCCCTTTACCGGCTATTTGAGGTAAAGAGACATTCGATTGAGATAGTTCTATCGATTTACCAGAGTTGTCCTTCAGCGAAAACTGCAACGAGAGTTGATTCATACTACTTGCCGATTCGTTTGCAATTTCTATTTCTGTTTTCAATACAGCATTTGTATAAGTCGTATCAAAGGATGTACTAGCATGAAAAAGAGATAAATTTATTTCAGGTACAGCATACAAAAAAAGATCACGCGTAATTCCGCCCAAACAATGCACGGCATATTTCGAGCCACTTGCTGTGGAATCTGCAATACTCTCTCCCACTACAGAAACAGCAATACGATTCTCTTTACGAACATCGACCAGATCTGTAACATCCAGTTCAAAAGCAGTGAACCCTCCCAAGTGAGAACCGACCAACTTCCCGTTGATATAAATATGGCTATCGCTGTAGATTCCATTGCATCTAAGCTTTACTCGTTGACCATTCCATTGTGTTGGAACTCGAAACGTACGAAAATAACCCGCAGGCTTACCGGTTTCAACCTCATACCCCTGCATTACCCATTCACCGGGCACCTCTATGGTTTTCCAATCTGATACAGCCGTTGTATTCCAGAAGTTCGCTAGTGGCTTCGGATTAAACTGCCAAACTCCATCAAGAGATACTTTTTCGCTTTTAATATTCACCGGCAATGGCGAAAGACGAGGTACAATGTACGATTGAGCATGTAATGAGAGAGCGATGAGAAATAGACTCACACAACTGAGAATACACCGAAATTTCATGGTTAAATTATTTAAAGTTTATATTGTCGAAGTATCAGATGTAAAGCTAAATTAGCCAACAACTTTCAACGATAAAGTAACATCTCTTTTCTAGATTAGCCAACAATTAGAAGCAATTACACGAATACAATTCGGAAGCATTTCAATCTAAAAACACTTGAATTAGCACTTTTCGGAGCATCTCATTCTAAAAAAAAGCATCAGCAAAGGTTCTAAACTTTTGCTGATGCTCGCTCTGGGATTGCAACTATGAGTTGCTATTTTATTAAGTTATCGGACTTCTTCCCATGGGCCCCATGGATCTTTACCCGGGTATTCTCCTACCGATACATACCATTTGTTGGTATATGTTTTTCCATTATAGATCACGTAAGTACCCGGTGTAGGATAAGATGCCTCGACATCATATTCTAAAGCTTTGTCGGGTGTAGTGCCTTCTCCATTTTCAAGGATCAACTCCCATGGTCCGGCCGGATTACCCGGAGCTTCCCCGGCATTAACCCACCATTTGCTTTTATACTTCTTACCGTTGTAGATCACGATAGTGCCTGGAGTTGGATAGCTTTTTGCCGGATCGTATTGAGCAACCTCGCCCGGGTTTGTTGTGCCGCCGCCATTACCATCGTTGCCGCCGCCTTCATTGCCACCTTCGTTGCCACCACCGGAACCGCCATTTCCACCATTGTTTCCATCGCCGTTGCCATCTTCACCGCTACCGTCTGCGTTTCTTACAAAAGCCCACACTTCAGACTCTCCCGGAACATCACCTTGAGTCCACCATTTGTTTGACCAAACCTTGCTATTATAGAGCACTAAAGTTCCGGAGGTTGCATACGTTGTTTGCGCACTCCACAGCGGAAGGTCTTCTACAGAATTATCAGAAATCACTTTGATTACAATTTCCGCCTCAGCTGTTTCATTATTAGCCCCGTAAGCTACAACTTTTAATGTATGCTCGCCAATCGACAAACCCTTTACAGTTGTTTTGTAAGGTTCACTTGTAGAGCTTTCCAACAATGCATTGTCCACAAAGAAATCAACCCTCGAAACACGTTTTGCATTTGCAGTAAACTCAAAAGAGTCGCTTTCGCGTATCATTGCATTATTAATAGGAGATGCAATTGACACCTTAGGAGTGGTCGATGGCGAGTGGTTTTCCAAAATATCATATGCAATCTTACAATAATCAACGCCATTTAATGCCGGATTAATCTTTGATTGCTGTAGCAATTGCCAAAACATAACTCCGTCACCTTTGCCGGCACGATTGTGTTTTCCACCCTCTGCCACATAAGCCGAATACACACGGAGCTTCTCTTCCGTATAGGTAAAGAAAGGCCCCCATGGTTCTTCTGGCACGTGCATACCAAAGGCAACACGAAACCCATAGATATTTGCATAGTAAGCATACGAATCGTACATGATTTCACGTTGTGACGCAGATCCGGTATTATAGCCCTGAAAAGCTACAAAATCCAAATCTTGTCCTACCGCTTTGAAAACAGGAATCATATGGCCGGTAGACGCAAAACCATAAAGAGAGATGGTATATCCTTCCGGAGCCGTAGCATTGTATTCATTTGCCACATCATCACCGGTAGCTTCCGCACGCTTTGCATATGCATACGGCGACTGCGCATCGTCATTTGCAGCATAAGGAGTTGATCTTCCAAGTGCACCACAACCAGCCGGAGCACAAGCTATCAAATATCCTTCTTCTCTAGGAAGCAGCTTTCGCGATTCGCGAATCATGCGAATGAAGCGTTCTACATTCTGAGGCTCACCAATGGTTTGAAAACCACCATTCGGTTCGTAGTCCCAGTCGATTCCATCAAACCCGAAGTCACGAATAAAGTCTGCAATTTGCTGAAAGTCGATATCATAAGCCGCATCAGTACCCCAATACGTTTCACCTCCGATTGAAAGAATCACTTTAGTCCCTTTTGCTTTTAAAACTTCTACTGTCTTTTTCAACTCCACTCCATCGTACGGAACCTCAATGCCTACACCTTTAATGTCGAAAGACCCTTTCGCATAACGCATATTCGGTTTGATAAACGACAAAAAGATATGTGTCACTTCTTCGGGCATATTGCGAAGCTTTGTTCCCGACCCACTTGGATATGTTTCGCTCCACGATGGGAAATATCCCACAACTAATGGTTCTGCGCTTGCTTTACCATTAAGATCTGATTTTGTTTGAAGCTCGTTTTCTACGGTAATAATCTCTTCCGGCTCGCCACATGCAATGAAAAACAGAAAAAGGGTTAGGATACTAAAGATTTTCTTCATTCACTTTGTTTTTAATAGGATGTATAATTTGAAATAAATATATCTACATATATACAATGCAAAGATTATACCAAAAAACTTACTATATCTCAATATTATTAACACTAAACAAGAAACACCCACAACAATACTGAAACTAAATATATTACATCCATTAATTCGTTATTCATAAAAAAAGCCTTATCCAAGAAGTACCTATACTTTCTTGAATAAGGCTATATTGTAGAATGGAAATTTGTGTAATCGATCTACACTGATCCTCAGCTAGAACACATAAATTTTGTAGAAAAATTCTACAATTATATTACTCTAATCAATTATAATCTATGGATCAACGAGAAACCGGGATAAAGACTGCTTTAAATTTAGGTGTTTCCATATCCGGATCGAGCGGATACATCGGGCGAGGAATACGCTGATATGGCAAACTTAACAAGTCTTGATCTACTCCACCTCTGGTTAGAGCCATCATCCAATCTGCTTGCATATCGTATAGTTCTTCGGTAAGATAACCTAACTTCACCATCACAATATCCGCTTCGCGTGGTTTCAATCCCAGATTAAGGAAGTTTTGCTCATAGTGGAATGGCGAACGTTTTTCAGCTACCACCACACGCAAACTACCGGTTCTTATCACAACCTGATTGTTTCCTTCGTTTTGATAAATCGACTCGACAACACCGGTTAGATCTACCGGACCTGCATAGCGGTTATCAACCATGGCTCCAACTTTCCCACTCACGGTGCGTCCTACTCCCGCAGCCATAGCCTTTGCAACCAATTCAGGTCCCGGAATAGCCGCATAGATAAAGGCCGGACCGTTTTCGCTCTTCAGTTCTTCACGTTTGAGTAGTTGCTCCAGTGTCCAAGACACATCCCCCGCACCTCCGGCCGTTGGGTTATCACCCATATCACTTAAGAAGTATGGTTTTTTTGTACTCTTAAATGCAGCCTCAAGACAGGTATTTAAATCAGACGTAGGTGCTACAAATTCAAATTCGTCACGTACATCCCAAAAACTTTTTGCCAATGATTCTGCCGCTGCGGCTACTGCTTTCTTATCATCACCATACGCCATTACCACCCCATGGTTACGAGGCTCGTCAGCCCATGCATACGAAATCCAGATGGCAGCATCAATTACTCCCGGATGCTTTGTTACAGGATCTACCTTTGCATAAAGCGTCTTTCCAGGATCAATACGCGTACTTGTTTTCTCTCCAGGTAGCAAGATTGGCACGTATACCCAAGCCTTGTATTTAGGTTTTCCTTTTCCCGTTTCGAGACGATCCATCATGTTGGCTACAGCTCTACGCTTGGTAAACCAGCGGTCTTCGTGCGGAGCCATACGGAAACAAGTAATCAAATCGCACGCTTCGGCTAGTCGTGGCGAAACGCAACCATGTAGGTCCATACTTGATGAAATAATGGTTTTACTCCCTACTACACTACGCACACGCTTTAAGAAATCGCCTTCGGGATCATCCATCCCTACCACACTCATTGCACCATGCAAATCAAGATACAATGCATCATAAGGTGCATTTTTCTTTAATAGGTCGAGCGTTTGTCCTACCAACGATTCATAACACTCGCGGGTTACAATACCGCCCGGAGTTGCCGCCGACACCATAGCCGGAAACCAGTCTGCCTGCTCACGCAAGGTTGAGTCGGGTGCAAGAAAAGAGTACAAGTCAAAAACCTTGTCTCCTTTGTTTACACGGAAAAACTCTTCGGTTGTTTGTGCCGGAGAAAAGGTACTACACTCGATCGACAAACCTGCCAATCCTACACGGGGCTTTTTTGCCATATCTTTTGCAAAAATGCTTCCGGCACTTAGCAGCATTGCGCCACTCAAAAGGGTCAGACTTAATTTCTTATTCATGGTTAAATTGATTTTATATCTATTCTCTACAAATTTAGAATTTCTAGCCAGAATATCCAGCTTGTTAGCAGAGAGATCAACCAAATAGTAGTACCATTATCTATTTTTAAAACCTAGAATCTGCTATCTTTGTGTATCACATTTAGCAAGAACCCATAATCAGCATGTTTCATCCATTCAAACAAATCATCACAAACGACGATCTTCCCGATCAGTTCACCTATCCGTTTCATTACACCCCTCACCCCCTTTGCGTAATTGCAGCACAAGAGGTACAGGCCTTGCTTGCCACAAAGAATGAATGGAAAAACGAACTCGAAAAGGGTAAGATGTTTGGCGTATTGGTGGTTGAAACTACCGATGGCGAGATTGGCTATTTGGCTGCTTTTTCGGGCAACCTTGCACACTCCAACAAGCATGCATTCTTTGTTCCTCCCGTATACGACTTGCTTCAACCCGACGGCTTCTTCAAAATAGAAGAAGAGCAGATTTCGCAAATCAATCATCAAATCAAAGCGATAGAAACAAACAGCGAATACCAGACGTTAAAGCAGTCGTTGCAATTGGTTTCTGCGCAAGCAACAACAGAAATAAGCAACGCTAAACAGGCTTATAAAGCTTCAAAACGCGAACGTGAGCAGTTGCGTAGCACTGAACAAAGCGACGCAGAATTGGCTGCAATGATAAAGGAAAGTCAATACCAAAAAGCCGAGATAAAACGACTCGAAAAGCGACTCAAAGAGGAAATTGCATCGATTGAGCAAAAGCTCGCATCCTTCACTACACAGATCGAAGGATTGAAGCACGAGCGTAAAACCCGATCGGCCCGACTGCAACTGCAACTATTTGATCAGTTTCAACTGTTGAATGGCAACGGCGAGACAAAAGGATTGTGCGCTATCTTCGAATCGACCGCACAAAAGATACCTCCGGCCGGAGCAGCCGAATGCGCCGGTCCGAAACTATTGCAGTATGCGTATCTCAATGAAATGAAACCCCTTGCGATGGCCGAGTTTTGGTGGGGCGATTCTCCGAAAACAGAAATCCGAAAACATGGCTTTTATTATCCGGCTTGCAAAGGAAAATGCGAACCGATACTTGGTCACATGCTCAAAGGTTTGGATGTAGAAGCAAATCCTCTGCTTAAAGATTCGGAAAGCTTTGTACCCGAGATTATCTTCGAAGATGAGTGGATCGTGGCTGTTAATAAACCGGCCGGTATGCTCTCAGTACCAGGTAAAACGGAGCAAATATCGCTTTTGTCGTGGGCTACTCAAACTTACCCCGAAGCTACAGGACCATTGATCGTACACCGTCTCGACATGGCAACATCGGGTATTTTGCTCATTGCAAAAACCAAAGAGATACATAAAGCCTTACAGGCGCAATTTGCCGGACGCAACGTAACCAAGCGTTATACCGCAATCTTGGACGGAGCTATTTCGCTACAAGCAGGGATAATCAACCTCCCTATTTGTTTAGATCCGACCGACCGTCCACGACAAATGGTAAATCATGAATTGGGAAAGAATGCCGTAACGAAATACGAAGTATTATCGTGTGAAAACAACGCCACACGTATTGCTTTTTATCCCATCACCGGTCGTACGCACCAATTGCGCGTGCATGCCGCACACGTAGAAGGGCTCAACACACCGATCAAAGGCGACGAACTTTATGGAAAGAAGTCTGATCGTTTGTATTTGCATGCCGAATACCTGGAGTTTACACACCCAATCACCCAACAACGCATCATTATTGAAGCGAAAGCGCCCTTTTAATCAGAAATTATGAGCCATATCGAACAAGAAAAAAGAACGGTAGAGTTGATGATCACACTCTATTGCAAAAAGAAAGAAGGTAATCAAGAGTTGTGCATGCAATGCCAAGAACTACTCAATTATGCCATGGCCCGACTGTCTAAATGCCCTTTTGGAGAAAAGAAATCAACCTGCCGATTATGTCCGGTACATTGCTATAAGCCATTAATGCGCGCCAAGATGCGAGAAGTTATGCGCTATTCGGGCCCCAGAATGCTCCTTTATAGTCCAGCCGCTGCAATAAAACACTTAATTAAAGAATTTCTTTAAAAAGAAGGAGAGCACTCTAAGCTCGAAACAGCACCAAGCCACATCCCCGTAAACGACTCATTTACAACACCTAAAAACCATGCATGGTTTTTCCAAAAACCTTACTTACTTTTTGGAAAAACCTAGTTTACTTTTTTTCAGAACCTCATTAGGTTTATTTTTAGACCCAATAAGGTTCTTTTCAAGTCCATTCTTCTCTCTTTCACACATGCTATTTTCACCAAAACAACTAAACTTCAACTATTTTCATTTTGAAAGGCGTTTATACCAATCGGTTCTATTTTGTAAATAAGAAGATTTCCTATATTTGCATTTTCAATAAAATAGACAAAAACAAGAAATATATTAAATAACGATTCGATAGGCTGACCTTTAGATAATCGAACAATAATAATATAATTATATACCATGCGAAAATTCACATTTGGAATTATTCTTTGCAGTTTCGCACTACAAAGCTTTGCCGCGCAAGAGGTACTAGACGGTTTCTACTACAAAACCGAACAGGCTCCTGTAGGAAACGAGTGGCAATCGCCCGAGAACCTTGCTTTGAACAAGGAGCAACCTCGTGCCTACATTTTCCCTTTTCAGAGCGTTGAAAGCGCTCGTAAGGTATTACCCGAAAACAGTACTTACTGGGTATCGCTAAACGGAGACTGGGACTTCAATTGGGCTCCTGATCCGGATTCACGTCCCAAAGACTTTTATCTGGAAGAATACAGTACTTCGTCTTGGGACAAGATTCCTGTTCCTTCAAACTGGAATATCCAAGGAGTTCAGAAAAACGGAGATCTGAAATATGGTGTGCCTATTTATGTAAACCAACCCGTTATCTTCAAGCACAGTGTTAAAGTAGACGACTGGCGTGGTGGCGTTATGCGCACTCCGCCGGAAAACTGGACTACTTTCAAACATCGTAACGAAGTAGGTTCGTACCGTAAGGAGTTTGACATTCCTCAAGACTGGGACGGACGCGAAGTGTTTATTAGTTTCGATGGTGTGGATTCATTCTTCTACCTTTGGATCAACGGTAAATACGTTGGTTTCTCCAAGAACTCGAGAAACACAGCAAACTTCAACATCACGCCTTACTTGAAGAAAGGAAAGAATATTGTTGCAGCCGAAGTATACCGTAGCTCTGATGCTTCATTCCTCGAAGCGCAAGATATGTTCCGCTTGCCGGGTATCTTCCGCACCGTTGCTCTTTACTCTACACCGAAAGTACACGTTCGCAATCTTGTTGCCATACCTGATCTGGACGATTCATATACCAATGGCTCTCTTGCCATCACATCGGATATCCGCAACTTGGATAAGAAGAAGGTAAAAGACTATAAAGTGGTTTACTCGCTTTATGCGAATGAATTGTATTCGGACGAAAATACACCTGTGGGCGATGCTATCGCAACTGCAACCGTAACGGAGGTTGCTCCAGGCAAAGAGGTAGAAGCAGACAAGGTGGTTCTACAAGTAAACAACCCCAATAAATGGTCGGCCGAATCGCCATACCGTTATACCCTTGTAGCCGAATTAAAGGACAAGAAGAATAAAACCATCGATGTAACTTCTACAATTGTAGGTTTCCGTGAAGTAGAAATCAAAGATACTCCTGCCGAAAAGGACGAATTCGGACTAGCCGGACGTTACTACTATGTAAACGGCAAACCGGTTAAGTTGAAAGGCGTAAACCGTCACGAATCGAACCCGGCGACAGGACACGTAATTTCTCGCGAGCATATGCAAGAAGAAGTTATGTTGATGAAACGTGCCAACATCAACCATGTGCGTAACTCACACTACCCAGACGATCCGTATTGGTACTACTTGTGTGATAAATATGGTATTTATCTTGAAGATGAAGCCAATATTGAGTCGCACCAATATTATTACGGAGAAGCTTCGTTGTCGCATCCGGTAGAATGGAAAAAAGCACACGTGGCGCGTGTAATGGAGATGGTACATGCCAATATCAACAACCCTTCTATCGTAATCTGGTCGCTAGGAAACGAAGCCGGACCCGGCAACAACTTTGTCGCGGCATACGATGCGTTGAAAAAGGCAGATGTATCGCGTCCGGTACAATACGAGCGTAACAACAGTATCGTGGATATGGGGTCTAACCAATATCCTTCTATCGCTTGGACTCGTGGTGCCGTAAAAGGAAACTACGACATCAAGTATCCGTTCCACATTTCTGAGTATGCTCACTCGATGGGGAATGCTTGCGGTAATCTCGAAGATTATTGGGAAGCTATCGAATCTACAAACTTCTTCTGTGGCGGTGCTATTTGGGATTGGGTAGATCAATCAATGTATAACTACGATCCTAAAACGGGCGACAAATACTTGGCTTATGGCGGAGACTTTGGAGATACACCGAATGACGGTCAGTTCGTTATGAACGGAATTATCTTTGGTGACTTGGAGCCTAAACCTCAGTATTATGAAGTAAAGAAAGTATACCAACATATCGACGTAAAACCTATCGACATTCAGAAGGGTACCTTCGAACTGTTCAATAAATACTACTTCAAGAACTTATCGGATTACCAAATCAAATGGGCACTTTATGAAGATGGTAAAGAGATTGAAGCCGGTAACCTTCAACCACAAACACTTGATGCACGCAAACGTACCACCATTACGGTTCCGTATCAATTGGCTAAACTAAAGAATGATTCGGAGTATTTTGTAAAAATTCAGTTCCTGTTGAATGAAAAACAACCTTGGGCAGATAAAGGATTCCCTCAAGCTGAGGAGCAAATCTTGATCAAAGAAGCAGGAGCTCGTCCGGCTATTGCAGAGGTAGCAACTACAGGAGGCAACTTGGAGTTACTTAAAGCCGAATCAAATATTCAAACTGTAAAAGGAGACAACTTCGAAGTGAAGTTTGATACCAATACCGGTACGATCTACAGCCTTACTTATGGCAACGAAACCGTTATCGCACCGGGCAATGGTCCGAAACTTGATGCGTTGCGTGCGTTTGTAAACAACGACAACTGGTTCTACTCTCCTTGGTTCGACCGCGGACTACACAACCTGGTACACAAAACAACCAATCAAAGTGTATATGTAGATAAAGACAAAAAGGATAAAAGCAAACAAAAAGTTGTGCTTGCCTTTACTGTAGAATCTCAAGCACCTAACGCAGCTAAAATACTAGGAGGCACTAGTTCGGGCAAAAACTCGATTGAAGAGCTAACTGATAAAAAGTTCGGTCCGGAAGACTTTAAATTTACAACCAACCAGATCTGGACAATCTATCCGGACGGATCAGTAGAGTTGCAGTCAAATATATCTTCTAATAATCCGAGCATGGTACTTCCTCGCTTGGGCTATGTAATGAAGGTTCCACAACAATACGGCAACTTTACATATTATGGTAGAGGTCCTATCGACAACTATGCCGACCGTAAGTCTGGTCAGTTTATAGAGGAACACAAGTCTACCGTAGCAGGTGAGTTTGTAAACTTCCCTAAACCACAAGACATGGGTAACCATGAAGATGTGCGTTGGTGTGCATTGACAAACAATGCTGGTAACGGGGCAATCTTTGTTGCTACAGATCGTTTGTCTGCTTCGGCGCTTCAATATTCGGCGCTTGATATGATCATGGCACCACATCCTTACCAACTTCCAAAGGCTGGTGATACGTATCTTCACCTGGATCTTGGTGTAACCGGACTTGGAGGAAATAGCTGTGGTCAGGGTGGTCCATTGAATGAAGACCGCATCTATGCAAATAATCATAATATGGGCTTCATCATTCGTCCGGCTCAAGCACAACAAGCGTTGGCCGCTACTGCTAACGTTTCGGCATCGGGTGAATTACCTATTTCAATTACACGCAGTCGTGCCGGTGTCGTGGAAATAGCATCGCTAGATCAAGATGCTCCAATCCTATACACAATCAACAATGGCAAAAAACAAGAGTACAAAGGAGCGATCACACTTCGCGACGGAGGTGCTGTAAAAGCTTGGTATAAAGAAAAACCACAGCTAGTAGCAGCGGCTCAGTTTGAAAAGATAGAAGGCATACAAACCGAAGTAATCTTCTCAAGTAGCCAAGAAGTGGGAGAAGGTGATGGCAAGAATCTTACCGACGGCGATCCAAATACCTACTGGCATACAATGTACTCAGTTACCGTAGCGAAATACCCACACTGGGTAGATTTGGATGCGGGAGAAGCAAAAGCAATTAAAGGCTTCACATTCCTTCCTCGCCAAAGTGGAAACAATGGTCGTATTAAAGATTATACGATTCATGTAAGCCAAGATGGTAAAGAGTGGGGAGAACCAATCCATAAGGGTACATTCGAAAACAATGCATCTGAAAAGAAAGTTCTTTTCGACAAGCCTACAAAAGCTCGTTACATCCGCTTTACAGCGTTAAATGCTCAAAATAAGCAAGACTTTGCTTCCGGTGCTGAAATCAGCATCTTAGCCGATTAATTGTTTTTCTTATAAGTAAAAAAGGCCTGCAATTCGGTTGCAGGCCTTTTTCTATTTAGAATCGAATTTATAACGTTATTGATTATAACTTCACAACTACCAAGTCTTTGATGTCATTTGATGAAGCTCCGAGACGAACTTCAAACTCGCCCGGCTCAAATACCCATTTGTTTTTCTTCGCACTGTAGAACATGAAATCTTCAGCTTTAAGTGTAATGGTGATTTCTTTTGTTTCTCCGGGAGCTAACCATATTTTCTCAAATCCTTTTAGCTCTTTCTCGGGACGAGGTTCCGAGGCTTTTGCATCGTGTATATACACTTGTGCAATTTCACCTCCAAAACAATTTCCACTATTGGTTACTTGAAAAGCTATTTCTACAGTCTTGTTCTTCTTATCAACGTTTGCAACCTTCAAATCGCCGTATGCAAATGTAGTATACGATAGACCAAATCCGAATGGAAATAGAGGGGTCGTCTGATTCTTATCGTAGCCTCTATAACCTGTAAATATGCCTTCATTGTAATGAATTTGCTTTGATTTTCGTGTTTCGTCGTAATTGCCGAAAGCGGGAGAATCTTCCCATTTTTTCTCAATCGTAAAAGGAAGTTTGGCAGAAGGGTTTACTTTTCCGCTTAATATATGCGCCAATGCATTTCCTCCCTCTTGTCCGGGATAAAAGGCATGTACAACGGCCTTTGCATTATCAATCCAGCTTTCCATTGCCACCGCACCTCCGGCATGTAAAACTACGACTAGATTCGGATTTACTGCTGCTAATTCATTGATTAGTTTATCCTGCCCATAAGGCAATTCGAACGGACGATCTCTCCCCTCTAATTCGATGCTACCGTCAAGACCTCCGCAAAATACAACTAGATCTGCTTTTTGAGCAATATTTAAAGCCTCTGAAAAATCAATATTTGACAGGTACTCGTATCCGAAACGTATCTCAGATGGCAGCGATCGTTGATTACAAAATTCTAATTTTACAGCCTTGCGATCTCCTTTATTGACAAAGATCTTTTGTTGTCCGAAGTAGAAAGACTCCGATTTTGAAGCATCAATCAAGAGCTCTCCATCTATCCATAGTCGATAAGCTCCTTGAGCATCTGCGACAAGCAAAACAGAATCTGTTTTTTCGGCTTCAAAATATCCCTCCCATTCTACTTTATAGTCGGTTCCGAGTTTATCTTGATTGTGTGGGTATCCCCACCATTCGAAGTTGATCTTCCCGTCTATTTGTTCCAAGATAAGATTGTCTGCCGCAACTTGAGACGTATTTTCAGTTGGTTGATCTTTCGTTTTCTTATCAACTGCTCTTCCCGACGCAATAGCTTGCTCTTGCAGAAGTTGGTCAGATACTGCCGCATCGGCGTTGTTGCCTAACGTATAGTATTTAGCTCGTAATCCATTTTTACCCTCGGAGGTTTTAAATTTGCTTTTATTGAATAGGTTTGATTTGAATTGATTGGAAACACCTTCGGCATATAAAACTTCAACATCGTTAAATTCATTTCGTATTCCATCAAGATCTGTGACAATATACCACGGATTCACCTTCGAACTTCCGCCGCCGCCATATACAATGCCTCGGTTATTAAAGACACGGTCGGATATAACAGACGGATTTGCTGTAGGTCCGATTACTGCAATTGTCTTTACTTGTTTAATAGGTAATATTTGATCGTCATTTTTCAGCAAAACAATGCCTTCACATGCTCCTTCGTATGCAGCTTTGTTTGCACGAGGATTGAATACCGGAATCGAGTCGACCTTTTGCGGGCGATCAAAGAATCCCATCTCCATACAAGTGCCATAGATGCGACGTACTTTTTCATTGATTACCTCTTCCGTGATTTTGCCTTCGGCTATTAATGGCAACATTTTCTCTTTATTGAACCAACTCTTACTTCCCATCTCGAGATCGAGACCATGATTGGCGGCCTCTATAGCAGAGTACGTACATGCCCAATCAGACATGAGCATACCTTGAAACCCCCAATCTTTCTTGAGGATATCAATCATCTCTTTGTTTTCGGTATTATAAACACCTCTTACTTTGTTGTATCCTGTCATTACGGCTTTCACATCTGCTTTTTGAACAGCCGCTTTGAAAGGAGGAAGGTATATTTCATGCAATGCTCTATCTGATAATTCGGTACTAACCGTATATCGATCAAATTCCTGATCGTTTGCTACATAATGTTTGATCGTTGCAATTACACCTCCGTCTTGCACCGCTTCGATAAAAGGAACCACCATTTCTGATGCCAGAAAGGGATCTTCTCCAAAATACTCAAAATTGCGGGCACACTTCGAAGCTCTGTAGTTATTTACACCGGGCGCCAACAAAAAATGAATTCCCCTTGCACGCCACTCTTCTGCATAAGTTGCTCCTACACGGCGTGCAAGATCTCGATTCCAAGAAGAGGCCAACGATAATGCTGCCGGGAATGCCGTAGCTCGGCCATGCAGTCCCCACGATGAAACACCTAGCGGTCCATCGGCCATTTTAAAGGCCGGAATTCCCAATCTTTCGCAAGGATGTAAATAGAAGTCATTGTAGCCGGCGAGTAAATCTATTTTCTCTTCTAGCGTCATTTGCTGAATAAGATCTTCTGTGCGCTCTTGAGTAGTTAATTTTGTGTTCTGGAATGGATAGTTTGTCTGCGCAAAAGCAAACTGATGCAACAAGAGTGCTGCAACAATCAATTTGTGTTTGTTTTTCATGGTTGTTGTTTATAATGTTTTGGACAATTCGTTTTATCCTCTTTTCATTCTTCAAATATACAGAAACAAGCAATATCTAAAAGCTCACTTCTATCATAAATATTCAATTTATTTACGATGTTCATCCCTCCACTTTGAAGGAGACATTCCGGTATATTTTTTGAAGAAATTACCAAGAAAAGATTGCGAAGGAAAATGCATTGCATCGGCAATTGCTTGTAAAGAGAGGTTTGTTGAATGTAACAATACCTTTATCTCCATGATGACATGTTCATTGATAATATCCTTTACTGTCTTACCTGTTACCGACCGCACAATATGAGACAAATAGCGGGTAGACAAACAGAGCTGAGATGCATAGAACGTAACATCTCTTGTTGTTTTACAGTTTTGAAGTACCAATCCCATAAAACGTTTGAAGTGCTCTTCTTGACGGAAGGTTCCATCTGTGTCTAAAGATTCTACATGACGACTTACCTTATCGTAAAAGTCCATAAAGAAGTTCTCAAGTATATTGTGTGCGATACTTTCCTGAAACTGATTTTTATCGTCTTTATAAATATATTTAAACCCATCAATCGTGAGATTTAAACCTTTGATGGAGTTTTCGTTGAAGCAATAAAAAGGATGCTTCCTCATAAAACCTATAAACTTAGGATTCAAATTAAACAAAGCTCGACGTAATAACGCAAATTCAACAACAACATATTCAACGTTGAACCCCTCCGAAATGTAATCTACTCTAAAATTGACAAAAGGCATCAAGATAAGCTCGCTATGTTCTGTCAGTATATATTCTTTTAAATCAATACTTATTTTTGCGACACCGGCACGACATACCAATAAAGTAAAAGCTTCTTGCTTTATTGTTTTACCTAAATAAGTATCGAGACGAGACTTTCCTACTTTTAAGAATTCTAAATCGAGCGCGTGAATTATTTCTGCTTTCATTCTATTGTATATTGACTAGAACAAAAGTATTTGGATTTTAGAAAAAAACAACATCTTAGTTCCGATTTTGAACAATTGTGTTCCTTTATCGAATCGTTTTAACATCTCTCTGTCGCTTACATTTGTAGCATTAAACCAATTGAGACATGAAGAATCGTAGAAACACTAACATCTTATGTATTGCTTTCTGCTGCATCTTATTAATTTCTTGTGATAAAAAGCAAGAAGTAAAGCAGAGTACAGAATACGCAGTTATGGAAATTACTCCTTCCGACCGTACTATTACTAACCAACATGCAGCCTCAATAAAGGGTAGACAAGACATTGATATCTATCCGCAGGTGTCTGGTTATATTACTAAGTTATGTGTCAAAGAAGGGGAAAAAGTAAAAAAAGGTCAGGTCCTTTTTGTCATTGATCAAATTCCTTACCAAGCTGAATACAAAACAGCTCAAGCTAATGTACAAGCTTGCAAGGTTGGAGTCGCTACTGCTCAGTTGACATATGATAGCAAGAAAGAGCTATTTGCTAAAAACATTGTTTCTAAATTTGACTTGCAAACAGCTGAAAATAAATTAGAATCAGCAAAAGCTCAACTTGACCAAGCATTGGCTCAAGAGTTGCGTGCTAAAAACAACCTTTCATATACAGAAGTAAAAAGTCCATCAGATGGTGTAGTAGGAACCTTGCCGTATCGAATTGGAGCTTCCGTTAGTCCGGCTTTACAAGTGCCTTTGACTACGATCTCTGATAATTCTAAAATGCACATCTACTTCTCGCTCACCGAAAGACAACTTCTTTCTCTTTTGCGCCAATACGGTTCTATGGAACAAGTGCTTGAGGCAATGCCTGCAATCGATCTTGTTCTTAGTGACAACTCGACTTACAGTGAAAAAGGTAAGATTGAATCAATCAGTGGGGTGATTGATCAAGCAACTGGAAGTGTAAGTGTACGTGCCGTATTCCCGAATGATAAAGGTGTATTAGTTAGCGGTGCATCGGGCAATGTTTTAATACCAGAGTCTATCAGCAATGCTATGGTTATTCCACAAAAAGCAACGTTTGAAATACAAGATAAGCTTTACGTATATAAAGTGGTAGATGGCACGGCTACAACAACAATTGTAGAAGGTGTTGCCCTTAACGGTGGTAAAGAATATGCCATCATCAAAGGTTTGAATAACGGTGATGTTATCGTGACTGAAGGTGTAGGAACATTACGCGAAGGAACACCAATCGTTGCTAAAAAACAAATGGAGGGATAATCGATGAATATTAAAACATTTATTGACAGACCTGTATTATCGTTTGTCATCTCCATTACACTGGTCTTGATCGGTGTAATTGGTATTGCAACACTACCGGTTGAGCAATATCCCGACATTGCGCCTCCTACGGTACAAGTTTCTACAGCATATCCGGGCTCTAGCGCCGAAACCCTACAAAAAAGTGTAATCGCACCATTAGAGGAGGCTATTAACGGGGTTGAAAACATGACCTATCTGACCTCTACAACTAGTAATAACGGAAATGCTTCTATCAACGTTTACTTCAAGCAAGGTACAGATCCTGACATGGCTGCCGTAAATGTTCAAAATAGAGTATCCAAAGCAACGGGATCTCTTCCGGCAGAGGTGAATCGTATCGGTGTAACAACGAGTAAGCGTCAGACAAGTATGCTTAAAGTTTTTTCATTGAGAAGTACTGACGACAGGTACGACGAGAACTTTCTTTCAAACTATGTAAACATTAATCTTCGACCAGAAATTTTACGTATTTCAGGAGTAGGAGATGTAATGGTTTTGGGTGGTGACTATAGTATGCGTATCTGGATGAAACCAGATGTTATGGCCCAGTATAAGGTTACCCCTACAGATATCAATCGTGCACTTGCAGAACAAAACATAGAGTCTCCTACAGGAGCATTGGGTGAGAATACCGATCAAACTTTCCAGTATGCAATGAAATACAAAGGACGTCTTAGTACGCCCGAAGAGTTTGAGAACATTGTAATCCGCTCTACACCCGAAGGAAATGTCCTTCGCCTAAAAGATGTTGCAACAATCGAACTAGGTAAGGAGTCGTACGGATTTATTGGAGAAGCCAATGGCCGCCCGGGAATTGCAACGATGATCTACCAAACGGCAGGCTCGAATGCAACAGAAGTAGTAGAAAACATTGATCAGTTTCTTGTAGAAGCTGAGAAAAACTTACCTCCGGGTATCGAAGTTGTACACCTGACAAGTGTAAATGACTTCTTATATGCTTCGATGGATGCCGTAATCAAAACATTGATCGAGGCCATTTTCCTTGTTATTCTTGTAGTATATGTTTTCTTACAAGATATACGCTCAACCATCGTTCCTACCGTTGCAATCATAGTGTCACTCGTTGGTACTTTTGCTTTTCTTTCAATTGCAGGTTTTAGTATCAACTTACTAACCTTGTTTGCACTCGTACTAGCTATTGGTACCGTTGTGGATGATGCCATTGTTGTGGTCGAGGCTGTACAGGAGCGTTTTGATGCCGGGTATCGTTCGCCCTACAAAGCAACTATCGATGCGATGAGTAATATTACTTCCGCAATCGTAACAACAACCATTGTATTTATGGCCGTGTTTATCCCCGTAACCTTTATGGGAGGAACTGCCGGTACATTCTATACACAGTTTGGTATTACGATGGCTGTAGCTGTAGGTATCTCTACGATTAATGCATTGACATTGAGTCCTGCATTATGTGCTTTAATCCTAAAACCATATCTCGACGAAAACGGAAATCCGAAAGACAACTTTGCAGCACGCTTTAGAAAAGCATTTACAGCTGTATTTGATGTCATGAGCGAACGCTATAAAAACATTGTTGTTTTCTTTATCAAACGCAAATGGCTTGCCGGTGTAAGCATTATCGGAGCCTGTGTTGCTCTTGTGTTGTTGGTAAATTCAACTAAAACAGGATTGGTACCAGACGAAGACCAAGGTACCATCTTCGTTAACGTTAGTACTGCTCCCGGTACCTCTCTCAAACAAACTGAAGCCGTTTTGAAACAAGTCGAATCAAGGATCAGTCAAATCACACAAATAAGCAACTATCAAAAGGTTTCTGGTTTTGGATTGCTTTCTGGTCAAGGTAGTTCATTCGGTACCTTTATCATCAAGTTAAAAGATTGGGAAGAACGACCAGAGGAAACCGATCATGTGAAAGCAGTAATCGGACAAATCTATGGCCGCACTCAAGACATCAAGGATGCAAGTATATTTGCTATCGCACCGGGAATGATTCCGGGATATGGTTTGGGGAACGGTTTTGAGTTGCACTTGCAAAACAGAGCTGATGCAGACTTGGCTACTTTCCAGCAAACAACACAAGAGTTTCTAGGCAAGCTTCGCCAACGCCCGGAAGTAGCTTCAGTTTATTCTACCTTCAACATCAATTATCCGCAATGGGAAATCGATGTAGATGCGGCTAAATGTAAACGAGCAGGAATCGGTCCGGATGAGGTTTTGTCTACTTTATCGGCTTTTTGTGGTGGTAACTATGTTTCAAATATCAATCGCTTTTCTAAGATATACCGAGTTATGATTCAGGCTTCTCCTGAATATCGCATCGATGAAAAAAGTTTACAAAACTTATTCGTTAAGGTAGGAAACAACATGGCTCCTATCAGTGAGTTTGCATCCATCAAGCGTGTATATGGAGCCGAAACACTAACTCGATTCAATATGTTTAGCTCCATCTCTGCAAATGGAACAGCAGCTGAAGGGTATAGCTCTGGCGACGCAATTACCGCAATTCGTGAAACGGCTGCAGAATATCTACCAAAGGGATATAGCTTCGACTTCGGAGGTATCACGCGTGAAGAAAGTCAGGGAGGTAGCAATACGGTGATTATTATTGGTATTTGTATTGTCTTGATCTACCTGATCTTGAGTGCACTTTATGAAAGCTTCATGGTTCCTTTTGCCGTTATCTTATCAATACCTTTCGGCTTGATGGGTAGTTTCCTTTTTGCAAAAATGATGGGTATTGAAAACAACATCTATCTTCAAACAGGGCTAATCATGTTGATTGGGCTCCTTGCAAAGACAGCTATTCTTCTTACCGAGTATGCAGGCCAAAGACGTGCAGCGGGAATGAGTATCTCTGCGGCGGCGGTGGAAGCTGCAAAAGTTCGTCTACGCCCTATTTTGATGACCTCTTTGACTATGATCTTTGGTCTATTCCCAATGATGATTGCAACGGGTGTAGGTGCAAATGGCAATAGATCTCTTGGAACCAGTACTATTGGCGGTATGTTTATCGGTACACTTGCTTTACTATTTATCGTTCCATCATTGTTTATTGTGTTCCAAACGTTACAAGAAAAGATCAAACCATTGCACTTTTCGAAAGTAAAAGATCAACAAATCGAACACGAAAAACAGCGTTATGCCGAAGAAAAGATGAAGCGTTCGACAAACGAAGAGGGATCTAATAACGATGTATCCAACCAAGAATAATTCAGCAATGAAACACATATCACTTTTTATACTGTTGCTTTCATTAGGGAGTTGTGGCTTATACACTCCCTATAAGCAAACAAATACAGTACCCGACAATTTATATGGAGTGACCAGTCAGGATACTTCATCAATTGCAGACATGAGTTGGAGAGATATTCTTTCTGATCAAAATCTGCAAGTATTAATTGACAGTGCTTTAAAAAACAATACAGACCTAAAGATTGCTCGCTTGAGAATTGATCAAGCAAAAGCAACTTTAATGACCTCAAAACTGGCTTATGCTCCATCATTATCTTTAGGAGCTGATGGAACTATCAGTAGTTTTGATGGTAGTGCTGCTTCAAAAATATACTCTGTTCCGGTTTCTGCTAGTTGGGAAATCGATTTTTGGGGACGACTTCTGAATGCAAAACGAAAGTCACAATCAGCTTTGATACAAAGTGAAGATTTTGCTCAAGCCGTGCAAACCGAGCTTATCGCTAATTTATCCAACCTATACTTTACTTTGCTTATGCTCGATGCGCAACATGCTGTGGCCGTTGAAACAGAAGCTAAATGGAAAGAAAGTGTAGAGGTCGCAATGGCCATGAAGGAAGCAGGTATTTATACAGAAGCTGCAGTTGCTCAAACCGAAGCAAACTATTACAACATTTGCACATCAATCAAAGATCTAAAAGAACAGATCAATACAGTTGAAAATAGTATTAATTCAATCATTGCAGAAACACCTCAAACCATTCAAAGAGGAAAGCTTCGTGAATTAAAATTACCTACTGATTTGTCAATCGGTATACCTTTGCAGTTACTCCATAAAAGACCGGATGTGCGTAGTGCTGAACAAAATCTTGCACAGTATTTCTACTCTGTAGGAGAAGCTCGCAGTGCATTCTATCCCTCTATTCGTATTGGCGGAAGTGCCGGATGGACCAATAGCGCAGGAGGTTATATTGTGAATCCCGGTAAAGTTTTGCTTTCCGCAATCGGATCGCTTACTCAGCCTCTATTCAACAAAGGCCAGAATGTTGCACGTCTTAAAATTGCAAAATCACAATACGAAGCTGCTCAACTTCAATTCCATCAAACGCTACTCAACGCAGGTGTTGAAGTAAACAATGCCTTTACTCAACTCGAGACCGCAAAATCAAAGAAAGAACTCTACAGCAAACAGATAGAATCTTTGAAGCGAGCTGTTGAAAGTACTCAACTTTTGATGGAACACGGTAGCACAAACTATCTTGAGGTTTTGACTGCTGAGCAAACTCTTTTAAGTGCACGTTTTGCTCAAATATCAAACATATACAACGAAGCCCGTGCTTCTATATTTCTATATCAGGCATTAGGTGGAGGAACATATTAAAAAATAGAAATCTTCATTTTGGTTAAAGTCATGCAGCGTTGATTTGTTCGCTCTGCATGACTTTTTTTATTATCTTGCCGCACGCATATCTATAATAAGACCATGCAAACCAAGTATAAATCATTAATACCTAATCGATATGACAGAAAAAGAAAAAATGCTAGCTGGCGAAATATATGATGCCGGAGATACAGAACTAATCTCGAGATGGCACAAAGCCAAAGAATTACAACGAGCCTATAATGCTTCTGATACACAAGACTCGCAACACATATCAAACCTATTAGACGAACTCCTTGGCTCAAGAAAAGAAAACTGTTGGGTTGCAGCACCATTTTTTGTCGACTATGGAGAAAACATACATCTTGGTCGAAATGTGGAAATTAATATGAATTGTGTTTTCTTGGACTGCAACCTCATTACAATTGGAGACTCTTGTGGTATCGGACCCGGAACCCACATCTATACAGTATATCATCCTGTTAATCCGGAAGAAAGACTTCCTCAAAATGGTACATTCTGGAAATCGTTGACGGCTCCGGTAACACTTGGACGAAATGTTTGGATAGGCGGAGGCTCTATAATCTTACCAGGAGTAACAATTGGAGACAATACCACAATTGGAGCTGGCAGCGTTGTAACGAAATCAATACCGGCTAATTGCGTTGCTGTAGGCAATCCCTGTCGTATAGTTCGTTATATCGAAGCAAATGACAAATAGAAATATAAATGTCGATATTACTACTGAATAAACGTAAAAATAAACAGTACAAACTTTTTTAAGATACGAAATATATCAATCTGTGATTATCTTTGTTATTAAATTGAAGTAATAACAAAATAGATCATTACAATGCCGGATAATCCGAATATTTTTGCAAGAAAGCTAAATAAGATACATTCCATATTTCTATCACACCGCTCGAAAGAACGCTTTGAGCGCTTAATTATTTTACTATCTCTTTGTAGCTTTCTACTACATCTTGGAATTCTAATGACCCAGTATCAACTATCTACTAGCTTGATTGGTGCATTATATACTCCATTCACGATTATATTGCTTTATGAAGTATACCTCTTGGTATATTATCTCAAACGATCAATGACCGAGTATATTGGAAAGCAGTATGAAATTATTACGTTAATTCTCATACGAAGTGTGTTTGAAGATATATCCTACCGGAAGTTCGACTTTTCTGTATTCGGAGATCAGACAATTACCTTTATTGTCAAGCTTGGAGGTATTGCTCTGCTTTTTCTTTTGGTCTTTGTTTTTTATCAAATGTCGGGAAAAGGTTCGACAGAGTATCCTGCATCTGCAAATATGAAAAAGCACGTTACCCAATATATGTATATAAAAAAAGTCGTTAGCTTATTACTTATATTCATATTTGTCGGACTATTAATTTACAGTGCAATTTATTCTTTTGGAGATATCCATAGTATAGAGGAAATATTTGTGATATTAAAGAAGTTAAACCATACATTCTACAATTTATTCTTCACAACATTGATTCTAAGCGAAGTTTTCCTTCTTCTATTTATCATGTATGTGACTGATCAATTTAGCATTGTTATACGCAACTCTTCTTTTATCATCTCAACTACCCTTCTAAAGATCTCATTTTCCTACACTGGTATTGCTTTTACAGGGATGGTTCTTCTTGCTGTTTCATTCGGAGTTATAATGCTGGGCATCTATCGTTTGTATGATAAAAAATGTTTGCGAAACATTTAGCGACAAATAAAAACACCTATCAATCATGAGAATAACAATATTAATAGATAATACCGGCGATGCAAACAACACACTTACTTGCGAGCATGGGTTATCTATTTATTTCGAGAAAGATGGCAAAAAATATCTATACGATACAGGCGCTTCTCATTTATTTATTGAAAATGCAAAAACGTTAGGCATAGACATATCTGATGTTGACGCTCTTATTTTATCACATTTACACGACGATCATACAGGTGGGTTACAAGCTTTTCTACAAGTAAATGATAAAGCTAAAATATATCTTTCTGACAAAGCTAAAAACACCCGTTGCTATTCATTCAACTCGGGGTCTCAACGAGAAATATCAATCGATTTCGACTGTATCTGTAATGCACCTAGTCGTTTTTATGACATCTCAAAAACGGAAGAAATAGCTCTTGGCATAACAATCGTTTCTTGCAACAAAGGCCACTACCCTTGCCCGAAAGGAAATGCTGTTATGAAACAAAGCGACCGAAAAGGAAACTTATTAGTTCTGGATTCTTTCAATCATGAGCTTGCAGTTGTTCTTACCAACAACGATACACAAACAATTTTATCTGCATGTTCACACAACGGCTTCCTAAATATCATTGATAGTGTTAAACAACTAAATCCGATGCTTCCAATCAACACATTTATTGGAGGATTGCATTTTCCAAACGCAAGACCAGGACAACATTTAGAGCAAGATTCAGACTTTGATCAATTGGCGTCACAACTTAAAAGCCTAGCACCAGAGATTCGAATCGTTACCGGACACTGCACTGGGTCTGATGCTATTGCTGCATTATCAAAGCACATCAAACTCGAAACTTTTCATAGTGGTTTCTCTATTTATTAATTATCGAAACATCTTTACAACATGAATACACTCCTTTCCATAGATCAAGCTACATGTATCAAATGTGGCAAATGCGTTAAGGTATGCCCATCATTAATTTTCACTCAAGCCACAAAAGGCGGAGAAGTAATACCTGAGCATATAGACGACTGCATTCAGTGTGGGCATTGTGTGGCTGTATGCCCTACAAACTCTGTCATTCACCTAACATTTCCGGCGAGCAAAGTACACCCAATCGACTATGCACAAATGCCAACTCCTGAGCAAATGCTTTTATTAACTCGGGCTCGTCGCTCTAATCGTGCCTTTTCTAAAAAGCCGATACCCCAAGAGAATCTCAACCTCATACTCGAAGCAGCACACCGTGCGCCTACAGCAAGTAACCTACAGCAAGTTTCATTCACGCTAGTTACAGATCCTGAAAAACTCAAACAAATCACAGACTTTACCATTGGTATCTTTAGTGATGCAATAAAAAAACTAGAGAATCCATTCTTACGACCATTACTAAAGCGAGTTATGCCCGATGCCTATAAATACGTTCCTACATTCCACCGATTGATGGAGCAACATGCTCAAGGCAACGATCTTATATTGCGTGGAGCTACGGCTGCAATTCTTATTCACACCCCAAAGAAATGCCGTTTTGGCTGTCAAGACTCAAACCTAGCCTATCAAAACGGATCCCTTATGGCCGAAAGTTTAGGTATCAATCAATTCTATATGGGATTTGTTTGCTCAGCGACAACACAACCGGGAGGTGATAAGTTGGCACAAATGCTTGGTATTAATGGCAAAATACATGCTGCGATGGCACTAGGAATGCCTGCCTTCCGCTTTCCAAACTACATCGATAAAGAGGAAATCAAACTTTCTCAACTGTAATCGATGACTCTTTTTCGAATTATTTAGTATCGTGTGTAACTAATGTTACAGCTTTGCGTACTCACATGCGTTTATCTTTGCACATATAAAAAGAACAAACAAATACCGCTATGATACTAAATAATAAAACAGACTATACACTTTTGCAATCATCAGCTTTGATCGAACTGATTTTGACAGAACATCATGCATATGTACGAAAAGAAAGTCCGGAACTCATTGCTTTGGTCGAAAAAGTGAATCACATACATGGTAATACACATTCAGAACTTAATGAGGTTGCATCCATTGTAAATCTGATTATGGCAGATATGGATGTACATCAGATGAAAGAAGAACGCATCTTATTTCCATACATTGAAGCAATGGAAAGTGCACAAAATACGGGAGCTACTCTTCCGCAAAGTTGTTTTGGCAACGTACAAAACCCAATTAATGCGATGGAACATGATCATGAAGAAGTTCAATCACTTCTGGCTCGTTTAGAGGAAATAACAAACAAGTATACTGCACCTACAGATGCTTGTACATCGTATAAGAATCTGTATCAACGACTCGAGGCCTTTCAAGAAAATACATTGAGACACATACACCTCGAAAATGATGTGTTATTCAAGCAAGCGATCAAGCTGCAGCAACGCATAAATGAATAAGACTATAAGAAATCCTAAAAGCCGGAAGTCCTTTGTATTAAGGGTTCCGGCTTTTTTCTTATTCAGTATAAACACCAATACGTCCATCTTCTGAAATCGTTTCGGCCGTAATCTTTAATTGTTTACAACTGCTATTATTAAAGAATGATACAACTGCGACTCCATTCTCATCGGGCACCAACTCCGGATTCCAATACAATGTTCTACGATAGTCTTCTTCTTTAGGCAATACAGTATAATCCGGTTGATAAAACTCCTTAACCTGGCTATACCCTTCCAACCAAGTTTTACGTACACCCTTTCCCCCTTTTACAGGGATCTCACCTTCCGGAAATGTTTCGATAAGTACCACACAACTATAAAGATCATCAATATCCATCGGCGATATTCTCGGATCAGCATATCTACATTTTGTCGAAAACTCTTCGTTGATATAAATGGATTTGATAGCCTCGAGATTGATCAGCTTGTATTTATTATAGTCCATTTCGGTAGCCTCCGTTGTTTCATAATTGATAACAAACAAAGGAAGACTTCCTTTATACTTCAAATATTCATCACCTTTAGAATATACCCGATAGAAATTAGAGTTTATATTCATTACCAATTCATGAATATCATTACCTATATATTTATTACGATCTTTTACATCATCGATTTCAGAGGCAACATCATAGTAAGCTATTGATTTAGATCGTGCTTCAAATACCTCTTGAGCTCGATCTCTTTTCTTTGCTTTTACAACCACTTCACTTAACCGATGAATCTTCTCTCGAACGCCCCTCCTAGACAAAGAATCTTCGTATCGCTTCATAAACTGTTCATAGCTTTGATCTTCTACAATCATTGTATCTGCTAAATAGTTATCGATCTTTTCCGCCGCAGCACGAACATTGTCAACCTCCACTTGCATCTCGGCTAATGAATATACTTTAGGCTCCGGACTAAATACACGATCCAAAATAATCCGATGATCCTTCATCTTTCCTTTCTCCATTACAGATAAGATCATATTGCATTTGCCATGCGTTTTGGTCGTGAAACTAAAATGGCCCAAACTATCTGTCTCAAAGATATCAAATGCAGATGTTTGAGGAATCGAATCTTCCTCCGCGGGCTTTGCCAAAAACAGCGAAACCTGCACATTTGGCTTAGGTTTACTTCTTACCATCGAAACCACCTGTCCATGCACTTCTATTCCCTGTTCAGGCATATACTTTACATTTGCATGCGTCATATTCGACCAACCGTTCCAATCATACCTACGCCACCCCTGCACCATCAATAGTAAATCTAACGCATTGTTACGAACCGAATCATTTGACTCAAAGTAATAAAACGGATTACGCACATAACCTTTAATTTCAGACATTAGCAATAAGTCTGCTAACAGCGAACATCGGCTGCTAACTTCCTCCTTTCCATCCCGTACCGAAACAGACAATGGAGCTACTGAAGGTGTTCCCTTTGCATCTTTAACCGCAAACTCTAAACGAACAGAATCATAAGGAAGATAATAGTCTTTGTTTTTCTCAACGTGAATCGACAATAAAGCTTTCTCTCTCTCAAAAATCAACCGATCCGCTACAATTTCCCCATTCATATCGAACAATATAATCTGCTGCACACCGGAATCCATATTACGTTTAGGCAACTTAAAACAAACAGCATCTTCATTCTCAACATTAACCAAGCAATAATTAGATAATCTTCCATGTCCAACCATAACTAGTCCCAAAACAGCAGCCGGAGTTTGAGCATTCTTCTGTACTTGAATCTGAACACTATCTGAATCTAATAAGTTATCCACCCGCAATACATAACCCTGCTTCAGCGGATCAGGCAAATCAAAATCATAGTTTTTAGAATCAATGGTCACCACCGCTTTACACCTTTCACCATTTGGAATATAGGAAAAAACTCCTTTCCCTTCATGTAAAGTAGCAAATACACATTGAGTTGTGCCTTTTTTATTAACAACCACACCTGATACTTCCAAAGGATTCCCATATGCATCCGTTGCTTCAAAAGCCACTCGAGAAGACACACCTTCTACACAACTACCTCCTTCAGGATAAAACTTTAAGTTTACCTTCTTAGCTTTCTTCTCTAATTTCCGATTTTGCGGGTATTTGTATTTCGTTTGCCTCTTGATATTCTTTTCGACAAAATTCCCTTCAATAGCAGGCTTCTCAAAGACAGGAATAATTCTTGAAAATATAAGATCCTCTGCAAAGTTTAGCATATACTTCGTATAAGCTCTCACCTCATAAAATCCGGAATAAAAAGGGAGATGATCTAGCTTAAAGCTACCATCACTTCGTCCGTTGTCGATAGCCAATATTTGCTTTGCAATAATCTCACCTCCGGGGTTTAGTAATTCAACATACAACGTTTTACTCAAACCCGTCGGAGTATTTAAACCCGGATTTACAACATACGACTGAAACCAAATAGCATCCCCTGCATAGTAACTTGTATTGTCAAAATGAAGATACACCTTCTCTTGAGGAAGTACTTGTCCAAAACGATTGTAAGCATAAGCATACTTACTCAATGCATTCACTACCGAATCCGGTATGATTTCTTGTGCCGTACCTGACAGTGCAAATACAAGCAATACACATATAGCCGTTACCATCCTCATTTTCAAAACTTAGCACATTAAAACCTATATCTAATACTTATACAAATAATAACAACATTTTGTTCTCACCCAATCACTCAAAAGCAGACATTTCATTTGTTCGATTCATTTTTAATAAATAGCTTTGATCAAAACAATTAAAGTCTCGAATGAACCCGAAATCATATTACCAATCGCAACGCAATGCTTTTGCAGCAACATTGACCAAATTAACAGCACTTCGCAATAAGATTACCTTTATAAAAGTCATCGATTTTATACTGGCGCTAACCTGCGCTTATCAATACATGCGACAAGATCAGTTCGGATATCTTGTTGGAATGACTGCGCTTGTAATTACCTTTATTATCTTACACAGATACGAGTCTAAGTTGATTGCACAAGCCGAACTAACTGCCACTCGTCTCAAATGCTACGATGCTGAAATCAATTACCTCAACGATAATCTCTCCGACTTTGATGAGGGAAATGAATACATCGAAGCACAGCATCCTTATGCTGTCGACCTCGATATCTTTGGGCGAAGCTCTTTATTTCAGGAGATGAATCGCACCATTACCACCGGTGGTAAACATCTCCTAGCTAATATTCTAACCAATCCGATTACCGATACAGTTGAAATCATCGAGCGTCAGAAGGCAACCCAAGAACTAATTGATACAATCTATTGGATTGAAGAATTCAGAGCCAAAGGAATCTCCTTTCGAACCAATCAAGCCGTATCCGATCCCGATCCGGAATGGGATTCATCGAAAAGCATACGTTTCTCTGGATTTGCCAAAGGTTTGATCTTTGCAAGTAACATTCTATTTTTTGCACTCATTGTGGCATCGTTATTCTACCCTCGTTTGCTTACCATTGTTGCAATGTACTATATCATGCAACTGTTCGTTTCTCTTTCTTTTTCAAAACGCATCGAGCTCATTCAAAACAGACTTACCCGTTTTGTAGGAGCCAACGTCAATTTTTATCGCTTGGTACAAATGATACAGGAAAAGGAGTTTGAGACCATTAAATTAAAACAGATTTACAATCAGTTATTTGAGCAAGGGAATGCACTTGCAGCCTTTAAAGAAGTCAAAAGCATCATGGATAAATTCGACAACCGAGGCAATGTGATTGTTCTTTTTGGTCTGAATGGATGCTACATGCGCGATCTGCACATCATGCTACAACTACAAAGACTTGAAGCCAAACAACTGCAACAAATTCCTGCATGGGTAAAAGCCGTTAACGAACTCGACGCGCTTATCTCTATGGCAATCTATCGATTCAACCATCCCGAATATTGTACACCTGTTATTGATACCACAACCATTGTATCTGCCCACGAAATGGCACATCCATTATTGAAAGGCGAACAAGTTGTAACCAACAACTTTACGCTGGAGCAATTACACGAATATTTTGTGGTTACGGGAGCCAATATGGCCGGCAAAAGTACGTTTCTACGCTCTGTTGGAGTTAATATGGTGCTTGCGCTAACAGGGAGTGTTGTGCGCGCAACGACGTTTCACTTCATGCCGATTCAGTTATTCACCAGCATGCGGACTACCGACAACTTAGCCGGTGGTATATCGTATTTTCACGCCGAACTGCTGCGTTTGAAGAAGTTGGTTGATGCCGCCTCAGCCGGAAACCCGCTATTTATCATTCTAGATGAAATGCTCAAAGGCACCAACTCTACCGACAAACTCAACGGCTCTATTCGCTTTTTGGAGAAAATACGCACACTCCCTCTTTGCGGACTTATCGCGACACACGATCTCGCATTGGGAGAGTTAAGTACAAAGTATCCGACAGAGTTTCATAACATCTGTTTTGAGATAGAACATACCAACGAAGCCATCTCTTACGACTATAAATTAAAGCCAGGTGTTAGCCGCAACATGAATGCCTCAATCTTACTGAAACAGATGGGACTCATCGACTAGCAACATTCTTTTAATGCCATGAAACATTTCTTATAAGGCTCTTGTTTGCAATCGAACAATAAGCATATACATTTGCGAATATATCGACTTTTATGATACGACAAAAAGATTTTCTAATACGCCAATTCGAAGTAGTAGGCGCTGTGATTGCCAAAATATTTAAACTCTCTTTTCCCGGAGATAAAGACGAAATAGAAGCCATCTTCACAGAAGGACTCAAGGAGTTTGATCTCACAAAGGATTCGATTCGAACCCTTCCTGTAGATGACGTAATCGCAAAATTGGGAGGGAAACAGCAACTCGAACTATTTAGCGAGCTGGTTACAATGTATGTATCAAAAACCAACAATCCCGACTTGCTCTTGTTAAAACAAAAGCTGTCTGACCAACTTACACAAAACAAAATTTGCAACTTCTACGACTACATCAACAATAAATAGAACACCTCTCAAATGCATAAACTACTCATGATGTCGACAATCTGTTTGCTATTTACCGCAATCGGATGCGAAGCCGAAACACTGATGGCAGAGGAAAACACCCCTATGCAATACACGATGCCCGAAGAAGGAGCACCGCACGAAGGCACTTGGCTGCAATGGCCCCATCAATATCAATACGGTAAAACATACCGCAACCGACTCGACAATACATGGGTTGAAATGTGCAAACAGCTTGTCCCGGGCGAAAACGTCCATATCATTGCCTATGATGAAGCTGAGAAAGCACGCATAACCAAACTATTGGAGCAAGCGGGAGTCCCCATGCAGCGCATCGATTTCTATATACTTCCTACAGACGATGTATGGGTACGCGACAACGGCCCCATCTTTGTTAAAGATCAAAACGGTGCTATCGCAATCGAAGATTGGGGTTTCAACGGATGGGGAAACAAAGCCGACTATGCCTCGTGTGATAAGATACCATCCGAAATCGGCAAATTGCAACAAATCCCGGTCGTTAATCTCAACAAAAAGATGATCAACGAAGGAGGAGCGTTAGAGTTGGATGGAAACGGAACGCTGATGGCTACCAAAAGTGCTATACTCAACAGCAATCGCAATCCTCGCATGACGCAAAAAGAAGCCGAAGCTCTATTCAGCCAGTATTTAGGTGTAAAGCATTTCATTTGGCTAGAAGGAGTACCCGGATTAGAGATTACCGACATGCACATCGACGGCTTTGCACGTTTTGGCAACAAACATACCATCGTTACGATGAGCCCTAGAGACCTTCTCTATTGGCAAGTACCGCAACAAGACATCAACACCTTGTATGCGGCCCGCGACACACAAGGGAAACCATATACATTCGTCACGTTGCCACTAACCAAAAACAATGTAGTGACCGAATACGGTAAAAACCTCGGATACAAAGGATCGTATGTAAACTACTACCTTGCCAACGGCAAAGTTTTGGTTCCTACTTACAATGATCCGAATGATGCGGAAGCAATTGCCAAGTTGCAGCAACTCTATCCCGACCGAAAAGTTGTGGGCATCGATGTTAGAAACCTCTATGAAAACGGAGGGATGATCCATTGTGTCACACAGCAGCAACCGCTCTGAACACAATCAATCATCCCCTTATTTTAAACACCTTCCTACCTGAATCAACGAAGTTTCTTCATGTTGTCGGGAGGAAGGTTCTTGGCTCCAAACGACAGGTTAGGCGTATCGCTCATAAAGAACTCAAGCAAACCACCGTCGGCAATCTCATTGTGTGTGATCCATGCACGGTTTAGCTTCTTACCGTTTAGCTTTACTTCTTTGATATAGACATTCGAAGGCGAATTGTTATGTGCCTTTATCGTGAAGCGATCTCCCTTGTAATAGTTTTTGTCGAGCGTAATCTCAGCACTGTCAAATACCGGAGAAGTCAGCAGATAGACGTTATCACCGGGACAAACCGGATGAATCCCCATCGACGTGAGCACATACCATGCCGACATCTGCCCTACATCTTCATTTCCGCACAAGCCCATTACATCTGTACCATACGCTTGCTCACAAATCTTTCGCGTCCACTTTTGTGTCAGATACGGCTTACCTGCATACGCAAACATAAAAGGCACCTGATGTACCGGTTCGTTGGGATGATTGTAGTAATCGTTCCAAAGGAAATTATCGGGAGCTTGGTCAAAAAACTCATTCAACTGTGCCAGGTATGCCTCTTTACCCATCAAGCGGATAAAGCCATACACATCGTGCGGAACAAACCAACCTTGCTGAAACGGATTCGACTCTACGCAATACAAATCGTGATGTAGCTTTCCTTTCCATTCGCCCCACGTTCCATCGCTGTTTTTTCCGCAAAACCAACCCACACTATCGTTCCATATCGTTGCATAGTTCGATGCACGGCGTGCATACGCTTTGCGTGTCGTCTTTTTGCCCAATGCGTTTGCCATTTGTGCCACACACCAGTCGGTATAAGCATATTCCAGCGTATGCGAAATAGAGCGCGGCGTATATCCGAGCGGCTCATTGCCAAACTTATCCACACTATTCACGGCATAGTCGAAAGCTTTTGCCACATCATAGTTGCGAATCCCCTTCATGTATGCATCGGCAAGCACCGAAACCGCCGGGTTACCAATCATACAACCCGAGTAAGAGTTCATAATCTCCCAACGCGGATAATAGAAGCGTCCGCTCTTTTCGGCCAGACTAATCAGCGAATTGATCTCATCGTTTACAAGCGAGGGATTAATAATCGTTTGCAGCGGAAACTGACTTCTGAATACATCCCAACCACTAAAGATGGTGCGGTATACAAATCCGTCGGTTTTACTCACCTTTCCATCGCCACCGATGTACTCACCCGATACATCCGAACTAGCACGCGGATCGATCATCGTATGGTAAAGTGAGGTATAGAAGATCGTTTTGTCGCGATCCGACTTCCCCTCTACCCGCACATTTTGCAAGGCTTCACGCCACAAAGCATTGTTTGCCGATAAAGTAGCGTTAAAGTCCCAGCCCGGAATATCATGCTCGAGATTCTCCTTTGCCCCTGCGATACTCACAAACGAAATCCCGCACTTGAGCAAAACCTCTTCATTTTGTCGCGTTGCAAACTCGGTAAAGAAACCCAGATGTTTCCCTTGAGCCTCCTTTACATTGTATGTAACCACAGCATCTTTTACACACTGCTGATAATCGTCGGAGAATATAACGTGCATTTTGCGATCAAGCGAATCCGGAATCTCGGCACTCCATACACCGGTTGTGGTCATCGGTTTGCTCACCTGCGCGTAGAAGTAAACTTTGTAGTTCACATTCCCGTCGCCCGAGCCCCAACCACCGCCGGAAGAAGGACAATTCATCCAACCCTCTATTGTGTTTGCATCTACTTGTCGAATGTATTGTTCGGTCGAAGTACCACCAATGCGGCGTGCCAAGTCGATCTGAATACGCGAGCTGTCACTCGCCGGATATGTCATCCGTATTATTCCCGCACGCGGAGCCGAAGTCAACTCCACATTCACGCCGTAATCATCAAGCATTACTTGATAATATCCCGCACTAGCTTTTTCGCGATCGTGCGAGTAGCGCGAGCGATAACCATTATCGGGATCCGACTCCTTTCCCGGGTTGGTATGCAAACGTCCTACCGTAGGTGTAACCAAAAAGTTACCAAAGTCGCCATACCAACCAATGCCACTCATGTGGATAAAGCTAAAGCCTTCGATATGCGGATGATGCCATGAATAGCCGGGACCATTGTCTCCACCGGTTTTGGTATCGGGGCTCAACTGCACCAATCCAAAGGGCGTTGCACTTCCGGGAAACGTTTTCCCCAAACCATGTCCGCTCTTTCCTGCCTCGGCCGAAGTAGAAGCACCGATAATCGGATTGATGTATTTGATTACATCCTCACCAGCTTGCGCGCTCAAACCTTCGAAAAAAGAAAGAGCGAAACATGCAAGGACAAATTGTCTGATGTTTCGCTTTCTCATAACTTAACTAAACTAAAACAATGATTTATAACAACACTACTGAATCAATGACGTTGGCTCCAGTAAAAATGTGAATTCATAATTTCCATACGGAATGCGATATTCGGGATTCGCGATAGCGCCCCACGTATCGATACAACCCAAACCGAGCTGCTTGAAGTCTACGGAAAGAACCGTGAAGTCCCTTTCGTCCAACTCGCCCGAGTGGCGTTGATCTTTTTGTTTGCCGTCATCCAAATCTTCAGTTGCAAAGTGAAGCGCTTTGGCATTAAACGCTTGCGGCGCGTGCACCTTTACACCTTTGCCGCCAAAGTCTACGAGTTTGAACCAACGAAGATCACTCTTGTTGCCCGTTTCTTGCGGACGAATATATGGAAAGAACTGGTCCGACACAAGTTCGGTATACGATCCGATAAACGCACTGTTGTTACGATCCGAATAACTCTCTACCGGTCCGCGACCATAATAGTTGATACGATCAAACGGTTTCTGCATTACCAATTGCCATCCCATACGCGGAAGCATCGGCATCTTCGAAGCATCTTCTGCTTTTGTAATCAACTGATTCGTCAATGCCAATTGCCCGTTTTCATTAATCATATACGTAAGCAACAATTCGGCTTGCAACTTCTCGAGCAGGTATTTCACCTTTACCTCTACACCGTTGTCGGTCTTGTTTACATCAAAACTTTCCTTCTTGGTAATCGGATTCTTCCAATCAGCCAATGAGTTTTGCAACGAAGCACCGTAATCGTTGTCGGTAGGAGCGCGCCAGAAGTTAGGCTTCACCTCAAAACCGTCTTTCAAATACTCTTTGCCATTTACCTGATAACTCGAGATAAAGCCCGTTGCTTTGTTGAACGTCAACGCCACATTACCGGCTTCTACCGTAAGCTTCTTGCGTTGATCATCTACAGAAACATTTCCGCCGGTAGCGTCTTGTCGGTTATCGGCAAAGTTGTACGGATTCACCACAAACTGCTGGCGAGCCACGGTGTGCCCGGCAGGAACAAGATCTTTTGCTTGCTTTGTTTTGTAATATACCTGAAGCGTAAGCTCTTTGTCGGTTTGCGGAAGCGAATAGCCCAGTTTTACGTTCGCACGCTTTTGCGGAGCCACTTGCAAGTTATTGATGGTACCGGTTTCGATCACATTACCCTCTTGGCTGAGTTCCCATACCATGTACACATTACCTAGGCAGGTAAAGAAGTTTTCGTTGTATACTTCAAGTACACCTTGCTTCGGTTGTTTCAAATCACTCCATACCGATTGCTGAATGTAAGCAACTTCGTCGAAGTGCGGATTATGTTTGCGATCGGGCGAAACCAAACCGTTGTTGTTGAAATTGTTTGACGAAGGCGAGTGCATACCATAGTCGCCACCGTACGCATAGATCATCTTGCCGTTGCGATAGTCACGTAAGCCCTGATCTACAAAGTCCCAGATATATCCGCCTTGCAAGTTATCGTATTTGCGATACAGATCCCAGTATTCTTTGAAACCGCCCATCGAATTACCCATGGCATGCGCATATTCGCACTGGATAAGCGGCATGCGTTTGTCGCGCTGCTTGCCGTACGACTCGAGGAAGTCGTAACCGACATAAAACGGACAAAAGATGTCTGTATAATATTTCTCGCCCGGACGTTGGTATTGCACCGGACGTGTTTGATCGATTTCTTTCATGGCTTTGTAGGCAGCCTCGAAGTTGCTTCCGTCGCCGCTCTCATTCCCCATCGACCAGATAATAACCGAAGGAACATTTTTGTCACGTTGTATCATGCGGGTAGTACGCTCTACGTGCGCCTTTTCCCAGTCGGGCATTCCCGCAATCGCCTCATAGCCGTGTGCCTCTACGTTTGCTTCATCCAAGACATAGATACCATACTTATCGCACAACTCATAGAAGTATTCGTCGTTCGGATAATGGCATGTGCGCACCGCGTTAATGTTGTTTTGCTTCATAATCATCACATCTTGAAGCATGCGTTCGCGTGGTACATAATACCCGTAATCAGGGTCTAGTTCGTGACGATTCACACCTTTGATCAAGATGGGCTGTCCGTTTACAAGCAACTGACCGCCTTTGATCTCTACACGCTTAAAGCCTACGCGTTGCGGAATGCTTTCTACCACATTACCGTTAGCGTCTTTCAGCGTAATGAGCAAGTTATATAAGTAAGGCGACTCTGCGCTCCAGCTGTTTACCGCACCCACGCCACCTTGCATAGCAATCGTATTGCCTGTTGCTGCGGCCGTTTTCTTCCAAACTGATTTATTCGATGCATCGAAAAGCTCCGCCTCAACGGTACCGTTCTTAGCAGCATCGGCTACATCGACCGATAGTTGCAACGAGCCGCTTTTGTTATTTTGTCCCAGCTCGGCCACCACCGTGTAGTCGTTGATACGATTGGTATCACGCGCATACATAAACACATCGCGTCCTACACCGGCAAGGCGCCAGTAATCCTGAGCCTCAAGGTATGTGCCGTCGCTCCAGCGGAATGCCTGAAACGAGATCAGGTTCTCTCCTTTCTTTAGAAACTTCGACACGTTGAATTCTGCTGGTAATTTGCTGTCTTCGCTATAGCCTACAAACTCGCCGTTTACCCACAAGTAGAAACTTGATATCACCGAACCGAAGTGAATGAATACATCTTCACCTTGCCACGATTCGGGTATGGTAACCGTTTTACGGTAGCTACCTACAAAATTATCTTTCGTTGGAATGTTGGGCGGTTCGGGTTTCATGAACACATCCCATATGTAATTCGAGTTTACGTAGATGGCTTCTCCGAAACCGTTTGTTTCCCAGTTGCCCGGAACAGGAATGGTACCCCATGCCGAGTCGTCGAAGTCGGTGCGGAAGAATGACTGCGGACGCTCGTCGGCGTTACGCACCCAATTAAACTTCCAGTCGCCATTGAGCAACAAGAATCGTTGCGATCCTTCACGGTAGTTCTTTACTGCCTCATCTTTGCTTTTATAAGCAAAATGTGTAGCCTTCATCGGCTCGCGGTTTATTGCATTTACCTGCGGATCGTGCCATTCGGTAAATGACTGAGCGTATAATGCCCCACTACTCATTCCAAGCAGTGCTGCCAGTGCAAAACGTTTATTCATGGTTAGCTTTTCGGTTTTTATTGCAAGGCAAATATATATAAATTTTCTTCCGTTTTAATGTACACCGTACACCACACACACGCATAAGCCATCGCAAATCAATTAGATAGCAACACAAACACGCTTTTCCGCTATCACCTCTTATTGTATATAGCAAACACAACTATACTGCATCAGCAACTACACACGGCTCCACTGTATAAACAGGAAACGAGCATAAAACGCAAATTCCTCGAACCCTACTTTATTGTAAAGTATGCGCCATAGATTCAGCAAGCAAACATGCAGTAAAAACCCCACGAAAAAAATATGCATTCCCAAGCAAAATAATTTTCAAAGGAGGCGATGATAACCAATACCGGATACGCTTTTTACAAATTGATGTTTGTACGAAAACATATACGATTCTTTTGCAATGCGCTGTTCCATCAAGCTTCTCGTTTTACACTAAGTATGACTTTCGTCAAAACACAAAAGCTCTTTTGCAAGAGCAATTCCATGTATTTACATGCATTTCGCACGCTAGTTTGGAGAAATGGATGGATTTTTCGGGTTTGGAAAACAGGGTTTTCGTATTGGGGAGTGGGCGGCTATATGGGTAGCATGGCAGCTCTTTACTGTAAAATGAGGAATCTGCGCAAAAAGCATGCTTGGTGGGAGTAAATACCTCACTTGGTTTGCAAAAAAAGCTTGTTTGGTTCTTGAAAAAAGGTCATTTACTTCTCGGAAAGACTAAACTAGGTTTTTGAGGAGACTAAATATAGTCTTCGGGAAGAGTATTTTCAGTCACCACGAAGAGTTTTTTCATTCATAGTGAAGAGTGCGCGCAATCATAACGAAGAGTGAAAACAGTCTTCGGGGAAAACGAAAAACGTTTTCATGCATAACGCAAAGGGTATTGGTAAAGACTTTGTGCGTGAACGCCGTGAGGGGCTTACGTCTGTATGATTACTCGCCACGGTCTTGCTCCACGCTACTGTGGCGGAGTTGAGTTTTGCAGGATGTTGTTCGAAGCGGTGTGTTGTGATCGATTTGATACGCCGTTTTGAAGTTCTCGATAAGGCCGCAGGGATTGTGTTATGGCAACAGGCGTTTCGGGCGGCAATCTGTCAGATTCTTTTTTGTAAGAAAAAGAGAGCATCCGGAGCAAAAAGGGGCTTTTCGAGGCATCGCAACTGTTTTCACGGTTCACAAGAGCACCAAGTACAAGAAATGAAAATATACAATAAGCAACGGGCTTATAGACTTTCCTTTAAATAAAAACTGTCTATAAACCCGCCGTTATGTTTCCTATAGCCCGCTGCGGTGCTGCTTATAAATCCGCTGCTAAAATACTTAGCGCATGTATGAAGTTGTCTTTCGGTATCCGGCTTAAAAGCCTAGTGCCGCAAGGATTTTATCATTCAAATGTCTGTTGATTCCTTTGTAAGGATAGCAGTGGATGTGAATGGCGGGATTGAAGTTCATTTCAATGATGGCGTAATTTGTTTCATCTGCCGGCGCCGTAATGTCAGGAATCATCATATCGAGTCCCGTAATGCGCACGTGCATTGCTTTGGCCGCCTCCACCGCGATTGCTTTGTACGAAGGATGAATCTCGTCGGTAAAGTCGATGCTGTCTCCGCCGGTACTGATGTTGGAGTTCTCGCGCAGATAAACCATTTCGTTCATCCCCGGCACACTATCAAAGGTAAGCCCTTGCTGCTTGAGGAAAAGCTCTTCTTCACGACCTTTGCGAATTTTCTCGAGCGGCGTGCGATAGCCTTTGCCGCGCAACGGATCTTCATTCTTGCGATCAATCAATTCGGCAATCGTAAACACACCGTTGCCCACCACGTTTGCCGGAACACGGTGCAAGATACCCACCACTTCGTTGTCTATTAAGAAGAATCGGAATTCGCGGCCAGCGACAAACTCTTCGATCAAGATGGTATTGTCGTGCTCAAAAGCAATTTGCAAGCCGGTGGCAAAGTCTTCCCGGTCTTCATTCACTTTGAGGATGGAGATGCCCAAACCAAAATTGGTCGACTTCGGTTTGATTACAATCGCTTTGCCCCGAAAGTATTCGAAGTCGAGCAAAGCTTCGTCTGCCGAATAATACTCACGACCTTGCGGCGTACGTATGCCCGCTTTGTCGAGTACCTTTTTCGTAACCACCTTATTCTCCATCATCAACACCGAAACATAGTTATCGAGCGACGTCTTGGTAGCCTGCATCACATATTCTTCTTTCGCGTGGTTATACAGGCGCACAAAGTTTTCCTTTCGGTCTACAATTTCGAAGCAAACGCCTTTGAGCAAGGCCGCTTTGAGTAGCAATTGAGTAGACATCTCCATGTCTTCGAGACCAAAGAAGCGATATCCCTCACGAGCGGTTTGTTGGCGGTGCTCTTCGGCTTTCTTCATGTGGAAAGCCACAAAGCCGTCTTGCTTGATTGCCTTGAAAAGCTTTACCCCGTCGCGCGATTCGGGTTCTTGTGCCAACTGGATGTTATGCTCCATTTCGCTGCGATACAAGTCATTTTTCAACACACCGTACGCATCAAATACCGAAACCATATCGTTGATGAGTTCGCGCGCGTCGTCGGCAATGGTTGTATGTTCCGAGACCTCGCATGGGAAACGACGCTTCAAGCAACGCCCATAGCACGAAGCATTGTCTTGCTTGCACGTTGCCTTGAATTGCTCTTCGGCATCGAAACGGGTGGTTTCTTCTTTGAGCAACGCATATATTAATAGCATGTGCGAAAAGTAGATGGCATGTGAGGATACGCCCGACTTGGTGAACGGATCCAGATCGAGCAGTCGCACTTCGAGATACGACGGCGCTCCGTTATCTTTCTCCAAGAACTTCATGCGCAACGGCAAATAGAGTTCTTTGGTACTGTTGAGACGACCTTCTTCCACTATCGTGGCAATCTCACGCTCATACGCCTCGATGCTGTAATAATCGAGCACAAACTCTTCTTTGTTGCGGTAGCCCAGCGGCCCAGTGCGAAGGCTGATGCTCACGCCACACTTCATGGGTTGCTTTTCTCCGGTCTTTAAAGAAACCACTTCGAAGCTATCTTCGGCCAGAGGCGACTCGCCGTAGAGCCAAACCAGTATCCAGCGATAACGCATAAAGTTGCGCACCATTTTCAGATATACTTGTTCGCGCACTTCTTTGATCGTATTACCAAACGCGCCGGTATGCAACAACGCCTCGAGCAACTCCTCAGGGAGCGAATAGTTGAAATGGATGCCCGAGATCAGTTGGCGGTGTTTGCCATAAATGCGGGCAATGGTTTCGCGGTAGATCTCCAGCTCTTTATCTTGTTCGGTATAGCGGGCAATGGGAATCTCTTTCTCGTCGGGCAAAAGCGGTGGAAGACTTTGCGGCCACAGGTATTCGTCGCCGATGTGTTCGGTAACCACGTCGTGCAGTGTTTCCATAAAGCCAAGCGCCTCGGCCACACTGGGTAGCGGTGGTGTGATCATTTCGATCTGACTTTCGGAAAAGTCGGTAGTAATATAGGGGTTCTTACCTTTGTCGCCAAACACGTCGGGGTGTGTAGAGAGTGCCAACGTGCCGTCTGCATTGACGCGTACGTTTTCTTTCTCAAGACCAAACTTACCTTTGAGCAACAAGTGCTCCCATTGTTTGAAGGATTTGTTTTGTTCAGGGTTTGTCATTGTTATATTGATTAGCGGTTATTATTGCGGTTGATTGTGCGCCGCGGCCAACTCGTGCAGTTGTGCGTTGCGCTTGCGATAAAGGAAATACAAAACGACGCCCTTCATCATGCTGGTGATCGAAATACTCCACCACACACCATCGATACCGAGTGAGGTTTCGTGCCCCAGGTATAATGCCAACGGGATACGCAGCGATGTAAACACCACGCTTACCGTGGCCGGATATTTGGTAAGCCCTTGCCCGTTGTAGGTTCCGGCGGTAAGCATTTCCAAGCACATAAAGAGTTGCGACAGACCCACGATAATCAGGTACGAACGTCCCATAGCAATGGTTTGCGGATCGCGCACAAAGATAAGTAGGAGTTGGTCGGGAAAGATCACAAAAATCAGCGTGGTAACAAGACCGATCCATGCGGCGGTTTTCAATCCCGAACGATAGATCTGTTCGATTTCTGCATATTTCTTGGCACCAAAGCTCTGACCGGTCATGATGGAGGTGGATTGCATCAATCCGCCCATCAGCAAAAACGAAATGGATTCGACCTGAAGTCCCAGCTTTTGCGCAGCGATGGCGTCGGTACCCCAACCCGCTACGATACGCCCGATTACAATGGCAATCAGCGTAAATAAGATGCGTTGTATGGCAACGGACGAACCGATCTTGATCAGTTTACCGAGGGAAATCCAACTAAAATCAAGCCATTTGATGCTGATCAGGTCTTGCTTGTAGATGATGTAAAAGAAGTAAACGGACGAACCCAACTGCGAGATCACCGTTGCCCATGCGGCACCGGCTACGCCTCCGTCGAGTACAATGATAAAGAGCGGATCGAGAATGATATTGATGATGTTGCCGTAAAGTACCGAACGAAAAGAGAGCTTCGTCTTACCGTGGGCATTGAGAATCGAGGTGAAAAGCAGGTTGAGAAAAGACAGGATTACCGAAACCGAACTGATCTTTAAATAAGTCTCGGCTAGCGTATTCACCTGCATGCTCTCTATTTTGAAGAATCCGATCAGGTATTGAGGCAGGAAAAGCATGACCAAGGAATAGAGGGCTCCCATTGCGATAATGGCATTGACCGAAGTGGATATATAGGTTTGCAGTGCCCGCTTATCGTTAGATCCTACATTGTGCGATACCAATACCATTGCTCCCATCGTAATGACACTCGATATGGCCCAGCCTAGTTTGATATAAAAGCCCGCCGTTCCTACCGCGGCGATCTCGGCGCTTCCCAAATGTCCTACCCAGATCATGTCGATGATGTTGTAGGTCATTTGCAGTAAAGAAGATAGGATAATAGGGAGCGCTAATCGGATCAACTGCTCGGTTTCTTTCTTGACAGGAAGCGTTATGTTCATAATTTATTGTTCGCGTTTATTTAGTAAACAAATATAATGCACTACTTTTGCAAAATACAGTCTAATACGATTTTTTACATTTAACTTTAAATATATATCCATGAAACAATTATTGCTAACAGTTTCTCTCTTTATGATGCTTATGAGTTGTTCGCGAACGCTTACGCCCGGCGAAGCAATCTCGAGCGATATGCAGTACTTTACCGATGCTTCGTGTGGCGCACTAAAAGACAATGTGGACGCCGCGACGCTGGCCGACTTTAAAAGTCCGTTGATGAAAGAGGTGGCCGAAAAGCTTCTCAACAACAATTATGAGACCGAATACCGCTGCACTAGCTACGAAGCCTATCCTTCGCCTGCTGCTTTAGGTAAAACCCTTAAATTCGGCGACGGGTTTAGCCGATACGAAAATATTACCGGAATGTATCTGGATGCCGGAGAGCACACCGTGATTGTGGGCCCTACCAATGGTAAGAAGATTGGATTGCTTGTTCCGAATTGGATGCGCAAGCCTGCCGAAGGGATCAAACCCACTGAAGACCCAGATGGCTGGGGACTATTCAAACAAGAGATCCCACTGAGCGAAGGTGTCAATATCATCCAAGTGGAAAAAGGCGGCAATGTATATGTGGATTATTTTGACGATAACGCAGAAGCGGCTCCCCGCATTGCGGTGCACTTCCCTACCGGTAAGGTTAACGGATACTTCGATATTGCAAAGCACAACAACGACGACTGGAACAAACTATTGGATAATGCTGTAAGCCCCGTAATGGATGCGCGCGGAAAGCACATTCAAGTGGCGTATCCGGTAGAATGGTTCAACCAATATACACGCGGCAAAGGGGTAGACCTGATCAGCAATTACGATACGATGCTGAATCACATGTATGTATTGAACGGACTGGTAAAGTACAACAAAGTTCCGAAGAACAGAATCTTGGCGCGTGTAAACTTCAATTACTACATGTTTCGCGATGGTGACGGCGTGGCGTATCTGGGCGATGCGGGCACAATGCGCATGGTAGCTGATCCGAGTGTGGTAATATCGGGGGATCCTTGCTGGGGCTTTAGCCATGAGGTTGGTCACGTATTGCAAATGTCGCCACAAATGACGTGGGGCGGTATGACAGAGGTGAGCAACAATATCTTCTCACTATATACCGGTGCGATGATGGGCAACGAGAGCCGTATCAAGAACCAAAAGAATTATGCTTCGGCACGTAAAAACATCATTGACGCGAGTCCTAAGAAATCGCTGCTTGACGGCACGGATGTATTCGACCGCTTGGTTCCGTTCTGGCAGTTGCATCTTTATTTCTCGCAAAACAACAAGCCTGATTTCTATGCCGACGTGATGGAAGAGATGCGTAATCGTCCCGATGCCGGCACCGGTAACGATGCGATCAAGAATCAGTTTGAGTTTGTAGAGATCTGTTGCGATGTGGCAAAACTAGACCTGACCGACTTCTTCGACAAGTGGGGCTTCTTTTGGACAGGCGATATCGCCCTCAACGACTATGCCGAGTACAACTACTCGATATCGCAAGAGATGGTAGACGCAACCAAAGCATATATCAAGAGTAAAGGTTATCCGAAACCAACGACAGATATTACGCGTATCGTAGAATAACGACAATACTTTTCTGATACATCCCTCCTGAAGCATTCATTTTCGGGAGGGATTTTTTGTGTCTATACAATTAGTTTAATCTTTTAAGCTTTCATAAAATATACAACTTTGAACTATTAATTGTGTTTCATTCACAGATAAGTTTCAGCTTATATAGAGAGAGAACAAATTTTGTTATTTAAACTTGTACGTTATGAGAATACAAACTGGTCAAGGTACTATTCCATTGATGACCCTTATTGCTATTTGGTCTATTTCGGCCATTACTTCGCTTCCCGGATTGGCTGTGTCTCCTATTTTGGGCGACTTGGATAAAATATTTCCGCATGTATCTGATCTGGAAATACAGATGCTTACTTCACTCCCTTCTCTACTGATTATTCCGTTTGTTTTACTTTCAGGTAAGTTGAGTGAGAGTAAAGACAAAACAACTATATTAATGATTGGTCTTGCGATCTTTCTTGCCAGTGGTATTCTTTATTTCTTTGCAAATAGTATGTTGGAGCTGATCTTGATCAGTTGTTTGCTCGGTGTGGGAGCCGGAATGGTGATACCACTTTCTACCGGATTGATTGCCGACTTCTTCGTGGGCAAATACAGAACAAAACAGTTGGGTTTCAGCTCGTCGATTACAAACCTGACATTGGTACTAGCGACTTTCCTTACCGGCTGGTTGGCAAACTATAATTGGCATTATCCTTTTGTCGTGTATTTAATTCCTGCTGCTGCTTTATTACTGTCATACTACTTAAAGGACAGTACTCTTGCTAAAAACAACGTACATTATATCGGACAAGAAGAAAAGAATAACAAACAACCTGCCCAACCGATTGTAGAATCGCCACTTTTGAAACCGGGAGAAGCGATTAATAAACAAGCGCTTGCCGGACTTATGATCGTGTATTTTCTAGCAACCTACTTGGTTCTTGTTGTTTCGTTTAATCTTCCTTTCGTTATTCAGGATTATAAATTAAACAGCTCTTACTCGGGTTCCATGATTTCATTGTTTTTCCTTGCAATGATGCTACCCGGTTTATTCATTGATAAAATCATCAAAGTTCTCCAAAATAAAGTACTTGCTTTCAGCTTTGCCGAAATAGCGATCGGACTCTTCTTAATCGTTATTTTCAAATCAATTTTTATCATCGCATTGGGTGTATTTATGGTAGGTAGCGGATATGGTATTATGCAACCGCTTATTTATGACAAGACAACCTTGACTGCGCGTCATGATAAGGCTGTATTGGCTTTGGCCTTTGTGATGTCGACAAACTATCTGGCTATTTTATTGTGTCCATTTATTGTGGACGCGTTCCAATTCATTTTTGATCAGCACAGCGAATTATTTCCGTTTATATTAAATGGAGCCTTTGCGATCGCAATTGCTGTATTTGCATATATGAAAAGACATTCTACTGTTTTTTCTGCATCAAGCTCTATCAAGTAAATCTATTTTAACAAAGAATAAAAAGGAGTTTAAAGAAGTACAATCTTATATCCTTTTAAAAACCGAAAGTATACAACAAACGTTATATATACACGTTCGTAAGGACGCTTTAAAACCACTAATTTATTACGTTATGGACAACAAGACTAAGAAATTTGAAGAGATCTGGAAAGACGGACAAATCTCTGAAAAAGCACCTAAATGGGCAGCCTATCGCAAAATAATGACCGGTGAGTTTCCTTCTCCATTCAGAGGAACAGCTGATCCATTAGCCGAAACACTAAAGAAAGCTGTAGAAAAGATTGACCAACTAAAACCAACAGAAAACGGTCCGGCCTATCTTGGCACAAACACCAAACTTCAATACTCTTATCCTGAGGTTAAGAATGTAAAGATCCAAGAAAAAGGAGAATCTATTGATCGTGTTATTGACGACGTTATTGATCTATTCCAAGGTGCTCCTAACTGGGGCAATCCGCTAACAATGTGTAATGTTATCCCTCAAGCGAATACTGCCGGCATCGTTGCTTCGATGCTTAGCCAAGTATTCTCTCCGAATATTCTTGAAGGTGAATACTCTTGGAATGTACATAAAGCAGAGCTTGAAACAGCAGGTATGATTGGGAACCTGATCGGATGGGATCCTACAGCAACCGGCGCAATTTATACTTGGGGCGGTGGTGGCTGTTGGACGTATGCCGTTAAATATGCATTGACCAGAGTTTTACCAGACTCAAGAACCAAAGGTATCAGAACTGATGCGAAAGTATTGTGTTCTCAACAATCGCACTACGTACAACAAAACGCGACAGACTGGATGGGTCTGGGTATGGATAATATCATTCACATTCGTACAGACAACGAAACCAACCAAATGGATCCTCAACACTTGGAAGAGGTAATGAAAGATCTTCATGCGAAAGGTATTCCTGTTGCTTTGGTTGTATGTACTATGGGTACAACGGATGCTAGCGCATTTGACCCAATTGGTAAAGTGCGTGAAGTGATGGATAAATATCCAAACCCTAAAGGATATGGCAAAGCGTTGCTATATGGAGACTGCGTTGTTGGATGGTCTTGGTTGTATTTCAAACATTACGACTTCGAAAAGAATCCGCTTCAATTCTCTGAACATATTCTTCCTATCTTGAAGAAAAACGCGGAACAATATAAAGATATTATTCATGCAGATGCCATTGGTATCGACTTCCACAAAGTGGGTTGGGCTCCTTATGTAAGTAGTTGTTTCGTTTATAAGAATGCAACTGAATTCGAATCATTGCTTCGCCGTGGTGACGATGCTTACCTACAAGTACGGTCTCCATACAACCCAATGTACTATACATTAGAGGTTTCTCGTACAAGTTCGGGTTCATTGGCAGGTTGGGCTACCTTAAAGTATTTCGGTATGGAAGGTATGCAAGCAATTATCGGTGGTATTCTTGAAACAAAATACTATTTGTATGATTTGATCGCTAATCAAAGTGATATGGTTTGTGTAAATCCTGATGATACCGGATTTATTACATTGTTCCGCCCTTACCCTGAAGGTATCGATGCTAAACAACAATTCGATAAAGAATTGAACGATCCTGCATTGCGCGGTGAACTTATCAAACACAACCGAATCGTTAAAGCAATTGGAGATAAATTGTTTGAATGGTATCGTAGCGGCAAACAAATCAATGGTAAATATACTCCATATATGAGTTTCAGCACAGGCTTCAGAACTACCAAATACAATACGGATGAGTCTGATCCGGAAGCTGTAATATATGCCATTAAATCATTCCCTATGAATATCTTCGTAAGTCCGGAAATAATGCGTCACACAATTGACTGCGTAAAAGCTGCTCGAGACGAAGTTATGGCTGAAATGTAATTCTATAAATTGAATTTTACCTTTCACTAAAATAATAAAATAAGGAGGTTTGCGCGGTCTATCTTGGTAAACGACAGATAAGCCTTCGCAAACCTCCTTTTGATGTACTACTTTTTAATCTAATCATATATGGCAACAACTCCTAAAAAACCTGATACAAGCGGTAGTCCGGTTAAAAAAGCCGCAACCATCAGCGTGATGGCGTTTGCAATCATGAACGTAACCACTATTGTGAGCTTAAGAGGTATGCCTTCTCAAGCAGAGTATGGGCTTTCTTCTATTTTCTATTATTTGTTTGCTGCAATTGTATTCCTTATTCCGGTTTCTCTTGTTGCAGCAGAACTAGCATCAACCTTCCCTAAAAAAGGAGGTATCTTCCGTTGGGTAAGTGAAGCATTTGGTCCTCGTTGGGGATTCGCAGCCATCTACTTCCAATGGCAAGCGGTTGTAATCTGGTTCCCTACAGTGCTTATTTTTGCAGGGGTCTCTATTGCATACATTTGGTGGCCCGAAAGCTTCGATGCCAAGCTTGCAGGGAATAAACTTTATATGATCGTCGTATTGCTTGGTGTTTACTGGTTAGCCACGTTGAATACATTTAAAGGAATGAAGTCTTCGTCTAAGTTGAGTACACTCGGAGGTCTTTTTGGTACCATCATTCCGGGTGCAATCTTGATTATCTTGGCGATTGTTTACCTATGCATGGGAAAACCTGTTTATTTGCCACTAGATCAACCATTCTTCCCTGACTTCACAGACTTTAATAACTTCGTTTTAGCTGCAAGTATATTCTTGTTCTTTGCCGGTATGGAACAACAAGCGGTGCATATTGAGCAAATGAAGAATCCTACACGTAGTTATCCGATCTCAATTCTAATAGCGACTGTAATTGTTATTGTTATTTTCGTTCTGTGTACATTGGCGGTTGGTATTATCATTCCTGAAAAAGACATCAACCTGACTCAAACATTGTTGATCGCTTATCGTGATTTCTGGGCTTCGATCGGACTGCCTTGGATGGGTAATATCATGGCAATTATGCTTGCTTTTGGTGTTTTAGGACAAGTGAGTGCTATTATTGCCGGTCCTTCTGCCGGACTTCTTACTGTTGGTAAGGCTGGATATTTACCTAAATCATTACAAAAAACAAATCAACATGGTATCCAAGTGCCTATCTTATTATTCCAAGGAGCATTTGTTACAATTCTTACTTTTGTAATGACTGTACTGCCATCTGTGCAATCTGCATACCAAATTTTGGGTCAGCTAGCGACCATCATCTATTTGATTATGTACATTATTATGTACATCGCTGCTATCCGCTTGAGATATACGCAACCAAATAAAATCAGACCTTTTAGAATACCTGGTGGTTCTGCCGGTATCTGGATTGTTGGTGTGTTAGGTTTGTTCGGAGCTATCGCTGCAACCATTGTCAGCTTTATTCCTCCATCACAAATTACCACAGGTAGTCCTGCTACTTATGTTGGTATCCTAATATTAGGAACACTGTTCTTTGGAGTCATTCCATTTATTATTTATGCGAAACATAAAAAAGAATGGAAAGATCCAAACTCAGATTTCGAGCCATTTGATTTCGAACTTGAAGGCCGTAAACCTAGCCAAGTTTCTAAGTGGCCGGCAGGATATGATCCTACAGCTTCTAAATAAAAAAGTAGAAAGGCAAGTATATTGATGCTTGCCTTTTCTTTTGTATTATTTGAATAAAATGAGTATTACAACGCACATTTTTAGGTAACGATTCTCTTTTACGCTTTCATGAGCACTACTCCGCTAAACCCTTTAAATACAGAGTTTTTATCAACTTCCATCAATCTCTATTATTCAATACTCAAGAATCATTATACTTTGGGGCGCTATTTAACAATCCCATAAAATATGCTTATTTTGATAATATAAATTTGCCATTATATTTGCAATATCAATATATGATTTGTCGCATGATTGACAAATACAAGATCAATCTATAATGAAAGAACAATTTTACAAACTTATTTATTACTGACGAGTATGAATGCGCAACAATTTCAACAAAAACTAATGAGCTTGCAAAGCAATATGATGAGCTTTGCGATGTTACTGACTGCTAATCGTGATGATGCTCAGGATCTTTTACAAGATACTACGCTCAAGGCTCTTGATAATCAAGAGAAATTTGTTGACAACGTAAACTTTAAAGGTTGGGTACTGACTATTATGCGTCACACCTTTATAAACAACTATCACAAAGTGCTGCGTACGCAAACTGTAGTGGATCAAGAAATTGATCTTTATAACCTTAATCTGACTACAGAAACCGGCTTTGAATCTCCTGATGGCGCTTATGCTATGAATGAGATAAATAAAGCAATTCAGAATCTAAATGAAGAACTGAAAGTTCCATTCTCGATGTTTCTTTCGGGTTTTAAATACAACGAAATTGCAGAAGAACTAAACTTACCTCTAGGCACTATTAAAAGTAGGATCTTCTTTGCTAGAAAGACATTGCAAGTAAAGCTAAAGGATTTTAGATAATAGGACAATATATGTGTTTAAAGCAAAAAAGGCTACAATCCTGAGGATTGTAGCCTTTTTTGTATTGCAATAGTAATTTAATCTTTAATAAACTCTACTTGATTTGCTGTATATACATTCAAACCCAACTCATTCATAATGTGTTTGATTGCCAACTGAGCCTTAACAGAGTTACCCGCTCCATCTAATGGTGGTGCAAATGCTGCAATACCAAATATACCGGGAAGAACTCCCATTACTCCGCCTCCTACTCCTGATTTGGCCGGAATACCAGACTCAAAAACCCAATCGCCTGAGTGCTCGTAGAATCCAACGGCTGCTATCATAGAAGTGATCTTAGGAGCGATAGATGGATCAAAGACTTGAACTCCTGTAACGGGATTCTTTCCTTGATTGGCTATTGTAGCTCCACTGATTGCTAATTGACGAGCAGTAATACCTAATGAACATTGACGTGTATATAAATCAAGTGCCAAATCTGGATTGTCATAAATACGGTCAAAGTTCTTTAATAACCAGGATATTGCTTTGTTATTAAAGTTGGTTGCCGACTCTGATTTATAAAGCTCTTCTAGAAGAATGGGATCACTACCACTTAAATCACGAACATTTTCAACAATAGCAGTCCATTTCTTATCTGAATCCCCTACTGGCTTCACCATACTACATGCACTGATAGCGCCTGCATTTACAAGAGGTGTTGACGGATGATCATTCTCAAGTAAGATGGCAAAAATAGAGTTGAAAGGAAGTCCGGTAGCATCTGCGCCAATTTTATTCAAGATCTCTGCGGCTCCGTACTGCTTCATCGCAAGAATGGCAGTATGTACTTTAGAGACCGATTCAATACCGAATACATACCCGGTATCTCCAACCTCTAGAACAGTTCCACAAGGTAAACAGATTGAAATACCAAACAGATCGGATGGTACACTCGCTAGAAAAGGAATATAGTTTGCATTTACGCCATCCTTGTTGTCTTTGTACAACTCATGTGTCTGAAGCATTAAAGCCTTTAATTCAGAGATCTTGATTTGTTTCATATAAGTATATGCTTTAAAAGTTTGTTAGAAGTTAAACTGTATCATGGTTTGTAGGCGATTGGCATGATTGGATTCTCTATCATGATTTACTCTGCGTCCCCACAAATACTCAACACCCATCTGTACATTAGGTACTAAGTTCCAAAACATGTTGGCTACCAAGTATTGTGCATATTTATAACCGGTAGGATTTACAATTCCATCAGGCATGTAAGCTCTATCTTGGCTATAGGTCCAAGACATAAATGTTGTTGGTGAGAAGTTATATTGCAAACCGCCATATGCTCCCCACGATTTAACACGCGACATATGACCATTGTTGCTTGCACAATTAACCATATCCATTCCTAGGCCTGTCATATCTTGGATATAATTGGTAATTCCTTGACCATATACACCTTGATAGAATGCTTTAAGATTAGGTAGGATATTGGCAGCTCCACTCAGCTTTACCCCCCAACCAAACTCATTTCTGTTTTTCTGCAATACTTCATCACGATATGTGAGCGTACGGAATAAACCGGATGCTCTCAACCAGTTTGCACCATTATTCCATGAGTATTGCAAATAAACAGGAATATCCGGAACGCGTTGATATACATCTTGTGTATATGGATTTTTATATGTTGCACTTAACATTGGCATCTCAGCAGCAATTGCAGCAGACCATTTTTTATTGATATTGTATGTATATTGCAGAACTGTGTTATATACAAAGGTCAAACCGGAAGGTCCTTCATAGTCGATTGTTGGGGGTACGGCTGCTGCATCGGTAAACAAACTTGTTCCATACCCTACTAAGAATCCCCGGTAAGTAACATAAGCACTTAACAGTGTAAAGGCGTAATTATCTCCGGTAAAGTTGGCATTGATATAAGCACCAAACTCGTTCTCAGTATTTGGTAGTCCTACAAAATTAAAGAAGATGTTACTGGTTGCTGCACTCGCTTGAAATTTAGCTCCGTTGCCCGGAATCTTAGGCACCGGAATCGCATTGGTCGTAAAATTTGTAGGGCTATTGATAACTCCATCAAAGTCGAATGATGCTGTTCCCTTTACGTATCCACCAATACCCAAATAGTATTTTTGTTGTTTTCCTACGATTGCAAAACGTGGCAATCCAGGAGCAGTAAAATGTTTCGGTGTGTTTTTGCTAAATACATTTACAATAGTTGAGTCATGGCTTCCGGTGTTATAAATAACCATGATGTCTTCTCCTTTTTGTGGTTTCTTCAAATCAATTACTTCGCTTGATTGAGCAAACGAAGTCGCGGGAAAAAGGAGGGATAGTCCAACTACACCTCTCCAGAATAGATTAGTTTTGTCCATAATAGATTTATTTATTAAACATAGAAATAATTTCTTTCTCTATCAAAAAAACAAATCTAGTATGCAATAGTTGATATACGAGTGTTAATGTTAGCTCACCGTGTCGAAACATTAACACTCATAAAACAGCCAAAAGTTAGGTCTAGATCAAAGAATCATCATCTTGCACCATTAATTCATAAGTCAAAACTGTACGCTCCTTAAATGAATTCTCACGGTGTTTGCATTCGATCAAACCACATCCTTCACAATCTTTTGCAGGCAAACATGGATCTGTATGTATTGACAAACGCATTTTGTCCTGAAACTGAGATCGCATTACTGTAGCAAGCGCAACACTGCTATCGTGTCCTTCTTTGATATTAAAATACCATGGTAAAGTCAAGTCACAATCCACAAAATAGTTATTCCCATATTTAAGAATCTTCATGTTGTGAATATCGATCCACTCATCGCTTCTATTATGCGTGATTTCTTCGTAAACAGTGCGTAACACATCCGGATCAGCTTTATCCATCAGGTTTGCAATAGTTGTACGCAAGATACCGACTCCGGTATATATAATGATACTTCCAAATATCAAGGCCAAGGCACTATCAATCCATGCAATCTTTGTAAAGTATAATATTATCAAGCCCAGTACAAGCCCAATTGTAGAATAAACATCAGAGTGCAAATGCTTTCCTCCTGCAACAAGAGCTATTGATCCGTATTTCTTGCCTACTCGAATACTATAAGTTCCCAATATCCAGTTTACAAGTCCGGCTCCGGCAATGATATAAATACCAATGTCTAACTTATCGATCATTGCGGGTTCGAAAAGACGACGCACACCTTCGTACACAATCATTAAGCCGGCAGCTAAAATCATAATTCCCTCAAGAGAGGCCGATATTAACTCTATTTTTCCATGACCGAAAGGATGTCCTTCATCTTTGGGTTTACTTGCCACATAAATACTGTACAAACTGACAAAGCCTGCGGTTACGTTTACAATGCTTTCCATGGCATCGGTCAAAATACCAACAGAGTTTGTTATAAAAAAAGCAATAAACTTTCCGATCAATAGCAATACCGAGCATATTACAATGCGACGTTGTACTTTGATCTTAATTTCTCCTTCATTCATGGCGTAAATATATATTACAGTTCTTCACAAAGATATATGAATCTATCCGACTAATAAAAAAAGTATCCCCCATTTATACCTTTACCAAGCATAAATGGGGGAACAAATTTGATACTGAATAATTCAGGATCTAATCTATTTATCGAAGACTTAATCGATCAAGTTTGGATTATTTGCAATCGCTGACTTTGGAAAACGTAACGTATAACGAGCATCGTTTTCTTCAAGTACGTATGTATTTGTAAATGTACTCTTCTCGATTCGGGCACGTGTTGTACGACGCAAATCATACCAACGGAAACCTTCCAACGCTAATTCACGTTGGCGTTCGTCAGCAATCTCTTTTATCATTTCTTCTTTTCCATAAGCAGCAATACGAGTTTGCTCACTCGCGAAGAATTCCGGCTTCAAACGTGCAGACGTTAGCGTTGCTAAAAGTTGCTTTGCTTCATCTATACGGTTTCGTTGCAATGCAGCTTCTGCCGCATTCAAATATACCTCGCCCATACGGAATGTTGATTTCTCATCTGCTGTACTTCCTTTATTAATTTTATATGCACCATATCCTTTTTTAAAGTACATTGCGAAACGCATATCATTCTCTTGGTTATACAAGCCTAACAATTTCTCGCTTACAGGAAAGTCATCACGAACGTCCATATGAATGAAGTTTGTCAGCGACTGTACTGCTTCAACCGATTTGTAATTGTATGGAGGTAGTGCTCCTTCAGCATTTAAATCTTGCAATTGAGGACGAAGAGTGATCAATTCTGTTGCAAAATCATATGCTTTTTGCCAATCTTGCTGATATAAGCTTACGCGAGCTTTGAATGCCAACATTGACTCTTTGGAGAAACGATAGCGATAGCTTTCGGGCTGACTTGCAATTTCCATTCTTTCTTCTGCACTGTTGATATCACTCCAAATTTGTGCATATACTTCACGAAGCGTTGCACGAGGAAACGTTTGCTCTGTGTCAATCACAACGCTCAACGGTATCGCTTTTGAGTCAAGTGTCTCATTGCTATAAGGCTGTGCATACATGTTGACTAATTCAAAGTGAGCGAATGCTCTTAAAGCATAGGCTTCAGCAACAATCTGAGCAATTGACTCTGTATCGTCATTCTGGATTTTACTTTCTTCTGCAATCGTATGATTGGCATAGAAAATCGTTTTATAAAATCCATCGTAAGAAAACTCCATTAATTTGGGGTTTCCGGAAAGATCGTTCCATGTTGCCAAATCAAACCATGATTCGTACGACCATGAATATTCACTACACAAGTCTAACTCATCTGTACGTATGGTTACTGTGCTTTTATGTCGATCTGGAAAGTTTTTATATCCAGCCGTCATTAAAGCTCTAAACTCACTCGCCTTTTCGGGAATTACCTGCCCTACCGGGTCTACATCGAGGTAATTACACGATGTAGACAGTAGCGCAATAAGTGATAATATCGAATATATTGTTTTCTTCATTATTTGAATTTCAGAATTGCGTTTAATTAGAATGTTAGATTCACACCGATCGAGTATGACTTAGCGATTGGTTGTGCATAGATGTTACCGTAGGTTTCAGGAGCAAAGTATCCAGAATAATCTGTTCCGAAAACAAACGGATTACGCGCTTCAAAGCTGAATCGAGCATTTGAGATGAACTTGTTTTTCAACAAGCTTTGCGGCAATGTATACCCTAGTCGGATACTGCTCACACGCAAATAGCTGATGTCTTTGTACCAGATATCAAGTGATCTGAATGTATTACCCGGATCCATACTTCCAAACCATTGACGCATTAGATCAGCTTCGGTGCCCGGTGTTGTTTCACCCAACAATGCTGGATAAATACCTGATGTATTTTCAGGTGTCCAGATTTGATTTGCATTGCGACTATAGTTTGAACCTCTATCGAGCGTAGTTGGATTATAGAATGGTTGTTCTTTTACCGTTTGCTTGATATTGAAGTTACAAGAGATTGCCAAGTCGAAATCTTTGTATCTGAACTTATTGATAAAACCTCCCGAGAACTTAGGATCAAGATCGCCTACGTACGTAAATAGGTTGCGGAATTCTGCATGTGAAAGGCCGGTCTCCATAATACCCCAAGCACCTTCACGGATATCGAAGAACTCGCTACCTGAAACTTTCTTTCCGTCTTTTTCAAATATCGGCAAACCATTCTCATCTAATCCGGCTGTTTTGATTGCAAACTGCGCATTCACCGGATATCCTTTTAACGAAGGAGAATAAGAGTTATCCTGAACATGGATATCATTCACCTTGCTTATATTTCTTGAGAAGTTGAAGTCCGTTGACCATCTAAAATCTTTCGTACGGATATTTACTGTAGATAGAGATAGTTCGAAACCTTTGTTTGTTACACGAGCCCAGTTGAGCGTTGTCATAAGAAATCCGTTTTCGCTCGGAATAGCTCTTACACCAATCAAGTCACGACTATCACGGTAATAACCTTCTACGCTTAAAGAGATGCGATTGTCTAATACAGACAAATCTAGACCTCCATTGTAAGTAGATGTTTTCTCCCAACGAAGGTTCTTATTTGGAGGAGACGTCACATTAATAGCTGGCTCATTTACACCAGGAAGAACTGTTGAGTTGTTCCACTCTCCTACAATCAAAGGAGATGTGTTTTTATCTACATTTCCTTGAAGACCATAAGATCCACGCAGTTTTAGATTGTTGATCCATTCGATTCCTTGCATAAACTCTTCACGGTTGATGTTCCATGCTCCGGATACCGACCAAAGCGGTAAGTAACGATACTTTGGATCAATACCAAACAAGTTAGAACCGTCGAAACGAATACTACCAAATACAGTATATCGGTTATCGTATGTATACGACGCAGTACCGTAATATGACGCAAATCGATTTTCTATAAAACGTTTCGCATATTGAGAGAAACGCTTATCATTCATAGTTGAATTAGAAGTTCCTTCCGGAAAAACAAGTGGTTTGGTTGTCAACGTACGTGGATCATAACCAAAACCTTTTGAGTGAATCTCAGTCGTTGTATTTCCACGAAGTTCAACACCAGCCATCACATCAATGTCGTGTGCATCATTAAATCGTTTACTGTAGTCTGCTTGAGCTTTCCAATTGTATTGGAAAAAGTCATTATTCCAGTTTTGGATCACACCTCCATCTGGCAAGAAATAACCAGTCTGTCCCGATACCTTGTCAACATAACGCGTAAGATCTCGATACTTTCTTGTGAAGTAGGTTTCTTTATCGGCAAACTTCTCTGTTGAAGATTTGTCGTACTGAATACCAAACTGCGTATTCAATTTCAAGCCTTTCATCACTTTGTAGTCTAATGACAACAACGCTTTGATCGCTGTATTATTTAACTCATAGTTTGTATTTGCACTCTCTTCCATATAGTTGAAAGGCATATAGCGATCATCACGACCATCAATATCCTGATCGTAAATGTATTTACCTTTCTCATCATAAAGAGAACGATAAGGATTTACCGTACGCGTATATCTACTTGGATTCGTAAATGCATCGGTATCGGAGATATATGATTCACGTTTACTTTGGCTACCAAATAAACCAAGGCTCAAGTTTACCTTGCTTGAAAGCGTAAAGTCGGTATTTGACGTTAAGTTGAAACGCTCATATCCTGTACCTTTTGTTGTACCTTGTTCGTTGAAGTAACCGGTAGAAACATAGTAGTTAGCAAGATCACCACCACCAGAAAGACTCAAACCATATTGTTGGTTGATTGCTGTGCGGTAGATTTCTTTACCCCAATCGGTATTAATGCCGCGAAGTGAATTGATATCACGCTGAGCTTCGGCAGAGATTGCCGAAAAGCCTCCCGAACGATACGCATCTAATTGATTGTATCTGTTCAAGATGCGCATTACATCTCCTTTTCCGCTACGGTAAGTAAGATCGCTGCGTCTTGCAAGACCTAGCTCGAAGTCAACTTTTTCAGTTGCATTCATCAAGTCTAACTGAGAAAGATCGGGACGCGTTGTAATAAACGTTGCCGCATTTACGTTGATCTTCATCTTTCCTTTTTTACCTTTCTTGGTTGTTACCACAATCACACCATTTGCAGCGCGTGCACCGTAAATAGCTGTAGCAGCAGCATCTTTCAAGATTGTAATATCTTCGATGTCATCCGGATTAAGACCAGCAATAGAAACATTCGATAAGTTATCAATATTTTCTTTTCCGTCGTAATCTTTAGGAATATCGTTTCCTTCGAGAGGTAAACCATCAACAACCCACAGTGGGTCTGAGCTACCGTTCAAAGATACAGTACCACGAATACGAATCTTATTCGCCGAACCGGGACCTCCATTGGTAGGAGTAGAAACTACACCTGACAGTTGTCCTTGCAACAATTGGTCTACACTTGCAACACCAACTTGCTGAATATCTTCTAGATTTACTTTTGCAATTGCAGATGTAATCTTACGCTTCTCGATCTTTTGATAACCTGTAACAACTACATCACTCAAGACTTGAGTGTCTGACTCGAGCATTACTTTAAAAGTAGATTGTCTTGAAATATCAATCTTTTTTGGTTCGTAACCAAGATAACTTACAATTACGTGCTTTACTTCCTTGGGCAACGTAAATGAAAACTTACCATCGGCATCAGCTACAGTCCCTTGTGGATTGTAGTCTAATGCAATCCCATCTTTTGGATCAATAAATACGGTTGCTCCGATCAACGTTTCTTTCGTTTCGTTGTCTAATACTTGTCCTGTAATCGTTCGTACAGATTGTGCAAACGTTACCAAAGGAACAATTACTGCAACCAGGGCTAGTACAAATTTCCTCATTGTTTAGAAATGCGTGCGTTTAAGTTTAAATTATAGTAAGGGGCGTTTAGCGCAAATTAAGTGCCTCTTTAATACGCACTTCTATATCCATATAGTGATTACGAGTAACATCGTCTCCGCTGTTTTTACGTTTTTGAGCAAGTTTAAGTACTCTAAATAAAACGCCTCGCTTTACAGAAACAGCTTCCGACACACGGCTCATTGCTGTATAGTTAAGGTTTGTTGCTTCAACCTCTGGTCTTGGCATCATTTTCAATGCAGGCATATCTTGAGCTAGCGTACAACAGTTGCTACGACAAGCATGCTCATTACGCAACGCTTTTTTAGTTGTCTTTTCTACTGCTTTGTTCGAGCTAACAATGATTGCATCAAGGAAATTCTTTTGAGTCATACGCTCGTACAATGACAAGTCTTTTCCTTTCTCAGAGCCTTTAAAGATCACATTGTAAATATCATCAAACATTTGCTCTGGCATATAGGTATTCTTCTTGCCTAATTGTGCTTCTGTCTCGTACATGCGTAATAAACGTTCGTCCTTCAACAAATTATAAAATGTTGCGTATTGAAGTTCGCGCGCTACATTGTAAGGTGAATATTCCACATCACCCATTGGTGCTTGCTGAATCGCATAGCTTTTGCCCCAAGCCGGATCATTAAATAACCATGTTGGAACAACAAATACCTCATCTAGAAGGTATTTTACAGCTTCTTTTTGTTTGGATGCAACAATCGGCACATAACGATTTACATCATTACCTTTTACAATATTATTAATATGGTAACCACCAACATTTGCCATTACATGCTCTGCATACATTTGCCATTGATTTACAACACCCATAAGCAGTTTTCCTGACTCAGAATATGTTTCACCGGCAGCTTCTGTCCATGCAGGAATATTCGGTACAATTCTTTTCAGATTAGCCAAACCGTATTGGCTTGCTTTGATTGCATCGTCTCCTAAATCTTCTGATTGAGAACGTGGATCAATGCAGTTCTTTGGATCTTGTGTTTCACCATAGAAATAATATGGATTGTCTTCATGCTTACGAATCCAATCATTTAAAATCGCTAGTTCTTCTTGTGGTGTAGCTGTATCTAGGTAACGATATGCCCACTCAATAGCGAACTTATCATAAATACCAACAACAGGGTTCAACGAACTTACGCCATCTTCCGGTTGAGCCACATAATTGAAACGAGCATAATCCATGATAGATGAAGATGTACCCATCCTTTGAGTGAAAGACTCTGAACGCAATGAATCTACAGGATATGAGCTTGAAGCTCCCATATTGTGCGTCATTCCAAATGTATGACCTAATTCATGAGAAGACACAAAGCGAATGGCTTCACCCATGCTATTCTCTGCCAACACATTGGAACGAAATTCCGGATAAGTAGCACCTAATTGAACACGCAACCATGAATGAATAGCTGTCATTACGTTGTGCCACCATACTACATCTGCTTCAATAATCTCTCCCGAACGTGGGTCAATAATAGAAGGCCCCATCGCATTAGCGCGAGCCGATGCTGCATACGTTATTACAGAGTAACGAACATCATCAAGATCGAAATCTTCATCCTCTTCAGTAACCTCTTTTACTTGAATTGCATTTTTGAATCCCGCCTGACGGAATGCAACATCCCAGTCGGTAACACCATCCATAATGTATTTCTTCCATTGCGTAGGTGTAGATGGGTCAACATAAAACACAATCGGTTTTACAGGTTCAACTAGTTCTCCTTTTTTGTAGCGTTCCAAATCCTCTGGCTTTGGCTCAAGTCTCCAACGGTTTACGAGTTTACGTTTTTCAACCTGCTGTTGCTCATCATTAAAATACCAGTGATCTGTTGTAAAGAATCCAACACGAGGATCTCCAAAACGTGGCTTCATTGGCTTTTCAGACAACAATACCAAATTTGTTGTTGTAAGCACACTCAATGGAATCGTCTTACTACCCTCTGTAAAGGTTGTAGACAACATTGATTTTACAAGAATGTTATTTGGAAATGATTTGATTGCTTCAATCTTTGAAAAGTCCTTTTTCACAGAACCTCCCAATGAAATACCATTATATAAATCATTGAATGTCTTTTCTGAGCCATCAAAAACCTTGTTCATCTTTACTACAATAGCGGAAGAGTCTGCATTATACGCATCGATGGCAAAAGTTTCCATAACTGATTCCGCAAAGTTATCTTTCACCGAAGCTGCAATCGCATCATCTTCGTTTACGGTAATCATTGGATTAATGGTCATTACCCATAGTTTGTTTGCGACAGTATCGGCTTGAAAACGGATTACTTTATTCTCATAGTTCATCCCTTTATTCAATCCGGCATCATTCAAATCAAAAGGTACACCCGACACCTTATTTACAATAAGAATATCGCGGCCCAATAAAGAATCCGGGATTTCGAAATAATAATCACTTTTTACTTTATGCACTCGAAACATACCTTCGTCTGTTTCTGCATCCTTTAGAAGTTCCTGATATTTGTTCTTCTCAACAGCCGATGAATCAGCTTTTACTGAGTTCTTCTTTGTCTTTGCCATAAGAGGCATACAAAGCGAAGAGCAGCAAAAAATCAGTACGAAAAATAGACCTGTTCTACTCATTTTTGCGTTTAAGTTATTCGATATTAATAGTTTCTTGGCGTTAAATGACTTCATTCGTTTTCACAACGATGATGTGATTAAAATAAATGACAATGTTAAGGGCGACTTTATCTAAACTAAGATTTCTATCAAAAAGACGACCTCAAGCACACAACTTATTGAAGATCGATAAGTCGATATTGATTCGAGTCGTTCAATACTCATTGATAAATTCTTTTAAAGCTAAGATTAAAGTTTCAGTTATCCTTTTTCAAAAAAAAAACACTTTGCATAAATTGGCGTTCACAACTTTCAGCACTTACAGTTTAGTGTCCGAAAAATTATATATCTGTATATTTATTCACAAAGACCAACATTGTCGATCATTTTATTATGCAAAGATACAAAATAATGAATGTGGTTACACTACCTCGTTTAAATTTGTTCATTTATCTGAGAATAAATGATATTAAAAAACTCGTCACTCAAACGCTTATTTGTTAACAGTAGCCAAAACACTCGATTTACCTATCATTTTGTTTTGACCTTTTCGACCCTTACAAATTATCACAAAAACAATAAAAAAACCCGTGAATAATGAACAAACAAAGCGTTTATTCATTATTCACGGGTACAATATACAGTTTTCGTTTATAATCTATAACCTAAAAGGATAAATTACACACTCAACAACAAGCAACTACTTAAAAACTACAACCAAAGAAGAGTCTAAAACTCTAAATGTAAAGCTAGACGTAATAAATAACTCCACTTCTTTACTTGTATAACTTTGAAAACCTAAAGCAAAGTCCTGACCTAACGTAATTTCGATGTTTTCATTATCCATCGGAACTAAATAAGCATTTTTGATATTATTGCTTACAATAATCTTAATATGAAGACTTTCACTTATATGCTTAATAAAACCAGAATCCTTCCCTATTAAGTTTAAATAACTCCATTTATCGGGACTTATTATCAAAGCGTAAGGAGCATCTGCAAAAGAGCGTTTCAAGATAGAAGTTGCACAAACCAATGCACTCATTGTCTCATCAAACGTTTTACCGAACTCCAATGCTTCGTGTTCGGTAGAGTGAAGTAGTCCGGCAATACCAGCTTCCTCCAATCCTTCATAGATTGCAGCTTCTTCAAATAATGCAGCTTTCTTTACTGCAGCATCCAAAGAAGACGTATCTATATCCTTAGCTCCTCTGTCTACATTATCCAAATCCCAACGATTCATTTTAAAATGAATACGCTGCTCTACCAATGGTTGTACTTGATATACTCCAAACTGAGATTCACCTTTTGTATAAACCTGCATTTTCCCGGTTCCTACTGCTTCTGTACTTTGTCCCATTGGACCTACAACCGCAGCAAAGCGACGTGCAGATAAATTTGCTTTAATTACTTCGCTTGCTCTTTCGTCAATAAACTTCCAACCTTCAGAAGAGATTGGTGCTAAGCTTCTTTTTAAGAAATCCATTATATAGTCTCCTTATTTTAATTTTCCAATTTTTAAGCCACCTGCCGATTCTTCATCCCCTTCGTCTTCGAGTTCGACGATATTCTTCGCCGTAAACAAGTACTTCTTCAATTGAGGGTCAAATGCTTCTGGCATTTTACGACGAATCCATTCAAGAAGCATTGTAGCATGCTCAATCTCTTCATTTCTATTATGAATTAAGATTTCTCTTAATTCCGGGTCGGTTTCAACAGCACATCTTTGATCATACCAATCAACAGCTTCAATTTCTTCAATCAAACTTTTAAAAGCTTTAGCTCTGTCTCTTGCGGCAGGACTCATCTCTTTGACTGGTTCGTGATATTGTTCTTCCATAACATAATTATTTTGTTAAACTACTTTCTTAATAACATCTCGTCAATTTCATTTGTTGCAAAATAAACCAACTGAATCTATTATTCTTTTTTCACATTAAGACCATATAGATTACTTGTTATATCAATAACTGAAGTCAAATACAGAGAAAACCTATGCTGGGAATAAAACATAAAATAAGCCATATCATCGGTACACAAAAAGCAAAGCAACTTGTTGACACCATACTAGACACCCGCATCTACGCATTAGGTATTGTAGTCGGTATTATTACTGCTGCCGTATGTATTCCTTTTCGAATGCTTGTATCCGAGGCCGCAATAATAAGAGAAAACTTATTTAGTCATGACAGCCCTGCCTACTACCACCCTCTATTACTAATATCGATGTATATTATTATTGTAGGAATCTACAAACTAACACAGAAGTATCCATCGCTCGGAGGTAGCGGCATCCCACAAACCCAAGCATTGATCTATGGAAGGATGAAATACGATCGAATATTTGACCATCTATTTGTGAAATTCATAGGAGGAGTAGCAAGCATTGGCGTCGGCCTGTCTTTGGGACGAGAAGGACCATCGGTACAAATGGGGTCATTTGTTGGCAACTGGGCAGCCAGCAAGTTTAAAGTTCGAATCGGCGAGCAGCGACATTTAATCGCTGCAGGTGCAGGTGCAGGTGTTGCTGCCGCATTTACAGCCCCACTCGCATCCTCTATGCTTGTTATTGAATCATTAGAAAAATTCAATGCGGCAAAAACGACTATCTCTACACTACTAGCCGGAGCTACGGCTGGTATATTAGCACAACTTTTCGTACCCAATAATATCTACGATAGTATCATTGTAGCAGCTCCGGATGTTAGCTTTGAAAAGCTACTCTTAATCTTTTTTGCAATGGCTATATTCATGTCTATTTTAGGTAAAGGTTTCTCTCATTTACTACTCTATTCAAAAAAGATATTCCAACGCTCTAGTATATCTATCTATGAAAGACTTGCCTATTTGACACTTCTTACATGGAGTATCGGATTTGTATATCCTACCGTAATTGGCGGAGACCAAAACTTCATGATCCAAGAGACAGCACAAGCAAATCCCAACATGATCTTCATTGGATTTATGGTATTGCTAATGATGATTTTCACTACCGTATCGGCTGCTACTTACTTTCCGGGAGGGGTCTTTCTTCCAATGATGACAGTAGGAGGTTTAGCTGGCAACTTCTTCACATTAGCACTTATAAAACTAGGTATTGTTTCGGCCGAAAGCCTAGGCTATTTCACGTTAATTGGAATGTCCGCATGCTTTATATCCGTAGTACGCACTCCTCTTACCGGATTTATTTTGATTAGCGAGATGACTGGACATTATGACGTATTCTTTGCAACACTTATTGTCGGCATCTTTACATATTACATCACCGAACTTATTGGCGTAGTACCTATGAACAAAAAGCTCTATGATTTCATGATTAATGAGAACGCAAGCAAATATCCGCCTCGTACAACCATGGATCTTCAAGTCAACAGTAATTCATACCTTGAAGGTAAAGACCACAACACTTTAAAACTTCCGAATGGATGCGTTGTACTAGAAGTATACCGCAACAATGAGAAAATAGACTTCAATAGCAATATCACATTAGAAAAAAACGATCAAATTGTGCTTGAACTAGATTCGGCAGATCTTGAAAAACTACACTTACCATTGGTAAGTATGTCACTAGACAACAGTTAACACATATCTTGAAACATCACCGCATATTTAGCAAAATAGGGAGCCGATAATCGGCTCCCTATTTCTAATCATAGAGGATAACTGCGTTTAAAACGCGCTCTATTAGAGAAAAGACTTATTTCTTCTTCACATGATGAGTGTGAGTAAACACTTTTCCTTTAATTGGTTCTTTCTTCTCCATTGCAATGCGAGTAGGCGATGGATATTCTAGTTTTTCCAACTCTTCGATTGCGTTACGAATATCACCTAGAAGCATATCAGCAGAATCTTTGCTAAAGCCCTGACGAGCCACAACACGCATTACAACAATATCTTCAAGTGTTTCCGGCAACGTATAAGCAGGAACCATCCAGCCACTTTGTTTCAATTTATCTTGCAAATCGTAAAGAGTCCATTTAGCAGTCTTTTGATATGTTTTCTTCATATGCCATACAAACAATGGATTCACAACCTCATCGCTGTAGTTCTTGAACGGCTTCATTTTACCAATCTCTGCATGAACATACTTCGTTACCTCCATACTATTGTATTGCACTTCTTTATAGCCTTTGAAGCCCAAACGGATAAATTGATAATATTGTCCTAGAATTTGAGCAGCCGGACGAGAGAAGTTCAACCCTACCTGTGTAATTTCGGCACCAAGATAATTCACGCTAAAGTTCATTTCATCTGGCAAGTACTGTTTATCTCTCCAAACAACCCATCCCAGACCCGGATAAACCAATCCGAATTTATGTCCGGAAACACTAATCGATAAAACCCATTTCAAGCGGAAATCCCATTCCAACTCAGGTTTCAAGAAAGGAAGAATAAAACCACCCGATGCAGCATCTACGTGGATCGGAATATCATATCCTGTTTTCTTATTATATACTTCAAGTGCGTCATTCAACGCTTTGATATCATCATTCAAGCCGGTCCAAGTTACACCTTGAATACCAACGACACAGATGGTATTTTCATCACACATAGCCAAAGCAGCCTCCGGATCAAGCGTAGTTTTCTCCAAAGTCAAAGGCACCGTACGCATTTCGATTTGCCACAGTTGCCCAAACTTTTCCCAAACAACCTGCAATCCTGAAGAGATCACAAAGTTTGGTTTATCAAACGGTTTGCCAGCAGCTTGTCTTTTCTTACGCCAACGAATCCAAGCAGCTACGCCACCAAGCATACAAGCCTCAGAAGAGCCAATACCTACTGCACCCGTTTTCCATTTATTGGTTTCAGGTGTATTCCACAAATTCGCTACAATATTGATACATTTAGCAGCCATCACCGCAACTCGAGGATACTCTGTCTCATCGATGTAGTTGATATTGATTGCGTCATTCATCAATTTTGTCGCATAATCATCCATATACGTTGTAACAAACGTTGCCAAGTTGAGCGCAGGCTGTGTTTGCGGATACGTTTCGTCTTTTACCATTCGATAGGCAATTTCCGGGGTTGTCGGATCTTGAGGAATTCTATCAACAGGAGAACTTGTTAGCATAACATCAGAACCATACGTTGCAGTTTCTGCATTTCCTTTACGTAGTTTTGAATCACTCATAATTGTATCAATTTAAAATATAAGTAGTGGTTAATTTATCTCTGCTGTTAAAACAAAAAGATTATCATTTAGTTTGACAAACATTCGCAATTCAATGTTTATAATTAAATATTAACTAACCCGATACAACCAATCAAAAACGAAACGGTTATAAAGAAAACAAAAAACTATAATCAGAATACTTTTATGAAATCAAACAACACTTCATCTAAGATCGGTATTGCAACGCTGGCGATTATGAACATCACCGCGGTTGTAAGCTTGCGTGGTCTTCCGGCCGAAGCAGAGTATGGCATAACTTCTGCCTTCTATTATCTATTCGCAGCTATCGTTTTTTTGATTCCGACAGCTTTGATTGCAGCCGAACTTGCGGCTATGTATCAAGATAAGCAAGGCGGGGTATTTCGTTGGGTAGGCGAAGCTTTTGGCAAGCGCTTAGGTTTTCTTGCTATTTGGCTTCAATGGGTAGAAAGTACGATTTGGTACCCTACTGTTCTTACGTTCGGTGCAGTTTCTATCGCCTTTATAGGCATGGACCACACAGCCGATATGAATCTGGCTTCTAATAAGATATACACATTGGTCGTTGTACTTATCATTTATTGGGCAGCAACACTTATTTCGCTCAAAGGACTCGACTGGGTAGGAAAAGTATCGAAGATCGGAGGTATGGTCGGTACCATCATTCCGGCCGGATTACTTATCGTGCTTGCGATTATCTACCTTGCCATGGGTGGTAAATCCGAGATGGATTTCTCAGGAGACTTCTTCCCCGACTTTACAAACTTCAATAACCTCGTACTCGCATCCAGTATCTTCTTATTCTATGCCGGTATGGAAATGATGGGTGTACACGTAAAAGACGTAGAAAACCCTTCCAAGAACTATCCGAAAGCCGTATTTATCGGAGCATTTGCAACCGTAGTTATCTTTGTATTGGGTACGTTCTCTTTGGGTATTATCATCCCTCAAAAAGACATCAACCTCACACAAAGTTTGCTTACCGGTTTCGACAACTACTTTGCATTTATCCATGCTTCATGGTTATCACCTGTAATTGCTGTAGCATTAGCATTTGGCGTATTAGCCGGCGTACTTACATGGGTAGCTGGTCCTTCAAAAGGTCTTTTCGCTGTAGGTAGAGCAGGATACCTTCCTCCGTTCATGCAAAAAACAAACAAGATTGGTGTGCAAAAGAATATTCTTTACATACAAGGAGGTATGGTTACCGTATTGGCAATGCTATTTGTCGTAATGCCTACCGTACAAACCTTCTATCAAATCTTGTCACAGCTTACTGTGCTCCTATACTTAATCATGTACATGTTGATGTTTGCCGCTGCAATCTATCTACGTTATAGAAGCAAAGACAAACCACGCCCATATCGTGTAGGCGCAAAAGGCAACGGTATGATGTGGCTACTTGCTGGTCTTGGTTTCTGTGGATCATTGCTTGCATTCTGCTTAAGCTTCATCCCTCCTGCACAAATTCCAAGCGGAAGTCCGGCCGTATGGTATTCAGTACTTGTAGTAGGTTGTGTTATTGTAGTAACAATTCCATTCATCATCTATGCAATGAAGAAACCATCATGGAACAGTTTGAGCGAAGGCGAACAGTTTGAACCATTCGATTGGGAACTAAAAAAGACAGATACTGATACTTCTAAGAAGTAACTAAATCAGATCTATTAATAAGATCTTACTTAAAACGCAAAAAGGGCTATCCGACGATCGGATAGCCCTTTTTGCTATATAGATTGTAACTATTTACTAAATCAGAAAGAAGGAAAAGGCGAATAATCATACAACACCACCTTCTTTTCGAGCAGTGAACGCTGCACATCAATCAGGCGTTGGTTTTTACTCCCTCTAAAGATCAATCCCGGATCTTTCTCCTCTTCCACAAAACGTCCGTCTACCATCACATCAATGTAAGGTAGTATTTGCGACAAACGATCCGAAGCAGCTACCTCATCAAACACATACCCGGTATAACACCAAATATTCTTTTGCGTTTGCTCTTTGATCATACGAGCCAGTTCGGTAAATGCTTCCACTTGAAACATCGGATCCCCACCCGAAAAGGTAACACCACTGTTGCCCGCTTCGAGAATCTGTTTCATCAAATCGGTTACAGGAATCAGGTTACCTTTAGCAATGCTCCAAGATGCCGGATTGTGACACCCCTTGCAATGATGGGCGCATCCCGCCGAATATACGGCAGTGCGAAAACCCGGACCATCAACAATCGTATCACGCACAACCCGAAGAAGAGATAATTTAGTCATGACGAACGCGATCGTTTAACTCTGCTAGTTTTGCATTATTCCATCGGTCAGTTGTTCCCACCAAATAACCCGTAATACGTTGCAGCTTATCCAAGTGCTCGCTACCACAGCGCGGACATTTGGTAAGATCATCGATTGCATTCTCAAAGCCACAATCCAAGCAACGGTTACGATTATGGTTTACCGAGCCGTAACCAATGTTGTATTTATCCATCAAGTCAACAACAGACATAATCACCTCCGGATTATGTGTTGCGTCACCATCTATCTCCACATAAAAGATGTGTCCGCCGCGAGTAAGCTCGTGATACGGAGCCTCCACACTCGCCTTGTGCTCTACGCTACACTTGTAGTAAACAGGCACATGGTTTGAGTTAGTATAATAATCTTTATCTGTAATTCCGGCAATCACACCGAAACGTCTTTTATCCATCTTTGTAAAGCGACCCGCCAATCCTTCGGCCGGAGTAGCAAGCACACTATAATTGTGTTGGTATTGCTCAGAAAACTCATCTGCTCTTTCCTTCATGTGTGAAATGATAGAAAGACCAAGTTTTTGCGACACCTCATCTTCGCCGTGGTGTTTTCCACGTAGCGCGATAAGACATTCGGCAAGACCGATAAAGCCAAGTCCGAGTGTTCCTTGATTGATCACAGACTCGATTGTATCGTTTGGCGAAAGGTTTTCAGAACCATTCCAAAGCGAAGACATCAGCAATGGGAATTGTTTTGCAAGCGCAGTCTTTTGGAATTCGAAACGCTCATGCAATTGAAGCGCGGTAAGCTCAAGCATCGCATCTAACTTTTGCATAAATGCCTCGATACGAGCAGCCTCATCTTCGATTGCCATACATTCGATAGCCAAACCTACGATATTAATAGTAGAGAACGAAATGTTACCACGTCCGGTCGAAGTCTTCTCACCGAAACGATTTTCGAACACACGCGTACGGCAACCCATCGTTGCAGTCTCGTAGATGTAACGTTCGGGATCATTCTCGTTCCACTTTTCGTGCTGATTAAATGTAGCATCCAAATTGAGGAAGTTAGGGAAGAAACGACGAGCCGAAACCTTACAAGCCAATAAGTACAAATCGTAGTTGCGTTCGCCCGGAAGGTAGTTTACGCCTCTTTTCTTCTTCCAAATCTGAATAGGGAAAATAGCAGTAGCCTCATTCCCTACCCCGCGGTATGTTGAGTGAAGCAACTCACGGATAATACAGCGACCTTCGGCCGAAGTATCCGTTCCATAGTTGATCGAGCTGAAAACAACCTGATTACCACCACGACTATGAATGGTGTTCATGTTGTGAATAAACGCCTCCATTGCCTGATGCACACGACTCACCGTACGGTTGATCGCATGTTGCACGGTACGCGCATCGCCCGAAAGATCACCAAGCGGTTTGCTTACATAATCGTCGATCTCAATAGTATATAAATGACTATAGTCTTTTCCGGCAAGCTCTTCCAACACTTTCACCTCTTCGATGTAGCTTTCGCGTACATAGGGTGCATAGTAGAAGTCGATAGCCGGAATCGCTTGTCCGCCGTGCATTTCGTTTTGCGCGGTTTCGAGCGAGATACAACCCTGAATACTTGCAGTTTCGATACGTTTTGCAGGGCGCGACTCACCGTGACCTGCCACGAATCCGTTTTTCAAGATACGATCAAGAGGATGCTGAACACACGTCAAACTTTTGGTAGGATAGTAATCTTTGTCGTGGATATGAATGAATCCCTGACGGATTGCATGCTTCACATCTTCAGACAACAAGTAATCATCCACAAAAGGTTTCGTTGTTTCGCTGGCAAACTTCATCATCATTCCTGCCGGAGTATCGGCATTCATGTTCGCGTTTTCGCGTGTAATATCGTTCGACTTCGCCTCGATGATCTCCAAGAATATATCACGGGTTTTTGCCTGACGTGCTACGCTACGTTGATTACGATACGAAATATATAGCTTTGCTACATCTTTGCGACGACTCTTCATCAATGCCACTTCCACAGCATCTTGAATAGCCTCTACAGACATACGGCTATCTCCCTTTTCGGCTACTTTGTCCGAAATAAGTTGAGCCAAAGCCAAATCTTCACCTTCAGCAGTATGTGCCATTGCCTTTGTTATTGCAGTGACAATTTTATCTTTCGTAAAAGATACTACCCTACCGTCGCGTTTTAAAACTTCCTTGATCATATCTTTATATATATCTTATGTTGAACAGAAACAATCGAACCAATGGATGTAGGCACGTGAAGGCTCAATCACCGGAAAGGACTCTTTCGGTAATGGGGAATAGCTGAAAGGGAAAAAAGTGGATTAACTTCAGTCCCGGCCTTTTCCTCGAAAGCCATACGAACATCCGGTCTTGGCAGGTCTTCTGACTTACTCTCGCGTCCGACTGCCTTCCCATATTCTTTTTGGAGAATAAATACAGTGGCAATTCGCGTCGGACCGATTCTACAGAGTTCACAGCAGCGGGACTGTTCAGGATTTCCACCTGATTCCCTTTTAATTCCTGTTTATCTCTAAAAACGGAAACCAAAACCAATACAAAAATACAAATAATACGTCGCCTCAAAAATTCTATTCCTCTTGTTTTTTTTCTTTTATTCATTATGATGGCAACCACACTAACTATTTGCTATTTACTTAATTTGCACGCTACGAGTCGCTTTTAACCTCGCAATATAAAAGATGTTGATTATACAGAACAATCGTTGGCAAATGTTATCGCAACAAGGCAATATAGCTGAGCAGTTCATAGAAATACCATACTTTTTTCTCGTAAAAAAAAGCTATTTTTAGCGCTTGAAGAAGGACAATATAATTTAGTTTAAAACACATCACCGTTTACTCTAAATATAGATTGCCCTTGCAACCCGAATAGAATTAACTAACCAACAATTTAATTTCATGAATTCCGTAAAATTAATTGGAGCATTATTGCTGACCGGCACCAGCCTTATGGCGCAACGCCAACACGTATCGCTCAATGACAATTGGCAGTTTACCGAAGGACACGTCGTAGAAAAGAACGTACGCAAACGTGTAGACATTCCGCATACCTGGAACACAACCGACGCTCTTGTAGGAAAGCTCGACTACAACCGCGGACTAGGCAACTACGAGAAGACCTTTAAGATCGACTCTGCGTGGCAAGGCAAGCGCGTTTTTATTAAATTTGATGGTGTCAATACCGTCTCCAACTTGTTTATCAATGGAAAGCACATCGGCGAACACCGAGGCGGATACACTTCGTTCGTATACGAAATCACCGACAAGATCGATTACAACAAAGACAACAAGTTTTGGGTGCGCGTAAACAATGCGCCGCAGCTTGACGTAATGCCACTTGTGGGCGACTTCAACTTCTATGGCGGTATCTATCGCGACGTAACACTGCTTGTGACTGACCCGGTTTGTATCTCTCCGCTCGATTATGCCTCACCGGGAGTATACCTGAGCCAAACGAAAGTAACCAAAGATCTTGCTCAGGTTTCAACAGACATCGTGCTATCCAACGGTGCCAACGCTGCCAAAGAAGCAACCCTTCGCCTTACGGTAAAAGACGGCGACAAAGTGGTATTGCAACAAAATAAACCTGTAACGCTAGCAGCAAATACACAAGTAACGGAAACCATTCCTTTCGAAATCGCGAAACCGCGCCTTTGGAACGGACAAAAAGATCCGTTTATGTATAGCGTAGACGTAGAACTCATCGCAAACAACGTTGCGGTAGACAAAGTAACCCAACCGCTAGGCTTGCGTTTCTACCACGTAGATCCGGCAAAAGGATTCTTCCTCAATGGCGAACACATGCCGCTGAAAGGAGTTTGCCGTCACCAAGACCGCGCGCAAATCGGGAATGCATTGCGCAAAGAACACCACATCGAAGACTTTGAAATACTGGAAGAAATGGGATCAAACGCCATCCGTTTGTCACATTATCCACATGCTCCGTTCTTCTACGACCTGCTCGACCAAAACGGAATCGTGGCATGGTCTGAGATTCCATTCGTAGGCCCGGGCGGATACCGCGACAAAGGCTTTGTGGATCAAGAATCGTTCAAAGCAAACGGACGCCTGCAGCTTACCGAGATGATCAAGCAAAACTACAACCACCCTGCGGTGTTGTTTTGGGGACTTTTCAACGAGCTGAAAGAAGACGGCGACAATCCGGTAGAATATGTGAAGGAACTGAATGTATTGGCCAAGCAACTCGACCCAACTCGCATTACCACTTCGGCAAGTAACCAAGGCGGCGCGCTGAATTTCATTACCGATCTTATCGCGTGGAACAGATACGACGGCTGGTATGGCGGCATGCCAAAAGACTTGGGCAAGTTTCTCGACAGCACACACGAAAAGAATCCGCAGCTTTGCATCGGCGTGAGTGAATACGGAGCAGGCGCGAGCATTTACCAACAACAAGAAGCTCTGGAAAAGACCAACCCAACCAGTTGGTGGCATCCCGAGTCGTGGCAAACGTTTTACCACGAAGAAAACTGGAAGGTAATCAAAGATCGTCCGTTCGTATGGGGTACTTTCATCTGGAATCTATTTGATTTCGGCGCCGCGCACCGTACCGAAGGCGATCGCCCGGGCATCAACGACAAAGGGCTGGTAAGCTTCAACCGCAAAGACAAGAAAGATGCGTTCTATTTCTACAAAGCAAACTGGAACACCAAAGATCTGTTTGTTCACATTGCAGACAAGCGCATCGACACACGCAAGGCTACCACAGGCAACCTCAAAGTGTACTCAAACATGGACGAGGTAGAACTGTTTGTAAACGGTAAAAGCCTTGGAAAACGCAAAGCTGATGTAGGAACTTTTGTGTGGGAAGGTGTCAACCTGACTTCGGGCAAGAACACCATCGAAGCAAAGGCTAAAAGCAAAGGATCGCAGCAACAAGACAATTGCGTGATCACCGTTGTGGAATAAACTGCACACAAGAAAGTGATAAAATAAAACAACCGTTGCGTAATCGAATACACAACGGTTGTACAATGCTTATATGACAGGTCTCTTGATCGCTGCTTACTTGGCAGCAGTTAAGAGACCTGTCTTTTTTTCCACAACTGATACGAATTGATCGTGTTTTGCCACAATACATACGATGCCGGCCCTATTGAAGCTATCGGATTGAGGTAAATATGCGACATCCAGATTGCAAGGATCGTATTCTTTTGAGCCAACGACTGTCCGGCCGCAATGCGGTTACCAAATCGCGAACCAATCTTTTTGCCCACATAAAACTGCAACACACAAATCACCAACGAGCCTACGCCTACCCAAATCTCGGTATCGTAGTTGGGATGATCTTGCTCTACTAAAAATTTCACGGTCTTGCCGGTCACAATTGCCAACGCCAAAGCCCAGATGTAAAATGAAAGGCCACTGAGCGACGTTACCTTCTCTTGCACGCGCGGAAACCAAAAGCGTATTGCCCAGGCTACAAGCAACGGCGCCATCAACAACGGGATTACTTCTTTGCAAATGTACAAGAACGAATGCACGAAGGGCATATCGTTCGTATTGCCTACATACGAAAACAAAACGGGAGCTACTACGGCAACACCTAAGTTGCTCGCAAAAACAAAACTAGTTACAAACGAGATGTCTCCGCCCAGCATGCCGGTAATCACCGCGGCCGCCGTGGCCGTAGGTGCCAACAAGCAGATCATTACCCCCTGCGCAACAATGGGATTAAACGGAGCCAAAGCCAGATACACAGCCAGTGACCCTAAGATTTGGATCGCCAACAGCCAGCAATGCAATGGCGTAAAGCGCAAAGTCTTTGGCGAAAGCTTGCTAAAGGTAAGCAACAACATGGAAAAGATAAGTACGGGAGTTAGGAAGGACAAAGCCCCAAAGAGGCTATAAAAAATACTCCCCGCAAGCATGGCTATGGGCAGCATCCAGTTCTTGATAAGACGTATCACTGTATCTATTTTAAATATTCATTGCAAAGGAAAAACGTTTTTTCGACTTCTTCAAACTTTTACACATGCAACTAGCGGAAATAAACTCAACGAAGACTAAATCGTTTGATGGGCATCGAACGATTTAAACACCGTGAAGAGTGAATCGTTTGATGCCCATCAAACAATTCAAACCTAATGAACAACGAATCGTCAGATGGCGACCTGACGATTCGTTTATAGTGAAGAGTAAATCGTCAGGTCACCATCTGACGATTCGAAACTCACGAGAACAAAATTCAAACCTCTCGACAACTAAATCCAATTACCGTAAGATTCCTTTTCACTTCATGCCGCCTCAGCTTTCATTAATCTTTTTTACCCTTTCAAAAACCGTTATATATCAAGAATAGAACCCCTTTTCGTTCCATTTTATTGCCTCAAAAGAACTGTATTGTTTTACTTTTGGTTTATTTCGCTACCTTCGCAATCTAATTTTTAACAAGAGCGTTATTAATTACACAAAAGCAGGCACTCTTAACTTACGTACATGAATAGTATTATAGCGTTTTCCAGATACATTTTGATTTCGTTGCTTTTGGTTGGTTTATCTACCTCTGTTTTTGCGCAAGAAAACAGCAACGATTCCATTGTTACTCCTCCTAAGAAAGAGAAGAATCTCAAGTTTAGTATCCTTGGCGGACCGGGGTATACGCCCGACTTCGGATTTGTAATCGGTGGTAGCACCTTGCTTACCTTCCGCACCAATCCGCAAGATACTGCAATGTTGCGCAGTGTACTTCCGGTAGCTTTCGGTCTCACTTTTGGTGAAGGCGTGGGTATCAACTTTACACTTCGCCCGCAACTCTTTTTCAAAGGCGACCGTTTTCGCATCATGGGACAGTATATTTACAAAAACACGGGCGACAACTATTATGGCGTAGGTTACGTAAACAATGGCAATCTGCACCGTAGCGATACCACAACGCTCTATTATTCATCGACAATACAAGTGAATCCTGTGATTTTGTTTCGCCTCAAAGATTCGCACTTTTTTGCAGGTCCCAACATCGACATGGTGTACGACAAAATTACCAAACCATCGCAAGGGGTAATCGACGACCCTTACTATAGAAAACAAGGAGGCGACTCTACCGGCTTGTCTTCGTTTAATATTACTTGGGGAGCCTCGCTTTCGTACGATACGCGCGACATGCCTGCCAATGCAAGCAAAGGTGTTTACTTTGATTTCACCACCGGATATTCGGCGAAAGCTTTGGGTAGTGACTTCAACTACGGTATTATGAATATTGATTATCGCCAGTACAAATCGCTCGGCAAACGCCGTACATTGGCCTGGACGGTAAATAGTAAAAATAGTTTTGGCGACGTGCCTTTGTCGCGCATGCCTAAGGCCGGATCTCCGTTCGACTTGCGCGGATACTACATGGGCCAATACCGAGACAAGTCGGCACACTTTATGCTTGCCGAATATCGCCACATGATCAATACGGATCAAACTGGCTTTTGGTCTAAACTGGCCAACCGACTTGGTTTTGCCACTTGGGCGGGTGCCGGATTCATCGGTCCTAATCCGGTGAAGATCGAAGGCGTTTTGCCCAACATTGGTGCAGGGCTTCGCATCGAAGTGCAACCCCGCCTCAACTTCCGCATGGATGTGGGATACAGTACAAAGGAGAAGCAAACGCTGTTGTACTTTAATATGACCGAAGCATTCTAATACAATGCCGGCTGTTACCTACAACAACGACAATACTTATCTACAATAAAAAGAAAAAGGACTTACGCTACTGAAGCATAAGTCCTTTTTCTTTTATAGCCGTTTGATTAAAGCTCTTTGATCGTTACATTGCGAAACCAGATCTGCGAATCGCCATGCTTGCCTTGCAAACCAATGTAGCCTTTGGTTGGAAGCTCGGCAAATGGCTTGGGCAACCAGCTTGGTATTTCGGTGCCATCGGGATTCTTCGTGCCCGATTTCCATATATTCATATCCATCTTGGTAACGTCGCGACCGTTTAGTCGTACTGTGATTAGTTTGCCTTTGCAGTTAATGGTCATTTTATTCCATTCACCGGGCTTCTTTACTACCTTTTGCCATTTTGCCGGAAGGTGACCAAACACGGCTCCGCATTGGTAATAGGTCGGAGATGTTCCCCACTTCTCGGAATGATCGTCGGCTATTTGAATCTCTACAGAGTTGGGGATCCAGTTTTGCCGATCGGTACAGTATACGATCACTCCACTATTGGTTCCGTTGTCGGTCTTGAACTCAAGGTCGAGCGTAAAGTTTTCGTATTCTTTGTTGGTCCATATCTCTTTGTCGGCAGTCGCGGTAAGTACACCGTCGGGCTCTACACTCCACACGGCAGGATCGTAACTGGCATTCGAAAGATTCTTGGTAAACAACGGCTCTGCTTTTGGTGCAGGTTTCTCTGAAGTCAAAACAAGATACCCGAAGGTGATAATCGGGATAATAAATAGTGCATTTTTCATTTGTACAAGATTTATGTGTTAAACTGGTATTGCCGAAGAAAAAGAAAAAGGAGATAACCGTTGCCGTACTTGCGTATCCTGCAAACGATTATCTCCCTCAAATGTAATCAATTAATATTTTAATACAAATCTTCCTTTGTGTTTTCCTTGAAGCATTTGATCAATCGACTCATCAAGCTGATCGAGCGTAATGTAATGCGCAACCTTCGCTAAATGATCTGGCTTCCATCCCTGAGAGAGTTTATCCCAAATAGCAAGGCGCATTGCCATTGGTGTATCGGCCGCATTAATACCGAGCAGGTTGACTCCGTTAAGTATAAAAGGCAACACGGTCATATCAAGCTTAACGCCTCCTACATTGCCGCAGGTAACAACACTTCCCGACTTAGCACATGCCTTGAGCAACGTGTGCAATACGTTTCCACCTACGGTATCGAATGCTCCTGCCCAACGCGGACGCAACAAATATTTAGCCGAGTGATCGTCTACCTCTTCGCGCTTGATTACTTTTGTTGCTCCCAGTTCCTTTAAGTAGTCATCTTCGCATTTGCCCGATGCTGCCCATACTTCGTAGCCCAGTTTTGATAGTATCTGCACGGCATAACTGCCTACGCCTCCGGTTGCTCCCGTTACTACCATAGGGCCTAATTCGGGCATTTGCCCCATCTGACGCAACTTATACACGCCGATTGCCGCTGTAAAACCGCTAGTTCCAAGTAGCATGGTTTCTTCTAGCGAGAAGTTTTTAGGCAACGGCACTACCCATTCGGCCGGAACGCAAATGTATTCACCAAATCCGCCCGATATGTTCATACCTAAATCGTATCCCATAACCACGACTTTCGTTCCCGGTTGAAACGTTCCGGTGCGGTCGCTTTCTACAACTCCGGCCGCGTCGATACCCGGTGTGTGTGGATACACTTTCGTAACGCCTTTGTTGCCGGATGCCGAAAGGGCGTCTTTGTAGTTTACACCCGAATAATGCACTTTGATCAGGACGTCGTTGTCGGGTAGTTCACTGATGTGGCGCTCTACCACTCGTCGTACAAACCTATCGCCCTCTTCAAAGACCCTAAATGCTTTAAAAGTTTTCATAACAATATGTTTTTCTAGATTCTATTTGTCTAAATCATCGACCTTATAAACGTGTGAGTTTATCACGAACAAGGTATATAAAAAACTCATTTCGAAGATCAAAAGTTTTAAAATCTTTTCCTTAAATAACACAAAGCTGCATAGATATCAACCTTTTACCTATACTCTATGCACATAAAACCGCATTGAGCCGAACACTTCTTTTAAAATTCAAAACACTCTATAAATATTATCAAATAGATGAAAACGCTTGTCCGATACCACTTGGCTTGCTTGTTATATAAATAATTAAAGCGGATCTTTGTAGCGTAATTTTTAATTAAATATGAAAAACGTTTGGGGATATCTATTAGGAATCATTGCCTCTTCTACATTTGGCCTGATTCCTTTGTTTTCGATACCTGTGCTCGAAACAGGTATGAGTGTTGAGTGTTTGTTGTTTTATCGTTATTTCATTACGGCTGTTCTTGTGGGCGGAATGCTTTTGGCAAGAAAGCAAAGTTTTAAAGTGGAACGCAGCCAGATTCCTTCGCTTGCATTTCTGGTTGGTATATTTTGTATTACGGCTTTCTTCTTAATCATGTCGTACGAATACATTCCGAGCGGCGTGGCTACAACGATACACTTTTTGTTTCCTATTGTGGTAACTACACTCATGGTTACTTTCTTTGGCGAACAATTCTCGCTCTTTACCCTGATTGCTATTGTGGGGGCTATTGCCGGCGTAGCGTTGTTGAGTATGGGAGAAGGTGGTGGCAACATTGCCTTGAAAGGTGTTTTAATGGTGCTTGTTACCGTATTTACCTATGCTATTTATATTGTGGGCGTAAACAAGTCGAAGGTGCAAACAATGAATGGCCTTTTACTTACATTTTACGTAACCCTAGGGGCATCTGCTCTTTTCTTTATCTTCACGTTGAGTAAAGGTACATGGACGACTATCCCTTCGGTTTCGTCGGGTGTGAATTTATTCTTCCTTGCATTGGTGCCTACACTGATCTCGAATCTTGCCTTGATCGAAGCAATCAAGCGCGTTGGCTCGACTACAACTGCGATACTTGGCTCGATGGAACCTGTTACGGCCGTTACGGTAGGTATCTTTGTCTTTGCCGAACCGTTTTCTGTTTCGCAGTTTATGGGTATTGTTTTGATTATCGCCGCAGTTACATTGGTAATCCTATCCAAACAGCTGAAGCGTAGAATCGACATGCTGGTAAATGCAACTCTAAAAAAAGGTCGCTAAGTTCTATTTATTAGTACTGTTTAACCCCTTGGCGCAATCATATCTATAGGTGTAGTTGTTTTGTAGGTAATGTCTCGATTATTAAATTGATTACACTATGAATACGAACAAAGAGAAAGTGATGGCAATCTTTAAGGGTTCTGATCATCACATCGGTCCCGAACTAGATGCTTTTCTCACCAAAGAGGTTAGTCATCTATCGTCTGACGATCTTGGATATGAAGATGAAGGGTTTGCACGAATCTACGAAGTGACGGACGACTTGTTTATCACACGTGTTACAAATAAAGATGGCTTTAGTATCGACTATCATGCCGATAACATCGACCAAGCAAAACAAATAGCAATCGATGTGTTATCTACCATTATCGATGATGAAGAGGTAGATGCTGCTGCTTATAAAACGTATGAAGTAAAGGTACATCACAACAAATCGGCAAGTAATGTACATGATCTTGTGATGCATTTCTCTGATTATGACGATGCCTTTGATTACTTTGAAGAGCTTTGTGATGAGTATGAGTTGCAGTATAAAACGGGAATGAAGGATGCTTTGGTGGCAGGTGGTGACGACACAGAGTACACGATTACATTGGATATTGTTGATGTAGACTAAATAAAGAATGGCTTTGCACGTTCTAGAGAGTAAGTAATAACGGTATTACCAACACTTGAGAATCTTGCAAAGCCATTGTTGTATCAGCACCTCTCCTACGCCGCCTCAACGGGAATACAAGAAGAGTCTTCGAAGGATACTTCCTAAAAACAAAAAAGCGCTATAAGTCTTTTACTTATAACGCTGTGTGGAGCTGGGGAGAATCGAACTCCCGTCCAAACGAGGAATTAATTTGCTTTCTACATGTTTATCTTCGCCTTAATTGTCGGGTAAAAGCAAGACCGAAGCCACCAACTTCTACCGTATCCTCTTAAGTTTCGCTATCGGCACGAGGAGAGCCTCAAGCTATCTCCGATATTATTGCACCACCGGGTCGGAAAGCTTCGGAGCAACAGCATCCGGGTGATGTCTTGTCTCCACAACTGTTGCGGAGATTAAGCACTAATCTACTATGATTCGATTAAGCAGCAAGAGCGTAATTATTTTCGCCAGTTAAAATTTTGAAGTCTGATATTTAAGTGCCAGGCTACAAAGCACTACATGCTTACAAACCACTTCTGCCCGCTGTCAAAACCAGTCAACCCCGTAGTTTGTCTTACAAATTTACAAACAATTTCTATGTATCAAACAGTCTTCCGTCTTTTTTTATTGTAGAAAGAGAGTGTATTCTACTAAAAATAACGTTTAATACACTCCAATTCTATTTATTAACAAAAAGAAGGGGCAACAAAAGTGCCTGAAGCTCTTATTGACGCATTGTCTATTCTGGTGATGCTGCTGAGAAGACTCCTATTTCTTTGAACCATGAAGCTGCGCGATCGGGCCACTCATTTACTGCTGCTCCCGTATTGCGTAAACCATAACCATGCCCGCCCTTGGGATAAAGATGCATTTGGACCGGAACGTTTTGCTGCTTCAATGCATAGTAATAGGCCAAACTGCTATCGATAAAGTTGGTGTCGTCTTGCGTTTGCACCAACATGGTTGGAGGCGTATTGGTCGAAACATTGATTTCGGATGCTAATTGAAGTGCATTTGCTTCGTCGTTTAAATAGGCCGGATATACAAGGAGGCAATAATTGGGTTTCAATAACGAATCACCTTTGGCTTGCCATGCGTTAGAAGCCATAACACTGAGGTGTGCTCCGGCCGAAAACCCCATGATTCCCAACTTGTCGGGATCGACATGGAGCATGGAGGCGTTCTTTCGAATGTAACCTATTGCTTCGTGTACGTCTTCGAGTGCAGCTTCGTGTTTGAGTCTGCCTTCGCGTCGGGGTACTCGATACTTCAAAAGTACAGCCGTAAAGCCTAACGTGTTAAGCCATTCTGCAACCTCTGTTCCTTCCAAATCGTATGCCAAGATATTATATCCACCACCGGGACAGATCAACATGACGGGATTCTTTTCCGATTTATTCTTCGCCGGATAAATGGCTATTTGAGGACTGGAAACATTCTCTACACGCAACACAGATTGCCCTCCTACTTTTGCTCCTTGACTCGAACCGCCTTCTACCAAAACAGTTGTCTCATTAGGTGCTCCTTGAGGAAATAAGTTTACCACTCTTCCTTGAGCCATGGCAAACATCGACATGGATATAAAACCGAACATCAGTATGTATTTTTTCATAATATAATTTCAACACCTTTGGAAACAAAAGAATCCTTGTCTGGAGAGTTCTAAGCATAGAACAAACCCGAGCACAAGGATTCTTTCATAACAATATAAACAGATAATTATCTTACTTCACACTACGCTTGCGAAGTTTTGTCATTTCATTTCTCAAACGCTCAATCTCCTGACCTTGATTACGTATTGTTGTAAGCAAAGAGTTTAGCTCTTCGTTTTCAATGGTTGATGGGTATTGGGCATCAACTCTCGTTATAAAGTCGGATAGTATGTTCATATAATTATTGAAAGCATCGTATGGTGTATCGTACGGACTAAAAGCACGGCCAAATGGATCTTTCAATAGTTTTGTATTCATATAATAGAAGTGATCACTGCTTTGCAAATACAACCAGTCTTGTTTGATACGACGATCGTTGCACAAACGTACACGCTCGCCAATCTCATATAGTTTGCGGAATGCCTCTTGTTGCAGGATATTTCCCATCCATGAGCTCGTATCGCGTTCTTCATCAACCCATGAAATCGGATATGCTGCCGAAAGATGTCCTACCGGTTTATGGCTTGCAAATACCTCCGACGGAGTTGCAAATTTTATATCATATTGTTCTGCGTAACGAGGAAGTGCTCTGAAGAAATCAAAGATTCCAGTCTCGGCAGGCTGTAATGAACCCAACGTTTCATAGTTCATAAACAGATTGATTACCTCTTCTTCCTGTGGAGTATTGGCAATCCATGACATGTATTTGTCTGCGGTAAGCGGATACTCACTCCAATTGTAATTGCCGAAACGTGCCGACAAGTCTTCGCAGAATCGCGGATTCCTCATCAACAAATGCAACTTCGGAACTACCGATGATGCGTATACATAATTAGGACTCTTCCATCCCAGTATGTGCTTTGCCCCTTCGGTTATAACTCCTCGATAACCCATCTCATTCAGAAGTAAGGCTATGTCGTCATCATAAATAAGCTCTGTGTTTCTAAATACACGAGGCTTCTTCCCAAACAAGGATTCTATCTTTTTGCTATGAGCTTCTACTTGCAGTTTAAATTCCTCTACATCTACAAGTGATGACAATGAATGTGCATATGTCTCTGACAAGAATTCTACACATCCTGTTTTTGCAAGCTCTTTAAAGCTATCAATCACCTCAGGAACATAAATCTCTAATTGCTCCAAAGCCAACCCTGATATTGAATAAGCTACTTTAAATTGCTTGTCACTTGCTTGAATCATTTCAAGCATCAACTGATTCGCCGGAAGATAACAACTTTCGGCAATGCGACGTATCACATCTTCATTGCTAAAATCGTCATAATAGTAGTGGTCGTTTCCAATATCAAAGAATCTATATCTCTTCAATCGAAAAGGTTGATGTATCTGGAAATAAAAACAAATTGTCTTCATAATATCTATTCTTTCTATACTCTTGATTTGATGATTTTATCATAGATCGCACGCACTTTCATTCCTGCATACTCCCATTTAATTTCGTCGACTTCTCGTTTTCCTTCATCTTGCAAGAATTGAGCCATTGCAGGATAAGTGATAATCGAATACATTGCATCGGCCATGGCTTCAATATCCCAATAGTCGACTTTGATTGCATGGTCTAGAATCTCTGCGCACCCCGACTGCTTTGAAATGATGGTTGGGATACCGCATTGCATTGCCTCAAGTGGTGAAATACCAAATGGCTCGGATACCGAAGGCATTACATAAACGTCGCTACTTTTCAGCATTTCATATACTTGCTTCCCTTTTAGAAATCCGGTAAAATGAAACTTATCAGAAATATTTCGCTTTGCCGCCAACTGTATCATTTTATCCATCATATCTCCGCTTCCGGCCATAACAAAACGAACATTCTCTGCTTTTTGAAGCACCTTTGCTGCGGCTTCGACAAAGTATTCTGGCCCTTTTTGCATTGTGATACGCCCAAGAAACGTAATCACTTTATCTTTTGTTCCTTTCTTTGACTCTATGGCGAGCATTTCAGGACTCATTGGTTCTACTGCGTTGTGTACGGTGGTTACTTTTGAGGGATCTTGATGGTACTTTTCAATTACAGTGCGACGGGTAAGATCACTAACTGTAATAATATGATCGGCATTATCCATTCCATCTTTCTCTATTCCGTAAACTGTTGGATTCACATTTCCTCGGCTTCGGTCAAAGTCTGTAGCATGCACATGCACCACTAATGGCTTTCCTGTTACCTTCTTGGCATGAATACCCGCAGGATATGTAAGCCAGTCATGTGAGTGAATCACATCACAGTCGTACGTTCGTGCAATTACTCCGGCTACAATTGAGTAATTATTGATTTCTTCAAGTAAGTTATCAGGGTATCTACCCGAGAACTCGATACATCCAAGATCATTGGTATAACGGTATGAGAAGTCAGCGTAAATATGCTCTCTCAACTTGAAGTATTCTTCCGGATCCATATATTTACCCAATCTATGGGCTACATAGTCATAATCAACATCCTTCCATACAATTGGAGTATTACATGCCCCAAGTATATTCAAGAAGCTTTTGTCTTCGTCTCCCCAAGGTTTAGGTATCACAAAACGGATTTCCATATCATCCTGCTTTGCCATTCCTTTGGTTAGTCCATAACTGGCTGTTCCAAGCCCGCCTAATATATGTGGCGGAAACTCCCAGCCAAACATTAAAGCTTTCATAACATTTACTTCTTTTATTCGAGATTACATTTCTTGAGATAATCCAATACACGTAGTATTGAAGCGACATTCATAGCAAAAGAGATTGCACCGCGTCCTGCAAACGGAGGGTTACCGTCAAATACTTCAGATAGTGTTCCTACACAGTGCAACTGCATTTCTTCTTCGAGACCAATAAGCATTCGCTCTACAAATGATACTCCGCTCTGACCAAATACATTGATGTATGCTTCGAGATAGAAACCATACAACCATGGCCAAGCTGTTCCTTGATGGTAAGCTAAATCTCTTTCAACTTGAGCTCCTACATAATAAGGGTTGTATCCTTCGCTTTTCGGACTTAAGGATCTTAATCCCTTCGGAGTGAGAAGTTCTTTCGTTATGTAATCCAGAACAGTTCGCTTTTCATGACGATTGAGTGGTGAATAGTCTAAAGCAATAGCAAAAACCATGTTCGGTCTTACACTCCAATCAACGATATTACCATCAACCGAGTCAAACAAATATCCATATTGATTGATAAATGTACTTTTAAAGGATGCTTTAACGATATCCATCAGGCCTTCAATAACCGAGGTGTCTGCTCCATCTCGATGAATCAATAAGTCTTTGTAAAAACCTAGAGCATTATACCACAAAGCATTTATCTCTACAATACAACCGCAACGTTTTACGACCGGAGTTCCATTGACCGTAGAGTTCATCCATGTGCAAGCCCTATTTTCTGCTCTCACATATAATAGCCCATTGTCTTGCTCTCGCATCAACGGATGCTTTTGCTCGCGGATATATCGAATGGCTTCTTCAACAAAGTCTCCATACAATTGAATACACTTTTCCCAGCCTTGATTCTTTGCGTATTGCTGAATGGCCCAAATAGCCCAAAGCAATACGTCGGGATCATCTATCTCTTCAATTACCGGATCCATATCTCCTGTTTCCATAAAGTTGCGAAGTGCCGGAATCGCTGATGCCATTATTTTATGATAACGCATCGAATCGTCTAAACAAAGGGTGCAGCCTGGAAGCGAAACAAATAAATCGCGTGCACGAACACCAAACCATGGATAACCGGCAAGAATGTAAGCATCTGTTTCTTTTAATCTGAAATAGAATTGTTGCGCAGCATTCTTTAAGCAATTAAAGAAGTTGGAACGTGGTGTTCTATTGTGTGCCTCCGAATCAAACATGAATCGTAAACGACGTGGTTTTGCAACTTCATCTCCAGCAGAGAAGATTACACTTTCTCCTTTTTTAATTGGAACCTCAAAATAACCCGGAACATACAAATCTTCTTGATAAGGATATCCTCGTTCTTGTTCCTTTGGATACTCAACTCCATAATACCAATCGGGAGTGAAAACAAAATTTGCTTTCTTACTAAACTGCATATACAAATCAGGATACCCCTCGTACATACAGGTTTTTATACCGTTTTCAACTGGTTCTATTGATTTATTCACATAGTCGTTTGCATACGAAAGTGTTTTTACACTTCTAAAGGCCAAAAATGGTCTAAAACGCAATGTTGTAGGCGAATGCGCTTCTAGTAATGTGTATTTTATCAATATTCGGTTTTCGAACAATGAAAATATTTTTTCTTTGGCCAAGATTACACCTCCAACTCTATAGATGGTGCGGGGAACAATATCACAATTGAACTCTCGAATGTATTTATGACCTTTGGGGCTATAGTTTTCTCCGGCATACTTATGCAAGCCTAAATTAAACTCAGCTCCGTGTTGTATCACCGTTTCATCAAGTGATGACAACAACACATGATTGTCTTTGCCTAGATTATTCACAGGCATTACCAACAAACCATGATATTTACGCGTATTACAGTCAACAATTGATGTGCAGTGATAAGCACCTTTTCGATTAGTTCTTAAAACTTCCCGAGTAAGGGACTCAGAAAGATTAATCATCAACGTTCTGTCGAATTTAAGATAACTCATTAATCAAATTATTTACGACAAATGGTTTTTTAATTTTTTATTAATTACTTCAAATGTATTAAACAATAATAATAATACAAAGCAACAAACACACTAAAAGAAGTTGTATTCATTGATTTAACACTTACATCTTGCATTTAGTTATAAAAAGAGGCCATCAAATAAACAAAAAGGGACTTTTTACATTTACAATAGGCATAAGAGCTTTCTTGTTTAATACTTTCTTATCTACGTGAAATATGCAAAACTTACATTTACGGATGTATCATAAATAAAAAAAGCAAATGGATAACAAAGTGCAATTAAATAAAAGCGGTTTTATAAAAATGATTTAAGATATTTGTATTCGATTTATGGATACCAAATATTTGATTCATGAGAAAATTCTTTTTAAACGTTCTTTTATTAAGTAGTATAGTTACTGGCATGACAGCAAAAAATCCTTTTTTCGGGAAATATAAAACCCCGCACGAAACAGTTCCATTTGATAAAATAAAAATAGAGCATTACGAACCCGCTTTTGATCAAGGGCTCGATGAGCAGAAAAAAGAAATTGAAGCGATTGCAAACAATCCAAAACCTGCAACTTTCGACAATACAATCGTTGCATTGGAGAATGCAGGCGAACTGTTGACCAAAGTGTCGAATGTTTTCTTCAATATACTTAGTACGGATAGCAATGATGAGATGATGGAGATCTCACAGCGCATCTCTCCTAAGTTATCAGAAAGCTCAAGTAACATCTTTCTTAACGAGAAGCTTTTTGCTCGAGTAAAATCTATTTATGATAACAAAGACAATCTAAATCTTAATTTAGAGCAAGAAAAGTTACTTCAAAACACGTACGATGCATTTTGCAATCGTGGCGCTAATCTTTCTGCAGAAGACAAAGAGAAGTATCGCCAATTGAACGCTGACTTGAGCATGTTATCCCTTACTTTTGGACAAAATGCATTGAAGGAAACTAATAAGTTTGAGAAGGTTATTACAGATGAAGCTCTTCTTTCGGGGTTACCGGAAAGTGTAAAAGAGGCTGCTGCAACTCGCGCAAAGAACAAAGGAAAAGATGGATATCTATTTGATTTATCTGCCCCAAGTTACATTCCTTTTATGACGTATGCCGACAACAGAGACCTTCGTAAAGAAATGTACTTAGCGTCAAATAGCCGTTGTATCAAAGGTGATGAGCTCGACAATAAAGAGATCATTCGAAAGATAGCAAACACACGTCTTGAGATAGCGCGTTTGATGGGATATCCAAATTATGCAAACTACACGCTTCGCAAACGTATGGCTCAAAATGAGGAAAATGTATACAGCCTTCTAAATGAACTTTTAGATGCATACAAACCTTACGCACAAAATGAGCTTAGCGAAGTACAAGGTTTTGCTGCTGCATATAATAAAGAGTATATCCAGTTGATGCCTTGGGATTGGAGTTATTACTCAGAAAAACTTAAAAACGTAAAGTTTAATGTCAATGACGAAATGACTCGTCCATACTTTGAACTAGAAAACGTAAAGAAAGGGGTATTTGGACTTGCAACCGAATTATATGGTATTACTTTCAAAAAGAATACTAAGATACCAGTATTTAACAAGGAAGCTGAAGCATATGAAGTATTCGACGCAAATGGTAAATTTGTTGCAGTGCTTTATACAGACTTCCATCCACGAGCATCAAAACGTGCCGGTGCATGGATGACTGAATTCAAAGGTCAGTATAAGAAAGATGGTAAGGATTCTCGTCCTCATGTTTCAATCGTAATGAATTTCACGCCTCCAACAGAAACAACTCCATCACTACTTTCATTTGATGAAGTTAATACATTCTTACATGAGTTTGGACATGCATTACATGGCATGCTTTCTGATGTAACATACGAAAGTTTATCTGGTACATCTGTATACCGTGACTTTGTGGAGTTACCATCTCAGATTATGGAAAACTGGCTTACAGAGAAGGAATTCCTAGATAAATTCGCAGTGCATTATCAAACAGGAGAGAAAATCCCTCAAGAACTCGTACAGAAGTTAATTGATGCGGCAAACTTTAATATGGGTTATCAATGTCTACGCCAATTAAGCTTCGGTCTGCTAGACATGAGCTGGCATACGATCGACACACCTTTCGACGGTGATGTTACAGCTTTTGAGCAAACAGCTTGGAATAAAGCTCAAATTCTGCCATCTGTTGAAAACACGTTGATGAGTGCAAACTTTGGACACATCTTTTCTGGTGGTTATGCTGCCGGATATTACGGATACAAATGGGCAGAAGTACTTGATGCAGATGCTTTTGCTGCATTTACAGAAACAGGAATCTTCAACAAGGAGACTGCTAAATCATTTTATGAGAACATTCTTTCTAAAGGAGGTACAGAAGATCCAATGGAACTTTACATCCGCTTTAGAGGCCAAAAACCTACCATTGATGCTTTATTAAAAAGCAATGGAATCACTCGATAAGAAATAAATACAATGGAATACGTTCAACTAATAGCAGGTTTATTACTGCTTTTATTTAGTGCCGATTATTTAGTAAAAGGAGGAGTTGGTTTAGCTTCAAAGCTTAACATCTCTCCTCTTGTGATTGGTATGACTGTCATTGCATTTGGAACTTCGGCTCCGGAACTAATAGTAAGTACAAACGCTGCAATTTCGGGACATCCCGAAATTGCTTTAGGAAACGTTATTGGTTCTAATATTGCAAACATTGGTCTTATACTTGGGATTACAGCTCTAATCCTTCCTATCCCCGTTAGTAAAGCTTCAATCAAAAATGATGGACCAGTAATGGTTCTTGCTTCTATCCTTTTTATCATCGCAGCATACGATGGTATCATTACACGTTGGGAAGGTCTTTTGGGTTTTGCCCTTTTAGTGGGGTATACCATCTATATGATTCATAAAAGTCGCAAAGAAAACAATGCGAATGGCGGTGATGACATCGATGAAGATGCAGCACATCTTCCTGTCTGGAAAGCTTTTGTTTTTATTATTGGCGCATGCGTTGGGTTAGCTTTTGGTGCCGACCTTCTTGTAAAAGGCGCTACGACAGTTGCAACAAGCTTCGGAGTAAGTCAAAAAGTCATTGGTGTTACAGTGGTTGCATTTGGCACAAGTCTCCCAGAACTTGCAGCCTCTGTTGTTGCAGCTTTAAAGAAACAAACAGATATTTCGATTGGAAACATTATCGGATCAAACCTTTTCAATATTTTAAGTGTTATTGGACTATCATCTGCTATCCACCCAATTGGTCTTAACTTCGCTGACTTTAAGCCTGATTTTATTTGGATGTTGATGTTTAGCATACTTATTTTACTGCTAATTTATCCAATAAATAAAAATATTTCTATATTTAAAAGTTCAAACCAAAGCAAACTCAAAGCACTAACCAATTTTGATGGAGGTGTTTTAGGGCGTATATCCGGATTAATCCTTATTGGTTTGTACATCTTTTATATTTATAGGCTTTTCTAACTATAAAAAATGACGGAAAAAGATCACAAACAACTCGAACTTGATCGCAGATATTTGCGTATGGCTTCGATATGGGCCGAAAATTCTTATTGTAAAAGAAGACAAGTAGGTGCTTTGATTGTTAAAGATAAAATGATCATATCAGACGGCTACAATGGTACCCCTTCTGGCTTTGAAAACAATTGTGAAGATGAAACAAATGCAACCTTCCCTTATGTGATGCATGCAGAAGCAAATGCAATCACAAAAGTTGCAAAATCATCAAATAGCAGCAGCGGATCTACCATTTATGTCACTTCTGCCCCATGCATTGAATGTGCTAAATTGATCATACAAGCAGGTATCAAACGAGTTGTTTATTCTGAAAAATATCGAGTAGAAGAAGGTTGCAATCTTCTTCGCAAAGCAGGAATTGAATTAGATTATATCGATATAAATGATAATAAAGCGAAGTAACCATGAATAGTAAAAAAGTCGCAATTTGGCTTCCTATCATTATCGCATCCAGCATTGCTTTAGGCATATTTGTAGGCAATGTCTATAAATCCCGAAACCTTTCGGGCTCTAAAGGTATACCTTCAGGAGAAGGAAAACTGGATGCTATCCTTAACATCATCGACAGACAGTATGTAGATACAATCGACGTTAATGAGATTGTAGAGGAGGCTATTCCAAAAATTTTCAGTGAACTAGATCCTCACTCGGCATATATACCGGCAAAAGATCTTCAGATGGTGAATGAAGATTTGGAAGGTTCATTTAGCGGCATTGGTATTCAATTTAATTATCAGACAGATACAGTTGTGGTTGTCAGTGTAATAACAGGAGGACCTTCTGACAAAATCGGATTACTTCCCGGCGACCGTATTATTTCGGTAAACGACTCTACAATTGCCGGCGTAAAGGCTAGTACTGAAAAAGTAATGAAAATGCTTCGCGGGCCAAAGGATTCAATCGTTAAACTTGGAGTGCAACGCAACACATCTCCCGAACTTCTTTCGTTTGATGTAACCCGTGGAGATATTCCTGTAAACTCTGTCGACGCTAGTTTTGAAGTTGATAAAGGCATTGGCTATATTAAGATTAATAAATTCGGACGAAATACCTATCAAGAATTTATTACTGCATTGGCTGAATTAAAAGCAAAAGGATGCAAGTCGTTTGTAATCGACCTACGCAGCAATGGTGGTGGATACATGGATGCGGCGATCAATATGGTCAACGAATTCCTTCCCAAAGATCGTCTTATTGTATATACAGAAGGAAAGTCATTCCCTCGTAGAGATGTCTTTTCTAACGGTACAGGTACAGCTCAAGAAGATCAAGTTGTCGTTTTAATGGACGATTTCTCAGCTTCTGCAAGTGAAATCTTTGCCGGTGCAATTCAAGATAATGATAGAGGCACAATTATTGGCCGTCGCTCATTTGGCAAAGGATTGGTTCAAGAGCAAATTCCATTATCTGATGGTTCTGCTATTCGACTTACAATTGCACGCTATTTTACCCCTTCAGGCCGTAGTATCCAAAAAGAATACCAACGTGGAGCAGGTGAAGAGTATGAGCAAGAATTATACAACCGATTCCTACACGGAGAGTTTGATTCAAAAGACAGTATCAAACAAAACGACTCATTACGCTATGAAACAATTGGAGGAAGAGCCGTATATGGAGGTGGCGGAATTATGCCTGATGTATTTATTCCACGAGATACAACCGGTATCACTTCATATTATAACAGTGTGATGAACAGCGGTCTTTTATTTCAATTTACTTTTAAATATACAGATCAGAATCGCGCCAAACTCTCTTCTTTCAAAAATTATCAAGAACTACTAGACTATCTAAAGAGTCAACCTCTTCTTGATGAGTTTACGACATTTGCTGCTGCTAATGGTGTGAGAAAGAGACCATACTTAATCAATATTTCCAAGAATTTGATTGAGCGCCAGCTTTATGCATACATCATTCGCAATATTTTTGATGATAATGGATTCTTCCCTGTGTTCTTAAGTGACGACCCAGCACTGAAGGAAGCCGTAAAAATCATTCAAGAAAACAAAGCAAAACCAGTTGCTCCGGCAAGTAAAGAACAATCGTTTCTGAACATACCAACTCAAAAAGGCAAGGTTTCTATTGTTTTCGATCATCTTCTAGCTCAATATGTTTAATACATTTACAAGCATATCATGAGTCTTGAAATGAATATACAAGAACTAAAAAAGCAACTTCGGAAAGAAGTTGCTCAACATAAAAAGCAGTATAGTGCCCAGGCACTAGCTGCTTTTTCTATTTCGGCAGTTAATATACTTCAAAGTATAAAAGACTTCGAATCGGCCCAAACAGTTTGTTTATATCATTCATTACCTGATGAGATAAACACACATGTCATTATAGAGAAGTTCTATCAACAGAAAAACATTATATTACCTGTAGTTGTCGGGGATAATTTGCTATTAAAACCATATAAAGGGATAGAACATACTACGTCCGGTCCATTTGGAATCATAGAACCGGCTCTTTACATCGAACCAATTTCTCCCGAAACAGTTGACTTGATTGTCATCCCCGGAATGGCTTTTGACAGAAACGGAAATAGACTTGGAAGGGGACGTGGTTTTTACGACCGATTACTTAAAACAGTAAAGGCTCCGCGCATTGGTATATGCTTCGACTTTCAGTTAGTAGAAAACGTACCAACTGAGCCTTTCGATGTACGAATGAATAAAATAGTAACAAATACTGAGGAGGTTGACGTTCGCTGATCTAAAGTTTGCAATACTCTAGCGAATAACAATATCGTGTAGAATATCAGCTCCAACGTATTTATTCAAGTTCGTAATCAACATATCTTTGCACATCAACAATTCACTTCTTAATACTGATGAAGAAAGCTTCACAAAAAGCACGCCTTCTTTCACGTATAGCCCCGTCGTATAATGCGAGACCATAGGACCAAGCACTGCTCCCCATGCTCGAGTAAGTCTTATTTCACGAATCTTCTTTTGCAATTGAGGATTTTCCTCAAAAAAAGACTTGATCACATCCCCTAGCTTTTGCTCATTATTGCGTATCATATCGAATTATCTAGATTAAAAACACAACCTTTATCTACTCTAAACAATTTATAATCGTGATTCATCGACAGGAGAATCTCATCCAGATATTTACGATTCGTATCTGTAATAAAAATCTGACCAAATCGATCATCAGCAACCAGCTTTATAATTTGTTCTACACGTGTTGCATCAAGCTTATCAAAGATATCATCCAGCAACAAGATCGGCAAGGTATTGCCTCGAGCCGACAGATAATCGAACTGCGCCAACTTCAACGCAATCAAATATGTTTTTGTCTGCCCTTGCGAACCTATTTTACGAATCAAATGCTCATTGAGAGTCATCTCCAGATCATCTTTATGTACCCCCACAGAGGTATATCCAAGAATTTGATCGCGCTGACGATTCTCTTTGAGCAACTCTTTCAATGATGCATCCTTTAATTTCGAAACATAATTGAGAGCAACCTCTTCTTCTGTTTTACAAATAAACTGATAGAAAGTTTTAAAGATAGGGACGAAATCCTCAACAAAGCTCGTTCTGCGAGCGTAAATCAATTGAGCATAATAGTCCATTTGATCTTCAATCACCTCATAAAGTGATGCTTCAGAACCATTCTTAAGCATCATATTACGTTGCTGCAATGCACGATTGTAGGTCATCAAAGCATGCAAGTATTGCTGATCGTGCTGAGAGATTAAGATATCAAGAAAACGACGACGCTCTTCGCTGCCTCCACGTACCAACTCAACATCCGAAGGCGACACCATTACAAGTGGTAACAATCCGATATGATCAGCAAGCTTTTCATATTCCTTCTTATTCCGCTTAAACTGCTTTCGCTGTCCTCTTTTAATACCGCAAAAGAACTCCTCTGCCCTACCTTCATAATCATAGAAACCTTGTAGTACAGCCAAATCGGCACCATGCTGTATCACTTGCGAATCCTGAGCTGTAAGATAACTCTTAGAAAAGGATAAATAATAGATTGCATCAAGCAAATTTGTTTTCCCCATTCCATTGTTTCCGAAAAAACAATTCATCTTAGGTGAAAAGTCAAGTTCTGCCTGCGTAATATTCTTATAATTGAGTATTGATAGACGCTTTAATATCATTCCCTTAAAATTAAGAACACAAAGTTAGTGAAAAGAAGCCACCAACAAGTGCCATTTTTTTGAGATTAATTAAAAAAGATCGAAAGGCATACCAATTATATTTTTGAAAAAACTATCTTTGCCGACGAAATATATAATGAATAATAAATAACAAAAAATAAGATATAACGTTTATGAGCAAGCATGGAGAAAACATTGCCAACAAAGAGTTGGAAAACGTTGAAGAGATCTTGAATAAGTCGGAACAATTCATCGAAAGAAATCAGAAGTTTCTAATCTACGGACTATTGATTATCACGTTGGCAGTTTCGGCATTCTTTGGTATCAGACATACATTCCTACTTCCAAAGGAACAAAAAGCATCTGCTGCGATTTTCCAAAGCGAACTTAACTTTGCCAAAGACTCTTTCAGCCTAGCATTGAAAGGTGATGGAATTACAAACCTAGGTTTCGAAGGTATTATTGATCAATATGGAAGTACAAACGCTGGTAATTTAGCAAAAGCATACGCTGGTATCTGTTACTTCAAGCTTGGCGACAACCAAAAGGCTATTGATGTTCTAAAATCATTTAGCAGCAAAGACAAAATGATTTCACCTGCAATTACAGGTCTTATCGGAGACTGTTATGTAAACATGGGCAACACAAAAGAAGGTATCGATTACTTTGTTAAAGCTGCAAAAGAAGCAAACAACAATACAATCAGTCCTGAGTATTTGAAAAAAGCAGGTCGTGCATACGAATCACTTGGCGAATACAATAAAGCTGTTGAAGTTTACACTTCAGTAAAAGATAACTATCCATTATCTATGGATGCTGCTGATATCGATAAATACATCGCAAGAGCACAAAATCAACAGAAATAAAATTATTCAATTATAATAAATGAAAGGGATGTCTCGCAAGAGGCGTTCCTTTCTCTATTAAAAAACAAATCAATATTATGGCAACAGCTTATCAAAACCTATCTAGTTATGATTTTGACAGTGTACCGGATGCTTCAGAAATGAGCTTTGGTATTGTAGTGGCCGAATGGAACAAAAACATTACAGAAGCTCTTCTGGAAGGTGCTTGCAACACATTGGAACGTCACGGCGTTAAAGCAGGAAACATTGTGGTTACACGTGTACCTGGAAGTTTTGAGCTAACTTTTGCCGCAAAACAACTAGCAGACCATAAAGAAATCGATGCAGTTATCGTATTGGGATGCGTTGTTAGAGGCGATACTCCACATTTTGATTATGTTTGTGACAGCGTTACTCAAGGCATCACCGAACTTAACTTAATGTATGATATTCCGTTCATTTTCGGACTATTAACTACTGACAATATGCAACAAGCAGAGGATCGTGCAGGGGGTATTCATGGCAACAAAGGCGATGAATGTGCAATTTCTGCAATAAAAATGTGCGATTTTGTTTGCAAGTTATAATTTTATGCTTATCTTTGCAGTGTCTTAATGAAACAACGGTTAAGACGCTGCAAATAAAGGGGCAGTTTCCAGAGTGGCCAAATGGGGCTGACTGTAACTCAGCTGGTAACACCTTCGGAGGTTCGAATCCTTCACTGCCCACTTTGCTTCTTGCGGGAATAGCTCAGTTGATAGAGCATCAGCCTTCCAAGCTGAGGGTCGCGGGTTTGAGCCCCGTTTCCCGCTCACGAAAGCCTCTTCGAAAGAAGAGGCTTTTTTTGTATCCTATAGTCAACATCCACGAATCTTTATTTTCTACACAACCAAAACATCGGTTCCTCCCCCCTTGACTTATCCAAAGCTCAACGATCACTTAACAGATTCTTCGGCAAACCTAATCCTTTTCTTTACGACAACTAGACTTAGACACGTACGTGACAAAGATGGTTACACGGTCGTGACGCATTCTTGTCATATACCTGTCTAAGTTGTGTACACGTACCTGTCTAAGCTTAATCTCCACAATAAATACAACTACACCTCACCTTGCAAAAACCAAAGGATCGGACCCACATACCTAAAACATCAGATTAGAGCAAAAAAATACATGTTTATAATCTACTGAAATACAGTATTGTTTGAAAAAACTTTAAGAATTAATGAAAAAAAGTAGTACAAAGGTTTGCAAATACGAATAAAGGTGCTACCTTTGCAACGCAATCGAGAGATAATGACTATCAAACGAAAGCAAAGCAAAAGGGTTCCTTGGCCGAGTGGCTAGGCACCGGTCTGCAAAACCGTTTACGGCGGTTCGAATCCGCCAGGAACCTCTTATTTTTCTGGGCAGTTTCCAGAGTGGCCAAATGGGGCTGACTGTAACTCAGCTGGTAACACCTTCGGAGGTTCGAATCCTTCACTGCCCACAAAAAAGGATCTCAATATTGAGATCCTTTTTTGTTTTTATATCATTTCGTTTTCCTATTCTACATGTTCTACTTTCTCAGGAGAGATTGCCTTCCACACAAATGCAGCGATAGCGCCACCTACCAAAGGAGCAACGATAAAGATCCACAATTGATGCAAAGCTAGTCCGCCTGTAAACAAAGCAGGAGCAATACTACGTGCCGGATTTACCGACGTTCCGTCGATCGGAATCAACATCAAGTGATCGAGCGTCAAGGTAAGACCAATGGCAATACCTGCAAAGCCCGCAGGAGCTATTTTAGAGGTCGATCCCAAGACTACAGTAACAAAGATAAAGGTTGCTACCACTTCAGCGATAAAAACGCTTACAAGCGGATAGCTGGTCGATTGATTCTGTCCAAGCGTTTCTGTTTGCCCGGTAATAACAGCAAGTATACTTGTTGCAAGAAGCGCACCAATTACTTGGAATACGATGTACATAAATGCATCTTTCGACGACATACGTTTACTCATCCACATACCAAACGTTATCGCCGGATTCATATGCCCACCCGAAATAGGACCAATCACATAGACCATCCCCAATACAGACAGCCCAAATGCCAAGGCTATTCCGACGTTCCCTACATGAGCACCTGCAATAACAGCCGTACCCGTACCCATTAGCACCAAAACCATTGTACCAATAAGCTCTGACAAATACTTTTTCATAATGTATTAATTAAAACGTTTCTTTATCAATTCACACCGCAATGCTTCGCAGCACAACGGTCAATTGACCTAAATTCTAGATTGTATAAGAAATAAACAGCAGAGCAGAGACAATAGTTTATTGCTAACAAAAAACCGGCACGAAGTTTAACCTTCGGCCGGTTTGGTTTATCTTAAAACGGATATCCTATCGCAAGGTGAAAGCAAAGTCCGTCTTTAAAGTTCGCTATATTGTAATAACCCGATTTGTCGGGATTCGGATAAGGTGTGTGAATCGCGATACCCAAGTCGCCACGAATCACGAGAAACGTAAGATCGTATCGCAAACCTACTCCGGTACCCACGGCAATATCCTTCAAGAATGTTTTTGCTCGCAGTGTACCTCCCGGTCTTTTCGGGTCGTTGTGAAGCAACCAAATGTTACCGGCATCCAAAAACACGGCACCGTGCAACTCTTCGATAATAGGGAAGCGATATTCGGCATTAAACTCAAGCTTGATATTCCCCGTTTGATCGATATATGAATATGCCTCTCCTTGATTAGGTCTATAACTACCCGGACCTAACGAACGAATAGTAAAGGCGCGGATACTATTGGCTCCGCCGATGTAAAACTGCTCACTATAGGGCATCACCGATGAGTTTCCGTATGGAATGCCTATACCGCCGTATAGACGAAAGGCAAGCAATGTTTTTTTCGACAACTGATGATACCAGCGAAAGTCGGACGTAAACTTCACGAACTGCGAGAACTGACTTCCAAAGAGCGTTTTCACCGTATCGTTCTTGTGCCTGCCCGTAATTCCATATATGCCGGAAAGAATATTACCCGCTTCTACAAAGCTACCTTGCCAAAAGAAACGATTCTTCTTCGTATCAGTAGCGGGCGGTTCGTACGTTACGGTATACCCCATCGATGGAATAAACTGGTTTCGAAAACTCAACTCGATAGCAGGATTGCCAGCCATCGTAGAGTCAAACTTGGCGGTAGAGTGAAGCACCGATGTATAGTCGAGTTTAAAAGCGCGCAAGGAGTGATACCATGAAGGCGACGTTTGAAAGTCATAACTCAAACCTCCCCCTAACGAAAGCATCTGAAAGAAACCTGCTCGGGAAAGCAGATCGGCATTCACACTCATTTTGGTAGAGCGAGGAAACTTCCCGTCGCTTTTGATGAAGTGAGGCAGTAAAATGCGCGGAAACGTGAGCGAGGTTGTCAGCCCAAACTCGTATGAATTGAGAAGCGATTTGCTACCTGTTGCATCGCGCACGGCTTTTGTTTGCCACTCGTACGAAGCTTTCAACTGCATAGCCAGCTTCTCGCCACCACCAAATGTATTATTGTTTGAAACCGTAAACAAAAGTCCGGGACCAATCTGGTCGTTCGACTTTGCTGCTACGTTCATTTCTATTTCAGCTTGCCAAGGCATTTCGAGCTCACTATTTACCAACATATTGAGTCGAGGGTTGTAGGCCGATGAGTCGACAGGCGCAAATTGCAAGTTCACATACTTGAAAATATTAAGCCTATTCAAGTTTTGAAGTGTACGAGTTTGCTCAGCCTGCGAATACAAATCACCTTTACGCAATACAATGTTACGACGCAATACCGAAGGCCTCACCTTCAACTTCCCTTGATAGTAAATATCCAATCCTTTGTAATGTACCGTATCTATCGGCTCTCCATTGTCTTCCACATCAACTTGCACCGAAATCGTATCAACAGTATAAGGCTTGAGTACCGATGGCGGAAGAATAGGATCTCGTACCACGCGCAGCATCACGCGATCTTTCACTTGTGTGGTATCGGCCAAATACAATAAATATTCGGGACGATAATAGAAATATCCGTCGTTACGCAATACTTTTGCCACACGCGTCTGCTCGTTTTCGAGAGTCTGCACACTGTACTGCTCATCCATACGCAACAACGATTGCGGTTCGATGCTTCGAATAATGGAATCTGCTCTCGTATCCTTTAGCACATATTGTATCGAATCAAACAAATAAGGCTTAGGTATGTGAATAAAGTATTCGATTTTGGCCGTCTTTGGGTTCTTTCCATCGATCAACTTCATGCTGGTAGATGCTTGAAAATATCCGAAGTCGCGCAACATGCTCTCTACTACTTTTACGCGTAGATCGGGCTGTACGTTTGAGATCAAGACAGGCTTACGGCTGAATGTATTATAGAACCATTTCTTTAATCCCTTTGTAGGCGGCGTTTCAAATGCATTGTAAATCCAAAGACCTACAGGAAAAGGAAGTCTGATCGAACTACTTCCAAATAGCGCATTATTGGGGGCGTATGCCAAAGGTGTAGTCAAATTACTATTGAGAGCCGGAGGCAATACAACCCCTGAGTCTTTCTCAATCACAATTTTCTTTATTCCGGTATAAAGCTGATCGTCTTTCGGAATATTACGCGTAGTAGAGCAGGAAGCAAGAAGTCCCTGTAATAAGATTATATATAGATATAGCTTATTTTTCATTTGTTTGCTGTTTGTCTTTTTTACGGCCAAAGTAGAATAAATCTCTCAACATTTCCATTCGTTTTCTATACACAACCCCTATACCGGTAGATATGATCTGCCCTTCAAGAATACTTTCATAACTTGTATTATGGAAGAGAGTGAGGTAAGCAGATCCTTGTTTATTGAGCATATACTCGAGGGTTACGTCATCTATAAAGCTTTGCCCTATTGATTTCTCTTGTGCTTGCGCATCCGGAGAGAACGATCCTCCAATCTTCACTTTGAAACGATTGTTGAAAAGTTGTTTCGAGAATGAATATGTATAATCGGTACGTTGTGATAAGTTATCGCCGGTTCCCTCTTGATACGTATCAACGCCAAGCGATATATCTACACCTTTAAGTGTATTTCGAGCCCAATCGTTCACCTGACTTTGCACAAATGATGTTAGAATACTCGTTGCGTTCATTTGCGAAGAAGTCGACGACATACCCGGTCCGCTATACATGTTGTAAAGCAAAAGATTCATGGCTTGCTTAGAGCGCTCTTCGGCATTCATCGACGACAATTGTCCTTGAACAGTTGAATTGTCTGGAGCTGCCAAGTCGAACGTAATCTGCATATTGTCCAATGTATTCATCACGTTTACGATCGCGTTGAATGTTACCGGATTCGTGGCTCCTGTACTTTCGTCTTTTACTGATGTTTTTATCTTGTCTACAGCAGAGATATGAAGTGTAGGGTCAAGCATATCGCCGGTCCAATCTACATAACTTCCCTGCTGAATGTTAAATACTTTCTGTGAGATGATCGGAGGATTGTACACAACCGTACCACCTGTCACCGAATATCTACCGGTAAAAGAAGTACTTCCTTCCGGACTAGCCTGATAAACCAAGTTACCACCACCTTGTATTTCTATGCGATTTGAACCGTCGTCGGACAAGTAAATACCTGCTTGAGCTGCATCATTGATCCCAATCGTAAATAGCAAATCGAGCCCTCCGGTTTGTGCCTTCAACAACGGAATCGCATCTACCTCACTGGTATCACGGAAAGAAACAAACTGCACCAATTGAGCTGTTTTGTCATTTACCTGCAAAGGAGAGTTCTGCATTACATATGTTACATCAGTATTGCCTAGCAACGTCATGTTGCCTCTTATCATCAATGCAGAGAGCGATCCTTTTATGGTTGTATTCAAGTCTACATAAGCTTTACCAAAAATCATAGAACTTGCCTTCTGACTCACATCGATAACCTGAAAGTTTGTTGCCTTAATAGAAAGATCTGTCAGAATATTCTCCAGGTTTTCTAGATTAATGGTACCATCCATTGTCATCAAGTTCTTGTTGGGCGGAATCAAGCTAAACTTATTAAAGTGTACAACACTATTTTCAATCGCAATATTTTGGCTATCCAGAGCAAACGTTGTATTAATCATCGATACATTTACTTTTGCATCATTGAAAAATAAATCCCCGTTAAACTCATAGCGTTTATCATGCGCACCAACACTTAATCCACCATTTAGCAGTCCGGACAATGTAGCTGTTTCATCCGGAAGGAATGGATTTACGATCTTCAAAGGAAAACGATCTAGCTTTACGCTGTAGTGTTCGTTCTCTGTTTTTGAAGCTAAGTTTCCTGAGAAAATAGCACTGCGAATACTGTCAATATCTAAGTAGCCTGAGAATTGAGGAGTTCCATCCGTTTCTGCCAAATAGCTGACATCAGACTTTAAACTTCCTACAGGATTTGTTTTATATACCAAACTATCAATCTGTATTCCGGCATCTACAGCCATTCGTTTTAGATTCGACTCTAGTTGCACCCCAAGTCCTACGCGTCCACTCATAGAAGGCAGAAATGCATACGATTTACTTAAACGATCAAGTTCGATACCTGTAATTGTAAGTCTAATCGCACCTTGAGGAATACCATCTTCTGAATCTACTGTTGTCAAAGAAGCCTTACGTCCTTCCGACTCAAACTCCACATTAGCCTTAACTTGTTTCCTTGTATTGATATCGATAAAGTTACCTGTATTTAAATTCCAGGTTTGAAATGCCAATATAGGATTTGCGGGATACAAATGAAATGACAACATTGAATCTGCTACTTGCGCGTGTAATCCAATGTCAAGCCCTTTCACATTTGAAGCATCTTTATACTGCAACAACAAGTCGGCCGCATTACTTTCCCAATACCCCAAAGCCTCTGCCAAGTAAGCTTTACGAGTACCACCCGGAAGATTCTGCATCTTGAAAGAATAAGTCAGACTATCGGTTCGTTGATTAACATTCAAAACCAATGAGTCTATTATATTTTGTCCACTACGCATATTTGTTGCATAGGCTTTGCCCTGAATACCTTCGTTCGTATTATTTACAAGCCAAACGTTTGCTTCTCTAAAGCTAATCTTACTGCTACGCAAATACTTCGCCAATACGTTATCATTACCTGCCTTCATTGTCAATGTAAAATGAGGCAGACTTTCACTTAACATATTAGCATTAAGGCGAAAGTTTTTCAACTCTGCCAAGGTTTTATCCAAGACAATAGAACTACGTTTTAGATAACTTTGAAGATTCTCATCAACAGAGGTGGTTAATATCAAGTCGCCTGAAGAGAGTTTACTAAAAATAGAATCTTGTACTCCATGTGCAGCAAGCGATACATCACCTAGCGTATGTACAAACTTTTCATCAGCAAACTGGATATTATTAAAATCCAGGTTCACATCAAAATGGTCTTTAAAGTCATATTGAGCTTGACCATTCAACCCCAATAAGATCCCCATAGGTTTATTTGAAAGTCCAAGTTTAAAGAGATTCAACTGTTGTATAACTGTTTTAGTCTCCAAGCTCACATGTTTTTTCGACAGTGTACCTTTATTACTCGATGTGATGTTTACATATTCATCATCTACATTTAAATCTACACCATATACCGAATCTTTGAGAAATGCCTTTAATGTTGCATTCTTATAGCTGTGGCCTGCATTTACCAATTCGATTAAGTCGATATTTGCATTAACAAACGAATTGGGCAGTTGTAAGTCAAAACCTTTTCCTTTAATCTCGGCTTTAGCGATAATGATACCTAAAGAATCTTTGGGAAGAAAACGTTTTAGATTGATTGTATCTATAGCAGCGTTCAAGCTGTACATTTCCTGATGCGGATTAAACATCCCTTGTAAAGCTACTTTACCTTTACGCAAACGCAAAACAAGATCTCCCATCCAACTACCAGAATTCACTTTAATCAATCCATTCAAAGCAATATTACGCGGCACAGCAAACTGATTGCGCATAGAAGTATCCGGTAGCAGTGCTGGAATAAAGGTAAGATCTGCTGCTTTGACATTCAGATTCATACTTCCGCTTATTTGCTTGGTATCATAAAGCTTAGAGAAAGATCCTTTTCCTTCGATATCCAAGCATTCGGGCAGCACAGCCGACAACGTGATGTTGTTTAATTGAGCTAATGTACCGCGAGCTGAAGAGTTCAAAGTAATTGCTTGTGCATGATATCGATTGTAAATATCTTTGGGAGGGTTTCCGGCAAAGAAAAATAAGTCTTGCATCCCCAATACCCCTTTAAGCGTATAATCGATTGTTGCATTCGGTTTCATATCGAATAAAGAAGAAGATATCAGAGCATCTCCCTTCAAATAGCTATAACCGGTTTTAAGATTCAAGTCTTCGACCTTCATTTGTGTAGAATCAATATTAATTCTACCTGTAAGCTCTTTTAATTCCAAGCCGGACTTCTCGGCAAAAGAAGCTTTGCTAATGTTAGCCTTTACAAGCATCCCGCTATTAAAGACTGAATCTGCTTGAAAAGAGATCTTATCCAGTACAATGTCCGATGGATTGAATCCGACAACCGAGTCGGTAGTCTCTCCTATTTTATACGTAAAGCGATTATCTGTGAGTGCCAACTTGGCAGCCTTGATGGTCCAAGGAAGTGAAGCTGCCGTGGAAGTGATTGTATCTGTTGCTTGCGATACCGAATCGGAGCTCATGAATATATTACATTCAGAACCTTCTAAATATCCGGTCTCAATCGCGATATCTTGCTTTTGAAGATTGATTAATCCTTTTGTGAATTCAATCTTCGGCACATTTGCTTTCACAATGATATTAGAAGGTCGATAATCCATTTCAAAAGTAACATCAAGAAGTCCCAACTTATTGATATCTACATTCCAAGCCGGAAGTACGGTTACAGAGGTATCAGGCTCCGTCCCTGCTTTGTATCCTATATACTTAATCTGAGCATCTTTAAGAACCACTTCTGGTATAACTGCATCCATCTTGCTCCAATTTATACTATGGGCTGTAAGATACAATTCACCGAGGTGTCCGTTAAGAAGCATAGTCTGCGCAGAGTCGGTATAGTTTACATAGGCCTCATCTAATTTGAGAGCTTCAACTACTACAGAGGTTTTCAACAAAGGTAGTAGTGCTATTTGAGCTTGCAACTCCCCTGTATATAATACGGTATCAGCCTTTGAATCGGAAATTAAAAGCTTTTGTAGAGAAAATCGAAGAGGGAACTTCAATCGTATTTTTTCAATGTTGTAATGATAAGGGGTAGATACTTCTAAGTAATCCACAGCTTTTTCTTTTGCAAAATCTTGTATAAAAGGGATATACAAGCAAAAAGGTAATACTAATAACAACACTAGTATTACTAGAACAAATCTAATGGTATATTTTATAAGAATACGCATAATTTCATCTTTACAAAATAGAAACAACAGGCATCATTGCTTTGTTTGATATTTTTCAATAAAAAAAGGCATCCTTTTAACGGATGCCTTCTTACAATATTGATGTGAATCTAAATATTCTTATTCAGTTACAGAATCTCCAGATGTAGCTTCTGTAGGTTGTTGTGCTTCAGGCTGTGTACCATCTGAAGTACCAAAGCTAGGCAAAGCAGTGCTTGGCGCAGCTGTAGAGTTAATTTGTTGTTTCATTTCCGACTCAACACTTGCGTTACTACGTGGTACAAATGCTGCTGCCAAAATACAAAGTCCGATAAGAAGTGTCGAAAGCGTCCATGTAGCTTTTTCCAAGAAATCTGTAGTCTTTCTAACACCCATAATTTGGTTTGAAGAAGAGAAGCCTGAAGCTAAACCTCCACCTTTCGAATTTTGTACCAATACAATTAAGATCAGCAACAACGCAATGATCAAAATCAGAATCGAGATAAATACGTACATCTTTATAGCTTATTTTTACTGTTAATAATCAATTTCTCCAAGAAATGAATCTGGTCTGCAAAGTAAACATTTTTTTCGGGATATTTCAAACTTAGCTTTTTAATTATTTCCAGTGCTTTTTCATATCTTTTCTGTTTTATGTAGATACGAGCCAGCGTTTCGGTAAAAAAGTCATCTTCTTGACTTTCTGGAACATCCTCTTGTTGCCCCTCTTCTATTTTTGAATCGTCTACGTCTTCGTCCTCTTCTTCAAATGAAAATCTAAAGTTTGTCTCATCTGTAGAGATAAAAGAGTCTATCAGGTCCTGATGCTGCATCTTATTATCTACCACTTCAGAAGACTCTCGCACTGTCGTTTTATCGCCACCACTCCAAAAGAGATAATCATTTGAAACAGAAGCAGCCAAAGCCTCATTCTCGAGCGACAATGCTTCTGCTTCGGGCACATTACGAGCCGTAAGAAATTCTTCAATTAAAGTAAAACCTTCACGATCGTTTTGAGTAAGCTGAGTAAGCTTCGGATACTGTAAAAAACGCTCCCCTTCAATCAACATAAAAAGCTTACGTCGGTCTGTAATACCTACAGCCAAACGCCTCAATTCATCTGGAAATGAAGGATCACTGAGTTGATGCAAATTTTTTAAATAAAGCATCTTTACCACCTGAAAATAAGGAAACATAGCTAGTAGTTCCTTTAATTCGGGTAGTGTTTTAGCATTAAGCAAAGACGGGGTCTTTAGTAAAGCATAAAGTTCATTGGTTGTCATAATACCCTATTACCAGTTACCGACCGTTGCGTTATAAATAAGCTCACAAAGCTCTTTATCAATCTCTCTCAACAACTCATCTTGTACAGAATCGAGCGATTGCGAACTGTCAAAATCACGATATGCAGAGAACGTTTGCTCAAAGTCTTGATCCGGATTATTTCGGTTTGTATATCGCACACGTACTTTCACAGTCAAGCGGGTTACCGCAGCATAAGCATCTGCCTGTACGTTTTGCGGCGTTAAATCATAGCCAACGATCTCACCTTCCAACTCAATATCGCCGTTGTTGGGTACAAACGACAAGCGTGTTTGTGTAGTAAAGATATCAATTAAAGCCTCAGAAAACATCTGAGACAAAGGAGGGTATACCAACGGAGCTTGGTTGGGAAACTCTTTGATCGTGATTGTTTTAATCTTCGTGTAATCGATAGAAGCTCCATTAAACTTATATGAGATAGAGCAACTAGCAAGGATTACCAATGAGATCAGACATAAAATATATCTATTCATATTCAATTGCAACTAGTCGAGATTATATTCTTTTATTTTTCGATATAGGGTTCGTTCAGAGATCTTTAGATCGTTCGCTGCATTCTTACGTTTTCCACCATGACGCTCCAAAGCCTTCTTGATCATTTCTTTTTCAACATCCTCGAGCGAAAGAGATTCTTCTACATACTCTTCAGGCTCTTCGATCTGATGTATCGGTTGTGGATGAATTGTCGCGGGTGTATGATGTATGTTTGTTTGCGCCGGTGTGTAACTTTGCTCCTGGGCAACAGCTACATTACCTGACATAATCTCATGTACGAGCTTTTTCAACTCATTTACATCCTTTTTCATATCAAACAACACCTGATATAAAATCTCACGCTCGTTGTTAAACATCTTTTGATCTTCCTGCTTTGGGACTAAAACCGGTAGATGTGTCGATTCTGCCTCTGGTAGATATTTTCTTAATTCAAAAGCGGTAATCTCTCTATTGGGCTCAATTACGGAAATTCGTTCCGTTAGATTTTTCAGTTCCCTCACATTGCCCGGCCAGCGATAAGCCATCAATGCTTCTTTTGCATCATCAGACAAACGTAGCGTTGGCATTCGATATTTTTCGGCACAATCGGCCGCAAACTTACGAAACAGCAGTACGATATCTTCACGTCTATCTCGCAAGGGAGGCACCTGAATAGGCACCGTATTTAATCGATAGTATAAATCTTCTCTGAATTTACCTTCCTTTACGGCTTTCAACATGTTTACATTAGTTGCAGCCACAATACGAACATTCGTTTTTAGCACTTTAGAAGAACCAACCTTGATAAACTCACCCGACTCTAGAATACGCAGTAGTCGAGCTTGGGTAGGAACCGGAAGCTCCCCCACTTCATCTAAAAAGATCGTACCTCCATCGGCTACTTCAAAGTATCCCTTTCGATCCGACAAAGCTCCTGTAAAAGATCCTTTTTCGTGACCAAAAAGCTCTGAGTCTATTGTTCCTTCGGGTATTGCACCGCAGTTTACGGCAATATACTGACCATGCTTACGTGCGCTATATTGATGTATAATTTGTGGGAATGTCTCTTTACCTACTCCACTTTCACCGGTAATTAAAACAGAAAGATCTGTTGCCGCAACCTGCAACGCCACTTCAATCGCTCTGTCTAATGCTGCATTATTACCAATAATGCCAAAGCGTTGCTTTACTTGTTTTGTATCAACTTTATTTACCATATCCGTTTTTCCTGTAAATCTTTCAGTTCAATATGACAAAACTACAAATCATTTTTCGAAATAAAGAATCGAAACCTGCGCTGCCACTACTTTTTATACTTTTTACCCGCTAATTCGTATGTTTTATCTTTCAAAAATTGGCCAAAGGCTTTTACATCTTTGTATTGATCTTGCTCTTCCGGGGAGATCACTTCTCCAAAGCGAATGTGAATCTCATGCCCCTGCTTATTGTGAAACTCGTGAGCCAATCTGAGCGATCGCAAGCGCCAATCAATCAAATCCAAGAAGTTGAAGAACCATGAATTAGAACCTGTAAAATACATCGGCACTACAGGTACACGAGCATTCTTGATTAGTTTTACAACCGTTGGCTGCCACTCTCGATCTTCAATATGCGTTATTTTATTCTTCGAAACAGCACCTGCCGGAAAGAAACCTAGCGGATGACCGTCTTTCAAATGTGCCATACACTGCTTCACTCCAGCAACACTAGAACGAGCCGAAAGCTTTCCATCTTGAAAAGGATTCACTCCAATGAAGTAATCTTCCATGCAGTCTACATTACTCAAAAGCCAGTTTACCATCATTTTATAATCATTTCGCTGCTCTCCCATTATGCTAATTGCTGTAATACCATCCACATGCCCATAAGGGTGATTCGAAACAGTAATAAATGCTCCTTCCGGTAAATTTTGTAAAGCTTCGGGATTATCAACAATTCTCTTAATCCCCAATCCATCTAATAAATGATTGACAAAAGGCAATCCCACTAAGTGCTTAGAGTCATCATATACTCGATTTGCCTTATCTACCCCAGCCACTTTTGAGGCGATTTTCAACAACAAATCTCCATGCTTTCCTCTCAGCGCAGGATGTAACTTTTTTAAATCATCTGTACTTATTAATTTATCTTTCATATTGTTATAGTAAACAAGAAGGTGCATTAGAGGCTAACACCTCTAACACACCTTCATGATATTTTTATTTTATTGAATTAATCAATATAGTCGATTGTCTCTTCGCCAATGATTTTACGAAGTGTATTTTTCAACTTCACAGATTGGATAAACAAATCGTGTTCAGCAATGTGCTCGAAGTCGTGCATTGGACTCTTGAAGTAGAATGACAACCAGCTTTGAATACCACTAAAACCACATCTTGCAGCTAAGTCTGTAAACAATACCAAGTCAAGACACAAAGGTGCAGCCAAGATAGAGTCACGGCAAAGGAAATCCACTTTCAATTGCATTGGATAGCCCAACCAACCAAACAAGTCGATGTTGTCCCAACCTTCTTTATTGTCTTTGCGAGGTGGATAGTAGTTGATTCTTACTTTGTGGTATACGTTACCATAAAGTTCTGGGTAAAGATCTGGTTGAAGGATGTTATCGATAACCGATAGTTTACTTTCTTCTTTTGTTTTGAAAGAACCCGGATCATCAAGAACTTCACCGTCTCTATTACCAAGAATATTTGTAGAGAACCATCCGCTCAATCCCAACATACGAGTTTTCAACATTGGAGAAAGAACTGTTTTCAACATTGTTTGACCTGTTTTGAAGTCTTTACCACAAATTGGAACATTGTTTTTCGCTGAAAGTTCCCATATTGCAGGCATATCAACAGTCAAGTTTGGCGCACCATTGATATATGCAACGTTTTCGCACAATGCAGCGTAAGCATAAATCATAGATGGAGCGATCAAATCGCTATTGTCTCTAAGACCTTGTTCAAATTTAGCCAAATCTTTGTGGATTTCTTCCATTTGCAAGAAAACTTCTGTACTACCACACCAGATCATTACGGCGCGGTCACAGTTGTTTGCTGCTTTGAAATCACGAATATCTTGACGTACTTGTTCTGCCAATTCCATTTTAGTTGGAGCAGCTTTCACCCAAGTACCATGTAAACGCTTCACGTAGTTTTGATCGAAAACAGCTTTCATTGGTTTGATTGACGAAAGCTCTTCCTTAACTTTATCTAGATCTTCTACTGTCAATACTTCTGCGTGTCTTGCTGCTTCGTAGATGTTATCTTCGAAGATATCCCAACCGCCAAAAGCAATATCGTTTAGATCTGCCAAAGGTACTACATCCTTAATTTTAGGGAAACGGTTTTCTTCACGTTTTCCTAAACGCATAGTAGCCAACTGAGTAATAGAACCAATAGGTAGACCTACGCCTTTGCGTACAGCTAATGTACCTGCGATAAACGTAGAAGCAACTGCGCCTCCAACACCTACAACAAGAACGCCAAGTTTACCTTTAGCTTCTTTGACTTGAATCTTTTCCATAATAAAACGTTTATATCTATATTTATTTTATTTCGGCTGAATCAACAATATCAGTCGTGTTTATAAATTGAATACTTCTTTAAGGTCAGAAAAATTAGTGATTACAACATCTGCTGTTGCACCTTCTTTTTCATCGCCCCAGCCTTTGCCCTTGAGCCAAATAGTTTGGCAGCCAATTTGGGTTGCCGGAACAATGTCTTTGGTATATGAATCGCCGATCACGACAAGTTCTCCTGGTTTAAACTCAAACTTATTTACGCCTAAAGCGAATATGGCAGCATCCGGTTTACGAACGCCTACTACTGCCGATTCTACTATTTCATCGAAGTAGCCATATAGCCCAAAGTCCTTTAATACTGTTTCAAGATTTCCATAAAAATTAGATACCATTACAATAGGATAGCGTTGTTTTAATTCCTCTAAAATAGGTATAGCAATCTTATGAACATCGCGAACAAAGGTATAACATAGATTGGAAATCGCAAGAGAATATTCAAAACTTTTGTTTTCGTTCACCAAAAAACCGTTTTCAATAAGCCAATTAATTTGGATTTCCGTCTTCAATTTCAGTACATCCAGGAAGGTATGTTCGGGCTTGATAATAGGAACACGAGCCAATGTGCGTTCGCCATGCACGTATGCATCACGAAAAACCTCGTATGACACAGGAACTTTCACTTCCTGATATGCCTTCCACAATACTTCAGCCCAGTGCATACCATTGCTATCAATCGTACCACCGTAATCAAATATTATTCCCTTTATTTTATTTAAATCAAACATTTTCTTCAACATTTAATGGTGTTTCTTCCAGTGTAGGCAAATTGCTCGCATCTGGTTGTAATTTCATGATCAACATACCCAACGCAATCCAAAATAATTCGCGAATGCGGGTTATGATACTCACGGAGAATCCTAAATTGGCAGGCAAAGCAAGCAGCTTGAGTGCCAATATATATCCCCCCTCGCGCGTACCCAATTGCATAGGTGAGAAAAACAAGATATTGGCAAACAAGGATGAAAAAGCAACAACGATTACACTATCAATAAATGTGATATCGAAGCCCATTGCTTGCACAATAAAGTAAATCTCTAAACATCCTACCACGCGAGCCAAAAGTTCGAGTCCGAGCGAACTATAGAAGCGTCGTTTCTGATTGCCATGCAAATGTGCAATCTGCTCGTCTATAATCTGCAACTTCTCTTCGTTGTTTTGATAGAACTTCACTGCCCACTTCTTCACATAAGGAAGTTTGCGCAACAAGGTAAATACCTTCACGACCATCCCTTTTTTATAACCTTTAAAGAACAAGATCAGCAAAGCAAAGCATACGACAAATACCCCTACGAGTGTACCGATAAGCCCCTCATCCATCGGAATGGTTACGGCAATAAGCAAAGCTGAAATCATCCAAAGCAAAAAGTGAGATACCACGTGCATCATCGAATAAAGAATAACCGATGATGTAGCTTTGGTAGTACCTACATATTTCTTCAACTCCAGAATGCGATACGGCTCTCCACCCATCAGTCCAACAGGTGTAGAACAATTGATTGCATATCCGGTAATTGTAAGTTTCAGGATATATAGAAATGGAATGCGTTTCGCCTCTTCACAATTGTTGCGAATAATCAAACGCCACGACAGGGCATTCAATACATATACAACCAACCATACCGCAAGAACAGCAAGAAACCACCATCCGGTATCTTCTATATTTTTCAAGATCGATTGCCATCCAATATTAGCAACCATGATGCCAACGGCCAAGATCCCGATAGCGAAAAGAATATTATTTACGATCGCTGATTTTTTCACTTTGTTTCTCCTTCCAGTTTGCAGCTCAATTTGGCACAGAAACGCTCGTGTGTCATTTTCATGTAAATCAACATACCGTTAAGCACAGTTAGTTCAAATACAAAGTAAAGCCAAGGTTCATTTATCAATAGAGATACAAACAAAGCAATAACTCGTGTATTGAACGATAGCATATTTGTATACTTCATCAAAGGAAGACTATAGGTGCGAAATTCGGTACGAAACCACTCGGGAGCATTCTCTCCATATTTTTCATGGATAATATGCATCATTCGTTGCATATTGGGAGTTTCCCCCTCTTGCACCTCTGTATATTTGATATAGAATGTATCAAATAGCTTCGGGATAAAATTGTCTTTCCAGGTAAGCGTTTTATATTTCTGCTTCAATTGCACTGAGTTTTCAAGCTCACTTCCTGATTTTCCCTTCAAAAACAACAAGTGCAAGTTGCGGTAATAATCGGCAAGAGCAGCTTGTTTGCGGTGAGAAAGTCCGGCAGCTGCTGCCAAAACCCAAATCCACCAACCCCATTCGGGCATCAGCCTCAAGCAAATTGCCACATAAATGGTGATAAACCAAAAATCGCCACAAAGCCCATCAAGGATGCGACCAATTGGTGACTTCTTGCCCGTCATTCGAGCAAGCTGCCCGTCGGCACTATCGTATGAGTTTGCCCATATCAAGAGAAACATTCCCAAGATATTAATCGACAAATCGTTGAAATAAAAACAAATACCGGCAGCAACACCGATAAAGATTCCCAAAATCGTTACCGTATTGGGAGATATATTCAGTTTATCAAAAAAGAGAGCCCAACGATAACCGATGGGTCTATAAAAATGAATATCGATAAATTCTTCCGTATCCATCGACTTTAGTGTCGACTCCAAAGAAGGTTTTCTTGTTTCTGTACTCATTGGTTCTACGTTCGTTAGTTGACGTATGCTATTATAAACTATTTAAGATCACGCTTTGAATGCATTCTGCAATCATCGGAGCAGCCGTATCTCTGCAAGGAGCAAAACTAGGCCAATCGTTAAAGTCTATAATACGTATGGTTCCATCTTCGGCCACCACACAGTCGCCCCCGTAAATATGTACACGCAACACTTGTGCCGCTTGCGTACAAATATCTTTCAAGTAACTTTCGCTAAATTTATAACCACAGGCAATTCCGTTGATTTTTTCAAGTCCGAACTTACTGTGTTTGATATCACTTGGATAAAACCAATAGAAATAATCGGTACCAACTACTCCGTAAAACTTTACAAGGTCGCCCACCAAGTGCTCGTTGATTACTGCTGTTTCGATACCACGCATCGCATATTGACGCAACACACTACGAGCTTCGTCGATAGAGCGAGCATAAGTTACGTCTTCTTTTTGCACAGCATGAAAATCGCCGCGTTTGATCCAACAATCAGAAAAGCCCAACTCTTCCAGGTCGTGTGTCGACTCGAAGTTTGTCTTTTTGATAATGGATTCGGGATGTGGCACATTGTTGGTCATCAACAAGCGTGTCATCTTTTCGCGCGTACAGTTTTCGATTCCGAATCCGGAATTTACTACAACGGCGCCATTTGACTCGAGTTGTTGAAGCTTCTTGATGCTTCTCCAGTCTCGAACCATATTAAAGATAAACTCTTCCTTAATGTCAGAGTTTAAAAATTCGTCTTCGGTGTATTCATTTACAACAAATCCTTTTTCACGCAGATAATCGGCCGACATATTGAATATGGCAGCATCATTATCGATATGATTGGGTGAAAACTGATTTGCTCTTTTAATACCTGCTATTTCGATTTTATTCATTTCAATTCTTTTCATTAAGATCTTAAGAAAGCTTCGGCCTTCTCAATATCTTCGGCATGATCTACATCTACAATCTTCGCAAATGGGAAAGCGGTAAGTTTTAATCCCTTTTCGGCTAGTAATCGCTGATAGTTTCGCATCCGATGTATGTTATTATCCATTGCATCTTTCAAAACATCAATTGCTTTTGGTGTAAGGCAATAGATACCTCCAGAGATATAATTACATGTCCCGTCGTTTTGATCCAGGAAGTTCTCTATCTGATTCTGGTTGTCTGTTTTGATGTACAAAGGCTTCTCGTCATCGATATAATCGGTTACTGCCATCACGCCTTCTTCGCTACCTGCTTGTTCGCAATAAGCAATATACTTGGCAAACTCGTCTTCTTTAAAAATCGTGTCTACCGTAGTAAGACAAAAGCGTTCGCCTTCGAGAAACTTGCTCAGCTCAAAAAAGCTATGCATCGAACTAGGCGTAGACTTTACGACCAAATTAAAAGGTACACTCAGTTTTTTAGTCTTTAAATGCTCTTGCACCTGTAGCATCTCTTCGTTTACGATTACCGTAATCGATGATGCATTATTCTTTTCAAATATATCAATTAGTCGATCTATCAATGCAACTCCGTTGAGCTTCACGAGAGGTTTCGGCAACTTAACACCTTCTTGAGCTAGCCTGGAACCTTCTCCGGCAGCTATTATAGCATAGTTCATATCTGTTAAACTCCTTTTTTCTTAGAGCTTGCAAATTTGTCAATTTATCTATGTATCACAAAAGTTTCAATTGAAATTAACACATATTTATCAACAGAAATCAACAAAATTGATACTTAAAGCAAAAAAACTACTCACATTTGTAATATCTGAGTAATATTTTATTTACATCGAAGCTTTGCCAGACTCCAATTCGAATATGTAACAATAGACTCTATAAAAGGGTTGCAAAAATACAATAACTATTCCTTCTACTGCAACAGACACCTTGATTTTCAGACCTCAACTACATGTAAATTATTTGCATTTTCGACCATAAACGTTTTACGTCTCTATAACCGGCGAATCGTCAGATCGCCACCTGACGATTCATTCTTCACTATAACTAAATCGTCAGACCGCCACCTGACGATTCGCTCTTCACTAGGTTTAAATCGTTTGATGGGCATCGAACGATTTATTCTTCGCTTGTTTTAAATTGTTTGATGGGCATCAAACGATTCTCTTTTCACGATACCTTCAGTTGTAAAAAACAAAAAGCCTTTGAGTTGCAAACCATGTTTTACCATGTTACATCTCAAAGGCTTTCATATTTGATACGTAGTTATTATACGGTTGTCATTACGATATCTTCATTATCGTCTTTTGTAAGATCGAGTTTTACATTATCCGAACTTCTGTCAAAGTATTGCTTTCTAAGCGGATTGGCTGTTGCTTCTCTGTAGCTTACACGATTACGATAAATATCGAGTGCGGCATAGAGCGCTTTTCTAAACGACTCTTCCGATGCAATATTCTGACCAACGATATCATACGCCGTTCCGTGTGCAGGAGATGTGCGCACGATAGACAATCCGGCCGTGAAGTTTACGCCATCTTCCATTGCAATGGTTTTGAATGCCGTAAGCCCTTGATCGTGATACATTGCCAGTACTCCGTCAAACTTATCATACGACGATGATCCGAAAAATCCGTCGGAAGCGTATGGTCCGAAAGCATAAATGCCTTTCTTCTCTGCTTCTTTGATAGCCGGAATAATGATTTCTTCCTCTTCGGTTCCTAGCAATCCGTTTTCGCCGGCATGCGGATTAAGCGACAATACGGCAATGCGCGGACACTCGATACCAAAGTCGGACTTCAACGAGTGGTCGAAGATTTTCAACTTCAATAAGATCTCTTCTTTAGTTACCTGAGCTGGTACATCTTTCAATGGGATATGCCCTGTAACCAAAGCAACACGTAGGTAATCGTTCATCAAGATCATCAACGAACGACGGCCGTTGCCAAATTCTTGCTCGAAGTATTCGGTATGTCCCGGAAAGTGAAATCCTTCGCGTTGAATGTTATGTTTATTGATCGGTGCTGTCAGAATCACGTCGATCGCTCCACGCTGCGCATCTTTTACCGCAGCTTGAAGGGATTGAAGAGCAGCTTCTCCTCCGGCAGGCGTTACTTTCGAAAGTTCTACTTTCAAGTCTTCGTCTACACAGTTGATCAGGTTTACTCGGTTTGGACCCGCATCTTCAGCACTGTTAATGATATTTAGATTGATTGCCGGCAACTCCAACGCTTTGCGATGGTAAGCAGCAATTTTAGAAGATCCATAAATTATCGGAATACATAGTTCTGATAATCGGGAATCGGAGAATGCTTTCAGGATCACTTCATACCCAATTCCATTGATATCGCCATGAGTAATTCCTACCTTTATTAGATTGTTTTCCATATGAACAATTGTATCTTAATTTTCAACCTCGTCGCTAATTGGAACTGGCTGAGCTTCGACTGTTTCTTTATCTGATTTAAATTTCAGTGTATGCAATGCGCCTTCCAATTGTCGTACAAAGTTACGTTTTTTCTTTTCAGGAGCGTATACAAATCCTTCTACTACGATTACTTGATTGGTCGATTTATCCAAGCGTGCAATGCATACGAAAGGACCACCCATTACGTCGTTGTGCATTTTCCACAATCCGCGTAGCTCGGCAGCGTAGTCGCCTCTGAAGTTGAGATCTTTCATTACCGGAGGAATCAACGTTTCGGTTACCATATAAGAACCTTCTGGTCCGCCTGGAATGTTTACTTTAACTACAGAGTCGCGTTTTGCGATCAGGTATTCTTGTGTAAAGGTTTTCGGATCTGTGAAAGGGAATGAATAGATCAATAAGTCGCGACGACCCGATCCGGCATCGTTTGAAAACCAAATAAAGTTTTCGCCACGTTTCATTTTGTTCAATTCTTGAGGCACTCTAAACTCAACTCCGAAAACGTCCATTACAGTATCGTAGGCTGCTTTGCTATATCCATCTTTAAGAATAGCTTCTACGCGTTTCAACTCGTTGTTTACAAACAAGTCTACAATGTATTGTTTCTTTTCATCCAGTAATGCCTTCATTGCTGCATCATCTGGTGCTTGAATCTTTACAATCAATTGATTCTTTGCCCACAAATCTCGCGAGAAAGAAACTTTTCCTTGAGAGTAACGCTCCGGATTGATCTCTACCAATACAATGTTACGAACCAGCTTCATGATTCGGTCAAAATGTTTTGGCGGAGTGTAATTGATCTTAAATAGAGGCTCGCTTTGAGGCAAACCCGGAACATCAGCGTTAAAGACGTTGAATACTTCGTCACCGATCGGGCTTTTCCACTGAGCCTGATCCATTACAAGTACCAAATCATACGGTGCACCTGTTGAATTTACAAATACGGGCGCTCCATCTTTACATGAGGTAATCCCTACCATCATGCAGATAAACAGAATCAGAGAACTTAGTCGTTTCATAGTAGATGTGTTTATATTATTAGCAATTTTCTATGCCATTTTGTTCTTGCTTTTTCGCAGTAGATAACATTCCGCATGCTGCAAATATGTCTTCTCCACGCGAAGAGCGAATGGTACAGATCACTCCTTTCTTCGTTAGATAATCTCTAAATGCAGTCATATTCTTTTCGTTTGAGCTCTGCAAATCAACGTTTGGAATTGCATGGAAACGAATCAAATTCACACGACAATGCAGCCCTTCGACCAACTGGCGCAATGCTTCGGCATGACGCAGTGTGTCGTTAAATCCTTCAAACATGATGTATTCGAACGATACGCGACGTTGGTGCTCAAAGTCATACTGCTTAATTAGATCAATAACCTCTTTTACCGGAAACGGTTTTTCTACCGGCATGATCGACAAGCGCTCTTCCGGAAATGGAGAGTGCAAACTCACTGCCAAGTGGCATGAGCTTTCTTCCAAGAATCGTTTCAATCCTTTCATCACACCAATAGTAGACACGGTGATTCGTTTCGGACTCCAGGCATAACCATAATCGGCCGTCAGGATTTCAAGAACCTTAAACAACTGCTCCACGTTATCGAGAGGTTCACCCATCCCCATGAAAACAAGGTTGGTCAATTGTGCCGACTCCGGAATCGATTGAATTTGATTCAATATCTCGTTAGCTGTAAGGTTTGCGGTAAAGCCTTGCTTCCCGGTCATACAAAACAGGCAGTTCATCTTACATCCTACTTGCGAAGATACGCACAACGTTGCACGCTCTTTGTCAGGAATGTAAACCGATTCAATATAGTTGTTTGAAGGTGTTTGAAAAAGGTATTTGATTGTTCCATCTACAGATTTCACAAATTCGGAAGGAGGCACAGCTCCAACTTCATATGCTTCGCTAAGAAGAGTTCGTTTGGCTACGGCAATGTTTGTCATCTGATCAATGGAAACAACGCGCTTTTTATATAGCCAGTCTGCAATTTGCTTTGCAGCAAAGCCCGGCAATCCTACTTCCTGAACCACTTCTTTTAACTCGTTCAGGGTCATTCCCAATAATTTTTTCTTTGCCATACTTGTATTATTCGTAAGTTAGAATGCAAACTTACACAAATTTACGTGATTAAGAAACACTAGTTTTGTTACTATAAATTCGAAGATAATAAAAAAAGGTCATTCCGATAATCGAAATGACCTTTCTTTGTTATTTATCTACGAACGATTAATAGAAACGAACTCTATTATCTTCGATTTCTGCATTGTTGATAAGCTCTTGAACAGCTTGGAAGCTCAAACGATATGCATTTGATGCATTCAATGTAGCTTTTTCAGCTGCTGCATCATAAGGTTGAGCATCTTTGTTTACGGCTGTGATTTGTACCACATAAACACCGTTGTTTCCTGCAATCGGAGCAGATAGTTTACCTTGTGTAGCACCTGCAACTGCTGCATTGATCTTAGGTTCGAAACCGATATTTGTAATACGACGTGTATCGAAGCCTACGAATTTAACGCTATCAACTTTAGAACCGATTGCGTTTGCATACTGATCTAGAGAAGTACAGCTTTTCTTTGCAAGTTCAGCGATGATCATCTCACCTTTTTTCTGAGCTACAAGTTCAGCTTTAAGCATTGGTGCTACAGATTTAACTGGTTTGTATCCTTCTTTTACTTTACCTTCTACGATCGCAACGATAAATTGGTTGTCAGCTTCAAAGATTTCAGATACTGTACCTTTGTCTGCACCAAATGCCCAACGAATTACTTGGCGTGAGTTTTTAGCAGCACCCAATGTTTGATCAGCACCTGTAACAGGTACATTCTTCATGAATGTGTAACCAGCATCAGAAGCGGCGCCTTCCATTTTGTCCGAACTTCCGTTCTTAGCAACGAATTGATTCAAATCGTTGTAAAGACCGCTGTATGTACGAGAACTTGGAGAAACAGTCATTTGAACGTTTGCAACTTTATATTTGTCTACGTTTGCTGTTTTCTTTGTTACCTTCAAAAGGTGAGTACCATACATTGTTTTCATATCTACAACTTCATTAAGCGGTGCATTAAAGATCGCGTTTTTGAAGTTGTTATCTACAGCTTGCAAAGCACCTGCTTCAGTAAACCAACCAAGCTCACCTCCGTTTTGTGCTGCACCATCTGCAGAATATTGTTTTGCGATGTCAGCAAAGTTTGCGCCACCTTTCAACACAGTTTTCAAGCTATCTGCCAATTGTGCTGCACGCTTCTCATCACCCATGTTAGGGATCAAGATTTGGCTTACCAATACTGAGTCTGGAGCAGAAACTTTAGACACAAGCTTAAACATCTTGTAAGTGTTGTTTTCAAACACCGGACCATAAGTTTCTCCTTCGTTAGCATTTTGAACGAAGTTTTTCATTTCAGCATCCATAGATCCACCAGCAAGATATGCATCAAGGAAAGGAATATCTGAGTTGTCATTTACAACATCTGCAACGTCTGCTGCACCTGCTGCTGTAAGTTCTGTTTTTACGCTTTCCATATCAGAGCTAACTTTATCAAAGTCTTCCTGACTTGGTGCGATATCTACAGCGATATAACTAACCACTCTACCTTCAGCTTGTTTGAAAGCTTCTTTGCGTTGGTTGTATAGTTTTTCAATTTCAGCATCTGTTACAACTACAGAAGAATCTGCGATTGTAGAATAAGATTGCATTACATAAGCGATATCAGCATTGTTTGAAGAAGCTTCGAATGCATCCAAAGCATCAATATTGTTTGCAGAAACTGCTTTCGACAATAATGTTGCAAACTTCTCTTCCAAACGTTGTTGTTTCATGTTCTTTTCCCAAAACAACCAAAAGTCTTTTGCTTGTTGCAGTTGAGCTGCTTGCTCACCCGAAACCGCAGAAGCGTCATCATTAATTGCTTTCAAGAAGTTCAACAGTTGAGTTTTATCAAAAGCACCAGTTTGTGGATTCTTGAACATTCCCATTTGTTGAATAATTGGAGAAATATTGTTACCTTGAACCATATCAAATAGTTCTTCCGGTGTAACTTCCATTCCTAGTTTTGAAGTTTCCTCTCCCAATACGATTTCGCGTACCATTGTATCAAAAACAGTCTGACGGATTTGAGAAGCATACTCTTCCGGAATGTTTGTCATACCAGTTTGAGATTTATACATCTCTGTCATCTCATCTACCTTCTTTTGATATTCCTGAATGTTAACGGGAATTCCTTCGATCACGGCGATCTTTTCCTGTGAGTGTCTCCAGTAAGCCGTTCCAGAGTTTAGAAAGTCTCCAATAATAAAGGCGAACAATGCTAAACCTACAACGATTACCAGTAATCCTGCCTTGCTTCTAATTTTCTCAAGCGTTGCCATCTATCTTTATCGTTTTTTTAAGTTTATATTTTTTTCAATTATATCGCACGAAGATACAAACAAAAGAACATTAAACACTATTTTAGAGAAAAAAAATCGCTACTCCTCTAGTTTGAGTCGCACCAATTCGATCTTCGTAGAGGTAACGTTCAATATTTTAAAAGTGTATTTATCAATCTTAAGGGTCTCGTTTAATTTTGGGAAACGTTGACAAACATGAAGAATCCAGCCTGCTAATGTTAAATATTCATCAGACTCCGGCAATGATAATCCAAACTTTTCATTGACCGTACTTATCTCTAAACGTCCTGATAGTACAAATTCGGTTTCGGAAATGCGTTTTGCGACTAATGATTTCACATCATGCTCGTCTTCAATGTCTCCAAAAATCTCTTCTACTAAATCTTCCAACGTTACAATACCGGATGTTCCGCCAAACTCATCCACAACAACAGCTATACTTTTCTTAGTCTGCATCAACACTTTCATCAATTTGTTTGCTGCCATTGTTTCAGGCACAAGCGAAATGGTATTGATTTGTTTGGTCCAGTCGTCTGGTTTATTAAATAATTCGGAAGAGTGAATATACCCTACAATATCATCGACACTGTTCTTATATACCAAGATCTTTGACAAACCGGTTTCTATAAACTTCGCTCGCAAATCATCTGAACTCGCACTTAACTCACAAGCTACAATCTCGTTACGAGGAATCATACAGTCGCGAAGTCTTACGCTAGAGAAGTCGAGTGCATTTTGAAAAATCTTCACTTCCGTATCCATCTCTGAAGACTCTGATGAATCATCAATACTTTGTTGAATAAAATAATCTAGATCCACTTTTCCAAGTGTACGAGTATTTGCACCGTCTTTTTTCAATCCTAAAACCCTCAATATAAGTTGTGAGATAAATGAGGTAAAGATCGAAATCGGATAGAGTACGATATAGAATACAAATAAAGGTATAGCAAAGATATTTAAGGCCATATTCGGATTGATCTTAAATATCGTTTTAGGAATAAACTCTCCGGCAAAAAGAATCAACAGTGTCGATAAAATAGTCTGAATTAAAACAACGATTGCTTCTTGATGCACAACGAGTTTTATAACCGGCTCTAGGAGTAGTGCCATCTGCAAACCATATACAACCAAGGCGATATTGTTCCCAACCAACATTGTCGAAATGAATTGATTCGGATTTTTGAGAAAGATATCAATAATCGCTCCTGATATTCCGTTTTTCTTTTCAATTTCGACTCTTAGTTTATTAGCCGAAACAAACGCAATTTCCATTCCTGAAAAGAAAGCTGAAAAAGCTAAACTAACCAGAACGTATGTAATCGTTGTGCTCATAACTATTTTTTAATCGAATCTGTCTTTATTGTTACAGAGTCTGCGATTTCATTTGTAGCAGCCGTTGTATCATTTTTTGTTTCACTAACGATAAACTCACCTGCCGCAGAAAGTATACGATAATCGGTCATTTCCATATTCGACTCAAAACCAATACCTGTCGTTATACTTCCATCCTTTTGCTCGATACGAATATACTTTGTTGATGAAACTTTATCATTTCGCTCATCTAAATACAACTCTTGACTGTCAAATTTTGTTCCGTCCACATTTTCAATATGTACATTACCAACCAGCTCCCATAATCTTTTCTTATCAAAATAAGTTACGGTATCAGCCACTACAGTTGCTTCAACATTAAACAATGTATCAAACTTCTCCAGATACGCTCCTTTTGGGAAATACCAGTATGGCTCGGTTGCACGCGAATACATCAACCACTCGGGTGCAGTCAAACGATAACGGGTATAGCCAGAATCTGAAATAAGAGACGTTGCATCTGTTGTGCGCATCATATAAATGGAATCCGGATTCAACACTGAAGGAATCACTTCAGTCTTCTCTTTCCCACACCCTATGAAAAAGAGAAGCATAACAACCACACTAAGTGCGGTTGTTATGCTCTTTTTATTTCTCGTATTTTCGTGAATACGCTTATTTGTCATATCAAATATTATCTGATAGTTGTTCTTTCGCCAATCCAACCGCCGATAGTTACTGTTTTACCATTTTCCAAATCAGGGTGCATAAAGACATCTTCTTTAGATGGCAATGAGCTACGATATCTAGAAATCATTGGATTTACTTGATCTGCACATGAAGGATCTACAGATCTTGCTTTTTCCAACTTATCGATAACCAAATAGTAAACAACCTTTTGCATTACCGGATCACCAGGATAAAGAGAAGCTGCCGATGTTGCATACATTGTAGCAACCAACATATATGGAGCTGCATAGTTTGGATTAAACTCTACTGCTTTGTTACAATATTGTCTTGCTTGTGCAAAGTTCTTTTGCTCGTAAGACATTACAGCCATACTATAATACAACTCAGCTTTCTGCAAATTATCTGTTTCCATTTGAGCAGATTCTTCGTAGTATTTCATCGCTGTCGAATAATCTTTGTTTTTCAAAGCTTGCTTAGCCATACCCATTGCAGACTCAGCAGTTGGCTGAATTTGGTGCGCATATTTTGCAGCAGCAAGATAAGCATCACTTTCTGTACAACGCATGCGACGCAACAAAGCCAATGATTCTTTCAAAGATTCGATATTTGTTTTGTTTTCTTCAATCTTAGGACCATAGATCGATTGCAATGTTTCGCAGTCTGCAGCACCACTTGTAGCGAATGCTTGATCAATACCTGCACGAACAGCTTCAATCTTCTCTACTTCTTTCGCGATATTAGCAGCTTTCATTTTTGCAAGTTGCTGATCAAGATAAGCAGTCGAAGTTAAATAGTCTTTGATATAATTTTCTTTGTGAGTTTGGTCTGAAGCCAAAATATTCAAAGAAGAATACATAAACATAGACATTGCGATAAGATCTGTTTCTTGTTTGAACTCATCAACAACTTCTTTTGTCCATTTGTATACCTCTTTCGAGTCAGCTTTATCTTTTTTGAATTCGTAGTAATCTTGAGCTTTATTTCCTACGATATAATCTTTACCATATTTCTTATCATCTCCGAAATACTGAACACGTTTGTCGTACAGATTCATCAATTCTGCAATCAAAGCATCTTTCTTAGCTGGATCTTTTTCGTTTTGAATTTGCCATGCTAGGATTTTAGCTCCGTACAAATAGATATTCTTTGTAGAACCCGGACACTCATCGTATACAAGTTTCCATGGCTCATAAGCAGACTTGAAGTCTCCTGATTTTGCAAACGGAACAAACAAACTGATATTTTTAACGCAACGTGCGCTATCCTCACCACTTCCGTACTGAGTACCATTATCAACGCCTTTTTGCGCGCTAGCCCCAAATATACCCATCGTGCATCCTAGAGCGATCAAAAAAACCTTCGTTTTCATTTCGAGAATATTTTATTTAGTCAATGTATTATTAAAACCTAGTTGTTACTTAATCTTCTGTTTATAGAACCAACGTTCGTTGAATGTATAGTTAACGGTAAACTTGAAGTATTGTTCATCGATCAACCTGCTTATTTCTGGCTTGATCTTTACATATTCAAAAACAAGATTCACGACCGAACGGTTATCGAGCATTGGAATACCAAAACCAATACTAGCTCCATACTCATCGTATCCGGAGTTATCAATCTTCACATATGAATTATTTACATAAGCACCAGCTCTGTACTTCATACGTTTAAAGATATTTCGCGCCATTGCATCGGGGGTATATTCACCACCAAAGCCAACACGAAATCTATTGTTGAAAGCTTCTGAATTATCGAAGAAACGCGTATCTTTCCATTGTTGGTAAAGTACGTCAGCACCAAACATATACTTATCCTTCTTTACAAAAGTAAAACCTGCACCGTAAGAGTTCGGCATATCAAACTTCTGCCCACGGATAGTATCTCCTTGATTCTCACTCTGGCCTACTATTGTATAGTTATAGGAAGTGCCATTTACTTTCATCTTCGGAGAATACACAGCACCCAATGTCAAGCTTTTATCTTTGCCAAATGGTTGCGTATATTGAATACCTAAGTCGAACTTCATGTCACTTACTCTAACTTTCTGGATATTTGTTGTTGAATAAGCATCTGAACTAGAATAAGCTACTTGTTGATTGTGTGTCACACTACCGAACATATAACCAATATTAGCACCGATCGAGAAGCGATTAAACGGTTTGTAAGAAATACCACCATACACTTCACTCAAGCCTCCGGTTCCGTTAAACACCTGTGTTGCATAAATATCAGATCCATCAACTTTTTCAGAAGAACCATATTCATATCCAACAAATGATACTGGAAGAAGACCGATGCTCACCGCAAGTTTCTTATGAATAGGAAACTGCATTGCAACGTATTCGAGGTTACCGTTAAAATTCTTGGTACTAGTTCCTCCCTGCTCAAAACGCGACATCTGTGCAGTCACACCAATGTCAAACATAAATGTAAGTGAGTCAACGTTTGAATAAGACGCAGGATTTAAAGGGTTAACCTGTTTATTGTTTCTCAAACCATAGCCGATACCCCCCATCGCCTTTCCGGCACCAAATGAAGGATCAGCCAATTGCCCCCACCCAAAACGGGTATATGGAGAATTGGTATTATTCTGCGCTATTAATGATACTTGAGATAATATTAAAGCACTAAATAATGCAACAACTTTTTTACTTCTCAACATTATAATCTAAGATTGTGTTTAATCCAATCAATACTAAATTGATATCCGCAAAGATGGAGTTTTTTAATCGTCTTTCAAAATAAAACGAATGACCACCCGTTAAAAAAACAAAAAGATCCGAATATTTCGAGCGCAACGAATTGATGTATCCATCGATCTCAAAAACAACTCCATTTACTACTCCCGAACGTATTGCAGTCTCGGTAGAATCACCTAAATCCGGAGTATCACCATCTTCATTAAGCAATGGCAACTTCTGCGTATAATAGTTTAATGCTTTAAAACGAGTCTTCATACCCGGAGAGATATTTCCTCCCATGTAACACCCTTCAGCATTTAAAAACTCATATGTGATAGCAGTACCGGCATCGATCACCAATAGATTATGCCCAGGTTTAATGGAGTGTGCTCCTACTACAGCTGCAAGTCTGTCTCGGCCCAACGTATTCGGAGTTTTATATAGAACACGAATTGGCAGTTTCATTTCGTGAGACAAAACAAAAAACTGATCCAACGCCGACTCTAAATACTCTTTCACGGGTTCATTTTCCTGAATAACAGACGAAAGTATTCCGTTTTTAACAGGATACTTATCAATCACCGCTTTCAGTCCATCAACCGTAAGAACCTTTATGACAAAACTCTCCAACAAGCGGCCGTCTTCAAAAACTGCAACCTTAGAGGAAGCATTTCCTTGATCAATTACCAAATTCACTTTCTACACTATTTTTCCGCAAAGTAAAGCAAAAGGAATGAATTAGCATACAAACCTTTTCTGATAATGGTCATTTTTTACTCAATCTTATTACAATTGTGCTTCAAAAGTGTCAATATACTTCAGAATCAATAGCAAAACAGAAAAAGAGATCCGACACCCCCGCTCGCCTATTCACCCGTTACACTGAACTTTGTTTTTTCTTACAAAATAAGGGGATTGAGCAGGTCTCAACCCGTACTCATTATCAACACATTACATCCAAAACGACTTACAGACATCAAAATTCCTTATTGAAAACTTTTTTCGCCTCAAAAGACAAAAACAACCTATCACGCTAACCATCTGCAACTTACCATAAAACAAACATCAAAATAAATAAGACAAAACACTAACAATCAACAAACTAAAAAATTTAATTAATCTCCAAAACCGCTTAAACAAAACCATCCAACCAACTGTTTTATCACGTAAATAAGAAAGATTGAAAACATATTTCATTAATTCAGTACATATATATACATTTGTCGCATCTATTAATAATACGACAATACATCGATCATATATGAGATCCAAACTAACATCCCTTTTCCTGCTTCTAATGATTTCGTTCAAGGCGTTGGCCCTCGACAACTCCGCACAAATCAGCTTGATAACAACTTCACCGTGGCAAGAAGAGCTCTACGCTCAGTTTGGACACACCGCCATTCGTGTGCAAGATCCAACAAAAAATCTTGATACAATATTTCATTACGGTATATTTTCGTTTGATCAACCATTCTTTGCCTACCGCTTTGCAAAGGGAGAAACCGATTATAAAATTGGCGCAAGCAACTTCCATTACTTCATGATCGAATATCAAATGAAAGGAGTAGCCGTAACCGAGCAAATCATCAACCTCGATTCAATTGAGAAAAACAAAATATGGGATGCATTATTGATCAACATGCAACCGGAGAACCGAGTATATCGTTACAACTTCTTTTTCGACAATTGCGCGACAAGACCACGCGATATCATTACGAACAACATCAGCGGCAAAGTCATCTATCCAAAACCAACGCAGCTGTATACATTCAGACAGATGACCAATCAATGCACCAAGCCCAACACCTGGGGCACATTTGGCACAGATCTTGCTCTTGGTGCAAGTTCGGATAGAGAAGCAACAGCCATGGAAGAGATGTTTTTACCCGCAAAACTCGAAGCAGCTTTTGTAGGAGCAATCATCCAAAAAGACTCAATACAAATTCCGTTGGTCAAAGAAACCGTACAACTTACCGAAGCTATTCCGTACGAAGAAGAAGTTTCGGCATTAACGATCTTTTCACCCAACACAACCTGCACCCTGATTTTTGTCTTGTGCTTGTTAATATCATTCACTCAGTTAAAATTCAAGAAACAAATACCCGCTCGAATTTTCGACACAATTCTCTTTACAATAGCCGGCATAAGTGGCTGCATTCTAGTCTTTCTAACCTTTATATCAGAGCATCCGTGCATGTCGCCCAACTGGAATCTATGTTGGCTTCAACCTTTACATTTATTGATAATCCCATTAATCTGGGTAAAAAGAGCTGAAAAAGGTGTGATTTTCTATCATTTTATTAACTTTGCCGCGCTAAGTATCTTTTTGCTTTGCATCAAATGGATACCCCAGCACTTTAATATAGCCTTTATCCCACTTATCCTTACACTCTGGAGCAGATCGGGAAGCAATATTATATACTATCTAAGAAACAAACGAAAATGAAACGAATACTAACCTCGCTTATAGCCGTACTGGCCATAACAAATTTGGAAGCGCAGCAAAAGGCGCCCAAGCTTGTTGTCTGCATTACTGTAGACCAATTGCGAGGAGACTACATTCAATACTTTCAAAGTTATTTCGGACAAAGAGGTTTTAAACGCTTGTTTAACGAAGGGTTGGTATATGATAACGTTTTGTTTGAATTCTCAAATCTAAACGAAGGTAGCACAATGGCAACATTGTTTACCGGATCAAACCCCAACTACAACGGAATCACCACTGCTCAATGGTACGACATTGAGAAAAAGAAAGAAGTCTCAGCACTAAACGACCCTGAGTATCTTGGCAACTTTACATCCGAAAACCTTTCCCCTAAAAATCTACTTTCATCCACAATCGGCGATGAACTGAAGATTGCGTCTCGAGGCAACAGCGACGTATACTCCATTGCACCGAATGCCATCAGTGCCATTATTTCGGCAGGACATGCTGCAAACGGAGCCTTTTGGATCGACGACTACAAAGGGAAATGGGCAACAACTACTTACTACAAAAACGTACCTTGGTACGTAGAAAAATACAACAACAGCAACGAATCGCTTGCTGCACGTGCCGAAACCATGACTTGGAGTCCGGCCCTTCCGCTCGAGCAATACAATGCATTTTGTTACAGCGCAACCGAAGCACCGTTCAAGTATAGTTTTAATTCGAAAATCGCCAATCGTTTTTTGAATTACAAAACGTCGGCTCTTGTCAACGACGAAGTCACGACGCTAGCCAAACGTTTTCTCGAATTTGGCGGACTAGGAAAACGTACTTGTCCCGACTACCTTGCAGTAACCTATTATGCAGGCAACTATCGCAAAGCATTAGACAAAGACTATTCGATTGAAATACAAGACACCTATCGCAAACTCGATCAAAACATTGAGTCGCTACTCGATGCAATCGACAAAAGTGTAGGTCTTGCCAATACATTGGTTGTATTTACCGGCAACGGATATTACCATACCGAAGAAGATCCGACGCAAAGCATTGCCAACGGAGCGGGCGAATTCCATCCGAAACGCTGCAAAGCATTACTCAACATGTACCTTATGGCTACGTATGGCCAAGGCGATTGGGTAAAGGAATTCAACGACAATCAAATCTTTTTGAACCGTAAACTAGCCGAAGACAAAAAGCTGAATCTGGCCGAACTGCAACGTAAAGCAGCAGACTTTGTGCAACAGTTTACCGGTATCCAACAAGTTGTAACGAGCTATGAGCTTCAAAACGGCGACTGGAATCAGATGAGTGCCAACATGCTTAACGGCACACACCATCTGAAACGTGGCGACCTGCTTATCGAACTACAACCGGGATGGCGCATCAACTACGAAGAATTTAACAAAGCAAATAATATTGTTAAGAACTATGCCGTACCAACACCTTTGGTACTTCTTGGTTCGGGCATCAAAGCAGAACAAACCCGCCGAGAAATTAAGGCAACAGAAGTAGCACCTACGGTTACACACATACTTCGTATTCGCGCCCCAAACGCTTGCAAAAAACTACCGCTTCGAGAAGTTTCTAATTACAGGTAACAAACACGATGACTCGACGCAACAATTAAAAAAAGATAGCACCAGCTAATTTGTTACCTGATTCATTTCATTACGCAAAAAATAAAACAACATACAATGGGATTTACCGAATTCATGATGAAGCTGTTTGGCAACAAGTCACAGCGCGACCTAAGAGAAATTGAACCGTATCTTGAAAAGATCAAAGCAATCTACCCATCGTTAGAATCACTTTCTCACGACCAAATCCGTCAACGTATCGACGAAATCAAACAAGAAATTCAAGACTACGTAGCAGACGAGCGAGCTAAAATCGCATCACTTCGTGAAGGCATCGAAGAGCTTGAACTACACGAACGTGAAGAGCGTTGGGCTGAGATCGACAAGATCGAAAAAGAAATTACAGACAAGATGGAGGTTGTACTTGACAATGTACTTCCTGAGGTATTTGCCATCGTAAAAGATACAGCACGTCGTCTGTCTCAAAACCCTGAGATTCGTGTAAAAGCAACAGACTTTGACCGCGAACTTGCAACACGTTACGACTTCGTAACCATCGACGGCGACGACGCAATTTTCAAAAACACATGGACAGCCGGTGGTAACCAAGTTACTTGGGACATGGTACACTACGATGTACAGCTTATCGGTGGTACCGTACTACACAAAGGTAAAATTGCAGAAATGGCAACCGGTGAAGGTAAAACTCTTGTAGCTACCCTTCCGGTATTCTTGAATGCACTTACCCGCAACGGTGTACACGTGGTAACAGTAAATGATTACCTTTCAAAACGTGACTCGGAATGGATGGGGCCACTTTACATGTTCCACGGTTTATCTGTAGACTGTATCGACAAACACCAACCAAACTCAGACGCACGTCGCAAAGCATACAACGCCGACATTACATTCGGTACAAACAATGAATTCGGTTTCGACTACTTGCGCGACAACATGGCAACAAGTCCAGCCGATCTTGTACAACGCAAACACAACTATACCATTGTCGATGAGGTCGACTCAGTATTGATTGACGATGCACGTACACCACTTATCATCTCTGGTCCGGTTCCAAAAGGCGACGATCAAATGTATGAAATGTTCTGCCCTAACGTAGAAGTAGTGGTAAACGCACAAAAAGCACTTTGCCAAAAACTACTTACCGAAGCAAAAGCAAAACTAAACTCTTCAGATTCGAAAGAGAAAGAAGAAGGCGCATTGTTGTTGTTCCGTACGTTCAAAGGTAATCCAAAGAACAAACCATTGATCAAGTTCCTAAGCGAACCAGGTATCAAAGCAACCATGTTGAAGACAGAGTCTACTTACATGGCTGAAAACATGCGCAACATGCACCTTGTTACCGATGATCTTTTCTACGTAATCGACGAGAAAAACAACAGCATCGAACTTACAGATAAAGGTATCGACTTGCTTACAGGTAAGTCTGACGACGCACACTTCTTCGTATTACCGGATATTGCAGGTCAGCTTTCAGAACTAGAAAATGAAGGTTTGACAGACGAAGAAAAGGCAGCGAAGAAAGATGCACTACTTGCCAACTACGCCGTTAAATCAGAACGCGTACACACCGTAAACCAATTGTTGAAAGCATACACACTATTCGAAAAAGACGACGAATACGTAGTGATGAACAACAAGGTTATGATCGTTGACGAGCAAACAGGTCGTATCATGGATGGTCGTCGTTATTCAGACGGTCTTCACCAAGCGATCGAAGCAAAAGAACGCGTTACGGTAGAAGCAGCAACACAAACATTTGCAACAGTAACACTTCAGAACTATTTCCGTATGTACCACAAACTTTCGGGTATGACAGGTACAGCAGAAACAGAAGCAGGAGAGTTCTGGGACATCTATAAACTAGACGTAGTGGTAATCCCAACCAACCGTCCTATCCAACGTAAAGACCTTAACGACCGTATTTACAAAACAAAACGTGAAAAATACGCAGCCGTTATCGAAGAGGTAGATCGTTTGGTAGCACAAGGCCGTCCGGTACTTGTAGGTACTACTTCGGTAGAAATCTCTGAGCTTATCGGTCGTATGCTTACACTACGCAAAATTCCACACAACGTATTGAACGCGAAACTTCACCAACGTGAAGCAGAAGTCGTAGCATTGGCAGGTAAGCCGGGCGCGGTAACAATCGCAACCAATATGGCCGGTCGTGGTACCGACATCAAGCTTCCAAAAGAAGTAAAAGACGCAGGTGGTCTTGCCATCATCGGTACAGAGCGTCACGAATCTCGTCGTGTAGACCGTCAGTTGCGTGGTCGTGCAGGACGTCAGGGAGACCCGGGTTCTTCTGTATTCTACATCTCGCTTGAAGACGATTTGATGCGTTTGTTCGCATCGGATAAGATTGCGGCATTGATGGACAAACTAGGCTTTGAAGAAGGCGAAGTATTGGAACACAACATGCTTAGCAAATCGGTAGAAAGAGCACAGAAGAAAGTAGAAGAAAACAACTTCGGTATCCGTAAACGTTTGTTGGAGTACGATGATATCATGAACTCACAACGTGAAGTAGTTTATACACGTCGCCGCCACGCCCTAATGGGAGAACGTATCGGACTAGACGTACTTAATATGATGTACGACACAGCAAAAGCTGTTGTAGAAACACATCACGACATGCAAGATTATGAAGGATTCAAGATGGACGTATACAAGGTATTCGCAGAAGAATGTCCTGTTACCAAAGAAGAATTCCTTTCTATGAAAGCAAACGCACTTACCGACAAACTATTCGAAGTTACAAACGAAACATACAAACGCCGTATGAAACGTATGACTGAGGTAGCGAATCCGGTAATCCAACAAGTATTCGAACACCAAGGTGCTATGTACGAAAACATCCTTGTACCGGTAACAGACGGCAAGCGCATGTACAACGTATCATGTAACTTGAAAGCAGCATACGAAACGAAATCAAAAGAGATCGTTAAAGCATTCCAGAAGTCAGTAGTTCTACACACGATCGACGAATCATGGAAAGAACACCTTCGTGAAATGGACGAACTGCGTCATTCGGTACAAAATGCAAGCTACGAAAACAAAGATCCATTGTTGATCTACAAACTAGAGTCGTTTAGCTTGTTCAAAAGCATGATCGAAACGATGAACCGCAAAGCTGTAGCAATTCTTACAAGAGGTCAGATTCCGGTACGTGAAGAACAACCTGCACAAGAAGTACAGCAAGCAGAAGAAGTAGCAAGCGAACCGCAACAAGCAATTCCTGTTACCGAAGCTGTAGAAGAGCATCAAGATTATAGCAAATACCGCACTCAAAAAGAAGAGCTCAACGCACAAGGCGAAGCTCAACCTCAAAAACAAGAGCCGGTAAAAGCTGAAAAACATGCAGGACGCAACGACCTTTGCCCATGTGGTAGCGGCAAGAAATACAAAAACTGCCACGGTCAAGGTTTGTAATCCTTCTGCTGAGAAGTAAAAACAAACAACCTCATATCAAAGCGGGTCTTCCAATCGGAAGATCCGCTTTTTTTATTCCCCGCACAAACATCTTACAAAAAGCAACTGTTCTTATTATAACGCGAATTATCCGTTTTAACGAACAAAACACGATGCACTATGAAGCCATACAAAATCATCGGTATTTTACTACTTGCCACTGCTTGGATCAGCGTATCCGAGTTTGTACGAAACAACCTGATTCTACAAACCAATTGGAATCAATATTATGAGCAACTCGGTCTACTCTTTCCATCCTCTACCCTCAACAACATCATGTGGTGCGTGTGGTCGTTTTGTCTGGCACTCGCCATTTACATTATACAAAAGCGCTTCAATCTTTTGCAAACCACATTACTCACATGGCTTTTAGCTTTCGTGATGATGTGGATAACCATTGGCAATCTCAACGTTTTACCCTACAGCACCTTGATATTCGCCATACCGCTCAGTCTGCTCGAAATCTTCATCGCAGCTTACATTATCCGCACCCTTGATTATAGCAAGAAATCGAAGAAAAGAAACCGGAACGAAGAAACCCAATAAAAATACATCTGAAACATGGTGTTTTTCAAGAAATAATTATCTTTAGCACAAACCATTTTAATACCTACTATTATGATAATCGGAGTACCGAAAGAAATCAAGAACAATGAAAACCGGGTAGGCCTTACCCCTGCCGGAGCACACGAGCTTACCAAACGCGGACATAAAGTATACGTACAAGCCACAGCAGGTATAAACAGTGGATTCCCCGACGACGAATACATCAAAGCCGGAGCCGAACTATTACCAACCATCGAAGCCGTCTATGCAATTGCCGAGATGATCGTGAAAGTAAAAGAGCCCATCGAGCCCGAGTATCAGCTCATCAGGAGAAACCAGTTACTATTCACCTACTTCCACTTTGCATCCGACGAAAAACTAACACGTGCCATGATCGAGCGCGGCGCCGTGTGTTTGGCATACGAAACCGTAGAGAAAACAGATCGTTCATTGCCGCTACTCGTTCCCATGTCGGAAGTAGCCGGCAGAATGTCGATACAAGAAGGAGCACGCTTTCTTGAGAAACCGCAAGGAGGCAAAGGCATCTTACTCGGCGGAGTTCCCGGAGTAAAACCCGCAAAGGTATTGATCTTGGGCGGAGGCATCGTAGGTATCAACGCCGCATTTATGGCAGCCGGAATGGGAGCCGACGTTACCATTGCCGATATCTCTTTACCTCGTTTGCGCTACCTCGACGAAATCATGCCCAAGAATGTAAAAACACTTTACTCCTCGACCTATAACATCGAAGCCGAACTGCCCCAAACAGACTTGGTAATCGGCGCCGTACTTATTCCGGGAGCAAAAGCACCGCATTTGATCACGCGTGCCATGCTAGGCAAACTCAAAAAAGGAAGCGTACTCGTAGACGTAGCCATCGACCAAGGCGGCTGCTTCGAAACCTCCCACCCCACAACGCACGCACAACCCATCTATGACGTAGACGGCATTGTACACTATTGCGTTGCCAACATTCCGGGAGCCGTACCGTTCACCTCGACCAAGGCATTGACCAACTCAACCTTGCCTTATGCCTTATTGTTGGCAGATCTCGGTTGGGAACAAGCCTGCAAACAACATCCCGATTTAGCACTCGGACTCAACATTGTAAACGGAAAGATTGTTTATAAAGCTGTGGCCGAAGCCTTCAATTTACCCTTCTCACCAATTACATTATAAAGCACGAAAGGATAAGTCAATCACGGCTTATCCTTTTTTTCTATACTGTGCAGGCGTTATACCCGTCTGCACTTTAAAAAACTTTCCAAAAGCAGACGCATCGCAAAAGTGCAACGCATCCGAAATCTCCTGCACCGTTTGCGAAGAATGCTTCAACATGATCTGCGCTTCGACGAGCAAGAATCCGATTCGCCCGTCGGACTATGGCATTATAAACTCGGACTCCTCATGTCCGTACTACTCCTCGTACATTTTATCACGCGCTTCTCCACACTAAAAAAAGGACTATTCATCCGAAAGAAAGAATAGAAAATGAAAAATAACATTACATTTATACCCGAAACACACACAATTCTAAATACCAAGTATGAATAAAATCAATCTACTCCTGCTTGTTGTAATAGCAGGATTCGCACTAAGCGGATGTAACAAGACCAGTGAAGAAAAACCCGCATTGACGTTTCTTCCCGAAAACGCAGTTCCGATGAGCAATACCAACTTTGGTAAAGACTTGCAAAGCGTTCCCTTGGAAACAATCGACGAGAGCCTTTTCTCCAGCTTCGCCACCTTTGGCATGGACGGCGATTTCTTTATCTTTCCCCGCAGAGAACCGAGCTCGATTTTGCGCTTTAGTAAAAATGGAAAATACCTAAACAAAATAGGCGCAGTAGGAAACGGTCCCGGCGAATATGCCGAACTGACTGATATTTGCGTAGACCCTGTCACTAAGACGATTTCGCTACTGGGCGCGAGCGAAATATACAAGTACAACTACGACGGCAGTTTTATCGACAAAAGATCAACGCCTTTTCCGGCATTCTCTTTCTGCATCGATACCGACGGTAACTACTGGTTCTACTCGGGAAACAACAAAACCTACAATCCCGACAAACTTAAAAAGTTCGACGCCGCGATGAAGCCGCTTGATCAACGTTTGCCGGCAGACGAAACTATTCTGCCATGGGGATTTGACAACCTGAAAAAGAATGGTGCAATCACCACATTTGTAGAAGGATTTAACGACACAGTCTATCAAATAAAAGACGGAGAGATTGCAAAGGCTTATGCAATCAACTTCAAAGACCTGGCTCTTGATAAGTCGGCCTTTCCAGCCGATCCGATGGATTTAATTCCATTCTTACGATCCAAACATTACGCTTCGATCAAGAACTACTTGGAAAACGACAACTACGCTTACTTCCAAATTGCAGAATACCCACCTGCACCAAGCAAAAACATAGGTATCTACCACTGGATCTTTGATAAAGCTGCAAATAAGAACTTACTGATCAAGCAAGACGACGAAGCTTTACAGCAATCCTATCTTACTGCCCCTCAAATTCTAACGGCCGACAACCAGCTATACTTTCTGGGCTACTTGCCCGATAGTGACCTTGCCGCGCAAGACAACAATCCGTCGATCATTAGTATTGATCTCTCCAAAATCAACTTCAACTAAATAAGCAAAGGCGTGCCGAGCTATTCGACACGCCTTTCTATATTTAGCGCATATAAAAAACACCCACCCTACTTATTGTAAATATCTATCATTTAATACAGAAATCTACTCTGTTATCAATTATGCCAATACAGGCGAAAACAACTAACTTTTAATCTATATTACTGCAAAATGAGTACACAAAATAATCTGGCACTTTACTTCGAAAACGCCCATTCTACTTACAGCCCATCCTCGTTCTCTATAAAGACTTTCCTTCCGAGCTATCATTAAACATCTAATCTATCTTCATATCTTTCAACTTGTAAATGCTCAACTCGCTCTCCTTGCTTTCGGGCCCAACACACCCTCCGATACCCCTACACACCGCAGCCTTATCAAAACAACGCCCCTCATTGTCGTGACAATGACGAATCGTTTTCATGAAAACACAAAAAAGTTTTCACGAAAAGAGCAAACTGTCTTCATTGAAAACGAAAATACTCACCGTGAAGACTTTCCACACTCACCACGAATACTGTTCGCACTCACCGTGAATACTATTTTCACTCACCACGGTGACTAAAAATAGCCGTCACAAAAACCAAATAAGGTTCTTTCAAGAACCAAACTTACTTTTTTTGCGAACCTTGCATGCTTTTTTCCAAAACCAAGCAAGGTTTTCACTCAATCCATGCAACATTTTCGCTACAACCACCTCATAAACAAGCAAAAGACACTCTTCCAACCGACCTCCCCCTATCATACAAATCGTGAAAACACCATTTTCTGAAGCTCAAAAATCAATCAAAACGACCAATCTAGCACACAAAATGCCCGAAACAACCGCGCATACTACAGATAAATAGCATTTCTGAAATCCACAAGAAACCCGCTTATTGTAAAATACAGACAATTACCTCTATAGCAATAGTTAACATTGCTATAATTACTTCAAAAAAGAAAAACTTTTGCAGATTATATCTCCTTATTTCTATTTTTGCATGTATCTATTACGACAAAAAAAGCCAATGTGTCCATTGATCAAGTGAAGACACCGACTTTTGACCATGTAAAGATTGACCAATACAATTCATTATTTTTCAATTTATAAATCACTTCTCTACCAGCTTCGGATAGAGCAGACATTGTATAACCAATAAATATTTAAAGTATGAAACTAAAAGATTTTATTCTTCTACTGATGATTTTAATACCCATGAGCTTTACCTCTTGTGATAAAGGAGAATATCCCGAACCACCGCCCAGCATCAACGACCTATCTGGCACATTTAGCAATAAATCTGATGCGGACAAAAACAAACTGATACTAACTTTCGACGGAAAGCCTTTGACTGGCAAAGAGGTTATATTCAAGTCGTATAACAACGAAACAGGCAAGTTCGAACTTTACGACATTATAGAAGGAGAAAAGATTGTTACTATATCAAATGTTCCTTTGACGATCAATAGAGAAAAAGGTGGACTCGACTTTAGCGGAGTATACACCACATCCTCTTCTGCTAAAGTAAAGTATTCCGGAAATGTCACCTACAAAGTAACAGAAGATGGAGAAGATCTCTACAAACAGATGACTCTAACACTTGAAAACGAATAATAAAAACATAGACCTATGCAACTAAAAAAACTTTTCCTCCTGATGCTAATCATGTGTTTACCATTAGCCTTTACCTCTTGCGATAAGCATGAACTGACCGAACCAACTGAAGTTTCCTACTTATCGGGAACTTATAGTAACAAATCTGACGCGGACAAGAACAAACTGGTATTAACTTTCGATGGAAAGCCTTTGACAGGTAAAGAAGTTATGTTCAAGTCTCATAACAACGAAACCGGCAAGCTTGAGTTCTATGAGATTATTGAAGGAGAAAAGACTGCTACTATATCGAATGTTCCTTTGACGATCAATAAAGAAAAAGGTGGCCTCGACTTTAGCGGAGTATACACCACGTCCTCTTCTGCTAAAGTAAAGTATTCCGGAAACGTCACTTACAAAGTAACAGAAGATGGAGAAGATCTCTACAAACAGATGACACTCGCATTAGAAAACGAATAATCTATAAAAAAAGAAGCACGAGGCTACTTGCTTACTTATAGCTTCGTGCTATCAACCTTTAACCATCTACTGACTAATGAATATCACCAAACATCTTTTTCCAATCTGTTTGCTTTCGTGCTGTGTACAATGGGCTGCTGCCAGAAAGGTGGAGGGCTATATTTACGACGCGCAAACGAAAGAGCCTCTTGTTGCGGCAAACATTAACGATGAAAACAAAAAAACGGGAACGTTTTCAATTGATAAAGGATACTTTTGTCTTAATCTCCCCGAAGACGCTTCTGCTGTCTTTGTCTCCTTTATCGGCTACAACGAACAAAAGGTTCACTTCGATCCCACAAATACAAAGCCTGTTAAGGTATACCTTGCCCGAAAGATTAATTCTATAAACGAAGTGATGGTAACGGCTCGTAAAAACGACAAGTTGCAATCGTCGCAAATGGGATTAACAACCTTAAAGCAAGCCGACATCAAGAATGTGCCGAGAGTCTTTGGCGAAGCCGACGTGATCAAAGCATTGCAAATGCAGCCGGGTGTTTCGGCCGGTATCGAAGGTTTTGCCGGCATGTATGTGCGCGGTGGCAACGATGATGAAAATCTTTTCCTAATTGATGGCAATCCGCTGTATCAGATCAACCACTTGGGCGGATTGTTCTCTGCTTTTAATGTCGAAGCCATTAACGATATTTCTTTTTACAAAGCTGCTTTTCCGGCCAGATACGGCGGACGGCTGTCGAGCGTAGTAGACATTAAAACCAAAGACGGGGATTACCACAACTACCATGGAAGTCTTATGCTCGGACTCACTTCGGGTAATGTAAACATTGGCGGACCAATCGTGAAAGGTCGCACGTCGTTTGCTTTTTCGATGCGTAGATCGTGGCTCGAACTCGTTTCCGTTCCGGCTCTTGCCCTCATGAATATCAAAGAGAAGAAGATGGGCAGAAAGGTGATCGGCGGCTACTCTTTTACCGATCTCAACTTCAAGATCAACCATCTTTGCAAGGATCAAAGCAAGCTTTCGCTTCTCTTTTATTACGGTGCCGACAGGTTAAAGATTGGCGAAAAGCAATTTTCGACGAATGAAACGGAAGCGAGCTATACCGGAGAGGATATCAACAAGTTGAAATGGGGCAATCTTCTTACCGCTCTCAACTGGCAAAAGAATCTCAACGACAGACTAAAACTGGAACTCAACGCATCATATACGCGCTATACCTCATCAATGAATCAGTCTGTCGAAGACACATTTGGCAATAAAGGAGAAGAGGATTACACCAGAGAGTACAACGAGCGAAATACACAGAACGGCATAAATGATGTTTCCTTCAATGCCCGACTTGCGTATGCATTTACCGAAAACCACCGCCTGCTTTTCGGTGCAAATTATACCTACCACCATTTCAATCCGGAGAAGATACGAAACATCAGCTCCAACCCGGGAATACAATCCGATTCGATCTACACCAATCAAACACTTCGGGGAAATGAGTTCAGTGTGTACGTCGATGATGATATTGCGTTTTCATCAGCATTCAAGGTCAATGCCGGTATTCGCCTCAATGGTTTCAGCGTTAGAAATAAAACATATTTCACGGTCGAACCCAGACTTTCGGCCCGCGTGAGTCTTTCGCAGCAGTTAAGCCTTAAAGCCGGCTATGCTCGTATGAGTCAGTTTGTGCAACAAGTAAGCGACAGCTACATTAGTTTGCCTACCGACTTTTGGATGCCGATCAATGAAAAATTCAAACCGTTGATTAGTGATCAGGTTTCGATGGGGTTGTATTATTCTCAGAACAACAATTACACCTTTTCGGTAGAAGGTTATTACAAGTGGATGAATAACCTCCTTGAGTACAAAGACGGATACAACTTGCTGCCGTCGTCAACGCATTGGGACAGCAAATTAACTTCAGGTTCGGGTACGGCCTACGGTGTAGACTTTATGGCAGAGAAAAACATAGGTCGCCTCAAAGGCTTTGTCGGTTATGGCTTAATGTGGACAAACCGCCACTTTGCCGAAATAAACCAAGGTCGGGATTTCCCTTCGAAGTACGATAACAGGCATAAGCTAAACATTGCGTTGTCTTACTCGATCAATTCCAATATAGACATCAATTGCGGATGGACGTACATGACCGGTAATCGTGTGACGCTTTCGCTCGAAAACTATCAAGACTTGCCTTCCGCGGGGTTTCCGTCATTTATCGCACCTTCCGTACCATACAAAGACGGCTGGGGTATCGACTATTACGACTCGAAAAACAACGTTCGACTGCCGGCATACCATCGTCTCGATCTGGGAATGAACATCTATCGCCCACAAAAGAACGGACGAATGGGTATTTGGAATGTAAGCATCTACAACGCGTATAGCCGAATGAACCCGATCGTTATACAAAAGAGCACCATAAAGCAAACGACTTCGGGAAAGCCGGTTCCGCCAAAGTTCCAGACACTGTCTATATTCCCGATTATTCCTTCTGTTTCGTACACGTATAAATTCTAAAGAGATGAAGAGAAAACTATATTTGCCACTCTGCACAATCTTGTGCTGTTTGTCTTCGTGCTATACCGACTTGAACCTTGAGAAATACCGCCCCGATCCGAAAGTTGTATTGAACAGTATTGTTTCGCCCGATACCATTGTGATGGCCAGTGTGAGTCGTACGGTTTTCTTTCCCGACCCCGATAAGTCGAACATTGGAATCAACGATGCCGATGTTGACCTGTATGTCAATCAGACCTTTTATCAAAAGATGAAATGGACTCCGGACACCAGCCTGGTAAACAAAGGAATGTATACATCCTCCTACACTCCTAAAACCGGAGATCATATCAAGGTTGTTGCAAATACGTCGTTAGGTACAGCTTGGGCTGAGGACATTCTTCCCGAGTTAGTACCCATTGAAGATATCAAGATCTCATATATTACAACAGACGATCCGTTATCCACGATTGTTAAACCAGACGGAAGCATGGGGTATGGTTATAAACACATTATCACGTACTCGATAACCTTTACGGATGACGCTGCCATGCGAAACTTCTATTGCATACGCATAGACAATGCACCCTTTACACTAGATCTGATCGATTACTCGAGAGATCCTGTTTTCATTGCCCAACAATCAATCATCGACGGTTCGGCATCTGACAATTTAATTGAGGGTAAAGGCGGACGCACGTTTACAGATGATCTGATCAACGGCAAGACTTATACAATGACTATTCGGGAGATTGTACGAACTACTTCTCCGGATTTCATAGAAAACAGGTCAAGAGATTTTTATCTATATACCTTATCCGAATCGTACTATAAATACCTCACAGGCGTATTGAACGTTGAAGACGAATCCATAACCGGCAGCCTTACCGACTTTGGCTTTGCAGAACCCAAGTACCACTTCAGCAACATCAATGGCGGAGTTGGCATACTCGGTACCGTGCAAACAAGCCATCAAAAAATCGATTTCAAAGATATATTTCCCGAACAAGGAGAATAACAAAACTCCGCGTTGCGGTGAATAAGCCCCTTAATCGCCGCAAAATGTGCGGCGATTATTTCAGATTGCGGTAAATAGAACGTATATTTACCGCAAATACTACGGCTATGTTTATACACCAGCATTCAAATTGGCACTTGTTTCGATACAATCACGACGAAATATTATCACTACTTGCTACGGTTCGTAACATGCAAGGGCGACTTGTAGGCAGAATGGAAAGCCTTGGCTTTTCTCTTCGAGAAGAGGCCATGCTTACTACGCTAACGCTGGATGTTCTTAAATCGACAGAGATAGAAGGAGAACATTTAGATAAAGAGCAAGTACGATCGTCCATTGCGCGAAGATTGGGTTTTGACAAACAGAACCTTGTTCATTCTTCACGAAACGTTGACGGTGTTGTAGAAATGATGTTGGATGCAACGCAAAACTTTGCAAATGAACTTACCGAGGAAAGACTTTTTGGTTGGCATGCAGCCCTATTTCCTACTGGTTGGAGTGGCATGTATCGTATTGAAGTAGGTCAGTATCGAACAGGAGAAATGGAAGTTGTCTCCGGTGCGATGGGACATGAAAAAGTTCATTATCAAGCACCTCATCCAAACAATCTTTCCAAAGAAATGCTCGAGTTTTTGAAATGGATTAATCAGTCGAGTAATCTTGATCCGGTATTGAAGTCAGCCGTTGCTCACTTTTGGTTTGTTACGATACATCCTTTTGATGATGGAAACGGGCGCATTGCCCGTGCGATAGCCGATATGTTGTTAGCCCGTAGTGATGGCAGTTCGCAACGTTTTTATAGTATGTCAAGCCAAATCTTAGAAGATCGCAAGACCTATTACAAAGTCCTGGAACAAACCCAACGAGGTAGTGGCGATTTAACACAGTGGATCGTTTGGTATCTCGAATGCCTAAAGCGCGCACTTGAGGCTACTGAAGGTACTCTTGATTCAATCTTGGCAAAGTTTCGGTTTTGGGAGACTCATCGCACCACGACTCTCAACGACCGACAACATAAGATGCTGAATCGTTTGCTCGACGGTTTTGACGGAAAGCTTACATCTTCTAAATGGGCAAAAATAACAAAATGCTCATCAGACACAGCTTTACGCGACATCCAAGACCTTATTGCCAAAGGGATCTTATGCAAAGATGAGAAGTCGGGCCGAAGTACCAACTACGACTTAGTTACCATCCCTTCCGTTTAGTTTATTCGTTAACACGTAATCTTATCCAAAGAAAAGAGGAGACTGTTAACTTTGAATAAAATAGCACTCTAAATATTTCTTTTCTTGAATTTGTTGTCGATAAAAACTATTTTCGGGAAATAATTCATGTACACAATCGAGACAATGAAACGTAGTAGATTCATAAAATGGCTTCTTTCATTTGTTGGCATTCTTTTGCTGACCACGATTGTTGTACCTCATCACCATCACAGGGATGATACGTTGGCAGCGGGCACACATTGCCAGGATCAACGACATACGGATGATAAAGACGCACATTTTCCTTGCTCTGACAGCTGCCCTAACAAGCTGACTTATTCTTTGAAGAAGAATCAAGACGAGCATGTGCTTTCGTATCAAAACCTGATTGATAACGATTTTCCATTCTTGGTAACGGCTATTCTTTTCGATCAGCTTTTGCCCGATTTATTGACTATACTTCACAACGAAGAGGTTCGATATGCTATCGCTCCTGATGCTTCGTTGTATTGTGCATGGGTTCCTCGTGCACATTCCCTTCGCGCTCCTCCTACTTTTATTATGTGATTCGGATCAATTTCTGATTGCAGATATTGATCTATCGTGAATTTCCGACATGAATTTCTACGCCACTCGTAGTCTTTTTCATGTATCGGTTTGTTATATCTATATCTCTTTCACATAATAAAATAGCTAACGATGAAAAAAAATATATCGAACTTCTTCTACATCTTACCGTTTGCCGCGGTAAGTATTCTTGTTTCATGCAATGGTAAAGATGCTCACGAAGGACACAATCATGGTCCGGAAGATAACCACGCTACGGCCGATCACAATCACGATGAGCACGAAGGGCATGATCATGCCGAGGCAACTGGCGGAGAATCGCATGCCGACGAAATTATCTTTACCAAACAACAAGCAGAGAAAACCGGCTTACAAACACTGAAACTTGAGCCGCGCGACTTTAACCGTATCATCCGTACAAGTGGACAAATACAAGCGGCTCAAGGCGACGAAACTACGATTGTGGCTACCACTTCGGGGGTAATCTCGTTCAACAATGCCGCTACCACTGAAGGTAGTGCCGTAAAAGGAGGAGAAACCATCGTGACGATTTCGTCGAAGAATATCGCCGACGGTGATCCGGCCGCCAAAGCGCGCATCGCTTTTAATACGGCACAAAAGGAATATGACCGCGCGCAAGAATTGGTAAAAGATCAAATCATTTCGCAAAAGGAGTTTGACGCGGTAAAATCGAACTTCGAGACTGCACGCTTATCGTATCAGGCTCTTGCAAAAAGTCAATCGGCACAAGGAACACGCGTAACGGCTCCAATATCGGGTTACCTCAAAAGCCGCCTTGTAAACGAGGGTGAGTTTGTTTCGGTAGGTCAGCCTATTGCCGTGATATCGCAAAACAAGCAATTGCAGTTACGCGCCGAGGTTCCTGAAAAATACTACAAAGAGCTAAGTACAATTACTTCGGCCAACTTTAAAACTCCTTATGATAATACGGTATATGAGTTATCGAAGTTAGACGGACGATTGGTTTCGTTCGGAAAAGCTTCGGGCAACAATTCGTTTTACATCCCTGTAACGTTTGCATTCAACAACGTGGGCGACATTGTTCCGGGTTCGTTTGTTGAGGTCTTTTTGATCTCCTCGCCTATCCGTGAAGCATTGGTGGTTCCGCTTTCGGCATTGATCGAAGAGCAAGGAGTCTACTATGTGTTTGTCCAACTGGATGAAGAGGGATATAGCAAACAGGAAGTTACACTGGGTGGTGATAATGGTAGCGAGGTACAGATTTTGTCGGGACTAAAACCGGGTGAGGTTGTGGTGACTAAAGGAGCTATGCAGGTAAAACTGGCTTCGATGTCATCGGCTATTCCTCATGGTCACAGTCACTAATCTGTATTTCTGTCTTACATAAAAAAACGAATTTACGATGCTAAATAAAATCATACACTTCTCGCTTCACAACCGTATCGTTGTGCTTGTCGGGGCTATCCTGCTTCTTTTTGCAGGAACATATACCGCATTCAAAATGGATGTGGACGTTTTTCCGGATTTAAATGCACCTACGGTGGTGGTAATGACCGAAGCCAATGGAATGGCTCCCGAAGAAGTGGAGCGATTGGTTACGTTTCCGGTCGAAACGGCTCTAAACGGTGCTACGGATGTGCGCCGGGTACGCTCTTCTTCAACGACCGGTTTTTCGGTAGTTTGGGTTGAATTCAACTGGGGTACCGACATCTATCGTGCACGCCAGATTGTTTCGGAAAAACTAGCCGTACTGGGTGAGGCTTTGCCTTCGAATGTAGGAAAACCAACCCTCGGCCCACAGTCTTCCATCTTAGGAGAATTAATGATCATCGGTCTTACTTCCGATTCTACTTCGCTGCAAGACCTGCGTACCATTGCCGACTGGACCATTCGTCCGCGTTTGCTTTCTACCGGAGGTGTGGCACAAGTTACCGTGTTGGGTGGCGACATCAAAGAGTTTCAGATATTACTTGACCCTGCGCGTATGAAGCATTACGGCGTTGCTCTCGACGAGGTGATGCAGGTAGTGCAGGATATGAATAAGAATGCTTCGGGTGGTGTTCTTTACGAATATGGCAACGAATACATTGTACGCGGAATGGTTTCTACGGCAGACACGACGATGTTGGGTAAGAGTGTAATCAAAAGCGTGAACGATGTGCCGATCTTACTCGAAAACATTGCCGATATTACCATTGGGGCAAAGGCTCCGAAACTGGGTATTGCTTCTGAACGCACCATCCCTGCCGTGTTGATTACGATTACCAAACAGCCCAACACGAGTACCATCGAACTTACCAAAAAGATTGATAAGTCTGTAGAAGAGATTCAAAAGCAACTTCCGAAAGATGTACACATCTCTACCGATATATTTCGCCAAGCGCGCTTTATAGAAAGCTCGATCAGTAACGTACAAAAGTCGCTTTACGAAGGGGCTATCTTTGTCGTAATTGTATTGTTCTTCTTCTTGATGAATGTGCGTACTACGCTGATCTCCTTGATTGCATTGCCGCTTTCGTTGTTGGTTTCGGTATTGACCTTGAAACTTTTGGGACTTACCATCAACACCATGAGTTTAGGAGGTATGGCCATTGCGATTGGTTCGCTCGTGGATGATGCGATTGTGGATGTGGAAAACGTGTTTAAACGATTGCGGGAGAATAGACAAAAACCCGAGGAAGAACGCAAGTCGGTCATTACCGTTGTATTTGAAGCTTCGAAGGAGGTACGTATGCCAATCTTGAACTCAACCTTGATTATTGTGGTGAGTTTTGTTCCGCTATTTTTCCTTACCGGAATGGAAGGACGCATGCTTGTGCCACTGGGTATTTCATTTATCGTTGCCTTGTTTGCATCTACCGTTGTTGCGCTAACGCTTACTCCGGTGCTTTGCTCCTATTTGCTTGGCAGTCGCAAAGAAGATAAAAAACTAGATAAAGAACCGTACGTTGCTCGTAAGGTTAAAGAGGTATATGCCAAGATTCTTGCTTGGGCAATGCATCACAAACGCATTGTATTGGGTAGTACCGCCGCTCTTTTTGTGGTATCTCTTGTGGTATTCTTCACGTTGGGACGTAGCTTCCTCCCGGCTTTCAACGAAGGATCGTTTACGGTAAACGTAAGTACGATGCCTGGTGTTTCGCTCGAAGAGTCGGATAAACTGGGACGTATGGCTGAGGAGATCTTAATGACCATTCCTGAAGTGCAAACCGTAGCACGCAAAACCGGACGTGCCGAATTGGATGAACATGCCTTGGGTGTAAACGTTTCTGAGATAGAGGCGCCTTTTATCTTGGAAGATCGATCTCGAGACGAAGTATTGGCCGAGTTGCGTGAAAAGTTCAAAGTGATTCCGGGGGCAAATATTGAAATCGGCCAACCGATATCGCACCGTATCGATGCGATGCTTTCGGGTACCAAAGCCAACATTGCGATCAAATTGTTTGGTCCCGATCTGAACAAACTATTCTCATTGGGGAATCAGATCAAACAAAACATTGAAGGTGTGAAAGGGATTGCCGACTTGAATGTAGAACAACAAGTGGAGCGTCCGCAATTGAAGATTGTTCCCAAACGAGATATGCTTGCCAAGTATGGTATCACTTTGCCGGAATTTGCCGAATATGTAGAGGTGATGCTTGCCGGACAAACGGTTTCGCAAGTATATGAAGGTAACAAATCGTTTGACCTTACCGTGAAAGTGAACGATAACTACAAAGATGAAGCTGAAAAGATCAAGAACTTGATCGTTGATGCAAACGGTCGCAAAATACCATTATCGTATATTGCAAACGTAGAGTCTTCGACCGGGCCAAATACGATCAACCGCGAGAATGTGCAACGTAAGATTGTGATATCGGCCAACGTAGCCGGACGTGATTTGCGTGGTGTGGTGAATGATATTCAAAACATCATCGATACGAAAGTGCAACTTCCCGAAGGGTATCACATCGAATACGGAGGTCAGTTTGAAAGTGAACAGGCCGCTTCGCAAACGTTGATGATTACATCGATCTTCTCTATTCTGGTCATTTTCCTACTTCTCTTCAACGAATTTAGAAGTGTTTCGCAATCGGCTGTGATTTTATTGAATCTGCCCTTAGCGCTGATTGGTGGTGTGATTAGCATCCGTTTGAGCTCGGGTATTATCAGTATTCCGGCCATCATCGGTTTTATTTCGTTGTTTGGTATTGCTACCCGCAACGGTATGTTGTTGATATCGCATTACAACGACTTGCGCAAACGGGGTCATGACTTGATGCAATCGATTATGATTGGTTCGCTCGACAGATTGAATCCGATCTTGATGACAGCTCTTACCTCTGCATTGGCTTTGATTCCGCTTGCATTGGGTGGCGACTTGCCGGGGAATGAGATTCAAAGCCCGATGGCAAAAGTGATTCTGGGCGGATTGCTCAGTTCGACGTTGCTAAACGGATTGATTATTCCGATTGTTTACTATTTGTTGAATAAGAAATACAGTAAGGCTTAAGATATGAGAACAATTATAGCTTCTTTCCTGCTTCTGCTTGCCGCTTCGGCAGCAGAGGCTCAAAATACGATCTCGGATGTGCTGCAAAGCGTAGCGCAAAACAACCGTTCGCTCCAGGCGAATGCACAACTGACTAAGGCTATGCGAGAAGGGGCTTATGTAGGTAATTACCTGCAAAACCCTACGGTGCAATATGATTATTTGTTTGGCTCTCCTTCGTCGTTGGGTAAAAACGGAGAGTTGACAGTTTCGCAAGCGTTTGACTTTCCTACGGTATATTCGAATAAGAATAAACTCTCGAAACTTAAGGAGCAAGAATACAATGCTCAAGCAACAGAGTTTAGACAAAACATTTTACTACAGGCAAAACAGGTATGTATCGATCTCATCTTCTTGAAACAACAACAGCAAATGCTGAAAGAAAGACAAGAGAATGCACGCGAATTGGCTGAGTTGTACGAAACACGTTTCAAGAATGGGGATGCCAATATACTGGAGAAGAATAAGATCGAACTCGAGTTTCTCAACATCAAGACGGAGGCCAACTTGAATAAAGTTGCCTATGACAATAAGATGGAAGAGTTGCGCAACTTGAACGGTGGCGCAGCAATTGATTTCAGTCTTACGCAATATCCCGATTCGTTTGCTTTGCCAAGCAAGGAGGAGTTGCTGCTAGAAGCTACCGGAGCTAATGCTTCACTAATCGCACTAAAACATGCCGGAGATGTAGCTCGCAAACAAGTTTCTGTAAATAAGGCTTTGGCTTTGCCGAAGTTCGAACTTGGTTTTAAACGTGACTTTGGTAAAGGGGAACAGTTTAATGGTTTTACGGTGGGTGTAAGTATTCCTCTTTTTGAAAATAAGAATACGGTAAAGAGTGCCAAATCGCAGGCGATCTATACCGACATGCAACTGCAAGCGGTGCAAAGTGACGTGCAAAGTCAGTTGCTACAAAGTTTGCAGCAAGCAGAAACCTTGAAGCAATCGATGGATGAATACGCAAAGGCGTTGAGTTTGCAAAACAACGAAACGCTGCTCAACAAAGCTTTTCGTGCCGGAAATATCTCGTTGATTGAGTATTTTATTGAGCTTTCTACCCTGTATCAAAGCCGACAAAACTACTTGCAATTGCAAAATCAATATCAGAAAGCAATGGCTGATATTTACAAGTATAAACTATAATACGTTTGTGATATGTCTGCCATTCACTCGTTGTGGACCATTGGTCATTCGACTCATACGTTGGAAACATTCATTGATATGCTTCTTTCGTTCAATATCGAAGTGGTGGCAGATGTGCGCAGTTTGCCCGGCTCGAGAAAGTTTCCGCAGTTTGATCAAGAGAATTTAATGGAGAAGCTACCTCAGGTAGGTATTCAATACATCTATTTAAAGGATCTGGGAGGCAGGCGTAAAATGCGAAAAGATTCTGACAATACCGGCTGGCGCTCGGTTTCGTTTCGTGGTTATGCCGATTATATGGAAACGGATCCGTTCAAAGCCGGAATTGCTGAATTGGAACATCTCGCTTCACAAAAACGAACTGCTATTATGTGTGCCGAAGCGGTATGGTGGCGTTGTCACCGTTCGCTTGTTTCGGACTACATGAAATGGAAAGGTTGGCAAGTATTTCATATTATGGGAGTAGGACAAGAGAAGGAACATCCTTACACAGCTCCGGCTCACATCATCAACGGTCGGCTCTCCTACAAGGCTGACTAACTAAAAAGCCGCTACAACTATTCGATGAATGAATAGCTGCAGCGGCTTTTTTCTAACCTGATATGTGATGAATTTTTTATTCGAACGTTACTTGCTTCAAGGTATAATCAGCTTCAGACGGTGTTGGTTCTCCACCTTCACCGAGCATAATCAATTGGTCGTTGCGAAGTTCATATACGCCTTCAAGATCCAAGCCTTTGTATAATTGATAAACGACTGCGTCCGGATTCTTTGTCGTGCCTTTGAGGGTAGTCCAATTTCCTTCGGTGATAAAGGTTTCATTCTTGCCATCGTTTGCTCCCAAATAAGTATTGGATAGGATAAACAAACCTTCGCTACTTCCCGGTTTATTAAACAAAGCAACTCTACTGCGAATGCCCTGACAGTCGGCACAAGGTAATGTTCCTTCAAAGTGACGAATATCTTGATCGTAATAGATGTGTTCAAACTCACCTTTCTTTGTTACAAGTTCGCCATCGCGTACTCGAACAATCTTCATCGTATCGGCAAACTCGACATCTAAACTACCACCGGTTGTAACGCCATAAAGAATGAGATTGCCATTCTTTTGCTCCCAACTGGTATACTCCAAGTTTGCCATATTTAATGATGCGGCTTTGCCCAAAGTGTCGAGTATAAATCCGTGCATTACACCTTGTGGTGTTTTTTCCACCCAAGCTCCTTCGAGCTCAAAATTTACTTGTTGCGCAGTTTTGGTTGTGCATGATATACTCATCAACAATGCGCACAACGATACGAATAGTACATTAAATTTCATGCTTGTCCTCTTTTACTAAAAAGAACAAGCATGAATGAGATGTTGTTTAAATTTATGTAAACAAAATGGGATTATCCGAAGATAGCACGGAACAAATCGTTTCCATTTGCAAAGATCAATAGGCCGAATAGAAGTACCATACCAATCATTTGCGCGTATTCGATAAACTTCTCGTTTGGTTTACGACGTGTAATTACTTCATAAAGTAAGAACAGTACGTGACCTCCGTCTAGTGCCGGAATTGGAAGAATGTTCATAACTCCGAGCATGATCGACAAGAATGCTGTCATACTCCAGAATGCGTATGCATTGAATACTTCAGGGAATAGCTTGGCAATCGTACCGAAACCGCCTACGCTTGATGCTCCTTCTTTTGTAAATACATACTTAAGGTCGCTTACGTAACCGGTGAGTTTGCCAATTCCCATCTTAATACCTGCAGGGAACGACTCAAAGAAGCTGTATTTCTTTACTGCTACATCAAAGACTTCATCCATTGGTTTCATATAAATACCCATGTGACCAAGGGAGTCGAGTGTAACCGGAATTACAACATATTGATCGTTACGTTCCAGTTGAACGTCGACAGTTTTTGATTTATTCTGTAAGAATTGCTCTTGTACGTCTAAAATGCTTGGCGTTGGCACCTGGTTGATTGCAACAATACGGTCGTTTACCTCCAGTTTTGCTATTGCAGCCGGAGAGTTTGCTACCACTTCACGAATCTCCATCGGAACGATAAAGTTTGCAAAACCTTGTTTGTCGCGGATCAGCTGTTGCATAAAGTCGGCCGGCATATTGATTCTAACGTCTTTGCCATCACGAAGTACTGTTACTTCTTTTGCCTCTGCCACTTCACGAATGGTTGCTTCACCAAAACGCTCAAGTGGTTTACCGTCTGCTGATACTAAGATGTCACCGTCTTCAAACCCTACATTCTTAGCTGTCTGGCTAAACTCCATTCCGAACTTTGCATTGCTCAATGGAATGTAGCTTTCGCCCCAAGCAAAAAGAATCATCGAATAGATAAAGAAGGCTAGGATAAAGTTCATGACCACACCTCCTACCATAACCAACAGGCGTTGCCATGCCGGTTTGGACCGAAACTCCCATGGTTGGGCCGGCTTTGCCAATTGTTCGCGATCCATCGATTCGTCGATCATTCCCGAAATCTTTACGTATCCACCCAGTGGCAACCATCCGATTCCGTACTCAGTATCGCTGTTTTTAGGTTTGAACTTGAACAATGAAAACCAAGGGTCGAAGAATAGATAGAACTTTTCAACTTTGATTTTAAATATTCGTGCAAATATAAAATGCCCAAACTCGTGAATAAGCACAAGTAATGAGATGCTGAGAATGAGCTGTAGTGCTCTGATTGCAATTACTTCCATTTATCTTTTAATAAATTTGATTTCAGAATAACTCGCGAGCAATACGACGCGCCATGGCATCGGTCTCGACGTAATCTTCATATGAAGGGTTCACAATATAATCGGCTTTCTGCATGGTTTGTTCAATTACATCACTCATTTGCAGGAATCCGATTTGATCTTTCAAAAAGGCATCAACCACAATCTCGTTTGCTGCATTAAGTATGCATGGCATATTTCCGCCTGTTTTAATGGCTTCGTACGCGAAAGCTAGATTGCGAAAACGCATCATATCGGGTTGCTCAAAAGTAAACTCGTTGTATTGCGTAAAGCTAAGACGTGGAGCTTTGCATTTGAGGCGTTGCGGATATGAAAATGCATAACGAATTGGCAACTTCATATCCGGCAATCCGAGTTGAGCTTTAATAGAAGCATCTTCAAACTCAACCATTGAGTGAATGATCGATTGCGGATGTACCACAACTTCTATTTGCTCCGGCTTTACATCGAAAAGCCACTTTGCTTCGATCATCTCAAAGCCTTTGTTCATCAATGTTGCCGAATCGATTGTAACCTTCGCTCCCATATCCCAATTGGGGTGTTTCAAGGCTTGTGCTTTGGTTACATGTGCCAACTCTTGCAATGAGGTTGTACGAAACGGACCGCCCGAAGCTGTAAGTAAGATTCGTTCGATCGGATTGTTCCACTCTCCTGCCATGCATTGAAAGATGGCCGAATGCTCTGAGTCTACCGGCAAAATTGGAACTTGGTTCTCATTTGCTAGTTGCGTGATTAATCCACCTGCAACAACAAGTGTTTCTTTGTTTGCTAAAGCAATTGCTTTTTTAGCTTTAATTGCTGCAATGGTTGGCTTCAGACCTGAATATCCGACCATTGCGGTCAAAACCATATGGATGGGTCCGGCTTGTACGACTTGTGCAATCGCATCAGAGCCACCCCATACCTTGATGGGTAGATCTTCCAGAGCTTCTTTTAACTCGGGGTATTTTGTTTCGTTGGCGATCACTACTACTTCAGGCATAAACTCGCGAGCTTGTCTGATAAGTAGATCTACGTTATTATTGGCTGTTAGTGCGTATACTTCAAATAAATCGGAGTGTTCTTTTATTACCTCCAAGGCCTGGGTTCCGATAGAACCTGTAGAACCCAAAATTGCGATTTGTCTTTTCATACAAAATCTATTCTTTAAAATGCGATATACTCTTCGGGGTCGACCGGAGCTCCTTTATACCACAATTCGAAATGCAGGTGAGGCCCTGTCGTCAACTCTCCGGTATTACCGGCCAAAGCAATAGCTTCTCCTGCAACGACATGGTCTCCCATTTTTTTCAACAACTTATCGTTATGCTTATAAATCGATATAAATCCGTTTTTGTGCTGCACCTGAATTATATTTCCGGCGTTTGCATCAAAACCGGTATATACTACCGTACCATCGAGTGTAGCCAATACACTCTCTTTGGGCGATGCGGCAATGTCTATACCATAGTGTTTGATTGCTGCATCAAACTTTGAAGAAACAATTCCGTTTACCGGCTTGTAGAAGAATACTCCCTCGACAGGAACCTTTGCCGGTTGCATGACCGATAGGTTGTATTTTTCTTCTTCTTCAAACTTCTTCACAAACTCACCCTCTTTTTCTCCCTCGGGGATGTTAAAATCGGACTGAACTAGTGTGACATCTTTTATATCTTGAATGGAATCTATTTCTATATCTCCTCTTAAAATCGCAGCTACATTATTTAAATAAAGAGACTGCTGATCGAGAGCTTGTGCTAAAGAATCGGCACGCAGTGCATTCGATACAATTTCTTTTCTTACCTCTACATCGAGATAACCCGGCAAATAGTTACGTATTGGCGTTGTGATAATAATCGTAGACGTGATTACAATCACCATAAAAATGACCAACGCGATCACTATAAATACCGAAAGTTGGGAAAGTCTTAATGAAAAGACCTCCTCCAGTGTGTTCTCGTTTAAGAAAGAAAGTTTGTATTTAAAGCGGATTCGTTTCCAAAAAGAATCCCTTTTCGTATACTTCTTTGCCATATCGATTGCTTATACACAATATTTCGTTAGACTATAAACTACATAGATAGAAGTCCTTCGGGCAAAACCATCAGCATTTGCTTTGCTTCATGGTCTACTCCGAGAATCCACTCTTCGGCTGCCGGAATCAAAACTTCTCCGTATTTACCTTCAACGGTGAAAAGAATGTTTTGCGTAGACTCATCTACTTCTGTAATCGTTCCTATTTCGCCATTTGCTTCGGTAAGCAACGTGAAGCCTTCGAAGTATTGCCAAGTGTATTCATCATCTTCCTCTACGGGAACTTGATCTTTTGGGAAATAGACTTCTTTGCCTGCAAACATTTTTGCTCTTTCCTCTGTGTCTACTCCTTCAAACTTAATAAGAGCTGTTTCGCTCCCTTTAAATCTGTAGTCTTCTACAAAGAAAGGAACCAAAATCCCATCCATGTCGCAAATGAGAAATGGACATTCTGCTCGATCAAATACATCACTGGTAAAAGCAAACGCGATTTCGCCTTTTACGCCGTGAGGTTTTACAAAAGAGCCAATGCTTATTACGTCTTCTTCTCGTATCATATTTTATTATATCCTGTTTTATTTGAGAACTTACAAACGAGTAATGCGTGCACCCAACGCATTTAATCGTTTATCAATATCCTGATAACCGCGATCTATTTGATCAATATTGTGAATACGGCTTGTTCCTTGCGCACTCATTGCTGCAATCAACAAAGCAATACCTGCTCTAATATCAGGTGAGGTCATGGTGGTACCTCGAAGTTTGAATCGATTGCCATGCCCGATTACCGTTGCTCGATGCGGATCGCATAATATAATTTGTGCTCCCATATCAATTAGTTTGTCGACAAAAAACAAACGGCTTTCAAACATCTTTTGGTGAATGAGTACACTTCCGTTTGCTTGTGTTGCCACAACTAAAAAGACGCTTAACAAATCTGGCGTAAGTCCCGGCCATGGAGCATCTGCAATCGTCATAATAGATCCGTCGATAAATGTATCAATATTATACGATTCGTGATGTGGAATGTGAATATCATCTCCACGTTGCTCAATGGTTATACCTAAACGACGAAATGCATCGGGTATAATTCCTAATTCATTATATGCTACATCCTTTATTGTAATTTCTGACCCTGTCATTGCGGCCATACCAATAAAGCTACCCACTTCAATCATATCAGGGAGTATGCGATGTGAGCATCCGCCCAACTCTTTTACTCCGCTAATGGTAAGCAGATTAGACCCGATACCTGAAATCTCGGCACCCATAGCATTCAACATTTTACATAATTGCTGAACATATGGCTCACATGCTGCATTGTAAATCGTAGTAACTCCTTCTGCCAAAACTGCTGTCATAATGATATTGGCTGTTCCGGTTACGGATGCTTCATCTAGTAGCATATAAGTACCACGCAACTTCTGCGCTTCGATTTCATAAATCTGCTTGTCCGGATTATATGTAAACGATGCTCCCAGTTTATTGATTCCTACAAAATGTGTATCGAGACGACGACGGCCAATCTTATCACCTCCGGGTTTCGGGATTAATGCTTTACCAAAGCGACCTACCATTGGACCAACGATCATGACCGAGCCTCGTAAAGATGCACTCTTTCGAAGAAATTCTTCTGTTTGTAGATATTCTAAATCTACATTGTCTGCTTGAAAAGTATATGTATCCGGAGAAATGCGCTCTACTTTTACACGCATATCTCTCAGTAACTGAATCAGATTATTTACATCTAATATGTCTGGGACATTGCTTATTGTTACAACTTCCGATGTTAATAGGACCGCACAAATAACTTGCAATGCCTCATTTTTTGCTCCTTGTGGTATTATCTCGCCCGAAAGCTGATACCCTCCTTCTATTACAAATGATGCCATGCTTGAAATATTGTATTCGAATGAGTTAGATTACTCATTCTAGTTACATTGAAATCATCGATTACAAAGAAAAAGCATTTCATATACTGAATACTCACTCTTTCTCTATAGAACAGATTTCGAATCTTATAGGATAAAAAAAAGCGGTTATTTACCCGCTCTTTTAATCATCTTATTTCTTCTAGATAATATATCTCGCGACTCGGTTAGTTTATGTAACTCCTCGTCTAGTACAATGCCTCCCTCCGACAACTCATCCAAATCATCAAAAATCTTCGCATCGTCTACAACTTCCTTGTTCCAAGTCAAGAATGATTTCTTCATATGATTGGCTAGCAATTGCACTAACTGCTCTTTTTTAGCTCCATCTTCATACTCTCTAGCTTCTTTAATCATCGACTCTAGAATACGACCATAATGACGATATCTAATTCTCAGGTTGTTATATGGCAAGCGTTTTGGTCTTGTATAAAGATCTTCTTTTTTAATTACTTCATATGGATAATCGATATCGAGTTTGAAATCGGCCATAATTGCAAGATGATCCCAAAGAATATGTTTGAAGTCATTCACATCACGTAAGTGTGGAAACATATTCCCCATGATGTTTATGATTGAATTTGCACAACGTTTGCGTTCTCCTCTATCTTGAATCGTAAGACAATAGTCTACCATGTTCTGGATATTACGACCATATTCGGGCAACGACAATTTCTTTTGTTCTGTATTATATCTCATTCAGATGTTTCTTTTCTTTATTCGCAAATATAATCATTTATTTCAAAGCACTTTATTCTTTGCGACTGTGGCTACGAATTCCTTTAAATAAAAAGGTTCGAAATAAGCGACATCCTCGAATTTGTTTTCTGCAAATGCTTTAGCTGATAAGCGAGCCATATCTGAGGCTAATGGTTCAATACCTTCTAATAAGATCGCATTATCTGAGGCGATAACATCCATACATTTAGCTGCTCCATTACCAAAGAAGCATACTTTGTTGCTCTTTAGCCATTCGGCATAGGTGTTTTCATCAACAATATCAGCGGCTGTAGCTCTGAGTTGATTTAATTTATTGTCAAACATTGCTGCATATACTTCCATACGACGAGCATCTAGCATCGGACAATAAATTTGCTCTTTCCCTTGACATACCGAAATCGCTTTATTTGCAAGCAATTCAAGCGTTGGGATCGAAATCAAAGGCAATCCATACCCAAAGCATAATCCTTTAGCCATAGATACACCGATTCTGAGTCCGGTATATGAGCCGGGACCACAACTTACAGCAACGGCTACAAGTTTTAGATTGTTTGCATCAATAAAAGCCAAAGCCTCTTCTACAAATACACCCAAAAGTGTAGCATGCGATGGCCCCTCTAAGGATTCTTTTGAGAAAACAACCTCATCTTCAACAGTAAGCGCAACTGAACAAATATTTGTTGAAGTTTCTATATTTAATATGCAACCCATATAGTTTTACTCTAATTTTTATTCTACAAATGTACATTTTTGCCGTTGAACCAAAAAGATAGTTAGAAATAAAAAGTAACTTTGCAGAAACTTTTCAGCAAATGATACAGTCTATGACCGGATTCGGCAAAAAAATAGCCGAACTTCCAAATAAGAAAGTTACGATAGAAATTAAATCGTTAAATAGCAAACAGCTTGATCTTTCAACTCGTATACCTGGTGTATACAAAGAAAAAGAGATGCTAATCCGTAATGAACTTGCACAAAAGCTTGAACGCGGAAAAATTGAATTTAGTGTTTATATCGAACATCTTGGAAAAGACACGCCTACGCAGATCAACTTTTCCGCGATAGAAAGTTATCACAACCAAATCAAGGAGGTTGCTGACAAACTTGGTGTAGCCTTACCGGCCGACTGGTTTCAGACATTGCTTCGTCTGCCTGATGCAATTAAAACAGAGATTGCCGAATTGGATGAATCGGAATGGAATCTTTTACATGCCGCAATTCAAGATGCAATTAATGCGTTATGTGATTTTCGCAAACAAGAGGGTGCAATGCTAGAAAAACTGTTCATCCAAAAGATCGACAACATACGTGCTTTGCTTGCTCAAGTTGAAGATTACGAAGGTGAACGTTTGGAGAAAATTAAAACGCGCATTACCGATGCTCTTCAAAAAATAGAAAACTTCGATTATGACAAGAATCGTTTCGAACAAGAAATGATCTACTACATCGAAAAATTAGATGTAAATGAAGAGAAAACGCGCTTGAATAATCATTTAAACTATTTCCTTTCGACCTTGAAAAGCGGTAAAGGTCAAGGCAAGAAACTTGGTTTCATTGCACAGGAAATGGGGCGTGAGATTAATACATTAGGCTCTAAGTCTAATCATGCCGAAATGCAACGTATCGTTGTTGAAATGAAAGATGAACTAGAACAAATCAAAGAGCAAGTGCTCAACGTTCTTTAATTCCAACATTAAAAACTAACTATGCAAGGAAAACTTATTATATTTTCGGCACCATCTGGATCTGGAAAATCCACCATTATCAATTTTCTTTTAAAGCAAAATCTGAATCTTCAGTTTTCAATTTCTGCAACAAGCAGAGATCCTCGCGGAGAAGAAAAACACGGAGTTGAATATTACTTTCTATCTCCTGAAGAGTTTCGTACAAAGATTGCAAATGACGATTTTCTAGAATTCGAAGAAGTATATACAGATCGCTTTTATGGAACACTTAAAAGTGAGGTAGACCGTATTACTTCGACCGGAAACAATGTTATTTTTGATGTTGATGTGGTAGGTGGTTGTAACATCAAAAAATTCTATGGCGAAAGAGCTCTTTCTGTTTTCATTCAACCTCCAAGCATCGAAGAACTGCGTAAACGATTGGAAGGTCGTGGCACTGATGCTCAAGATGTAATTGAAAGCCGCTTGGCTAAAGCCGAATTCGAATTAGGTTTTGCTCCTAAATTCGATGTTGTGATCGTGAATGATAACCTTGAAAAGGCACAACAAGAGGCGCTTGATACCATTCGCGAATTTCTGCAAAAATAAGCATAATGATAAAGACCGGAATTTATTCAGGTTCTTTCAATCCCATTCACATAGGTCATTTGGCGCTTGCCAACTACTTATGTGAATTTGAGGGATTAGACGAAGTGTGGTTTCTCATCACTCCACACAACCCTCTCAAAGACAAAAAAGATCTGCTTGGTGACACCATTCGTTTAGAAATTGCTCAAAAAGCAATTGGGAATTACCCTCATTTTAAAGTAAGTGATTTCGAGTTTAATCTTCCGGCTCCACATTATACGATCAAAACGCTGAAAGCCTTACAACAAGAACATCCCAATCGTTGTTTTTCTCTTATCATGGGTGCCGACAATTGGGCCGTTATTGACAAATGGAAAGATTTCGAACAACTGATCAATGAGTTTGAAGTTTTGGTATATCCACGAAGCGGTTATAATATATCAATCTCATGTGAACAACAAAATGTAAAACAGGTAAACGCTCCTTTAATTGAAGTTTCTTCAACATTTATCCGAGAGGCTGTAAAAAGCGGAAAGGATGTGCGTTTTTTTGTTCCTGCAAACACTTTTGAAGATATTTCACATGCATTAAAACAACACTTTCTATCTCTGAATAAATAGGTTTTATAAATTTTGCTTGTAGAAATTCGGCAAAAAGAGTAAAGTTTTCTATTTTTGCGAGATATTTGGAAAAATGTAATCGGAATGAATCTATTAGAATTAAGCGAACAGGAGATTGTTCGACGCAATAGTATGGAAGAGCTGCGTAAGTGCGGAATTGAGCCTTACCCGGCAGCCGAGTATGTAACAAATGCACATTCAACCGAAATAAAAGAGGCTTTTCAAGATGATGCGGAGCCTCGCGAAGTATCTATCGCCGGTCGTATTATGAGCCGTCGTATCATGGGTAAAGCTTCTTTTGTCGAACTACAAGACTCTGAAGGCAGAATTCAAGTATACATCACTCGTGACGATATCTGTCCGGGCGAAGATAAAGAACTTTACACTACAGTATTCAAGCGTTTGCTTGATATTGGAGACTATATCGGTATCAAAGGATATGTGTTTCGCACACAAATGGGAGAAATCTCGATTCATGCAAAGGAACTAACCGTTCTTGCTAAATCACTTCGCCCACTTCCTGTTGTAAAAGTAAAAGATGGTGTTGTATATGATGGGTTCACAGATCCGGAACAACGCTATCGTCAACGTTATGTTGACTTGGTCGTAAACGAAGATGTGAAAGACATATTTGTTAAACGTACCAAAATCTTCAACTCGATGAGAGAATTCTTCAATCAGAGAGGTTATTTAGAAGTAGACACTCCAGTGTTGCAAAATATACCGGGTGGTGCTGCGGCACGTCCGTTTATTACACATCACAATGCATTGGACATTCCATTGTATCTTCGTATCGCAAACGAGCTTTACTTGAAAAGATTGATCGTTGGTGGTTTTGAAGGTGTATATGAATTTTCACGTAACTTCCGTAATGAAGGTATGGACAGAACTCACAACCCTGAGTTTACTGCAATGGAAATTTATGTAGCTTACAAAGACTACAATTGGATGATGGCATTTACAGAGCAAATGCTTGAAAAGATCTGCATGGATGTATTGGGTACAACAGAGGTTAAAGTTGGAGACAACATCATCAACTTCAAAGCTCCATACAAACGTGTAACCATGATCGACGCTATTAAAGATCATACAGGAATTGATATTGCTGGTATGAACGAAGAGCAATTGCGTGATGTTTGCAAACAATTGGGCATAGAGCAAGACGAAACAATGGGTAAAGGAAAACTTATTGATGAGATCTTTGGCGAAAAATGTGAAGGTAAATATATCCAACCTACATTTATCACTGACTATCCTATCGAAATGTCTCCTCTTACTAAAAAACACCGTGAAAATCCGGAACTAACAGAACGTTTCGAACTAATGGTGAATGGTAAAGAACTTGCAAATGCTTATTCTGAGCTTAACGATCCGATCGATCAACGTCAACGTTTTGAAGATCAATTGAAGCTTTCAGAAAAAGGAGATGATGAAGCGATGTTTATCGACAACGACTTTATCCGTGCTTTGGAGTATGGTATGCCTCCAACATCGGGTATGGGTATCGGTATGGACCGCCTTGTTATGCTTCTTACAGGACAAATCAGCATTCAGGAAGTACTTTTCTTCCCGCAAATGCGTCCGGAGAAGACACAAAAGAAAGACTCAGTAGAAAAATTTACAGCTCTTGGTGTACCTACCGACTGGGTACCGGTTTTGTATAAAGCAGGCTATCTTACACTTGAAACATTTGCCGGAGCAAATGCAAACAAAGTAAGACAAGAGATGTGTGAATTAAATAAAAAATACAAGCTCGAACTGTCAAATCCGAAAGCTGAAGAAGTAGAAGGATGGATCGCAAATGCTCAACAAGCATAATCGGCACCCAAAGACAGAGACAGACTTAAGTAAAAAGAAAGTCATGAAATTGCCAGGAAAAATAGCCATAATGGGGGGAGGCAGCTGGGCTACTGCTCTTGCTAAAATTGTACTTTCCACACAGGATAGTATCAATTGGTATGTACGTCGCCCTGACCGCATTGACGAATTTAAGCGATTAGGACATAACCCTTATTACCTGACAGGAGTTAAGTTTGATACAAGTAAGATCAACTTCTACTCCAACATCAATCAGGCAATTAAGGACTCAGACACCTTGATCTTCGCAACCCCTTCACCTTTCCTTAAGCAGCACTTAAAGAAAGTAAAAACAAGCCTAAATGATAAATTTATCATCTCGGCAATCAAAGGGATTGTACCCGATGAAAATCAGTTGGTATCTGACTATTTTGCCGACTTTTTTAAGGCTTCGGTCGAGAATATTGCTGTACTAGGTGGTCCGTGTCATGCTGAAGAAATTGCATTAGAACGACTTTCTTACCTTACCGTAGGATGTCCTAACATTGCAAATGCAGAAGTGATGTCGAAAGTATTTACCAATCCATATGTAAAAACATCTGTTAGTGACGATGTTATCGGTATCGAATATGCTTCTGTATTAAAGAATGTATATGCTATTGTTGCCGGTATTTGCCATGGCTTAAAATACGGAGACAACTTTCAGGCTGTATTTATCTCAAATGCAATCCAAGAAATGGATCGCTTTGTTCAAGCAATACATCCTCTAAAGCGTGATATCAGTGATTCTGCTTATTTAGGAGATATGCTCGTAACAGCTTACTCTCGATTTAGTCGTAACCGTACATTCGGTACAATGATCGGGAAAGGCTATTCCGTTAAAACAGCTCAGCTCGAAATGGAAATGATTGCTGAAGGATACTATGGTACTAAATGTATCAAAGAAATCAACGAGAAATATCAGGTAGATATGCCTATTCTGGATGCTGTATATGAGATTCTTTACGACAAGAAATCACCTACAGCAGTGATCAAGCAACTTACCGAAACATTTAAATGATAAATAAAAGCTCTCAATCCTGTTCTATGTGAATTCGGGTTGAGAGCTTTTCTCTTTTTAGAAGGTTCTATTCAAACATCAATTATATGAAGAACATCAGTTTACATATTGAAAAAGCCTTGGGCCATGTAACTAAAGCCCAAATTGAAGCTCAAGCTTCTAAAGCAAAAGAGTGTATTGAAATATTAGAAAACGGCTCTGGTCGTGGTAATGACTTCCTTGGTTGGTTGCATCTTCCATCTTCAATCACAGAAGAACATCTTGCCGACATCGAAGCTACAGCAGCAACTCTTCGTGCAAAATGTGAAGTAATCGTGGTTGTTGGTATTGGCGGAAGCTACCTTGGTGCAAAAGCGGTAATCGACGCGTTGAGCAATAGCTTCGATTGGTTACAAAGAGACCGTAAAAACCCTGTTATCGTATATGCAGGTCAAAATATTGGTGAAGATTATCTTTTCGAACTGTCACAATTCCTTCAAGGAAAACAATTCGGAATTATCAACATCTCAAAATCAGGAACAACCACCGAACCTGCTTTGGCTTTCCGCATTCTTAAAAACCAATTGGAAACCGCTATTGGCAAAGAAGAAGCAAAACACAGAATCGTTGCTGTTACCGATGCTGCAAAAGGTGCACTTCGCACATTGGCAGACCAAGAAGGCTACAAAACATTTATCATTCCTGATAATGTGGGAGGCCGTTTCTCTGTTCTTACTCCGGTAGGTCTACTTCCTATCGCTGCTGCCGGTTTCTCAATCAGAGAACTTGTTGCCGGTGCTGCATCTATGGAAAAAGCAACTGGCGCAGACGTTCCATTTGAGCAAAACCTTTCTGCTCTATATGCCGTAACACGTAATGAACTTTACAAAGACGGTAAAAAAATTGAGATCCTATGCAACTTCCACCCTAAACTTCATTATATCGGCGAATGGTGGAAACAACTTTACGGCGAAAGTGAAGGTAAAGAACACAAAGGTATTTTCCCTGCTGCGGTAGACTTAACAACAGATCTACACTCAATGGGTCAATGGATTCAAGAAGGTGAACGTACTATTTTCGAATCAGTAATCTCTATTGAAACTCCTGACCATTGCGTTGAAATTCCCACAGACAGTGCAGACCTTGACGGTTTGAACTTCCTTGCGGGAAAACGTGTAGACTTTGTCAACAAAATGGCAGAGCTAGGAACTCAACTAGCACACGTAGACGGAGGTGTTCCAAACATCAAAATCGATATGCCAAAACTAGACGCGTTCTACATTGGCCAATTATTCTATTTCTTCGAGAAAGCTTGTGGTATCAGCGGCTACTTACTAGGCGTTAACCCATTTGACCAACCTGGAGTAGAAGCATACAAAAAGAACATGTTTGCCCTATTAAACAAACCGGGCTTCGAAAAAGAAAGCGAAGCAATCCGTGCTAAATTGTAATTCGGATCATTCCAAATAAGATCTTTCAACGGGAGTACTCCAATAAGCGAGTGCTCCCGTTAACTTTTTTTACGCACCTCTACTTATTGTAGATTAACGATAGTAACAGCCACTCTAATCATCCTTGTAATTTTAAGACTTCCTCAAAGACTTTAGTGTACAGTCTACACATATATTTCTCCACACTCCTCATCTACCCTAAATTATTTATATTACAAAACGTTACGCTATCTCAATTTAATATCTATATTTATCGAGACAACCTTTTATTACCATGTAGATTTAACAACACACTTATGTATACAATCGGATACGACATAGGCAGTTCGTCGGTTAAGGCATCACTTGTGGATACACAAACCGGCCAATGCATCGCTACAGACTTCTTCCCTAAAACGGAAATGGAAATCATTGCCCACAAAGCAGGTTGGGCAGAGCAACATCCCGAAGCGTGGTGGAAAAACCTAAAGCTTGCTACGCACTCCATCCTTTCTACAGCAAAAATAGATCCCAAAGAAATTAAGGGAATCGGTATTTCATATCAAATGCACGGACTCGTCGTTATCGACAAAGCGGGTAACGTATTGCGTCCGGCCATCATTTGGTGCGATAGTCGCGGAGTTCCTTATGGAAATAATGCTTTCAACAAATTAGGAAGCGACTATTGTCTTTCGCATTTACTCAACTCACCGGGCAACTTCACAGCCTCCAAACTTGCTTGGATCAAAGAGAACGAACCCCATATCTATGAAAAGATAGACAAGATTCTCCTTCCGGGAGACTATATAGCCATGCGTTTGACCAATATGGCTACCACAACTTGTTCGGGTCTTTCCGAAGGAATCTTTTGGGACTTCAAGGACAAGTGTATTTCGAAACCATTGCTAAACGCATTCGGCTTTTCAGATTCTATTCTAGCACCTTTAGTTCCCACTTTTGGGATACAAGGCGAAGTCACAGCAGCCGCAGCAGCAGATCTAAACTTAACCGAAGGAATCCCCGTAACCTATCGTGCCGGAGATCAACCCAACAATGCATTGTCATTAAATGTACTTAATCCCGGAGAGATTGCTTCTACAGCCGGCACATCCGGAGTCGTATATGGAATTAGCGATCAAGTTGCTTATGATGCTCAATCGCGCGTAAACAGTTTCGCGCATGTAAACTATACTCCAACAGAAAACCGATTAGGCGTAATGCTTTGCATCAACGGCACCGCTATCCTCAATGCTTGGATTCGACGAAACATTGCAACGCCGGAAATGAGTTATGCCGACATGAATCAACTTGCAGCACAAGCTCCTGTAGGAAGCAAGGGCATCTCTGTATTGCCCTTCGGCAACGGAGCAGAACGCATGTTGGCCAATAAAGAAATAGCAGCATCGATGCACGGGATCAACTACAACATACACGACAGAAGCCATTTGATGCGCGCCGCCCAAGAAGGAATTGCCTTTTCCTTTAGATATGGAATAGACATTCTCAAGCAAGTAGGCATCCAGACCCATGTAATCAAAGCCGGACATGCAAACATGTACCTCAGTCCACTTTTTCGCACAGCGGTAGCAACCATCAACAACTCAATGATCGAACTATACGATACAGACGGTTCTATTGGTGCAGCGCGCGGAGCCGGTATCGGTTGCGGAATATATAAAACACCTACCGAAGCCTTCGAAACGTTGAAACGTATCGACGTAGCAGAGCCGGACGTAAGAAATCAACAAGCCTATACCGATGCGTATGAAACATGGAAACAACATCTTCAAACCGCATTAAACAACGAAACAATTACACTTTAAATAATTCATACCATGAATATCGTAACAGGAAAAAAAGAATTCTTCCCGGGTATCGGGAAGATTAAATTTGAAGGAAGAGAGTCGAAAAACCCATTAGCATTTAAGTTTTACGACGCAAATCGCATTGTCATGGGCAAAACCATGAAAGAACACTTCCGCTTTTCAATGGCCTATTGGCACACACTCTGTGGAGATGGCGGCGATCCGTTTGGCGGAGCAACCAAATTCTTCCCTTGGGACGAAGCTACAACAGCAGAAGAAAGAGCCAAAGACAAAATGGACGCAGCCTTTGAGTTCATGACCAAGATCGGCATCCCCTATTATTGTTTTCACGATGTAGACCTAATCGAACTGGGCGACTCCATCGAAGAAGGAGAAAAACGACTTCAAACGATGGTTGCATACGCAAAGCAAAAACAACAAGAATCGGGCATCAAGCTCCTGTGGGGTACAGCAAACGTATTTAGCCATCACCGCTATATGAACGGAGCAGCAACAAATCCAGACTTCGACGCGGTAGCCTATGCCGGAACACAAATCAAGAACGCCATCGACGCAACCATTGCGCTAGGCGGCGAGAACTATGTATTCTGGGGAGGACGCGAAGGATATATGACTTTGCTCAATACCGACATGAAGCGCGAGAAAGAACACTTAGCGATGATGCTTACCATGGCTCGTGACTACGCACGCAAGCAAGGATTCAAAGGAACATTCCTAATCGAACCGAAACCTATGGAGCCAACAAAGCACCAATACGATTTCGATGCAGAAACCGTAATAGGCTTCCTTCGTCATTACAACCTCGATAAAGACTTCAAACTAAACATCGAAGTAAATCACGCAACCCTTGCACAGCACACATTCGAGCACGAATTGCAAGCATGCGTAGATGCCGGCATGCTTGGTAGCATCGACGCAAACCGTGGAGACTATCAAAACGGATGGGATACAGACCAATTCCCTATGAATATTCAAGAACTGACAGAAGCTTGGTTGGTATTGCTTCAAGGTGGCGGACTTGGTCACGGCGGAACAAACTTCGACGCGAAAACCCGTCGTAACTCGACAGACTTGGAAGATATCTTTATTGCCCACATCGGCGGTATGGACGCCTTTGCCAGAGCATTGCTCGTAGCGGCAGACGTTCTACAGCATTCCGATTTTCTAAACATGCGAAAAGAGCGTTACGCTTCTTTTGATCAAGGAGAAGGAGAACTATTCGAAACCGGAAAACTTACGCTCGAAGACCTACGTGCGTATGCATTGAAGCATGGCGAACCACAAACTCGTAGCGGAAAACAAGAACTATTCGAATGCATCCTTAACCAGCATATCTAATTATCATTATATTTACAGACCGTTTACCTTGTGGGCACGTTCCGCTGGGTACGGTCTGTTTTTGTTTTTAATACCTACACCATGAACAACACAACATTTAATACCCGCTTTGTGATCGGTATCACATTGGTCGCGACCTTGGGCGGACTACTCTTCGGGTACGATACCGCCGTGATCTCGGGTACGACACAAGCTCTGGACCATTTCTTTGTAACACCTCTCAAATCACAATACGGCTTCACCGACAACATGGCAAGCGCCATCAAAGGCTTCATTATCTCAAGCGCATTGATCGGTTGTATCATTGGCGGAATACTGGGCGGCCCCGTGAGTCAACGCATGGGACGGCGCAACGGTCTTCTCCTCGCCGCACTGTTATTCTCTGCATCCGCGCTCGGGTCTGCATTGCCCGATTACTTTGCACCGTTTGATATTCCTACTGTTGCCTCACTCATCTTTTTCAGGATCGTGGGTGGTGTAGGCGTAGGACTGGCCTCGATGCTTTCGCCGATGTACATTGCCGAAATCGCGCCCGCTGCTATCCGCGGAAAGCTCGTATCCTTAAATCAATTCGCCATTATATTCGGTATGCTCGTCGTTTACTTTGTCAATTACTTTATTGCATTGCAAGGCGACGCAACTTGGCTCGACACCATTGGTTGGCGCTGGATGTTTGCCTCGGAACTAATCCCGAGTCTCCTCTTCTTTGTCCTGCTCTTTTTTGTTCCGAAAACTCCCCGCTTCCTCATGCTTACCAACGAAAACCAAGAAGCCGAAAACGTCCTCACCCGTCTGTACGGAGCAGTAGAAGCCAAACGGGAAATGATTCAAATCAAAAGTACGCTCGTTGAAAAGAACATGCCGTGGCTATCCTTCGGATGGGCCGTTATCGTTATCGGCATACTCATTTCCGTATTTCAGCAAGCCGTCGGCATCAACGTCGTATTGTACTATGCGCCGGAGATCTTCCGCACAATGGGTTCCGGCACGGACACTTCTCTGCTGCAAACCATTATCGTGGGCATTATTAACCTAACCTTTACGGTGGTTGCCATACTTTCGGTAGACCGTTTCGGGCGTAAACCACTCCTCATCATCGGCGCCATCGGAATGTCGATCAGCATGTTTGCCCTCGCGATGACGTTTTACTTCCAACAAGTAGGCCTTATCACGCTGATCTTTATGCTCATCTACACCGCCTCGTTTGCCGTATCTTGGGGACCGGTAGCGTGGGTACTACTAGCCGAGATCTTCCCCAACTCCATCCGAAGCGCCCTTTCTATCGCCGTAGCCGTGCAATGGTTGGCCAACTTTCTCGTATCCTGGACCTTCCCGATTCTCAATGAGAATGCCTACTTGACGCAACACTTCCACCACGGATTCTCCTACGCCCTTTACGGAACCATGGGAATCCTTGCCGCCTGGTTTGTATGGAAGTTTGTGCCCGAAACGAAAGGTAAAACACTCGAAGAGATCGAATACTTCTGGAAAAAGTGAGAACTAAGCTCCGAATACATGTAAATTAAGCTTAGACACGTACCTGTACACAACTTAGACAGGTATATGACAAGAATGCGTCACGACCGTGTACACATCTTAGACACGTACCTGTCTAAACTTAACTCTCTCGACAAACTACCTTAAGCAATGCGGTCGCGATGCTTAAACTGTGAGGAATTGGATCTTAAAGCGCGTATATCCGTCGGGGTACGACTTGAGGGAAAAGGAACAATGATGTGCCATGAGCACTTCGCGGATAAAGATAAGGCCGATGCCCTGCCCGTTGGGTTTGGTAGAGAAGAAAGGGGTAAACAACATCATTTCCTGTTCGCGGTCGATGGGAGTTCCGTTGTTGGCAATTTCCAGACAAGGCTTACCTCCCGCACCCGTCTCGGTGCGAATGATCACTTCGCCTTCACCATCGGGAAAACTCTCAATGGCGTTCTTGACGATATTCAGCAATACTTGTTCGAAAAGCGTGGCATCGAGTTGCACCGGCAGTGCCGCCTCACAGCACGAAACACGAAAACCGATCTTCCGGTCGGCACACATCATCTCCATAAAGCGTCGTCCCGAATCGACACACTTGTTTAAGTCGCGATGCTCGAGTTGCGGCTCGGGAATCTTTACCACCTCGGCAAAGCGCGTAATGAAGTTACTCATCACAAAGCAACGCTCCGAGCATATCTGAATTACCTCCTTTACGTCCGTCATCTCCTCCCCTTCGAGAATATCAAGCACCGTATCCAGCGTAGACGTAATTCCCGCCGTGGTATTGTTTACTTCGTGCGCAATCATTCTGATCACCTTTTCGTAGGCTTTCTTTTCAGCCTTCTTCACCTCGTCGGTAATGCTTTCGATCAAGATAAAGGGATGGGCAAAACCGCGGTCGAGAAACGACAACCGGCTGCAACGATAAATATCACCATTGCCCAGTCGCAGGGTTACGGTGCTGTCTTTGGGGATGCGGGCCAACTCTTCGCCCAGCGGACTCTCGAGCGCATCGAGTCGTTTGCCCTGAAACCTCCCCTTCAATTCGTCGGCATCTGCCGGATCATAGCCAAAAAGTTTGTACACGGCCGGATTGGTCATTGTGATTTCTTCGTCGAGCGAAAGAATAATCACCCCCATGGGCGAAGCATTAATCAGCAGATCGAGAAAGTTGTTTTGCTCGCGCAGACGCAAGCGTTCTTCTTTGAGTTGCTCCATCATCCGGTTAAAAATCTCCACAATGCGGTCGGCTTCGCGCTGCTTTACCGGCAACAAGCGGCTTCCGAAATCCTGCTCACGCAGCAATTCCATCCCGTGTCCGATGGTGTTCATCGGCTTCACCACCTTTCGGTAAAAAAAGGCAAGGTAGAGAATCAATCCCGCCACCATAGCTTGGAGACCATACAACAACGGCTTTTGCTCTACGGCCATACCGATCACAACGATCAGCACCAACAGCCAGGCTACAAGAATAAAAAAGAAGTGTTTCAAACGCATGCGGAATGGGGATGTAAGGGTTATTTGTATTTTTCGAGGCGACGGTAAAGTGCCTGACGGGTAATACCCAGCTCTTGTGCTACGTGGGTAAGGTTTCCGTCGTATTTCGACATCGCCATGCGAATACGCAGGCGCTCGGTTTCTTCCAAGGTAAGCTCCATGGCAAGCGATGCATCTGCTCCGGAAGGCTCACCCGTGCGACACTGCTTTTCAAAGTCGGCCTTCTCGATCCGGCTCTTTCCCGAAATCAGCAACGTACGCTCTACCAAGTTTTTCAGCTCGCGAATATTGCCCGAAAACGGAAGTGCCGACAAATACGAAAGCGCCTCCGACGAAACCTCTACCGCATTGCCTAATTCTTTGGAAACACTACGGGCAAAGTGTTCTACCAGCAGCGGAATATCGTCGCGACGTTCGCGCAAAGCCGGCAAATGAATATTGATGAGGTTGATTCGGTAAAACAGGTCTTCCCGGAAAGTCTTTTCACTGACCATTTTGCGCAAGTCGGCATTGGTCGCGCTGATTACCCGTATATCCACCTTGCGCGGTTTGCTGTCGCCAAGCACTTCGAAGGTTTGATCTTGCAGCACGCGCAGCAGTTTCACCTGGCAACTAAGATCGAGTTCGCCGATCTCATCCAAGAAAATCGAACCGCGATGTGCCGTTTCGAAGCGTCCCGTACGGTCCATATACGCATCTGTAAATGCCCCTTTCTTGTGCCCAAACATTTCACTTTCGAATAAGCTTTGGCTCACGCCGCCCAAGTTGACCTTTACAAACGGATGCTCCTTTCGCTTGCTCCCTTTGTGGATAGCTTCGGCAATCAACTCCTTGCCCGTACCACTTTCGCCCGTAATCAAAATGCTGGCATTGGTAGGCGCAACCCGTTCTACGGTTTCGAGCACCTCGTTGAGCGCTTTACTGCAACCGATGATCGCACTTCGGTCAAGTTGCCCTTTGTATTCGGATGTTTCATTTTGCGGAGCAAGGGTCAGTGCCGTTTCGATACGTTGCAACAACGCTCGATTATCCCACGGCTTGGTCACAAAATCGAATGCTCCGGCCTGCATTCCCTCTACCGCAAGCCGAATACTTCCCCAAGCCGTCATGAGTATCACCGGCACATCGGGATGGAAGAGTTTAATCTGCCTCAACAACAAAATACCTTCTTCGCCTGTGGTACTCAGCGAGAAGTTCATATCCAGTAAGACCAGTTGCGGTTTCGATACCCGAATACAATCGGTTGCTTCTTGTGGTGAAGCAACACTCTGGGTCTCGTATCCGGCACGCTTGAGCAGTAAGCTCAGCGACGAACGCACCGCACGGTCGTCATCAACAATCAAAATCATAATAAGCTATACATCTATTTTAAACAAAAGTAGTAAACATTATTTTACAAGAAAGCATCCATTGCTCAAATCCTTTACAAACGGTTTACTTTAAATATTTAGCCATTCACGATTTTATCAAATTCGGCATCGATAGACTCGTTTTGCAAAAAGTCCCAAAGTGTAATGCTGCGCAATTGATAATAGTAATACCAGTAGTAATACAACTCGTCGATCCATTTGCGGCGTGCTACATCTTTCGACATTTGCGCGTCGTTGAGCTCGAGTGTATTGATACTTCCCACCATAAAGGTTTCGATGCTGGTGCGATACCGCTTGCCGGCAATGGTGTCGGCCTCTATGGCAATCGAGAGCTGCTTGTTTTGGTTGTTGAACTGCTCTACCAGAATAAAGATATCTTGGCTGAAGTTCATCTGCTCTTGCTTTAGCCTACTTTCTGTCACTTGCAGGTTGCTTTGCGCTACCTTGACCCGTCCTTTGCGTTTCCCCCAATCGAGCAAAGGCATGGTCACTCCCACTTTTACCACTTGATTGTCACGCAATCCGCCATACGCGTCGGCAAACTCATTGGCTTTGCCCGTATACCCGACGCTGACAAAGAGGTTCACGTCGCGCAGTCCGCCCCGTGCCTTTGCCACCTCATACTCGGCCTGCAACTGGCGGCGACGTATGTTGAGCGAAAAGGAATGGTTTTCTTGTGCTTTCTCCAGCACTTCTTTGTAGTCGAGACGTATGTATGGAACTTGTTCGGGAAGCAAGAGTTCGAGCGTTACCTCCTCATCAAGCCCCAAGAAAGAACGCAACTTAAATAACGCATTCTTCATCGCACTCTGATTATCGGTCAGCGTACTCTCGGCATTGAGTTGCAGTAAATGCATTTGCATCAACTCGTTTTCACTGATTTGCCCCATCTTGCGCTTGGCCACGGCTACGTTGTACATCTTTTGCGCATTGCGGTGATTCTGCTCGGCAATACCTACATTCTCACAAGCCAACAAGTAGTTGAAGTAATAAGTAATGGTCTTCATCGTTACCTCTTCCGTAGCCGAAACAAAATTGGCCTTTGCTTCTTTGTAGCGCACCGGCTCAATCTTTCGCTGCCACTTGATCTCGTTGACCCCGAATATCGACTGCGAAAGTGTAAGTCCGAAAGGAATTGCCATAAACGAACTGTTACCATCGGCGCCCAACTGTTGCAAGTAATTGAGCGACGAAGTGAACGATAGCTTTCCTCCGGTAAGCCAGATATTTTGCGTAGCACTCAGTTCGCCCGTTACCTCAAGCGCATTGTTTCGAACAAACGAGAACGAGCCATCGCTCTCTTGATACGTCGAATACTGTTTCATATAATTAGGCGCAATCCCTGTAAGCATCAGCTCGGGCAACAAGTTAGCCTTGTAAGTTCGGTGCTCCCAATACGAGGTTTTCAGTTCGTTCAATGCCACCGCCGCATCCACACTTTGCGTTTGCGCCAAACGAATCGCCTCTTCGAGCGAAAGCCGCCTCAACTCCTCACCATGCACAGATGCAGTCGTCATTAAACCGAAACTCACCATCAACAAACCCACTAATCTTATCCTTCTTTTCATCACTTCATTCATTTAAAAACAACAAATCTATTCAACCCTACTCTTCATGCAGCGCCTCCGCAGGCTCTATTTGCATCGCGCGCCAGGCCGGAATACCAATCCCCACAACAATCATCACCAACATCAGCAAGTAGGTAATCCCCACTGTCGATGCAAAACGAAGCGGCGTTATATAGCTTTCATTTAATACTTCGGTAAGCTCCCATTGTCCGATCATATAGTCGACTGCAATAGCCGGAATGGTAGCGACTGTTAGGATGATTACCCCTTCTGACAGCAACCGCTTGCAAACATGGGCAGACGATGCTCCAACTATTTTATGAAGTGCAATCTCTGCTTGTCGACATTGAGTCTTGTACCAGAAGATTCCCAGTACACAACTAAAAATGCAAAGAACTATAAAGCCGCCACCAAAGGCATAATTCCGAATGAATGCCACTATTGATGCATTATATACTGCACTGATAATATCGTACGACTGTATCTCTGTCAGGATAATATTCCCGGCTCTGTACTTTCCACTTATGTCTTTTCCAAACTGATTGATTTGATCCTCGCTTAATCCTTCCTTTAATCGAACTGTTAAGTCTGCACCCACTTCGTAATTTGTAAACCGGTAAAACAGCTGAGCAGCTTGACCTTTGTGGTAATGTGCTAACTTTATCGGGTTCACAAACCCTCGTAGTTTTCGCACTCCGTTCTCGAACAACGGATCATAAGAAAAGGTAGTATTCAAATAAGTTTGCTGCTCGTTTTTGTTTTGCCTGCTCAAGGCTCTTATATTATCAGATGCAAACATTTCGTCCGATGCCAATTGAGCAAAAGCATGCGATAACGTTTCTCCTGTTTCGTTGTTTGTTCCCCGTATCCGAAATACGGAAAAGAATCCGGGTGTAACTTGTGTAAACAATAACGGTATCCCTTGAAAAGAGCTATCCGCAGAACAGAAAAAGTTATTCGATGCTTGTCCTCCCCGATAAGGGATTCCGAATGAAGACAAACAAACGGCTTCAACTGCCGGATGATGCTCCACTCTTTTAAGCAATGCGTCGAATGATTCTTTCTTAGATGTTGCTTCATCCAGATAACCTTTACTCCCGGTATTTAGCACCCGGTATGATACAGCATAGCAATTGTTCATATCAAAGCCAGGAGCCTGATTGTATGCACGTTGATAAACAAGCATTGTATCTACAATATACCACAGTACAATACTAGCAAGAGTCAGCTCAATCAATAAACTGAGATTAATGCGCCGCTCATTCCATAGTTGTTGGAATAGATTCTTATTCATAGACCTTTTGTTTAAACTTTGCCGTTGAGCAGTTCCGTAATACTATAGCGACTGATTTTCCACGAAGCAATTGTTGCAATCATCAAATTGAAAAGTATGCAAAACAACAATGCCCAGCCAAACGTAGACAACTGGAAAAGCATCGACGGACGAATCAATACCGCAGAAGATGCAAAGAGTACATTGTTTGCAAGAATAAGCTCGCGCCCCCAAGCCAAAACAATAACGAATGAACCCATCAGTCCGAATAGTCCGCTCATCAATGTGAGCACAAAGCTCTCCGAAAGCAATTGAAAAACAACAGCTCTTTGCTTACAGCCAAACGAACGTGCAATTGCAATATCTTGCTTCTTCCTGTTAAATCGGCTTTGCTGAATCGCGCTAAGCCCGATAGCCGGAATCAGCATTATCAAAAAGAGTATTCCGAAGCGCTTACGTTTGATCTGCCATAGATCCTTTTCAGATATGCGCACATTGCTTTGCCTTTCGTAAGCGATATCTATACCTTCCGGTTGTCCACGCAACAAAAGTGTATCGGGACTAATCTGTTTGTTATAGCCCGCCAAAGCATCAGCCACTTCCTTTTGTACGTCATTCACATCAGACAAGTTATTGAGCAGTAATGTCGCGCAAAAACGACCGTGATGCTTAAACATACTTGTTTCGGAAGGTATACTCGTATATGGAATCCAAACGTGAGCATACGCATTGTAAGCCAATGGGGAAACATCAGACACTACTCCGACTACCCGATATAATTCATCACTGATCTCAAATTGCATTCCTTCAGATTCTATTGTATCGAATAGAAACATTGATAATTGCTTGGCAATAATAGCAACGTGTGCTCCCGACTCAAATTGTGCTTTATCAAACTTCCCTCCCGACAAAAACTTCAAATCGAATACATGAAAGAAGTTATCGTCAACCTTTAACACCGTTTGCGATAATTCGCCTTCATCTAGTAGCGACTTCACCGGCATGGACTTTTGTTGCTCATACAGCGTAACCCTTGCAGGCTTTTGTAATGTCTGAAATAAAGCTTCGGCTACTCGTTGATCCATCGGAGCTATGACATCACTTCCGTTTTGCTTGCTATTGAGTTGAGAGACAAACAACATTTTTCGTCGATTGCTTTCAGGCGCAAACGGAACAACATTGATTTGCTGTAACAACAAAATCACCATCACCAAACAAATCGTAAGAGCTGTAGCCGCAATGGTAATGCCGCTCAACAGCTTTTGCTGCCTGATCGAATAGAATACTTGTTGTATGTATTGCTTTATCATCGTATTATTTATTTTTCGAATTACTCTTCATGCAACGCCTCCGCAGGCTCTATTTGCATAGCGCGCCAAGCAGGAATGCCAATCCCCACAACAATCATCACCAACATCAGCAAGTAGGTAATCCCCACTGTCGATGCAAAACGTCCAAAGGACAAGTAAACTCCGTAGAAGCTTTGAGGAATCTCAGCCACGTAGATTGTATAAATAAAAGGAAGCGTACAAATTGTCGCGATGGATAACATCACCAATCCTTCGAGCATCAATCGTTTGAGAACAGTCACCTTGCTTGCGCCCAATGCTTTGTGAAGTGCAATCTCGGAACGTCGCTGTTGTGTTCGAATCCAGAAGATACCCAAAATGCCCAAGAAGATATTTAATAACAAGAAACCGATACCAATGAGGTAGTTCTTAAACTTCAAATCGTCCTCTCGCATCATAATCTCTCTATTCTTTGACATCGGAATAATATCACTAAACATAAAGTTTCCTTGTCTGTACTTCCCTACTATTTCAGTCTTAAAGTAATTGATAAAAGCATCGGCCTTACCGCTCTTCACACGAAGACTCCATTCCAAGAACTCCGGAGCTTCATTATCGAGTTCTGTCGAAACCGGTAAAAAGATATATCTGGGATAATGCGTATCGAAATCTTTATACTTTAGTGGTGTTACGATCCCTGTTAGCTCATAATACTCGGAGCCTAAGTTCGTAGAACTAAAGTTTGTATTCAGGTAAGCTGCCACATCTTTTGATCCGCTCTTCATACGTTGCAAAAGATTAGCAACAGTAAAGAAGCTTTTGCTTCCATTCAGTTGAAACTTAGCACTCATTTCTTCCGGCGTTTCACCGTTTGCTCCTTTTATTGCAAAGACTTTAAAGTACTCCGGCGATATATAAGTCCTTTGTGCTGAGACTGAGACTGTCGTATCATTTACATTATTCAATCGATCTATTCTATTACCTCTGGAATAAGGTTGAGCTAATAGACTTATGCTTGCAGCTTCAACATCCGGCAACGTATTCAAGAACTTAAGCATTTGCTGCAAATCTTCCTTTTGAGTCTCTGCATGCGCAGGATGAAAGCGTGCTGAGCTTTCGGGTATACGATTCATTGCCAACATGTATGTATCTTCAATATCAAAACCGGTTGCCAGTTGATACGTCTTGACTTTTATATACATAAAGTCGACAAGAAACCACAGTACAATGCCTGCGATGAACAATTCAATCAGCAAATACACGTTCTGCTTGCGTTCATTCAAAATCTGAGTAAATATATTCTTGATCATTTCGGTTTATTTATAGTGTAACGCATATACGATATTTCGTCTGCAAGCAATCCAAGCGGGAATACCACAACTCAATAGATTGAGTACAAAGCAAAATAGCAGTGTAAGCACGAATATTTGCGGTTGCAATAACATCATCAGATCGATTTGATCCATTGATATCGTAGACATCGATGCCGTAGTAGAAGCAAAAAAGTCTGATCCGAAAAGCAATACCATACAAATGGAAAGTATAAAACCAAGCAAGCCGCTGATTAGGACTAGTATTAAATTCTCATTGATCAATTGAAGTATGATAGATGACTGCTTTGAACCAAAAGCTCTGCGCACTCCAATCTCAGCAATTCGTTGTCGCATCAATCCCTGCGACATCGCCCCTAGGTTCACTGCGGGGATCAATAATAAAATCATAATCGTAAGCAAACGTTCGAACTTTATATGCTTCATATCTGGAGAAATATTTGCCCAAATACGTTCATTTGCCGTATTGATATCATCCGGTTGATTTCTAAATGACAGTCTATAAGGTGCCAGTTCTTTATTATATTCGGCAATAGCCGCGTCAAACTCTTGTCGTGCTGCACCGAATTGATCTGAAGATTTGAACTTCATCGCTAAACTAAAGGGACCACTAAATGATGTCACATCCCATAAGAAATTATCCACATTAAATGAAAGCCAAATCTGCCCGTAAGCCCATGGTGTAATCGTACTCACATTATCCACTACTCCTACGATACGATAAGGAGTGTGATTTACTTCTATCGTGCGTCCAATCACATCAGTAGATTCAAATAATTTATTTGCGATATCTTTGGACACAACCGCAACTTGAGCTTTTGTGTCATACTGATCCTTGTTAAATGCCTCTCCTTCCAGAAAGCGAAAATCAAAGACCCTGAAATAAGTATCGTCCGTGTATTTTATATCCGCAAGCATACCTTTACGACTACCCGGCTCCGACACACTCATTGGAAGTGGGTAATAATTGAGAAATGTTATTTCCTCAGGTTCATTCAATACCGCTTTTAAGTGATCGATGACTTTAACACCCATAGGCCCATTGGATGTATTATCCAAACTACCATCTGTACTCACTGTACCCCAACGAACGTACAATGTTTTATCACGGTTGCTTTCAGGTGCAAAAGACATCGTTCGTATCTGTTGCAACATCACGATAAACATGATCAGGCAAATTGTAAGAGCTGTTGCCCCAATGGTAATGCCGCTCAACAGCTTTTGCTGCCTAATCGAATAGAAAACTTGTTGTATGTATTGCTTTATCATTGTATCCATTATTTTTCGAGTTATTCTTCATGTAACGCCTCCGCCGGCTCTATTTGCATAGCGCGCCAGGCCGGAATACCAATCCCCACAACAATCATCACCAACATCAGCAAGTAGGTAATCCCCACTGTCGACGTAAAACGAAGCGGCGTTAAATAAGCATCTTGATAGAGAGTCGTAAGTTCGTTTGTTGCGATCATATAGTCGAGCGCCATAGCCGGAAGGGTTGCAAGGGTCAGTAAAAGTACACCTTCTACGATCAGACGAAGAAAGATATGAACGCGCGATGCTCCGACTACCATAAACAAGGCTAGTTCACACCGGCGTTGTTGTGTACGAAACCAGAAAATACCCAACAAGCCCAACACAATATTGACCAGTAAGAATAAGATTCCAAAGAAGTAATTCTTACTCTCTCGTTGTATACCAAGATGCATCTGGTCTTGCATCGACTCGTACGATTCAATCTGCTTGACAATGATATTACCCGCTCTATAATCTTGCTGCAAACCTTGTTTAATTTGTTCTGCAAAGGCATTATTTCGATTTGCTTTTACGCGAAAGCTAATTTCAGAGCTTAAGAAAGTACTACCAAGATCTTTGAATAGAAACGGAACAAAGATCGAGTTTGAATATTGTCTATCCATTTCCATATCTTTTATATCGGTAAGAAGCTTAGTTAATCTCTGTTCTTTCCTTATGTAAAATACAGTATTCAGAAAAGCATTTATATCAAGACTGCTTACATCTTTCGCTTTGGATTGAATCAATCGAGACGTACCCAAGAAAGCATCGGCCGGTAACGTTTCGAAATACTCAGCTATTTCGTCTGGAGTTTCTCCATTGGCCCCATATACTCGAAACACTTTAAAAAACTCCGGTGTAACACGCTTCGTTTCAACAGATCCAGCAATTAAAGTATCCTTTAAAGACTTATACGAGGAAGTAAACTTCGTTATTCTATAAAATCTTGAACAATCAGAAACAGCAAGACTCTCAACATCCGGATGCACTTTGAGTCGGTCTATGATTTTAAGCAAATCTTCGAGCGATGGCTCTCCGGCATCTTTATCATACATGGTACTTTCGCTTTGTACGACCCCTAATTTTATAGAATAGCAGTTTGACACATCAAACCCCTTCGGTTGCCAGTAAATAGCTCCTTTTACAAAAAGAAAATCAACACAAAACCAGCATATCACACTGATAAGAAGAAGCTCGACAAACAAGTAGACATTCGACTTGCGTTCGTTCCATATTTGAGACCAAATCGTTTTCAACATAATCGTTCCTCCTTATTGTTTATTTAGTGCATTTACAATGTTTGCTTTTCCCGCTCTCCATGCCGGAATCCCACTGCTTAAAAGATTCATCAAAAGACAAAAGAAGAATGCGATAGAGATAACCGTTGTACTGAAAATTACTTGCAATGAAATACGTAGTGCTTCCGTATCCGCATTTAGCAGGATATCGCTCCAACTTGCAATCGCAAGCCAAGAGAAACCCAAGCCAATTACACCACCAACTAATGTCAATACGAGGCTTTCAATCAAGAATTGAACAATGATATCAACACGTCTGCCTCCAAAAGCTCTGCGAACTCCAATCTCGGCCAATCGATTGCGTAACCTGCTTTGTGAAATCGCACTTAGATTTATTGCAGGAACTAATAATAAGATCAACACAAGCAGCAATTGCTTCAATCGAATTTGCATCATATCCGGATCGGTTGTATACGAATATCTTTCTAAAGAAACTTCAATCGGGTCGGGCTGGTTAGCAAACGTTATTTGAGTATTAGGATAGTCTGCCTTAGCTTTTGCCATTCTTTCCTGAAACTCTTCTTTGATCTTCGGAAAGTCAGCTTTGGATTTGGCTAATAAAAGGGTATAAACCCCATATCCGGCTATCAATTGGGTATAATCAATCTGATGCACATAAGGCATAAGAACATCTGCATATGCCCAACTACTCAACGCACTTACGTCTTTATATACCCCCGTTACCCGAAAAGGGACAAAATCTATCTCTATAAATTGGTCTACCACATCTACCGATCCGAATAACGATTGTGCAGCCTTTTCACTAAGCAATACTACTTTTGCATCTGCATCTTCTTGCTCCTGTGTAAACGGAGTTCCATTCACAAACGTATAGTCTATAAGCCGAAAGAAGTTTGCATCTACTTGCTTGGTATTTAAATCAACTCCTTTCTTACTTATCGGATTACTGATATACCTTGTTGCATGATAAGGAGAAACAATAGACACAACCTCCGGAGTCTTCATCTCACTTACATAACGTTTAGCTAAGTTGTGATTAATCGGTCCGGTCATACTACCACTTCCCGACTCAGACTCTTCATCTATGCGTACGGTGGAAACAATCAGTATTCGATCGCGCTTATTCTCCGGCGACAAAGGCGCTACTTTCAAATATTGCATTAGGAAAAGCACCATAATGAGGCAAATCGACAAAGCCGTTCCGACTATGGTAATCGCGCTTTGTAACTTATGCTCTCGAATCGAAAACAGTGCTTGTTGGATGTATTGCTTTATCATCGTATTATTCATATTTAAAGTTATTCTTCATGCAAAGCTTCTGCCGGCTCTATTTGCATAGCGCGCCAGGCCGGAATACCAATCCCAATTACAATCATCACCAACATCAAAAGATACGTAATGACCACTGTCGACACAAAACGAAAGCTTGTGAAGTATGCCTCTTGATAAGCTGTTGTGAGTTCATAAACCACAATAAAGTAGTCGATAATAATGGCAGGAATCGTTGCAAGCGTAAGTAGTATTACACCTTCAGCTATAAGATTCATAAACACTTTTTGCTTGCTTGCCCCTAATGCTTTGTGCAAAGCTATTTCGCTTCGACGCTGGCGGGTACGAAACCAAAAGATTCCTAGTAACCCAAGAAATAAGTTGACCAATAAGAACGACATCCCAATCAGATAATTGCGAAACTTGATCATAGTCGCCAGATTCATTTGATCTCGAAGCTGATTGAATGAAGTCAGATTACTAATCAATAAATTACCTTCTTTATACTTTGGAAGTTCTGTCTTAATAAACTGTGCAATAAAGTCTGATGATACATTTTCTTTAAGTCGCAGATCAACATCGATATAACGAGTCTTATCTGCTTCTGTCGAGGCTAGAGCAGTAAGATCAATCTTAAAGAATACAATCTTTCGTAATGGGTGCAAGTCAAAATCGCCAGATTTAGGTGCAGTAACACAGTTAATAAGCGTATGCAACGGATTGGTGTTTTCTATCGAATCGGGCATCCAAAAGCGAAATGTTTTACCGATATAATCAGTTGCAGATATATCAGCGTGATTCGATTTCCGGATATTATCTGTTGTGAATATATCTCCGATAGACATCGATTCAAACTGTTTTGCCATCATATCAGGCGTCTCTCCATTACTTCCTCTGTAACGAAATACATTGAAAAAGTCACTACTCACAGTCTGTATATCATACTTTCCGCAGTGAATCATCGTATCCGTTACACACTCAAAATCATCTTGACGCCAAGAGTTTCCATAGGGATGAGCCGAGCGATACGACAAACAAACAGCATCCACCTCCGGAATCTGTTTCAATCGATCTACGATCTTAAACAAATCGTTATTCATTGTTTTAGATGCATCCGGGCTATAGTCTTCACTCTCTTCGGGTAGTACATCTACTCCAACTGTGTAGCAATTAGTTGTATCAAATCCTTTGGGCGAAAAGTGAGCCAACATATGTATATAGATAAAATCTACAATGTACCAGGTAAGCACGCTAAACAACAGAAGCTCAATAAACAGATTTACATTGCTCTTTCGCTCGTTCCAGATTTGCTTTCTTATTAGACTAATCATAAGGCTTATTTTTTTACATTTAATGCATCTACGATATTGCTATTACCTGCTCGCCATGCAGCAAACAAACATGTAGCAAGATTTAACGCAACACAGAATGTAAGTGCAACTAGAAATACAGAGAACTGAAACACCATATCCACTTCAATAAAAGGATTTGTATTTAAAACGACATAGTTACGAGCCATAATCAAATCGGATCCAAACAGACCGACAATAGCCAACGACGCAAAGAAACCAAACACACCACCAATCAAAGTCAGCACCATATTCTCATTGAGCAATTGCATCAAAACAGCAAACCGCGTACTGCCAAAAGCTCTGCGAATACCTATCTCACTCAGACGAAACGACATTCTACTTTGTGAAAGCGAACTCAGATTGATTGCAGGTACCAATAGTACGAGTAAAAACACAAGTACTCGTTGCAGATAAATCTTTGCTTTGTCTGGTGTTACACGTGTACGTTCTTTTGAGATAAGCAACTCATCGGGTTGTCCGTTCAACTTCAATTCCCATGGAGAATTCTCTTTTGTATACAAGGCTGCTTGTTGCTCACACTCTGTTCTAATCTTTCCAAAATCAGCAGTAGAAGAAGCTAAGATTCCAATCGTATAACTGCCTAAGTCCTTGCTATGATAAGGAATCCATACCTGTGCGTAGGCATTTTGAGCAATAGGCGATACATCTTTCACCACGCCGATTACCCGATAAGGGACATGATCGAGGTAGAACATCCGATTCACAGCATCTTCCTGCTCAAACAGTTTGCGTGCGATAGATTGTGTGATTACAGCAACCTTTGCTCCTTGCTCCGACAGGCTTCCGTCAAAAGCTTGCCCATAGAGAAACGGAAGGTCAAAGACACGGAAAAAGACATCATCGGTTGCTTTTGTATCCAGCGTAATCTTTTCACTGTTCTTATTCAGCCATCCGACCAAAGGCACTGTCCGAGCACTATAAACTGTTACTGCTTCTGCTGATTTTAATCGGCTGAAGTATTGCGTTGCCATGCGTAAATCAAAACTTCCCATTTGATTCCATCGCTGATTGTCCGACTTCAACAAGTTGGCATGCGTCATAAAAAGCATACGATCTCTCTTACTCTCAGTTGAAAAGGAAGTAACCTCTACTTGCTGAAGTATCGTAATCGTCACAATCAAACAAATGGATAGAGCAGTTCCGAGTATCACAACTCCGCTCAACAACTTATGCTGTCTGATCGAATAAAGTGCTTGTTGTATGTATTGCTTTATCATCGTTTTGGAGATCTGGTTGGTTAGTACACTTGGCGACCGTCGAAGAAGCGTATGATACGGCTGGTTTGTTTCGCCTGTTCTTCGTTGTGCGTTACCATCACAATGGTGCGCCCTTCGTTTTTATTAAGATCGTGCAGAATAGACATCACTTCTGCTCCCATCTTACTATCCAGATTTCCCGTAGGCTCATCGGCCAAAATGATAGATGGATTACCAATAATGGCACGTGCAATAGCAACACGCTGGCACTGACCACCCGAAAGTTGCGAAGGCATGTGACGCAAACGATGGCTAAGTCCAACCTTTTCCAACACTTCTTTGGCAAGACGCGAACGCTCCGAAGCCGAGATCTTGCGATACAAAAGCGGAAGTTCTACGTTACTTTGTACATTGAGTGACTGAATCAAATGAAACGACTGAAACACAAACCCGAGATGCTGATTGCGAAAGGCGGCCAACTTGCTGTCGCTCATGTTACGAATTTCATTTCCGGCCAAAGCAATCTCGCCTTTGCTCGGTGTGTCGAGCAGGCCGATAATATTGAGTAACGTAGATTTTCCACAACCCGAAGGTCCCATAATACTTACAAACTCACCCTCGTTGATTTCGATATTCACATTATCCAACGCAAGTGTTTCAATTTCATCGGTACGATAAATCTTGTTGATTTCTTTTAACTTGATCATAGTATATTGATTTTATAATTAGTTCTTTAGTTTGACAAACGATCGGTCTTTGAAGTCTTGCATTTCACTGATTACCACCTGTTCGCCCGGTTGCAATCCGCTCAGCACTTCTACATATTCATAGTTTGAATCGCCGAGACGAATGGTGCGACGTTCCAGTTGTTCGTCGTTCGTTTTCACAAACAGTTCGTACTCTCCCGCCCCTTTGTAATAAGGATGATTCGAGATACGAACCACATCATCCCTGATAGCACTCAGGATGTAGACATCGGTCTTCAATCCGCTACGCAATTTAGAATGCCCATCTTCATTTATTTGAAGTTCGAACAAAATCACGCCGTTCTTACTCAGCGGAGCCACATTACTGATCACACCGTCTATCTTATCTTTTCCAACTCTCACTTTGGCTTTGCCTCCGATACGCAAGCGGTCGGCATATGTATCGGCAATTTCCCCTTCGATCTTAAAGTGCGCCAAATCGGAGATTACGGCAATACGTTCGCCTTGTCCTACTTGTGCCCCCACTTGCGTATTGAGATATGTAAGAATTGCGGCGCGCGGTGCACAAATACGGGCGTCTTCCAGTTTACGCTTCATTTGCTCTACATTTTTCTGCAAAATGCTCAACTCCAAATCCTGCACCTTTTCATCGGCTGCACGCACTTCGGTTTCGTTCGTTAGCTTCTGCCTCATTTGCTCAAGCTCCAGTTGCGAAACCGAAACACTCAACTCGGCTTGTCGCACCTTATCGGTAGTTCCGGCACCAAGGCTGTCGAGGTATAACTCATTCTTCAACTCTGCGCGCATACGACTCAGCTTCATCGAGCTCACTTTGATCTGCATCGCCAAATCAGACAAGTAAGTTTGGTTGTTGATCTTCATTTGATCCAACTTGAAATGCTTGATCTTGTATTCATCTTGCAGCTTCTCATAGTCCGACTCCGAACTGTGCAAATCGAGCTTTAGTATAGGCGTGCCCGCCATCACGCTATCACCCACTTTCAGATAAGTCTCAACGATACGAGAAGGAATAGGCGTTGTAATAATTTCTTCGAAAGCAGGAACAACCGTACCGCTAGCCGTCATACTCGTCTCGATCGTACCTGTTGTGACCTCGCTCAATACAATGTCATTGATCGAAATCTGCTTCTGAAATGTATTTTTCAAGAAAAGCAACAACGTAATGCCTATGGCTATACCGCCCAGTATCTTTGCGCTTCGCTTTATCACCTTTAGTTGTCGCTCTTTCTTTGGTATTTCTCTATCCATGGTTGCAATCGTACATTATTGATATTGTTCGCTTATTTAAAGCAAAGCCCATGCCAAAAACATAAAACACTGACAATCAACATCACCAATAACAATACAGTGTACGATAACGGACATCATTGTACGAAAAGGGATAGCTTATAACACAAATCCGCCGCAAGCACTACCTTTCCGGTAATCCTTGCGGCGAATCCAAAGCAGTTCATGCATATATTATAACATAAAACTACTTATACTCATAAGCAACGATATGAAACTCGGGCGTATCACAAATGCCATACAATGTTTTGTTTTTAATGTCTACGGCAATGGCAAACACTCCTTGATCAAGCGTATATATATCCTTCGGATTTCCATCTCCATCAAATGTAAAAACTTCATTTGCAAGAATGCTATACCCTTCTTCATGCTCAGCTCTTCCGTTATACAATACAAAGAAATCATCCCCGGCATTGATCGGACTATAAAAAGCATCTCTTGTTTTCTCACTCACCGGCTTTGCCATAGCAAAGTTGCCTTCATTTTGCTCTTTAAATTCCGAGATAAAATGAGAAGGCCCATGCATTCGCTTTACCAGGTTACCATCTTTATCTAAAAGATCAATAAGGTCAGTCCAGTTATAGCAAACAAAAATCTTATCATTGTCATTGGTCACAAACGAGAAGCGATACGCCTCAATCTTTTCCTTATCAGTAAAAGGGATATCCGATACAGGATATGCTCCAACCTCTTGGGTAGCCCGTCCATTCTCATCAAACAAAACAAATTGCGATGATGGATTAAAGCCGGCACCCAGCCACTGATCACCTATTCTATAAACGTCTCCGGTTGTAGGCTTCTCAATCTTTATTGTTCGTAAAGGCTGTGGATTGCTATTCTCGATAAAGTCTTTCGTCGAAAACTCAAGCAACTTACTTGTGATCATATCATACAAATGAATCGATGCATTATCAATCTTCACAATAACGGGATTAATCATTTCGGCAGGACCTTGCCCCATCGAAATGCGTTCTCCAATCTTTTGTTTCGATTTCAAATCATAAATATGAATTATTTGCTTCTCTCTCGTATTAATTGTAAACAACCAGTTTTCGTATACCTTCAGACCTGTTGGTCTCAACACCTCATCGTCAAACTCAACATCCTTACCGGTCAATGCCGTTATCTTAGAAAAGTCTTCACGAGAAATCACAGAACTATTCTCAAAACGGGAAGCTTCTTTACACGATGAAAATACGAGTAAAAACATAAGAGTGCAAGCTCCAATCGTAGATCGTTTCATACATTATTCAATTTATTTAATAAACTAACTTTCAATACTTAAGCGAAAAATTTTTGATGTTTGTTTTGACCAAAAACGAGATATATCCTCAGTTTTCTCCGATCACGCTAAAAACGCTTCAAAAAAACCTCTAGAAGTTTTTTGATGTCTGCACGAAAATCAAAAGATAACCAGCTATAAATCAAGCGTGTTCCAGACGTGCTCAATCCCATTATATTGTAGAAAAAAACGGAGTTCAGTATAACACTTTCGCCACCTCTTTACAACCGCAACAGAAGCAATACAAGTCCAATCCGTTTTCTTCTCACTGCAACCGACAACCCAAAGCTACAGTTGAAATATATTTCTTAATTCGAACTTAACTCAATGCCTATCTTTTGCTTTATAGAAAAATAAAATTGGATTACCATCTTCTTCAATTTCCCCTAAATTCAGATTACTTGAATGTTCCTTAAGCCTATAAGAATCAACTAGAGCAAAGAAACGATCGCCTGTTACCCCATTAATCCAATTAAATAAACTCCCATTTAAAAAGCTCGTTTTCATCTTATCACAATACAGCTGTTCTCCATTTTGCTCATCAAACAATGCTTGATAAATAAATGAATCATACGTAAACGTAAAATATAATATACCATCGCATGAATATATATTTGAGAGCATACTAGAAAAAGGAGCACGAACAAGATCATGGGGCTGAATCTTATCCTTAATTAAACTGTGTGGCAATGCTTTATCAAGCAGAATACGAAACTGAGCAGAAACAGAGTCTCCATGTATAGCATATACATAATCATCAAATCTCTTATTATAGAATATGCCTTTATTCTGATAAAAAAATGGATGTCCCCCGCCGAATACTAAATCATAGTCTGATATATCATCATGAGAAAAATAATTTCTCTGAACCTCAATATTGCTTTCTAGTTCTGCTAGCTGCAAAGAATAATGCATGGCTGGATCATCCGGAAAATTATAGTGATTCGGATTATCTAACAAAATGATCCCCTTACTTGCAGCAATGCAATGTGGCGCTATTCCCGACGTTTCATAATTTCGAAGATAATTCCCTGTCATGCTACAATAGGTAAACAGCCTTCTTTTATTACTATCATATATAAGTATTTGCTTCTTTTCCCGATCAAGTCCGATATCATGGATAGCTGAATAATCATAAGGCCCAGAGCCAACACTATTTATTGTAAATAACAATGCACCGTTGCTTGTATCAAAACAAAAGATCTTATGAGCTGCATCCCCAATATATAATCTATCATCAGCGATAATCTGACGCTTTATTTTCCCTACTACAACATCATTCGAAAGTTTAACAAAGGACTCCATCTCAAGAAGCTGTGCAATACTTTGTTCTTCAACGTCAATATTCACGTTAAAAACCGGAATACCCGAGTCTATCGCAACAATAACCTCATTATTGAGAGATCGCACGTCTCGTTTATTTTGTTGTTCACAGCCACAAAAAAGGACAAATAACAAACAACAGATAAATAGACTGATACTTTTTCTCATATATCTTATTTTAGACTGATTTAATTACTAATTGATGGAATAAGCGATTGAAACATTCCTTATTCCTTTATAGAATATCGAACTAACCGCGCCGGTTCGTCGGGAGAAGTTCGGGCCGTTGCATAGAGATATTCCTCATTGCGATCTACCGAGATCTGATACACAAAACGATCTAGCGTATAGCACGTGATTGGATTTCCGTCATAGTCAAATTTGAAAACCTCTACCGGCTTGAAGACCGGAGTATCCGACTTCTTCTCGTTTATTCCCTTGTAAATCACATAAACATGCTTGTCTGTATATGTTGCCGACGTATAGCTTTCAATCGCGCGATCGTTGCTAAACGATATAAAAGGAAGTGGAAAGTTGGTCTTCTTCTCTACGTATTGCAAATCGAAATGATCGGGGCCGATGATCGTCTTCACTACCTGCATCGAATCATTAAAGATCCTGATCTTATCCTGATGAAAATCGGTAAGCCATACGGTCTGATTCGGGAGCTTGATAAAGTTGCCCCCATTTACATCCCCCACAAAATAATGATATTTATCAAACGGAGTAGCCGTCTCGGTAAGTTGGTCATTCGAAGCCTTCGTCGGATACACGCTAAACTCAGGCACACCATTGCTATAGGTCGAATCGGATAAATACCACATATTATACCCGACATACCGATCTTTATCGAGCGGGCAAACGTAGGTACGCGTGTGCACATCGGGAGCACATTGAAATTTACCCTCGATCCACAACTTTCCATCTTGCAATGTCTTGTCGATATTTGCCGTATAAAACGTGTTTGTACCCTCATCGGTAATGAAGATTTCAGGGCTCGCACTCGAATAAGAAACGGCATTGCACGCAACAAACTCGCCCGGCCCTACTCCTTTATTACCAAACTGCATAAGGCTACGCTTCGTATTCAACGAAAATAGTTCAAGCATAGGCCCGTTGTTGGGCTGGTTATTTGCCAAGATCAAACTATCGCCGATCAAAAAGAATGCCCGCGGATTGTTATATGTTTCTTGCAACGGTATCAACTTCGGCACTTTCAGAAGAACACGCTTCTTGAAGTCGTCCCGCGAAAAAGAGACTCCCTCACAAACTGTTTTCTTCTCATTACAACCAACTGCCAAAAGCAGCATACATCCGCACACAAGAACAAGTGATTTCCTTTTCATAATACAGACAAGGCATATCTATAAATTACGCTACCCAAGTCATCATATGTATAAAGAAAGCCATTCGTTATATCAGCACATAATTGTCTTGCTCCAACTGGTAGTTTTATAGCTTTAATCAAAGCTCCATTCCAATCAAAAATATGAAGCTTATTGAAAGAAGAAGACGCATCAATACTCTGAAGATATTCATCCGCACATAATGCATAAATATAGTCTTCGTCTGCAGTTACAGAATGATAATAATGTTTTGCATCTGCCATATTGCCGGCAAACATAGCTATATCGCCAGAATTCTTTATTCTTGTTGATTTAATTTGCCCTGTTTTAATATCAATAATATTTAATTGACCCAACCTGATCATGCCAAGTGCTAACTTATCCTTTTGAGGTCTTACACTAGCATTCATTCCAAAAAAAGATTCTTGAAGAATAGATGAGTTTTCATTGTATACCGTTTTCTTAAACAAATCATATTTATGAACCAATTGATTCGATGAAAGGGTCCTTACCTCTAAGCTAGGAATCGACGTTTTTGCTCCATCTGAGCTTAATGAAACAGAAGGAAGCCGAGCAATTATTGTATCTGTATTTAAAAATACAATATCCAAATATGCTGATTTTTGATCCTTACTCCAGTTATAATCGTACACAGTATCACAAACCAATGCATTACGATCCAATGAGGCTGAAATATTCCATAAAAATATTTGATCGTTATTCACTGCAAAAATTAATGATTTCAGACTTCCTTGATCGTTATAGATATGAAAAATTGGAGGTACTCCTAACGTTTCATTAGGCCCTTCCCCTTTTGAAAAGAACTCTCCTATTTTTTGACCGGAATTTAAACTATACACAGAATAATAGTAATCACCTAGTGACACTCTTTGATTCCAACAAAACAAAAGTGTATCGTAAACGGCAATCCGACCAAACAACTCATCCTCAATCAATATGGAATCAAACTTATTGATCTCATCATAGTTTGAGATTTCAACCTCTACGACATCTCCAATAAAATAATCCTTATCAGAAATATTGCGACACGAATAACACCCCATCAGGATTAGGCAACAACTAAAAATAAAGTTCTTATACATCAAATATCATTATTAGATCGTTTATACTACATATTGTCTAAATCCACCTTAATGATCGCGTAATCCGGGTTACTTCCGATCAAGTATAAATCATTTGTTCTACTATCTGATGCGATTACATAGATATCCATATCTAAATCCAAGATCTTTTTAGGGTTAAGCTTATAATCACATAAAACGATTTGTCTCCTTGATACCGGTGGGCTTTTAAAGCTTTGTCTTTGTTCCTTTGTCATATTTCCATCATCAAGCAATGCAACATAATCTTTGGTTAGACTAGCCATTTTTACTCTACAAGGTTCCAAATAATCTACGGTCAACATATTATCCATCTCAATAAACTCATACTTCGACAAGTCCTTTTCTGCAACTAATTTAAAGCTATCCCCTGTTTCTCTATATAAACGTAGTTGTGGAATCGAGGAAAACTTAAAGAGTAAATATCCATTATATAAATCATAACCGACATGACCTTGAAGCTGAAAGTTGTCGAAAGGTATATTTTTATCCTTGCCCGGAATATCACCAAACCTCTTGATCGAATTCTTCTTTTTATCAACTAACTGAAACAAGGCTTCTTTATTGTCGGGATTCAGAAATAGAGACTTATCATCATGCAGAATTTGCATACTTAGAAAATCCGGAATCACCTGGTCAGTAATATCTGTAAAGGCAGGACCTTCGTCATTCTCTACAGAAGGATGAAATACCCCCGTCTTCAACGTATTAATATCATGTGCAATAAAAGAGCCGTTCCCGCCATTAAAAAGCATGTACGACATAAACTCCCCAGGTCCATTTCCTACCTTCCCCAGACTGCTAAGTCGCTCGCCTGTTTTTGAATTGAAAACCTGCACTAAAGAATCTGTTGATTTCGCATCTGACAAAAATAAGTAATCGCCACTCAATAATAGAAAGCTTGGATTAGCTATCAGTATTTGATCATTCAAGACTTCATATTGAGGGTTAATAGTTTCCGGCTTCTCATTTACTGTGCATGAGGTATTGAGCATAAACAGCACTGCAATTAATCTGCATCCTAATTTTATATTCATGGTCAAAAGATTTAAAGATATTATGAATTCAAGGTTCTAAGATATAGGTTATTCCTTGTTTGCAAAATTATAAAAAAAGATAAACGAGAACCATTCTTCAGCAGATTTATACACATAATAATTACACAGTCAAACAATTAGCATGCTCCGACTCATATTCATTTACACAAAATATACACTAAGCATATCTACAGAAGGAAGCTCGGCTTATTTTGCTTTGCATGATTTGTCTAAAAAACGGTTGTTTTTGCTGCTAGATTGAAGAAATGAGCCGGATTTCCGGGTTGAGAAAATGGGATTTCAAGGTCGGGTAAATAGTGTTTTAACGACCGCGATGTGCCGTTTTTGCAAAAAGCTTGCATGGTTCGGGGAAAAAGTATGCAAGGTTTGGATAAAAACGTAGTTTGGTTCTCAAAAAAAGCTCTTTACCTTTTTCTCAATCGCTGCCTACCGTTTAAAAAAAGGGGCTAAGCGTTTGGGTAAACGCTTAGCCCCTTTTCACAAGGAGTGTTTTTAGTCACTGCGGTGAATGAATTCACTCACCGTGAAGAGTTTGTACACTTATAACGAAGAGTGTAAACACTCTTCACTGAAACGCAAAAACGTCTTCGTTGAAAACTTTTGCCCTCAACTCCACGAGAAGCCACTCTGTGCCCCGTAGCCCTGCAACGAATGCGCGAACGCAAGCATCGGGCAGTTGAGCCGGTCAAATTGTTTGCCGTTGATTCCTTTTGGCATCATTTTCACAACCGTTTTGAAAAACGCCGCCGAGCAGTTTCGTTTCGTGTAAGCGACAACCGCAAAAACGGTGACAATCTATCAGATTCTGTTTGGTCGCCAATTGGGAGCATCTAGCAAAAAAAGAACCTCTTTCGGGCTAAATGCCTTTGTTTTACACAAAAGCCCGTATTCCTGTTAAAAACTACCGGAATACAATAAGCCCGAAAGAGGAAATCTATTTAATAAAGCACATTTGCTTATTTAATGAAAATCGTTTACTTATTCAATAAAGACAGTCTACGGTTTCAATGAAACTCATTTGCTCCAGATCACTTAGAAGCAAACTGATATACGTTGCCCGAAAGGTCTACCGCCATAAGCGTGTTGCCCGATACGGCTACCGAACCAAACATCGGCGCGCCGGTTGTGTACTTCCATTCGCGACGACCAGTTTCGGCATTTACGCCATACAATGAACCATCCGATGCGGCAAAGTAAACCGTGTTGCCGGCAAGCACCGGACTCGTTTCTACCGTTTGTCCGTTTTCTTTCGTATACGAAGAACTATACACCAACGTAGGGTCGATGTTGTGCTGCCACTTCACTTCGTATGTCTCTTTGTCGAGCGCAACGAGGCCGTTGTACACGGTTCCGAAGATGATTAGCTTATCGGTTACAAGCGGAGAAGAGGTAGCGTCTACGCTGAAAGGCATCTCCTTGCGCATGATTACCTCGCCCGAACGCGGATCTACCACAAAGAATGATTTCTCCGACGTAACGTACATGCGGCCATTGTATACCGATGGCGACGAAGCACGGAAGCGCATACCGTCTTTCGAGATGCTCCAAAGCTTTTCGCCCGTCTTTTGGTCGTTGCCAAAGAGTGCGTTCCATTGCGAGCCCATCAATACGACACCGTTGCCAAGACTAATGGTAGAGGTGGTTCCTTCACCTTGCGACCAACCTTTGTTTACCCACAGTTCTTTGCCCGATTCCGCCTCAACGGCACAAAGTCCTTTGCCCGTTCCGGCATACACGATACCGTTGTCGGCCGTAAGTCCTTCTACGATGCAAGGCAATGCAGCCACACCGAGTTTCTTTTCCCAAGCAAGCTTGCCTGTTTTTGCATTCACCGCATACAAATTTCCTTCGGCATCTTGCGCAAAAACGTTGCCTTTGCTGTAAGCGATACTGTTCTTGATGGAGTTGCGTGTCGCGTATCGCCAAAGCTCTTTGCCGGTAGCGAAGTCGAGCGCAATCATCGCCCCGTCGCCCTTGAGGTCTTCATCAATGGTTGCGATATACACCACACCGTCTACGATAAGCGGAGAGGTCATAAAGATATTCGCGCCAACGTTTTTGATCCAGGTTTGCTGCAACGAAGCCGGATCTAACGTCGCGTTGGTATTGCCCTGCATAGCCGTGTTGCCAAGCAACGTGCACCAGTTGCCGTTTGCCACCGCTTTCACTTGTGGTTGCGCGTTGTAAACGAAACGACTGATATCAGAACCCGTGGTGCCATCGTTGTATTGTGCCGTAACAACCACCTTTACTTCGTCGCCGTTCTTCATGCCCGAGGCAGGAATTTCGGCGCTCCAGTTCCAGTCGGTGTTGCGTGTCAGTTGCTTTTCGCCCATGCGCTTTCCGTTTACTTCTACCGTGTATGTCACCGCCTTGGTTTGTGCCGGCGAGTGGTAAGTATTTACCGAAAGCGGCAAAGAACCGTTTGCCGAAGGCGTGGTGATCGCATTGTTTTGTGGCGATGCGATGCGGCAGTTTTTGTCGAGATACGAATAGCGAAGTTCCGAAGACACGTTCCCTTTTTTGTCTACATGCAATACGCGATAGGCCGATGTAGAGTGGTCGATACCGCCTTTATCTACCGTAGCGGTGGAGATGGCTTGCACGTCGCCTTGCTTGCGAATGTAGTTGATATGCCAGTGACCGTAGAGCCAAGCCTTGAGGTTGTGCTCGTTCAGATTGATCTTTTCATTGTCGTTGATACCGTACACGAAGGTATCGCCGTGTGTAAGCAAATCGTGGTTGAAGATCATCACGGTTTTGTCTTTCGATACGTGAGCCAAATCGTTTTTCATCCATTTGTACACATCTTCTTTGCGGTACGACGGTGCATGGTCGCCGCCCAACATCGGCGTTACGATGTAGTGTGTATTGCCCGTTTCGAACGAATAGAATACCGGACCGTAAAGCGACTCAAACAGTTCTTCGCCGTACTTCCCTTTTACCAAGTCGTGGTTACCGATGCAATAATACATAGGGCAGGTAAGCGATTCGTTGTTCAAGATTTGAATGTGACTGTTTAGTCCTTTCTCGTAACAGATATCGCCGGTGTGCACAATAAAGGCAGCCTTTTCGGCAGCAGCGTAATCGTGCAGATTCTTTACCCAGTCTCCTTGATTGGGATCACTGATCTCCGTGTCGGAGATTTGCACAAAGTTGTGATTACCTTTCGCGTCTTCGGCCACGTAGGTTACCAATCCGAAGTTGTAGGTATCGTTCTTTTCCGAAACGGGGATGTAGTGTTTCGACGGAGCCATATAGCCCGACGGAGACGTGATATAGATAAAACGGGCTTTCGGATGACCGGGAAGCGAGAAGGTTCCTTCTTTGTCGGTTTTCACGACATTCAATCCGTCGGTTACCAGTACGCCCGAAAGCGGTTTCTCTCCCTTGTCGAACAGTCCGTTCTTGTTGGTATCGTTATACACTTTTCCGCTGTAGTCTTGCGCGTTAGCTGCGCAGGCTACCAATGATGCCGCAAAGCAGAATAGAGTTGCTTTGCGTAATGTTGTTGTTTTCATGCTATAATGCCAATATTTCATTGTTACTGTTAAGTTGAATTTCAGGGGACGCAAACGTTAGATTTTGCGTGCAGCATCGGCTAAACCTGACGCGAAGCGATAGCGGCCTTGATGGTCTCTGTTTCTTGTGGCGCAGGTTGCTTAAACTTGCTTGTTACGCCTTCAATATCCCACGCGCCTTTATCGACGTCGAGCGTAACGAACGCAAACAACGGGTCTTCGTATTCTGCCATATTCCCTTTGGAGTATTTCGGTTCGCCTTCGACCCAAAGATACGACGCGCTGTTGACATAGTAATAAGCAATGCCGTTTATCTCTTCCCACTTGTCGATGTGATGATGCCCGCATAGGCTTGCCATCACCGGCACATCGGGTTTGTTTGCATTGTGCTTTTCAAGAATGGTGCGGATGGCTTGGCGCGAGGGCGTCCCTGCCGAACCAAGTCCTTGATGCGAATAGATCATCACCGGCTTGTCGGTTTCGCTCAATGTCTTTGCAAGCCAGTCGAGCTGCGTATCCGAGATCAAATCGCGGTCGTTGCTGTTTACGTAATAGTTGCCGTATGCATAGTCGACACACGTTCCGTCTTTGCGTACAAAGTTGCAGTCGAGAACGATGTGGCGCACGCCGCCCGCGTCGAACGTATAGTGTGTATCGGGCATTTGCTGAATGCGTACAATCTCGGCCTTTGTCGTGTTGTCCATATCGTGATTGCCCAAGACATGGTATCCGTTGCCGGTATACTTATTCCACACTTCTACCATCTCGCCGGCTCGTTTGCCGTGAGACAAGTCGCCCAACTGAATGATGAAGTCGAGGTCGCGTTTCAATGCTTCGTCTACGAATACCTGTAGTCGCTCTACGGCATCATCTTGCAACTCGATGTGTACATCGGAGATTACGCCAAAGCGAAGGGGCTTCTTGCTCGCGCTGCTGCACGACTGCATCCATGAAGTTCCCGACAAGGCGACAACCGACAGGGATAGCTGTTTGATAAATGTTCTTCTGTTTACTGACATGGTTTGTTAAGTTGGAAGGTTGTCAATACAAACCCGTGATCCGACGCATACAGGAACTCTTTTCCTTCGAAAGGAAGTACGGAGCCCAACTCGGCATTGTAGATTTCGGACGCAACCGGAGTTATCGCCTCTCCTTTGTAGTAGATAAAGTCGATTCTGTCTCTGCGCGTATTGGCTTCGTCGCAATCGGTAAGCCACGTGGTGCCGATGTTTTGAACCGGATCGGGATTGATTTCGCGGAAACTGTCTTTGAATCCGGCATCGATGATGCGGGAAGAAACCGTCCAGTTTACCACTGCCCCTCCGTGATTATACATGTTCTTCGTTGCCTCGGTCCAGTCGAGATGCGAGTGACTGTTGAAGTCGCCGCCCATGATTACCGGTATCGAGTCGGTCTGCGCCATAAAAGGACGGAGCACACTTAGTATCTTTGCGATCTCTTCGTCTCGGCTTCCTTCATCGTCCCAAGCCAGAATCTCTTGCTCGGATTTATCCGTCGGCACCAAACGCGCGTCGGGCAAGTAGTGAAGCCACGTATCAAACAGGCGCACTTTGCTTCCCTCTACATCGATCTCTACTCCGCCGAAGTTGAAGGTGCTGATCGAATCGGCAAACGTGTAGGTATTCGTGATCGGATAACGGCTAAAGATGCATAAATTACTTGATAACAAACGGTAGTCAAAGCCGAGGGAATCGGCAATCATCGGAGCCGCACCATACGTCTCTACCATGAGGATTACATCGGCACCGGATGTTTTGATGATATCAATCGTATTGCGGCATCCCTCTTCCGGGTATGCTTTTTCGTGACCGGCGTGCCAAATGTTCCACGCCATTACTTTGAGTTCCTTGTTCGTTTGTTGCTTCTGTTCGGTACATGAACAGCAAAGGTACAAGCAAGCAATAAGATTTACGAAATTGAATAGTTTATTTCTCATGAGCATTCTAATTATATCAGATTTATTTAAAGTCGAAAACAGAAAAAAAGCAAAGGCCGTTAATCACTTAACAACCTTTGCGAGTTACAAGCTTAGAATATATGCCTTTCTATTCGAAAGGTTTAGTTAAATGAAATGTTTATTGCCAGAAAGGATTTTGAACAAGGTTCTTGTTCAACTGGATGTCTTTAACATCTAGCGGTGTATAGTAATACTTCGGAGAGATAAAGTTGAACTTTCCGATTTGTGAAGTAAGACGGATGTAACCATGGTCTCCTTCGCTCAGCGAAAACGTGTTTCCGTCGAGTACATATACCGTTAGTTTGTATTTTTCTTTATCTGCTGCCGGAATCGCATCTGCATCGGCTTGAGTAGCAACGATTGCAATGTCCGGTTGATTGTCGCCGGTGATGTCTTGATAACCTAGCTTATCTACATAAAGTCCTTCTGCAAGGTTGGCAAAGTTTTCACCCACTTTCCAGCGCATCAGGTCACCGTAACGTTGTCCTTCGCAAGCAAGCTCGATGCGACGTTCGCGGCGGATTTCAAGAATGGCTCCCTTTTGAGCGCCGTCTACGTTCGGATAGTGCGCTTCTTGGCGCGGGTCGATCTTAGCCAAAACATTCGCAAGCTTCATGTGTGGCATATTGACACGATCGCGCAACTTGTTTACGGTGATGTCCAAATCGTCTTGTGTAAGTTCGCCCAACTCGGCACGTGCTTCGGCATAAATCAACAACGCCTCGGCATAGCGGTAGATAGGAAGATCGGTATACGATGCGCCCCAACCAAACTGATCATACGAGCGTGGAATGAATTTGATTTGGCAATAACCTCCCAATCCCATTTTGGCACGTTCGGGTTCTTGATAACCGTCGCGCGTAAAGCCTGGTTGCATAAAGGTATAGGTGATACGCGGGTCGCGATTTTCAAAGACTTCGTACATCTTTTGCTTTCCGTATACGCTCGATTCAGTGTATGGGATTGCCTCGTTGTTCTCTACAATCAAATAGTCTTCCATCAAGTCGCGAGACATACTGTGCGTCCAATTGATCATGGCTTGCGCGTTGTGCATACGGCCCAATGCTTTGTCGTAATCAGCAAACATGATCATTTCCGGATTTTGAGAAAGATCTTCGCTGATAAACAACGCTTCGTACGGATGGTATTGCGTTTGCGCGGTGTAGATATCAAACTTCCCGCTATCGATAACGCGTTTGGCTGCATCACGTGCTACTTTCAAGTATTCGTTTCCGTCTTGCAGGTTCAACTCGTCATGATACTTGCGGAATGTTCCTTCATACAAAGCAATACGTGCTTGTGACATGAGTGCCGACCACAAAGTTACGCGTGTTTTGCTGGCTCCGTCTTCGATGTGATCTACGGCAAACTGCAAGTCGGCCATGATGGAATCTACCACCAATGTACGTGGGTCTTGTGTTTTGTAAAGCAGGTCTTCGTCTGTCGTCTGAATGGTACGTGAATACCATGGCAAGTCTGAATACTTCTTGACCATCCCATAGTATTGAATGGCTCTAAACATGCGTGCCAATCCTACATAGTGATCAATCTTTGGCTGATCTCCTACTACGGTTCCTACATGTTCCAACATGAAGTTGACGTTACGCACCTTATCCCAACCTTCCCACAGGCCAACGGTTTCGGGTGTAGTCTCTCCACGCATCATTTTAAAGATTCCGGCATCTTCAACGTACATTACATTGTCTGAAACCACATCATTGTACGACGATCCGAGTATGCTATAAAGCCCGTTTGTATAAAGCTCGAGGTCTTTTACGTTTTGAAAGAATACTTTGTCGGTGATATCCGTCTCGGGATATCGTTCCATAAAACTATCGTTGCACGAGGTAAGGCTCAGTGATAAAAGACAGCCTGCACCAATTGATTTTATTATATTATTCATTGTTATATACTGCTTTATTAGAATGAAACATTAAGACCGAAAGAATAAGAACGTTGAAGTGGATACATACCGCCACCCAATCCTTCCGGATCTATTTTATAATGATCGTCTAATGCCGAAATGGTGAATAGGTTTTCACCTGTAAAGAATACTCTCAAACGGCTTACCAAGAACTTCTGCGTCAAGCTTTGAGGTAGCGTGTATCCTACCGTCAAGTTCTTCAATCGAAGGTAAGCTGCGTTTTGTAGGTATTTTGTTTGTGCTACACCGCACTCTTTATCGGTTTGCTCTGCCACATAAGCTTTAGGACGTGGAAAATAAGCATCGGGAGTTTCCGGTGTCCAGTGATCCATGTTTCCTTTGGTCACGTTGGTCCATGGTTGTGAGTAAATACCCCAGAAATAAAGATCGCCAGGTCCCGGCATATAGTCTTTCTTGCCTACACCTTGGAAGAATGCACGGAAGTCGAATCCGTTCCAATCGGCATCTAAACTAAAGCTATAGTTGAAACGGGAAGATGTGTTCCCGATGATGTAGTAGTCGCCCGCGTTTTCGTTGGTCCACTCTCCCCATGTGATCTTACCATCACCGTTGCGATCTTCAAACTTCAAGTCGCCGGCAGCCAACGGACGTGTTCCCGGATATGAGGTTACAAGGCTTTGATCGGCATGGTTCTTCACGTCTTCATCCGAAGTAAAGTAACCAAGTGTGTTCATACCCCAGATTTCGCCAAGTTCTTTTCCTACGTAATGATCTTTCAATGTTCCGGTAGGATTGTCGAATTTCGTAATCCATGCACGGCTATCCGATAGCATAAAGTTAACACCGTAATTGAATGGTTTGCCCGATACTTGGAATGCGTCTCTCCATCCCAATGTTATTTCCCAACCACGGGTTTTCAAGTCGGCCGCGTTTTCTTTCGGTTCTTTTGTTCCGATTACCGAAGGTAGTGTACGTCCTTTGGTCAACATATCACGGGTATCACGGCGATAAACGTCTCCCGTAGCAGTAAGTCGGTTGTTTAAGAAGTTCATATCAATACCAAAGTTGGCAACAGATACTTTCTCCCATGTAAGGTTACCGGCTACAAGACCCGGAGCTCCTACATAAACCGGCTGTTTGCCGTCTAGAATTTGACTTGCTCTTTTAGCTTCCATCAATGCGATATAATCATACGCACCAACATCTTGGTTACCCAAGTTACCATACGAGCCACGTAGTTTAAAGTAACTTACTACGTCGGTAAGCGGTTCGAAGAAGTCTTCTTTTGACACGATCCAAGCCAATGATCCCGATGGGTTAAAGGCAAAGCGGTCGTGCTTAGGGAAACGTGAAGTTCCGTCGTAACGACCATTAAATTCAGCGATGTATTTGTCGTCGTAGATATAGTTGAGACGGAAGAACATGCCGCGTAGTGCCCACGATTCTTTCTTCTCTTCTACATTCATATCTCCACTACCCAATCCGATAGACGGAAGGGAGTTTGAGATTAAATCTTTACGAGATGCTGCAAACTTCTTATATCTATATTCTTCTTGATTGAAACCAATCATCGCGTTGATGAAATGTTTCTCTGCAAAATTTTTACGGAAGTCTGCAAATACATCGTACAATAAATGATCTGAGATATATGTTGCACGTTTTGCACTACTGATTTCATTATGATAGCGAGCCGCTAAATCTGGACCTTGATAGTAAGCAACCGGAAGCGTAGCCCCTTCTTCTTGTGCGTCTTTTCTATTCAACGCAAAGTTTCCTTTAATCATCAACACATCTTTGATGATATCAAATTGTGTTGTGAATTGCGTCATGATATTATTGTTTAGCGTTTTATATCGGCCTCCGTCTGCGATACGACCTAACAAAGCACCTCCTTTTTCAGTCCATGTTCCGTCGGGATTGCGTGGTACATCTAAGGAGTTGGTACGATTGACATTCCAATAAAAATCATCTCCTAAATAATTAGGTTTATCGTAATCAGAGCTTACATAACTGGTATTATTCGACAATGTCCACCAGTCTGTAATCTTAAAGTCTAACTTACTTCTTAGGTTATAACGGTTGTATTTATCATTCCCTTGCTCGAGCATACCGTCTTGAAACATATATCCGGCAGAGAAGAAATAGGCTAGTTTCTTTGTCGTACCCGACAAGTCGATCGTGTGATTGGTTGAAAAGCTACTTTTCTTATAAGCCTCATCGATCCAATCTGTATTACCAAAGTAACTATACTGTCCGTCGGGATTCAAAAAGTATGGAGAAATACTCGGATCTTCGGAACGTTTCTTTGCGTAAGCGATTTGCTCTTCGTCGTACAAGTTGTACCAAGGATACGACATTGTGTTTTTCATCTGCACAATGGTGTACGGATCGGTTACAATCTCAGGCATCTTAGTTAAGGTACGAAACGCAAAATTGTTGTTGTAGTTGATCGAAAGCTTCTCGGAACGACCTTTCTTGGTTGTTACCAAGATTACCCCGAATGCCGCACGCGAACCGTAAATAGCCGACGAAGCCGCGTCTTTTAATACCGAAATACTTTCGATATCTGCGGAGTTTAATGTATTTAGTTGATCTGCATCGGAAACAATACCATCAATAACTACTAAAGGAGAAGCTCCTTTGTCATTTGATATGGTTGTTGCTCCACGTACATTTAATGTTGGCGATGAATTGGCCTGCCCGCCTTGCGGGGTAATATTCAAGTTGGCAACGGTTCCTTGAAGGGCTTGCCCTACAGTTGTTACCGGACGGTTGTCTAGTGCTTTGGAAGATACCATCCCTACGGCTCCCGAAAGGTTGGCTTTCTTTTGTACACCATACCCAACAACAACTACTTCTTCGAGGTTTTGCGTGTCTTCTTTCATTACTACACGCAGGTTGTTTTTAGATCCTACCGCAACTGTTACCGGTAAGTATCCGATATAGGTAACCTGAAGTGATGCATTTGCTGGGGCTTCAAGTGTAAAGTTTCCGTCGATATCTGTCGTAACCCCAATAGTTGTTCCTTTTACAACCACGTTGGCTCCGATTACCGCTTCGCCAAGCTCATCGACAACAACACCGGTTACTTTGCGCGTTGCCTGACTTTTTTCTGCTACAACAGAAGAGGTTGGCGCGGCATCTTTCTTTAAAATAATATAATCGTTTTCGAAATGGTAGGTTAGATCGGATGTTCTGGCTACCTGATCGAGACACTCCTTTACGGATTTGTTCTTCCCGCTTACTTTTATCTCCGACGATGTGTTTACTTCGTCTTGGTTGTATACAAACAAATATTCTGTCTGATTTTCAACCTGCTTGATAAAGTCGGCAAGCGTCATGTTGGTGCTGGCAATTGACACTTTTGCATTTTGCGAATTTGCATCCAATGCGTACAATTGCAACACAGCGGCAAAAGATAAGGCTACGCTGATTCTCATAATTCTTAAAAGTTTCTTAATCCCCTTACTTTTTGCGAGAAGGGGTACGGACAAACGCCTACTTTTCATAACTTTGTTTTGTTTGTTAGTACTGAATTTGATAGGTTAGTATTGACTTTATGTATCGCCGGATGCTGCAACATCCGGCGTTCTTTATCTATACTAATAGATTGTTATTTCATTCTTTTCATCGTTTTTATTGTAACGGAACGATTTTGACTTCTGCAAAAGCCGCAATGCGTTCTCTACTCCATCGCGTTGCCTGAACTTACCGGTAAAACGACACGTTTTATATGCATTGTCTTTAAAGACAATGGTGATGTCGTAGTATAATTCAAACTTGCGGGCGATTTCTTCAAATGTAGTATTGTCGAAGGCATAAATACCATCCTTCCAGAGTAGGAAGTCTTGATTGGATATGTGCTCGACTTGTAAGGTCGAGTCTTTTAACAAAGCCATTTCGTTGGGTTTGAGCAGCACCGGCTGCTTGAGTAGATCGGATGTTATTTCTACCGAACCACTGATCAGGGCTGTGCTTACTGTCTTTCCGTTATAAGCCGAAAGATTGAATTCGGTTCCCAACACTTTTACCTCTTGCTTTTCGGTCGTAACCACAAACGGGATGTGTGCTTGATGCTTTACTTGAAAGAATGCTTCTCCCGAAAGATGTACACAACGCTTGTCGGCAGTAAATACCGATGGATAAATCAGTTTTGAATTTGCATTGAGCCATACTTCAGAGCTATCGCTTAGTTTAATGAGCGCTCGCTGTCCGGCAGGTACCGTCACTTCATTCATAGCAACTATATGCGTTTCGTGCTGATTGGTTTGAGTTAAGAAAATGCCATAAGTTATTACAATGGATGCTACTGCTGTTGCTACATAACCGGATAGCCGACGCACATACATGCCTATTCGTTTTTTAGTTCTTCGATGTTCGAATCGGCTATATGCTTGATCACTTTCCGTATCATCTCCTTCTTCGGAAAGAAGCGTGGATAACACAAATGTTTTTTCAAAGGCTTCGAACTCGCTTCTTGCTTCTGCGTCTTTCTCGAGTGCCTTGAATAGGGCCTCTCGCTCTGCTGAAGTAAGCTCTCCTTTTACATATTTTATATACTGTTCTATCATTTCTTCGGGTTATACGTTATTAAAAACGATTATGCCGGTAGCATCCCCCAATGATTAAGTATATTTTTTTGAAAAAATATTTCGATATGAGAATTTTTGTATCCACATTTGGATGCAAAACTACAAACTAGCTGCTACGTTTTTATGACAAATGTGGAACATAACAGTGAAGACTGGGGTTAGCAAAACAGGAATAGAAGCAATAAGGGGTTTTCTTTTAATGTAACGGAAAGCTTCTTCATAGCAATCTGCATCTGGTTTTCGACCGTCTTTTCGGAGATCTCCATTTCTTTGGCAATCTCTTTGTATTTCATCCCTTCTAATTTTCCTTTGATAAATATTTCACGGCAACGGGGCGGAAGTGTTTCCAATGCATGGGTTAGCAGTGTGCGTATGGCTTCGTCGTCAAGAGCTTCCGAATCCATTCCTTGCAACGATCCTATCTTAAAACGAACTTCGTAATAATGATTCTCTTCGATGTATAGCTTGTATTCTTCTACAATACTTTTGTGTTTGAGGTAATCGAGACAGCGATTTTTCACCATAGTAAAAAGGTAAGAGGCTAGCAGTACTTTACTTTCCGACGCTTCTTTCTTTTCCCAAAGTAGCATAAAGACATCTTGCACGATGTTTTCTGCATCGGCTTCACACAGGGTATAGTAACGCGCAAACCGCATCAGCTTTGGATAATAAGACTTATACAAGGTCTTAAATCCTGATTCTGTCTGGATATTAATCGCATTAGCTTGCTGAACTGCCATCTAGTTAAGTTGTTTCGTTGCGTTTACATGGGCAAATATAGACATATTTAACAATAATATGTAACAAAACGTCAATGTTTAACAACACGACAAAGATCAACATAGGATAAGAATATGTTTGAATAGTTTAAATTGAGGTAAATCAAATAACTTCATGTTTTGTATGACTGTTGTATTAGTAAACTATAAAAACAACAATAAGATGCTCAAGTCTGACATAGGTCTAATTGGTCTTGCCGTAATGGGCGAGAATCTTGCTTTAAACATGGAAAGCAAGGGGTATAAAGTTTCTGTGTACAATCGCACGGTAAAGGATGTGGAAGAAGGTGTCGTAGAACGCTTCTTGCAAGGAAGAGCAGCACATAAAAATATCGATGGTTTTGTTAGTTTGCTGGAGTTTGTCGAATCATTACAATCGCCTCGCAAAATCATGATGATGGTAAGAGCCGGTGCTCCGGTGGATGAATTGATCGACCAACTTGTGCCCATCTTATCGAAAGGAGATATCTTGATTGACGGCGGAAATTCAAACTTTGAAGATACCGCACGCCGAGTAGAATATGTGGAATCGAAGGGTTTATACTTTATCGGTGCCGGGGTTTCGGGCGGCGAAGAAGGAGCCTTGAATGGTCCTGCCATCATGCCCGGCGGATCTAAAGCTGCGTGGCCTGCGGTAAAAGACATTCTTCAAAAGATTGCAGCGAAGGCTGAAGACGGAACTCCTTGTTGTACTTGGATCGGCAACGGCGGATCGGGACATTTTGTGAAGATGATTCACAATGGCATCGAGTATGGAGATATGCAGTTGATCGCTGAGACATACTTCGTAATGAAGCAGTTGTTGAATGCAGGAAACGAATGGATGGCCGATCGCTTTGAGGATTGGAACAACGGCAAACTTAAAAGTTATCTGATCGAAATCACAACTCAAATATTACGTCACAAAGAGGCAAATGGAGACTTCCTGATCGACAAGATCCTGGATACTGCCGGACAAAAAGGTACCGGTAAGTGGTCGGTAATCAGTGCGCTTAATTTGGGTACACCGCTCAACTTGATAGCTACAGCTGTTTTTGAGCGTAATCTATCAGCGATGAAAGGGTTGCGAAAAGAGGCTGCTGCTTTATATAAAAACGACACACCCGTATTGGCTTTTGATCCAAATGATTTGATTGGTTACATCGGGGATGCTTTATATGCTTCGAAGTTGGTTTCGTATGCGCAAGGGTTTGAAACTTTGCAAAAGGCTTCGGAATATTACAAATGGGATTTGAGTTTGCCCGATATTGCCCGCATCTGGCGAGGCGGTTGTATTATTCGATCGGCTTTCTTAAACGATATTGCGGAGGCTTTTGAAAGTGAAAAGAAACTCGAAAACATGCTTCTTTCTCCTTATTTCGCTCATGAAATTAAGGAAGCTTTGAAAGGTTGGAAAACCGTTACCGCAATGTGTGCGAACGAAGAAGTGGCTGTTCCGGCATTCTCATCGGCTCTCAATTACTTCTACTCGTTTACAAGTAAAGAGTTGCCGGCCAACATGATTCAGGCTCAACGCGATTATTTCGGTGCTCATACATTTGAACGTATCGATAAGCCTCGCGGGGAGTTCTTCCACGAAAACTGGACCGGTCATGGAGGTGATACACATTCGGGAAAATACAATAACTAAATAGCGTTGAATGATGGAAAGACCAGCCGATCAAATCATTGTTATTTTCGGAGCTTCGGGCGACCTTACCAAACGCAAGTTGCTTCCTTCTCTTTATTTGCTCTATAAAACAGAGCGAACACCGGAGAAGTTTGCCATATTGGGAGTGGGACGCACGGCATATACCGACGAAAGTTATCGGGAATTTATCAACAGCCAAATACGTACTTTTATACGAGAGGATGAAACGGATGAAGCATTGCTTGCCGATTTTATAGCAAAGCTCTACTATGAAACAATGGATCCATCCAAAGAAGAAGAGTACCATAAGCTTGTTTCTAGGCTGAATGATCTAACTCCTCTCATCGACCATAAACAAAATTATCTTTATTATCTGGCTACTCCGCCTTCATTGTATGAATATATCCCTAAGTACCTAAATGCTGTGGGGCTTACGCATGAACATGGAGAGGATGCAACCAGACGGGTCATCGTAGAAAAGCCTTTTGGATACAACCTTTGCTCAGCGCTTAAACTCAACAAGGTGTTTAATGCGGCTTTTCATGAGCATCAGATCTTTCGGATCGATCATTTTCTTGGAAAGGAAACAGTGCAAAACATCTTAGCGCTCCGCTTTGCCAATGGAATCTTTGAGCCGCTTTGGAATAGAAACTACGTAGACTATGTTGAAATTACTGCGGTTGAGAATCTTGGGATTGAAGATCGCGGCGGATACTATGATACCTCGGGCGCATTGAGAGATATGGTTCAAAACCATTTAATACAACTTGTCGCACTTACGGCTATGGAGCCTCCGGCATTGTTTGAGTCGGAAAGTTTTAGAAACGAAATTGTAAAGATTTATCAATCATTAAAACCAATCCCCGAGTCGCAGGTTACTTCTAATGTAGTACGAGGACAATATATCGCCTCTATCTCAGGCAAAACCCCGATTAAAGGGTATCGTGAAGAGAAAAGCATAGCACCTCAATCGCGTACCGAAACGTTCATTGCCATGAAGGTCTTTATTGATAATTGGCGATGGGGAGGTGTTCCATTCTACATCCGTACGGGCAAACAGATGCCAACAAAAGTATCGGAGATTGTGGTGCATTTTAAGAAGACACCACATATGTTGTTTAAAGGCAGCGAATATTCAAGTGCACCAAACAGACTGATCATACGGATTCAGCCTAATGAAGGTATTGCTTTGAAATTCGGACTGAAAGTACCTGGATCAAACTTTAATATCCAACAAGTCGCAATGGACTTTGCATACGACAGCTTGGGAGGAGTTCCTTCGGGCGATGCTTACGCCAAACTAATAGAAGACTGTATGCTGGGCGAGAACACTTTGTTTACCCGAAGCGACGCGGTAGAAGCCAGTTGGACCTATTTTGATCCGATTCTCAAACTCTGGAATGCCCGCACCGATATTCCGCTTTACGGATATCCTGCCGGCACATGGGGACCTTTAGAATCAAACTTGATCATGGAAAAAGGTCATACCTGGACCAATCCGTGCAAAAATCTTACTAACACCGATTTATATTGCGAGTTATGAAAATAGAAATATTACCTTCTGCCATTGAAACAGGCAGAAGTATCTCGGATATATTAATTGAGAAGATGGCTAGTCATGGCGACCAACCTTTTCATCTGGCTATATCGGGAGGAACCACTCCTGCTATCCTATACAATCTATGGGCAGATGAATATCTCAACAAAATTGAATGGAACCGAATTGTTCTTTATTGGGTAGACGAACGATGTGTACCACCATCACACCCCGAAAGTAATTTCGGAAGTGCAAAAACGAAGCTATTGGATATTATCTCACACAAGGGTGCACACATCCATCGCATACATGGCGAACTACCACCGGTAGCAGAAGCCAAACGCTATTCTTCTTTAGCGCGTAAGACATTACCACATCGAAATGGAATGCCGAGCTTTGATATGGTGATCTTAGGTATCGGAACCGACGGGCATACGGCATCTATATTTCCCGGACAAGATGGATTGATCCATACCCGACATATTTATGAAGTTTCGGTTCACCCCGAGAACAAACGAATTAGAATCTCTATGACCGCTCCGGTCATCCTCAATTCGGAAAAAGTAGTGTTTCATGTTACGGGAAAAGATAAAGCGAACGTCATTAATAGTATTGTAAACGATGCCGATAGTGCTCTTAATTATCCGGCTTATTACATTGTAAGCAAAGCCAGCAAAACACTGATGTGCATAGATGAAGATGCCGCACATCTATTAAAAGCGAATGACTCGCCTTCGTTTCTGAATAATATATTTAAACAATAGTTCCAAAAAAAGAGGATAAACCACGCGTGTGATTTATCCTCTTTCTATTTATCAGAAACACTTATTTCAGGAGATAACGCTCTCCCGGTTTCATAGTTATCATATCTTCCTTACCATTGTAAACGAGAGTAAGCAGCCCTCCTTTTTTAGAGTATACTTCTCCGCTTGTTACAACTCCGTCTTTCCATTTAAAATCAACCTCAAATCCGCCACGGGCTTTTAACCCTTTTACCGAACCCGACTTCCACTTGGCAGGTAAAGCTGGCAGCAGTTCTACTTTATTCGTGTGACTTTGAATCAACATCTCTGCAATACCGGCTGTACCACCAAAGTTTCCATCAATTTGAAACGGCGGATGCATATCAAAAAGATTATTCGAAGTACATTTGATCAGCAAATTATCCAAAGCCTCTAATGCTTTGTCGCCATCGCCAAAACGCGCTCTGAAGTTTATGATCCATGCCATACTCCATCCGGTATGCCCGCCACCTTCTTGCAGTCTACCTTCGAGCGACTTCTTGGCAGCATTAAACAGTTCGGGGGTATAACGGGTAATTTGTCGTCCCGGATGCAAAGCAAACAAGTGCGACATGTGGCGGTGTCCCGGTTCCGCTTCTTGATACTCTTTGTCCCACTCCATTAATCGCCCGTCGGAACCAATGCGTGGCCCCATCAAACGGTTACGAACAGCTGCTGCCGTTTGCGTAAAGCCATCGTCGATTTTCAACACTTGAGCTGCTTCGAGGATATTGGTAAACAAGTCCCAGATAATTTGTTGGTCGTGGGCCGGAGCCATACATACCGCACTCACACTACCATCGGGTGCTATAAACGCATTTTCCGGTGAAGCCGAAGGTCCCGAAACAAGCAAACCCGTCTTCGGATCTTGCTTCAACCAGTCGATATAAAACATACCCGCTTCTTTCATGATCGGATAGGCCTTCTTCAAGAACTCCGTATCTTGAGTAAACGCATAGTGTTCCCACAAGTGCTGACACATCCATCCGGCCGCTGCGATGTGAATCCCCCAAAGGCCACCTTCACCCGGAGCCGTGTATCCCCAAACATTGGTGATCGGATGCATACACCAACCGTCGGCTTTATAATGTACTTGCGCTGTTTCCTTGCCCGGCTCCACAAGCGAACCGATCAAATCGATCATTGGCATGTGAAGTTCCGAAAGATTCGCCACTTCGGCCGGCCAATAATTCATTTGCACATTGATGTTTGCATGGTAATCTCCATTCCAAGGCGTTTGCAACTTATTGCTCCATACCCCTTGTAAGTTTGCGGGCAATGTACCCGGACGTGAAGAGGATATCAATAAGTATCGCCCATATTGAAAGTAGAGTTGTTGCAACCAGTAGTCGTCTTTCTTCAATGCATAACGGGCAATACGCTCATTGGTTGGTATGGTATCAATCGATTGATCGTTGATCTGAAGAGCTACACGATTAAACAAATGACGATAATCCTTGGTATGAATATCCAGCAAACGAGCATAAGACTTGTTCATTGCATTGCGAAGTGTTTGCAACGTATTCTCTTTGTAGTTCGGGATAATATACTGCTTGTATTTTTGCTGATAATTGGTTTCGGCCGCAAGAAGCAAAACACACTCTTTGCTATTGGTTACGTTCAAGACACCATCTTTAATCTCCATTTTACCGTCATTGACACGAGCCGTAAGACGCGTCCAATAACTCATCCCTTCTCCTCCGTTGCCATCATCAAGAGTTCCTCGCATTAGCAACGACTCTTTATCATGTTCGATTACAAACTTCTCGGGACGAGAAAGATTTACAGAGTAAGAAATAGGATATTCCGAAGCGATTCGAACCACAATGATCTTATCCGGATAACTTGCGAAATAAGAGCGTTGAATGGTATTTACACCTTGTTTGTACTCCACATTCACCACGCCGTTTTGCAAATCAAGCTCTCGGTAATAATCATGAAAAGCTGTAGTATCGGCAAAGTTGATGCGCAAATCACCCAATGTTTCAAAACTACCATACTCCGCTTTATTAAGTACAGCATTACCCAACCCCGATCCTTTTCCTTGGCATCGTTGCGTTTCGATGGTAAGATCATACGCTTCTTTGTATTTCCCGGCTTCTAGTAATTGTTGTATCTTCGATTGCGCCTCATAAGCATTCGGGTTGTTGCTTTCATACCAACTACCCGACCATAGCGTTTTTTCATTCAACTGAATGCGGTCTTCATACACTCCACCGTAAACCATTCCACCCATGTAGCTATTTCCAATAGGAAGTGCATCGAGCCAACTCGACTCATTCACTCCACCTTCCAGCACTTGATCCACCTCTTGCGTATCTGCCGGATAACGGTACCACAACTTTAGTTCGGGATTTCTATCAGGAGCAACACACGAGAGAAAGACCAGAGTTAGTAAAAGACTTATAATTATATTTTTCATCAACAGAGTATTGTTTCAGTATTCTAATTTTGGGAGTGCAAAGAAAACACTATTTTTTTAATTTTCCTGATTCTTACGAATCTAAAAAGAACATTGAAAGAACTTCAATTAGAATTAGCTTGTTATTTAAACAACAGGCAATCTTATTAATAAGCGCAAAAAAACAACGAGCCTACATTAAAATATAGACAAATAAGCTAATTTTGCTATCTTTAAAAAGATTGATTACACATTGTAAAATCATTAATTATTATAAACTGCACGATCTTATGAAACAATTCTTTAAAATCATGTTTGCATCCGCTTTCGGATTTGTGCTGGCTGCAATCGTTTTTACAACCTTAATGGTCGTTACCATTATAGGAATTGCATCTGCTGCAACATCTGAAACAGATTTTACACCCAAGAAAAACAGTGTGCTTCGCCTAAAACTAAGCGGCACATTAAAAGACAATGCTTCCGAGCAAAACTTTATGGCTCAACTCTTCGGTGAAACACAACAAGAGACCGGACTAAATGATATGCTCAAAGCGATCAAGAATGCAAAAGTAAACCCTCACATTGCAGGAATCTATATTGACGCAGGTGCATGGGGTGCAGGTTCGGCTAGCGTAGAGTCGCTACGTAGAGCCTTGGCCGACTTTAAAGAATCAAATAAATTTATCATAGCTTACGGAGATACTTATACACGCAATGCGTTCTATCTGGCATCCATGGCAGACAAAGTATACATGAATCCGCAGGGATCATTACAACTTGAAGGAATCGCATCAAGCAATATGTTCTATACAGGTTTATTAAACAAGTTGGGCGTGCAAATGCAAGTATTTAAAGTAGGTACCTACAAAGGAGCTGTAGAACCTTTTGTTCTTGAAAAACTCAGCGAGGCCAACCGCGAACAAATCCTTTCATACAGCACCAACATCTGGGATTATGTGATTGAAGGCATAGCTTCCGATCGAGAAATTAATCCGCAGGTAATTGTAGACTATGCCAATACCGGCAGTTTTATGGGCCCACAAAACATTGCCGTTGAAGCAGGCCTTGTAGACGAATTGCTTTATCGTCCAGAAGTAGAAGATATGATCAAAATGATGGCCGGTCAAACCGACAATACGCTTAAGACCATCTCTGTGGCCAAAGCCAAACTAATCAAGCAAAGCGAGAAAACATATCCGGACAAGATTGCTATTCTATATGCTGAAGGTGAGATTGTAGAGAAGACAAGCGAAAACCCGCTAGACAATACCTCGGCCATTACTACCGACTATGTAAACGAGCTTATCAAACTCAAAAACGATGAAAGCATCAAAGCCGTTGTATTCAGAGTAAACTCACCGGGTGGTAGTGCTTACGTTTCGGAGCAAATATGGCGCCAAGTAGAAGAGTTGAAGAAAGTAAAACCAATCGTAGTTTCCATGGGCGACATGGCTGCTTCGGGCGGATACTATATTTCATGTGCCGCAAATAAAATTATAGCAGAACATAACACACTTACAGGATCAATTGGTATCTTTGGAATGTTTCCCGATGTTCAAGGGCTATTAGACAAGGTAGGCATCACTACCGACGTTGTAAAAACAAACACCTTCTCTGATTTCGGCGACATGTCTCGCCCGATGAATGAAGCCGAGAAAGTAATCTTACAAAGCTACATCAACAGAGGATACGACTTGTTTACTACACGCGTAGCCGAAGGTCGTGGTAAAACAATGGATGAAGTAAACCAAATAGCGCAAGGTCGCGTATGGACCGGTTCGCAGGCTTTAGGTATAGGACTTGTCGATGACTTGGGCGGTATTGACAAAGCAGTTGAAGAAGCAGCAAAGCTTGCTAATTTAACAAACTACAATACAACCACCGTCAATACTACAAAAGACTTCTTCATGCAATTCATGGATAAGTCGATGGAAAGCATCAAACTTGGTATTGCCAAAGATATCTTAGGCGACGAGTACCAAATATTCACCTTAAAGAATAGAATTAAAGCCAACGGATACATACAAGCCAGAGCGCCCTATGATATCAATCCGTTATAAACAGAAATGATAGAAGAAAAAGATCTCAAAATAATAAATGCACTACGCCCCCTCTCCGCTTTGTACGGACTGGGGGTTAGTTTGCGTAATAAGCTTTTCGATTGGGAAGTCCTCAAAGGTCGAAAATTTCCGATTCCCGTAATCTCGGTCGGAAACATTACCGTAGGCGGTACCGGAAAGACACCTCACACCGAATACCTCATACGCTTACTAGCCGACAAATACCGATTGGCTGTACTCAGTCGCGGTTATAAGCGAAAAAGCAAAGGCTTTGTCCTGGCCGATGAAAACAGCAATAGCACCCTCATTGGCGACGAACCGTTTCAGATGAAACGCAAGTTTCCGTTTATCACCGTAGCAGTAGACAGCAACCGCCAACGTGGCATTGATACACTACTGGCTCTACCGGAAGACAAACGTCCCGAAGTGATCTTACTCGACGATGCCTTTCAGCACCGTTACGTAACGCCTTCACTTTCGATTTTACTGATCGATTCCAATCGCATTATCAATGAAGACTGTCTGCTTCCGGCGGGCAAACTGCGCGAATCTCCTACCGAGAAAAGACGCGCCGAGATCGTGATCCTCACCAAGTGTACCGATAAGCTTTTACCGATCGACTACCGCATTCTCGACGAAAACCTCAAGCTCTACCCGTATCAATCGCTCTATTTCACAGGCATACAATACGGCAATTTGATTCCGGTTTTCAAAGAGGTAAGCACAGAGATCTTGAATCCGAAAGATTTGAAACAAGGCACATCGATCTTACTTGTCTGCGGCATTGCCAATCCGGAGCAAATACAAAATGAGCTTTCAAAGTATAGCCGTCACATCGAAACGCTCGACTTTCCCGATCACCATCACTTCGGAAAGAAAGATATTGCCCAAATCAAAAAGCAATTCGACGCACTTGAAGGAGAAAACAAACTCATTGTTGTCACGGAGAAAGATGCCGTACGCTTGATCGATTCGCCACTTATCGACGAAGACTTGAAGCAGTCGATCTATTACCTGCCTATTGAAGTCGACTTCAGACAAAACCAAGAAGACAACTTCAACAAGCAAATCATCAGTCACATCGAAAACTTTAAACGCAATAAAATTCTACAATAAAGTAATAACTATGAATAGCAGAACAGAAATAGCTTCGTTAGGTGAATTCGGTTTAATCAAACACCTTACCGAAAAAGTAGAATTAAAAAACCCAAGTTCCATCAAAGGTATCGGCGACGACGCTGCCGTGCTTGAGTACAAAGACAAAGAGATTCTTGTTACAACAGATCTTTTGTTGGAAGGAATTCACTTCGACCTGATGTACGTACCGATGAAACATCTCGGATACAAATCGGCGGTCGTAAACTTTTCCGACATCTACGCGATGAACGGACAACCAAAGCAAATGACCTTATCGATAGGTATTTCGAAACGTTTCAGTGTAGAAGATCTTGAAGAATTCTATCAAGGCGTAATGCTTGCGTGCGAAGTATACGGCGTAGACCTTATCGGTGGAGACACAACTGCGTCACGTACCGGACTTACCATCAGTGTAACCTGTATCGGCGAAGCAAACAAAGATAAAATCGTTTACCGCTCGGGCGCTCAAGCAACCGACCTGATCTGCGTATCGGGAGACCTTGGCGCTGCATACATGGGCTTGCAACTATTGGAACGCGAGAAAAGCGTATTCAATGGTGAAGCCGACTTTGCACCCGACTTCTCGGGCAAAGAGTATCTGCTCGAACGTCAGTTGAAACCTGAAGCGCGCAAAGATATCATCGAGTTGCTTGCGCAGCACAACATTGTTCCTACCTCAATGATGGACGTTTCGGACGGACTATCTTCGGAGTTGATGCACATTTGTAAGCAAAGCCATACCGGTTGTCGCATTTACGAAGACAGACTTCCGGTCGATTACCAAACAGCGATTCAGGCCGAAGAATTCAACATGAACCTGATCACTGCTGCTCTTAACGGCGGCGAAGACTACGAGTTGTTGTTTACCGTTCCATTGGCAAAACACGACGAGATCGAGAAGATGAAAGGAATCAAAGTGATTGGTCACATGACACAAGATTCGCTTGGCTTGGCCATGGTTGCAAGAGACGGTTCTGAGATTCCGTTGCAAGCACAAGGCTGGAACTCATTGGAAGGATAAAAACCTCATAAGTGATAGAAAGAGTCTTTTTCGTAGAGGAAAAGACTCTTTTTTTATAAAAAGTACATCAAATGCTTGCATTCTAAAAATATTTACTTACCTTTGCATCATCAACAAGGTACCATAGCTCAGTTGGTAGAGCAAAGGACTGAAAATCCTTGTGTCCCCGGTTCGATTCCTGGTGGTACCACTTGTTTGAACAAACAATAGAAACGCTGAAGTTCGTATGAGCTTCAGCGTTTTTCTTTTCTCCCCCCTCGCACAAACCATCCCATCTCGCTGCTTATTGTATAGGCTCACCCGATAAACCATGGGGACTTCCTTTTTAATAGTATCTTTGTATTATGGACACACAAGGACTATTACTTCTAGCTCAGGTTGTATTACCAACCGATATCTTAACCAAGTTTGCTATTGTCAAAGTTGAATC
>JBOGCF010000055.1:0-2248 GCA_051656605.1 Tannerellaceae bacterium | reverse complement strand
AAACGAGTACTGAGCCGTAACCACTGTGGCCCCGTAGAGCAATTTCGCGCCTGCTTGCGCATCCTTTCGCATGTCTTTCTTCCAGACAGTTTTGTAACGTAGTGCCATACAAAATTGAGTTTTTAAAAAGTGAGTATTCTTTGCGTAACCATCTTGATTACACTACGAATATACGACAGCTCAAAAACGCGATTCGCAGCTACTTGCATGTTCCGGATGCTTAGGATTTCTAAGGAAAACTAACATTCTAAAAGAGCGGTATTTTACGCAGAAAAGATGTAGATTTCTCTAAAAAGAAACAACATAGAGTAATATATCTCTTTATGATTTCAACAAAGGCTTTGAGATTCAAAACAAAATATAGATATTTGCATTCACTAGTGAAATAGATTATTCAATTACAAGATAATAAGCTCTCCAGGCTTGCCTTTGGCAGCACACTTGGGGAGCGTTTTTTATATTATAGAAAAAAGCAAGCATGGTTTTTCCACGAACCATGCTTGCTTTTTTTGAAAACCTTGCTTGATTCATACGAAAAGCTTACTTGCTTTTTCAGCACAAAACACTACCAATCACTTGTTTATTAGATGTTTATTTCGTAAATTGAAGGGAATTACAAATCTAATAACATGGAAAATATCGAACAACCTTTTCGTATCAGGGCGTATGCTTTTACCGAATTAGCTCAACTCTATTTTATCGATGACACGCCCACAATGGCTACCAAGGCGCTGGGCCGTTGGATTCACAGTACGCCCGGACTCCGGGACGGGCTTCTTACCGCAGGATGGCGTCCGTACATGAAGATGCTTCCGCCAAAGGTGGTGGCTTGCTTCGTGGAGTTCCTCGGTGCTCCGTGATACACTATCTCATTCATTGCGGTTTCTTCTGTTTTGGTGCACTTTGGAGCATCGTGCGCCAAAACGAAAAACACTCCGAGCTCTTTCTAAAGACCACAAACAACTATATACAAACCACTTAACCCACACACAAAACAGTCTCTCTTTAGTTTGGCTCACTTTTGGCGCATTTTTGGATCACCTTATATATCTGGCAAAATACGCTCTTTATTAGATACTTATCTATATCAATATAATATATATTATTTTTATAATACGAGAGAATATAGAAATATATAAGGTGAGCCAAATTTGAACCAAACTTGCTCCAAACTCAAAAACGCATCATTTCGACCATCCGCAACTCCTTATCCAATCTACGTTTTCAAATTTCGGAAAACTGAAAAAGTTTGGCTCACGGGTTTGAGCCAAACTTTTATCGATCAATTATATTAACATCGCAGATAGACACATAAACGACCGCACCATCACAGACTTTGAAAACACCGAATCGTAACAATAAGCCTCTGCTGTGTTCAAGTATCAAGCCTCTGTTTTCTCCACCTTCTTATAAAGACCTTGCTTCTCCTTGACAAGCCTTCCGCGACGGAGCAAATCGGCAAGCAATCGCTTCATCTTCGAAGGTTTCATCTTCAAGGTCTCGCAGAGGTTGAGGGCGTCGCGGGTTTTGAACTCGGAAGGGAGTTTGGCGTAGATTTCGTCTTCGTTGGTTTGGTGGGCGAGCTTCTTCGAAAACTCGTCGGTAGAGACGAGTCCGGATAGCAGCAACCTGCTGTGCTCGAGACTGACCAAGCCGATGGATAGTGCTACTTCAAAATCGTCGTCGGTGCACACAATTTCGGAGATGGCGCTTTGTCGCTCGGCTCTTCGGTGCGCGCTCAGCGTCATGGCGGCACGGAAGGCAATGAGTCCGATCCGTTTCACCACACTGGGCTCGTTGGCCAGTCCGAGCAAATGTGCACGGCGCAACTGCGGTGCCATGATGCTGTTGAAACGATCCCACTGCTTATCCGACAGGGTAAAGGTGGTAGGATTCTCGCGCAAAAACCGTGCATGCTCGAGCACGATGCTTGCCAGGGCATCGTAGTGCTGGTCTTGATTGGCGAGGTTGTCTTTGGGGGCCGGACTGTACCACTCTTCTTCTTCGCCGAAGGCATAGGTGCCGATACGACTGTAGAGTCCGTTGTCGGCACTGCGCACCAGTCGTACAAACTGGTCAGGCGTACCGGTGAGCACAAAAGCAAGTCGCGGCATTTCGATGCGTGTGTTTTTCTCCTTGTCATTCCGCGACATCGAGATGGTATCGTGGTGAGCGGAAGCACGAAGCAACACGTCGATATCGCCCCATTCGGTTTTGTTATTGGTAGACATGACATCGGCCTCGGTCT
>JBOGCF010000054.1:0-1014 GCA_051656605.1 Tannerellaceae bacterium | reverse complement strand
CTTTCTAAGGTCGTCTTGTTCATTAAGCGTTCATTTTGGGGGTTAGCGTTCTCAAAATTGAACGCTTTTTCTTTTTCCTCCAAATAAAGTGCAGATTAACAATTGCCGATTTCCGACTAAACAACCTTGCTGAAAAATGGCGAAACAAAGTTACCGATTACACTCTATTCGTTATGATGGTATACAGCTCTCCATCACTGATAGAGGTTTCATCAATACAGATACTTTCTCCTATATTCTGAGGAAACACCAGCCATTCGTCTGCATGTGATAGCTCAGACCATTCCCTATAGCCACTTAATTGCTCTTTGTATTGCTTCTCAAAAGTATCTCCGTTGATGTGATAATAATTCTCAAGCGAACGGGAGGTCGTAGGCTTGGTCTCCATACACTTCTTAAAAAAAAGCCGCAAACTCTTTTGAGTAGCGAATACCATCGGCTTTAAGGCCATCAAAAGGAACCGAAAAGGATTTCTTTGTTAGATTGTCATACCTACGTCTACGTCGAACGATCAAATCGACTCCTTTATCTTTTATTAGAAGATCTCGGACAGTAACCGGATCAGTAAAGCTTATTGATTCTATACGAATATTAGCAACGAATTCTTTATCTACAATTTCATCTTAATATATACGAATCTCATTGTCATTTGATTCAACTTTAGTAGTAGCAAACTTGGCAAAAATATCGGTTGGTAATACAAACTGAGCTAGAAGTAAAAGTTCTTGTGTGTCCATAATAAAGAGACACTATAAAAAAAGAAGTCTCCTAGTTTATCGGGGGAGCCTCTAACCCATCATTCTAATCTTGCAAATACCAGCCTGCCGAGTGTTTACAAATAATTAGATACAAAAAAAGCGAGTCAATCTTTCGATTGACTCGCTCTACTTGTTGCTCTCTGCGAGCTAAAACGGCGGCTATCTACTCTCCCACTATACGCAGTACCATCGACGCTATTGGGCTTAACTTCTCTGTTCGAAATGGGAAGAGGTGGAACCCCAACGCTATAACCAC
>JBOGCF010000053.1:0-83344 GCA_051656605.1 Tannerellaceae bacterium | reverse complement strand
TAGCTATATAAAGTTATATGCGAAATTTATAAGTAAAAATGGTTATAATGCCTCTTCTTAAAAAAGAAGTCATTATAACCATTTTTGTATACTAGCACGGAGAGTTGATAAAAAACACAGCCTTTTTCAGTGCCCTCGTGGCGACCTGACGATTCGCTCTTCACTTAGTTTGAAAACAACCTCCTCGAAAAACAAAAGCAATGACTGCTTGACCTACTCCGCCTATAAACATAAAATAAATTGAATCTTCACAGACTGATTAATCAACTATTACTCAACCGATTCTCAAGCGCCTTGACAGATTCTTTATCCTATAGATGAACTCTATTGCAACTTGCGTGTTTAATATAATAGAAGATCGCTTGTAAATAATGTACATTCAGCGGAATGGAAAACACAAGCATTCATGCAGCTCTACCTCGCAAGGTTATGCACAGGCATGAAGTCTGAAAAGATTGGCTACGAATTATTTTTCTTGTCGAAATATTTGATTTAGATAATAAATTTATATCTTTGCAATGAAGGTATGAGTAGCCGTACAGATCGATTGGTAAACTCATCAATTACATTACAATTCCGAGGCAAGCTCTCGACAATAATGGCGGGCCACACCTCTTTGAGGTTGCATAGCGCAGTGGATTACAAAGTTGTCGAAGCACTCAAATCCTGTCATGCGGAGTTTGTTCATATCTACTGTACGGCTTACTCATACCTTCCTTTTTTTATACCTACTCCACTACTCTCTTTTTCAATCTCCACTTTATTTATTCCCACTTTACACGACTTCCGACAAAAGAAGACACGTATCTCTCTTCCGTATTTTACAATATTGGATTCTATTGGCTGTTTCTATAAAATAAGAAAAGCGGCAACATGAATCTCCTTTCATTGTTACCGCTTTCGCACCAAATACAACTTTACAACTTCAATCCTTCGATTGTTATTTCTTATTTTCTATGATATTTTCGATCAATGGAGTACATCTTCCACAGCATGTTCCGGCCTTCGTTGCCGCTCCCACTGCTTCGAGTGTATCGTGTCCTTGCTTTACAGCGCCGACTACTTCTTCTACTCCTGCTCCGGTACACCCACATACCGATTTGATGATATCTTCAATTGCAGAAACACATCTACCACAACCGGTTCCGGCTCCGGTGGCATCTGCAACCTCGTCTAGTGTTCTTGCTCCTGCAACCATGGCTTGACGGATATCGGCATAGCTTACATACTTGCAGTAACATATTATCTTTGATCCTGACATATGCGTATATTAGAAAACTTGTTACTTATTTAAACTGAGTACAAATATAAAGCTAATAAATCGTATTCGCAAATCTTTTCTTCCGTTTACCCGTCTTTATTCTTGTTTGTTTATAAGGATTTGATAGCTTTGTTACCAGAAACACAAATACGATTTGCAACATGGAAAACTCTAAACGATTTATAAACAAGCGTGTACTTGTAACTGGAGGAGCACTCGGAATAGGAAAAGCAATTGTGGAAGCATTTGCAAAAGAAGGCGCGGAGGTGTTCTTTTTTGATAGAAACTTCGAAGCAGGCATCGAGTTAAAGCATAAATACAACGATCAACTACATTTCTTTTGCGGCGATATTACACATGTAGAAGAACTGGAGGCTTGGATGAATAAAGTATTTGCTAAGTATGGCGACATCGATGTATTGGTAAACAATGCCGGAATTTCACAGTTCTCTTCCATCCTTGACACTACGGTCGACAGCTTTGACCGCACACTAAAGACCAACCTTCGTCCCGTATTTGTAACCTCTCGCTGCTGGGCTCTTTACCGTTCTAAGCTTTCGGGAAATCAACCGGAGGGCAGAATCATCAACATTGCCTCTACTCGCTATTTGATGAGTGAAGCAAACTCCGAAGCATACGCCGCTTCGAAAGGAGGAATTGTTTCCCTTACGCATGCCCTGGCCATGTCTTTGAGTCCCTACAACATTACGGTAAATGCAATCAGTCCGGGCTGGATTCAAAACACAAACTACCACGAACTATCCGAAGCCGACCATGACATGCACCCTTCGGGCCGTGTAGGTCGCCCCGAAGATATAGCAGAAGCTTGCCTGTACTTTGCGCAAGGAGGAAACAACTTTGTAAATGGACAAAACTTAATCATTGATGGTGGGATGACAAAGAAAATGATCTATTAAAAAGACCTTTGCAACGGCTGTAAACAAAAAAAAGCTTCCTTTGAGATCACTCTCTCGGGAAGCTACAATCAATTATATAAAAACTCTATTAAACCTCAATCATATTCGGGCATTGCTCCTTTGCGCGTGCAAACAAAAGCTGCGGTCTCTACTGCTTTTTCATGGGCTTGCTTAAAGCTAAGTCCTTGTAGCAGCGATGATGCCATTACTGCTGTAAAGGTGTCTCCCGCGCCTACTGTATCTACCACGGTCACTTGTGGCGTATCGATACAACTGCAATCGTCGGCCGTGTATACACAACTATACTTACCGCCGGCTGTAAGAATCACCATTTGCAGTTGAAACATCTCGATCAGTTGACGACTCATCGCGGCATCGTCTCCCTGCAATTGCAACATCGGAGCTACTACAGCTAATTCTTCGTCGTTTATTTTCAAGATGGTTGCTTGCTGCAACGATTCTTTTATAATCTCCTCAGTGTAATAATGCAAACGCAGGTTGATATCAAAGATCTTCATCGCGCTTTCAGGAACCAGACTAAGAAACTCACGAATAGTACTGCGCGACTCTTCGGCCCGTTGTGCTAAAGATCCGAAACATACCGCACTGGTAATTCGGGCAATATCTTTAATAGCAGCCGTAAGAGGGATGTGATCCCAAGCTACGTTTTCGCGTATATCATAAGTAGGAATGCCTGTTTCACTTACCGATACTTGTACTGTCCCGGTTGGATAGTCTGTATCGACCAACATAAAATTCTGCCTCTTTTGATTCAGACTTTCACGTATCTCATGCCCCAACATATCACGACCGATTGCGCTTATTACAATCGAATTCATTCCTTGCTGCATTGCATGATAAGCAAAATTGGCCGGCGCTCCTCCCAAAACCTTCCCTGTTGGAAATACATCCCAAAGGATTTCGCCTAGACCCACCATGTAGTTTTTCATCTTTACTCTATTACCTGATTTATTATTATGCCCAAAACTATAACAAAACCTCGGCACCGACACAAGCGAAGTTAGTGTTGCACAACATTTGTGCTTTATAACATCATTTACCCTTTTGCCTTGCTTGCTATCTGCAAATAATTGAGAGAAAATCAAAACAGTATCTAAAGCGCTCAAAACTATTGCGTAAACGGCTTTTTAGCTGTAGCTTTGTACTTGAAAAGCTTAATAAATGATATCAGTAGACGCATTAACAGTAGAATTCGGAGGAACTACCCTCTTTGAAAATATTTCCTTTGTTGTAAATGAAAAAGACCGTATCGCCCTAATGGGTAAAAACGGTGCCGGTAAATCAACCCTATTGAAGATTCTTGCCGGAGTACGTGAGCCTTCTCGCGGACGCGTATCTGCACCTAAAGATACCGTCATTGCTTATCTTCCTCAACATTTGATGACTGAAAACGAACGTACCGTGCGCGAAGAAGCATCACAGGCGTTTGCTCATTTGTTTGAAATGGAGGCCGAGATTGAAACACTCAACAACGAACTCAGCACTCGTACCGACTATGAATCGGATAGTTATTACGAACTAATCGAGCGTGTATCGACTTTGAGCGAAAAGTTCTATACCATCGACATGACCAACTACCAAGAAGATGTGGAAAAGATCTTATTGGGTCTTGGGTTTAGCCGCGAAGACTTGGATCGTCCTACGGCCGATTTCAGTGGAGGATGGCGTATGCGTATCGAATTGGCTAAGTTGCTGTTGAAGAAACCTGACGTACTACTTCTCGATGAGCCTACCAATCACCTCGACATTGAGTCTATCCAATGGCTCGAAGATTTCTTGGTTTCAAACGGAAAGGCTGTTATTGTGATCTCGCACGACCGTGCTTTTGTAGACAACATCACGACACGTACCATTGAAGTTACGATGGGACGTATCTACGACTATAAAGTAAACTATTCTAAATATCTGGAGCTTCGTAAAGAACGTCGCGAACAACAGCAAAAGGCTTTTGAAGAACAACAAAAGATGATTGCCGAGACAAAAGAGTTTATCGAACGCTTTAAGGGTACTTACTCGAAGACATTGCAAGTGCAATCTCGCGTAAAAATGCTTGAAAAGCTTGACATTCTTGAAGTAGACGAAGAGGATACTTCAGCTCTTCGCCTTAAGTTTCCGCCTTCTCCTCGCTCGGGTAACTATCCGGTTATCGCCGAAAGCTTGGGTAAATCATACGATGGATTCAATGTGTTCGACAATGCAAACTTCACGATCGAACGTGGAGAGAAAATTGCTTTCGTGGGACGAAATGGTGAAGGTAAATCGACTCTTGTAAAATGTCTTATGGGCGAGATCGATTACAGTGGCATACTTACGTTGGGTCACAATGTAATGATTGGTTATTTTGCACAGAACCAAGCGTCGCTTCTTGACGAAGAACTTACCGTATTCCAAACGATCGACGATGTTGCGAAAGGTGATATCCGTAATAAGATTAAAGACCTGTTGGGGGCGTTTATGTTTGGCGGTGAAAACTCGACCAAGAAGGTGAAGGTGCTTTCTGGTGGTGAACGTACGCGCTTGGCGATGATCAAACTTTTGCTTGAACCGGTCAACTTGCTTATTCTCGATGAGCCTACCAATCACCTTGATATGAAAACGAAAGATATCTTGAAGAGTGCGCTGAAAGACTACGATGGTACGCTGATCCTTGTTTCGCACGACCGTGACTTCCTTGACGGACTTGTAAACAAAGTGTATGAGTTTGGCAACAAAAAGGTAACAGAACACCTTGAAGACATCTACGGATTCCTTGAAAAGAAGAAAATGGAAAATCTGAACGAAATAGAGCGTAAAAACTAATCGCTCTACTTCTTCTCAAAATAATCCTAAGCAAAAAAAATTCCCCATTCACGACCTGCAAAGGAAATGAATGGGGAATGCTATTTTATAGATACTGCTTAGTATTGCATTTGCATCTTCTCAAACATCAAGACGTCTTCTCGTTTCAGTCCGAGATCATTGATCTCAATCGCCTTATCATGGTCGTTGAGATAATAACGAGGGTGTACTTTGAATCCGTCGCTTATAATAGAGTAAGTGGTATCCTTATAAGATGTCTCGATATTTGCCATATCGAGCAGCGTATGAAATACCATATTCGTACTCACCGGCTTGTTTTCATTCTTTATCGCCTCCTTCATCGTCGTTGGATTTGTTCTCATGTAATCTTCCGAAAACCAAACCAAACACGGCACGTGCAATTGATAGTAGGTAGTTTTTGGAGACGCATGTAAGAATAGTTTCCTATCGTCGTCCATCAAGTCCTCCCCGTGATCGGAAATATATAGCAATGCCGAATACGTAGAGTTCTTATTGATTTCGTTCATCAACTGCGACAAGAAGTAATCAGTATATCGCACACTATTGTCGTACGAGTTTACCAGCTCCTCTTTGTATTTATACGAGATTGTTGGCACATAGTCGGGCTTCCAATACGCAGAGTCGGCAGGATAACGATAGCGATAATCGTAGTGCGAACCGTACGTATGCAAGACAATAAACATATCCTCAGTTGTTGACTTCAACAAACTATCCACTACTGGCAGTAAAACTCCGTCGGGTTTACTATCCGATGTTATTTGCGCATCACCCAACATCGTAATAAGTGTATCGGCTTGGGCCGAGAAATAATCAATGAAAGAGCGGTTCGGAACCTGATTGGATATAAAAGCTGTTTTAAATCCTGCCTCCGAAAAAGCTTTGATTACGCTTTTATGCTTATAGAGAACATTGTGATTAGTTGCTGATGCATCTGACAAAATCATTGGAACACTCTTGTGTGTTACATTCGCTTGTGTTATTGCATCACGAAACTTCACCAAATTTGGCATTTGAGATAGGCGCGGATTTGTTTCTCGCTCGTAACCAAACATACTCCAGTTGGTTGCTCTCGATGCTTCTCCAATAATCAAAAAGTACACCTCACGCTCACCAACTTTTTTTGTCCTTTTTGCGTCAAACTCAAAACCCTCCGAGGTTTGAGGATAATTAAGACTTCTCTGCCACTTTACTTTTGTAAAATAGATATTATACAATACGTTGATTGGATAGATATCTAGCTTTGGTGAGAATTCTTTTGCAAACTGAGCAGAACCAATGCCTGCCAGCAACAAAATGAATCCACTACTAAATACTACTTTTCTAAAACGAGCCGTAAGAGAAAGATGCTTAACAACTCCCACAATCCCCAAAGCAATCATAGGAATATATACCACACACACAAAGACAACCGCCGGCCAAAGATTGGCCAATAGCTCTCCTGCTTCTGATGCATTTGTTGTGAAGAGATTTAAAAACATATCTACCGCAATGATAGATTCTCCAAACAAATAAAGCAATACTAGTTGAAATGCTCCTAATACCATAAATGGTAGCATTGCCAACGTCAATACTCCAATCTTTCGAAACGCACTGTATACGATTGCATAAAGCGATAATGGAATCAGAATAAAAGCTATTCGTACCGGCAACGTCATTGTTTCGGTACAAAATAGAAAGAATGATGGCAACATCAAACTGAAAAGCGAGTAGAAGAACAAAGTCTTCGGGTTCTCGAGTAATTGTTTTAAATAATCAAAAAGCTTCATTTATGCTAAATATAAAACCTGTTTCTTTTTTCCCAAAGCCAAGATCTAAACGTACATTCATCCGCTTTTTAAATTCCCACCGGTAACCTATACCATAATTGGGCAGCGTATGACTCCATTTAAATCGGCTGAATGAGTGGAACACATTGCCGGCTCCTACCCACACTGCAATCCCATTACGCCGCCAAATCTTTTGACGTAATTCAATTTGTGCTTCTAGTATATTGCGATCGCGATATTGCCCTTCGTAATATCCGCGCATACGATATGAGTTGCCCAACATAGCGACTTGCGTCCATGGCACGTCACCATAATTAAACTCTCCATGTACTTCGCTTGCCAACACGGCTCCTTTCCAGAGCTCGTTGTAATGATTGGCAAAAAATGCAGAGCGAGAAAAAGCCATCTTGTTCCCCATAAAAGAAGGAAAGAAATTTTGCTCAAAACGCAAATACCATCCTTCATACGCGTTTGTTATGATGTCTCGTGAGTCGTACATCAAGATCAAACCGAGAGAAGAATTAATGTAACGATCTTTTTCTCCGTCGAGATATTCTGGCTTCTCAAACTTTTTTCCGGCAACATAATTAAAGCCTGCAGTTGCTCCTACATATGCATCTTTGAATACACGATATAGAAAATCTACCTTAATCTGGCTTTGATCTCTATCGTATGTTGTAAAACTATCTCGAGCTGCCCCATGCTCATATCCAATTCCCCAATACTTTGCTGGCATTGAATAAAAGTAAGATGTATAGTCGAGACGGTATTTAGCTCCTTTAAAAAATGTATTTCCGCGGATGCCTAACATATAGAATCCGGTTGTTGTCACATCTCCAAACAGAGAGACATTAGATGGTGGTATCGAAAGGTCGTCACGATCAACTCGATACAATCCGGCTGCTACCAACCCCAATCCAAGCTTTATATCGCTCGAATAGTGTGGCCCTCCGATAATACTCCAGTCAAATTTCTTTGTCAGTGTTTTATCTTCGTTTGATGACTGAAAGTAATCGTTGATCTTTCGAAAGATGTTCTTCTTTTTGATTACTGTATCAGTAGTTTCTTTTACTGTATTTTTTGAATATAACGTCACATAATCGTCACCTACTTTCTTGGGAGACGTGTTCTGCGCCATTAGATCTGTGATCCAGATAAAGCAGAGGATTAACAGCGTGATTTTTCTCATTTATACTGTTTTAATTTCAACAACATTTCATAAAAGGTATACAAAGAAAGCAGGATTCTATATCACTTTTAAAAATTACATATTTAGTAACAATAATAAAAGCTTATTAATCCATCAACTTATCACAAACTCGATTGCTTTTACCTCTTCAAAAAGAATAGCCAAGCGATAAGTTTGTATCAAAAGTATTATAGTTTACATCTTCGTGATATCTATAATCCGATTTCCGCCTAAAGTTGCGATACAACAGAGCTAGATTAAGTTTATCATTAATAAAATAAACAAACCTCATCCCTATAATAGACAACCTTGTATTTCCTAAGTCTCCTTGAGCATTGAGTTTCTTTATGTCTACTGTTTCCCAGTCAATATCTCGCGGATAACCTTTCCATGTGTAGAGTTGGTAATTCTCAAACATAAAAGTAGCAGAAAACTTCTGCTGATAATTTGCAGTAAGAAATAGCTTATCACTGAAGCCACTACCTAAATTATAATCTCTTTCATCCACATGATAATAGTCTGCAATGCTCGCCCCCAGTAGAACCGCATTTGCAAACACTTCTGTTGAGAACTTCCATCCATAACGATTTCGAGGAGACTGGTAAATCATACCTCCTCCAAATGCAACAGCTTCCGCTAATTTATAAGGTGCAATTTTGGCTGTTTTAGAAGTTATTTGAGAATCATAATAATCGAAATGTTGAAACAATCCGAGATTGATGTAATGCTCATTCTTTGCATATACATTCCATCCGCGCAATACCCCTACCGCATTAAACGTTCCTACAATAGGTTGCTTGGATGCGAAGTTTAGAATGGTTCGAAACTGAAACCACTCATACGGATCTTTCTCATCCTCAAAGAAACCGTCTCCATAATCCAATCGAAAAGACAAAGTGAAACCATAACCTCCTTTATTGTAGTCATCCTCTTGTGCCAAAAAGCGACCTCCCAGCGAAGCTACAAAATTGATTGGAGGAGGATCAATTGTTTTCCCACTTACCCTTGAATGTCGCCAAACATCCCCGGCAATCAATCGATTAAAAAAACGTGTAGGAGCAATAATTGCAGCTAAAGCTTCACGCCCTACCCTATTTATTCCCGTAGTACGATTATCAATCAATAAATCTGTAATGCGATAAGTAACCTCCCCAATTGCTGTTCCTCCAAATGAAGTCGCAAGCAGATCATTCGTCGACGGATATTCGCACTCCATAAAGAATTCCCACATCAAACTACCACCAATAGCATAAGGCATCGACTGCCAAAAGTTAAGTCCATTCGAACGGGCTGAGTTAAAGTAAAGAGATCCATGAAAAGGATGCGCAAAAAGATTGGATGAAAACTTATCATTATCCCACAACGGACCTGTTTTGAAGTTACGTTTAATGGTGCTCCAATCGATATACGCATAGTCTCCTTTCAATGCATAGCGATCAAAGGCCCAGACTCCAATATTAAGTCCAACAACTTCACATGCTGCCCGCCAAGGTCGTTTAGGCAGCACAGTTACTGAGTCTGAATTAAAGTGTATTTTATGAAGTTCGGGGTAACGCTGAGCAAGAATTCTTTGGTTATTCAATAATAAGTACAGCATTAGCCCCATAATAAAGGTGCATCTCATCTTCAATATAAAGCAGCTATTTTTAGGTTTGCAAGAAGTAATAACAGCTACTTATATATTAAAGCGAAAAGAAGAAATTTTGTTTAATTGAAATTAATCCTGCAAATAATCTCTTATTTCCATAAAATTGCGTTCCAATAAAAACATTTTACGTGCCATATATTCATAGAATCCATCCCAATGAGCTCTGCGATGGATATCTAATCCTTCGCAAAAGCAATATATACGGCAGACTTGTTTGCCCGTATCACGCGTATAAGTTAAATCCCAGATTAATTCATCGTCTAAATCTTGCTCTAACGTTGCTTTGTGCCACGAAATACGTTCAAACATTTCAAGACGTGCATCATCACTGCGATGACATATTTCTAATATAACAGAAGCCCCATCACGGGTTGCATCAAACTTCAACTCAACATTCTTAACTTTAGTATCATACAATACCCACATCTTATCTCTTCCTTGCAGGTACGATTGCGTTCGACAGTAATTGTCAAAACCTTCCCAAAATTCTATCTTTAAATTCTTTAGTTCTTCTTTCGAGTACATTCAAATATATTTTAAGGTACAAAGATAAATAATTCATTCTAGACTAGCAGCAAAGAAATTATTCCATTATTTTTGCGCCCAAATTTTGAATTATGTTTAGCTTTATTAATATTATTGACATCATTGGTACGGTTGCTTTTGCAATCAGTGGAATTAGGCTTGCTTCTGCTAAGAAGTTTGATTGGTTTGGCGCATATGTAGTGGGCTTAATCACGGCTGTAGGCGGTGGAACTTTAAGAGACATTTGTCTTGGAGCAACACCTTTTTGGATGACGCAACCATCTTATATCATCTGGACTGGCTTCTCTCTACTTTATGTAATTTTCTTTGGTAAGTTATTGATCAAACAAAACAATACTTTCTTTACATTCGATACCATCGGACTGGCATTGTTTGTAGTAGTAGGAATCGAAAAGACACTTGCATATGGTTTCCCGATGTGGGTAGCTATCATTATGGGTACATTTACCGGAGCTGCGGGGGGTATAATGCGCGACATCCTAATTAATGAAATCCCGCTTGTGTTCAGAAAAGATGTGTATGCAATGGCTTGTGTTTTCGGAGGACTTGTCTACTACTTTGGACTCCTACTTGGACTTGAGGAAACGCTTACGCAGTGTCTTTCTGCAGCAGGGACTATTGGGATTCGCATCATCGCTGTAAAATATCACATCAGTATTCCGGCATTTAAAGGCGAAGAAGAGGAAGATAATCTTGAGAAAAGTTGATTTTTTTGATATATTTGCCTTATCAATTTATCACTCTATAAGCCAAACAAAATGAAAACTCTATCAGAAAAAGCATCGGTTCTTTTAATTTACACAGGTGGAACTATCGGAATGATAGAAAATCCAGAAACAGGCGTACTGGAACCATTCAATTTCCAACATTTGCGTGACAATATGCCCGAACTGAAGAAGCTTGGCTACAACGTGGCATCGATACAGTTTAATCCGCCAACTGATTCGGCAGAGATAGAACCCGGTGCATGGGCTCGCATGGTAGAAATCATTAACGATAATTATAGTAAGTATGATGGCTTCGTGATTCTTCATGGAACCGATACGATGGCTTATACAGCATCTGCTCTTAGCTTCATGCTAGAAAACCTCAACAAACCTGTAATTCTTACCGGCTCACAGTTGCCGATTGGCATGTTGCGAACAGATGGAAAAGAAAATTTGATCACAGCAATTGAGATTGCAGCTGCAAAAGAAAACGGACATCCTATTATACCTGAAGTTTGTATTTTCTTCGAGAATCACCTAATGCGTGGTAATCGTACTACAAAAATCAATGCAGAGCATTTCAACGCTTTCCGTTCATTCAACTATCCGGCTATGGCACGTGCAGGAATCCACATCAAATACGAAACAGGATTAGTTTACCAACCAGCATCACGAAAGCCGCTTAAGCCGCACTACCTAATGGACCAGAATGTTGTTATTTTGAAGTTATTCCCGGGAATATCTCCTGATGTAATTGATGCAATACTAAACATTCCAAATCTCAAGGGTGTAGTTATGGAAACATACGGAAGTGGTAATGCTCCAACAAAAGAGTGGTTCTTAAAAATGCTAAGCGATGCTGTCGCAAAAGGCATTGTTATCGTAAACATTTCACAATGCTCGGCAGGAACCGTAGAGATGGATCGTTATGAAACCGGACACAAGCTATTAGAAGCAGGTGTAGTAAGCGGTTTCGACTCCACAACAGAAAGCGCAGTTGCCAAATTAATGTTCCTATTTGGTCACGGCCTATCCCCTGAAGAAGTAAAAGAACATATGAGTTGTTCGCTGATTGGCGAGGTTACTATCCCATCAGACTTCTCGAATCGAGTGCAACACTAAGCCTCGCAAATTAATTCTGAAATTAAGATTCTTCATGTTATGAAAACGTGCTTCTTTAGTTTGGCCAGCGGCAGTAGCGGCAATTGCTACTTCCTCGGAAGCGAAGAGTATGGTATACTCATCGATGCAGGTGTTGGTATCAGAACCATCAAGAAAGTTCTGAAAGAACGCAATATAGATTTAGACAAAATAATCGGCATACTAGTTACGCACGACCATGCCGATCACATTAAGACTGTTGGTTGCTTAGGCGAAAAACACAGTATACCGGTTTACACAACCGAGAAAGTACACTCTGGTATCGACCGAAGCAGATATGTCGAGGAAACGCTATATATGTCGCGTCGTATCATCGAGAAGGACGTTCCCTTTTTCATCAAAGACTTTACCATTACGGCCTTCGACGTGCCACACGACAGTACCGACAATGTTGGGTATTTCATTGAATTTGGAAATCAGAAGTTCACATTGGCTACAGATATCGGTTGCATAACCGATACCATTATCAAGTATGCACGCAAAGCAAACCACTTGGTAATTGAAGCCAATTACGACGAAGAGATGTTGCAATTTGGCACATACCCTGCATTCTTAAAAGAAAGAATAACCAGTCCGACAGGGCATTTAAGTAATCGCGAAACGGCAGACTTCCTTGCGAAAATCTACCACGTGAATCTTCATAATATATGGTTGTGCCACCTCAGCCGCGACAACAACCATCCGGAGTTGGCATTTAAGACAATAGACATCCGTTTATTCAGAGAAGGGATTCGAGTTGGTAAGGATGTAAATATCATTACGTTAAAACGAACACATCCGTCCGACGTATACTTTTTTGAATAAAAACTTCAATTTTCTCTTTTTTCTTCAAAAAGAAACTATACCTTTGTGCCCGTTAAGAACAACGAAACGTTGACTCCGTAGCTCAGCTGGTAGAGCAAATGACTCTTAATCATTGGGTCGAGAGTTCGAATCTCTCCGGGGTCACAAAGGTTGCTGATAACTGTAACCTCAAAAAAATAGTTATCAATTGCTCTGACTCCGTAGCTCAGCTGGTAGAGCAAATGACTCTTAATCATTGGGTCGAGAGTTCGAATCTCTCCGGGGTCACTGACTAAAACAACGAAAGCGAATAGGTAATCACCTGTTCGCTTTTTTTGTTTCAAACGTGAAGCAATTATAATATTCGGCTTCTCCAATCGTAGTGAAAGGCAAACTTTAGCAGTTTCTTACTATTTTTGCACCCTACAAGCCTACTCGTTGCTACAACGACCATACAGGCTACTATTCATAACAACGATCTGAAGACATATATACAAAATGACGCAACGCTATTTCATCTACCTAGCATACAACGGTTCTAAGTTTTGCGGTTGGCAAATACAACCACACGACCCATCGGTACAAGAGTGCATCGAAGACGCACTAGGCAAACTCATGCGCACCCCCACTCCTATTGTCGGAGCCGGACGTACAGACTCGGGCGTACATGCACAAAAGATGATCGCACACTTCGACTACACAGGCGAAGCTCCGCTAGACACAACCAATTTGTGCCGCAAGCTCAACATCATGCTACCTAAAGAGATTGCCATCTACGACATCGTACCCGTAAAACCCGATGCACATGCCCGTTTCGATGCAACCGCGCGCGCCTATAAATACTACCTCACGGAGAAAAAAGATCCGTTCAACTTCAATTTTGTCTATCGCCACGGAACTCCGCTCGATTATCAGGCAATGAATGAAGCCGCAAAACGCTTGTTCGACTACGAAGACTTTACCAGCTTTTCGAAGCTACATACCGACGTAAAGACAAACAACTGCACCATCATGCATGCCGAGTGGGTACAAGAAGGCGACATTTGGGTGTTTAACATCAAGGCAAACCGCTTTCTTCGCAACATGGTACGCGCCATCGTAGGTACGCTCCTCATGGTAGGACGCGGCAAGATCACCGTCGATGAATTCTGCAAAATCATTGAGTCGAAAGACCGAGGCAAAGCAGGAACTTCAGCTCCCGGCCATGCACTCTACTTGGTCGATGTAGAATATCCGCAAGAAATCTTTATCGAAAACGAATAATCAACCCTCCGAGATTGCCACGCATAGCATAGGCAATCTCTTTTTTATCCATACACTCGAAACCCTTCAACAATTATGTGGTTAGGACTAGCCTTTCTTTCGGCCTTTTTGCTTGGATGCTACGACACCAACAAGAAGATGTCGTTAAATAAAAACGCAGTAATCCCTGTACTCTTTTTCAATACACTCATCAGCAGCATTATCTTTCTTCCGTTTGTGATTCTATCTTACGCGAAGCCCGAACTACTAGAAAACACGCTGTTTTTCGTGCCCAAGGCATCGCTGCACACCCATTTCCTCATCTTCATCAAAGCAATCATCGTGCTCTCATCATGGCACTTTGCCTACTTTGCCACCAAACATTTGCCCCTCACCATAACGGGCCCCATCAAAGCAACACAACCGGTAATGACTTTAATGGGCGCATTACTTATCTTTGGTGAGCGGCTCAATACTTATCAATGGATTGGCGTAACGCTGGCTATCACCTCCATTTACCTACTATCCCTTTCGGGCAAACGGGAAGGAATCGACTTCAAAAAGAACAAATGGATTCTGTTTATGATACTTTCGGCCATAACCGGATCCATGAGCGGCCTTTACGATAAGCACCTCATGCGCAGCCTCGATCCCATGACCGTGCAAACGTGGTACAACTTCTACCAATGCATCCTGATGACGTTCGTATTGCTCGTTCTATGGTATCCAACACGCAAAAAGACAACGCCTTTTACCTGGCGATGGAACATCATTTTCATCTCCATATTTCTGGTAATGGCCGACTTTGTTTACTTCTATGCCCTCTCGCTACCGGGCTCGATGATCTCCATCATTTCCATGGTGCGACGAAGCAACGTACTGGTAACCTTTGCCGCCGGCGCCATCTTCTTCAAAGAGAAAAACCTCAAGAGCAAAGCATTCGACCTGCTACTGGTACTCATCGGAATGATCTTCCTTTACATCGGTACCCGTTACGGCGGATAAAAAACAGCCTTGCGCACAATCGCCATCAAGGCAAAACCCCAAAAGACATCTCAATATATAGATACAAAAAAAGCGAACTCCCCGAAAAGAGTTCGCTTTCTTTGTATAAAAGTTTATTGTTCTTCATGCTTCTGAGGCAGATAATCGCTCTGAATATTCGCCATACTACCCCAAATGTTTCTTCGCACGTGCGGATTTAGCTCTTCCAGTTTCGCCACAATCTCTTTCATATCGGGACGAGACGAAGATGTTTCGTACGGGCAAGCCTTGATCTGTTTCTTGTAACCCCTCCATTCGGCAATGCGAATCAAGTCTTTCTCCTCAACCAAGCACATAGGGCGGATGATAGTCATATCAAACTTTTCCATCTTTAGTTTAGGCGGCATTGTACTGAATGCCCCTTGATACGTCATGTTCATCAAGAGCGTTTGGATGATGTCGTCTTGGTGATGTCCCAACGCAATCTTGTTACAGTTGTTTGCCTTGGCAACTTCAAACATCGCCTTGCGTCGGTTCCACGAGCATAGAAAGCAAGGCGACTTACGATGATCGGTAGTTGGATCAAACGACGTTTCGTGCACTACAAAAGGGATACCATACTGTTCGGTATGCGCGCGCAAGTATTCGAGATCCGAGTGATAAGGAACGTTGGTCATAATAATGTGCGCAACCACCAGTTCAAACTTCGGACGATGAATCTTCATACGTCGTCCCAGGAAATCGATAAGGGCCAATGAATCTTTCCCACCCGAAAGACCAATCATAATTCTGTCGCCATCTTCGATAAGGCCATACTCAAATATGCCCTTTACCACCTTGGCTTCTACTTTCTTGAAAAGAAGTTCTAATTCGCTTAACTTTGCCATATTGTTTTTGTGTCGGCCGCAAAATTACTTCAATTTTGCGAGCCCCGACACATAAGAAATAAAAATATTATTACCTTTGAATCACAACTAAAATAATAAGACGCTATGAAATTCTTATTGCGCCATCTCTTTGTCTCTTTGCTGCTAACAGCAGGGGCAAGCTCTGTAAGTGCTCAGAGTTTGGATCAAGCAAAAAAACTATATAACGAAGGAAAATACGCCGAAGCCATGCCGGCTATGGAAAAACTGGTACAGCGTTCGCCGGGCAATACCTCCTACAACCAATGGTATGGAGTATGCTTATTTGAAACAGGCGACCCACTTGCGGCGGAAAAACATTTAAAGATCGCGGCCAATAAGAAAGTGCAAGAAGCTTTCAAGTATTTGGGACAAATCTATTACGACACCTACCGTTTCGACTTGGCAGAGCAAGCATTCGAGACCTACATCAAGATGCTTGAGAAAAAGAAACTCGACGCGTCGGAATACGAGCACAAGCTAGCGCTTGCACAACGTGCACAGCGACTGGTAAACAATACCGAGGATATCCAGATTATCGACAGTGTGGTTACCGATACCAACCGATTCCTTTCGTACTACAAACTAAGCGAAGAGAGCGGATCGTTGGAGCCATTCAACACATTCTTCGAAAGCACGTCGCCGGTATTCTCTACCGTATACATGAATCAGAAGGGAGATAAAATCTATTATGCCCGTCCGGACGACAGCGGCAACTATGCCCTGTTTACCCAAACCAAGCAACTCGATACCTTTGGCGACGAACGCAAACTTTCGGACAATGTAAACATTGCCGGCAACAATAACTTCCCGTTTGTAATGGGCGACGGTGTTACCGTTTATTACGGCTCTACCGGCGATGGCTCGCTAGGCGGATACGACATCTTTGCAACCCGTTACAACATCAACAACGACAGCTATTTGAATCCGGAGCCACTAGGCATGCCGTTCAACTCGCCGGCAAACGACTACATGTATGTGGTAGACGAGACAAAAGGCTTGGGCTGGTTCGTGACCGATCGTAACCAACCCGAAGGAAAGGTGGCAATCTACTTGTTTATCCCCAACCAAAGCCGCCGCACGGTACAAAGTGACGACGAAGCATACCTGCGCAACCGCGCCATGATAAGCTCCATTGCCGAATCGTGGAAAGAAGGCGAAGACTACAGCGAGCTTGTAAAACTTGCCTACGAATCGGCCGGCAGCAACAAACAAAAGAAAGACTTCGAATTCGTTATCAACGACAACATTGTCTACTTTACCTCAGACGACTTCTCGAGCCCTAAAGCACTCGAACTATTCGAGAAAGCACAATCGGCACGCATGCAGGTAGCCGAACTGGAACGTAGCCTTGCCGAACTGCGCAAGAAGTACACCGAAGGCAACAACAGCGACAAGAAGCAACTTCAACCCGCTATCCTTCGCCTCGAATCGCAGTTGGAAGAAATGCAAAACACACCCGATCAGCTCGAAAAAGAAGCGCGCAACGCAGAGATCATGCTGCTACGCAAAAATCAATAATTTCGATAACAAAAAGACAACACGGAAGCATCCGCTTGTCTTTACAATGAATAATAGAAGGTAACTTCTGCTCATCTCCCCGACCGGCTTGTGCCGATCGGGGATTTTTTATACCCTCCGCTATAACCAATATCACCACCCATAATCTGCACGATCGCATAAACTAAACACACTCATCGCAACAATTAAGCTTAGACACGTACCTGTACACAACTTAGACAGGTATATGACAAGAATGCGTCACGACCGTGTACACATCTTAGACACGTACCTGTCTAAGCTTAACTCATGCGACAATGCTCCTTAATCAATGTGATCACCGCAACTACTTCTTCCCTCCACTCGGCTTATCCGCTTTTAGTAGCAGAGCAAATACAAATAACTCTACAAGAAAATAGAAGCTTTTGCGCTTTGAGGAAATTATTTAGTCCAACTTCCTTTATTTATTATAACAAGTAATATATTTTTATATCTTTATCATCGTGAAGGGAAACAACCCATCGCGTCATAACCTTATTAAGTAATTAAACAGCTTATGGTTACACAAATTATCCTTGCAATACTATTGATCATCATTGCGATCACCTTGCTACTGGTAGAGATATTTCTCTTGCCGGGTATTACCATTGCCGGAATTGCCGGAGCACTCTTTGCCGTTGGAGCCTTCGTATATGTATACTCCACGCTTGGTGCAGTTGCCTCGGGCATTGCCTTGGTAAGCGGAGCAATTGTCTTTGCCTCAGCATTCTTCTGGCTGTTGAGATCGAAAGCACTAGACCGCATTTCGCTCAAAACCGATAGCAATAGCAAAGTCGACGACTCAGATCTCGATAAGATCGCAGTGGGCGATACCGGCATTGCGTATTCGCGCCTCAACCCAATGGGCAAAGTGAAAATAAATGGTGTAATCGTAGAGGCTAAGTCAATAGAAGAGTACATCGACGAAGAGACTCCCGTGCGTGTTACGGGCAAGAATCTGTCAAACATCGAAGTAGTCTCTATGATAGAACCTTTTGATGCAGCAAATGAATAAAAACAAACACTATATTTACTACTTATGGAACCTGTAATTTTTCCAATCGTTCTATTGGGATTAGCCATTTTACTTTTGGCTGTATTCTTTTATTACGTTCCGTTCCTGCTGTGGATATCTGCCAAGGTATCGGGCGTAAACATTTCCCTAGTCCAGTTGTTCTTAATGCGCATACGTAATGTGCCGCCTTCAACCATTGTACGTGCTCTTATCGAAGCACACAAAGCGGGATTGAACGGACTTACACGCGACCAACTCGAAGCCCATTACCTTGCGGGCGGACACATCGAAAAGGTTGTGCATGCACTTGTTTCGGCTTCGAAGGCAAACATTGACTTGTCTTTCCAAATGGCTACAGCAATCGACCTTGCAGGTCGTGACGTATTCAATGCCGTACAAATGAGTGTAAACCCTAAAGTAATCGACACACCACCGGTAGCAGCCGTAGCGAAAGACGGTATTCAGCTTGTGGCAAAAGCACGTGTTACGGTACGCGCCAGCATCAAGCAACTTGTAGGGGGTGCCGGTGAAGAAACCATTTTGGCCCGTGTAGGCGAAGGTATTGTCTCTTCTATCGGTTCGTCGGAAAGCCATAAAACCGTGTTGGAGAACCCGGACTCTATTTCGAAACTTGTGTTACGCAAAGGACTTGACGCCGGAACTGCGTTTGAAATCCTATCCATCGATATCGCGGATATCGACATAGGTAAAAACATCGGTGCCGTATTGCAAATGGACCAAGCGCAAGCAGATAAAAACATTGCGCAGGCAAAAGCCGAAGAACGCCGTGCTATGGCGATTGCCTTAGAACAAGAAATGAAAGCCAAAGCGCAAGAGGCTCGTGCCAAGGTAATCGAAGCGGAAGCTGAGGTTCCAAAAGCAATGGCCGAAGCTTTCAGAAGTGGCAACTTAGGTATCATGGATTACTATAAGATGAAGAATATCGAAGCTGATACTTCAATGCGTGAGTCTATTGCTAAGCCTGCGGGCGGAACCAATACGATCTCTTCGAAAGATAAATAAGTAAACAATAACACGAGCCGCGGCAAACACCCATGTTTTGCCGCGGCTTTTTTCAACCACTAATTATATTATGAGTTATAAACGCATTATACCTGAATCGGAACTGATCCTCAATGACGACGGATCTATATTTCATCTACACTTAAAACCCGAACAAGTATCGAACAAAATCATTATGGTGGGCGACCCTGCAAGGGTTGATATCATCGGTGCACACTTAAGCGACATCGAGTGCTCTGTAACCAATCGAGAGTTTCATACAATCACCGGAACGTACAAAGGGAAACGCATCACCGTGATATCGCATGGTATTGGTGGCGACAACATCGACATTGTTCTCTCGGAGCTCGACGCGCTGAAAAACATCAACTTTACTACGCGGACGGTGAATTTAAAGTTTGAGCAACTATCGTTGGTGCGTATCGGTACTTGCGGTGGCCTTCAGCCCATTGTACCGGTAGGTAGTTTCGTTGCCTCGGCTTTCTCGATCGGTTACGACTGTGTTCCGTTTTTCTACAAGAATAATGCAAAGATTCGAAACCTGGCATTAGAGGAAGCCTTTATGCAGCATAGTCATTGGCAGATCCCCAACATGCGCCCGTATGCGGTAAACAATGATCCGGAATTGTTGTCACGTATCATCAAGGGAGATATCGTGCAGGGAATAACGATTTCAGGCAACGGATTCTACGGCCCGCAAGGGCGTGAGCTTCGCCTACCACTTACCGATCCGGGATTTAATAAAAAGATTGAGGATTTTAAGTTTAAGGATTATCGCATCACCAACTACGAGATGGAAAGTGCGGCATTGGCTTCTCTCGCCGCATTGATGGGGCATAAAGCGCTAACGGTATGCGCCGTAATTGCAGGCAGATACCACAAAGACATGAATACCAACTACAAGAACAGTATGATCGATTTGATCGAAAAGGTGTTGGAACGTATTTAATAAAAGAAAGCCATCTATACGAAAAGTAGATGCCTAAAAAGAGAAAAGCGGATGCAACACTCGGGTTACATCCGCTTTTTTATGGTTTGAACTTTGTTATCAAATACCCATCGACGCTCTTACCGCATCAATCTTTGCTTCCGCCTCAGCGTCTGCTTTAGCAAGATCTTCTCTCGATTTGGCAACGCCTCTTACCTCGATGTAGAACTTAATCTTCGGTTCAGTTCCCGAGGGACGAATCGAAACTTTAGTGTCATCTTCTGTGAAGTATTGGATCACATTCGACGTTGTTGGCATATCAAGTGTATATGATTCGCCATCTAGTACGCTAAATGCAGTAAGTTTGCCAAAGTCTTTGATCAATGTAACCTTCGAGCCTGCAATCTCTTTGATTGGGTTTTCTCTGAAGTTTTTCATCATTGCTTCGATCTCTTCCGCACCCGATTTACCTTTCTTCACTACAGAGATACCTTTCTCTTTTGAGAAGCCATACTCGATGTAGATGTCTTGAAGAAGTTCGTACAATGTCTTGCCATTGTCTTTTGCCCAAGCTGCAATCTCAGCAAGCATAGCACAAGCAGAAACCGCATCTTTGTCGCGAACGAAGTCTTCACAAAGGAATCCGTAGCTTTCTTCACCACCACCGATGTATTGCTTTTTGCCTTCAAGGTCGCGCATGATTGCCGCAATCCATTTGAAGCCAGTGTAGCAATCGTACATCACTACGCTGTTTTTCTCAGCAATCGTACGGATAAGCTCTGTCGTAACAATCGTTTTCACGATGTACTCGTTGCCCGTAAGTTTGCCTAGTTCTTTCCAACGTGTTATTAGGTAATAGATAAACAACAAAGCTGTTTGATTACCGTTCACAAGGATGAATTCGTTTTTATCATTCAAGATCGCTGCGCCAACACGGTCGGCATCAGGGTCTGAAGCAAGTACCAACTCCGCTCCTACTTCTTGAGCTTTCTTCACCGCCATGCTAAGTGCTGCCGGCTCTTCAGGGTTTGGAGATACTACGGTAGGGAAGTCTCCGCTCACTACGTCTTGCTCCGGAACATGCACGATATTGGTGAAGCCGAATGCTTTAAGCGCAGCAGGAATCAATTTCACACCTGTTCCGTGGATCGGCGTATAAACGATTTTCATATCGTTATGCTTCTTGATAGCTTCGGGTGAAAGAGAAATAGTTGTAAGCTTTTGAATGTAGTCGTTGTCTACAGCTTCGCCAAGAACTTCTACTAGTTCTGGTTTGCCGTGGAAGTTAATATCACTTGCCGATCTGATCTTGTTTACTTCGGCAATGATGTTTTTATCGTGAGGGGCAATTACCTGAGCACCATCGTCCCAGTATGCTTTGTATCCGTTGTATTCTTTAGGATTGTGAGATGCAGTAAGGATAATACCACTTTGACATCCTAATGTACGGATTGTATAAGACATTTCCGGTGTAGGACGCAAGTCTTCAAAGATGTAAACTTTGATACCGTTTGCGGTAAAGATATCAGCAGAGATCTCAGCAAAGCGACGGCTGTTGTTTCTACAGTCGTAACCGATTACAACTTTAATCTGATCAAGGTGCGCAAATTCTTGTTTCAAGTAATTTGACAATCCTTGAGTAGCTGCTCCAACGGTGTAAATGTTCATTCGATTTGAACCTACGCCCATAATACCGCGCAATCCACCTGTACCAAATTCCAGGTCTTTGTAGAAGGATTCGATAAGTTCTGTCGGATCTTCATTCTTAAGAAGGCGTTCAACCTCAGCTCTGGTTTCTGCGTCATAGCTTTCTGTAAGCCATGATTTCGCTTTACCTATTACCTGAGTAAGTAATGTATTATTCTCCATATTTAATGAATTTTGCTTTAAAAATATAGCGTAACAAAGATAAGAACTAATTATCATCGTACAACAAACAAATATACATTCTGCTTCGAATCTTTATATTAAGTAACAAAACCGAAGCATAATAGATGGCTAAACGAAAGTTAATAAGCAAAGTTTTGCTTGTAGGTTCGCTCGTTGCCGCATTGATCTACGAGCCATACCTCTAGTACGTGTTTGCCCGGAGCTACGCGTGCAGGCTCGATCTTGTAAGTAAGTAACCCCGTTTTTCCGTCGAGCGCAAAAACAACAAACTTCCCGTCGATCTTGCATTTGTAGTCTTGCACACCACTGAGATTATCTCCAATCTTGAGGGTAATCTTTTTGTTTGCAGCCCATTTATCTTTCCCTACGGCCGATATAGAAGGTTTTGCCGTATCGGCGATGATGGTAAATGATCCGAGTTCGCGAATCGAAGCCTCTACCCAACCATTCTTGTAGGTTCCTCCTATCCAGCGCTTACGTCCTTTATCGACCGAAGCTATGCCATAGGCGCGTTTGTTCTCGAGTTTGTCGTCTTCTACCTTTATGCGCACCGTGCCCGACTTGTGCAACGGAATGGGTTTGTCGTTCAAAACATGTACCGATGCATAACCGGCCGTATCGGGCCTTTCTTTGTAAGTAAAGTAAACATGGTCGTACAAGTTGCCTTTGTCAATGTCTAGTTTTACCTTCTTATTTCCGAAGTTATTATCGGCATTGTATTTAAAAATTTTATCATACGTGCGCTCTTCTTTCGGGATGGCTTGTTTCTTTCCCTGCACGGTAAACTTCACCTTCGAGGTATTGCCAAAGTAATCGGACAAGACATAGGTTACGTCATACGGACGCTCTTCGTCTATCGTTACCCAACCTTGCCTTTTTGCTTTCAAGAAACGAAGTTTGTTTCCGTTCTCTACGTAGCTTTTGGTTACGAAAGAGCGGTTGGAGCGCCAAAGGTCGTAATCGATCCAAGCATTGAGGTAGCGCGTTTCGTCGAAGCGGTAACGGTCGATACTGCTTTTGAATACAGTATCTTTATCTACTACCAGTGCGATGTTTTTTACACCAAATATATTTGACACACCATCCATGTAGTCGTTGGCCTTTACGCCGAAAGCAATTTCACCCCAAGCATTAATGGGTCCTTTGATATGTGGAGAGCCTTTTCCCTTTTGCGGTATTACGTATGGGAATTCCTTTTGTGTGGCAAGTCCGTTTACCACACCTTCGTCTTCTTTGGCGTAAACAACGATCGACTTCAACTTAGGCTTGGTTGAGTCTTTAAACACTGCGGGCAAGTAAGCCAAAGGGTCTAATGGTTCTTCTGTTTTGGTATTGCGAATCTCGAAGTGCAAGTGCGGCCCTCCCGAACTTCCCGAGTTTCCGGCGCGGGCAATCTCTTCGCCCTTTTTCACCTTGATCTCATTTGGTTTCAGGGTAAGGTCTACGGAGAATGTCTCGTTCTTGTACTGATGATCCGATACATACTTTGAGATGGTTTTGTTGAAACGATCCAAGTGTCCGTATACCGACGTAGTACCGTTGGGATGTGTGAGATAAATGGCCAGGCCGTATCCCCAGGGGCTTACCGATACGCGCGATACGTATCCGTCCATTACGGCAAATACGGGTTTGCCCACTACCCCTTGTGTCTTAAAGTCGATACCCGAGTGAAAATGATTTGCTCTCAACTCGCCATAATTACCACTTAGCAATGCCGGAATGTTCAACGGCATTTGGTAGTCTTGCTTTTGTCCTTTAGCAACGCCGGCGACCATTGCAAGTACAAAAACAGCATATTTTAAATTCATATAGTGTTCTCTTCTATTACGTTTCTTACAAATATATCGAAAAACGGGCAATTATTGGCAAATGATCGCTAAAGCCGCCTTCATATTTGTATCCGTGATACGTGCGAAAGGGTCTTTTCCCGCCATGTGTGTCATCGCGCGTAAGTAAAAACGGTAATGAAAGGACCTCTCCTTTGGGGATCTTTGCCCGCAAAGGATTATCACCACGAAGCAGGTTTCCCGTCACAATCATTTGATCAAGTTGTGCCCATTCTCCTTGAAACTTATGTGTTCCTCCGCTGTGTTGATGGGGATTCTGCACGGCAAACAAATTGTACAATACTTGTGGCGAGAATGGAGGCTCCGGTATTTGAGCTTGAAGGATGCCGGTCATGGACTTATCGGAAGGGGAGTCGTTGAAGTCTCCCATTACTATACACTGCGGATGGGTTCGTATGGCACAAATCGAATCTACTTTACTTCGCAACAAAGATGCCACATCGCACCGAAGTACTTCTGTCTGCTTTTGTCCTGCAGATCGGGAGGGAAAGTGGGCTACGAACACGTCGAGCGTATCGCCCGATAGCAACTCTCCGGAAACGTGCAGCAGGTTACGCGTAGTCCGCTTCATTTTCACCGAAAACCGTACTACATACTCCTGATGAGCAATGTACTTAAACAGATCTCGCCGATAAATAAGCGCGCAGTTGATTCCCCGCATGTCATTCCCCTCGGCCGTAATGGATTGGTACAATTCGCTTCGCAAGGGTGTATTTCGAAGGAGGTCGGAAAGGACTGCATTGTTCTCAACCTCGCACAATCCGATCAATGCCGGCGTATCCCATTCTCCGGCAGCAGCAATTACTTTTGCAATCTGATTGAGTTTGGTTTTATACCGGTCGTATTTCCATCCGCGCAAACCTCGCGGGGTAAACTCTTCGTCGGCATGCAGCGAATCATCGCGACAATCAAAAAGGTTCTCTACATTGTAAAACATGACATCAAAAGGAAGTGATTTGCTTTCTTGAGCAAACATCGGAGGCAAGCCGCAAAGCAAGAGGCTGAAGAGTAGTAAGGTTATTCTCAGAAGTTGTGTGTATTTCATCGTCAACTAGATTTATTGGCCAACAGACGTCTGCCCTAAACTAAAAAGAGGATACCACTCGTGCAGCAGTACCCTCTTTCCATATCTAAACAATGTCGCGGAGTTGAATTAAAGATCTATTCATCCACATGGATCAACGAAACTGTATGAACCGCAACATGCTTATTTTATTAGAAACTATTCTTGTTTTGCAGGAATGTTTTTCAACAATTCAACCATGAAATCCCACCATAGTTTTACAGATTCGATTTCTAGTCTTTCGTTCGGAGAGTGAACGTCTCTCATAGTAGGACCAATTGAAACCATATCCAAGTGTGGATACTTTTGAAGGAAAAGACCACACTCAAGACCTGCGTGGATCGCTTTGATCTGAGCATCTTTGTGGTACAAATCTTTGTAAGACTCTTGAGCTACTTTCAAGATCAATGAATCTGTATTTGGTTTCCAGCCCGGGTATCCGTCGCCATGTTTAGTTTCAGCGCCTGCAAGTTGGAATGTAGCAGCCACCATGTTTGCAACGTCGTCTTTGCTTGACTCTGTAGAGCTACGCTGACTTGTGCCTACAACGATTGTGTTGTCTGCTTTCATTTTTACAGAAGCCAAGTTTGTAGAAGTCTCTACCAAGCCAGGGATTGCATGACTCATCGCGATAACACCGTGCGGACAAGCATACAATGAGTTGATCAAGTTGTAAGAAGTTTTACGATCGATGCAATGAGCAGGACGCTCTACCGACTCCATTGTAAGACGTACATTCGGATCTACCGCTTTAAGTTCGCCTTCTACATCTGCAGCCAATTGGTTCAACATGATGCGAGCTGTTTCCTTTTCAGAAGCAGGAACACCCACTACGGCACGAGCTTCGCGCGCAATCGCGTTACGCAAGTTACCTCCGTCTATTTCACACAATACGATATCGAATTTCTTCTTCAGTTCGTACAAGTAACGCGTAAGGATCTTGTTTGCATTGCCCAAACCTTTATCGATTTCACTACCTGAGTGACCACCGTTAAGGCCTTTTACATCTACGCGGAAGTAGAAATATCCTTCCGGAGACATAGCCGGTTGATACGTAAAGAATGCTTGCGTATCTTTACCACCTGCACAACCAATGTAGATTTCGCCTTCATCTTCTGTGTCTAGGTTCAATAGAATATCTCCCGTAAGGAAACCTGATTCCAGTGCGAAAGCACCGCTCAAACCAGTCTCTTCGTCTACTGTAAACAAACATTCGATTTTACCGTGCTCTAGATCGTCCGAAGCAAGAACAGCCAATTCTGCCGCAACACCAATACCGTTGTCTGCGCCAAGCGTTGTTCCTTCTGCTTTCACCCAACCGTTTTCAATACGTGTACGGATAGGATCGTTGTCGAAGTCATGATCTGTATCGTTGTTCTTTTCACACACCATATCCACGTGCGATTGAAGAATCACGGTAGGAAGTGCTTCGTAACCCGGAGTTGCAGGTTTTGTAATCACAACGTTTCCGGCTTTGTCTTTCTTAAACTCCAAATTGCGTTCTTTGGCAAAGTTTTCCAAGTAGGCAATGATCTTCTCTTCTTTCTTAGAAGGGCGAGGTATCTGGGTAATCTCGTCGAAATATTTCCAAACGATAGCTGGTTGCAGATCTTTTATTGTCATATTCGTAAGTATTATTGTAAATAACTGTTGTTATTACGTGATTAATAATTCTTGATATGACAAAAATAATGATTGAGTTGAAAAAAAAGAGAATAATTTGAAGAATTCACATCGAATATTTATGTAAACTCTTATATTTGCGCTCATAATTGGACGAAATATGCTTTTAAATTTACTTTTAACACTAGTTGTAGTCGTTGTTGCGGTACTATTGCTTGGTATTCGCGTCTTTTTTACTAAAAACGGAAAGTTCCCTGAAACCCACGTTGGCAAAAGTAAAGAATTAGGTAAAAAGGGTATCTCGTGTATAAAAACACAAGATCTACAAGAGCGCAAAAGGTCTAAATTAGCAGATATCCAGTAAAAGGTGTGATAGAATAATATAGTGATTTTACAAATTTCAACTTTATGAAAAACATTAACTACGTTATTAGTGGTGTACTTGCTGTTGCTGTAATTGTACTATTTGTGTTGCAATTTTCAGACAAAAAGAACAGCGATTCAGCTCCGTCTTTCTCTGTTGCTGACTCGTCTTCAGCATTGTTGCCAATAGCATACGTAAATGTAGACTCGCTTTTGCTTAACTACAATTATGCAAAAGACATGACGGAAGCGATCTTGAGAAAACAAGAAAACTCAAGAGCGAGCGTAATGCAAAAAGCACGTCAGCTAGAAACTGAAGTGCAAGAGTATCAACGCAAGGTAGAGAACAACGCTTTTCTTACAAGAGAACGTGCAGAGCAAGAGCAAACTCGTTTGATGAAGAAACAGCAAGAACTTCAAGAGTTGGACGCAAGACTTGCTCAGGAAGTAATGGCTGAGCGTCAGAAAATCGACGAACAACTTCACAAGAACATTGTAGATCTTCTTGAAGTTTACAACAAATCGAAAGGTTATCAAGTCATCTTCACCAACACAATGGGTGATAACATTTTGCTAGCTAACCCTAAGTATGACATCACTTCTCAGGTGACTGAATTCTTAAACAAAAACTATAACCCATCTACTTCAGAAAAGTAATCGGGATATACAACGATACACAAAAAAGGTTGCCTCTTTTACAGAAGCAACCTTTTTTTGTATCGATACCGACCAAGCATGGTCGCATGCGTTATTTTTGAGCTGAAGCAGAACCACTTCTAAAAGCAGCAAACATCTGCAATAGCGCCGAAATAAAAAGAAACACCATCCAGTCGTTGCCCCGTTTAAACATCATACCCGATGCAACCAACAAAAACAAAGAAGCAATCACATTCATTCGGTGCAAACGTTTTTGCTTAAAGTCATCACCTTTGTGTGGTGTAGTTAAGAAACTCACCGCTACGCCGGCCGCGCCTACCGCAAAAATATAAGGTGCAACTTCCCATTTCACAAAATGCAAAACAGAGCCTCCAAGCACCAAGATGGAAGCTATATAATAAATCCAATTTCTAACCTTCATTTATATCTATTCGTTTTTTAGCTTACTTGTCAATAATGATGTAAACATCCTCATCAGGACACTTCATCAAGTATTCTTCGCGAGCAAACTTCTCCAAACCCTCTTTGTCGGTTTGCAGATGCTCCAACTTCTGTTTGTTCACCTCAATCTCGGCATTGTAATGATCAATCTCCTTCTCGAGACTGCGAATCTTCTCATTATAGGTGTATCGAATATACAAGTTGCTATCTCCGAGAATAAGCGTGTACACCACAAATAGGCCTACAACCAGATAGTATTTATTTATACCGCTGATATACTTGTTATAAAACTCTTTAATTCTTTTCATCGCAGATTCTTTTATAGAACGAAAATAATCAATAATATTTACAGTGAGTACTTAATTAACCTCATTTTTAGAATTGAGTTTCATCATATAGCCTCTTTTCATTATCTTTGTGTAGATCAGATTTGCAAAGCATGGATAATTATATCGTTTCAGCCCGTAAATACAGACCCTCGACCTTCAATAGCGTAGTGGGCCAAAAGGCACTTACCGTAACATTAAAGAACGCCATCCTCAATCACAAACTAGCACACGCTTATTTGTTTTGCGGACCAAGAGGTGTAGGTAAAACATCCTGCGCCCGTATCTTTGCCAAAACGATCAATTGCCTTAACCTCACACCCGAGGGCGAAGCTTGCAACCAGTGCGAATCGTGCGTGGCGTTTAACGAACAACGCTCCTACAACATTCACGAGCTGGATGCTGCATCCAACAACTCTGTAGACGACATCCGCATCATCAACGACCAAGTGCGCATTCCGCCGCAGATTGGTCAATACAAAGTATACATCATCGATGAGGTACACATGCTTTCGGCTGCTGCCTTCAATGCCTTCCTGAAGACACTTGAAGAGCCGCCTCACCATGCCATCTTTATTTTGGCTACGACCGAGAAGCATAAGATTCTTCCTACCATCTTGTCGCGATGCCAAAGTTACGACTTTACCCGCATCTCGATTACAGACATCGTAAACCATTTGGTCTATGTAGCACAACAGGAAAACATACATGCCGAGCCGGAAGCACTCAACGTGATTGCTCAAAAGGTAGACGGAGGTATGCGCGACGCGCTTTCTGTGTTTGACCAAGTAGCTAGTTATACGCAAGGGAATATCACCTATCAGGCAGTGATCGACAACCTCAACGTACTCGATTACGACTGCTACTTTAAGCTGACCGATGCCATATTGAAAGGCGACGTACCTAGCACGCTTCTGCTGTTTAAGGACGTGATAGACCGCGGATTCGACGGGCAGTCGCTCATTGCCGGACTCGCTTCTCACTTCCGCGACTTGCTGGTTGCAAAAGATCCGCAAACGCTGGTACTGCTCGAAACCATCGACTCCATCAAAGAACGATACAACGTATTGGCACGTTTGTGCAATACGGCTTTCCTATACAAAGCAATCGAAATAGCAAACGATTGCGACCTCAACTACCGTTTGAGTAAAAACAAACGCTTGTTGGTCGAATTGGCTTTGATCAAACTCTGCCAACTGCTTTCTGCACCTCCTGCTCCCGAACAAGGAAAACCCTTGCAAGCGGTAAACGGACAACAGATGCAACAACCTGCTGCTCCTGCTGCTCCGCAACAACAAGCACCAACGCAGCAGCCTCAAGCTCCGCAACAGCAAGCGGCGGCGGCACAACCGCAATCGCGTGTGATGACGATCAATCCGCCCGCTCCCACTGTTTCGCAAGAGCCGCCTCAACGACCAGCATACAATAAAATGCCCAGTCGCGGCGTGCCCGGCGTGTCGATCAAAAACATGACACAAAAGAAGCAGGAAACGGATACGACTACAACGTCTCAGGCCGTTACGATAGAGATGCGCAATCCCTTCACTGCCGATGACTTGACAAAGCAATGGGATGCTTTTCAGGAAACACTCGACAAGGATAGAATCTATCTGAAGAATCTCCTAATCAACTGCAAACCGATCTTATTGCACGACGAAACGTTTGAAGTTGCCGTGCACAATCCGGGACAAGAGTCGGAACTAACCAACGGCAGCCTTGATTTGCTCACATTCCTTCGCACCAAGCTAAAGAATACGCACATCAAGATGCAAATCAGAATAACCGAAGGCAACGAAAAGCAACTCGCTTATACCTCATCTGAAAAGTACAATCTGATGGTTGCCGACAACACAGCCCTGGCACGCTTCCGCGAGGAGTTTGGCCTCATCTTCGACTAATACAAGCAATACGACATACAACGAGCCGCTGCAAACCCAGTTTACAGCGGCTCGTTCTGTATATCAGCACAACAAGATCAATACAGCAAATTAGCGTTGTGGATTCAAGGTTCGCAGCAACAGCCAACAGCCATTACCCTCTTCAATCTCACGCGAAGAAGAAATAGGACCCAAAACAACCGTTGCAAGTCTGTCTCCTATTTTCCATTGCGGAAAGAACACTTCACCACTTTTCCCATCGAAATGATACGAATCGCTATTTCCTCCTGCTGTCTTGCCCAATGCATAATAACGAGAACCTCCACTCACATAACTGATCACCCAACAGCTATCTACCACAAACACATGAGTCGCAAAAGCGTAAGGAGACGCAAAAACATCGTTCTGAAAGTCGAAATCACTTGGAATTGCTTTATCCTGAAAGTCGAGAAGTGCAACCGGAGAAAGCTCCAACGCTTCAGGTTTATACTGATAGATGGTATCGCAAAAGAACGGACGAAAATAAACTTGTCCCTGATCCTCGAAAAAGACTTTCCCTTTTGCTCCATAAGCTGCAACCGGTCGTTTGAAATTGATCCGTTGTTGCACTTCACCCTCCTTGTTGTACACAACTACGGGACAAGCTTCGCCTCCCATCCATGAGTTGAAGCAGAGGAATCCTTCCGGCACACACACAAAGTCATTCACAGGCGACTCTAGTTTTATTTTGCGTACAAAGCGAAGACCTTTGTCGTACTCGAGAATAGCACTTCCGGCGAAATCTAATAGAAACAACGAAGCTCCGTCAGTTGAAAGCATCGTGGGTTGTATGTACTCTTCGGGACCACCTCCGAAAGTTTTTATCGTGTTTAGAGCCTCGCCACCCTGATTGGTAAACATGCTAATAGCCATTTGCTGGTCGTCGAGCAAATATAGGCTTGAGTCGATCAGGCATAAATCACCAACTCCGGCAACCAGTACTGTCGTATCGAGGGAGATCGCCGTTTGCGAAGAAAGCAATCCGTTCAAAGAGGTCGCCTGACCGGAGTTTGCATCAATCGTGATGGTCATTAGATCTAAAGTGGGATCACCCTTCGGGCTGCATGCACATAAAAAAGCTGCTGCAAACAACCACATCGTATTTTTCATGTTGGTAGTATTTAAGCATTACAAATTCGTTTATACACCTGCAAGTATAGACAAAAAATGGTTATAATTTACACTAAGCTTGTTTTAAGCGAAGATTTGGGATACTTTTTGCGAGAAGATTTTGGGGAATTTACGGGTATTTACCGCTCTAGTTGAGCTGATTTGATGGATTTTTCGGTTTGAGAAAATGGCATTTTCGTGGCGATAAAGTGGCTTCTTCGTCCCAACTTTGCCTGTTTTTGGCAAAAAGGTTGCTTGGTTTGCCCAAAAAGCTCGTTTACTTCTTGGCAAAACCTTGTTTGGTTTACAAAAAAAGCTTGTTTGGTTTTTGGAAGAGGGTCTTTAGGTGCTTATGGAACGTATTATTACCCATCGCGAAGCGTATTTTTACTCACGCTGCGTGCGTATTTTCGTTTTCGGTGGTGCGTGATTTCACTCTTCACGGTAACTAAAAACAGTTTTCGAGGAAAGCAGATAACGTCTTCATTGAAAACATTCCGCCTCAACTTCATGAGCCTGCCGCCGCCAGTCCACTCCCCTATTTGGTATACAAGGAAACCACTCTGCGAGGGTTGAGCCGTTACAAATAGACAAGCCTAAAAGGTGATTGCAATCATTTTGGCGGTCGGTAAAAAACTTCTCAATAAGGCTGAAAGCTTTGCGTTACAAATCAATGAGATTTACCCGTCAAAGTGTAACCGTTTTTTTGTTCGGCAAACGAGAGTAACGGGCAAAAAAAGAGGCCTATTTGGCTACATTATACATGGATAATGCTCCAAACAAGCCCAACAGCCTTTTCTTTGATAAATACAATAAGCACACACGGCAGATTAAATCTGCCACGGTACAATAAACTCACTTGCACATTACATATTTTCCCGTTCGAGATTCGCACCACAGTTTTTGCAATAATTGGCATCGTCGTCGCTGATATCTACCCCACAACCCGGACAAGCCTCTCCCGTTATCCGATTGGGTTCCTTAGGACGCATAAACTCAGCAGATATGATACCCGTAGGAACCGCAATAATGGCGTAACCCAAAAGCATAATGATCATCGAGATAAACTGCCCAAGGTAAGTAATGGGCGTAATATCGCCATAACCCACAGTCGTAAGCGTAACGATGGCCCAATAGATACACCGCGGTATGTTGTCCATATTGGGATTTACCGTACCCTCAACCACGTACATGATAGAACCGAGTATCACCACCAGAATGGTTACAAAGAACATAAACACAAATATCTTGGGAAAACTGCGATGCACAGCATTTAGAATCGACGACCCTTGGGTAAGGTATTCGCTTAGTTTGAAGATTCTAAAAATACGCAGCAATCGCAATGCCCGTATCACGACAAGATAGTGTGTACCGGCAAAGAACAAGCTTAGGTAAGTAGGCAAGATTGAAAGTAAATCGACTATGCCAAAGAAAGAGGTAGCATACTTCTTTCTGTTTCGAACCGAATAGAGTCGCAGGATGTATTCAATGGTAAAGACAGAGGTTATCACCCACTCTGAAATGCGTATCATCCGCAGGTATTTTACGTGAATAGCATTTACACTGTCTACCAATACTAAGATTACACTTAGTAATATAAAAACAAGCAGGCCGATATCAAAAGCCTTTCCGGCCTTGGTATTCGACTCGAATATGATTTCATGAATGCGATCTTTCAGTTCCTGTTTATTCATACTTTATAACGTTAATGTAAAGCGGTCGGCATCTTTCCAGCAGGCAAACTTCTCGCGAAAGCGTTGCAACTTGTCGTAATCGAGTTCTACAGTGACGCATTGCTCCGTTTCTTCAAGATGGCAAAGAATCTCTCCTTTCATATCGATAGCCATCGAATCGCCCCAATAAATATTACCTGCGTTGTCGCTCCCTACCCGATTAACACCACACACGTACGATAAGTTTTCTACAGCGCGTGCCGGCAGTAAAATTTTCCAAGGTTCGCGACGGGGCTTCGGCCAGTTGGCACAATAAAGTAGCAGGTCGTAGCCGTTGTCGACGTTGCGACTCCAAACCGGAAAGCGCAGGTCGTAACAGATCTGTAGGCAGATATTCCATCCTTTATAAGCTACGATGCATTGCTTTTCTCCCGCAGTAAAAGTTTTGTCTTCGCCCGCCATGCGAAACAAATGCCGCTTGTCGTAAAAAACAACCTCTCCATCAGGATAGGCAAAGAAGCCACGATTGTAGAAGCAATCGTCTTGCTTTGCGATGAAACTTCCGGCAATGGCCACATTGCAGCTTACCGCCCATTGTTTTACACGTTGCATGGTAGGCCCGTCGCTCTCTTCGGCAAGTTGGCGCGCGTGCATGGTAAACCCGGTGGTAAACATCTCGGGAAGGACGATCAGATCGCTTTGAAGCGAAAAAATCCTGACCAGGTCTTCGACCCGATCAAGATTCTTATAACTATTTTCCCACTCAGGCGTAATTTGCATGAGCGTTACTCGTAAAGATGATTTCATTCAGTGTAATACTTGTCAAAACAATAGCATTAGACAAAAGATTATCAAACCGAAAACAAGCGCGACCGTCTATTCAATGAATTGGTCGGCATTCTTTCCTTTTATCCCTTTATAACAGGCGCGAATGGCAGCGATGTCTTGCTCTTCATTTCCGGTAGGATAGAAAAGTTTCATGATTCCCGCTTCCTTTTTGCCATAGTCGAGATAAGTCAACGCAATAGGCACGTTGGCCTTAGTTGCGATGTAATAAAAGCCTCGTTTCCATTCTTTCACCGCTTTTCGGGTTCCTTCGGGCGTAATGGCCAATTGAAAGCGATCACGTGTCGCAAACTCTTTAGCCATTGCATCGGTAACCGAAGTTCTGCGTCCACGTTGTACAGGCACACCACCAATCGACTTGAAGAAGATATTGAACGGAAAAAAGAACCATTCTTTCTTGATCAGGAAGTTTGACTGACGGCCCAACGCATCGTAAAACAACTTACCGATGATAAAATCCCAATTACTGGTGTGCGGCGCTACGCAGATCACACACTTTGGTTCATCAGGGATTATCGTTCCGATCTTCCATCCCATGAGACGGAGAATAAATTTGCTAATCTTTTTCTTCATTTCTATTATTTAGTCAAAGCTGAAATCTCTGCGATCAACTCGTCTACTTTAGCAGCCCAATCAGCTCTTAGTTTTTTGTAATATGCTTTTACTTGTTTTGGCTCCTTTGCATTCGGACGTTGCACGCGAGCGATGAACTCATCTTGACTATCCAATAGGCTAGCCATTGCTTGATCAGCTTTTTCTGCATCTACTCCCGGAATAAACGTTTTGCAAAGCAAACAGTCTACAAATAATTCCGCTACGTTGTAACCGATCTCTTTTTTCAAAATTCTTCTTGACGCCATAACTTTTATATTTTATATGAATAAATAAGGAATATAAGGCATACAAATCTACAAATTCTTGTTGTAAGTAATAGTAAAACATTTTTAATTCTATATTTGCTGCAATCGAATTAAAGAAAAAACGATTATGAATACAATTAATCACACTGCAAAACCCAACTACATCTTCGAAACGAGTTGGGAGGTTTGCAACAAGGTAGGAGGTATATACACAGTGCTTTCTACAAAGGCCAAGACATTGCAAGACCAGTTTCATGACCATATTATCTTTGTTGGCCCTGACTTAAACACACCTTTCCAGAAAACAGATTTCATCGAAGAACCCAACATATTTGTCGATTGGATTAAATACGCGGAAGAAAACGAACAACTGCACCTTAAAGTAGGTCGCTGGAATATTCCGGGTGCTCCTCTTGTTGTCTTAGTAGACTTCAAGAGTTTAATGCCACAACGCAATCAACTCTTTGCCGATATGTGGGATTGGTTTGGAGTTGACTCCCTTCATGCATATGGCGACTACGACGAATCGTGCATCTTTGCTTATGCTGCGGCATTAGTAATCGAAAGCTATTACCGCTATTATCACCTCGAAAATAAAAAAGTGGTGGCACTCTTCAATGAGTGGATGCTTGGTATGGGTGCATTGTATATTCGTAAAAAAGTGCCCGCTATCGGTACCATCTTTATTACACACGCCACTTCGATAGGACGCTCTATTGCCGGCAACAACAAGCCGCTTTACGGATATTTATCTGGTTACAATGGTGATCAGATGGCACAAGAGCTAAATATGGAAGCTAAGCATTCGGTCGAAAAACAAGCCGCTCATCATGCACACTGCTTTACTACCGTGAGTGACATTACTGCTACCGAATGTGAGCAGTTGCTCGAAAAGGCTCCGGATGTAGTAACGTTAAATGGATTCGAACACGACTTTGTCCCAAAAGGGGAAGCCTATGTTGTGAAACGAAAAGCTGCTCGAAAGGCTCTATACCGTGTAACGGAGGCTTTGCTCGGATATAAAATACCCGACAATGCATTGCTGATTGCGACAAGTGGACGTTATGAGTATCGCAACAAAGGTCTCGACTTGTTTATCGAGGCTTTGAATCAAACACGATCCAATCATGACTTACAAAAGGAAATTGTAGCCTTTATCATGGTGCCGGGTTGGGTAAAAGGATTTAGAGATGATTTAAGAATCAAACTCGACGAGCGCGACATGTTCAAATCGGCACCACTGCCGAATCCGGTCATTACACACGAGCTCTACGAACAAGAAAACGATAAGATATTGCAATACTTGTCTTTTCTACAAATGAACAACAAACCGGAAGAGAACGTGAAAGTGATCTTTGTGCCTTGCTATCTTGATGGTTGTGACGGTATCTTTAATATGAGTTACTACGACTTACTTATCGGCTTCGATGCTACAGTATTCCCTTCTTATTACGAACCATGGGGTTATACTCCACTCGAAAGTATTGCCTTTGGCATTCCTACTATCACGACAAATCTTGCCGGGTTCGGACTTTGGGCCGACAAGGCTTTGGGGGGAACCGACATTAAGAAAGGTGTGGCTATGATTCATCGCACCGATTTTAATTATAATGAGGCTGCCATTGCAATTAGCAAAGAACTTATTGAGCTTTCGAAGATGTCGAAAGGTGAACGTACCGAGATTCGTAAACAATGTTTTGCATTGGCCGATCAAGCTTGTTGGTCGCACTTTATACGTTATTACTTGCAAGCTTTCGACATTGCATTAAGTAAAGCATCGGAGGAAGTATCAAATTAATACTTTAATTTGTAAAATGTTAATCCATGTCTCTGGAAAACATTTATAGAGGGTTAATTTGTTGTATAAAATAAATGAGCAACGATTTATTACGCAAGAAATAAGAAAAAAACAGTGATTGTATTAAATCATATTCTATATTTACTGTAAACTAATATTTGTTGCTATAAAATTACTATCTATGAGAATTAAAACAAATTATACAAATACACCAAGCTGGCTTGAAGTGTATTCTCACTCTAACCTACCAGAACAATTAAAACCTTTGGCTGAAATAGCTGATAATCTTTGGTGGGTATGGAACTACGAAGCAACGAGTCTTTTTAACCGTATAGACAAAGATCTTTGGAAAAGTACATGTGGAAACCCACACCTATTGCTTCAAAAACTTTCATTTTCACGCATGGAAGAGATCTGTGAAGATGCCGAGTTGATGGCTGAAGTTGCTACCGTATATAAAAAATTCAGAAAATATAAAGACGTTGCACCAGATGCAAACAAGCCTTCTGTTGCATACTTCAGCATGGAGTATGGTCTTACAAATATATTGAAGATTTACTCTGGAGGTTTAGGCGTATTGGCTGGAGACTATTTGAAGGAAGCCAGTGATTGCAACATTGATATGACGGCTGTAGGTTTCCTTTATCGATACGGCTATTTCACTCAAACGCTTGCCGTAGATGGCCAACAAATCGCTAACTACGAACCGCAAGATTTTGCTCAACTCCCAATCACCCAACTTCTCGATGATGAAGGTCAGCCTTTTGTGCTTGAAGTTCCTTTTCCGGCACATACGGTCTATGCACATGTATGGGAGGTAAAAGTAGGACGTATCTCTCTTTATTTGATGGATACCGACTTCGACGCAAACAGCGAATGGGACAAATCAATTACCCATCAACTGTATGGTGGTGACTGGGAAAACCGGATGAAACAAGAGTATTTGCTTGGTATCGGTGGTATTCTTCTGCTAAATAAACTGGGTATTAAAAAGCAAGTTTATCATTGCAACGAAGGTCATGCCGCATTGATTAATGCGCAACGCCTTGCCGATTATATCGCTGATGAAGGTCTTACCTTTAATCAAGCTAAAGAAGTGGTAAAAGCTTCTTCGCTATATACGGTTCACACTCCTGTTCCGGCCGGACATGACTACTTCGACGAAGGTCTGTTTGGCAAATACATGGGACAATTCCCTGAAAAGCTTGGCATCACTTGGGAAGAGTTTATGGATATGGGACGTGAAAACCCCGGATCGAACGAGAAATTCTCGATGAGTGTATTCGCACTGAATACTTGCCAAGAAGCTAATGGTGTAAGTTATTTGCACGGAATCGTGTCGCAACACATGTTTGCACCGGTATGGAAAGGTTATTTCCCTGAAGAACTACACGTAGGCTATGTAACCAATGGTGTACACATGCCTACTTGGGCGGCTACGGAGTTTAAGAAGTTTTATCTTGAACACTTCGGCGAAGAGTTCTTCCTTGATCAATCTAACAAATCACGATGGGAAGGTATTTTGCAAGTTCCAGATGAAGAAATATGGCAATTGCGCAAAACTCTGAAACGCAGATTAATTGACTATATCAAAGCGCAATACAGTGAAAACTGGCTACGCACACAAAGTAGTCCGGCTTCGGCAATGTCGGTGCTTGAGAAAATCAACCCGAATGCATTACTTATCGGTTTTGGTCGTCGCTTTGCAACATACAAACGTGCTCACTTGCTATTTACCGATCTTGAGCGACTTGCAAAGATTGTAAACAATGAAAAGTATCCTATCCAGTTTATCTTTACCGGTAAGGCTCACCCTGCCGACGGAGGTGGTCAAGGTTTGATTAAGCACATTGTTGAAATCTCGAAACGTCCTGAGTTTTTAGGTAAGATCATCTTCCTCGAAAACTATGATATGCGGTTGGCTCGCCGACTAATATCGGGCGTAGATGTATGGTTGAATACTCCTACTCGCCCACTTGAAGCATCGGGTACATCAGGCGAAAAGGCCGAGATGAATGGTGTTTTGAATTTCTCGGTACTAGACGGATGGTGGTATGAAGGCTATAAAGAAGGTGCCGGATGGGCATTGACCGACAAGCGCACTTACGACAATCAAGAGTATCAAGATCAGTTAGACGCGTCTACTATATATTATACGCTTGAGAATAAAATCATTCCGCTTTACTTTGCTCAAAACAGTAAAGGATATTCTCCTGAGTGGGTTCAATATATCAAAAATTCTATTTGCCAGATTGCGCCCGATTATACAACCAAACGAATGCTGGATGATTATATTCAGAAGTTTTATCGTCCGCTTGCCGAACGCTCGGCCAAACTCTCTATCAATAACTTTGCTAAAGCTAAAGAGATAGCATTGTGGAAAGAGAATGTTGCTGCTCATTGGGATTCATTCCAAGTGGTTTCTATTACTTGGGATCATCAGCTCGAGAAACGCGGCGTGCAAGTAGGATCTCCTTATAAGATTGAAGTAGTGCTCGATAAAAAAGATCTTGAAGGTGACCTTGGAATCGATTTGGTAATTACTACATACGATAATATCAAGAAAGAACAACGATTGAAACGAACAGAAGAATTCAAAGTTGTAAAACAAGAAGGAACCCTTGTATACTATGAAGTAGAGACTTCTCCGGATAAGTCTGGATTGTATAAGCTTGGACTTCGTGTTTATCCTAAGAATCCTGATCTTCCTAATCGTATGGACTTTGCATATACACGTTGGATTGGATAATTGATTGGTTATCATAAATAAGAAAAGGGAATCGATACCGTACGTCGATTCCCTTTTTATTTATCAGTCTTGCTGGATTAGATACTAAAAAAAGCCCTCATGACTGAGAGCTTCTTTTATTGTTGATTTTATCTAATCTTCTAGATATATTGAGAACTGATTATTGATTAACCCGTTCTCAAATGGGTATGTATGGAAAAAATCTTAAGTCTTTACCGAGCTTAGAAAGTATATGACAAGCCAAGTGTTGGTGTGTATGCAGATACTTTATATTCACCTTCGAACACTTTTCCTGGAGACGCTGGGTCCGGATAAGAACCGTGACGCTTGAATCCATGAGTGTAAGTAAATGCTCCATCGATAGATAGTCTTGGAATCGGACGGAAGCTAAAACCACAAGTAAGACCCAATTTGTTCATACCTGGTGTTTCTGGATTGTATAAATCTGAACGAACTGGAGACTCATCAAAGTAAGCACCTAGACGAAGATCTAAACGTTCTGTTGTTTTGTATTCTGTACCGATACGATAGATACGTGTATTTTTGTAGTTCTTTTCAGCTTTAATATCATAACCACCCAATACGTTTTCAGAGAACTTAATGTTCAATGAATCGTAAGCAGCCCAACCAACAAACTGAACTTCACCCGACACAGTCCAACGATCAGTAGGACGGTAAGTAACACCGATATTGAAGTTTGATGGCATTGGCATTTGTGCGGCAAAAGTACCTTGATCCAATGGCGGAACTTTACCTGATGCTTCTAACAACTTCTTAATTGCTTCGCTAGCGTAAGACAATTCTGCTGTTCCTTCGTTTACTTTCATTTTTACTTTTGAGCGGTATGATGCACCAACTGTAAACTTCTCGTTGATGTCATACATTACACCCACATTGAACCCTACACCAAGCTTTGATTTACCCGATAGAGATGCAGAAACCGGAACTACGTCTTTCAAGTCTGGATTTAATGCCCCTAAAGCTCCTTTGGGAAGTAATGCTCTTGAGATAGACACATCTCCTGTCATAATCATAAGTCCGGCACCAAAGCTCAATCCTTCGATAGGACGGTAAGCGATAGTAGGCTGAATTGAGAATGATTTAAGATTAATATCTTGCACCAAGTGTGCACCAACCCAGTCTTTACCCCAGTTTAGTCCGCTACCATAAGGTGTCGTTACGCTGATACCGGCAGCTAAATTATCGTAGATACGGAATCCGGCATAAGCATACATAGGTGTGCTTACTCCATTATCTGCTTTTGCTTTGATATCTCCGTTTTGATATTCTGCGTTTGTAAATACACCCGAAGCACCAGCCGATAAGTCGATCGATCCTTTCATAGATGTAAGACCTGCCGGATTGAAGTGCATACTCTCTGCGCCCAATGGCATTGCAACACCAACGTGTCCCATACCAGCTTGTTTCGCACTTTGTAAGTTAACCTGATATCCTTCGGCCATCGCACTGAATGAGATAAACGAAGCTGATACTAAAGCAACTAATTTCTTCATAAAAACTTATTTAGTTTATAATTTCAATGATGACTATCTCTGTCAAACGCCGCAAATATAAGAACATTTTCCTAAACTCGCACACTTTTGTCGTTTTTGTGCTGCACAAATAACCCCACCTTGTGCCGCACAGCAAGTAGAATTCTGTGCAGATCACACTTTTAACTCTTTTTACTGAGAAGTAAAAAAATTGGAATATTATCTTTGCAAACGAAGGAAAGCACCTTCCGTGTACTTGCCAAACCACGTAAAAAACAAGAATACAACTTCACGTTTACGCGCATACTACACTTTTATCGCTGCTTTCCACCTTTTTATTAATACAATCAACTTGCAATGAATCAATTAAATCACGAAGCAGCTATTGTTTGTTTTTCAGGTGGACAAGACTCTACTACTTGTTTATTTTGGGCTTTAAAGAACTTTAAAGAAGTTCATACGATCTGCTTCGACTATGGTCAACGCCATGCTCAGGAAATTGAAGTAGCCAAAGAAATAGCCAATAAAGCCGGTGTCTCATTTCAAATATTAGACATGAGTCTTTTAAACGGACTTACAAGTAATGCACTTACAAACACAGCTCTTGAAATGGACAAAGAGGCTCCCGAGGGAGGTGTTCCTAATACATTCGTCCCGGGTCGCAATCTCTTATTTCTTTCATTTGTAGCAGTGGTGGCTCATCAAATGAAAATAGCCAATATTGTAACCGGCGTTTCCCAAACAGACTTTAGTGGTTATCCCGATTGCCGCGATACGTTTGTTCGCTCATTGAATGTCACTCTCAATCTAGCAATAAACGCTCAGTTTATAATACACACTCCTCTAATGTGGAAAGACAAAGCAGAGGTATGGCAACTCAGCGATGAGCTAGGTGTATTAGACCTTGTTCGCAATGAGACATTAACTTGCTATAATGGGGTAATGGCCGACGGGTGTGGTGAATGCCCTTCTTGTAAACTACGCAACGAAGGTCTGCACAAGTATCTCGCTTCCAAACAAAATATCAATCAAACAATCTAAAACACTATACACAATGACTGACGTAGAAAAAGAATTAAGCCTTTTAGGTGGTAAAACCGTTTATTTGACCGATTATGCTCCTGAAGTATTAGAAGCTTTTACAAATAAGCATCCAGACAACGACTATTGGGTTCGCTTTAATTGCCCAGAGTTTACAAGTCTATGTCCTATTACAGGTCAACCCGACTTCGCAACCATTTACATTGACTATATTCCCGACATCAAAATGGTTGAGAGCAAAAGCTTGAAACTTTACTTATTCAGCTTCCGCAATCACGGAGGTTTTCATGAAGATTGTATCAATCTAATCATGAAGGACCTTGTAAAATTAATGGAACCTCGCTATATCGAAGTTACCGGCATCTTTACGCCACGTGGTGGTATTAGCATTTATCCATATGCAAACTATGGTAAACCGGGTACCAAATACGAACAATTGGCAGAGAAGCGCCTTTTCGAACACAAGTTCTAAAAAAGAAAGCAACTATAAATGCTCATAAATCAGAGCTTTTTTATAGTTGCTTTTTTATTTCAACACGGAGTTATACCAGTGCTTATATTATACCAATACGACTCCTATTCCTCCACTTCTTTTATATAAGCTTGGTCTAATCCGCTCTCTTGAATGGAGTCGGGTACTTTTATTGATTTAATAGAATCACAAAGCTTAAATATCAGCCAGCATACAATACAGGTATAGACAATGACAATGCTTACTCCTAGTAATTGGATTAGGAATTGCAGCATACCACCCTCTATCTTATTTACATCACTTGAAGCAAAAACTCCGATCAATAAGCTTCCGGTTACACCTCCCATTCCATGTACACCCCAAACACCTAATGCATCGTCCCATTGCATACGCTTAGTTAGCTCAAGGCAAGAGAAGCATACAACTGCCGCTATAATACCGATTATCACTGCACCTTGCGGAGTGACATATCCTGAACAAGGTGTAATAGTCGCAAGCCCGGCAACTGTTCCCGTAGTTAATTCGACAAACGAATATTTCTTATCCCTCATATACGCAATTATAATCCACACAATAGTAGCAAAAGCCGCTGCAATTCCAGTATTGGTGAAAGCTATTGCTGCAACCTCGCCTCCTGCAAGAGCACCGCCTGAATTAAAACCAAACCACCCAAACATCAACAAGGCTGTTCCGATCAATACTAAATTAACATTGCTATAGTTACGCTTTGGTATAATATAGCGGCGACCAAAGAATAAGACTCCAATAAGAGCACTAAACCCTGCCGTTGCATGAATAACAGTGCCTCCAGCATAATCAACAAACCCCAGTTGGCTTAAAAAGCCATTCCCCCAAATCCAGTGCGCTACGGGAAAATAGATCAAAAGCATCCATAAGACCAACACCTTTACCCATCCTGAGATAGTGATGCGACCGACAATTGCTCCGGTCATTAAAGGCGCAGTTATTATTGCGAACATTAGTTGGTACATAAAGAACAACAAAAACGGTATGGTCGATCCATAGTCCGGATTAATAGAGAGGTCAACATGGTTTAGCATAAAGTACTCGAAAGGAGAACCGATAACACCGTTAATATCCTTTCCAAATACCATTGAAAAACCTCCAAACACCCATAATACAGAAACTACCCCTATCGCTATAAAAGAATACATCATCATTGTTAATGTATTCTTTTTAGGCACTAAGCCTCCATAAAAGAAAGCCAACCCCGGAGTCATAAGAAAAACAAGTACGGTTGTAACAACCATAAAGGCAACATTGCCATTGTTAATAACATCTGCGGTCATATAGTCTTAGATTATTTGATTTAGCTCAACAAGATTATCTATTATAAATAATGTATATATAACGACTCCGACATTGTTCATATTCAATTTCTCTTGAAAAAAACAATATTGTTCATAAAAAAGCGGCAAAAGAAAAGTACTCTGAGTTAAAAATCAATCAAAGTAGAAGATTTGAATTACCTATCATTGAATCGTTGGCTCTCAAAATAATTGGTTAAAGACATGTTGTTCTCAGTTTAATCTTTCCTATCTTTGCCCCCGAATTTGGTTACTATAACTAAAGTTTAGTGTAGTTTAATAGGGAATCCGATGTAATTTCGGAGCTGTACCCGCAGCTGTAATCCTCATAAATAATTATACACAAATGCCACTGTTGCTTTTAATGGGAAGGCGTATAATTGAGGTAGCCAGAAGACCTGCCAAGTTTAGTCACTTATAACAATGCTTCGGGTGAAAGCTTGGTAAGAAAATATACCTTTATTTTTTTATATACCACTCCCACTTCGAAGCATTAATTTACTCATTTAAATTAATGCTTTTCTTTATGTTTAAAACAAACCTTTTCCTACCCTCTTTATTGAGTCTTGCAATAGCATTCTCGGCCTGTGATAACAATGTGGATGTTGAAAAACCAACTGAACCGGAAACTAAACCTGAGACAGTCTATCCTGTCGATTTCAAGTTCATCACATTAAACAATGAGGGAAATTCCGGCGAAACGCCTTCCATCTCTTATGTAAGAAATGACGGCACAATACTTCTTGATTACTTCAAAACAGCCAATGGTTTTCAAATTAACGACAATCCGTTATGTGCGACACAAATTGAAAGCTCTCTCTACATCACGCATGGTGGAAATTGGAGCGATAATGGTATCCACAAACTAGACCCAACGACATTTAACGTGATTCAATCATATGACTTCAAAAGAGATATGAAGACATATTGCATGGAACATATCGGCTCGGATAGTATTGTTGTTGGTGGTGGCACCAAAGATCAAGATTATAACTTTGTAGTAGCTTCTCTCTCTCAGAATGACTTTATATTATCATCATTCAATGTTGAGTTCCCAATTACACAGATAAAACGAATTGGAAGTAAAATATTCGCAGCAGGAACACGTAGTCAAAGTAACGGTGAATATATCAATGCTCGATTAATTGCTTTCGATACAAATGCTATTAATAAAGGTGGAATGCGTACTGTTATGTCTGAACTAAATCTTCCATCTTATAATGCTGAGTTTATCGTTGATAAAAACAAAAACATCTGGATTGCCGGTGTCAAAGGCTCCGGATATATGCTTTATTGTATTAACCCTGCTACAGAACAAATCAAACATGAAGTACAAATGCCATATACGCTCTCATCATTAAACGAACTATGCTATACAATCGACAATACCGGTAAAACCATTTATCTTCGTTGTCACAAAGCATTCTTCACTGTTGATGTCGACACTCCGGTTACTCCGGATGAACCTGTATTTGAGTATATCAAAACAGTATCAGAGCTTAAAGATCTTGATATGACTAAAGACGGTACTTTATTAATGATTGAACAAGATTTGAGAGCTTTTGCTCCAAGCAAAATCATCGAATTAAATCCTAAAAAAGCAGGAGCATGGGAAATCGTAAAAGAATACACTGTAGATCCTGTTGCCTCACAAATATATGTAGCTAAATATGAAAAACAGTATTAATATATTCCTTGCCCTTATTTGTGGCATTCTTGTTTCATGCAGCAATGAGACTCCGGGTGAAAGCCCTAATCTTACAGGTAGCTTACGTGCAATTGTTGTGAATGAAGGACAGTTCGGTTATGGGACCTCCTCTTTGACAACTCTTTCTACGGATGGAATGGTTGAGCAAGATGTATTTCGACGTATCAACAACCGTCCTATGGGAGATGTGGCACAATCAATTACCCGCATCGGTGATTATTACTATGTTCCGCTAAACAACTCTCGTAAGGTTGAAGTATTTGAGACTAAAACATATCGTTCTATTGAGACAATGTCTATTGATCTTGATGTTATCCCGATGTACCTAACTCACTTGGGAGGAGATTCTGTTGCTGTAACAGACCAGAAAATGAATTCGAAGTTGATGATTATGGATATTAACCATAATACGAATCGTAAACTTGTACGCAGGTCTATCGATTTGGGAGGACGTTCATTCCAAATGCAGCTGCTGAATAATAAACTATTCGTAGGCGGTGATCGAATGCTTGTCTTTGATCTCAACAATCTTACAGGTGAGGGTATGCGCTCTATCAAGCGAAAAGACGGCTCTGCGATACAAACGGTTGATTTCTCTAAAGTTATTGTTGACAAACATAATCGACTATGGGTTCTTGGGCATCATCAGGTTTTATGCATAGACCCTGTTACAGAGCAAACAATATTCGAACTTGAAGTGGGACATTTAAATATAAACACATGGGTATCATGTATTGATATATCCCCTGATGCCTCTACCCTTTATTTCAACTCTTCTCGCAAAGTTTACAGTATCAACGTTGACAATCCTGTCGTACCAACAATCCCTGTTATTGACATCGACCGCAAAGACCAACGCACTGTATATAATATGACTGTTTCAAAACAGAACACAGTTTTCTTTTGTGAAGTGCTGTACGGATCTATTTCTCGTGCCGAGATTTATGAATATGATCCGACTTCCGGCAAAGAAGTGAATCATTTTAAGGCTGGAATCTTTCCTCACTTTATCTACTTTGAATAAATAACATGCATAAATTCGTTTATACAATCTTATTTATCAGTGCATATTCTGCTTCCTCTTGGGGGCAGAATACACTTGATAAACAAATCCGTCTCGATGAAGTAACCATCTCAGCTAAAAAAATCAAAAACAATGAGGCTGTAGGCGCCAAAACGACTCAGATTGAAGGTTCTGATATTACTCGCAACTTAACTAAATCTCTTTCTGAGCTGCTTACTGAGAGTAGTTCTCTTTATATAAAAAGTATGGGGCAAGGAGCTATGGCTACAGCTTCATTCAGAGGTACATCTTCATCACACACACAAGTACTTTGGAATGGAATCTCGATAAACTCACCACAAATGGGCAGCTTTGACTTCTCTCAAGTTCCTATTTATTTCGTTGATCAGGCTTCTCTCACTCATGGAACTGCTGCTCAACAGGATGGTAGCGGTGCATTAGGTGGAAGTATTAACTTTTCGAATAGCTTCGTTGAAGAGAAACCATTTTCAGCAACTGTACTAGGGGAAGTTGCTTCCAATGCAACTTATACAGGAGCTGCAACAGTACGCGTATTAAAAAACAGATTCGGGCTTGCGACTCGCGGATTTTATCAACAATCAGATAATAATTATCGCTATCTGAACAAGGTGTATGGTAACAAACCTTTTTATGAACGTCGTAAAAATGCGGATTATAAACAAGCAGGCGCAATGCAAGAACTCTACTATACAACGAATAAAGGAGATCTGTTAAAAGCTATTGCATGGTGGCAATTCGATAATCGAGCTTTACCTCAGTCTACAATCGTACATGTTACCGCTACCGAACAAAGCAAAACAGCAAATACTCGCGCATTAGTTTGTTATGATATGACTCGCTCATCACATGCATTAAACTTCACAACAGCATACCTTAGAGGTAATATGAGATATGACCGGTCAATGGGAGAAATGGCTAACGAAACGAACGAAAATATAAACAACAGCTTCATTAGCAAAGTTTCTTACAACTATAACGGATGGAAGAATATCGAACTTCGCACTTTCCTCTCTTATCGTCATGATAATGTATATTCTGAGAATTATGCAGAACATAAAAAAAGCAGAAATACGACATCCCTTAAAGTTTTCTCAGCCATTAAAGCTACACAAAAGCTCCATCTTGATGTACAAGCAACAACAGAACTTGTTGACAGTAACTTATCAGCAATCTACAATTTGTCGGGACGTTATCGTATTCTAGGAGAGTATCTTTCTATTAAAGCTTCGAATGGATACAACCATCGAACGCCAACACTGAATGATCTATATTGGAATCCCGGCGGAAACCCGAACTTAAAACCGGAAACCGGCTTCTCTTCAGATATTGGTCTCACAACTAATCCAACATGGGGAACAACAACCCTTTTACTGGAAGCAACTTACTATCACATGAATATCAACAACTGGATCATGTGGATACCTAAAGGTAATGGAGCAATCTGGGAACCGGTCAATTTTGACAAAGTACGTTCTCAAGGACTCGAGATAAACGGACAAGTTCGCACTGCTCTAGGACATACACAACACATTCTCAATTTTAATTATGGTTTGGCGTCATCCACCAATAATAGCAAGCGCGACGACGATACACAAGGAAAACAACTTCCTTATATACCGCGCCACAAATGGAGTGTCAGTTATAGGTTCAATTACAAAGACAAAGTTTGGTTTTCATATATAGCATCGTTTACAGATAAGCGATTCACATCTGCTGATGAATCTTATCAAACAAATGCGTATACAATTCATAATGCAGAAGCCGGATATAACCTGAACCTTCGCAACAAACAAAAACTATCCTTTTCACTTCGCGTCGATAATCTATTCAACGCATATTACGAAAGTACCCAGTACTATCCGATGCCTCTGCGCATGTTTTGGGGACGGATTATTTTTTCTATTTAATTGTTTTACTACCTTCGGGCAATTCTATATTTATAATATAACCACAAAATCTAAATTGACATGAAAACGAACTTAACAGCGGGGACATTTGTACTTATGGGCACACTTTTTTTCACATCTAATCTTTTGGCCCAGGACAACAAATACCCACCGCTACCGGCAATGACTCCCGAAATGACTGAATTCTGGAGTATTCAACCATCCATAATTACACCAGGAGATAAAGCAACAAATGCCTATATTACTGCACCTAGTGATGCAATCGTTCTTTTCGACGGAACAAACCTCAACCAATGGATTGGCACCAGAGAAAAACGTGCTGCACCTTGGACCATTCAAGATGGAGCAATTGTTGTAAAAGGTGGAACCGGAGATATTCAAACCAAAGCTGATTTCGACAACTTTCAGCTACACATTGAATGGAGTGCGCCTACTCCGGGTAATGAAAAAAGCCAAGGTCGTGGCAACAGTGGTATCTTTCTTCAAGACAGATATGAACTTCAAGTATTGGACAACTACCAGAACGAAACCTACGGAAATGGACAAGCCGGGAGTATTTATAAACAAACACCTCCACTGGTAAATGCAATGCGGAAACCTGGAGAATGGAATACATACGATGTGATTTATACGGCACCTACATTCAAAGAAGATGGAAGCTATCGTACACCTCCATATATTACAGTATTACACAACGGTGTAGTCGTGCAAAACAATACTGCTATTCGTGGAACGACAGAATATATTGGTCATCCACAAGTGCAAGTACACGGTAAAGCTCCCATTCGACTGCAAGATCATGGAAATCCTGTAAAATACCGTAACATCTGGATCAGACCTTTATAAAGATCATTTACAAGCAAATAATAAGCTATTAGAGATGAATTTTCGTTAATTGTATTTACGAAAATAGAAATCTCCGATAGCTTATTTTCTTTTAGGAAAATACTACTATATCGCGATGTAACAACAAATTACAAGAGACCTAAAAAGAGACCTCTTAGTTGTAAATATCTATTATAAATTACGAATGCTTGTCGATTCCTCAAACATTAATCCTATTTTTGCATAAGAATCTGTTGTTATACACAATTACGAAATAGAATCTGAAATGATACAAACGCTTTATATCGCGATTGATGCTGCGATCAAAGCTGGTGTAGAGATCATGAAAATATACAATGATCCAACATCTGACTTTGGTATTGAAAAAAAAGCAGACAATTCACCCCTTACTATTGCAGATAAAAATGCCAATGAAGTTATATGCTCTATCTTACAAGAGACTAAAATCCCTATTTTGAGCGAAGAAGGTAAGGCTATCGACTTTTCTACACGCAACCAATGGGAAAAGCTTTGGATTGTTGACCCTCTTGATGGGACAAAAGAGTTTATTAAACGTAATGGAGAATTTACCGTAAATATCGCTTTAGTAGAAAATGGCACTCCTATATTAGGCGTCATCTATGTTCCGGTAAAACGTGAGCTTTATTTTGGAAGCTTAAAAAACGGAGCTTTTAAATATACGTTATCTGACGACACTATTTCTATAAATAGTGCCGAATTAGAAGCAAACGCGATACAACTTCCAATTAAAAAGGACAATGACCAATTTGTTGTAGTGGCTTCTCGCTCTCACTTGAGTGAAGAAACGGAAAGTTACATCGAAAAGTTACGCAACATCCATCATTCTATTGATTTAATTTCGAGCGGCAGCTCACTTAAGATTTGTCTTGTTGCTGAAGGCAAGGCTGATGTATATCCACGCTTTGCACCAACTATGGAATGGGACACTGCGGCCGGGCATGCTATAGCCAGTGCAGCAGGTATGGAGATCTTTCATACCGACGAAACTACCCCCCTTCGTTACAACAAAGAAGATTTATTAAATCCTTGGTTTATCGTAAAGACAAACAATTAATCTCGTATCCTTAATGACACTCGAATCCTTGTTTGTCTTGATTATTCTTTGCGGAATGATCATTGCATTGGCGATGGACAAAATGCGTCCGGGTATGATCTTCTTTACAGCTGTAATTCTTTTTATGCTTACCGGTACAATCTCACCCAAAGAGGCTTTGTCCGGCTTTAGCAATAAAGGGATGATTACGGTGGCTGTACTTTTTCTCGTAAGTGAAGGAGTACGCCGATCTGGAGCTTTGAATAAAATCATTCGAAAACTACTTCCTCATACCAGAAAGTCTGTACCCAGATCGCTTATCCAAATATTGCCATCGATTGCAGGAATATCTGCATTTCTCAACAATACTGCTGTGGTCATCATATTTGCCCCGATCATTAAGAAATGGTCGGAAGTTATGAACCTGCCATCAACTAAATTTCTCATTCCTCTTTCGTACGCAACCATCTTCGGAGGTATGTGCACACTAATTGGAACATCAACAAACTTAGTTGTAAACGGGATGATGCAGGCTCAAGGATATCCCGGATTGGGAATGTTTGAATTAGGAAAAGTTGGATTCTTTATTGCCATTGTCGGCATCATATATCTTATTCTTTTTGCGAAAATGTTATTACCAGGTAGCAATAAAGATGACAATACGGTTCCCGAATACAAAGAATACAACTACGATGTTAATATTATTCCGGGAAGTAGATTTATTGGTACAACAATCGAACATCGCAAGATAAAAGAGTTACAGCAATTTGAAGTACGCTCTATTATTCGAAAAGGTAAGATTATAAACGTAACAGAAGCTCCGTTTCAAATTGCAGAAAACGACCAGATTGTTTTGGGCGGAAAATCAGGAAACGTACAACAGCTAATTAATATCGAAGGATTGGAATTAAACTGCTTAGCCAATGCTGATAAAGAATTCGTAAAGAAGAAAGCCGTAAAACAAGTAGAAGCTGTACTTGGCGGTCGATTCCCCGGATTGGAAAAAACACTGGGAGAGTTCGACTTCTATCGTCACTATGGTGCTGTCGTAATGGCTGTACACCGCAATGGAGAACGTATCAGTGTTGGTTTAAATCAGTTGGTACTGAAAGAAGGAGATAACCTTGTACTTCTTACCGATGGAACTTTCATCCCAACTTGGGGAGACTCGTCTGTATTCTTATTATTATCAGACGTAGGAGATTTCAACATTCCCGGAAATAAATCCAAGCGTTTGTTGGCAATTGCTTTAGTTATTATGATGATTGTAGGAGCTACACTTGGAGAATACCTTCCTGCTATGGATGGAGTCAAGTTTGACATGTTCTTCTTTGCTTCAATCACAGTCGTTATCATGGCTTGGGCCAATATCATTCCAACTCAAAACTATACCAAGTTTATCAGTTGGGATATCCTCATTACAATCGCATGTGCTTTTGCCGTTAGCAAAGCCATGATGAACTCGGGAATAGCCGATCAAATAGCAACAACAATCATTAGCATTGCCGACGATTATGGACCTCATGCTATTCTTGCTGCAATTTATTTGATCACAAATCTATTTACCGAAGTGATTACAAATAATGCAGCCGCAGCTCTTACTTTTCCAATTTCGATAGCTGTAGCATCACAGTTGGGAATCGACCCTCAACCACTGTTTGTAACAATTTGTATTGCAGCTTCTGCCAGCTTTGCCACGCCAATCGGATATCAAACAAATTTGATTGTGCAGAGCGTTGGTAATTATAAATTCTCGGATTATGTACGCATTGGTCTACCGCTCAATATCATCGTATTCATATTGTCGATATTCCTAATACCATTAATCTGGGAGTTTTAAGTCATTAAGAATATATCAAATACAACAATCTCGCTATGAAAGAGAAACATATATATCCAATCTTTGACCGAATGCTTCAACGCAGCGATCGTGAAACACTTTTAAAGCAGCGTGGCAAAATGATCTGGTTTACCGGACTTTCGGGATCGGGAAAAAGCACCCTGGCGATTGCTCTAGAAAGAGAACTTCACAACCGTGGTTTATTGTGTCGTATTCTCGATGGAGATAATATCCGTACGGGGATCAATAATAATCTTGGCTTCTCTGAAGAAGATCGAATTGAAAACATTCGTCGTATTGCTGAAGTTTCTAAACTCTTTGTAGACTCGGGTGTCATTACAATTGCAGCTTTTATCAGCCCTACAAATGAAATAAGAAAGATGGCTTCTTCAATTATCGGAAGTGATGATTTTATTGAGGTATTTGTGGATACGCCGTTAGAAGTCTGCGAACAACGCGACGTAAAAGGATTGTATAAAAAAGCGCGCGCCGGAGAGATCAAAGAATTTACAGGTATTTCATCTCCTTTTGAAGCTCCAATGCAGCCAAATCTACGCATTGATACGTCTATACAAGAAATTGAACAGTCAATAAGCCAATTGCTGGATTATGTCTTGCCAATTGTAACTCTTGAAGATAAATAATTTTGGTTTATCCAGAATCAGAAAACCCTTTCTACCACAGATAACACTGTGGAAACTGTAATATCTGAACAATAATACGCTAAATATAACGAAATGTCTGATTATAAATTAAGTCATTTAAAGCAACTCGAAGCCGAGTCAATCCATATTATCCGAGAGGTTGTGGCCGAGTTTGAGAATCCTGTTATGTTATACTCGATCGGTAAAGACTCTTCTGTAATGGTACGTCTTGCCGAAAAAGCTTTTGCTCCGGGTAAAGTGCCTTTTCCATTGATGCACATCGACTCGAAATGGAAATTTAAAGAAATGATCGACTTCCGTGAGCAGTATGCAAAAGAGCACGGATGGGACTTGATCGTTGAATACAATAAAGAAGCATTCGAAGCGGGTGTAGGTCCATTTACTCACGGGAGTAAAGTACACACAGATATGATGAAAACGCAAGCGCTATTAGCAGCACTTGACAAACATAAATTTGACGCTGCATTTGGTGGTGCCCGCCGTGACGAAGAAAAATCACGTGCAAAAGAACGTATTTATTCTTTCCGTGATAAATTTCACCAATGGGACCCTAAAAATCAGCGTCCCGAATTGTGGGATATCTACAATGCAAAGGTTCATCAAGGTGAATCTATTCGCGTATTCCCTCTTTCAAACTGGACAGAACTTGATATCTGGCAATATATTCGATTGGAAAACATTCCAATTGTTCCACTTTATTACGCAAAAGAACGTCCTGTCGTTAATATGGACGGAAATCTAATTCTTGCAGATGACGACCGTATGCCACAAGAGCTACGCGACAAAGCCGAAATGAAGATGGTTCGATTCAGAACTCTAGGATGCTACCCACTTACAGGAGCTGTTGACTCAGAAGCTGCTACAATTGAAGAGATTGTGGAAGAAATGATGACAACAACTAAGTCGGAACGTACAACTCGTGTTATTGACTTTGACCAAGAAGCGAGTATGGAACAAAAGAAAAGAGAAGGTTATTTCTAATCGGTTTACTAAAAAGCTAGAATAATGAGTACTAAATTAAATATATCTGAATTTCTTGATCAAGACGAAAAGAAAGATCTTTTGCGTTTACTTACAGCCGGTTCGGTAGATGACGGAAAGTCTACACTGATAGGTCGCCTACTTTTTGATAGCAAAAAACTATACGAGGATCAACTAGACGCACTTGAACGTGACAGTAAACGTGTAGGTAATGCCGGAGAAAATATCGACTATGCATTACTTCTTGACGGATTAAAAGCTGAGCGTGAACAAGGAATTACGATCGATGTAGCTTATCGCTATTTCTCTACAAACAAACGTAAATTCATTATTGCTGATACCCCGGGGCATGAGCAATATACCCGTAATATGATTACAGGCGGATCTACGGCCAACTTGGCTATTATCCTTGTTGATGCCCGTACCGGTGTAATCACACAAACGCGTCGTCACTCGTATTTGGTTTCATTACTTGGAATCAAACACGTAGTACTTGCCGTAAATAAAATGGACCTTGTTGATTACAGTCAAGAGGTTTTTGACAAGATTGTAGCCGACTATAAAACATTCGCAGCACCACTGGGTATTCCGGATATCCATTGCATTCCTCTTTCGGCATTGAACGGTGATAATGTTGTTGAGAAGTCAGAAAATATGCCTTGGTACGAAGGGACTTCCCTACTTGATTATCTCGAAAACATCCAACTTGAATCAGATCAAAACTTCGAAGACTTTAGATATCCGGTGCAGTATGTACTTCGTCCAAATCTTGATTTCCGTGGCTTTTGTGGAAAAGTTGCATCCGGCGTTGTACGCAAAGGAGACGAAGTGATGGCTCTGCCTTCAGGAAAGAAGTCTCGCGTGAAAGGCATTCACACCTATGAAGGCGAGATAGACATGGCATTCGCTCCACAATCGGTAACGATAACTTTGGAAGATGAAATCGATGTTTCGCGAGGCGAAATGCTTGTTCACCCAAACAACCAGCCTCGTGTAGAGCGTGATTTTGAAGCCATGCTTGTATGGATGGATGAGAACACGATGGACCCTGCTCAACAGTTCTTCATCAAACATACCACAAACTTAAGTCGCGTACGCATCGACCAAATCAAATATAAAGTAGATGTAAACACGATGGAACAATCCGATGCTGATAAATTAGCATTGAACGAAATTGGTCGTGTCACATTTACATCAAACAAGCCGCTATTCTTCGATCCATACTTGCAAAACAAAAGCTGTGGTTCATTCATCTTAATCGATCCGGTAACAAATAATACTTGTGCGGTTGGTATGATTATTGATAAAGTGAACGGCAACAGCAAACAAGTAGCCATCACAGAGGCTGATCGATTGATTATGCGCGAAGGAAAATCGCTCATTACATCAAAAGAGCGCGAAAACCGTTTAGAACAAAAGCCAACAACTCTATGGATTGCAAGCAACGATCGTGAAGCAACGAACGAAGCTGCTTATACCTTAGAGCGTCGCTTGTTTGACTATGGTAAAACTGCCATCGTTCTTCCTGCTCAAAAAGCAACAGAGCATGTAGCACACATGTGTAATCTGCTCAATGAACAAGGATTTATCGTCATTTGCACAACGGATGCTCTATCCGAGAAAGATGCTCATGACATCAAAAATGTACTTGGAGAGAACAGATTTACATGGGTTACAGTAAACGAAGCATGCGCTCATGCCGACTTTGCGATTCAAACCGGCAATATTATGTCGGGAGTTGAAGCCATAGCCAATACACTTTAACGAAACGACGACAATTAATGGGAAAATTAGAATTTCAAAAGCTACCAATTACTCCTTTGGTTGGTGCACATTGGAAAACATTCAATGACATTATCAAAGGACGTACCATCGATAAAAATTATAAAGGCAAGTACCAGCTTACTCGTTTTGTTTGCCGTATATTGAGTACTCTAGCTCCACTCGAAGAGCGTAAATATAAGAAGCTTCTTGCGAATAAACCGCTTGAAATGGAACCTGTATTTATCCTTGGACACTGGAGAAGCGGTACCACATTTGTACACAATGTGCTTTCATGCGATAAGCATTTCGGATACAACACAACATATCAAACCGTATTTCCTAATTTGGTATTATGGGGACAGCCATTTTTCAAAAAACAAATGGCTTGGTTAATGCCGGATAAGCGTCCGACAGATAACATGGAACTAAAGGTAGACCTACCTCAGGAAGAAGAGTTCGCTCTTGCAAACATGATTCCTTATACCTTCTACAACTTCTGGTTCTTGCCAAAGCACACACGTGAATACAGCAAAAAATATTTGTTGTTTGAAGATATCTCAAAAGAAGAGGTTAATGTATTCAAAGATGCTTTCTTGAAACTTATTAAGATCTCACTTTGGAATACAAAAGGGACACAATTCCTTTCAAAAAATCCTCCTCACACAGGACGTATACCTGAGTTGCTTGAGATGTTTCCGAACGCAAAATTCATTTATCTGGCTCGTAACCCGTATACCGTATTCGAATCTACTCGTAGTTTCTTTACCAATACAATTCAGCCGCTAAAGCTACAAGATATCTCGAATGATGAAATTGAACAAAACATCATCGACGTATACCGCGATCTGTATTACAAATACGATAAAGACAAAGCGTTGATTCCTGAAGGGAACTTGATTGAAGTTAAGTTTGAAGACTTCGAAGCCGATGCAATGGGTATGACTAAGAAGATCTACGAAACGCTTTCGATTCCCGGATTTGAAGAAGCCAGACCTGATATTGAAAAGTATCTTGCTAAAAAGAAAGGATACAAGAAGAATAAATATAAGTACGATGATCGTACGGTAGAGATTGTAAATGCCAACTGGGATTTTGCCCTAAAAAGATGGGATTATTCTCTATAATAAGATAATAGAAAGCCGGATGCGACTTACTTCATCCGGCTTTTACTTTCACTACTAATGATATCTAAACGCAAAATGAATAAGATGAAAGAGCAAATCAAACAACTTGTTTCGATAGGATCATTGTGTATGATGCTACTAACATCAGGACAAATAATTGCACAATCTACACCTGCCCCAAAATACGATAGCGTAGAACCCATTGCCATGGGCAATTTCAATCAATGGGTAGTTCGCGAGATTGAAGAGTCGGCAATATTAGGAGGCAATAAGCGACTTCTTTTCGAAGTAGCTCCAACCGATACAGTTATTGGCAATATTGCATACAAAGCAAATCCGAAGTCTCCTTGGGCTACGTCGAATGTTATGGCTAATGTAGGTGTAACGAAAACGAGTGTCACTGTTTTTCCAGAAAAAAGAGACAACGGTCAATGTGCACGCCTCGAAACTCGTATGGAGACTTGTAAAGTGCTTGGAATCGTAAACATCACCGTTCTTGCATCAGGTACCCTATTTTTAGGAGAAGTGCAAGAGCCAATCAAAAGTACTAAAAACCCGCAAAGCAAACTCGCGATGGGGGTTCCATTCACCAAACGACCAAAAGCTCTTCTGCTCGACTATAAAATGAAAGTCACCGGCGAGAAAGATCGTATCAAAGCAACCGGTTTTAGCAAAATATCTGATGTACCTGGTGAAGACTTTGCCGAAATCACGATTTTATTACAAAAAAGATGGGAAGATGCAGACGGTAATATCTTTGCCAAACGTGTAGGTACCGGGAGTGAACGCATTCATAAAACTACACCAAACTGGATTAATGAGCATCCGGTCGAAGTGCTATATGGAGACATCCGTTCCAATGCAAAGTTTAAACCTCAAATGCAACTCTACACCGGCGACGATGTAAAATATGCAAAAAACAAAGCAGGAAAAGTGGTTCCAATTCAAGAGGTAGGTTGGGCTGATGCCAATGAGCAGCCTACACATCTTATGGTTCAAATCTCTTCTAGCCATGGAGGGGCATACATCGGTTCACCAGGTAATACAATCTGGGTAGACAACGTAAAACTAGCATATTAATACGATATTCAAAAAAGCGTCGGAGTTCTCCGGCGCTTTTTTATAGCAAAATATCCTGAGTATATCCTAATAAAAAACTATGCTTGGTTTATAAAAAAAGTAAGTTAGGTTTCTTGAAAAAACATGCATGGTTTTGACGGCGGATATATATGGAAAAAGCTCATAGAATCAGGTGTCTGATTTTATGAGCTTTTTATTTATGACTGCGTATTCGCTACGCATTACTATTTATTTTTGATCTGATCTTCGATGTATTGTAAAATTTCAGCCTCGTGCTCGGGATGAAACCACTTTATTTCCTGATCGCGCTTGAACCAAGTCATCTGCTTGCGTGAATAAATCCGAGAGTTTTGCTTCACTTTTTCAATTGCAAAATCAAGCGCCCATTCGCCATCAAGGTACTTAAACATCTCTTTGTAACCTACAGTATTAAGGGAGTTGAGATGTTTTTGAGGATAAAACAAACGAGCTTCTTCTAGCAAGCCATCTTTCATCATTTCATCCACACGCAAATTGATACGCTCATAGAGCTCTTCCCGGTCACGAATCAGTCCAATCTTTATGATCTGAAAAGGGCGCTCTTTCTTCTTATTCTTACGAAGTTCCGAATAAGGCTTACCACTTTGTATACATACTTCAACAGCATGCAGTACTCGCTTGTGATTTTTAAGATCTACTTGTTCGTAAAATACAGGATCAAGTTCCTTTAGCCTCTGTTGGAGTGCTTCCAATCCTTCGGTTTCATAGAAATGAACCATTTCTTTACGCAATTCCGGATCAATTGAAGGTATATCATCAATACCGTTACAAAGTGAATCAATGTACATCATCGAGCCACCCGACACAAATACAACATCTTTGGTTGCATGCTGTTCTTGGATCAACCGAAGAGCTTCTTCTTCGAATCTACTGGAACTGAAATAGTCTGTAGGATCGAGTTCTCCAACCAAGTAATGCTTTACCCGTTGCATTTGCTCGGTAGTTGGTGCTGCGGTTCCTACTACAAGACCTTTGTAGATTTGGCGTGAATCTGAGGAAATAATCGGCGAACCGAAGTGTTCTGCAAGCCTTAGGCTCAGTTCAGTCTTTCCCACTCCGGTAGGCCCGAGTAAAACTACAACCGACTTCATCAATAGCGATCGTCGTATGGGTTTTCACTCAACATATCGTCCGATAGATTTTCGTATCCTTCATGATCTAATTCATCCATGTCAAACTCTTCGTCGCCATAGAAGTTTTCACCGAAGTCAGCAGCAGATGCTTTTGTCTCAAATTCTTCGAATGACATAACTTGTACAGGTGCGTCACCTTCTTTCAGCGAGCATTTAGGTCTTTCCATGCTTTTGCCCGGAAGGATCTCAAGAAGTTCCATAAAGAAAGCTCTCTCTGCCATCATGTCGAAAACAAACAATAGCTTTTGCTTTTCATCTTCAAGAAGTTCTTCTAGCTTGGTAACGTCCATCACGAATGTATCGTCTTCGTAATTGGTATCCATTTCCATTAGCGTAACTTCTGTTTGTTTGCTCCAGTCGTCTTCGCAAATAAAGAATGTAGTAATTTGGTCGTTTGTGAAACCAACCGATGCTAAAATTGCATTTTGAAGATCTTGAAAAGTTGCTTCCGAATCGATCAGAATCTCTCTTTTAAAGTCATCAACCTCATCTGATAGGATTAAAAATCTAAATACCATAGTTATTCTGTTTTCTGAGTTCAAAAGTAGTAATTTTATTCGTATTATCTAATATCGTTTTTCATCAAGAGCGTATCAATTGAGAGACTCTTTATGTTATTCTCAATTCATTAACAAACAACAAATATAAAATGATCATTCCTTCTTATTTTTATTTTATATTTCAAACGATAATAACTTCGAATGCTGTTTACTTTTCGTGAATATATAAAAAATAATCTCCCCTGCTGCAAATAACAAATGTTACTTACAACAGGGGAGAATTTATTTTACAGTTACCGCAACAAGCGATAAATACATTTTCAAAGCAGAGCTTAGCCCATGTAACCTCTTACAATACCACGCTTCGATGATTTGATAAAGTTAAGAATCACATCACGCTCAGTACATGCAGGATATTCTTTTTCGATACGCTCAAGAGCATCAGTCGTATTAAGACCTGAGTTGTAAAGTGTACGATAAATATCCTGAATCAGGAAGATTTGCTCGTTTGAAAAACCTCTTCTTCTCAAGCCTACAATATTGATACCGGCATACGAAATAGGTTCGCGACCTACTAGCGTGTAAGGAGGAATGTCCTTACCTACGCGAGAACCACCCTGAATCATCGTGTGCAGTGAAATGCGCGAGAACTGATGAACCAATGTACCTCCACTAACGATAGCGTGATCATCAATTTCAACCTCCCCGGCAATTTGTGATGCGTTTCCAATGATTACATTGTCTTTAATCTCACAATCGTGCGCAATATGGCAATAAGCCATAAGCAAACAATTCTTTCCAACTACTGTTTTCCCTTTTGCAAAAGTACCTCTGTTTACAGTCACACACTCACGTACGGTGGTGTTGTCACCAATTTCGGCAGTAGTAGCTTCTCCTTGAAACTTCAAGTCTTGAGGGACACCCGCAATAACGGCTCCCGGAAAAATACGACAATTGTTTCCAATGCGAGCTCCGTCCAAAATAACAGCGTGCGAATAGATGTGGCAATTGTCGCCAATTACTACATTCTTATCAATCACTGCAAATGCATCGATTGTAACATTCTTACCAATTATTGCTTCGGGATGAATAGCAGCTAAAGGTTGATTCATCTTGTGTAATACTTATTTGTTTTTAACTATTTGAGCCATAAACTCCGCTTCGCAAACTACCTTTTCACCTACGAATGCATACCCTTTCATGTAAGCACATCCGCGACGAATTTCAGTAAGCAGGTTTAGACGAAATACTACTGTATCGCCCGGCACCACTTTCTGACGGAATTTTACGGCATCTATTTTCATAAAATATGTCGAATAACGTTGTGGCTCATCTACAGAATTAAGGACTAGCAAACCTCCTGTTTGTGCCATTGCTTCAACAAGTAACACACCTGGCATAACAGGCTCTTCTGGGAAGTGTCCCATAAAGAACGGCTCGTTTGTTGTTACATTCTTCACACCTACAATGTAGTCGCTGCCCAAATCGATGATTTTATCAACCATTAAGAATGGATAACGATGAGGAAGTAATCCCTTGATCTTATTGATATCCATTACCGGAGTGTTGCAAATATTGTATAGAGGAGCCTGTACTTCATTTTGCTTGATATCTTTACGAATCATACGAGCCAATTGATTGTTGATCTTATGCCCCGGACGAGTTGCAATGATTCTACCCTTAATTGGTTTACCGATAAGAGCAATATCCCCGATAATATCTAATAGTTTGTGACGAGCAGGCTCGTTCACAAAGACTAAAGGTTTGTTATTGATATAGCCAAGTTCATTCACAACTTTATGCTCAATACCCATTGTATCAGCTAGGTTATCAAGATCTTCTTGACTAATTTTTTGATCATAGATCACAATTGCATTATCTAGGTCTCCACCTTTGATCAAGTTATTTTGAATCAAAGCTTCAACCTCTCTTACAAATACAAACGTACGTGAAGCAGCGATCTCGTCTTTGAATTCACTCAAATCATTTAATGTCGCAAATTGATTTGACAACACTGCTGAATCAAACGAAATCAAAGCATTTACAGAGAACTTATCATCCGGAAGAATAATAAGTGAAGAACCGGTTTCTTCATCTCTAACTTCAATTTTATTTTTAACGATATAGTAATCTTTCGAAACACTTTGATCTACAATACCTGCTTTTTCAATTTCTTCTACGTAATGCTTTGCACTACCATCTAAAATTGGAAATTCAGGAGCATTAACTTCGATAAGACAGTTATCTATTTCATAAGCATAAAGAGCGGCCATCGCATGCTCGATTGTGCTAATTTGTACACCTTTTTTCGAAACAACAGTACCACGTTGAGTAGCTACTACATTTTCGGCCAAAGCATCAATCACTGGCTGATCTTCAAGATCAACACGTTTAATTTTATATCCATGGTTTTCAGGTGCCGGATGAAAAGTTACCACAATATCAAGTCCTGTATGTAGACCTTTTCCCTGCAAAGAAAAGCTCTCTTTGAGCGTCTTCTGTTTCTGCATAAGTTAACGGTTTTTATTTATTTCTTCTTTTAGTTGCTCTATTTCTCGCTGCAATTGTCCCATCGTACGATACATCTCAGGCAACTTACTAAAGATTGCACTCGAACGCATATACGATTTTGCAGGCATCGACGGTGATCCTAATACAGTCGTATTACCTTCAACACTGCTGATTATACCCGATTGAGCCCCTAAGTTTACATTATCTCCAATTTTCAAGTGCCCGGCAAGACCTACTTGTCCACCAAACATACAATGCTTACCAATCTTCACTGATCCGGCTACACCTACTTGTGCTGCCATTACCGTATTCTCACCCACTTCTACGTTGTGAGCAATTTGAATCAGATTGTCAAGCTTCACGCCTTTGCGAATAATGGTAGAATCCATTACAGCTCTATCGATCGTTGTATTTGCACCGATCTCTACATCATCTTCAATGATTACATTTCCGATCTGAGGGATCTTTTTATAGCCATCACCTTCTGGTGCGAAACCAAATCCGTCTGCACCGATTACTGCTCCGGCATGAATAATAAGATTGCTGCCAAGGTTACATCCATCATAAATGCATGCATGTGGATATACGGTTACATTATCACCGATATTCACATTATCTCCAATATATACTTGTGGATATATTTTTACATTGTGTCCGATCTTTACATTCTCACCAATGTAAGCAAAGTTTCCTACATAAGGATTTTCGCCCAACTGTGCAGTAGCAGCGATGAATGCAGTAGAATCAATTCCTGTTTTCTTTGGTTTAGCCTGTTCTACCATGCTCATAAGCATTGCCAATGCAGCATAGGCATTAGGTACCTTTATTAAAGTCGTCGTTAAGGGTTGTGAAGGTACGAAGTCGTTATTTACTAACACAACAGAAGCTTGTGTTTCATAAATAAAGCTCTCATACTTAGGATTTGCCAAAAACGTAAGAGTCCCCGGTTTACCTTCTTCTATCTTCGAAAAATTACTAACCTTTACTGAAGCGTCTCCTTCGATCACGCCATTCAGAAAAGCTGCAATTTGCTGAGCAGTAAACTCCATTACTATTTGATGTTTATCTTTAAGTCGGTAAATACAATTTACCCCACGGTATTTCCGTGAGGTTGCAAATTTGGCAATAATTTTCAAAAACTCAGTGATATTTCGTGATTAAATAATTAGAAAAGGAGCAAAAACTCCTTGTTTACAACTGATAATCAACAAAATTACTGATATATCAAATATTACAAAAAAACTACAATGGATCCGATTTGAAACAATAATCGAGTAAATAAATAACAAAAACAGCCGTCAGCCTCTTACTATACTTTGTAAAAGACTGACGGCCGAATATTTTAAACACCTTTATACAGAGTTGAGTTTACAAGTGATTATGCAAAAAACACATCTCTAAATCTCATCTCTTTTAAAGTCTTTTCTAATTAGCAAAGACCTTTTTCTGCAAGGTATTGAGCCATTTCTTTTTGAACTTTCTCTGCTTCAACACGAGCCACTTCTGCAAATTTCTCAGTTGTATCAGCATAGATAATCGCGCGAGAAGAGTTTACCAACAAACCGCACGTATCGTTCATACCGTATTCTGCAACTTCCTTCAAGCTACCACCTTGTGCACCTACACCAGGAACAAGCAAGAAGTGATTTGGAGCATGCTTACGGATATCTAAGAACATCTTTCCTTGAGTAGCACCTACTACAAACATCAACTGATCATCAGAAGCCCAAGTTTGTGATGTCTTAAGTACTTTCTCAAACAAACGTTCACCATCTTTATCTTCCATAAATTGGAAATCTTTAGAACCTTTGTTTGAAGTCAAAGCCAAAAGAATCACCCATTTTTCAGGATAGATAAGAAATGGCTTTACGCTATCTTCACCCATATAAGGAGCTACAGTTACCGCATCAAGATCCATGTGATCGAAGAAAGAACGAGCGTACATTTCTGAAGTATTACCAATGTCGCCACGTTTAGCGTCGGCAATGATAAATTGATCAGGATAGTTTGTACGAATATAATCTACAGTCTTTTCGAAAGAGATCATCCCTTTTACACCTAAGCTTTCGTAAAAAGCAAGATTTGGTTTATAAGCCACACAGAAATCGGCAGTAGCATCAATAATTTCTTTATTGAATGCAAAGATTGGATCCTCTTCATTTAGCAAATGTTGTGGGATCTTTTTTACATCTGTGTCTAGTCCTACGCAAAGGAACGATTGTTTCTTTTTAATATTCTCAAATAACTGCTGCTTATTCATTTTATCGTATAATTAAATAGATTCAAAAAATAAAATACATAATCGGGAGCCAACCAAAGGCTTCTATAGTTCCGACTCTTTTAGTCGTTCGGCATTTTCAGCTACAATAAGCTGATCAATAATACCCTGTATCTCGCCGTCCATAATAGCAGACAAGTTATACATCGTTAGATTGATACGGTGATCCGTAACACGTCCTTGCGGATAATTGTAGGTACGAATCTTCGCAGATCTATCACCGGTAGAAACCATTGTTTTACGTTTCGAAGCGATCTCATCCAAATACTTCTGATACTCCATATTATAGATACGAGAGCGAAGTTCGATCATAGCTTTAGCTTTATTTTTAAGCTGCGACTTCTGATCTTGGCATTGCACGGTCACCCCTGTTGGAATGTGCACCAAACGAATAGCCGAATAAGTTGTATTTACCGACTGACCACCCGCACCGGACGAACAGAATGTATCTACACGGATATCGCTTTCTTTCACTTCAACATCAAATTCGTCAGCCTCTGGTAATACTGCTACAGTTGCAGCAGATGTATGTACACGACCTTGTGTTTCAGTTTGTGGCACGCGTTGCACACGATGCACGCCCGATTCATACTTCAAGGTTCCATATACATTCTCGCCAGACACTTCAAAAACGACCTCTTTGAAACCACCGGAAGTTCCTTCATTCACATTCGAAACCGAAACCTTCCATCCTTTTGTTTCGCAATACTTCACGTACATACGATACAAGTCGCCGGCAAATATAGCCGCCTCATCACCTCCGGTACCTCCACGAATCTCGACGATAGCATTTTTGCTATCTTGCGGATCGGCAGGAACAAGAAGCAACTTGATTTCCTCCTCCAACTCAGGCACACGAGTTTGACAAGTCTCTAACTCCTCCTTTGCAAGTTCACGAAGATCAGCATCATTTTCTGTATCCAGAATCATTCTAGCCTCTTCAATTCCTTGTAAAATACGCTTATACTCGTCGCGCGCGCCAATAATCAATTCCAAATCGTGATACTCTTTGTTTAGCTTCACAAAGCGTTTCATATCAGAGATCACAGATGGGTCTGTAATCAGCGTTTGCACCTCTTCAAAGCGACTCGAAAGCCCGTCGAGTTTATCAAGTAATTTATTTTCTGCCATTTATCGTATTATTCTCCTCATACCCGCTTAAAAGCGGAATTCTTTATATCAATATTCAAAGCGACCAAACTCGCTTTCAATAACAAGTTCTTTCTTATCAGAAGTTTCTACAAAGCCTACAATCTGAGCGTCGATTCCGAAAGATTTCGAAATGGCAATCACTTCCTCTGCATGTTCTGCAGGAAGATATACCTCAAGACGGTGTCCCATATTGAATACTTTGTACATTTCTTTCCAGTCGGTACCTGATTGTTCTTGAATGATCTTAAACAATGGAGGCACTGGGAACATATTATTTTTCGTAATCTTCACGTTTTCTACAAAGTGAAGCACTTTTGTTTGTGCACCACCCGAGCAGTGAACCATACCGTGAATCACCGGACGAAGTTTATCTAGAAGTTGTTTCACTACCGGAGCATATGTTCTCGTAGGAGAAAGCACCAATTTACCGGCATCAATACCCAAGCCTTCTACAGCATCCGTTAGCTTCAAGCCACCCGAATATACTAGATCTGAAGGAACCGAAGCATCATAACTTTCAGGATATTTTTCGGCCAAATATTTTGCAAACACATCGTGACGAGCAGAAGTAAGACCGTTGCTACCCATACCACCGTTGTATTCTTTTTCATAAGTCGCCTGACCATATGAAGAAAGACCTACAATCACATCACCACCTTGAATCTTATGATTCGAGATTACATCGGCACGTTTCATACGGCAAGTAACCGTACTATCAACGATGATGGTTCTCACAAGGTCGCCTACATCGGCAGTTTCACCACCTGTAGCATAAGCATTCACACCCATGCTTCTTAGCTCTTCGAGCAATTCGTCTGTTCCATTGATGATAGCGGAAATCACATCACCCGGAATCAACAACTTGTTACGTCCGATTGTAGAAGAAACAAGAATGTTATCTACCGCACCTACACACAATAGGTCGTCGATGTTCATGATTAACGCATCTTGCGCGATACCTTTCCATACAGAAAGATCTCCGGTTTCTTTCCAGTACATGTAAGCCAATGAAGACTTTGTACCCGCACCATCGGCATGCATGATGTTGCAATACTCGGGATCACCCCCTAGGATATCAGGAATGATTTTACAAAACGCTTGTGGAAAAATTCCTTTGTCAATGTTCTTAATGGCGTTATGAACATCCTCTTTCGACGCAGATACTCCGCGCAGGTTATAACGTTGATCGCTCATTATTTATAGATTTGTTTGAGATGCAAAATTACACAATTTCCCTTGTTAACGCAAACGCAAAACGTCGCCTTCTTCAGGAATATATTCAAGATCTTTCTTATTCATTTTATAAAGAGACTTCATCTCTATACCAAAACGCTGAGATATACTATGCATAGATTCGCCCACTTCGACCACATGTTCGAAGTTTGGCTTGTCTGCTTTCTTCTTTTTCTTCTGCAAATACACAATATCACCTTTACTCAACGGAAAATCAGCACCGGGCACTTCATTATACTTACACAAGTCTTTTGCTTTAAAGCCCAACTCGCGAGCAATATCATCATAAGTTTCGCCACGTTGCGCTGCCACGTACAACAAACCTTTCCATTTGTATACTTGACGCATCGGGATATTTACCCCGCCATTATCCATTTTCTTTGGAGGCTCGAGCCCTTTGCCCGAATCGAGTTTATATAAATCGTAGTCTTCGATTAGTTTTATCAACTTATTAGCATAAGCTTTATCGGTAGCATAACCACACTTTTGCAATCCTCTTGCCCATCCTTTGTAATCACGAATATGCAGATCAAACAAGACAGCATAACGCGAACGCAATGCAATAAACTTCGAATGGTCCTCATACGACTCTTCTACATGTCGATACTTTCTAAAGCATTCGTCACGATAATCATCATCATGATACACGCGTCCGCCTTTCCAGTCGGTATGACATTTTATACCAAAGTGATTATTACTTTTACGAGCCAACGTACTATTACCCGCACCAGATTCGAGAAGTCCCTGTGCCATTGTGATACTGGCCGGTATTTTATACTTCTTCATGTGTTTTACAGCCAAGTGCTTGTACTGCTCAATATAAATTACATAGGAAGAGTTTCGGCGTTGGGCTTGCATCCCGCATGCCAACACCAGAAAGGATATTGCAATTATTAAAGGTCGAATAGTCTTCATTCTTACAAGGCTATACAGTTATAACTTACGCAAAGATATAAAAAGAAAGAGATACATCGCATATAGCCATGTATCTCTTTCTTTTTATTATTTTATTTAATACTTATGCATGCAAATAATCATTTCCCGTATAATCTTGTTGCAAAAAGAAACGAGCTATAAAGTCAATATTATTTTGCACCAACGCCTTCGCCGCCTCTTTTCCGTGAATCGGATTTAGCATTGCATCGGGAAGTATCTTATTTTCAATAATGTAATGTAGAAGTTCTCTACCACAATAGCCTTTACTTGCAATCACAGACATTGCATTATTCTCGGCAAAGGCTTCATCGTAGAATGGATTATCCGAGCTTTTTATCATACGTGCCAACTGCGGAACAAATGTGATTCCTATTTCAGGAGTCGCATACACCACAAAACAAGCATCATTGTTTACATCATTCGGCAGCTTTTGCTGAGGTAAATCGGCAAATACTTTTCCTAAAAACTCTTGCAAATCGGCAGCCTCCCCAATATAAGCGATTGGCGAATTATCGTTTGCTTTCAACATGCGCTCATAAGTCTCTTTGCTTTCAGCTTTAGCTCGTACCTCCTGTGCCATTGGAGATTTCTCAGCTTCATCTTTCGGTATATATGCAACAGAGCCGTTGATATTCCATGTCCCATTAAATCGAACAAGTTGTGTCAATACAAAGTGTTGTTCGGTTGCTTTCTCATTTAAGTCGAATGAGTCTACTGCAACATTAAAGATCTCTTCCGAGTTCCACAACTTGAACTGATAAGCTTGCTCATCTTTACCAATGTATTCAAACAATGCCGGTTTGTGGTAAACCACAGCCTTAAGCATTGCTGATTCTTTCGGCATATCCGAAATCAACTCAGCCCAATATTGGTGAGCAAACATCGACAGTGGCCCCAACACGTTCTCAAAGTGAATATTCTCTAGCACACTATATGCAAACTGTTCCGAAGCATTCGAGCGACGCAACGAATCGAGCGTTGCGTATACCATCCCCATACCAGCACCTAAGAACAGATAAGAAGTACTGAAAAAGATTTTATATACATTTCTGAATTCAAAGAAATCTTCATAAATATCTGCTTCACGATAGAATTCGCCAAGCTTTTCATTTACAGGAACCGTTTCAAAAGCCTCGAATAGCACTTCATAAACAACTTCAGACACGCCTTCAACTGCAAAACCTCTCGGATGCACAATCGCATTAGGAGCGGCATTGTGTTGAAGTACCATCCAAACTAACACCTGCACATCTTCAGGATTAATCTCATCCTCAATATATTCATTTGTATCTACATCAACAAAAGGGAGTAAACGTCCATACATGGTCTGATGCATACGTCTGAATGCTGCCCAAAGTCCATAATCCGAAACAACATCTTCAAGATAAGCCGTCATCATAAGCGACAAGGCTTTCATTGTTTCGTATGGCATTTGATCTTCAGGAATCGTTTTCGTTAGCTTTTTATAAATTTGATGAGCCACGCGTAAGTACTCAAACTCTTCTGCTTCCGGCTTATCAAATGGATGAAACGCCATCCATTCATTCATGGTGATTAGTGTATTTTTTAACGATTTTGCCATAGTACTATTATTCAATACATATTTTGCGCAATTTAATCAAAGAATTCTATTATTTAGTACCATCGTACCCGCTTTGCTGTTAAAACAAACAAAGAATTTAGACAACTAACAGAAAATCAACTTGCAAAACTGTTTTTGATATATGAAAGAATTGAAAATAATTACAACGCTCAAAACCTATGCATATCAAGAGTTAGACTCTACTGATATGCAATTAATCGAAGCTGCACGTCAAGCGATGTTAAACGCATACGCACCCTACTCTCGCTTCAACGTGGGATGCGCCGCTCTGCTTACCAATAATCTAATTATACAAGCCTCGAATCAAGAGAACATAGCTTTTCCTTCCGGATCTTGTGCCGAAGCCAATACTGTAAACTTTGCCAAAGCTCAATATCCCGACGAAGCCATTACAGCTTTAGCAATCATCGCAGCATCGGGCAGCAATATGATTGAATTTATTTCGCCATGTGGCAACTGTCGCCAGATATTGGCCGAAGTAGAACACCGTCAAAAACATCCGTTTCGAATACTACTAGCCGGACTACACGAGGTATGCATCCTCAACAGTGCCTCAGACTTGTTGCCATTTGGATTCAACGCCAACATTGGGAGCTCACGACCATAAAACCGGAATATCAAAACTGTTTTGTAACTTTGCAATTCAAAAGAAAACAGAAACATGAACAATCAAGATACAATTTGTGCCATTTCTACGGCACCGGGTGCGGGAGGTGTAGCCGTAATCCGCGTTTCGGGACCCGAAGCTTTTGCGATTACCAACAACATCTACCGCCCATTCAAAGAAGGCAAAAGTGTACTTACGCAAAAAGCATATACACTTAGTTATGGTACCATCTTCAACGGAGACATCTCTATTGACGATGTTGTAGTGGCTGTTTTCCGCACTCCGCACTCTTTTACAGGCGAAGATACGGTAGAAATCAGTTGTCACGGATCTGTTTATATCCAACAACAAATCCTTCAATTGCTTATCAAACAAGGATGCCGACTGGCAACAGCCGGAGAGTTTACACAGCGTGCATTCCTAAATGGCAAGATGGACCTTTCACAAGCAGAAGCCGTTGCCGACTTGATTGCTTCAACTTCGGCAGCTTCGCACAAGTTGGCATTGAATCAAATGCGTGGAGGATTTAGCAACGAACTTACCAAGTTACGCATGCAATTGCTCGACTTTACTTCGTTGGTCGAACTAGAACTTGACTTTAGTGAAGAAGATGTAGAGTTTGCCGATCGCAGCGCACTCAAGAATCTGGCAAATAACATTGAACAAATCATTGGCAAACTAGCAGAATCCTTTAGCGTTGGAAATGCAATTAAAAATGGTATACCGGTAGCAATTATCGGCGAAACCAATGCCGGTAAATCAACTCTGCTCAATTTGTTGCTACAAGAAGACAAAGCCATCGTATCGGATATTCACGGAACTACGCGCGACGTAATCGAAGATACAATGAATATTGGTGGCGTTACCTTCCGCTTTATTGACACGGCGGGTATTCGCGAAACAACAGACACGATCGAAAGCATCGGCATCGAACGCACATACCAAAAGCTAGATCAAGCCTCTATCATTCTTTGGGTGATGGACATCAACACCCCCGAAGCCGAATTAAACGCATTGGCACAAACCATCGTACCCAAAGCAGAAGGCAAACAACTGGTATTGGTATTTAATAAAATAGACGAACTTACGCCGGAGCAATTAGAAGTAAAGAAACAACTTCTATCTCAGATTGAAGCAGAGCGTGTATTTATATCAGCTCGCAACAACGAAAACACGGCAACGTTGCAAAATGTACTACTCAAAGCAGCACACATCCCCGAGATTGGCAACAACGATGTCATTGTAACCAACCTTCGTCACTACGAAGCACTAGTCAAAGCACACGAAGCCATTACCCGCGTAATCAACGATATGGAAATGCGCATCAGCGGCGACTTCCTCAGTCAAGACATCCGCGAGTGTATGCATTACCTTGGTGAGATCACTGGGCACATCTCAACCGACGATGTACTCGGCAATATCTTTGCCAAGTTCTGTATCGGCAAATAAGAAACCAATCAAAAACGATATATATATACCACCAACAATCAAAAAGCACTCTAAATGAGTGCTTTTATTGTTTATACAATTAATCAATAGAAGGCTATAAAACTCATTTTTATTCCTATTTTTGTATCGAATTTGTACCACGGCTCTATTTCTCACACACTCTGATAAACAAGTAGTGTATTATTGGGACGCAATGAGACATATTGAGACGTTATGACACATAAAGATAGGAGAAACTATGGCATCTAACATTAAAATTGAACGTGTTTGCTTATTCTGCAAGAATAGCTTTATAGCACGTACAACAACTACTAAATACTGTTCTCAGAAATGCGCTTCAAGGGCATATAAAGAACGTGCTCGAGATAATAAAATACATTTAGCTTCTGAGTCAAAAACCATACTCCCTAAAAAGATAACACGTGATTTAGGATCTAAAGAATTTCTAACGCCTTCCCAAGCTGCCGAATTACTTGGAATTGGACGATCTACCATTTATCGATATCTTCAAAGCGAAGAACTAAAATGTGTACAACTCAAGGGAAAAACAATTATACGACGATCTGATATCGATGCATTATTTAATAATACAACATCATATCAGGCTAAACCAATTTGCATTTCAAATGATATTACCGAGTTCTATACTATCGCTGAGATTGAACAAAAATATGGTTGTTCCAAATCATGTATTTTCAATACTGTCAAAAAGAATAACATCCCTAAAGTATTAAGATCTGGGAAAAGCTATTTCAGCAAATATCATATAGAGAAACACTTCAACCATTTTTTAGCACATACTTCAATAGAAGAATGGTATACAACAGATGATATCTGCCAGAAATACAATCTAACAAAGACGGCAGTATATAGCTTTGTTAAAGACCATAATATCCCTAGAAAAAAGAAAGGACTGAACACTTTATATTCAAAATTTCATTTTGATGTTGCCAAAGGAGTTACTCCCGGAGAAGAGAAAAAATATTACACAACAGAAGAGGCTATGGCAAAGTACCATATTACTCGTGATATGCTTTACAATCATATTCGAAACCACAAGGTTTCAAGAATTAAGGAAGGGCGATTTATCAAAATTTCAAAATCAGAATTAGATAAGATATTTGAAAACCTAATAATTAAACAATCATGAATAGATTTTTCTCACTACCCCAGTTTATTGGATTAATAGCAACTACCGTTTTACTATTGACATATAGATGGCTAGAATATGCTCCTTATTTTGCATTGTTTGTAATACTACTTCTTGTTGCTCAATTCATATATATAGCAAGTATTGAAAATAAAAAGAAAGCTTTCAACTCTTTCAAGTTAGAATTGAATAAAAACATCAATAACCCCAAATGGCTCCAAAATAAGAAGGATGAGTTAAAGGAACAGCTAACACTTAAAGTTGGGAATGCACAAATAAATCGGCTCAAACTTGAAAAAATAGAATCAATATTATCATCTGACAGCTCCAATAATATTGAGAAAACGAGTAATCATGAAGAGGTCATTATATTAAATAAAAAAATCAGCGAGTTAGAAAAAGAGATTGACAATCATAATAAGAAGTTAGATACACATATTCTTATTAGACCTCTCAAAATAAAAGATAAGAAGCAAAATGATGTTGTTAAAATCATGGATCTTATGTATAAGATAGGCTTATTTGAAGGAACAGAAAAAGATGTAATGGAAACGATTGGGGCATGTTGTGATTGCAAATTCACAAACTTTGCTAATCGCATTGGAAATCATAAAGACCGAACGTCGGATGAGGTTCAAGCAGAGTGCATATTGCAAATAAACAAGGCTTTTGAAACACATTATGGTATTAAGATCGAAAAATAGTTGATGTACTACATCATGTAATACGTTGCTAAACCACTAATCATCAAACAACTTTGCACAATCATCATCAATCACAAACGATGATAATTGTGCAAAGTCGTTGTTAATATACTTGTATTAAAAACACACTATTAATCAACAATCAAACTTTGCATTTAAGAATGGAAACTTCAAATATCAATCATTCTAACTTGCAACTATATGGCTGGAAAAAAAGTACACCTAAGAGAACGTATTACAACAAAAGGAGAAATCTCATTGTATTTAGATTTCTACCCACCAATAAAATTACCCGGAAAGCAAACCCTTACTCGCAGGCTAACCTTAGGTATAAACCTATATAGTAACCCCAAAACCGAGTATCAGAAAACCTTTAATAGCGAGATGCGAATTAAAGCAGAAGCGATTAGAGGAGAGTATTTAAAGCACATAATAAACGAAGAATATGGCTTTATAGATCCATCAAAAAGAAAAGCTGACTTTCTTCAATACTTCTACGACTATTCAAAAGAAAAAGGCGACAAGTGGCTATATGCATATTTCTATTTTGATAAATTCATGCGAGGCAATTGCACCTTCGCTGAAATCACTATAGAGCTCTGCCATGCATTTAAAGACTATCTGCTAAAATCTCAACAACTAAGAAATAAACACCTGCCTCTAGCTCGTAATTCTGCCGCAGCTTATTTCAGATTATTCAAAGCCATATTAAAAAAAGCACACAAAGATAAATGGCTTAGAGAGAACATCGCATTATATATCGATGGTATAACAGAGGAAGAAAGCATTAAAGAGTTTCTTACGCTCGAAGAAGTCAACATCCTCGCCAACACTCCTTGCAAATATGAGGTCTTAAAAAGAGCCTCTTTATTTTCTTGTTTTACAGGACTTCGTATTAGTGATATATTAAAGCTAACATGGAGTGAAATTATTGAAGCTCCAGATGGAGGATTTTGCGTACGGACAAGAACGCAAAAAACAAAAACTCCAACAATGATACCCTTAAACGATGATGCATTATCCTTTTGTGGTTATCGTGGAGAAGGTCTTGTTTTCAAAGGACTCTCCAGATCAATGGTTAATCATCCTCTCAAACAATGGATCAAATCTGCAGGGATAAATAGAAATATCTCATTCCATTGCCTCCGACACTCTTTTGCAACCATTCAAATTACATTGGGTACAGACATTTATACAGTAAGTAAGATGCTAACTCATTCTGATATTAAAACTACTCAGGTATATGCAAAAATAGTTGATGAGAAAACAAGAGAAGCTAGCAACAAGATGAAATTAAATAACAAACAAGATAATCAATAACAATATGGAAAATACAAATCGCAAAATATCATTCGAGGCTATGCCTTCTTTAATAGAGTCTCTAATAAAGGAAATCTCGGAAATGAAAGCTTTAGTCATTAATACAACAGCATCTCATAAAAATGAAAAACGTATACCTATCGGTATTGATCAGGCTTGCCAAATCATAAGCAAAGCTAAACCTACAGTATACACGCTTGTCAGAAAAGGACTATTGCCACACTTCAAGCAAGGAAAACAGCTGTACTTCTTTGAGGATGAGCTAATCAAATGGATTGAAGATGGCAAGCGCAAAACTCATGAAAATATTACAACAGAGGTCCAAAAAGCTATTCATACAAATAACAAAAACACAAATCGCCCTCACCGTTTCTAAAAATTGAGTGAAGATGGAAAAGTCAAAAATAAAAAACTCTAGGGAAAAGGAGGACGAGTCAACTTCAAATATAGAATCGTCCTCTTCTTTGCCGAAAAAAATCAAACCAAAGAAATCAAAAAACATTATGATTGAGGAATATTTAAACTCTCATTATCAATTCAGATACAATGTTCTAAAAAGCAGAGCTGAGTCTTATAATCATAAGACAAAAGAATATACACCTGTCGATAAATATGTCTTAAACTCTATTCGAAGAGAATTAGACGCATTTGGGATATATACAAACATAGACAACATAAATTCGATCATCACCAGCGACTTTGTAAAGAAGGTGAATCCTATTCAAGAATACTTTCTCTCCTTACCCAATGTCAATACAAATAGCATTTCTCATATTACACAATTAGCTAATACTGTAAGGACTCGAAATATGGATATTTGGCATCGTTATTTCACCAAATGGCTTGTTGCTGTAATTGCAAACGCTATCACGAATGAAGGCTGCCAAAATCACACATGTTTAGTTCTCACTGGAGAACAAGGAATATACAAAACAACCTGGCTTGATTATTTATGTCCAAAGTCTCTTTCTAGATATTTGTATACAGGGAAAATAGATCCACAGAATAAAGACACCTTAACCTATATTTCGGAGTACCTATTTGTGAATATCGATGATCAACTTAGAGAATTAAATAAGAAGGACGAAAACTCCTTAAAAGCATTAATCACCGCTCCATTCGTAAAGTATAGAAGACCCTATGGAACATACATAGAAGAATATCCACATATAGCTAGCTTCATGGCTTCAATCAATGGAGTCGAATTCCTTACTGACCCAACTGGTAGTAGAAGATTTCTACCTTTTATCGTTGAAAATATAGATTGTGATCAGCAAAAGCAAATAAACATGGATCTAGTTTACGCAGAAGCAAAATCTTTATTTCACAACGGATTCAAGTATTGGTTTGATTCTGAAGAGATCAAAGAACTGCATGAATACAGTTCAGAGTTTCAGATTCAAACTAATGAGTATGAAGTAATCTTAAAGCATTTTGAGACTCCTGTAGATAATAAAGAAACAGAGTATATGACTGCATCTGAAATCATTACACATATTAATACCGTCTCGAATATTAAGGCATCTTCTAAAAGAGTTGGTGAAGCTCTAAAAAAGGCAGGCTTCAATAAACTCTCAAAACGGATTAACGGTAGACCTATTTATGTATATCCAGTCTCTATAAGAAAACAATATTCTATAATTTAAGCATTTTATGTTACTACATTACTACACAGTAGCATATCAATTAAAAATCAACAAGTTGGTATGTAGTAATGATCGAACAGGTCTTACTACATACTACTACAAGTATATATCTAACATACTACACCATTCTTACTACAAAAAAAGCTAACATAAAACACTATAATACAACCATATAAACACATGTAGTAATGTAGTAAGATAATTCTCAAAACTTTTGCCAGTTTTTAATTCTAAGACATTATTATTCCCTATCGTTTTCTTTTAAAAGCTTCCTCTAAAAAAGTTAGTGAAGCTCTAAAAAAACAGACTTCAAAATACTCTCAAAACAGATCAATGGCAAACCTGTTTATATATATCCTGTCTCTATAAGAAAACTGTATTCTATAATTTAAGTATTTATCTTACTACATTACTACATAGTAGCATATCAATTAAGAATAAGCAAGTTAGTATGTGGCAAAGATCTGAAAAATCCTACTACATATTACTACAAACATATATTTACCTACTACACTATCCCTACTACAAAAACAAAACACATAAGCAGCTATAATACAACAACATAAACACTCGTAGTAATGTAGTAAGATAATTCTCAAAAGTTCTGCCAATTTTAACTCTAACACATTATTATTCCCTATCGTTTTTCTTCTTAAAAGCTTCCAGAATCATGTAAGCAAGATGTGTTTTTGTCCGCACAAAAACATCTTGTCTATCTTTACGAATCAAACTATAATCTCGAAACTCAATTATAAAAATATCCACACTTAATAATATAATGAAGAGAAAACTTATCTCCTATCCAATGTTTTTTATATTTGCAAAATGCATAGCATAAAGTAAACATAATAGATCAATCTTCTAAATCAGTTTTTATATGGCTATAATCGTTCTTTCAACTTATACCGCTTTTGTTTTGACCATATTTCTCTTTTTCTTCATCAAAGAGAGAATAGAAAAGAATAAAAGACAGAGACTTATAAATAGCCCAAACTTTGTTGAGTTATTTACTTCAAAAGAATTAAATGAGTTCTTTAATATTCCTGAGGAATTTAGATGTAACCCATACTTGCATAATACCGAAGGAAAAATTTTTTATGCGGATATTCGAAATATCGAAAAGCTTGAAAGACATTTAAAGAATAAAGCAGAAATAAAATAGGACAAACTCTCTTTTCTATAAAAGCATAATATGGCATTACGATAATATAATATTATTGTAATGCCATATTACTATATAAAAACAATCACATAATGTATTATTATATGATTGCAATAATCATTACTCTGAATACTCCCCTTCAGAAATGCTTATCGTTTATTAGGAACAGCCTTTATCAGCGTCTTTCCATCTGGTGTAAATAAAAAAGAAACCTCTCTTTCTTGACGAGCATTCACTTTCGGATTCATCAACGATAAATTACAGAAGACCTGTTTTACAAGCACTGAATCCGGATCACAACCATTATATTTCTGCAAATATCCAGGCTCCCATTCATTTACAGCTTTTAAATCCTGCTCAGCCTTGTCTAACTTCGGTTTCAAAGACTCAATTAGAGCTTCTGCTACAATCCCACCCTTTTCTTTTTGCTTTGAAATTTGCGCCTTATAATGAGCAACACTCTTTTCTGCTGATTTTACTTTTGCGGCTTTATCTGCAAGATATTCGAGTTTAAGCAAATCCACACTATCGGCTACCGTAATATTTTTAATTTTCAAATCTGAAGCTTTAGCTCCCAAGTCTGTTTTTACACCATTACGAATTTGAACGAAATCAACTATTGCCTTTGAATAAGAATCGAGATTTTGCGCATAAACATTTGGAAGAACAACAATAAATAGAAGTGATAGAATTAATTGTTTCATAATAAGTCTCTATTGGTATTTATATTAAAATTTAGAATATTTATCGACTAGATGATTATACATTTCAACATCCTCATGCCGTATATCCATGATCAAAGAAGAATTATAAGAGGAAATATCAAATAGCTTAACAGGGTGAAGATTTATATTTACTTGACGATTTATTTGCTCATGGATCAATATGTCTTGAAATGTATCATATCTACTTTTCAAGGTATTTAAACTCGTTAGATCTGTATCCTCGTAGAAATCATGTATCAATTCAAAAATAGCAAAACTAAAACGCTGCTGAACTTTTTCAGTGACAAAAAGAATATCATTTGATGTCCATGCATCAAGAAGATCTTGAGGCATTTTATCTGTAGTTAAATTGGGGTTGTTTGTTATTAGGCTAAAACTTTTTCCATAAAGGCTTACCAGCTCATCCGTGTCTCTCATCTTTATTGGTTTTAATATGAAACAACTAATTATGTTCACATCAGACCAAAAAAGAATGGTACGGTACTCACCTAAATCGAACTAGAGGTACTGGTATACCCGACAAACGAAATAAGCAAGCCCGCACCATATACTATAATACAGTACGAGCGTTGCACAATTCCATCTCGCTTTGTCTATTAAATTACCAGTTTTCTAGCTGCAAGATGCGTTGTGAACGCAAAGTTAATATGTCTTTTCGGATTACTCCGATTATTTTATTCTAAGTACAAATATAGACAATATTCTTTAGAGTATGCGCAATATTGTTTCTAGGACTTAAAATAATATCATTTCATATTTATTGAGCAAGTTTTTCATTATATTTGCATAAGCTAAATTATAAAGATGTTTTTTTCGTATTAAACATTCAACATCTAAAGAAAATATAAATGATTGAATCAATTTCTTCTTTTGCCATCAGTTATGCCGCTGGAGCTGTGTTTGACTTATGGAAAAATTCAAATGCAACTGTTGATAAAGAAATAAAGGAAGCCTTTGATGAAGCCTTAATAAAATGGTGTCCGAACTCTGATATTAGAGAAATTGAAAGAGGTAAGATTCGAAAAGGATTTTTAGAGATTGCTAAACAACCTCATTGTTTTACAGATAATTATGACTGCTACGGCCCATATCAAGAATTTTACACAATATTTAATAAGGTATTACCCCAATACCAAACAGCCTTTAATTATATCAGCTCTATTCATGATGAGGAAAGATATATTAAAGAAGCTCAAATTCTTTCTAAGATTGAATCAACAGTTGTTGATACAAATGAAAAAATTACAGCAATATGCAAGCTCCTCGAAAACGGCGAATCTACATCAGTTAAAATAAACACAAATAGACCAAAACCACCATTAAGGAGCGTCCTTTTTAACAATTATTCAAAAGATGTTGATGAGTTCTATCTTGTGAGGGATATTGATTCTACTTTTCTTGCAAATTTTAAAAGTGCCAATTTATGGATTTATGGATCTTCAGGTATTGGAAAAACGGCACTAATTAATCGAAACCTGATCAAAAATTCTGTAGAATACATCTATTGCGATTTTTCCCCAATAGATATTTCATGTTCTGATGATATCTTAAACGAAATAATATCAAATATCATTGAAAAGTATAATTTAGAATTTCCGGGGCAATCCTCGAATCTAATTAAAGATGTTTCAAATTTACTTTCAGCAATAAAAATAAATAATATAGTGATTGTTATTGACGAGTTATCAATACGCGATTCTATGATGCTAAGAAATATTACAGAACAGTTAATCAGATTAATAAACTTCCATTGCAATAAATCTGGTCAAAATCAAATTCGATTTATTGCCTCTACAATCAACAAACCAATATTCGACGAAAGTTATGCGGGCAAATTACTTGAGCATTTTGAGATAATTGAAGTTACTAATTGGAATGATGATTTGAAAGATCTTTTAATATTATTAGAGAATCATTTAGACATTACCACTAACGACTCAATAAAATCAATAATTTTAACAAACTCCAAGTCGTCACCAAGATTATTAAAGAAAATACTACGTAAATTACATACATTAGGCACAATAAACGAAAGGAATGTCGAGGATATTTCTGTAACAGTTGCAAATGAACATTTTTAGAATATGGCTAAAATATTGAGAAAATACACAACGATACCATCACACTTATATGTGAAAAGATATGCTGATAAACAAATCAAGCAAATTATTGAAGAAATGGATCGTCCTGGCTATGTATTAGTAGCTAGACAAATGGGAAAAACTAATTTGTTATTTAACACAAAAAGAGAATTAGAAGATATAAACACTGTTATATCTTATATTGACCTTTCCAATGTGTTTGATAATGAAAGGGAGTGTTATCGAAATATAATTGATACAATTATAGACTCTAAAGATGATATATTTGATGTTGTAGCAAAAGAAATAGAAGAAAATAGAAGAAATAATGAGCGACCACCACATAAAGAATATTCTCAAGAACTACGAAAGTTATTGAAAGCACATGACGGTAAAATCGTTATTATACTGGACGAAATAGATGCACTAAGAAGTGTTCCTTATTCAGATAAAATTTTTGCACAAATAAGAAGCAATTATTTCGCACGAACTAATTATCCTGAATTTGAAAAACTCACTTATATACTATCTGGTGTAATTGAGCCCACTGAATTAATAAAGGATAGAAATAAGTCTCCTTTTAATATCGGTGAAAAAATTTATTTAGATGATTTCACTTTTGAAGAGCATCTAGAATTCGTAACAAAAAGCAAACTCAACATCTCAGATGAGATTACGAAAGAAATTTACAACTGGACAAATGGAAATCCAAGATTAACATTCGACATTTGCTCTGAAATAGAAGATTATTTAATTAATAATAATGACATAAACACCAAAACTGTTGAAGACATTATATCTAAAAGATATCTGACAACGTTTGATATAGCTCCTATTGATCATATACGAGAGCTTGTTGCTACAAATGCAACCATAAGAAAAGCTATAGTAAACATTAGGAGTAATTCAAATGAGATTAGTTCAGAAATAAAAAGTAAACTATATCTTTTCGGCATTATTAATTCCGATTTTAATAACTTATCTATAAAAAATAAAATTATAGATCTGAGTTTATCGGATGAGTGGTTAAAATCAGTAGAAAGACAAACTAAATCATTATTTGAAATAGGCTCTGAAGCCATAACGAAGGATATTGACATTGATAAAGGTATCGAGTATTTAAAAGAATATCTAAATTCAGATTTAAATATACCTAATGCAGAGCGGCAATTGTCTAATTATTATATTGGATACGGATATCATTCTCAGCATAAATTTAAAGAATCGAATGAATATTTACTTAACCTTATTATTTCTTGCGATATTTCAACGGATTTACATTATAGACAGAAACTTTTTATAGGTTTAAATTTTTTAGCACTTAAAGAGTTTGTTAAAGCAGAAGAGTATCTTAATGAGATAATTGAAAATTATAAAAATACTCAACCATATTTAAATGCATTATTAAATTTAGCAAGGGGATTATTAGAAAAAGGATTTGAAAATAACAAAGAAAGGGCCAAAAAGCTATTGTTTGATATTGTGAATTGCGCAGATCAAATAGAAGTTGACAACTCTGATCGATTAACACTTAAAGAATTTAGGACTCTTTCTTATTATTATTTAGCTGAGATTTCTTTTATAGAAAAGAATATAGACGAAGCCATAAAACTTATAAACGCAGCATACAGTATAGCAGATATTCAATATATTCCAGAACTGCTGTATTTAAAATATACAATGCAGCATTATAAAGAAAACGAATTATTAAATGAGATCTACAATACAATATCATCTAATAATCTAAAGTTTTCCAAACAGTCTTTTGATATAAGTTTCACAGAAGTAAATCTTTACAAATACCTCGTTACATGCTTTGATAATGAAAGAGTTATATTTGAAAATTTATTTAATCATACGCTAAATACTATATTTAGTTCAAAGAAAAAAGCCTATCACCTATATTTTAATATGGCAATTTCCTCAAATAAAATATCTACTGCAATATCTTTATTTGAAAAAGTATTGGAATTTAAAGATGATATAGAGGACACCAAATTAGTAATTGAAACATATAAAAATTTAGCCGAACTTAATATAACTCAGCATCATTTATTTATCAGATATTTTAACGAATATGTAAATTTATTCATTAAAAACAAAGTTATACCTGAAGTCTCTGATATAACTACATTTGTAATGGGCATCAAATTTTACTCTGATAAAAAAGATTTAAACAAAGGATTATCATTATGCGATACCATAAGCTTATCTCTTAAAAATTTAAATGGAGAGCTAGAATATGAAGAGTTGATAATTTCCTATTGGTATTGTAACTTATATTATTCTTTAAAACAAAACAAAAAAGCCATTGAGTATGCAAATAATACAATCAATATAATCAATAAATATAAAGAAAAACAGAAAACACGATCTTTTATTGATGAAAAGGGTATAACAACTATATCTTCACAAATGGAGCAAATAAAAAAATCTATTTCAAGCAGAGTCCCTGTTAATGTAGATCGCAAATATGGAAGAAATGATATAGTAAAAGTAAAATATATTGATGGAGCAGAAGTACGAAACAAGTTTAAAAAATTAGAGGCAGATATAATGGCCGAAAGATGTATAATAATTGAATAGTACTGATATATAGAATTAAAAGCTTTCTGATGCATTGGGAAGTGTTGTCTTTATGGACAATCATCTAATTTATAAGACAAGATAAAATCTATAGAAGTAACATGCTGCTATTATTACTCATTAGTGAATTATTATTTCTACTTTTGAGCAATAATAGCAATAATCCGAAGAATCAAGTCTTATCCAATGCTATTAAAAAACAATTAAAAACATCAAACTTAAAAGATAATGTTTCATTTTAATTACCACATAAGCATATATTACTCAATATCAACACAGTACATTTGCTGTATCGGCAAATAATAAACTACCCTTCATCGGTTTGCATATATTAAAACCGCTCAATCGATTCCTTTTCAGAATCGATTGAGCGGTTTGTGTTTTCAGTCTTAGGGTGTATAACCGCCGCAATAGCCACGTTATATCGTAAGCTCCCGAGCAACTACATATTGATATAAAAAAATAGCAACTATAAAGGCTCAAAATAAGAGCTATTATATAGTTGCTATTTTTATTTTACGAGTTGTACTTGTTAGACTATTGTTAGATTTTTATTAGATTTTG
>JBOGCF010000052.1:0-2345 GCA_051656605.1 Tannerellaceae bacterium | reverse complement strand
CCTTCTACGGTGATCAGGTTACCGTCGTTGCTTTCTTTATCACGAGGAACGAAATCCCAGAATTTGCGTGTAAAGTGTCCGTCAGGAATTGGAACCGTTGGTTCAAGTCCCCATACGGCAAGATTCTTGATGGTGTAATCTGCCATATTTTCATAAGAAGTGTAATCAAGATTGCTTTCACCGTACCACATATCGTTGGCGCTACCGGCACGACAAGCCCATTCCCATTGCTCTTCGGTAGGAAGAGAAATCTTCATGCCAGTTTGCTCGCTAAGCTTTTTACAATATTCGTTGGCTTCATCCCAAGTAACACGAATAACCGGTTGTTTTGGTTTGTTTGCTGCCAAGCCCGGAGTTGTATGGTCTTTCCATTGTTCTCCGATATAACGGCTGTCATGTTGAGGTACAAGTGCTTTGTACTGCTCATTGCTAACTTCCATACTTGCCATCCAGAAGCCTTTGTCGATAGAAACTTCTTTGTGGTTTACAGGTTGTTTGCCTCCCATGTCTGTACCTTTCATATAGGAACCTGCCGGTACCCATACGAAGTTCATTTGCACACCAGATGCAACTTCAATCGATTGATTTTGCTTTGGAGCAGAAGCTTGTTGCATTGCTTTTGCTTTATCTGTATCGAAGCTCCATTTTGAAACCTTTTTGCTATCTACTTTTGCTGGCTTCACTTTTGCAGGAATCACCTGCTCAGGAGTGCCTTGCTCTTTGATGTATGCTGTATAATCTCTAAGCTCTTTTTTCCAATCAGTAGAAACATTCGCATACTTCTGCATCAATTGTTGGCGACGAGGATATTGCTCGAAAGTAGCTTTATAACGACCTGCAATCTCAAAGTCTCCGAAGTAAGGAGCGTTAAAATCGATCCATTGACAAAGTGTTTGCATGTCTTTGTCATTCAATTTTACGTTATTGTGGCCTTTATTTAGCATTTGAATCAATTCACTGTTTGAAGCGTGATATTCGTAAGGTTGCAATACGTATAGATCGGCTTCTGGACCTTGACGGTACACATATGGGTGAATGTTATAGTAGCTATCGTTTAGATGGCGATGCGTTTGGTAGTTCCCCCAACGTACATATTCAGTTTTGTTTTTGTCGGTAAGGTCCATTTGATTTGAGCCATCGTGACAACTGATACAGTATTTGTTAAGGATCGGTTGAATTTCTAGCTCATATGAGAATGGACGTGTCCCGCCTTCCGGTGCAACGATTGCTTTTGGCTTCATGTTTGATGCCGCAACACGTTTGGGGATAGGAATGATGCTTTGGTCTTCGTGGCAACCAACACATGATACGACTTCGCCCGGCATGGCTGTAAACCAGCTACGCATCCATTGAATAGCGTTGCCATTTTCATCCAGAGGTTGTAGCGAAACAGGTGTGTTTGCAGGAACTTTGAAGATTGCAGATCCATCTGCTTCAACGTCTACCGTACCTAGTTCGCGTTTCAAGTCCCATCCACTTTGTACACCTAGCGCATCAAAATCGGAAGGAGATTTCATGTATGCAAACTCGTATGAGAAGATGCGAAGTTTCTTTACCGTACCACGTGGTACTTTGCGTAAACCTTCTCCTTCATAGATATCTTGAATAAATACGGTTGCTTCTTTGTCTTTTAGATTTACTTTGTCAGGGATAACCGGAGGTGTTTGACGTTTGATTACCGGGATTGGAGTCAAATAACCATCTCCTTCGGTTTCGGTAATCAATGTCATGTTGTCGAATACATCGACCAAATATACACCCCATAAAGCATCTTTGTGAGGCTTAGCTGTAACAACAAAGTATTTATCGTTGATTGGGAAAGGTCGGGCAAATTGTGGATAAACATTATCGACAAGACGATCTTTCATTACCGGTTCTACTTTGCGGTTTCTGAAAGGTATTTCTTGTACTACGCCGTCTGCTTCTTTACGGCCTTTGTTTGGATCAAACACGACAAGTTGTCCAGAACGAGGTACACCGTGGTGCCCAGATACAATACCAACAAACTTATTTCCGGCATTAGGGAGTTGTTGCATGTCATAAACACTGGTTGGCCAGAAAGAACCGCTTCCGTAAAGCGATTTACACTCGGTTCCATCCGGATTGGAGTGCATAACGATGCGTGTAAAATAGTGGGTAAGGTCGGTATATTCCCAACGTGTATACATGATTCTACCATTGTTGAGCACGGTTGGAGACCAGTTTCCATCTTGGTCGAATGTAATCTTGCGCATCGATTTATCCTTCGGATCATAGATTGCAAGATTCATAATTACACGTTCTCCGTGTTCACAAGGAATACCGTTGTAACCGATGTTTGTAGTAAACAAAATTCGGCCATCGGG
>JBOGCF010000051.1:0-5790 GCA_051656605.1 Tannerellaceae bacterium | reverse complement strand
AGTCGCTGAGAATTGAATATTTGAAAACACTTGTACCAATGCAAATTATGAAGCTTAGAGCATTCTTTATTTCACATAGAAATCATAGAGTAATTTATAGAATGCACATCTTGCTTAGTTAGTATTTTAGAAATCTAATGACTTACTAATCTCTGCAATTTAAGGTAAGCCCCCGAGCAACTACATATTGATATAAAAAAATAGCAACTATAAAGGCTCAAAATAAGAGCTATTATATAGTTGCTATTTTTATTTTACGAGTTGTACTTGTTAGACTATTGTTAGATTTTTATTAGATTTTGCCCAATTTATAGGAAGTAGGTCTGCCAACTCTTTCTCTTTCTCTTTCTGTGCTCCCGGTTGAGTGTAATAAGGCAACTTGCCTAACACATCAATCAGCCACTCTCTTGGGTTAACATCGGCAGCCTTACAGCAGCCAAGCAAAGAGCATATTATTGCTGTTTGTTCTGCTGAAGCGTGATTGCCACAGAACAAAAAGTTTTTGCGAGATATCGCCAAGGGCCGTAAGGCATTTTCAACGCCATTATCACAAAGTTTGGATAATGGCGTTTATCCAAACTTTAGTTTTATCCCAACTTTTAATGTAAATTCCTCTAACAACTTGATTTTATAATCTTTTATATCTAGCTTTTGTGAAAAAGTTGTGATAAAAAAGTACATTTTGAATTCGTTCTTTATTCTCAAATAAATTATGGACGTAATCAATTTATCACAAGACTATCAGAAACTTCTTGATTACATGAAGGTACATGGGTACGGTAAGGCTCATATCAATTGGATCAAGAAATGTATCAGAGTGGTACTATCAGATGGTGCCAAGTCAGAAATCAAGTCGTATGACCAGTTGTACTGGTACGAAGTTGCTAATTGGAAATGGGAAAAAGATGCCCCATGCAGAAATGCCTTCAGATCGGCACTTTGTTGTGTCAAGCAGTTTGCCCTCGATGGAAAATATCCTAATTGGAAGCACCAATCAAGCCTGGATGACAAGCCGCAGAAGTATGATCTTCTTCATCCTGAGTTTAAGAACGCTGTAGATGAATATGTCAGTTGGGCTTCTACAACCCCAAAACATACCAAAACCATCTATATTGAGAGACGTGCAGCAATATGCTTCTTTACTCATCTACAGACACGAAGAAAGCAAACTTTTGCATCTATAGGCCGTTTTGATGTACTTAGCTTCTTCTATGATGGAGATAAACCCGTACGCGGACATGCGTATATCAGTAAGATTATGCCGATATTGAAGTATGCTGCCATGAATACCAATACTGATATCATAAGGATTATAGGGTATCTTCCAAGAATACCGAAATCCTATCCAAACTACCAATACCTGAAGGAGGACGAAGCATCCAAGGTTACAGATATACTACACAAAGATGAAACGGTCAGCAGTTTGCTTGATAAGACTATTGTTACCATTGCCTACTATACAGGTATGCGAGGAACGGATATCACTTCACTTACGATAGACAACATAGACTGGGATAAGGAGACCATTACACTCATACAATCAAAGACTGGCGTCGAGTTGATTCTTCCACTAACAACTACCGTCGGAAATGCCATCTGGAGGTACATTACTTCTATGCGTCCCAAAGGTCACGGAAAAGAAGTACTGGTTAGTAACCGACGTCCTTTTGAAAAACTCGATTGGCTCTGGAGGCATATCAAGAACATCTTCAATGAAGCAAATGTTAGAACTGATGGATCGAGAACGGGCGTCCGCATCTTCAGACATCACTTAGCAACATCACTGCTGGCTAATAATATAGCCAGTCCTGTTATAAGTTCAATCCTTGGACACACTTCTCCGGAATCCGTTAGTCCGTATATTGATGCCGACATAGAACATCTACGAGAGTGTGCTTTGAATATTAGTAATTACCCTATAGCAGAGGAGGTATTTGAGTTATGAAGCATTCTTTTCATTCTGCTATGGCCAGTCAGTTTGACGCATTTGTACTGAGCCGTAAGGCTGTCCGTAGATGGAACAAGGTCTACGATGACAACCTTCATTTCTTTGATAACTATTGCGCAAAATACTATCCGGGACAAGACTCTCTTAACGAGGGGATGCTTGAGTGGTGTAAGGAAAGACCCACAGAGCATGGAAACTCTTGCAAATATCGTATATCTGCTGTCATCGGCTTTGTGAAATACGCAAACAGAGAAGGCTGGACAACAATTGCACCTCCAGTCACACCGAGCGAAAAACCTTGTCTGTACATACCACATTCATTTACACAGGAGGAGCTTATCCGATTGTTTGAAGAATGCGACAAGCATGCCATCGCATCTTGGGGAAAGTGTAATGCTCTTTGCCGGCGGTTAAACAAGTTTGAATTGCCCATATATTTTCGCCTATTGTACAGTACCGGTATGCGAACCAATGAGGCAAGATATCTGAGACGAAAAGACATCGATTTCACCAACGGCGTCATAGAAATCAATGAGACAAAAGGGTTTGATCAACATCGTGTAGCCCTGCACCCGAGCATGCTTGAAATGCTGAAGAAGTATGATGACTGCATGGCTCGTATCATGCCAAACCGCAAGATGTTTTTCCCGAACAAGGATGATGAAGCTCACACGCCACATTCGGCAGATTATCACTTCCGCCAGATTTGGGCAAAAATATGCAATGAGCCTGCACGTCCTTATGACTTGAGAAGCCATTATGCTGTTCTCAATATCACCGCTTGGAAAGGACTAGGATACGGAATACATGACAAGCTATTGTATCTGAGCCGTACCATGGGCCATCGGTCATTGACCAGTACATACTGGTATTTCAATTTGTCTCCAGGCCTTGCCGACAAGATCAAAGAATGCTCAGAAGAGTCCTTCAATAGCTTACTCCCTAAACTTGAAGATTATGAAGAAGAATGTTAACGCGATTCTAAGGGAGATATCTAGGTATACATACGACTGGATAACCTCATATATCCCGACACTGAGAACTAACAGTAGTCGTACCACCCGCAATTATCGGATAGCCATCAATCTGTACATCTCATATCTAGAAGAACTTGGCTTCAATGAAGCTAACTTCAACACAGATTGCTTCTCTTCCAACAGAGTCAACGAGTGGCTCAAATGGCTGAAGGAGAACCGTAAATGCTCAAATAAGACGTGTAACTGTCGCCTGGCTTCGCTCAAGTGCTTGATCAAGTACTTTGGAATGAGAAATCCAGTCTATCGATTCCTTTACCAGAGTGTCTCGGATTCTGTCAAACAGTTGAAAGAACCTAAAGGTAAGGTAGTCGGATTGACCAAAGAAGCCGTAAAGGCTATCTTTTCTATCCCGGATACAAAGACTGCAAAAGGATTGAGAGACCTGACTCTTATGGAACTTGAATATGGTACTGCTACCCGTATTGATGAAGTGCTATCACTCAAAATCTCGCAGATACATCTCAAAGCAGATAAACCATATATGACAGTCATCGGCAAGGGCAGTAAAATTCGAAGTGCTTACCTAATGCCTGGCTTAATAGAAACCATCAAGAGATATATCAAGGTCTTTCATGGAGACATACTCAACGTAGATGACTACTTATTTTACTCATCCTGGCATGGAGAGAAGGCTAAACTATCTCAAGAGGCAATCCGCAAGAGATTAAAGATGTATGCACTCAAGGCACATGAGATCTGTGAGGATGTACCTTTGGATCTTCATAGTCACATGTGGAGGCATGCAAAAGCCACGCACTGGCTTGAAGACGGTATCAATATCGTAGAAATCAGCAAACTGCTAGGGCATGAAAGCCTTGAAACCACCATGAAGTATCAGGATATAACCACCAAGCAACAATTAGCTGCATTAGCCACTCTAGAGGAGGAAAAGGACGCCTCGGTAGTTAAGCTTTGGAAACAGCCCAATGCTGGTAACATACGTGATTACTTCAACTTTATCTAGCATCTTTTATCCCAACTTTTTAGCTGAATTTTCCTTCATGCACAAATGTTTCGTTGAAAAGTTGGGATAAAACTAAAGTTTGGATAAACGCCATTATTATCAATGAGGATGCGACCATCTTGAGCGTATTCTTTTAAACGAGGAACTCTAGCATATGTATAAGCAATCGCTTCTCCTATTCGACTCTTAGGAAGAACTGTCGGATATACTGCTTCCATCCATTTTTCCAAAGCATCCCAGATCGGCAAAGCTAAACGTTTGCGCAAATCGGCACGCTGATCATAATTCAAGTTATCCTGATCAGCGCTACGCTCTATTTTGTATAAAAGCTGTATTTGTCCTAATACATAACTGGCTAAAGCTTCATTCTCATCTTTTGCCTCTATAAACTTTCGACGTGCGTGAGCAAGGCACCCGACAAGACGCACCGAGGCCTTATCTTCAAAAACGTTATATCCTTGATAACCGTCGCTTTGAAGATATCCTCGGAAGTTGGTTAATAAATCTAGTGCTACTTTACCGGATCTACTTCCTGAGTCATAATGAAAGAAAAAAGAGTTTTTCATTACGCTTCGTACAATCCAGAGATATTCTTTTTTAGCCTTCTTTTTCTCCTTGTTTATCACCGGCAGCGTTGTTTCGTCAACTTGAACATAGTCACAATCTAAAACATCTTTCTTTAGTTGGTCATACAAAGGACGAAGTAACTCACATGCCGGCTTGAACCAGCCATTGAGCGTACTTTCCGGTAATTCCATTCCCAGATGCTTCAACTGCTGCTGTTGTCGATAAAAAGGAAGATGATATACATATTTTTGAAGAAGTATTTCAGCCAAAAGTGTTGCCCCTGGAAGACCTTTATAAATAGGAAGTAATGGAAGCGGAGCGATTAGAACCGGCTTTGCTTCTATGTTTTCAAGAGCCTTTGATGATTTAAGTCCATACTTAGGACGAATAATCTCTTTTACATATAGTTTTCCGGGTTCGAACTCTAATGTACGTGTGCGCTCTTCTCCAATCCGGATGTATTTATTGAGATCCAAACCTTCCGGCTCTACTGTTACTTCAATAATCGGTAGGTTATCTAGTCCGGATCTGTTTTTTCTTCGTGCTTTTTCCTCTTTCTTTATTGAGATCTGTGAGAGTTCTTGCTCAGCAACTTCTTTGGCTGCATCAACAGCTGCTTGAAGGGTTGGTTCCTCCGGATCAACACCGCTAAAGTTTAATGATAGCTGGTTGGGATCAAAAGGTCCAAGTTTTTCACTTTTCTTTCCAAACATTTGTCTGGTAAACCATGCCAACTGCGCATTCAACCGCTTCAGTTCATCATTCAATGCTGTGATTTCCTGAAGTTGTTTCGAATTTGTGTCGGTCAAACTCTGTATCGTTTGTAAAAGAATTTGAGTAGTATCCATGGTTTCTTTTTCTTGATATAAAGATGCTAATTACTATGCTTTTAAGCAAGGTAAAAGCATCTTTTTTTATCAAGATCTGTTCGCTTTTAACCTGCGAAGACGTTGATCCGGAGAATCTTTTATTCCTTCAACCATCATGACAAGATCTCGCCATTCCATAGTATAAGATTTACCATCTGCATCAAACTTCGGAATCCGAAAAGTTCCTTCTTCCAATCGCTTTACATACATAACTAAGCCTCCATCCTCGGCATGAATCAATTTCATCGTATTTTTTTGACCATTGATAAAGATAAAAACATCTCCTAATCTTAACTGCTGCCCCATGTGATTTTGGACTAGTCCGCTTAACGTATTCATTCCTTTTCGCATATCTGTTTTACCCGGACATAAGAAATATCGCATCGTATCATTCAGAGAGAACAT
>JBOGCF010000050.1:0-23428 GCA_051656605.1 Tannerellaceae bacterium | reverse complement strand
ATAGCACCAAACATATCCATTTCCCTGTTTGCTATACCCAATTTGGTTGCCAATATTTTCCATTCTTTTGTGGCTGTTATAACCTCTGCTATAATCTTATTGGCCGTATCCTTATTTATCATATAGTTCTCACAGGCCTCTAATAAAATCGATAAATCAGCTTGGTTTGTCGAGTTGTCAATGAGAAGACTTTGATATTCATTCAATGTAGGATTCATATCATAAGCAGGAGAAAGAGTCCAACCTTTAGGTGTAAGCAAGAATCCATGATTTCGAAAATGATCATCAGAGTTACCTATGCAAATATTGAAAGCAACACGTCGATAAAGTTCCTGTAGATTTTCGTTCACATCTGTGCAGCTCTGAATAATGAAATCTACTATATCTAGATAGCCATTACCGGTACTGGCGTTAGCTCCGTCAGAGAGTCCAAGCAAAGTCATAGCTGAAGCAAAGTGTATTCGTTTTCTTTTTTCAGTGCGATCAAAACGTTGGGATAGTAATGTATGATATTTATCAGAAGTAGCAATAACTTTCGTTGATGCACTTTTAATACCGGCTTGCTTTGCTAAAACGTGGCAAAAATGCTCCCATAAGCCAGCATTGTAATCATCATTGCGAGAAGGAAATTTTGCGATATATAATGTTTTATCCGTATCAATAACATTTGCTTTTGGCCGAGCTCCACCCAGCGAAGAACCTGGTTGTATTAATTGAATAAGCCATTTCTTATCAGGTAGTTCATTTTCTTCTTCACTTCTTTCAATCTCATGACTAGCATGAATCAATTCGCGAATACTGGTTATCGGAGGTATGCGCAAATTACTATCCGAATTAATAAAATACTCATTACCAATCTCTTTAAAGCGAAAGCCCCCCATACGAGAAGAGTCGTCAATTCCTTTTAAATAATCAAATGAAGATAACCTACGTACAACTCTTTTTTCATCAGCTGCGAGGATTTGTTCTCTACGATTAAGTAATGTACGTCCCCAACGGTCGGGCAAAGCATCCGAAAAACAACCAAAAATATCTTTTCCAGGTTGTGTATACTGTTGCCCGGGATAACTATTCAGATCACTGCTTAGAAAAAGATTTCCATATTTTTTTAGCCATTCATTATCAAACTTAAATCCATAGCTATCCGAACCACGAAGTGACTCGTAACTCAATTCACCAATCAGTTCAATATTATTGAGCCAATCAAAATCAGCATATACCAACAGCTTTTCCATAGTTTACCCTTTCTTAGAAGCTCGTTCGCGATTCTTTAGGTTTAAATCTTGGAGTGATTTTCCCAACTTATCATCTTGAGCTATAAAAAGAATATCATCTTCTAATTGCAATGCATATAATACACGCAGATATATGCCAATTGCAACTGTAGGAGCACCTTTTTCAATACGAGAAACCGTAAGAGGTGAACATGTAGCTCTTTCTGCAACTTGAGCTATACTCAAGTCACGACGTAGCCGGGCCAACTTTATTTGTTCACCTACAATCTCCATCTTTTGCTCCAATTTTCGTGGAAGCTTTGTACCCATTGTATTTTTTGCCATACGCTCAATATATCATATAATATGCAAATATAGCTATTATTGCTTATCATATGATATGTTGATGATTTTTTTGCTTTAATAATCAAATGAAGATAACCTACGTACAACTCTTTTTTCATCAGCTGCGAGGATCTGTTCTCTACGATTAAGTAATGTACGTCCCCAGCGGTCGAGAAGTCAGCATATACCTACCGACCGTGTTTATTAAATTACATTTATTTGCATTTTTGATAATATAAACCAATACATAGCCTTAATAAGCTATTTTTAACTAAGATATAACACCTACTTTTACAGCGTTGATTTGTTGAAAGCCAACTATCATTTGGCTTTTACATCACAACAGATCAAGACAACACCTAAGTAAACAATAGACAACCTTAAAGATAACTTTTTAGAAAAAGTCCGGAATCCCCTATTCCGGAACTAATTAATACTATGATAATACATGATGTATGAAAAAAAACGAATGTAAAAATGATGTTCGATTTCAGCATTTGCTCAAGAAGTTTAATCAAGGAAGCATGTGTTTACTCGCACTTACCAGTGTAGATGTCGCAGCACATGATCTACCCATCACAAATGAACTTTTAGCATTTAAAAATCGACCACACACAGTCAGTCCGATTCATCAGCAGAAGACATCTTCCGTATCAGGACTTGTAAAAGATGAGCTTGGAGAGCCACTCATCGGAGCCAATGTAATGGTAAAAGGAACTACCACAGGCGTTATTACCGATATCGATGGTAAATTCATCCTCAGTGTTCCGGCCAATGCTCATACCCTAACCGTATCATACGTGGGGTATCTATCCAAAGACGTGAAGATAAACACAAAGCAGCCCGTTATCATTACACTTACTGAAAATACCGAGCAGCTTAGTGAGGTCGTAATCGTAGGTTACGGCACACAAAAGAAAGAGAGTGTTGTAGGAGCTGTAGCGCAGGTCAACAACGAAAGTCTGATGAAGGCCAACACCTCCGATATCACCTCTGCCATAGCAGGCAAACTGTCGGGAGTACTCACCATGCAACAAAGCGGACAACCCGGCAGCACTACCAGTGAAATCATCATTCGTGGCGTATCCAGTTGGAACGGTTCGGCACCATTGGTATTGATTGATGGTGTAGAACGAAGCTTCAATGATATCGACCCCAATGAAGTCAATACCATTTCGGTACTGAAAGATGCTTCGGCAACAGCTGTGTTTGGAGCAAAAGGCGCTAATGGTGTAATCATTGTAACCACTCGCCGAGGTACCGAAGGAAAAATTAAATTAGACGTTTCAGCCTCTTATGGCATGGAGGTAATTGCCCGAGGCACCAAACATATCGATGCCTTTACCACCATGAGCATGTACAACATTGCACAAAAGAATCAGGGAAAATTTCAAGCACTAAAATCAGAGCAAGAGCTCAACGAATACCGCAATCCCTCTTCTCGACTCAATGCGCTTCGATATCCCGATGTCGACTGGTTTGATCTTCTCACACGCGACTTTGCACCTGTAGTGAATGCCAACATCAACTTGCAGGGCGGAACCAAGTACGTAAAATATTTCGCGTCACTTGGCTATACACATCAAGGATCACTCTTCGAATCCTTCAATGAAGGACATTGCGACACGCGCTATAAATACGACCGTGTAAACTATCGTATCAACCTAGACTTCGATCTCACCAAGTCTACCGTACTTACATTCAACGTAGGAGGAAACGTCAGTATTCAAAACTCACCGGCCTCTGCGCCATGGGAAGCGATGTATCAAGCCAGCTCGGCCATGTTTCCGGCTTTTTATCCGGCATGGGCACTCGAAGAAGCTCCAGATTCGCACTATCCCGATGCATCCGGCATTCGACTCGCAGCTACACAAGATGCCAACGACAACCCCTATTCGATACTTTATCAAGGTAAATTCAATCAGTTCACCACATCTCAATTGTTTACGGATCTTATCCTTAAACAAAACCTGGATGCAATCACCAAAGGACTGAGCTTTACCGGCAAAGTAGCCCTGAGTACCAACTACAAAAACAAATCACTCACAGCCGATTGGGGATTTCCAACTTACGAACTTTATTTCGATCGCATCGGAACAGAGAATAACCCATGGAAACGTACCGGCGAAAGCAACGACATCTGGAACCAGCCGGCACTAGACATCAATGTAGGCGGACTCGAAAACGGATATTACAACAATTTATATTACGAGTTGGCACTTAATTACCAACGATCATTTGGCAATCACCATGTAGGAGGGTTGGCACTGATGAACCGTCAACAAAAAAACATCAATACAGACTTCGGATATTTCAACGAAAGTTGGGTAGCTCGCGCCACCTACGACTATGGACATCGTTATTTATTTGAAGTAAATATCGGATATACCGGATCCGAGCGCTTTGCTCCATCCAACCGATTCGGATTCTTCCCATCATACGCCTTAGGTTGGGTTGTTTCGGAAGAGAAGTTCTTCAAAAACAACATCAATTGGATGTCTAAATTAAAGCTGAGATACTCTGACGGGAAAGTAGGTAGTGATGCCGCAAGCGAACGCTGGCTGTATATGAGCGAATACAACAAAAACGGCAATTACATTTACGAAGGTAAAGTTCCCAATCTTACTGCTCAATGGGAAGAAGCACGCAAACGTGACATTGGTATCGAACTGGGCTTTCTCGAAAATATGATTACAGCTTCACTCGACCTTTATGACGAAAAACGCGACAAGATGCTGCTCTCGCCTAAATCAAACACAATGCTGGTTGGCAACAACGGATTCAAGCAGCTCAACAAAGGCAAGATGAAGAAGCATGGACTCGAGATAGAAGCCGGCTTCAATAAGAGCACAGCTTACGATCTTCGCTACCATTTTAATGCCATGATCGGACTCAACGAAAACCGCATTCTAGCCAAAGACGACCTACCGTACGCGCCCGATTATCTAAAAGAGGTAAACAAGCCCTACGGATCAATGAACCAAGGAGTCATTACAACAGGCAACGGCTATTACAATTCGGTAGATGACATTCACAACTACGTAGGACCTACCGGTCCGGAAAATTTAAATGTCGGCGACTACCGTTTTCTAGATTACACAGCCGACGGCAGAATCAATGTACTCGATCAATACCCGATAGAAGGCACCCTCTACCCACCGATGACATTCTCATTCGGAGGAGGATTCTCGTATAAGAATTTCGACTTCAACATCCTATTTCAAGGCAACAAAGGAAAATACGTAAAATACAACGAGTCGTTTGAGATCGAATTCAATCAAGCCTCCTATCGCGTACACGAAAGTCAGCTCGATTTCTGGACACCCAACAACCCAAATGCCAACCACTCTACCTTGCATTATTTAGACAATGCATCCTCGCCTATTTTAGGCTGGACCGGAGGAGACTCCTATAGTGGATACTCCACCTGGATTCGCGATCGTTTCTGGCGCAAGGCAGATTATATAAGACTCAAAGAGATTTATTTGGCATACAACTTCAATGTTGAAAAAATCAAGAAAGCGACCGGCATTTCACGCTTCACGGTTTATGCTTCGGGCAACAACGTATTCACCTTTACCAAGCTGGTAGAAGGCGATCCCGAACGCAAAGATTTTTCCAAAGGATTTTACCCTCAAATGAGTACCTACAAACTAGGTATTAAAGTTTCATTTTAAAGAATAACTCATGAAAACAATTAAATACGTTTACTTACTTGTTTTATCGGCATGCATGTGCTGGTCGTGCGAAGACTACCTCGACATTTCGCCCGAAGCCGGACTCAACGAAGAAGAAGTATTTGGCACCTATACCAACTTCAAAAGCTTTTTCGATGTCGTATACAGTGGCAAAGACCGACTCAACATTACCAGTTCTTATCCGCTCAATTGGATGGGATGGGATCAAAAAACAGGACTCAATGCCACCACCGACGCAGCAGACAACGGACGTGTATTCTGGGGCCAACCGGTAAAACGCGGACAAATGGGATCACTCATCGAAACCATCTGTTACGACAAAGTGCGTCGTCCGATACTAGATGCCATGTTTAAGTCGATACGCATCACCAATGTTGCATTAAGCAACATCCATCGTGTAAAAGATGCACCCTCCGAAACCGACTTAGACGATCTTCGCGGACAAGCGCACTTCGTACGCGCCTATTGTCACTTCATCCTCGCCTGTTATTGGGGACCAATGCCCTACATCACCTGGCCTATCGGTGGCGATGATGCATGGGACATTCCACGCTTATCAAAAACCGAAACATTCCAGTCTATCGCCAACGATCTCGACTCGGCCTACATTTGTTTCGAAAAAGCAGGAGTAGTACGTCGCGATCCGGGACCGGGCAATCCCGGATTTCTCGAAGATCCGCAGCAAGGCATCCCGGGCGGAATGGCAGCCAAAGCGCTTAAAGCAAGAGTACTCCTCTACAAAGCAAGCCCGCTCAACAACAGCGAAGGCGCCAAAGAATACGAAGCAGCTGCAGCTGCAGCATGGGAAGCCCTTCAATTGGCTCAAAAGTACAACTATTCACTCATGCCATTTGCCCAATACTCTGAAAACAACTACGGTGTAAAATATTGCAACGAGCAAATTTGGGCATGGAATGCAGGAACACGAGCCTACGGAAGCGGTGAGTTACAAAGCATTTTAAGTGGTGTATTCTCCAATAATAAGTCGTATGCCTCGGGCGAAAACCCCACACAAAACATGGTAGACATGTACGAAAGCAAGTGGGGCGATCCATTGTATACAGAAGCCGAGCGAGCAGCAGCCACCGCTTTGGGACATTACAACGAGCAAGACCCTTATAGCGACAGAGATCCGCGCTTCTACAACAACATCATCTACAACCAAGCTCCTATCCAATGGGATCAGGTAAAAGCCGGCGAGACCAAGCACCGCGCCAATATCTATTATACCGTAAACAGTGACAACAAATTTGTCTACGCAACCCACCTCGATCAGTCGTTCAGAGGAGTTACCTATACGGGATATTACGTACGAAAATACGCCGACGATCTCAGTCATCGCAACCAGCAAAGTTTGCAAATGACCGATCCGCTAATTCGATTGGCCGAATTATACCTCAACTATGCCGAAGCAGTAAACGAAGCCTACGGACCACAAGGAAGTGTATCCGGATCCTCCCTTACGGCCATTCAGGCAATCAATACAATACGTGCACGTGCCAACATGCCCGACATCAAAAGCGAGTATACTCAAAGCACCGAGATATTTCGCGCACGCATCAAAAACGAACGAAGCATCGAACTCGACCAGGAAGGATTTCACCGTTTCCACGACATCCGCCGCTGGAAAGATGCACCGATTGTGATGAATACGCCACTCATCGGCATGGATATCGAAAAAGTAGATGTATCTGCACAATATCCTACCGGGTTCAAATACACACGTATTCCCCTTGCCGCCGACCGACAGGTAGCCTGGAAAGACGAAATGTATTATTTCCCATTTTCCACAAACGATTATTTCAAACTTAAAGTATTCGACACCAGTCTAAATCCGATTTGGTAACAGATCCATTAAAAGAAGAAAACGTATGCATTCTAAAAAATACATCCACTGCACAGTTCTACTTGCACTTACGGTAGGAAGCATTCTACCGGCCACGGGGCAGGAAAGCGAAAAACGAATTCCCCTCCCCTATGGCTATACCCATACACGCACCGCTACAGGCGACTATTACGTAATCACAGGCGAAGAGTTGAAAAAATATCCGTCTATTGATCTGCGCAATGCTTTTGCCGGCATCGTACCCGGACTCATCATCACAGAGCGAGACGGATCTACCGGAATAGCAGCCGAAGAAACACTTGGTCGCAATGGTATCACACCTAAAATCACAGAAACCATGCGCAGCGTATCCCCCATCTACGTAGTCGATGATATACCGCTCGACATTACGGAGATGCCACTCGATCCCGAAGAGATTGAAACCGTAACCTTTGTAAAAGACATCGTAGGTAAAACCATGTTTGGCCCGCGTGCGGCAGACGGTATCATCTTCATCAAGACCAAAAGAGGTACCAACAAAGATCGCGTGCTCAATATCAATGCCGAAGCAGGCATCAGTGTTGTAGACCGATTTCCCGATTGGGTGTCGGGAGCAGACTATGCTCAACTCAACAATCAGGCACGTACCAACGATGGCATGCAACCCCTGTACGACAACCATGCAATTACGCAATATGGAAAGAACAATCCCTACGACCTCTATTTTCCAAGTACCAACTACAAAGACCTCATGTTTAATAAAGAGAAATCATACCGCAAGGTCAATGTCTCTTCTTATGGGGGAAACAACTTTGTAAAATACTATGCCTATTTGGGCTATGCCGGCGAAGGAGATATCTTTAAGATGAACAAAGGCGACTACAATCGCATCAATGCACGTGCCAATCTCGACCTCAAGATCAATGATCTGTTAAGTGTCGACGTAGGCATCTTCGGCGGTCTGTCGCTCCGAAAATCACCCAATTACGAGTATAATACCGAAGACCTGCTCGACTTCAACAATGCCATCGACGACATCACACGCATCTCGCCCATAGCCTTTCCGATCTATGCCAAAGAACCATCATCGAATGGTATTCCGGCCTACGGATTGAGCAACAACTTCAAGTACAATCCCATCGGAGCCTTAAACAGCTGTGGATACTACAACGAAAACGGCAGAAGCGGACGTGTCAATATTGCGCTGAATCTCGATTTTTCGCAATGGGTAAAAGGACTCACCGCCCGCACCTATTTCGACTTCTCGGCCTACAACCTTACACGCATCGGCAAAAACGAACAATTTGCCGGATACACCGTAACACCCAATGCCGACTATACCGATGTTAACGTTGTAGAAATACAGAAACTCATCACGGCTTCGGCCGAAAGCAAGCTGCACGACTACTATTATCAAAAGTTTTCGGGATATCAAAACGTATCCTATGCAGCCACCTTTGCCGACGATTACCAAGTGCAAGCAAGTCTTACGTATGCACTGTCGAAGTTTACGCGAGACGGCGTAGAAAACCCCTTGTGTGAGCAAAATCTCAATTTAGCGGCAAGCTTCATCTACAAAAACAAATATGCCGTAGATGCAGCCATGAGTTATGCAGGAACCCAAGCACTTATCGGCAAAAATCAATACCGACCATTCCCTAGTGCGGGAGCTAGCTGGATTATTTCACAAGAAGACTTTATGCAAGACGTAAGCTTTATCAACTACCTCAAGCTGCGCATTCAAGGCGGGATGCTGGGAGTGCTTACCTCTTCGCCCATGCTATTTCATTACGAAAACAAATGGCAAGCCTCATCGGGCGACAAGTTTGGCCCCAACAGTTCGGGACAATGGATGGGCAATCAAGGGCAATGGGCACCTTCGGCAACCTTCTACAACAAATGGAAAAATCCTCATTTGAACTGGGAAGAACGCAAAGAAGTTTCTGTTGGTATCAACACCACAATACTTCAAAATCGCCTCTCATTGGTCTACAACTACTACAACTCCCTGCAAGACAATCAATGGGTACGCCCCTACAATCAATATCCCCTTGCAGCCGGATTTCTTGAGGTACCTTATGTAAATTACAACCAGACGAGATACTACGGATCCGAAATTGCAGCACGCTATACCGATAAGATCAACAAGTTTAGTTACTCCATCGGAGCCAATGCCGCACTTCCGCGCTCAAAATACGAACGCATCGACGAGCCTAAGTATAAGAACGATTATCAATACCGTACGGGCAAACCTGTAGACACCTATTTCGGACTCATTACCGCCGGAAAGTATGCTACAGACGAAGAGGCGCAAAAAGTAAATCAGTTGTTTGATGCCACTCTTCATGCCGGAGATCTCAAATACGTAGACCTCAACAACGACGGAGCCATTGATAATAACGATATGGCCCCAATCGGCAACACATCGCCACGTTTCTACTATGCCATCAACATCGATTTAGCATATAGAAATTTCGAGTTACATATTGTAGGAGACGGTAAAACAGGATTCGACATCCCCATGACCAATCGCTATTTTATGAATGGCTGGGGCGACAATACCTACTCGCAATTTGTAGCCGAAAACATCGACAGTCGTTATCCGCGACTCACCTACAACAAAGTCAACAACAACTTCCAAGCCTCCGACTTTTGGCTCATGAAAGGCAACTACTTCAAGATACAAAACATCGAATTGGCCTATAACCTGCACGTTGACGGTATGAAAAAAGTGGGGCTCAATAAAGTCCGCTTCTTTGTACGTGGCGCCAACCTGCTCACCATTTCAAAAGTAAAAGACGTAGATCCCGAATCAGTAAACTCAGGCGTGTCGGTATATCCGCTCAATCGCACATTTACAGCAGGATTTAATCTCACATTTTAAAACAAAACACCATGAAAAAAACAGGTATACTTATATTAGGAGGAATCGCAATGCTTCACACAAGTTGTGGCGACCTGCTCGATCCGTATCCATACGGTAGTTTTCCCGAAGAAGAACTTTGGAAATACCCCAACCTTGTGCAAGGATTTGTAGGCAAAGCATACGATTACATGCCCAAAACATACAACGACAACGATGGTTACTACCTCGACGGAGCCACAGACGATGCCGTAATCACCAGCACAACCCACGTGATGCAACGATTAGGCACCGGAGCCATCACAACAAACAACGATCCCTTCGAAGTCTATTGGGCCAACGACTACCAAGCCATCGGTTCGGTAAACCGTTTTTTGAAAGACAACCGCGGCTTCAATACCCGTTTCAAAACCAATGCCCGCCAAGACAGCCTTACCCGTTATCGACTACAAGGAGAAGCCTATGCCCTTCGCGCATGGTTTCATTGGGATCTGGTACAAAAATTCGGAGGCAAAGGACTCAATGGCGAATTATTAGGTGTGCCCCTTATGACTGAGCCGGTAGATGATGCCTACAATACCACCATGAATTGGGCACGCAACACCTACAGCGAATGCATTGCACAAATACAAGCCGACTGCGACTCAGCCTATCGTTATTTGCCCATCGCCCATCGCGACTTCCTTATGGAACAAAGCACAGACAAAGGCTGTGCCGGCAGTATGTTTTGGGGATGTATGGACGGCATCACCACACGAGCCATACTGGCACAGATGTACCTCACCTATGCCAGTCCGCTCTTTAATCCCGACAACGATCTCTCACGTTGGGAAAAAGCAGCTACGTATGCCAAAGAAGTGATCGACTTCAAGCTCAACGTAGACAATGTAAAGAATGGGTTCGATGCAAAAAAAGGAGTAGAATGGACCAATCCTAATTTTGCAGGCATTGTGTTTGCGTCGCGTTTCAAAACCGGCAACGACGAGATGGAGCGAGCCCTGTATCCGGCCGGATTCTCCGGTAATGGAGCCATTGGCGCAAGTCAGGAACTCGTAGATGCCTTTCCGATGAAAAACGGATATCCCAAAGAACACCCCGAAGGAGCCAAGCTATACGATCCGCAAAACCCATATACCAATCGCGACCCACGCTTCTACAGCGTAATTTTTTACAACGGAGCTACCGCCAATCGCGACAACAACGCATCCAAACCGATGTATACGTTCGAAAGTTGGTACACACCCGAGCATACCGTAGGAAAAGACATTGCAGGCAATCAAAACACCAGTCGCACCAATTACCATATAAAGAAATTCATCTATATGGGACTCAACTGGACCGATGCCTCCGTAAAGCGAACCAACCACTCCAAGTTCTTCATTCGCTGGGCCCACATGCTACTCACCTTTGCCGAAGCCGCAAATGAAGTGGCAGGACCCAACGGTGTCGTGTCGGGAATGTCGGCCAAGGAAGCCATGCAGTATCTACGCAGCAGGCGCACCTACGACAATGCCGAGCTCTATGCCAAAGCCGACCCCTATCTCGATGAAGTCGCTGCACAAGGCAAAGATGCATTCCGTGCATTTATACGCAACGAACGCCGCATCGAAACCTGTTTTGAAGGAATGCGCTTTTACGACCTGCGCAGATGGAGTACCGAAAAAGACCTCTCTTTACTCAATAGTACATTGACCAAACCAATGATTCTAAAGCAAGAAGACGGCACATTCGAATACACCTACGGAGAAACAATTGAAAAAAGATCCTTCCCATCCGTTTATCTACCTATTCCTTATAAGGAAATCTTACGTATGGATCAACTGGTACAAAACCTTGGTTGGGAAAACTGGCAATAATATTTAAAGCATATAACAATGAAAAAGATAGCACTATTATTATTAGGAGCCTCGTTATTAACATCATGTTACGACGACTATGTAAAAGATTTCGACTATACCGGCGTTTATTTTGCGAAGCAAATCAACACACGTACCGTAGTCGTAGGCGAAGGCCTCAAAGTAGAATTCGGAGCCGTATTGGGCGGAGTACTCGAAAACAAATACAATCGAAATGTAAACTTTACATTCGATAATGCATTGGTAACACAACAAGTGCTCAATGCCATGAAAAGCGGAGCCCCCTACATCAAAAGTTCCGTAGAGGGTGTAGAACAGCTTCAACCAATGCCAACAGATTATTACACACTGAGCAACCCCTCGAGCATCGTTATACCCAAAGGAGATCATTTGGGCAAAATAACCATCAAGATGGATTCGGCAAAGTTCTTGGCAGATGCAGCCACACTTCGGGCACAATACGTATTACCCTTCAAGATCGTATCGGCAGATGCCGATTCGATCATACCCTCTATGAGTACGTCCGTGTTGGGACTACACTACGAAAACATGCTCTTTGGAAATTATTGGCATGGCGGCGTTACGGTGGTTAAAGACAAATCGGACAATACGCTCGAAACCCTACGTTATGAAACCACCATACCGCAAGCAGAGTCGAAAGTATACACCCTCACAACCGTAGCGCCACATAGCCTCGAAACCAACAAAATAATCAATGGCGATATCAAGGGTAACTTAAAACTCACCTTGCAACCCGATGGTACACTCCTTGTAGAAAAAGGAAGTAAATCTGCTATCACCATTCTATCGAGTGAAGGCAGTAAGTATAATCAAGCCAAACTCCTACAAGATAGAAAGCTACTACTCAACTATCAATTTGAAAACACCGATGGCAACATCTATCATGTGAGCGATACCTTGCAATTTCGCAACCGCATTCGCGACGGTGTAAACGAATGGCAAGACGAAAACAAAGAAAACTATAATTAAAGCACTCCACTACAAAACTACTAATTCGCATAATATTAAAGAATTATGAAACTAAGGAAAATAAAAGAGAAACTAATCATCGCAACCGTTATCATGAGTGCCACAAGCAACATTGAGGCACAAAATGATGAGCACAGCTTTATCAGAGAGAATATGGAATTTGCGGCTAAGCAATGTAAACTCATGATGAAAACACCAGCTCAAGGTAAAGAAGGTAAATCCGTAATGCCACACAGCATGAGGAAAGACGGAACGCCTTCTAAGGGTAGCATCTACTTGTGGACAGCAGGATTCTTTCCGGGTACATTGTGGTACTTATCCGATTATACCAACGACAAAGAACTGCAAGATTCAGCATTGGTGTATACCAAAAAAATGGAGCCTGTAAAAACCTTTACAGACAATCACGACATTGGATTTATGATGTATTGCAGTTACGGAAATGCAAACATCTTTGCTCCTAAAGCTGACTATAATGACATTTTGATAAAGTCTGCACACTCGCTTTGCACACGTTATAGCCCTGTGACCGGAACCATCAAGTCATGGAACTCCTGGCGTTCGTGGAATGACGGAACGGTGTTTAATTACCCGGTAATTATTGATAATATGATGAACTTAGAGTTGTTGTTTTTCGCTTCGCGTGTTTCGGGCAACGATTCATTCCGTAACGTAGCTGTTTCTCATGCCGAAAAGACCATGAAGAACCAGATGCGTAAAGATGGCAGCTTCTATCACATCACCATGTATGATCCTGATACCGGTAAGTTTATCAAAGGAGAAACCTCACAAGGCTATTCCGACAACTCGGCATGGTCGAGAGGTCAGGGATGGGCAATCTATGGATTTACCGTATCCTATCGAGAAACCAAAGACCCTCGTTTTCTAGCTACTGCACAGAAGGCAGCCGATTACTACATTAATCACCCCAACCTGCCTTCCGACAAGATTGCATGGTGGGATTTCAATGCTTTTGAGGATGGCTTCACACCGGGACCACGTTCCAATGCCGGAAAGATAACAACAAACTACCGCGACGCCTCGGCTGCAGCCTTAGTGGCATCAGCGCTCTTCGAGCTGAGCCAATATGTTAAAGGACAGAAAGGACAAGTCTATTTCGAGACTGCCAAACAAATTGTACATGAATTGGGTGGACCTAAATACCGAGCTAAGGAAGGTGAAAATGCAAACTATGTACTGATGCACAGCACTGGTGCTATACCGCAAAATAGTGAAATTGACGTACCTCTGGTATATGCAGATTACTATTTTGTAGAAGCTCTACATCGCTACAACAAATTATTAAATAATCAACCATTATTCTAAAAATCAAATCTGATAAGTTGTAAATATAAACGAAAGATAAACATGAAAAGACTCAATATCCTAGTTCTGCTTTTACTGATTACCGGATTATCAGAAACACCATTGTATGCTAAGACACACAATACAGGAGCACAAGACAGAGCTATATGGGTTCAGCATCTTTGGAAAATATCCTATCCTGTAATCCACAATTTGGCAGAGGGTACATTGGTAAAAAATATGCCGGTAGAAACTCCTAGCGGTAATCCTAAAGGCTACGATGAAATGACTTATCTGGAGGCTGTAGGCCGTACGTTGGCAGGTGTTGCGCCCTGGTTGGCTTTGCCCGATGATGATACCAAAGAAGGAAAACTGCGTAAGCAAATGCGCGAAGAGGCACTGAAAGGACTAACGAATGCCGTTGATCCCAATTCACCGGATAAGATTAACTTCACCAAACATGCACAACCTATTGTTGATGCCGCTTATTTAGCACACGCTTTTATCCGTGCTCCGAAGGCCTTGTGGGAACCACTTGATGATACCACAAAGCAACGCTATATTGCGGCATTCAAATCCTTGCGCGATCGCACCGGAGCATACAACAACTGGTTGTTGTTTACCGGTCTTACCGAAGCATTTCTGGGACAGCAAAATCAGCAATCCGATCCTTTCCGTATGATCGTTGCTAAAAATAAAGTAAAAGAATGGTACGTTGGTGACGGATGGTATAGCGACGGAAATAAATTTAGCATGGATTATTACAATGCTTATGTAATGCATCCGATGCTGGTGGCTATGCTTGAAACAATGAAACCGTTGAAAAAAGCCAATGAGTCTGAGTATGAAGAAGCAATGAAACGCATGGTAAGACATGCCGAGTTTTCTGAACGTATTATCGGACCCGACGGAACTTACCCCGCTTTTGGGCGATCGGTTACCTACAGAACAGCAGCTTTTCAATCACTTGCCGATGTTGCTCTGCGCGAAAAACTTCCGGCACATATATTACCAGCTCAAGTCCGTTGTGCACTTACAGCCGTTCATAAAAACATGTACGATGGAAATCAAAACTTTGATAATAATGGGTGGCTTGTTCTTGGTTTTAATGGCAGTCAGCCTGAAATGGCAGATGGCTACACTTCTACAGGTAGTCTCTACATGGCCTCTCTAAGCTTTCTGCCTTTGGGATTACCCGCTGATAATAAATTCTGGACAGATCCTGCTGCCGACTGGACTACTAAAAAGGCATGGAAAGGTGATTCCGTAAAGAAGGATTACAAAGTAGAATACTAGCTGGCAAAAATGGCCAAATTTATAATTCAGCCATGACAAAGCACAGTGCTGCTCCTTTCATAATACGGCAAAGCCACCGCAAAGTCTCCGATATCGGAGGTTTTACGGTGGCTTTTGATTACCAACTCATGCTACAATTCATACTACAAAATAGGGCAATTGGCCGGTTGGCGGGCTCTTGGGCAATTGCCGATCAATAAGCCTAGCAAGGCCCAGATCAACTCAAGCAAAGACTTGATCTTCTTCATTCCAAAATGATTTACGTTCTACATCACTTTCCGTATCAACGCATGTGTCGTTGTCAAAAGGGAGATCCAGTTCGTGTTCCGCTACGATGTCGCGGATATCGGCCTCGATCGAGATCAGCATCTTGCGGTAGTGCTCGCGGTTGTCGCCATTCTTTTCCGAGATGTATGCACTGTAAGAGATTTCCTGCGCAAAGGCAGCCGGAAAGTAGCTCTTCTCCGCAGCACGCGGATACTGCACGCGCAACAGGCGACCATAGTCCATAAAACTATCGGTTGCTGTGGCATATTTGCGAAAGCAAAGGCCGTTGCTGTTTACCGAGCTCTTATCACCCTTCCAGTATGCGTTGGGCTTGCCGCAGGCGATGATGCCAAAATAGTTGTTGCCACGCTTGGCATAGTTGCTTCCTCCCCACCCTGTTTCGATGGCTGCCTGGGAGAGGATCATTGCCGGGTTCAGCTCAAAGGCCCGGCCCGCTTCGCAGGCAGCTCCGTAGAGCTGCTTTACAAACGAAGCCTTTTTCCCTAGAAATGGATTTTCTTTCTTTGCCATCCTTAATCCAAGCTATGAGGTCTGTCACACTCTACCGGCACCTCCACAGCGTCGATCATTTCAAAGCGTGCGTCGTTTTGGATCTTGAGCAGCGACTTGCTCGCTCTAAACAGCAAGCGCGGTTTTTTCATCAGCGACACCTTAAAGTCTTCGGCGTTCTCTACTCCGGCACTGCCCGCCTTGAGCTGCAAGTTGCCAAATCCTTCGATCACCACGGTTTCACCACGCAGCATCGCTTTTTTTGCCATCAACACCATCGCGCTGATCACCATGCGCACATCGGGCTCGGTAGCCGAGCACGTATCGGTGATGTCTTCACACATTTGCTTAAATGTGTATTGTCCCGTTGCCTTAGTAATTCCGTAAACCAGTTTGGCATCTTCTGCCGCATCTTTACGCATGTCTTTTCTCAAAACTGTTTTGTACTTCAATGCCATAATTCAATTGTTTTTTTAAAGTGAATAATTTGTTGTTATTTGATTACGACACAAATATAAGACACGGCAAAAGAGCCATTTACGTCTTTGTACGTTCCTGTACGTTTATGGATTTATTTGTACGTTTTTGTACGTTTTCCACCCCAATATTTGGCGGTTTTTAGGTGAATTTTTCGTATATTGAAAGCAATAACCAGATCGAAAAATTATGAGTAAATCGACAGAAGCTAACCAATTCGAGCTCCGCTCCTACTCCTTTATGGAGCTTGCCTGCATGTATAATCCGGGCAACACACCCCAGGCTGCTTCGCGCACACTGGCACGGTGGATCAAGGACACCCGAGGGCTCAAGCAAGCCTTGATCAAGAAAGGCTGGCGCCCGTATATGAAGATCTTGCCACCTTTACTGGTAAAATGCATTGTTCATTTTCTGGGCGAACCCTAGGCTCCCCGGAAACGAAAAAAAGTCTTCCCGAATACCCCGCAACGTATTCGTGAAGACTTTTGAAATTGTTCGGGAAGATTCTTGAAAATCTCCCCGAAAACTTTTTGCCATCTTCGTGAAAACTATTTTCAGTCTTCACTCACCCCCTCAGGCCACCAGGCATTGTCCCAGATGTTGGTAGGCGTATCGATGCCTTCATAGCGCCCATTGTTGTAGTTGTAGCGCAACAAGCACTGCCCACCCGGTCCCAGTTCGCGCCAACGTACCTTCTCTACCGTAACACGTACAAAGTTCTTGTGCCCCGTAGGATCTTCCTCCTCTTTGCCCGATCGATATACCACGACGCCCACATCGGCGCGGTTGAGAAAGTGAGACGATCCACTGATATCATACATCGTAGGCTCTTTGTAGCGCTTGGCACCACCCGCAGGATTGAGCACCTCCATTTTGCGCGGGTGAGCTACCAATATCACCAGCACCATATACTTTCGTGCAAATGCGGTGAGTGCCCCGAGCAACAGGTTGATATACTCCGTTTCGCTCATACCCGGAATGCGGTGATGCTCGAGTGTATTGAACGGATCTATCGTGATCACCCGCACCCCTTCGCGCACCACCAGCTCCTCGCAGGTTTTCAGTATCTCATCTACCGAATTGATAGCCGAGTTTACGAAAAAGAAGTTACGCTTGATATCGTTATACACCGCCTTGAGGTCGCCATTTGCAAGCGACTCGATGCTAAACTTACGACCCGTAATCTTCGAAGCCAGCTTGCTCATGTGGTATTCAGCAGGCTGATTTTCGGGGCTATACACCGCTACCTTCCAGCCGTGCATGCGGTTGAGACGCAGCGTGAGGTAATCGACAAATTCCGATTTGCCATGCCCGGGAATACCCGTTACCACCGCAAACGAGCCCAAACGCCAACGCACCATATCGTCGAGCCTGTCGAAGCCCATTTTCACACCACGCATTCCACCCTGCAACAGGTAGGTTTCGAATTCGTCGTAACTGAGCGACAACACATTCGGAATCGGAATCTCGGTAGCATCGTTCAGTGCCTGTACCAATGCATTGGCTCCCCTTGCCATCAACAGCTCGTTGGCATCTTTGTACTCCCCAAAACTCACCCTGCGGCAACGCTTGCTGCCCAGTTCGGCAATCAATACCGTGGCCAGTTCGTTGCCCTTGGTATCGGTGTCGGTGGCAATGTAGATGGTTTCTACCTGCTCTAGCTGCTTTTTGTATGCCTCGAGCCACTTTAGCTCGCGTGCTCCGCCACCGTTGGGAGTAGACAAAGCAGGCACAATACCCGCAGCCAGAAAAGCCAGCGTATCGCTTTCGCCCTCGGTAATCACCAAAAACGGATACTTGCCAATTACATCCGCATTGTACGGAATCTGCTTGGCTCCGGTAGGCATAGCGGCAAACTGCTTGCTATCTACACAGCGCGTTTTGATACTGTGGTCGAGACCATTCTCCTGATACACAAAGCCGATACGCTCGCCTCCGTTGCGCTCCTTGAGACTAAACACCCCCAGCTGCCTGGCTATCTCGGGATCGATGCCGCGAGCACGAAAGAATTGACACCCTTTTTCCGAAAGCTCTCGCTCGCCTTTTGGGAAAGTTTTTACAAGGTAATCGTGCGCCACTTGCGGATCGCACATACTCGGAGCCGTTTGCTCCATCTGTACTTTTTTGTTGTTGTTTTCCATGAACACAAGGTTTGTTAATGAATTATTATTGATTTGAAGTGATGAATTCGATTTCCACAATCTGGAGCTGTGGCTGCGGTTGTTGTTGACGTGGTGAAACCGCCGTATTGTAGGCTGTGCGGTCTTTGTCGTAATACACCACATTGCAGTAGTAGCAAAAGCCATAGCCCTTTTGAGCATTCCATCGAAACGACCGGTTGCGCTTGTCGGTACGTTTGTGGTGGCAGCCCGGACAAAAACCACGAGTTGCCTTCAGGTGGTCGAGATCGAGACGAAGCTCCTCGCCGGTTTGCTTATTGATCAAGTTGATCACTCCTCTGTTTTTCATGCGTATTTTTTTTTGCATTACATACCGGCGCCGTCAGGTAGCCCGGTATGTTTATATATATTTATATATATAGGTTTTTTTATTGTTTTTTTTTCGATCACAAAAATCAGGCACTCAACCATTGATAAAGCTATCGTGCAAAGGGGTTTCCACCATTAAGACCTCCGGTTTTGTAGCACATTTTTGTATCTGTGATCGTGCATTTTGTACTCGTGGCCGTGCATTTTGTGCTCGTAACCGTGCATTTTGTACTCGTGGCCGTGCATTTGTGCACGATTTCGAATCACCGGGGTAGTCTGGTGTATTTTGTACAAAAACAAACACTTCGGAGGTGGTCACGAGGTTTAATTTTGCGTATTTGGCACGTGTATTTCGCCCCAGGTCGAAGTAATTGAAATCTGGTACACTAAGCACCTCACACATCAGCTTTTTAAACTGAGCATCAAAGGGCACATTTCTTTTTCCGTGAGCCAGCCACAAGTGATACATCGCAAGCAAAACACATCGGTTGTGCATCGACAGCGCCCGGTAGGCATCGTGGCTGCAAAATGGAATGTCTACATTTAACAATTTGGTCATAACTTATTTATTAGCATTTGTTTAACTTATCACTACAGTCGCAAAGCTATAAAAGAGATTCTAACTGCAAAATCACGAATTAACACTTGACCAAACCCTATAAAAATATCATATAACAGTCAAAATCAACAAAATACAAAACCAAAATAACTCTTTTGTGATACTTCTCATCTAAAAAAACGCCCCCATAGCAAATATGAGGGCGTAAAAACAAAGTGTTAAAACGATAGTTGGTTTAGGTGATAAAAAGCTTACTTTTCATCTTTTTTAATAAATTCTTCATCACTTTCGGGCTCCGAGTTGTTGATTATCCTCCAAAAACCTCCCTTTGTAAAATCTTTTTCTGTAAAAATAAAAACAAACATACAGCATTTTACAATAAGCCATGCCGACCCAATCAGCACTTTCTCTGCGCGTAGCCGAGCCAGAGCTTGTGCCAACTTCCGGTAGTTGGTAATATACAATTTGGGTTTGGGCAGCATCTGCAGCAAGTCGTTTAGTTTCTGCTTCATCTCTGCGATCTTTTTCTGAAATACGGAAAACCTCACTCCTCCATTTTCCTCCGCTCTACACTTCTCTAAATCCGTACACAATTTGCGCGACTGCGTTATCACCTTTCTACTCTCGGCAACACTAGCCTGTTCTGTTGTAATTTTTTTTTCCCATTTCAATTATTTATTGGTTAAAAGCAAATATATAGAGCAGCAACTAGTTATTATACAACCATTTAATAATTAACCAATTTATTTGATAAAATATCCATATTGGCATTGATAATTTATCCGTCCATTTCAATAAGAAATTACCGCATCTAATAGTGCCGAACACCCCCTTTTACGTTCTTTCTGCCCATAAATTTTAAGCCTATGGAAGCATACACATTACTTATGCCACAGATCAAGATGGCATGCACTATCATCGAAACGCCGTATACCGATTTGCATAAAATGCAATTGCCGGGAGTTAAAGTCATGTTTGGTAAAACCAATGAAAGCACAGTTGTAGAGCTACGCGATAGCGAAGCTACGCTAAGCTGTGTGTATGACGAGTTGCTGCATTGCATGTATGTACTTATCTTTCCCGACACTAATGAAATGCCTGCCGATATGAGCATTACACAGATCAACGATTACACGGTGAAGTATCACGAAGAAAAGGGATTGATATTTCTCTCCGTAGCCAGAAACTAACCCCCATTCGATTATAAAAAACAAGCGAGACCTTCGTTGCTCACGCAATACGGTCTCGCTTTTCCTTTTCAAATAATACCTCATGTACTATTACAAAAAACCTTTAAAATCTAAAAACTTATAAGTGTTATCTTGTTTTATCTCGCAATACTTCTTGAAGCAGCGAGATCTTTTCTTGCTCCGACTTGAGTAATCGCTCATACAATTCTGCGACTCTGTCAATCGGATTAAATGTTGGTGCAACAGTTGCTGTCCCACCAATATTTTGTTGTAAGGTTGCTTGATCATTCCAGCTCCCCGAGAAAATATTCACGGAGTTTTCTTTAGTCAATTCGGTTATTGCCTCTACAGGTATATCCAATGCTTTTGCTAATTTTTCCACAGTTTCGGTGTCTATTGTTTCTTTCTTTTCTATCCCGGACATCGTAGCCTGTGAAACGCCAATCATCTCTGCCAAAACATCTTGATTGATGTTTCGCCACTCACGCCAGCGCCTCACATTTGCGCCGTGATTTCCTTTTGTTACAGTTGCTTCCATACTTTAAACTTTAAACATGCTAATTTCTATATTGACAAATATATACAAACCTTTTCTAATTAATTCTGATTCAGCTCTTTTTTTCAACAAACACAGCTGATAATATATCAGCAATTGCTACAATAAGATACTCAAAAAAACGAGCGAGACGTTCATTGCTCACGCAACACCATCTCGCTCTACCTTAACTAAATCTCAATAATCTAAATATTAAGACAAACATCATTATTTCCGGTGCAGTAACCGGACTCAAATCACACATCGACAAATATATACAAACATTTGAAATACAATCACTTTATGACGTTTTATTTCGAGAAATACCATTGATAATATATCATCAACACACACCCAATACATATCGTGTAATCAGCAAATATAAAACAACCCTGCAATTTGCATCAAATAACGTGATAGCAAAAAGCAGGGTTGCATTAATTAAACCATTATATTATAAAGTATAGAAACACTTCCAGCTCTACACCGTGCTACACACGTATAGCTCAGGTTAGTCTTAGCACTAGGTTGTTTTGGACATAAACTATGATGTATAAAAATAATAGCGCAAAAGCATCAATACATTACACACGACGATTACACAAACAAACATTGGCATCTAGTGCTTTGATCAATTTTCTTTAGACAATATCAATTGCAACAATTAAATAAAATACACACTACTTTGTATTAGTTGTTACTGTTTTTTTATTTATATTTACACCATAGAGGAAAAATAGGTTAGCTAATTAATTAAATTTTTCCTCAAAAATCACCTCATGCTGTTTTTCTCATGAGGTTTTGATTAGATTTTAGGTTTGGTTGTCCTTGATCAGGCAACCGAAAAAAGCCGGTTCGTGAGAATCGGCTTTTTTTTGTATTTACAACTTCAAATCAATTAATCTGAATTTAAAGGATCTTTATATTGTCATTTTTTCCGACAATCAATATATTTGACAGATGCATCAAAACTTGTGCCATGAGCTTCATAAAATGCAGTCAAATCGGATTCCGGATCATAATAAAACGAATAAGCACTCGGCACTGAATTAGAACCCAATCGAACCTCTATATCCAGACGAACTTCCATCCCTTTTTCAAGGCCAGGAATATCTTTTAAATTCAAAGATTTAGTTTGCCATACTGAGACAGACGGACCTCGATCTGATTTATGCCATCCTAAATTAAGGTCAATCCCCAACGATTGATCTTCCTCTTCTTGACTTTCTTCTACATTCCGAACTTTGTCACGGTGATGATTTTTGCGATAATCGACTTTAATCCAAAAAGCATACCCAATACCAGTAGGAGCATTAACCGTAAAGCTAGAGATATGATTCCCCAGATACATTACTTTATTAACATTAATATTCATAATACATTGATTTTAGTGAATACTGAAAACATGCTCACTTTTCCTATTAAAAACAATACGCTGCTCCTATTTGTTTGTATAGATTATCCATATTATTATTTTTTTGGTAAGCCCCCGAGTAACTACAACTATTTTGGCTTAAAATAAAGTTCTTCTTTTGGCGTACACTAAAAAAAGTAGATGTATGACAAAAGAAGAATTTAAGTTTATACTAGACCGACAACAGTCAAGTGGTTTATCAGTTCGTGATTTCTGTGAGAATGAAGCTTTAGCCAGTTATGTATTAGGACAAATACAGCTTTTATACAAAATAGAGCGTAGCGCTGATCAGGATAACTGTAATAAGCAAATTTCAGTTCGTCGTTTTTCGGAAAAGTTGTTTCTGCACTTTATAGCCGATATAAACAAGACTACCGGATTAATTACTCAGTAAAAATTTTCTTTCTATTTTCCATTCTATAGCTTGTACCCTGAAGTTTTACAACTTCACACCTGTAAAGTAACCGATCTAGAAGAGCAGTAGCTAAGACTGTATCATCAAGCGTCTGTGCCCATTCTGTCGGAGATTTATTCGTGGTGATGATAACTGAAGTTCTTTCATGAAGGTGATTAATTAGATTAAAAAATCCAACGG
>JBOGCF010000049.1:0-198796 GCA_051656605.1 Tannerellaceae bacterium | reverse complement strand
TAGCTATATAAAGTTATATGCGAAATTTATAAGTAAAAATGGTTATAATGCCTCTTCTTAAAAAAGAAGTCATTATAACCATTTTTGTATACTAGCACGGAGAGTTGATAAAAAACACAGCCTTTTTCAGTGCCCTCATGGCGACCTGACGATTTGATCTTCATGAAGAATAAAAAAAGACTTCATGACCAATCGATTTAATCATCGCAACAAATCCATATAAAACGAAGCAGGATTACTTGCCCCCTTCCTTAAAACGTGTTGCATTTATAAAAGATATTCGTATATTCGCAGGTGTAATACCAACAATAAGAAAACGCTTAATCAACACAATGATTCCTAAGAAACAAGCCCTTATCATGCTAGCCTCGCTTGTAGGTTTATCTACATCCGCAGTGGCGAATACTACAACGGCTTCTCCGAAAAAGAAGTCCGTTTCGAAATCGAAGGTAAAATTCAGAGACCTGAATAAGAATGGCAAACTCGACGTTTACGAAAACAGTTTGTCGCCAAGAGAAGATCGCGTACAAGACCTTATGAACCAGATGACACTGGAAGAGAAGGTAGGACAATTGGCTCACCCACTGGGCTGGTTTATGTATACCAAGATCAATGACAAAGAATGCATTCCTAGTGATAAATACAAATCGGAATTAAAAGACAGGCACATTGGTTCGTTTTGGGCTACACTGCGTGCCGATCCGTGGACACAAAAGACTTTGAAAACAGGTCTCAATCCGGAGCTGGCAGCCAAAACAACGAATGCACTTCAGCAATTTGCACAAGACAGCACCCGCTTGGGTATTCCGGTAATGCTTGCCGAGGAGTGTCCGCACGGACACATGGCCATCGGAACTACCGTGTTCCCTACGTCGATCGGTCAGGCCAGTACCTGGAACACCGAACTCATCAAGCGCATGGCTGCTTGCATTGCCGAAGAAGCGCGTTTGCAAGGTTCGCACATCGGCTACGGCCCTGTAGTAGACGTGGCACGCGAACTTCGCTGGTCGCGCGTGGAGGAAACCTACGGTGAAGATCCTGTCTTGAACGGAAAAATGGGTGTTGCACTCGTGGAAGGCTTCCAAGGAGACAACCTTAACTCGGGCAAAAACATTGCCGCAACCTTAAAGCACTTTACCGCTTATGGCGTGCCTGAAGGCGGACACAATGCAGGTATGGCACATGCCGGAAAGCGCGAATTGCTTTCGGAACTTACCCTTCCGTTCGAGATGTCGGTAAAGGCTGGCGCGAAATCGTTGATGACAGCTTACAATGAAATCGACGGTATTCCGTGTAGCGCAAATGAATACTTGCTTACGGAGGTTTTGAAGAATGAGTGGGGATTCGACGGCTTTGTCGTTTCGGACCTTTATGCGATTGACGGACTGGTTTCGCAACGTGTGGCATCAAACAAAGAAGAGGCTGCAATCGAAGCAATCAATGCCGGTGTTGACTCCGACTTGGGTGCCAACTGCTTTGCCGCTCCGCTCGTAGAGGCTGTAAAGCAAGGAAAGGTTTCGATGGCAACTGTAGACAGTGCGCTTGTTCGTGTACTTCGCCTAAAGTTCGACTTAGGTCTATTCGACAACCCATACGTAGATCCTAAACTTGCCAAAGCAAACGTGAATACACAAGCCAACAAAGACTTGGCGCGTGAGGTTGCGCAGCAGTCGATCATCCTTTTGAAAAACGAGAACGACTTACTTCCGCTTTCGAAAGAGTTGAAATCGATTGCCGTGATTGGTCCAAATGCTGACATGATGTACAACCAACTGGGCGACTATACTTCTCCTCAACCCGACGAGGCAATCGTGACGGTGCTTGAGGGAATCAAGAATAAACTTCCAAAGACAAAGGTAAACTACGTAAAAGGTTGCGCCATCCGCGATACGTTGCATACGGAAATTGCTACTGCGGTAGAAGCTGCCAAGCAATCTGACGTTGCCGTTGTTGTACTGGGCGGATCGAGTGCACGCGACTTTGAGGTAGAGTTCAAGGAAACAGGCGCCGCTATTGCTAACGCAAATAGCAAACGACTTGCCGATATGGAGTCGGGCGAAGGGTTTGACCGTGTATCGCTTACACTGATGGGCAAACAAAACGAACTGCTCGAGGCGGTGCGTGCTACGGGCAAACCGGTGGTTGTGGTGATGATTCAAGGTCGTCCGCTCGATATTAGCAAGGCTGCCGAAACGGTTCCTGCTATACTTAATGCGTGGTATCCGGGAAGTGAGGGCGGAAATGCCATTGCCGATGTTTTGTTTGGCGACTACAATCCGGCCGGCCGATTGCCTATTTCGATTCCGAAAACCGTAGGTCAGCTTCCGGTTTACTACAGCTCGAAAGAGAAAAGTCGTCACGACTACATCGAGTCTACAGCACAACCGCTTTATCCCTTTGGTTACGGTCTTAGCTATACCAACTTTACATACGGCACTCCGCGTGTTGTGGTAAATGAAACTCCGGACAATGTATCGGTAGATGTTTTTGTTACGGTGACGAACTCGGGCAAAAAAGCAGGCGACGAAGTGGTACAGCTTTATCTGCAAGACAAGAAGGCTTCTGTAGTGTTGCCTTACATGCAACTGAAAAACTTTGCACGCGTGTCGCTTCAACCGGGCGAATCAAAGGAAGTTAAACTAACGCTTGGCAAAGACGACTTGCGTCTGCTCAACCGTGATTACAAATGGGTGGTAGAAGCCGGCGAGTTTGAAGCCATGATCGGGGCAGCAAGCAACGACATCCGCCAAACAACTACCTTCAACGTAAAAAACAATTACCAGCTTTCGAAGTAATCGCTTCGCAACACAATGATTTAAAGAATAATAAACAGCAAATATTGATAAAGAATTAATCAATAGTCGTTGTTATATAATAGAAATATAGTTACTTTTACATCGTTTCATAGTATATACGAAAGGAGGTCTATGGCAAAGAAAGTAAAAGAAGTTCTTGACCTATTAATACAAAATGGCTGGATACTTGTAGAAGGAGGAAAAGGGTCCCATCGCAAACTAAAAAAGGATGGAGAACGTTTCTTTATTATCGTTCCGGGAAAGTTAAGTGACACCCTTCCTATTGGAACGGAGAAAAGTATACTTAAACAAGCCGGGATTAAATAACTCTCATTTGATTAGTCTTTATCATTCCTTTATATACATAGAGATTGTTTATTATGAATGAATTAAATATTATCATCGAACAAAGCGAGAATAATTATGCCGCATATATTGATCACGATGATCTAGGAGGCATTATTACGACCGGAGCAACCATTGAAGAGATCAAAACCAACATGGTGGAAGCGATTAATTATTATATTGAAAGCATGGTAGAGGAAGGGTTTGAGTTGCCCGACATTTTGAAAGGTGATTATCAGTTAACTTTCAAGATGGATGTAAAGTCTTTGCTAAATGTTTACTCTAAGCTTTTTACAAAAGCAGGACTTGAGCGCATCACCGGGATAAACCAAAAACAGCTTTGGCATTATGCTTCCGGAACCAGCAACCCTCGTCCCGAACAAGTGAGAAAGTTGGAGCACGCATTGCATCAATTGGGTGCAGAATTGCTTTCTATTACTCTGTAAGGATATAAACACGAAGCGAGCGGATCTTCCTCCTAAAAGGAAATCCGCTCGCTTTTTTGTTGCTGCAATAACTTATTCTTGGTAAAAAAACAGCCTTTACAATGCTAGTTTATCACGCATTATAAAGGCTTTATATTGTAATTGTCGAGATGTTTATTTCAACGCTTCTTTGTTGAATGTTTCTGTTTGTGAGATGCCCCACTTTGTTCCTTTAAGCATCAACTGACCTTTGTCGTTTAGCGTTACAGAACCTTTCACGATCATCCCTTTGGTTGGTGAGTAAAGTGTTCCATCGGCCCACTTACCGTCTTCATATTTCAAGCCCCAAACCACAGAAGTTCCCTTCAACTTATCCGAACGTTTTGCTTTATCAGGATTCTTTGTGTCTAGCTTTGGTGTACCGTCGCTATTCAACGCATCTTTCAACCACACAATCTTTGCATAATAGGTCCCGTTGCTTTCTTTGAAGAACTGAATCTTGTTGGTGCCTGATGTGTTGTTCCAAACACAATTGATAAGTGCATCACCACCGGTTTGAGCCATCGCCATCGCACTGATCATACATAGAATGAATAGAGAAAAAAACTTCTTCATAAATAATTTGTTTAGCGTTTGCTTTGTTTCTGTTTTTAACTTGCACAAATATGGCAATTTTGTGCGAAACTTCAACCATAATCATAAAAAAAAGTCCCGGAAGTTATTTCCGGGACTTTCTATCGTATCTATAATGCTTATTAATAGAATAACATGTCTGGTTTGATAGTAGACCATTTTTCTTCACCAGCTTTGCGGAACTGAATGTTTCCATCGTTCCAGTAGCTTGGCCATCCGCCTGTAATTGTAGCGATAAAGATAACTTTGATTGGGTGTAGACCTTTGGCTAGTGCTACCGATGCATCGTGACGAGAGAAACGTTTTGTTTCACCGTTGTTGTTGATCAATAGGTTGCCGTCGATCCAAACTTGGTCGTTATCCGAAGAGAATGTATATACTCCGTCTTCCGGAATATTTACAAAACCTTCAGCGATTACTGCATAAGCAGGCTTATTATCAATCTTACCGAAGTTTTTATCTACTCTCACTTGATATAGCGAGTCGATACGACCTTCTTTCCAGTCTGTTGCTTTTGTCAACTCTTCTACACCTTGGAACTGACCTGTTGTACTCTTGATTGCAAGACCTTTCTTTGCGTTTGCAACTTCCGTAGCAGGAGCATAAGGTTGCTTTTCAACTTTGATAGTACGTACACGGCTCATTTTACCCGAAGGAAGTACGGTACGAGTTTTCACTGTTGTAGTTTCCTTGATGCTGAATGGTGCAGTGTATTCTGTAGAGTTTGCTGTAGGCTCTGTTCCATCAAGTGTATAAACGATCTTGATAGGACGTGTTGTTGTAAAGTCCATCATCGTAGAGTCTACAAATGCAACTACATTGCTAGAACCACCTCTTTGCTCAACCAATGGAATGTGGTAATTGATATCGTGCATATCAAGACGTACCAATTGATTTGGTAAACGACGCTCAAAGTCTTTATAGTCTTTCTTGTCTTTTGGAGTCCAAGTCAACTCAGCAAGCGCAATGATACGAGGGTAAATACGATACTCCATCAATTCATTATTATATTGACGCTTCTTAGAGCTATCAAGATAGTTGCCTGTTACATTGTAGTTTTCGTCCAATGTAGAGTTTTCATTGATTGTGTACATGTACTCTGACCATACATTTGCTTGTGCTCCTTTGATAAAGTGTTTCTTATCTTCAGCAATAGCAGCAGGAATTGGCTCATAGCTATATGTTTCCTCTACAGTTGTGTGTCCACCGATTGCTACCGGCTCCACCTTAGGATCGCCTTGGTAGTGGTCTAGATACAACCAGTTGCCCGGAGTCATTACAACTTCGTGGCCCATGTTTGCCGCTTCGATACCACCTTCTTCACCACGCCATGACATTACACCTGCGCCCGGAGCAAGACCTCCTTCAAGGATTTCATCCCATCCGATCATCTTTTTGCCTTTGCTGCTGATGTATCTTTCCATGCGTTGTACGAAATAACTTTGAAGTTCGTGCTCGTCTTTCAAGTTATTCTCACGCATTCTCTTTTGACATTTAGGACATTTTTTCCAACGATCTTTCGGACACTCATCTCCACCAATGTGGAAGTATTCACCTGGGAACAATGGAACAACTTCGTCAATAATATCTTCTAGGAATGCAAATACAGAGTCGTTACCTGCACAATATACGTCTTCTTCTACACCCCAAATGTTACGCACATTGAAAGGACCTCCTGTACAAGATAGTTCTGGGTATGCGAAAAGAGCTGCAAGACCGTGACCCGGCATTTCGATTTCAGGAACAACTGTAATAAAGCGAGCTGAAGCGTATGCTACAACTTCTTTGATTTGTTCTTGTGTATAGAAGTCTCCATATTGGTAACCTTCTCCCTCTGTACGGAAAGCACCTTTTTGAGTTAGTTCAGGATATTTCTTAATCTCAATTCTCCAACCTTGGTCTTCTGTCAAGTGCCAGTGGAATGTGTTGATCTTGAACATAGCCAATACATCAAGTTGTTTTTTGATGTTTTCTACAGGAATAAAGTGACGACATGGATCAAGCATGATACCACGCCATTCGAAACGAGGCTCATCTTTGATTGTCACTGCAGGTAAAGACCAAGCAATACCTTTAACCGCTGTAGCACTTTCAATCTCAGCAGGTAGCAATTGTAGCAAAGTTTGCATACCGTAGAATAACCCCTGAGGTGTTTTTCCGATTACAGTAACTCCTTTGCTATCCGATACAAGTGTATAACCTTCGTCACCTGTTTCGATAGATGTATCTACTGCAAGAGACACAAAGTTTGAAGATGGAGTTGCATCTACTACTTTAAAGTCATAACCGGTAGAAAGTTTCATTTTTGAGGCAAAAAACTCAGCAATTGTCTTCGCTTCTGCAGAAGAAGCTGCAAATTGAGTTTTACCATCAAACTTAAAATTACCTTCTTGTTGAGTCATACTTGCTGGAATTGGCACAATGTTGATGCCTTGATTATAAGACATCTCCTTTGTCGCTTCTCCATCGCACGACGACAAAACAAGCATCGCTGCCGAAGCAAAGAAAGAAACTAGTTTTTTAGTCATAGATAAAAAATATTAGTTGGTTAGTTAAGAATAGCTGCAAATATACAATTTAATTCCTTCAAAAGCTTACTACTATTCTCTATTCATACACCGATGAAACGTGTTTTAAATCATATCTATAGATTGATATAAATCGAATTTTAAAGTTATATTCTGGCTTTTGTTTGAAACAATAGCTTTTAGCTTATTTACAGAATCAAGAAGATATATAAACAAAAAAACTGCCCGATGTAAGAAAACTCTTTACATCAGACAGTTTTATTGCTTTTGAGTCGCTCTTTATACAGAAAGCATTACCTAACAGTAAGATTATGCTGCTCTCTTTTTAAAGTTTAGGATCTTTAATTACCATGCAAACAATGGAAGATCTTCCATCTTAGCATTTACTTTTTCTCTTACTGCTTTGAAGGTTGCTTCACAAGTAGGATTAGAAAGTACCGCATCGATCAGTTCAACGATATCGCCCATTTGATCTTCTTTCAATCCGCGTGTTGTGATTGCTGCGGTACCAATACGAATACCTGAAGTTTGGAATGGTGAACGAGAATCGAACGGAACCATATTTTTGTTTACCGTAATATCTGCTTGAACTAAAACATTCTCTGCAACTTTACCTGTAAGATCGGGGAACTTTGTGCGAAGATCGATCAACATACTGTGGTTACTTGTACCGCCGGAGATGATCTTATAGCCCATATCCACAAAAGCTTGTGCCATTACTGCCGCATTCTTTTGCACTTGAGCTTGATATGTTTTGTATTCAGGCTGCAAAGCTTCGAAGAAAGAAACAGCTTTACCAGCAATAACGTGTTCAAGCGGTCCGCCTTGTACTCCGGGGAATACTGCAGAATCAAGAAGCTGAGACATCATCTTGATCTCACCTTTTGGTGTAGTTTTACCCCATGGATTAGGAAAGTCTTTGCCCATAAGAATAATACCACCTCTAGGTCCACGCAATGTTTTGTGTGTTGTAGAAGTTACGATATGTGCATATTTAACTGGATTGTCTAGCATTCCTGCCGCAATAAGACCTGCCGGGTGTGCCATATCGATCATAAGCAAAGCGCCTACACGATCTGCGATCTCTCTCATTCGCTTATAATCCCACTCACGAGAGTAAGCGGATGCTCCACCAACGATCAACTTTGGTTTTTCGCGCAAAGCAACTTCTTCCATCATGTCATAATCAACAAGACCGGTATCTTCTTTTACACCATATTCTGTTGCTTTGTAAAGAATACCTGAACTATTTACAGGAGAACCATGCGAAAGGTGACCTCCGTGTGATAGGTTCAAACCAAGAAATGTATCGCCCGGATTTAATACTGCTAAGAATACTGCCGCATTTGCTTGTGCTCCCGAGTGTGGTTGTACATTCACCCACTCTGCTCCAAACAACTCCTTTAGTCGGTCCATTGCCAACGTTTCACTTTGGTCTACAACTTCACAACCTCCATAGTAACGTTTGCCCGGATAACCTTCGGCATATTTATTCGTAAGACAGCTGCCCATGGCCTGCATTACTTGATCACTAACAAAATTCTCAGATGCAATAAGCTCGATACCCTTCAACTGACGTTGATATTCTTTACCGATAATCTCAAAAATAAGCGAATCTTTTTTCATTTGAGTTTGTGTTTGATGTAGTCGCAAAACTATAAATATTTTCTTTAAAATAAAATCTTAATACACTTCTAAAGATTGTTTTACAAATAACTTTGTCTCTATTGTTGAAATAACACTTGACAACCATAACTTATTACGTTACAAGTTTAAATGATTTTGCAAAACAACTCATCAAAGAAAAATATAAGATCTTATCCGTTTTCGAAAACAAGATAAACATTCCAACTCAATATCCAATACAAATGGAAAGCAAAGTATTGCTTTCTCTAACACTTTTATATAAATCGATCTCTGATCATGAATTTATTCTATAAACAAACCTAAGACTCCTTTAATATATTTATATATTTGCAACACTTAGACAAAACATAGAATTACAATATCAGTCCATGAAAAGAAAAACATTATTATCACTTCTTGCTTGTACTTGCATTGGATCCAGCATTTACGCACAAGATGCTCCTCTTTGGTTGCGCAATTGTACTATCTCTCCCGACGGATCAACAATTGCATTTTGCTATAAAGGAGATATTTATACTGTACCTAGTCAAGGAGGTAAAGCTTCTCAAATCACCACACATACAGCACATGACACACGACCAATCTGGTCGCAAGATGGAAGGAATATTGCTTTTGCAAGTGATCGAAAAGGTAGCTTTGATGTATATACCGTTTCAAAAAACGGTGGAGTTCCCACACAATTAACGTCTCACTCTGCAAATGAATACCCCGAAGTTTATCTAAATGATAAGGTTCTTTTTTCTGCATCAATTCAAAACGATGTGAATCACATCAAGTTTCCGTCTAGAGTTTACAGTCAGATCTATGAAGTGAGCACCAATGGAGGTAGATCTAAGTTATACTCATCGGAAGGTTTGGAAAACATCTGCTTCTCTAAAGACGGTAAAAAGGCTTTGTATACGGATAAGAAAGGCTATGAAGATCCTTGGAGAAAACACCATCAATCCTCTATTGCTCGCGATGTGTGGATGATGGATATTTCTGGTGCTTCGCCTACTTTTACAAAAGTAACAAACTTCAAAGGAGAAGACCGTAACGGTATTTGGACAGACAATGAAAGAGCAATGTTCTACCTTAGCGAACAAGATGGGACTTTCAATATTTATAAGAAAAGCCTAACCGATAAGAACGCAAAGGACATTCGCATTACCAATCATCAAAAACATCCTGTCCGTTTTCTATCAAAAGCCGATAATGGAACGCTTTGCTATGCATACGATGGAGAAATATACACTGTAAAAGAAGGTAATAATCCGCAAAAGATTGCAATCAATATTGTTTCTGATATTACTGATGAACCCAAAGATCTTTTTCTTCAAAATGGAGCCGGACAAATGGCTGTTTCTCCTGATGGAAAAGAAATCGCTTTTATATTGCGCGGTGACGTATATGTTACTTCTGCTGAATTTGAAACTACTAAACAAATTACAAATACACCGGAACAAGAACGCAACATCGAGTTTTCTCCAGACGGCAAATCAATTATCTACTCTTCTGAAAGAAATGGGATTTGGAATATTTATAAAGCAGAACGTGCCAACCCGAAGGATAAATATTTTACGTATGCGAGTGAAATAAAAGAGACTCCGATTACCAATGCTAAAATAGCATCATTCCAACCTCAAATATCTCCAGATGGAAAAGAGATTGCATACTTAGAGGATCGCACTACCATCAAAGTAATAAATCTTGAGTCTAAAAAGACACGTACTGTTCTCGAAGGAAAATACAATTATTCATATACTGATGGAGATCAATGGTTTCAATGGTCGCCGGATAGCAAATGGATTCTGGCAAAATACATTGGCGTGGGAGGATGGAATAATACCGATATCGCATTGATCAAAGCCGACGGAAGTGGCACAATTCATAATCTTACAGAAAGTGGATATGCTGATGCCGGCCCTAAATGGGTACTAGATGGCAAAGCGATGACTTGGTCTTCGGATCGTGCCGGCTATAGAAGCCATGGAAGCTGGGGAGCTCAACGTGATATGTATATCATGTTCTTTGAAGATGAAGCCTTCGATAAGTTTAGAATGTCTAAAGAAGAAGCTAAACTTTTTGAAGAGGTAAATAAAGAAAACAAAGAAGCTTATAATGATGAGAAGCCGAATAGAGACAAGGATAAGAAAAACGTTTCCAAGAAAGACACAGTCAAAAAAGAGGAACAAAAAACGGAGCCTTTGCAATTTGATTTGGTAAATGCTAAAGACCGTATAATGCGTCTTACCATCAATTCGTCGTCACTAGGTGATGCAGTTCTTACACCTGATGGTGAAAAGCTTTATTACATAGCAAGTTTTGAAGGAGGTGGCGATCTTTGGGAGCGCAACTTCAAAGACAATTCTACGAAATTAATTATCAAAGGGGTTGGTTTTGGTAGTCTTAATATGGACAAGGATGGCAAAAACATCTATATGGCAAGCAATGGTCAATTAAAAAAGATTGAAACCGGAGGTAATAAAGTCACAAATATTAGCTACAATGCACCTTTCAAGGCTCGTCCGGCCGAAACAAGAGATTATATTTTCGATCATGCATGGCAGCAAGTAGCTGACAAGTTTTATGTAACCGATATCCATGGTATAGACTGGAATGGGTATAAAAACGATTATGCCAAATTCTTACCTCATATCAACAACAACTATGATTTTGCGGAGATGCTCAGCGAATTACTCGGCGAATTGAATGCTTCTCATACAGGAGCACGTTTTGGCGGTAGCGGCGCAACTCTTCAAACAGCCACCCTTGGGGCTTTTTACGACAACAAGTATGATGGTGATGGTTTATTGATCAAAGAGATTTTAAAGAAAGGACCTCTAGATAAATCGAACCTAAAAATTAAAGATGGAATGGTTATCGAAAAGATTGATGGTACATCAATCTTAAAAAATACAGACTTCTATCCTCTACTTGCAGGAAAAGGTGGTAAACTCACCTTGCTTTCAATCTATGATCCGGCTAGCGGTAAACGATTTGATGAACAAGTGAAACCCTTTTCTTACGGGCAAGAAAACGGATTACTTTATGATCGCTGGGTAGAACAACGTCGTGCGTTGGTTGATAAATTATCAAACGGCAAACTTGGCTATGTACACGTAAAAGGAATGGATAGCGAAAGTTTCCGAAAAACATACTCAGAATTGCTGGGTCGTTGTCGCAGCAAGGAAGGCGTAATTGTTGATACACGCCATAATGGTGGCGGATGGCTACATGACGATCTTGTTACATTACTAAGTGGTAAAGAGTATCAACAATTTGCACCTCGTGGACAATACATTGGTAGCGATCCCTACAATAAATGGTTGAAAAAATCGGCGGTATTGGTATGTGAAGACAATTACTCTAATGCTCACGGATTTCCTTTTGTTTATCAACAACTCGGAGTTGGCAAACTTATTGGTACTCCTGTTCCAGGAACCATGACTGCCGTATGGTGGGAGCCTCAAATAGATCCTTCTATTGTATTTGGCATTCCTCAAGTTGCGGTAAAAGATATGGAAGGGAACTACCTTGAGAATAAAGAACTTCAACCGGATATCCTTGTCTATAATTCTCCGGAAGAAGAACTACAAGGAATAGACAAACAACTGGAAGAGGCTGTAAAACATTTGCTAAAATCAAATTAATCTAGCTTATACGAAGAGCGGCACAATATCTATGTATTAGATTTGTGCCGCTTATTTTATGTCGTAAAATGACTTTATTTATTCGCCCATCTGATTCAATAAATTATATGAAGGGGCGAAGAATAGTGTTCCTGTAACGGCTGTGCTGAAATCGAGTAAACGATCGGTATTTCCTTTTGGAGATCCGATGAACATATTCTCAAGCATCTTACGAGTAGTACTAAATGTTGATGCATATCCAATAAAGTATGTACCATACTCTCCTTTTGAGGTATTTGAAAAAGGCATATTTCCTCTAATTATTTTCAAATCATTGCCTTCTTCATCTTGAATGTTAGTAACTGCGTTATGAGCATTATCTGGTTTTTCTGCGTCAGAAAGCTCTACATCGTTAAATTTATGACGCCCGATTACTTTTTCTTGCTCATAAACAGAAGTTGCATTCCAGCTTTTCATATCATGGATGTACTTCTGCACAAACACATAACTTCCTCCGGCAAAAGGCTGATCCTCCTGTCCGATTACTCCAAAAAAATATGGATCAAGATCAATAGAAGGGTTCTCTGTTCCATCCACAAAGCCAATTATTGCCTTTCCATCTAAATAACGAAAACCATGTGTCTCATCAATAGACTCGACAACATCCGTTAATTTCATATCTATAATTGATGCAAATTCATGACATAATCCCATTTCATTCGCTCGAATGTGAAAAAATAAGTCACCTGGAGTTGATACAGCGGTGTATTTATCCCCCTTAATCTCTTCAAATGTAGATAGCTCTTTCGGATTACCTAGCTCTGCAAAATACTTTCCCCAAGCCTGAGCTCCAAAACCAACAACAGCACTAAATCCTCCTTCCGGAAATCGGTTCTGCATACTGCGAATCATTGCCGAAAAATTGGCACACACATCTCTAATACAATCCAAAGTTTGTTTCTTATCTAGCAGTTTATACACAATAAATACTGCATTCTTTCCTGCTTTACCAACAACATCTTGAGGCATAGCTCCGGCAATAGTTTTAGGGGTTTGAAAATCCATAATAATAACTTTTATAATTAATTAGATACACACGAGTATAAAAAAACAAACATGAAGCACTTTTTAGAATAAAGCATTCTTCTTTTTTGCAGATTTATATTTGAATACAACATTTAAAGTGAACATTAGTTGCAAAAAGCTTTAAATAGGATCGGTTAAAGATCTATTTAGATTCTAATCAAGAAGTTATAAGTTAGAATCATAGTATTTAATTTTGTACCAATCTTATTTTCTGTGGGATAAAAAATTTACGCGTGATCTTTAGCTGGTGTAAAAATAAAAAGGCGAGAGATCCGAAGATCCTCGCCTTTGATTGCGGAAGAAGGGGGATTCGAACCCCCGGTACCCTTACGAGTACGTCAGTTTAGCAAACTGGTGGTTTCAGCCACTCACCCATTCTTCCTAATGGGAATGCTAAAATATTTTACCTTGCGGAAGGAGGGGGATTCGAACCCCCGGTACCCTTACGAGTACGTCAGTTTAGCAAACTGGTGGTTTCAGCCACTCACCCATCCTTCCATAGGTATATCTTAACTTTATTCTTTCAGTGCGGAAGAAGGGGGATTCGAACCCCCGGTACCCTTACGAGTACGTCAGTTTAGCAAACTGGTGGTTTCAGCCACTCACCCATTCTTCCAATACTGAATTTTACTGCATTTATCTCTCAAATGCGTTGCAAAAATAGGGTAAATATTTTAATATAACAAAATATCTAACCAACTTTTTTAATAAAAAACTTGCTATCTTTGCAACCATTTCTGATTATCAAACAATTAAATTCAATGAAAAATTCGCTTTTATCAAAAACGAAATTCGTCATTATGCTCTGCTGCATTAGCTTTCTTGCTCTAGCAGGAATTGTCGGAGCTATATACTACTCCGCTTTATCACCCTCAAGTAAAAATACAGAAATAGTTTACATTGACATATACCCATCTTATTCTATCTCTGAAGTTACGTCTACACTTGAACAGAAAGCTTCTCTATCTAAGCCCAAATCATTTTTATTTCTTTCTGATGTGATTGGATATTCAAGTGAGGTCAAAACAGGTAGATATGAGATTACTCCAAATGAAAGTAATTTAAATATCATACGGAAACTAAAAAGTGGATATCAAGCTCCGGTAAAACTCACATTTAATAATGTTAGAACTAAAGAAGATTTAGCCGTAAAGCTTACCAAAAACATTATGTGCGACTCTGTCACAATGTTAGCATTGCTCAACAATAAATCTATTTACGAGAAATATGGCTTTACGGATACTACATTTATAGCTATGTTTATACCCAATACCTATCAAGTATATTGGAATACAAGCTGTGATCGTATTCTTGACAGATTGAATAGTGAATACAATAAATTCTGGAACGAGAAACGTCGACAACAAGCCGACTCTATAGGACTTTCTCCTATTGAAGTTTCAACTCTTGCATCAATTATAGAGGAGGAATCGGCTTATTTACCAGAATATCCATTAATTGCAGGAATGTATCTGAACCGTCTTAAAGTAAAAATGCCATTACAAGCAGATCCAACAGTTAAATATGCAGTTGGAGACTTTTCGATTCGTCGCGTACTTCATACACATCTCGAAACACGATCACCATATAATACTTATTTGATAACCGGACTTCCTCCAGGGCCCATCCGTATCCCTTCAATACAAGCTATTGAAGCTGTGTTGAATAGTGCGCAGCACGACTATTATTATATGTGTGCTTCGCCTGACTTTTTGGGAAAACATGTTTTTGCTAAAAATCTAACTCAGCATAGCGTCAACGCACAACGCTATCGCAGCGCTCTAAATCGTCGCAATATCCGCTAACAAAATTACGTTTATTATAACAAAACATGACCATTAGTTGTGTTTTATGGCACAAAGTAATTACATTTGTAGAAATGCTCAGCATTTACTTTCAATTTAATAGACATTCAAAGCTAACTGTTATAATAAACATAAATGGAAAAACGCTTATTATTGGGCGACGAAGCAATAGCTCAAGCCGCAATTGATGCCGGCATATCCGGCATCTACGCTTACCCTGGAACTCCATCCACAGAAATCATGGAGTATATCCAATCTGCACCAGATGCAAAAGAAAAAAACATTCGATGCAAATGGAGTGCCAATGAAAAGACAGCTCTAGAAACTGCAATAGGTATGTCTTTTGCCGGCAAAAGAACACTTACCTGCATGAAGCACGTAGGCCTTAATGTCGCTGCAGATGCCTTTATGAATATCGCTCTTGCTGGTACGCATGGAGGAATGATTATTCTTACTGCTGACGATCCATCAATGCACTCTTCCCAAAATGAACAAGACAATCGTGTATATGGAAAGTTTGCGATGCTTCCTATATTGGAACCTAGCAATCAACAAGAGGCGTATGATATGATTTATGATGGCTTCGAGCTATCTGAAAAACTTGGCTACCCTATATTACTGCGTATTACTACACGCCTTGCTCACTCTCGTGCAGGTGTAGAACAACGCAAAGCAAAAGAGCAGAACCCTCTTTCATTTATTGCTGACCACCGCAAACAATACATCCTTCTTCCTGCGATAGCTCGTTCTCGCTACAAAGAACTACTTAAAAAGCAAGACGAGTTTACCCAAGAGTCTGAAGTTTCAAAATACAATCACTTCTTCGATGGACCGAACAAAAACATCGGAATCATTGCTAGTGGTATTGCTTTTAATTATTTACAAGAAAACTTTCCTCTTGGTTTTGAAAACCCTGTTCTCAAAATCAGTCAATATCCTCTACCTCTAAAACAAGTAAGAAAACTAGCAGAAATGTGCAAAGAGCTAATTATTATGGAGGAAGGATTTCCGGTGATTGAAGAACAATTGCGAAGCATTCTTGATACAAATCACAAAATACACGGACGCCTCGACGGTACACTTCCTCGTGATGGAGAGTTAAATCCAGACTTAGTTGCAAAAGCCCTTGGAAAAGAGGTCAAATCATTCTATCAACCTTCGCCTATAGTAGAAAGTCGCCCACCTGCATTGTGCCAAGGATGTGGACACCGCGATCTATATGACGCGCTTAATGAGGTTGTAAAAGAACACGAAGGTGCAAAAGTTTTTAGCGATATAGGCTGCTACACTCTTGGTGCTCTTCCTCCATTCAGAGCCATAGATACTTGTATCGATATGGGAGCTTCTATTACGATGACCAAAGGCGCTAGCGAAGCTGGAGTACATCCAGCAATTGCTGTAATCGGAGATTCTACATTTACTCATTCAGGCATCACAGGCTTATTGGATTGTGTCAATGAAAATGCAAACGTCACAATTCTAATTCTCGACAACGAAACTACAGCTATGACTGGCGGACAGGATTCTGCAGGAACTGGCCGAATAGAGTCTATCTGTCAAGGTATTGGCGTAGACGAAAATCACATTCACGTAATCACTCCTCTTAAAAAGTATTTTGAAGATATGAAGGAACTTATCCGCAAAGAGATTACTCATGAAGGAGTGTCGGTTATCATACCAAGACGTGAGTGCATCCAAACTTTAAGTAGAAAAAAGAAAGCTCAGAAATAAAATGAAAGTCGATATAATTCTTTCTGGCGTAGGCGGACAAGGTATCCTGTCTATTGCAGCAGTAATTGGTAAAGCTGCTATCAAAAACGATCTTCATATGAAACAAGCAGAAGTACACGGCATGAGCCAACGAGGTGGAGATGTACAATCGAATCTTCGGATCTCTGACAAACCAATTGCTTCGGATCTAATCCCTAAAGGTGCTGCTGATTTGATTATTTCACTAGAACCTATGGAAGCTTTAAGATATTTACCCTATCTAAAAAAAGAGGGATGGATCGTATCAAACACACAACCGTTTGAAAACATCAATAATTATCCAAACATTAATGCTATTCATGAGGAGATCAAAAAGATTCCAAATCATGTTTTGCTTGACGTTGAAGCAATAGCAAAAGAGATAGGTTCTATCCGCACTGCAAATATCGTAATGCTCGGAGCTGCTGCTCCTTTTTTAAACATTGAATATAAAGCACTGGAGCAAAGCATACGCGATATATTTGAACGTAAAGGCGAAGATATCGTAAATATAAACTTAAAAGCACTTAAAGCAGGTTTTGAAGCAGCTCAAAGAAAATAACGATTGATTAATAAAAAAATAAACTCCGCAATACAGCTTCTGATTCTTAAGCTCATTGCGGAGTTCTTTTTATACTCACAATAAAAAAGTAAAAAATAGATTTTCTCAATGTCACTCTCTAAGGAGTTACAGGGTTTGAAATGTCTATAAAAAAGAAAAGGTTGTCTCACGACAACCAATCTTCATTGTTAACCTTAAATCTAATACCATGAAAAACACAGTGCAAATATAGCACTTATATGTTATATAACACTACATGTAGTGTATTTTGTTTCAGAATTAACTTTATTTTCAAATAATGCTTTTCTATGACATTATAAGTGGCTATAAAAAAGAAAAGGTTGTCTCACGACAACCAATCTTCATTGCTAACCTTAAATCTAATACCATGAAAAACACAGTGCAAATATATATCATTTATGCTACAGAACACACTAAATAATTAGGAATTTTCTCCAGCTTAACCTCATTTAACGAAGACGTGTTCTATAACATAAAATTAACGCAGCCTTTAAGCTGCGTAATTAATCTATTCAACGTATAAAACCAATCCTTTAAGATACTCACCTTCTGGGTGATAAATATTCACAGGATGATCTGCCGGCTGTGTAAGTTGATGTAAAATTCTAACATTTCTTCCCGATAGAGCAGCTGCACTAAATACGGCTAATCTAAAGTTTTCTTTGCTCACAACCTGCGAACAAGAGAATGTAAAGATGATTCCGCCTGGTTTAATTTTCTCAAATGCGATTGCATTCAGTTTTCTATAACCTTGTAAAGCATTTCTCAATACATCTTTATGTTTAGCAAAAGCTGGAGGATCGAGAATAATAAGATCATAATTATGCCCCATATTCTCTAGATACTTAAATGCATCAACAGCATATGCTTCATGACGGGTATCTCCAGGAAAATTTAATTCAACGTTCTTATTAGTCAAACTAATTGCTTTTGCCGAACTATCTACAGAATGAACAACCTTAGCACCACCACGCATTGCGTAGAATGAAAAACCTCCGGTGTAGCAAAACATGTTCAAAACAGATTTATCTTTCGAATATTTCTCTAGCAACGAGCGGTTGTCGCGTTGATCGACAAAGAAACCAGTCTTTTGACCTCTAAGCCAATCTACATAAAACTGCAAGCCATTCTCAACAGCAATATCCTCTACGTTACCACCAACAATGTAACCATCCTCTGGCTCAATATCCGCTTTGTATGGCAATGTAGCTTCTGACTTATAATATACATTCTGAATAGCACCTTCCGACACTTCCATAATAGCCTCAGCGATAGCCATTCGTGCATGGTGCATACCAACTGAGTGTGCTTGCATTACTGCAGTATGCGCATAAACATCAATAACTAATCCTGGTAAAGAATCTCCTTCTCCATGAACAAGACGAAATGTATTATTGATGTCACCATTTACCAAACCAAGCATTTTACGAATACCGTATGCTTTTTCGATACGTTGTTTCCAGAAATCTTTATCTATGATGCGCTCTTCAAAAGCAAGTAAGCGAACAGCAATACTTCCTATCTGATAATGACCTACTGCTAAAAAGCGGCCATTTACATCATAAACGTTTACCACTTCTCCTTCTGCAGGTTCACCTTCAATATTACGAATAGCTCCTGAGAATACCCAAGGGTGAAAACGCTTCAATGATTCTTCTTTTTTAGGTTTTAAAAAAACCTTTACATAATCGTGCATATAGTATATTTAGTTTATTTATTATTTGAATGAAGAAAGACGATCGTGTTCTTTCTTTTCCTGCAACTTTTCATAGATCTTGAGACAAGACCACGCGTCTAACGAAGCATATCGCTTTTGGGGCTCGGTGAGAATCTCAGCTTCCCAATTAGTAAGACGCTGACCTTTCGAAATACGCTTATGAAACAGCAATGCATATATCTTTTGCAAACTAGCATCTTGAATACCAAACTCTTTTACATAATTCTGCAAATCAACAAAACCACCTGGTTCAAATCGTGCACGTTTTCGCAAAGCACCAAAATCATCCTTCAAAGACAAGCCTATCTTTAAAATATTTGTATTTGTAAGTAATGCTAGCAAAACCGGTGGAATACCAATTCTATTGAGACGAAACAAAAAACAAGCCTCATCTGTAGAAATCTGCATCAGTGCCACTTTATGCGACTTGCCTTTCGTAAAACTTGGCTTCGTTTCCGTATCAAAACCCAACTTCTTAAATTGAGATAAGTACAATACCGCTCGCTCCGCATCTCGTACTGTATATATTTCAATCACTCGCCCACGAAATTCTTCTACAGGCAATAGTGCAACCTCTTCCTTTGTTATAGATGTCTCTATTTTACAACCATCCATTTAATTCCTCCCTATCATCCTCGCCGTCGTCATATCCAAGATTTCCCCATGGATTATGCGCCGCCGTGTTTTCATCTGTTTCTGTTTCGTCTATTGTACCTCTCAACATATGCAAAGCACGTAATGCATTTACTAGACATTGTCCCCAGACATCATCAAAATTCTGCTTACATTGAGCCAAAGCTCCTTCCATAATCTCTTCTTCACCCTGACGATACAACGCTACAAAGTTGCCAAGATCCTGATAAATATCTGCCAATTGCTCCGAAATAAACGATGCGATAGGAGTATCACTATATTGCATATCCGGATGTACTGTTTCGAGGTAAGCATCATCTTCGCCTAATACTGACGATACATGACTCTTAACACTGTCATACATGAATTCGGTAATAGCATATTCAGGAAAAAAGTCGGCCGCCTCTTCTACCTCTGGTAAAAGTAACGTTCTCATGTACAACAATGGCAACAATTTTGTCATTCTATCTACAAACATAGCCTTACTCTGCTGTTGTGTTTGTTCGATGAATGCACAATACTCAAGTGCCACCGCCGCAAATTCCAGTGTATTTTTCTGTAATACAGGATTATTTTCGTTGAGTCCCATAATTTCTATTTACTTGATGATGTATAGTCCTGCAAAAATAGGAAATAATTATTTCACGTTCACATTTTGTTTTTATTACTTTGCATGAAGTATCAGGTAAAGTTTGAACAAAGAAAACTACAAATACCGATATTTTAGAAATAAATCCCTTGTTTACCTCAACATATTATCTGTAATTTGTTAGTATAAACAGAACAATACAATTATTAAGCAGAAATAGAATTCAACATATGGCAAAAAAAACAACGAAACAGCAACCGGTAGATAAAGAACCTAAAGTGCGTTTCGCCTCATTAAAGAAATTATTTGGCAACGAACGCACCCAATTTATTTCCGGACTTGCTATCTCAATATTAACCGTTTATATCGGACTATCTATCCTCTCTTTCTTTTTTACGGGAGCAACAGATCAAAGTAAAATAGATAATATATCAGGGTTAGAATTGCTACGTAACCAGGGACAAGTAAGCAACTGGGCCGGAGTATGGGGAGCCTTTATCTCAGAATACATGATCAATCGCTGGTTTGGCATTTCATCTCTAGCCATCTTATTTTATATGGGATCCGTAGGATTGAAATTAATGAAAGTACGCCACATCCATTTACTTAAACGATTTTGCTTCTCGGCTTCTCTTATGATATGGGGTTCTTTATTTTTTAGCTTTTTCTTCAAAAGCGGATATGAAGACACATATATTTATTTAGGCGGACAGCATGGCGAAGCCATAACAATGGCCTTAAACAACACCATTGGCAAACCTGGTACATTTTTAATTATATTAGGGATGCTTGCAATCATTGCAGTCTTTTCGAGTGAAAAAACAATTCCAATCCTTCGATACATTCTAGATCTTGGCTGGTTTCCAACCTCATGGATCAAGTTTAAACGTACAAAAGAAAAGATCATGACTCCGACTTTTCTTACCGAAGCTAATCAAGAACAAGAACTTGATCCGGAGGAAGTTCATTTCTCCGAAGTATATGAAGAAGAACTTGAAGAGCTACAAGAAAAGAAAAATAATAAAAAGACTTCGTTCCCGAGTATTTCCGATGTAAACAATGAGTTTTACACTCAATCAGGCGAACAACTTTATACAGAAGAAGAGGATAGTATCGAGAATGTTCATCCTACTCCGGAGCCAAGTGCTCCAAAAGATGAGTCTACGTTTATCGAACCTAAGGTTAAAGACTTGCCAAAACAGAAAGACAATTTTGTTGTCACTACTGTAAACGTCGATGAAGAGTTTAATGCCAATGATACAAAAGAAGATAAGGATCTTGGCTTTGAAGTTAATGTTCCATCAGAAGAGTTGGATCTTAATGCAACACAACTTGGCACATATGACCCTCGACTAGATTTGTCTCAATATAGCTTCCCAACACTCGACTTACTTCGTCGTTACGAATCAAACGAAGCGCATGTTGATATGGAAGAGCAAACAGCGAATAAGAACAAAATTATTCAAACTCTCGAAACATACGGTATTCGTATTGCATCAATTAAGGCAACTGTTGGCCCTACAATTACGCTTTATGAGATTGTACCCGAGGCTGGCGTACGTATTTCTAAAATACGTAATCTGGAAGACGATATCGCACTTAGTCTGTCAGCATTAGGTATTCGTATCATTGCACCAATGCCGGGTAAAGGAACAATCGGTATTGAAGTTCCAAATCGTGACAGCCAAGTGGTATCGATGCATTCGGTTATTGCTTCCAAGAAGTTTCAAGAATGCAAAATGGATCTACCTATAGCATTCGGTAAAACAATCACGAACGATGTATTTATGGTAGACCTATGCAAGATGCCTCACGTATTGGTGGCCGGTGCAACTGGTCAAGGTAAATCTGTTGGTCTTAATGCTATCATCACATCACTACTTTACAAGAAACATCCGGCTGAGCTTAAGTTTGTAATGATCGACCCTAAAATGGTAGAGTTTAGTATTTACTCAACCATTGAGCGCCACTATTTGGCCAAACTACCGGATGCGGATAAAGCAATTATCACCGACTTTACAAAAGTGGTACAAACACTTAATTCGCTTACAAAAGAAATGGACGATCGCTATGAGTTATTAATGAAAGCACATGCTCGTAACATCAAAGAATATAACGAAAAATTCATCAATCGCAGACTTAGCCCGGAAAAAGGTCATAAGTACATGCCATACATCGTTGTTATCATCGATGAGTTTGGGGACTTGATTATGACTGCAGGTAAAGAAATCGAACTACCTATTGCTCGTATCGCTCAAAAAGCTCGTGCTGTTGGTATTCATATGATTATTGCGACACAGCGTCCGTCTACAAATATTATTACCGGTACCATTAAGGCAAACTTCCCTGCTCGTGTAGCATTTAGAGTATCTTCGATGATCGACTCGCGTACCATTCTCGATTCTCCGGGAGCAAATCAGCTTATCGGTCGAGGAGACTTACTCTTCTCTCAAGGAAGTGATATGATTCGTGTACAGTGTGCATTTGTAGATACACCGGAGGTCGAGGCAATCGGAACTTACATTGGAGGCCAGCAAGGTTATCCAACTGCATTCCTACTACCAGAATATGTAGGAGATAACGATGGCGACAAAGTTCCGGGAAGTGTAGACTTGTCTGATCGCGATGCCTTGTTTGACGAAGCTGCACGCTTAATTGTTATACAACAACAAGGTTCTACGTCCCTTATCCAACGTAAATTTGCAATCGGGTACAATCGTGCCGGCCGATTAATGGATCAGCTTGAAGCAGCCGGAATTGTTGGCCCTTTCGAAGGTAGCAAAGCTCGTCAAGTATTAATTCAAGATGAGTATCACCTCGAACAATTGATCAATAGCTTAAAATCATAACCCAAAAAATAAACGATGAAACTACGCCAAATTGCATCTACAATATTCCTGCTTGCCTTAACAATGCAAGCAGGCTTTTCTCAAAATGCATCAACGATCATAGAGAAAGCCCTAAATAACTACAAGACTTCAAATGGTGTCAAAGCAGATCTGAAAATACATGCACAACAAATGGGTAGCAATGCCGATACATTTGATGCTACCTTGCAAATGAATGGAGACAAGTTTATGCTTTCAACTCCACAAACCGATACATGGTATGACGGAACAACGCAGTGGGTTCTTCTCAAGAACAATGACGAAGTAAACATAACCACACCGCAAGGTGACGAGCTCGATCAAATTAATCCGATACGATTACTTTCCTCCTATTCAAAAAACTATTCAGTTGAATCTTTAGGAAAAAAAGAAAATAATATCGAAATCATAAAATTGACACCGAAAACAAAGTCGCAATTGAAGAGTATTACGATTTCGTTTGACACAGCAACAAATCAAATCTCAAACCTTCTGGTTGTCGATAAAAATAATGCCAAAATTGATATTCAGGTAAATAGTTGGAAAACGCAACAAAAGCAACCGGAATCTGCTTTTCGCTTTATAGATTCAAACTATCCTGACATAGAAATTATTGATTTGAGATAGTTGTCCCATTGTTAATTTTTTTCTTTCTTTGTGATATAAACAACTAAACACTGATAAAAATGGCAAACGAAAATACAATCGAAAGAACAAAGTGCCTGATCATTGGATCTGGTCCTGCCGGATATACTGCTGCAATTTACGCATCTCGTGCAAACCTTTCTCCTGTACTTTATGAAGGTATGCAACCAGGCGGACAATTAACAACTACTACTGAGATTGACAATTTCCCAGGTTATCCTGAAGGAATTACAGGTGTAGAAATGATGGAAGATCTAAAGAAACAAGCACAACGTTTCGGAGCTGATATCCGTTTCGGTCTTGCAACAAAAGCAGATCTTAGCCAACGTCCGTTCAAAATCACGATTGATGGTGAAAAAGAAATCGAAGCTGAAACTCTGATCATTGCAACAGGTGCTACCGCAAAATACCTTGGTCTTCCTGATGAAGCGAAGTATGCAGGTATGGGCGTATCAGCATGTGCTACTTGCGACGGATTCTTCTACCGCAAGAAAAATGTTGCCGTAGTAGGTGGTGGAGATACTGCTTGCGAAGAAGCAATTTATCTTGCAGGCCTTGCAAAACAAGTATATTTGATCGTTCGTAAAGACCATCTTCGTGCATCTAAAATTATGCAACAAGAGGTGTTTAACACAGAAAATATTACTGTACTATTCGAACACAATACTCTAGGTCTATTTGGTGAAAACGGTGTAGAAGGGGCTCACCTTGTGAAACGCATGGGACAACCAGACGAAGAGAAAGTTGATATCGCTATCGACGGATTCTTCCTTGCTATCGGACACAAACCAAACTCAGATATCTTCCAAGAATATGTTGAAGTTGATGAAATCGGTTATATCAAAACAATCGACGGATCTCCTAAAACAAACGTTCCTGGAGTATTTGCCGCAGGTGACGTAGCAGATCCTACATATCGCCAAGCAATTACTGCTGCAGCAAGCGGATGTAAATCTGCAATCGAAGCAGAACGTTTCCTTGCTACACAACAACACAAAGCATAAGAACAAGCTTTACATATAATTAAAACAAAAAAGCGATTCAGAATTCTGAATCGCTTTTTTGTTTACTCCTTTACATAAGGCATAACTATTTCTTTCCATTTTATATATCCTGGTCCCAAAAGATGCAAGCCATCATTGGTATACATCGGATTCATCTTCTCATCGCCGTCATTCTTCATTTGCGAATACAAATCGACAAAGGTATATCCATTGTTTTGGCAAAAGGTTCGAATCAACTCATTCGTTGCAATCACCACATCCCCTTTACTTGTATGCCCATGAAACATATTCAAATCTTTATTTACAGGCAAAATACTTTGAATGTAAAGCTTTGTTTTCGGTGATTCCTTCTTTATTTTGGAAGCAATCATCTCAATACCCTTCATGATTTCTTCAGGAGATCTTCCGGCCGAGACATCATTAATACCGATCAAAAGAAAGATCTTCTTTGGTTTTCCTTTTACAATCGGATCAAGGCGATCATATACTCCCATCGCCACATCACCACTGATCCCTCTATTTTTCACATGTTTACTATCAAATAGTTCACACCACTCTCCTCCGTCGGTAATGCTATTCCCAACAAAAACGATATCTTTCGATGTAATCGGGAGTTGTTCAAAAAGCGTAGCACGTTGATAATAATAGGTCGAATACTTTCTTGCCTCTTGCGCCATAACAAACGTACACGCACAACAAAGCAAGCATCCTAAGATTGTTGTTTTTCTCATATTTTCGGATTGTTTAGCAATAAACAGCCACAATAACTTGTGGCCAATACAACAAAATTACTCAATCTATCTTTGTAATGCGGCAACAATACAAATAAAAATCATGGAAATACGATAGCCATTGTTGATGTTTCAAGTCATCCGGCTTCGTATCAAACATATAACGACTACCTAGCACTACAACCCTTTCTTTTGCTCTGGTCAAAGCCACGTTCAAGCGATTGGGTTGAAAGTAAAAGTCGGCACTTCGCTTGAGATGTTCGGTATCACTAGACGTCAATGAAATCAAAATCAAACTACGCTCCTGACCTTGGATTCGCTCTACCGTATCCACAACAACCACATCCATAACCGACTCCTCAATACCATCGTGCTCCCACATCCGTTTCCTGATCAACCGTCCTTGCGCGCGATATGGAGCAATTACCGCGATTTCATGAGCCGGAACTCCATTCTTCAATGCATCCGCGATCAAGTTTGCCGCTAGCGTAGCCTCTTCATCACATACCATACGTCGCTTTTCATGACCCAAATCAACAAATATACACGACCGTTCGTTTGCTAAGATATCCGGATAAGCCGTATTCTCTAGCACAAGAGCTTGTTTCTTTACCGCTTCAAACGTTTGCAATTTACCATTATAAAACGTATCACTCGGAAACTTTGTAATCTCCTCATTCATGCGATATGTCGTATCCAACATCGTACCCGGATGATGCGTAAAGACCGTTTCAAAGATAGACTTAGACATCTCCTCCGAGTGTTCATCACTCACAATGATCGGACTCATTTGGCAATGATCGCCAATAAATATATATTTACTACCACACACCATACCGGCCAAAGCAACAGGCAAGTTCAACTGCCCGGCTTCATCAAATATGATCGTATCAAAATAAGTATTCTTCAAACGGGCCGTATGCAAGTGAAAACAACTTCCACCTAAGATAACACCGCCGCCCGACTCATTAAACGTATAATAATCGAAACGTTCGCCACCTACAGACAATTGCGACAAGCGCTCGGCATTAGCCACACATCCGCCTTCATACTTCAAGTCATCTGCCTGATAATGGTATCCAATCTTTCCGATGAGCGGATACCCCGTCTGCTTTGCAATCTTCACCAATGCATTATTGATTGCACGGTGCGTCTGTGAGGTAATTAAGACGCGCTCCCCTTTTACCTTTGCCAAAACTAGAGCAATGAGAGCAAGCACATGCGTCTTTCCCGTTCCGGGAGGACCCTGTATGACATAAAAGTTTTTTGTTGTCACTGCCTTATAAAACGCTTCCTTCTGTTTTTCGTTGAAGCGAACACCACTTTTCTTAATCAGGTATTCAATCTCCTCTAGCTTATCATCTGTAAAGGCCGGAGCTGTAGCACCATTAATCAAAGCCATAATACGAGATTTATGATCCGAAGATTCCAATGTAGAGAAAGCATTGTCTAGTATAAACGAAAAGTTTGCGTAGTCGCGATCAATCATCCAATCGCTTTGTCGCGTATCGAGCTTACGAGCTTCACCTTCGCTATACCGATCAAAATACAAAACAAGATGGTCACCATTATCTTCGAGCAAAACAGCCTTTGCCAATGGTTCTTTGGGATTACAACGATGAAGACGCACAGTATCCCCTACTCTAAACTTAGACAAATTATTTTTTACATAAGCCCGCATTACCAACAAGCCTTGGTCGTTTGTAAACAAGTCGCTCAAGCGTACGTTTACAATTGCCTCACCTTCTTTAACGCGATCATCGGCAGCCTTTGCCCAAATAGCAAGCACTTGCCGCTCTTTCAAATTTTCCTCTATACGAACAAATGTGCGCAACTTATCGATAGTAATCATTCTTATCTGTACCTCTCGTTTAATTTCAATGCAAAAATACCAAAGTTTAGAGGTCGCCCCCTCATCCTTCGTGCATAAATACATCTAAATAGTCTTTATAATGCTATGCCAAATAAAACACGAAACCGACAAAAGGAGACTACAATCCGTAATAAGTGTATAAAACAAGCATTAACTATAAAAACATTTAAAATAGAGAAAAGATATATGCTTTTAATAAAATGGATTCAATACAATTTTGTATGTTTGATAAAAGAAAGAGATAAGCAATCAACAACAAGCTTACTCTTGAATCACGAAAAGAAAATAAACACTTTAAAACTAAAAGATTATGATCGCATTTATACTTAGTACTCTTTTAATGTCAAATACAGCGACTGCTCCACAATGCAAAGAAGCAGTTCCTCCATTTCAATTGATGCAACTTCCTTATGCGGCAAATGCATTAGAACCAGTAATCAGCCAATCAACCATCGACTTCCATTATGGTAAGCACCTACAAGGATATGTAAACAACCTGAATCAGCTTATCAAAGGAACCAAGTTTGAAAATGCAGATATCATTACCATCATCAAAGAATCTGACGGTCCTATCTTCAACAATGCGGCACAAGTATGGAATCACACCTTCTACTTCAGCACACTTGCACCCAATGCAGGAGGAGCTCCTAAAGGCAAACTTGCCGATGCAATCAACGCAACATGGGGATCTTTTGAAAACTTCCAAAAAGAATTCAACGCAGCATCTGTAAGTGTTTTCGGTTCCGGTTGGGCTTGGTTGGTAAAAGATAACGACGGCAAACTCTCGATTGTAAAAGAGAGCAACGCCGGTAATCCGATCACAAAAGGCCTGACTCCACTTCTTACATTCGATGTATGGGAACATGCTTATTATTTAGATTATCAAAACAGACGTCCCGATCACGTAAATGCTCTTTGGAACATCGTTGATTGGAACATTGTAGAGGCCCGATACTAACCCTTAATACTCGTTTTTAGTCATAAGCAAACCGCCGGCTACAGTCTTTACTGTAGTTCGGCGGTTTTTATTTTTAATATTTTTAAATCTAATAAGCTTATTTTTTATCGCACATTGTTTTTTATATCATTTAATGCTTTAATTTTACGACGTCTTCGTATAGAGAACAAAGACACACCTTTGACCAATGATATTAGATTACCATTAAATCTCATATAAATAAAAACTAATACAACCATTGCATGAAAAAAGTACTCTTTTCATTGTTAATCATGCTGCCATTGATCCTTCAGGCACAAACCAACTCAAACACCACGTTTGAGATTAGCGGCCAGCTTATCGACAAAGCTGAGAATGAAACCGTGCCTTACGCAACCATCAAGGTTACGACCAAAAGCGAACCGGGAAAAGCAGTAAAGATGCTCGCCACAGACGAAAAAGGCAACTTCGTAATCCATCTGAAAGCTGCCGGATCGTACGTTGTCGACTTCAACTCGGTAGGCAAAGTAAACATTAAGAAAACCGTAGACCTTACCACCGAAAAACCAAAAGTAAGCCTCGGAAAGATTGACATGCCCGATGATACCAAAGCTCTTGGTGAAGTAACCGTAACTGCCCAAAAGCAGTTGGTAAAAGTAGAAATCGATAAACTTGTTTACAGTATCGAAGACGATCCCGAGGCTAAAACGTCTACTACACTAGAGATGTTTCGCAAGGTTCCGATGCTTACAGTAGATGGCGAAGACAAAATCCAACTAAAAGGAAAGTCAAACTTTAAGATCCTTGTAAACGGAAAACCGTCCAACATGCTATCCAACAACCCGAGCGACGTACTTAAGAGTATGCCCGCCAATAGTGTAAAAAGCGTGGAAGTAATCACCGATCCGGGAGCTAAGTACGACGCCGAAGGAGTAGACGGAATCATCAACATCATCACCAATCGTAACTCACTCGACGGCTACACCGGTACTATTCGAGCTTCAGCCTCTACACCGGGATCATTTGGCGCAGGCGGTTACATCTCTATGAAAGCAGGAAAGTTCGGACTTACCGGAAACTACAATTTCAACGGATATAAAAGTCCTACAACCAACAACTACTCGATGCGTGAAAGCTTCATCGATCCTGAGAATCATTTCCTTGAACAAATAGGCAGAAATAAAAACAAAGGCAATCACCAATATGCAACTGCCGAGGCCAGTTATGAGATTGACTCGCTCAACCTTCTTAGCGCAAGCTTCAATTATTTCTTTGGCAACTCGAAAAACACCAGCCACACATCAGTTGGCATGTACAACGAACTACGCGATTCCGTTTTTGCATACAACCAACAAACAACAAGTAAAAACGATTACGGTGGTTCCAACTTGAACGTCGACTACCAACGTAGCACGAAAACACCCAACGAGTTACTTACCGTTTCGTATCGCTTTAGCCACGATCCAAACAATTCGTCGGGTATCAGTGAGATTACTCCTATCTTAAACTACAGCCCACGTAAACAAAATAGCATCAACGATGCCGGTACAACCGAGCACACCGGACAAGTCGATTACGCTTTACCAATCAAGAAAGTACACTACATCGAAGTCGGGTTAAAATACATCAACCGCGCCAGTCGAAGTAAAACAGACTTATACTTATATGATTACGCTACCGACGAGTGGAATACACTACTCGACAACGGCGACAAGTTCAAGCACTTGCAACACATCTACAGCGGCTATTCGGGCTATGCGTATAAAGGCAAAAAGTTCGGAGCAAAAGCAGGTTTACGTTTCGAGGGAACAACCGTACGCGTGAAGTACGAAGAGAAACCCGATCAAGACTTCGGAACCAGCTACTTCGACCTCATCCCTTCGGCATCGGGATCATACATGATATCACAGTCGCAAACGCTAACCGGAGGATACAACATGCGTATCATGCGTCCGGGCATCTGGGCATTGAATCCGTATGTAAACAATACCGATCCGCGCAACATATCGTTTGGTAATCCCGATCTTGACTCCGAAAAAAGTCACCGCTTTAATCTAGGCTACAGCAACTATTCGGGCAAGTATAGCGTTAATACCAGCGTTTCTTATTCGTTTGTGAATAACGGCATTCAGCGTTACACTTACGTAGAAGACGGTGTTGCCTATTCTACTTACGGAAACATTGGCAAACGCAAAGAACTATCTTTGAGCTTGTATGCCAACTGGAACGCAACTTCCAAACTGCGCTTGATGATGAACACATTCGGATCATACGTTGATCTAAAAGCAAACAACGATAGCGGATTAAAAAATAGTGGTGTAACAGGAGGAGTATTTGCCGATGCTCAATACACCTTCCCGCTGAACTTCCGATTTGCCGTACGCGGTGGAGTGTTCAGCCCATGGATACAACTGCAAGGAAAAGGTTCTACAGATTATTTCTACGCATTTAGTTTGTCTAAAGACTTCTTGAAGAAGAAGCAACTTACAGTACAATTAAACGCAAATAATCCGTTTACCAAGTACCGAAACTATACAAATACAACATCCGATGTAACCTTCCATCAATACTCAAACTACCAATTCTTGTCTCGTCGCTTCTCAGTAAGCGTATCTTATCGCTTTGGCGAATTGAAAGAACAAATCAAGAAAGCAAAAAGAGGTATTACCAACGACGATACACAGCAAGGTGGTAATAGCGGCGGTGGCAATAGTGGTGGCGGTGGCCAATAAGCACCCACACAACATCCATAAAAAAAGAAAGCGTCTCCTCGGAGGCGCTTTTCTGTTTTTATACATATTTCATTTCGATCAGCCGATCGATGTAGTGTTTTTACAACCTTAGAAAGTAAGCGTAAACAACGTACTTTCGGGCGTAGAGTGCATCAATTGCAAGTTACCCTGATGATTGCGCAATATTTGTTTCGAAATGCTGAGTCCTATTCCCGATCCCCCCTCTTTGGTTGTAAAGAACGGAACAAAGATTTGTTCGGCCGTCTCTTTTGCAATAGGAGCTCCGTTGTTTTCCACACCAATCATCCAGTGTCCGTGCCTATCGAGCGAAGCAGATAGCCTGATTCGTCCCGACTTTTCCACACCAATTGCCTCGGCCGCATTGCGCATCAGGTTTACAATCACCTGTACGATTTGCCCACGATCGGCCATTAGCAAAGGCATCTCATCGCATTGCTCAAGATCAATATATACCTTGGTCGAGGCGCACACTTCCGAGAGCATAAAGCGACGGCATTGCACCAACAAATCTTCAACCTCAATCGCCTCTTTGCAAGGTGGAGGCACCTTGGCAAACTGGCGGTAGTGATTCACAAACGTCATCAAATTGCCCGATGTAGAATGAATCAACTCAAGTCCGGTTTTGAGTTCGTTGCTCTGCGAGTCATCAGATCGAATCAGCAGTTCGCTCAACGAACGAATCGGTGCAATACTATTCATAATCTCATGCGTCAATACCCGTGTAAGTCTGATCCACGATTCAAGCTCTTTTTCATCCAGCGCAGAGCTGATGTCGTTGAGTGTAAGAATACGCAACAAAGCGTCGCGCTTCTTAAAATAAGACGTTTTCACAGATAGAGTCGTAAGTCTTTGTTCGCCCGATATAACAACCTGCTTGGTCTCCAGATCCGAACAATTCATCAACTCGGCCGACAGATTTTGATCAATCCGATCCAGCTGCGAGAGGTGCGTAAAGTTGACCTGCCCCAATAGCTTTCGAGCCGCCTCATTGCTTTGATACACATATCCCCTATCATCACACACCACCACACCGGTAGCACTTTTGCTCAAGATTAGTTCAAAATACTGCTCTTGCAAATACGCCTCTTGCTTTGCCTGCGAAAGCATTTCTTTTACCCGGTTTAGAGTAACATTGGTAATACGCTCAGGCTCGCTCCCCTTCGTTTCGGAAAAACGAAACGTAAAGTCGTTGTTCTCCACCGCCTCAAAAAGCAAACGAATCTTTTCAAGGTGCATTTTATAACTCTTCAACACTTGTAGCAAGGCAAAAACCGCGACAACGAGTCCGCCCCAAAACAAAACCGAGAGTTCGGCCTCACTGCCCGATAAGACTCTGTATACGTCGATCGAACAAGCGGATATGCTTGCCACAATCAGAAGCAGGTTTACAACCAACTTGTTTCGAATCGATCTGAACATAGGCCTACAGGTTGTATCGTTTCATTTTATTGTATAATGTCTGACGACTGATGCCCAGTCGGCCCGCCGCAGTAGAGAGATTCCCCTCGCAATCGTTCAATGCCTGCTCGATCATCACACGCTCCATCTCCTCAAGCGTAGTGGCCGCGCCCGACGCTGCTTGCGTATCTGCCTCCTGCTTCAAGTGAAAAGCCGAAGCCGGGATAGCCTCTCCCCCACTCATAATCACCGCTTTTTCGATGGCATGCTCGAGCTCCCTGATGTTTCCGGGCCACGAATAAGCCTCGAGAAGTCGCAGAGCTTCGGGTGTAAGCTCCGGTTTGTTGATTCCGTATTTGCCGGCAAACTTTTCTACAAACATATAGGCAAAATCTTTGATATCCTCTTTGCGCTCACGCAAAGGTGGCAGGATCAGATGGATGGTATTGATGCGGTAGAAAAGATCTTCACGGAAGGATGTTTCACGAACCATCTTTTGCAAGTCGCAATTGGTCGCGGTAATCAATCGGATATTTACCGATACGGGATGCACGCTTCCTACGGGGGTGACAGATCTGCTTTGCAAGCACGTAAGCAATTTCACTTGTTGATGCATCGGCAAATTCCCTATCTCGTCGAGAAAAAGCGAGCCATCATGCGCCGCTTCAAACTTACCTTTCTTATCTGCGCGCGCATCGGTAAAGGCTCCTTTTACGTATCCAAACAGTTCGCTCTCGAAGAGAGTCTCGGGAATTGCCCCCATGTCTACACACACCATCGACTGCTTGTGGCGTGCCGACAAGTGATGAATCTCTCTGGCCAGCATTTCCTTTCCGGTACCATTCTCGCCTGTGATCAAAACATTCACATCGGTTAGCGCAACTTTTTCTACCATCTCGCGCAACAGTTGCATACGCCGAGCATGACCCCAATACATGCGCTTGGGTGCCGAAGGTGCCGGCTTTTGTTTTTTCGTATTGGAAGAAGCTGCCTTGATCAGCGTTTGCATCATCTTCTCATTATCCCATGGCTTGGTCACAAAATCGGATGCGCCGAGTTTCATTCCCTCTACCGCGAGCGCAATATCTGCATAAGCCGTAAAAAGGACTACGGGTGTTTCGCTCGATATCTGCTTGATACGCTGCAACCAAAACAAGCCTTCGTTGCCGTTGTTAATGCCTGTTTTGAAATTCATATCCAGCAATACTACGTCGAAAGTAGCCGAGCGAAGTGCTTCGTCAATGCCAATGGGAGAAGTAAGGGTCTTTATGTTCGAAAACTCTTTTTGCAACAACAATTCAAGTGTTTGCAAAATTGTTTTATTATCGTCTATTACAAGAATGGAACGTTTATTGCTCATGGCTATTTAATGTCTGTATGCGACAAAGATATAAAATTCCACATTTAGAGTCCCTTTTTATAAAAATCAATTCAGATATATACGATCAATAAACATCGTGATCGAGGCCATTAAGCTTAGACAGGTACGTGTCTAAGATGTGTACACGGTCGTGACGCATTCTTGTCATATACCTGTCTAAGTTGTATACACGTACGTGTCTAAGCTTAATGATCGTAAGAAACGAGCTTATTCTTCACATTGCGCACAAAAAAAAGCGCAGGAAAGAAAAACTCTCCCACGCTTTGTGTAATTATAGAATACGTTATGCACGCATCGATTGCTCTATGATTAGAATACCGGTAGTTGATAAATAAAGCCGGTTGTGATCTGTGCTGTGTTGTAATTGTCCCAACCCAATGCTTTTGCTCTATCGGTGAATGTGTAAGCACGTCCTAGGAATGCAAGGAAGAAGTGCAAGTTTTGCTTCATCGGATAAAACTCTACACCACCTTGGTATCCCCATGATGTGCGGTATTTGCCTTTATCGCGCATTTCATTGTCTTTGTACAAACCTTGTGTTTCGTACATACCTTTCACAAAAAGGTTCCATTTTGGTGCTACACGGTAGTTTAGGTGCCATACCAAAGATAGGTACGATGCATCCATTGCTGTGTAATCGGTGCGTCCGTCGCCCAAATCTTGATTGATAATGTTAGTCATGATCCCTTTGCGATCAAGCGCTTGGCGTGCATACATCACATCAAAATACGTATTTACCGGCTTGATGTTTAACTCCTGACCAAAGGCAAAGTAGTACATATTCTCGCCTTTTGCTTGGTTCATGATAGAGGCCGACCAGCGAGTTTTGAACATATCGTCCCAAAAACCGCCATTCCAATTGATGGTGTACAACAATGGTAGTTTCGTGTCGCGAATGTTATCGGGAAGCTTTCCATAAGTTGCTTCAAACGAGTTGTTACGTGCGTCTACCACCTGAAATGCAAGTTGTTGCGACGGAGTAAAGTCGTAGATAAAGTTAACCCCGGTAAGGAAGTTGTCCATATACTCGATCATGTCGCTGTATTCATAGATATCGATCGGATTTACATCAAACTCAAAACCTCCATACATGGTACACATCTTACCACCGATAATGGAAAACTTCGGCGTTACTTTGAATCCAATCGATGCAATGTCTATCGATTTTGGCATGTTATCAAGAAAGCCCGATCCGTCGTTGCTTCTATTCAAGCGCTGACGATAACGATAAAAGATCCAGTCATTGATATTACCTTTGGCTTCGATACGTAGTTGTTTCATTTTAAATGCTCCCTTCTCGAAGTCACCATCATACCAGTTGGCATCGAAAGCTGCATGAGTATTGAGATAAAGATTAAACTTATCTGTCTTCTTCTCTATCTTAGTTACAGTTTCAAATAAAGACTTTTCGTCGAAGTTGTCAGACTCTTGTTGCGCATAGAGTGCAGACGATGCCAGCAACGGCATGAATAGTAATGCTAACTTTTTCATTTTAATTTTGGCTTTTAATAGCTATAATTCAATAATATATCACTAACGCTTTTATATCGTTTATAAAAAAAACAACATTCAATACCGAAAAGTTTTTTTCTATAAATCAAAGACGTTTTTAGTCATCCTTTATACTTGTGACAAAATTAGTAAAACAAATACATCAGTCCTCATTTTTAACACGTATCAAACAAACTATAACACAGTTGATATTTCACATAGTATTTTTAAAATATTCATCAAAACAACAGTATTACAAGCCTTTTTGCAATGTAGAATCAAAGGAAGATTTCTTTTAAAGAATATTTATTATCGAAAACATCTACATAAAAACTCAATAATGACAACTAGCATATGAATTATAAGAAATACTTGAAAAGAAACCTCTCTTCGATTGGTTTCGGAAAGGAAGAGTGTCAAAAAATTGGACAGTAGTGTCCAATTTTTTGACACTTTACAAAACACACAAAAACACTAATACGCTATAAAACAACAGAGTAACTATTCTGGCACGATTTTGGCATACTTATAATGGAAGGCACTATGCATGTTGTCTTCACAGTAGCTTACTTTATTTTTTATAGTCATGTTAAAACAACTAAGTGTCATATTTCTTTTTGCCGTAACGGAAGTATCCGAGATTGCCGCACAACAAGCATGGTCGCTTGATCAATGCATCGGGTATGCGGTAGAGCAGTCGCCCGGCGTGCAAAAGCAAATGGTGCAAAAACGCATCTACGACCAGTATTACAAAGAGTCGGTTGCATCGCTATTTCCGTCGGTTAGTGCCGGAACAAGCTTAAGTACTAGCTTTGGCCGATCTATCAACCCGGCAACAAATACGTACGAGAATACCAGCAACTTAAATAACCCTTATCAACTCAGTGCTTCGCTGCCTCTGTTTGACGGACTCAGCAGTTGGTACAACATTCGTTTTCGTGAAGCGGGAAAAGAAAGAGGGCTTAAAGAGATCGAACGGGTAAAGGATCAGTTGGCCCTAGATGTAATGCAGGCATATTACGACGGCGTATATTATATCAAGCTGGTTCAACTTGCCGAAGAGCAACTTGTACAAAGCCGACAAGAACTGCTCTTTACCACCAAAAAAGAAGAGCTTGGTCTTACCGCCGGTGCCGATATCGCTCAAATGGAAGCAAAGGTAGCGGCCGATAGTTTCAACCTGGTTCGCCAAGAGAACTATCAGCACTTAAGCATCATTCGTCTCAAAGAACTGATGAACTATCCGATGGATTCAGCTCTTGAAATCGATACCGTCCTTGCCGATTTCATTCCGCAAACGTCTATAAACAACTTGGAGGAAATAAAAGAAACTGCCTTAACAACGCTTCCCGAAGCCGAACAATCGAAGTTGTTGATCAAAGAGGCGAAGTTGCAGCATAAAATGGCGCAAGGTTCATTGTTCCCGTACATTTCTTTATCGGGAGGTATCAGTACAAACTACTATGAAAACTTGAACGATAATACTGCTGACAAACGCAGCTTTTCGTCGCAATTCAAGAACAACCGGGGTGAATACGTTACCATCAATTTGTCGTTTCCGCTTTTCAACAAGCTAAGCAACATATCCCGCATCAAACGCAGCAAATATCAATATACCATTTCGAAGCTCGACCATCAGGCTACGATCAACAAACTGGAAAAGGATATAGAACAAGCCGCGGCCGACCTTGCCGGTACGGGAAAGGAATACATCCAGGCGCAAAAACAAGCGTATGCTTTGCAGTTGGCTCACCGGGTAAACCGCCGCAAGTATGAAGAGGGACTGATCAGTGTGATTGAACTTCAAACCTCGTCAAACCAATACTTGCAGGCCGAAGCCGACTTGGTAGCGAGTCGCATTCGCTATCTGCTCAAAGACAAGTTGGTGAATTATTACCGCGGCATTCCGCTTATCCCGTAAACAACTTCTCTTATTATAAATACAACAAGCTAATACATCATACACATGGATCGTAAAATAGAACCTAAAAAGGGTATTAAAAAGAAACATATTCCTTACATCGCCGGAGGTGTACTCTTCCTTGCCTTTGCGGGATGGGCCATATTCGGAAATCATCAATCTACACTGCGCATAGACAAGAAGTCGGTCGTGATTCAAAACGTACTTAGCGATCAGTTCAACGACTACATACGCATCGACGGACAAGTACAACCCATCACGGTGATACAACTTAGTCCGCTCGAAGGTGGTATCGTTGACGAAATCCTTGTCGAGGAAGGGACAACGCTAAAGAAAGGTCAACCAATTGTCCGCCTCAGCAACTCCAATCTCGACTTATCCATCCTCAATAGTGAGGCCGAACTTGCCGAAAAGCAAAACTTCTTGCGCAACACGCAAGTGGCCATGGAGCAGGATAAGCTCAACAACAAAACCGAAAAACTACAACTAGATCTGGATGTACGTCGCAAGTTGCGCGCTTATAATCAAAACGAAGCATTGTATAAAGACAAACTGATCTCGAGAGAAATCTATCTGCAATCGAAAGAAGACTACGAACTGGCAAAGGAAAAGCAAGCACTCGTAACCGAACGTTTGCGCCAAGACTCCATTTATCGTTCGGTACAGGTAGACCAGATGGAAGAGAGTTTGCAGAATATGCGCGAAAACATGTTCTTGATTCGCCGACGGGTAGATAACCTTGTGGTTAAATCGCCTATTGATGGTCAGCTTGGACTACTCGAGGTGGTTCCGGGGCAAAACGTTGCAATGGGGCAACGCATTGGTCAGCTCAATGATCTTACCGATTACAAGATCGAAGCCATGATCGACGAGCATTACATCGACCGAGTAAGAACAGACTTGGAAGGAACCTTTGACAGACAAAGCAACAAGTACTCGATCAAGGTACGCAAAGTATATCCCGAGGTTCGCAACGGAAAGTTTAAAACCGACTTGGTTTTTACGGGCGAACGCCCCGACAACATCCGTACCGGACAAACCTACTACATCAATCTGGAGCTTGGCCAACCAATACAATCGGTATTGATTCCGAAAGGAACGTTCTTCCAGTCTACCGGAGGCAGTTGGATCTTTGTAGTAGATCGCGACGGCAGCAAAGCCTACCGACGCAAGATAAAGATAGGTCGTCAGAATCCGCAATACTACGAAGTAACGGAAGGCCTTGAGCCGGGTGAGCAGGTGATTGTAACCAATTACGACAGCTTTAAAGACAACGAAGTCTTGATACTAAACGATTAATCAACAAACTTAAATAGTAAATACTATGTTACGCATCGAAAATCTTTCAAAAGTATTCAGAACAGAAGAGGTAGAGACAGTAGCTCTTAACCAAGTTTCATTAGAAGTAAAAGACGGCGAATTTGTAGCCATCATGGGTCCGTCGGGTTGTGGAAAATCAACCTTGCTTAATATCCTGGGGCTACTCGACAGTCCTACAGAAGGGATCTACTATCTGGGCGAGCAAGAAGTGGGATCGCTTAAAGAAAAAGATCGCACCAAAGCCCGCAAAGGAAATGTAGGATTCGTATTTCAGAGCTTTAACCTGATCGACGAACTAAACGTGTTTGAAAATGTAGAGTTACCACTCACCTACCTCGACATGAAGTCGGCCGAACGAAAAGAACGTGTAAATGCCATCTTAAAGCGCATGAACATCAGTCACCGTTCACATCACTTTCCGCAACAATTATCGGGTGGTCAGCAACAACGCGTAGCCATTGCCCGCGCGGTAGTTTCCAATCCTAAGATCATTCTTGCCGATGAGCCTACCGGGAACCTCGACTCTAAGAATGGCGCGGAAGTAATGCAGCTACTTACCGAATTGAATAAAGAAGGTACAACCATCATTATGGTTACACATAGCAAGCACGACGCATCCTTTTCCCACCGCGTGATCAACTTATTCGACGGACAAATCGTGAGCTCGGTAAGTGAGGTGCTTTAATTGACATAAAACTCTTTTACAAATAAACGACATGAAAAACTTTTTCAATCTGAAGACATTCTTTACGTTCTTATCAAAGAACAAACTCTATACGGCTATTGAAGTATTTGGCCTTTCTGTTTCGCTGATGTTCGTTGTCCTTATAGCAATTTACACAGCGCAAGAATTGTCTGTAGACCAATTCCATACAAAAGCCGACCGTATCTTTATAATCGGGAGTGAAGAATCTCCGGCAACGGGAGCTGCTATAGCCTATAAGCTCAAAGAGCGATACCCTGAGATTGAAAAAGTTTGCCCTGTCGTACTCTCTAATCAAGGAAAAGGAATTGGTATTTTTATCAATGATGAAACCTTCTTTGGCAAAGCTATTTTCGCAGACTCCACCTTTTTTGACCTGTTCTCTTTCAAACTGCTTGAGGGAGACAAAAGTAACGTATTACACACCAACAACAGCGCTGTTGTTTCGAAGTCATTTGCATTAAAAACTTTAGGAACAACCGATGTAATTGGCACCACCTTAACGTTACAAGACTCTTTGCATGTTACAATTGATGGTATTGTAGAAGATTTCAAAAACAGTTCTTTCGGTAGTTGCGAGATCCTTTTGCCTTGGAGAATGATTAAGTATTACAACTCCACACTTGCAGAAGATCGACTTGGCAATGCAGGTAGCACAAACGCTTTCATCTTAGTGCACGAGAATACCGACTTTCGCAATAAGTCGGAAGATATACTTGCTTGGTTTAAAACTTTCTTCTGGATCTATGAACGTGACATTTGGCAAAAGGTACGCATAGAATCACTACGAGACTTTTATATGACCGGTTGGGGAAATCCTTATTCCCTACTTGCGGGAGATAAGAAGTTCATCCTCATTCTTATTTCTATCGGAGTACTTATCTTGGTGTTTGCCGTACTGAACTACATCAACCTTTCCGTCGCCCAAGCCGGATATCGCTACAAAGAAATGGCCATGCGCCGACTACTTGGCTCAAATAGAAAAGATTTGTTTTCCCGTCTGATGTCTGAGTCGACAATGCTTGTATTGCTTTCGGTACTTATCAGCATTGTGTTTGCATTGATAGCAAAACCGTTTGCAAACAACTTACTTGAAACGAAATTAGACTTCTCCATCCTTTTGTCTCCAATGTGGATCTTGATATTCGGAGGTATTACGCTAATAGTTGGATTCTTAGCAGGGTGGATTCCCGCAATTGTAGTATCAAATGTAGAGCCTATTGAAATTGTTCGCGGTACCTTCCGCAGAAGAACGAAAATGGTATTCAGCAAAGTCTTTATATCCTTTCAAAGCTTTGTTACAGCCATAATGCTGTCGGTTGCCTTGATTATGATTCTTCAAATCGATCATTTGATAAAAGCCCCTCTCGGATACAATACTTCTAATATACTAGAAGTCTCAAGAAATGCGAATGTAGAATCAATTGAGTCTTTTGTTCAAAGCATTCGCACACTACCGAACGTAAAAAGAGTAGGACTAACAGCCGGTAATCCTACTTCTGGTTCCAACAATCTATCCTCAACCTATAAATCACCGAGTGGAGACGTTCGCAATATTTCTTTTCAGCAGTACATAATGGATAAAGAGTGTTTCGAAATGCTTGGTCTCAAAATATTAAGAGACAATGGAACAGATAAAGACTCACAATACTTCAATGAGGAAACATTTAGGCAACTAGAACTACCTCTGGATGCAGACATTATTAAGCTTGATAATGGCTCAGAATATAAGATTGGTGGGGTTATTTCTAACTTTTATGAGCGAAACAGATTGGGAAACTATCCGGCTATCATGCTTCAGTTTCGTCAACCGAAAGATTCCTTCTGGTCTATTCTTATAGAAATACAAGGCGATCCCATAGAAACACGAAAGGAAATAGAACGAATCCACAAAGAAATTACCGGTATTGATGCTACCAGCGCCTTTATGGACGAGCAAGTTGAGAACTCCTTTCAGTCGCAAATCCGCCTGGCTAAAATTGTTTCGGTGTTTACAGCCATCGCAATTATCATTTCATTGCTCGGACTGATTGCCATGTCTACATACTTTATTCAGCAAAGACAGCGCGAAGTTGCCGTGCGCAAAGTATTCGGATCTACCAATGATTCGATCCTGACCAAGCTAGTCTTCACGTTCTTGAAATATACACTCATTGCTTTTATCGCATCTATTCCGGTAGTTGTGTATGTGATGAACAAATGGCTGGCCGATTACTCCTACCGCATCACTATACAACCTTGGATATTTATTGCTGTAGGTTTATTCTGTACTCTTATTGCATTGCTTGCCGTAGGCTTTCAAAGTTGGAAGGCTGCCAACAGCAATCCAATCAAATCCCTAAAACAAGAATAAAAACAAGACACTGCATACATCATGAAAACAATCAGACTTATCTTTCGCTCCTTTTTGCGGAAAGGGCAAAACAACTTATTGAAAGTTGGTATTCTTGGCGTAGGACTAGCCATTGGTCTTATCCTGATTGCTAAAGTTTACTTTGAGACTTCGTACGAAACCTACATTTCTGACGCAGAAAGAATCTACGAAGTACACTCGTCTTTATCAAACGAAAAAGAATCCAGTGTGTACTCACAAGTAAGTGGAGCTACGGTTGTAGGGATTAAAGAACTTACACCGGAAGTAGAAACGGCGACACGTTATACATGGCTGGGCGGACGAACACAGTTCAAGACAGAAGAGAACAACAACTACAATTACATCTGCATGATTGGCGACTCTTGTTTGTTTGATCTTTTCGGGTGGAATGTTGTAATAGGCAATCCCTCAGAGATCCTGTCAACACCTTTGCAAGTGATGATTTCGCAATCGAAAGCAAACGAAATGGGTGGCAATGTGATCGGGAAAACTTTATCCATGGTTAATAAGCCGGATATAAAACTTACAATTGCCGGTGTCTTTGAAGACTTGCCGAAGAACTCAAAGTTTAACTTTGAAATGATTGCCTCTATGCCCACTTTAAAGTTTATTTCTTGGGACGGTACAATGAATTGGCTTGGGAATGATCGCTACATAGGATACGTTAAATTAAAACCAAACGCAAACGTTGCAAATGTCCCGAATGGAATAAAGGCAATGTGCGAAAAATACTTACCCATCGAAGACTTAAAGAAGAACGGAGTTGAAGTTGGTTATACAATTCATCCCCTTTTGTCATTACACATGGCAGACGATGGCGTGCGACGCATGAATTATATTCTTGGGTTTATCGCTTTTGCCTTGCTTGCAACAACATTGATGAACTATATATTGATCGTTATTTCCATCATTATCAATAAAACTAAAGAGATTGCCGTGCAAAAGTGTTACGGTGCGGAAGCTCGTGACATCTACCGACTTGCTTTTGCTGAAACCGGAATTCACTTTGGCCTCGCTTTGCTTCTCGCATCGTTGTTATTGGTTGTATTGAGAGGTTTTATTTTAAACCTTCTTGGTGTTCCCTTGCAAGAACTACTCTCTGTCAATGCGGTTCTTCTATTACTCTCTATATTCCTAGGTTTGTTCCTTATTGCAGGAGTTACGGTTGGATTTCTTTATGTCAAAGCTCCTATCGCCGCGGCGTTTAGACAATACAGACAGAACAGACGCAAATGGAAACAGATACTTATGTTTATTCAGCTCACTGCTTCCGTATTTCTGTTGACCATGCTTGCTGTAGTAACAAAACAATACGATCGGATGATCAATGATAATCCGGGATATACGTATAAGAATCTTGCATATACGTTTTTGAGCGGAACTGATTCGTTGGCTAGAACTAAGATTATCGAAGAACTATACCGACTACCCGAGGTTAGCAGTGTTACCACATTAAGCCATCTACCATTTTACTATCCATCTGGGAATAACATTGTGCTACCAGGCTCTGACAAAGATCAGTTTAACATTGCCGATATGTACAATGTATCTAATAACTACATTGAAACAATGGGGATACGTATTGTGCAAGGACAAAACTTTACTGAGGGAGTGATGAATAGTCGGGAAATACTCGTGGATGAAGCATTTGTAAAAAAAGCCAAAGATGTAATGGGCTGGGACAATGTAGTGGGAAAAGAAGTTGGAGTATCCGAACACACAACCTATTCGCAAGGCCCCTACTATACCATTTGCGGTGTGTATGAAAACATCCGCCTCAACACAATATCGAACCAAGACATGAGACCTTCCGTTACATTCTACAAGCAGGAACCGGCAAATGTACTTACTATCAAGTTTCACGAACTCACACCCGAAGCCTTGCTACAAGCAGAACAAACCATTCAGAGTTTGATTACACACCGCGATGTTTCGCTCTACAATTGGTCGCTTTCGATGGAAAACTTGTACCAAAACGACAAGCGATTCAAAGACGCTGTAACCATTGGCTCTATCGTTGCATTGCTAATTGCCTTGATCGGTCTTGTAGGATATACCAACGACGAAATGAACAGACGACGCAAAGAAGTTGCCATTCGCAAAGTAAACGGAGGCGAACTTCTAGATGTACAGCGCATCTTTGTGGTTGACATGCTTAAGTTTGCGTTACCGTCTGTTGTGATTGGTTCCATTGGTAGTTATTATCTTGCCGCATTGTGGCTCGAGCAGTTTAGTGAAAAGATCTCCCTTTCATGGTATCTTTTTGTAAGCTGTAGCATGGTGGTAGTGTGCTTCGTTATTGCAACGTTGCTGTACAAACTCCACTCCTTTATCCATGAGAATCCTATCAATGCACTCAAAAGCGAATAAAATAAAACCCATATATCATGAAACGAATTCTTTTAAACTTCTACCACCTATTGAAAAAGCATAAGGTTGTAGCGCTGCTAAACATCCTCGGATTGTCACTGGCATTTACAGTTATTCTGATTGTTAGCATTCAGGTCAATTACGACTATGGATACAACTCGTCTATCCCTAACAGTGATAAGGTATTTCAGCTGCGTTTATATGATCCGGTAACAAAAACATATACTCAACATGGAGCTTGTCCACGTTATCTAAAATTGACCGAAAATATTCCGGAAGTGGAATATATTGGTATGGCAACGGTGTCCAATCAAATATTTTCGGATGATGATAATATGAATGAAGCGAATAAAATTAATCTTAGCTGTTTGTGGGGTACAAACTCGTTGCTTCCAATCATTAATCCGACAATCATAACAGGAGATACAACTAATATAGCTCAACGTAAAGAGACTCTGTTATTGACTAAGTCAAGTGCTATAAAATTATTCGGGACTATAGACTGTATTGGGAAATCTCTCAATAAAAATGCATATCAGGTTAATGCTGTAATTGAAGACATTCCTCGTAACAACAGTGCGCATTGTGAAGCTATATGCCTAACAGAAACCTTAGACAATAGTTGGTCTCAGTGGAACTACAAAGCTTTTATCTCTATTGATCCGAAAGCAAAAGATCTGGTCAACTCAAAGCTTAACGGTGAAGGAATGCCTATCGACTCTTCGCTTATTTATCGAGGTGAGCGCATTATTGTCGGTCTGGATAACGTAAAAGATATTTACTTATCTCCTCTTCCTGAAATCAGACTTGGTAACCCGACAACAACACTTACCCTTCTGTCTGTAGGTATTTTAGTATTGTTGATCGCGCTTGCCAACTTGCTTAATCTCGCAATTGCACTTACACCGGCCCGCATGCGCATGTTCAACACGCAACGAGTTCTCGGATTAAGTAAACATGCACAGCAAACCAGCATCATCTTTGAATCGGTATTCTTTGTAATTGTTTCGTTTGCGATCAGTCTTTGTTTCTTATATGCTTTTGGAAAAACAGATTTAATACGCTTGTTCGACGCATCGTTCGATATCAGCTATAATATAAAACTAATTACCGCAATCGGCTGCGGATTGATCGTTTTCAGCATTCTGACCGGATTGTACCCTGCTTATTATGCCACATCCTTCCCGCTTGCAACGGTGCTTAAAGGTTCTTTTGCACTGTCGTCTCATGGTATATTGATTCGCAGAATATTGCTTACTGCTCAGTTTGCCATATCAATAACCGTATTGATTATTGGAGTATTGATAGACTCACAGCATAGATACATGCAAAACAAATCGTGGGGAATAAATCCCGAACACGTAGTTTATTTTAATTATTTTCATAGTGACACGACTACTCAGATTTATTACAATCAACCAATACCTATGATAGATGAATTGCTAAAGAACCCCAATATAACGGATGAAGCTTTCGCTCAATTTATTCCGGGTGGTGTGTATATGGGATGGGGAAGAGATTTCGAAGATATTCAGATACAAGTAAAGTCATGGCCGGTATCACACAATTTCCTGGAGTTCTTTGGTATCGAACTAAAACTGGGAGAAACGATGAAAGGTTTTAACACCCCCAAAGAAGGCGTATGCGTTGTGAACGAAACATTTGCCAACAACTATCAAATGGAAAATCCTCTAACCAAAAAGATTAGAGCCTTTCATCAGGATTGCGAAATCATAGGTGTAGCAAAAGACTTTAACTTCAACGGATTTAAAACCTCTATTGAACCATTGGTAATGGTATGTAGCGATGATCAATGGCTTCGAGGCAATATATTCCTGAAAGTAAACTCACAAGACTTGCCTGCTACGCTCGATTATATTCGTAGTACGGTGCAGAAGTTTACCAAGGAGGAGCCAGAGATTCAGTTTCTGGATGAAACGATGAACAGGATGTATCCCAAAGAGGCGAATCTATCAAAAACGATTCTGTTGCTTAGCTTTATCTCGATCTTCATTTCGCTATTGGGCGTGTACGGATTGGTATTCTTTAACATCCGATTCAAGCTCAAAGAGATTGCCATTCGTCGTATAAACGGATCATCTATCAAAGATATTATCTGGAGGTTGCAACGTGGCTTCTTTATTCAAATTACGATTGCGTCTGTTATCGCTGTGCCGGTAGCTTATTTCTTTATATCAAACTGGCTCGAGCAGTATCCGTATCAGGTGTATGTAAATCCGCTTTGGTTCGTAATCGCAATCCTTTTGATTGCAACAATTACATCGCTTTCAATTATAGCATTGTGTTACAACGCTGCGCGAATAAATCCCGTTAACACCCTCAAAGCTGAATAAGCCCCATCTAAAACAAGATGGACTTATTACAACATGCATATTCTAAATCAAATGAATGATGAAACGAATTCTTTTAAACTTCTACCACCTGCTGAAAAGACACAAAGTCGTAGCTCTATTGAATATAATAGGGCTATCACTTGCTTTTACGGTAATTATCATTGTAAGTATTCAGGTCAATTACGACTATGGGTATAACTCGTCTATCCCCAACAGTGATAAGGTTTTTCAATTACGGACATATAGTTCAGTAACAAAAACGTATTCACATTATGCTTCTTGTCCACTCGTTAAAAGGCTAACGGCTAACATTCCTGAAGTAGAGCACGTTGGCATGGCTAGCTTTTATGATGAAGCTTTATTTAATGATGAAAATGGAGATGACACGAAAGAGTTTCGATTGAAGTGTTTACATGGAACAAACTCCTTGCTTCCAATCTTAAATCCTACAATCCTATCAGGAGATACAATCAATATTGCACAGCGTAAACTAACGCTAATATTGACAAAGTCTACGGCAATAAAACTGTTTGGTACGATAGACTGTATTGGTAAGAGTCTCAATAAAAACAGATATCATGTCAATGCTGTGATTGAAGATATTCCGCGCAACAACAGTACACGTTGTGACGTAATATTTCTTGTTGAAACACTAAACAATGATTGGTCTGAGGGGAGTTATCATGCTTATATGTCCATTGATCCGAAAGCAAAGGATCTGGTTAACTCAAAGCTTAACGGTGAGGGAATGCCTATCGACTCTTCGCTTATTTATCAAGGAGAACGCTGGAAAGTAGGAATAGACAACGTAAAAGATATTTACTTATCTTCTCTTCCTGAAATCAGACTTGGTAATCCGACAACAACACTCACACTGCTGTCTGTTGGTATTTTAGTTTTGTTTATCGCACTTGCCAACTTACTTAATCTCGCAATTGCGCTTACTCCGGCCCGCATGCGCATGCTCAACACGCAACGAGTTCTCGGATTAAGCAAACGAGCACAGCAGATTGGGATTGTTTTTGAGTCGGTATTCTTTGTGATTCTCTCGTTTGCAATCAGTCTTTGTTTCTTATATGCTTTTGGAAAAACAGATTTAATACGCTTATTTGATGCATCGTTCGATATCAGTTATAATATAAAACTAATAGCCGTAATCGGCTGTGGATTGGTTGCTTTCAGCATTCTGACCGGATTGTATCCTGCACATTACGCTACATCCTTCCCACTTGCAACAGTGCTTAAAGGTTCTTTTGCTATGTCATCTCATGGTGTGTTGCTTCGCAGAATATTGCTTACCGCTCAGTTTGCTATATCGATAACCATACTGATTATCGGCATATCGATAGACTCACAACACAAATACATGCAAAATAAATCATGGGGTATTAATCCTGAAAACGTGGTTTACTTTGAATATGTGCATCGCGATACAACGTCTCAAATATATTACGATCAACCCATTGCTATCGTGGACGAATTACTCAAGAATCCGAATATAACGGATGAGGCTTTCGCTCGATATATCCCGGAAAGCCAATTTATGGGATGGGGTAGAGACTTCGAAGGCATTCCGATTCAAATAAAATCATGGCCTGTATCTCACAACTTCTTGGAGTTCTTTGGTATCGAACTAAAATTAGGAGAAACGATGAAAGGTTTTAAAACCCCAGAAGACGGCGTATGCGTTGTGAACGAAACATTTGCCAACAACTATCAAATGGAGAATCCATTGCATAAAGAGCTTCTAGCCTTCCGTCAGGATTGTGAAATCATAGGAGTTGCAAAAGACTTTAACTTCAACGGACTTAAATATGCGATTGAACCATTGGCGTTGGTGTGCAGCGATGACCAAAGTCGCTTTGGATATATGTTCCTGAAAGTAAACTCGCAAGATTTGCCTGCTACGCTCGATTATATCCGTAGTACGGTGCAGAAGTTTACCAAGAAGGAGCCGGAAATTCAGTTTCTGGATGAAACGATGAACAGAATGTATCCCAAAGAGGCGAATCTATCAAAGATTATTCTGCTGCTAAGCTTTATCTCGATCTTCATTTCGCTATTGGGCGTGTACGGACTGGTATTCTTTAACATCCGATTCAAACTCAAAGAGATTGCCATTCGTCGTATAAACGGATCGTCTATCAAAGATATTATCTGGAGGTTGCAACGTGGATTCTTTATTCAAATTGCGATTGCATCTGTTATCGCTGTGCCGGTTGCTTATTTCTTTATCTCAAGTTGGCTCGAGCAGTATCCGTATCAGGTATATATAAATCCGCTTTGGTTCGTAATCGCAATCCTTTTGATAGCTGCAATTACGTCACTTTCGATCATTGTTTTGTGCTACAATGCGGCACGAATCAATCCTGTCAACACCCTCAAAGCTGAATAAAATCTCGATACGATAGGAACTTCTTTTAGAAAGGGCGGTAAAAGAAACGAGAACTTTTACCGCCCTTTTGTTTTAGGTTGTTACTTTTGCATACTCAAATACATGTAGGCATCCTCCTTTCGAGGGATTTCGTCTTCATTGAAAACGGATTTCTGTTTTCGTCGAAGACGCATTTTCGTTTTCAATGAAGACTGTTTCGCGTCTTCGACGAAAACGTTTTGTCCATAAATTACTTGTATTCGAAACTACAAATGAGCATATAAAATCTATTTCATGAAACACTTAAAACTTAACTTGCTAGCTCTTTTATTCTTTATCAATTTGTTAAATCCCTCTCAATTGTATGCCCGCGACGGTATCAATACGGCATGGAAAGTCGGATTCAGCGGTCCCATTTATCAACGGTTTTCATTTTTGGTCGAAGAAGACTTACGTATTCAGCAAGACTTTGGCGGAGTAGAATGGAGTTTTACCACTGCGGAGATTCGCTATAAGCCATTGAAGTTTCTGACCATTGGTACGGCTTATATGTTTATTGATAAGCTCGACAAAGGAGGAGAAAAGCGACATCGCTATTTATTTTACGCAACCGCAACGAAGAAAATAGGAGCTTTCCGCTTCTCTGTGCGCGAACGCTTTCAAAGTACGTTTAAGGAAAACAGCCAGACTCCGAGCAACTTCTTCCGAAGTATGCTTACGGTTGCATACAACATTAACAACCTAGACGTGTCACCATTTGTGTATGCGGAAACCTTCAACAATACGTTGAAAGGAAAGCATTTCAGCCTAGACAGGATACGCCTTTCGTGCGGCTTCGACTATGCATTGAATAAACACTCTGCATTCCAACTATACTACAGGTATCATATTTTCGAAGCGCCGGATCCTGTGAATTATAAGAATGCAATCGGCGTAGGATATACGTATAAATTGTAGATTTACCTTTAATTATTGATTGGTCTTTATAAAATCTTCAAGGCTAAATGATTTGTTTACGGGTTGCTCTCCGGGCACAAATTCTTTGATACGAATGGAACGCTTTTCATTGTTCACAATCAACCGTTCGTAAAAGTTGAGAAACTCTTGCTGATGTGTTTGCAGCGGAACGGAAGCAATCTCATGACCGGCATTGGCGATGGTATAAAAAAAGTAAGGAGTTGCTGCTTGATCTAAACTTTGCGCTACGGTATGTGCCCCCCAAAGTCCCCCGATGTTTGGTATCACAACACGGTCGAAAGGAACGACACGATCGGCATCGCCATGAAACAGCAATATCGGGCAAGGCTTTTTCTGCCAGATAGGAAATGCGATATCTTGTACCGCACCGGCATAAGCTACAATTCCTGCATAGTTGAAGTGGGAAGGAAGACTTTGAATCTCTGTTTTCGAGTTACAGATTTCATACTCTGCCTGCAATACGGTTATGGCTCCGGCACTTGATCCACCGGCTATGATTTGTGTAGAATCGATTTGCCAGTCATCGGCCTTACTTAAAATATAGTGTGTTGCATCAAATAAATCCGCAACAGCTGTTCCGATTGATCGTTGAAGCGCAATCGCAAAGCCTGCTGCCGTTGGCTCTTCTTTTGCCAATGCTTGATTCAATATCGTACGATAATCAATGGATGCTACCACAAAACCTTGTTTTGCTAAATACTCGAAAAAAGAAATGTATTCCTGTGCAGCCCTGTTTCCGGTTTTGAAGCCTCCGCCAAATACAAACAAGAACACCGGCTTCCGTTTTTCATAATCCTTTTTGTCCTGATTATATATATCCAACCGAAGGGTATCGTTTCCTTTGATTGCATATATAAAAGACTCTTTCCTAATATCTAATAAATCAGTCTTTTCACTCGAAGGCATACAGCCAACAAGTCCACTTATCAATAATACAAGTACGAAATAAACTTCTAATCGTCTCATCATTCAATATATTTATCAGAAATCACTAGCTGCAATTTATAAATAAGAACCCTCGGAACTGTAATTAGGTTACAAATCCCAAGGGTTCACTTAACTAACCAATTTATCTAGTATCTAATTAAAATCCGGGAGTTGTTTGATCGATCAACGGATTTGAGTTTACAATACGATTAGGAATCGGATAAATCTCTTTTCCCGTCGTAGCTTTCTTATCCCACCATTCGTTACCGAAACGGTTGAAGCGAATCAAGTCGGTACGACGATGGCGCTCGCCCAAGAACTCACGTCCCAACTCATCCACAAACTCATCTTCTGTTAACTTAGAAGGATTCAATACGTAACTATTTTCTGCCCAGATAGAAGCCGGGTAGTTGCGTTTACGCACATCATCGAGGTATTGTGCTGCTTTTGCTACATCTCCTTTACGGAAAGCATTTTCAGCGACCACGTAATACATCTCGGCCAAACGTACCTCTGCAACATAGTTCATCATAAATAAGTTTTGGCTTTCCGGTAGCCAAGGGAATTTAATGAAACGAACTCCTGAGTTTTCCTCTCCGGTATTTACATGCGACCCTTTTGCCAGGCCGTTAGCCCCTTCTGAAATACGACCAATTTGATCTACATAAATAAGTGGTTCTTTGTTCCACTCTTCAGTTCCTAAGATCTTTTCGTCTGTATAGCCAAAACCATTTTTATAGTCGAAAGCATATTGTTGACCGATGAGGAAGAATCCATCGTATTGTCCACCCTTTGCCGTTGTCTTAAATGGCTGTTTACGATAATCACCATCCACAAACTTCTCATAAGGTTTTCCCAATTGATAGCTGTATAGATCGCCTTGTAAATCTCTCGATGGTGTCAATGTAATACCATTCCAACCGCCTTTGTCATTATCTAACGAATAACGAGCCTGGTAGTGCATACACGCGTCGTACATCCAGCCCATCTCAAGATACTTACGAGCATGTGGGAATTCAAATATGTTTTCAGGAGATTTATAACCATTTACCCCCGAGCGGAACGGACCTCGATAATCGGCATCCAATGCATACGTACCGTATTTTCCATCAATAATTTCTTGCGCAATGGTGGCAGCCTCTTCATACATCGCTTTTCCAATCCATTTCTCTGCATTTAAGTACAAACGCACTTTAATTGCTCTGTTTCCGGCTTGATCCCAACGGCCAGATATCCCATTCTTCGGAAGATCAGCTAAAGCAGCATCCAATTCTGCATCAACATGCGCAAATACTTCTTGCGGAGTAGATTGTCCTACTTGTGTAACAATGTCGGTCGAAATAGGAACATTTCTAAAGAAGTCGATCAAGAATAGATAAAACCAGCTTCGAAGGGTACGCATTTCGGCGATATGCTGTTTCTTATCAGCTTCCGTCATCCCCATACCAACATAATCTAATCCGGTGAAGTCTGCAATATATAGATTACATTGCTGGATGCCTTGGAAAGGACCAACCCATCCACCATTGATGACACCTTCATCGGCTGTCCATGTTTGTTCGTGCATACGAATCCACTGACCACCATCGTATCCGTGCTTTCCTTTTTGAGCCCAAACAAATTGGTCGGCCGAAAGCTCTTGCAGAATCCAACGATCTCCGTCCCATCCACACCAGTGCCCATGCTCATAAGGTCTGGTAAGTGCAGCAATTACAGATGCTTTGTCTGTATAATAATTATCTTGTGTAAGATCGCTAAATACTTCTTCATCAAGATTGGTACATCCTGTGAAAGCCAACGATGCTAATCCCAACAATCCTGTATAAATATATTTTTTATTCATGGCTTATTCAATTTAGATATTAGTAAGTAATTTGCACTCCGAAAGAGAAGTTTCTGGTACTTGGATATACATCAAGACGACCAATACCCGGCTCTAGACCAGTACTCTGAATATTCGCCGGATCCAATCCACTGTATTTAGTAATCGTAAATACATTCTTCATGGTTGCATAAACGCGAAGATTACTAATCCATTTAGTATTAAGCTTCGGATTCCATCCCAACGTAATGTTGTCTAATTTGAAATAGTTACCATTTTCAAGGAAGTAATCACACATCTCCTTTTCACTCTTGATGTGTCCGTTGCGAGTGAAGGCATCCTTCAGTAAGTTTACGTTTGGCTGAGCCTGCAAGCCATAATACATTTGATACAAGTTGAGAATCTCGTAGTCAAATTTACCTCTGAAGAACAACGACAAATCAAACTCCTTGTACGTAAATGTATGACCCCATGATACGTCCCACTTAGGCATACCGGTTCCGATAAATGCTTTGTCTTTATCGTTTTTATCTTTTGCTAATTTGGTTTCGCCACCTACAACTGCATCTTTCCAGATAAGAAGGTTTCCACTTTCATCTACCCCGGCATAACGAGTGCCATAGAAACTACCTATTTCTACTCCGTCTTGCAAACGTTGAGCAGGGCCAGGATTACCTGGTGAAGGTAAACTATAACGATCCATATACCCTTTGGTAAATGTTCCGTTCGAGAATTTTACAAGTTTCGATTGCGTATACGATGCTGTAACGTTGGTTTCATAGCTAAAATCTTTCGTTTTCACAGCCTGCCATTGCACGTTTAGCTCTACTCCATTCGATCGTGTTGTTGCCACATTCGTGTACAGGTTTTGATGCAAAAATGGAGGCACCGGAGCATCATAGTCTGATATAACATCTCTACCATCACGAATAAAATAATCAAGGCTACCACTTAGTCTGTTGTCGAATAATGCATAATCTACACCGAAGTTCCACGAGATTTGTTTCTCCCACTTCAGATTGAAGTTCGGGTTATTATCGGGTCCATACACTTGTATCCATTCTCCCATATCATTTTGATAACGACCAAATCCTTTATAAATTGCTTGAGCCTTGTAGCGAGGGAAGCCCGAACGACCGGTTACACCATAGGATGCTCTTAACTTCAAGTCATTGATTGCCGATACAGACTTCAACGCATCCAAATTTGAGAAACGCCAAGCGGCAGAAGCAGCAGGGAAGAATCCCCATTTATTATCCTTACCAAACTTAGAGTTACCTTCATAACGTAGCGACGCACTTGCTAGATAAGTATCGTCAAAGCTATAATTCACACGACCCAAGAACGCAATTGCTTTCTCTTTGCTTTTCCAGGAGTCCATTCCTGCTTTACCGAGCTTCAGCCAGCTACCAGTTTCCAAGTTATTATACAGAGGTGCATCTGAAGGAAAGTTCATATTCTCGGCCCAGAATCCTTGGTTATTAAACTCTTGATACGAGTATCCACCCATTACTTTTACATTGTTTTTACCAAACGTTGCAAACCAGTTTCCAATCCATTCAAGCGTCCAGTCTGTCCAATTATCTGATTTTAAGCGAGCACGCCCGGAACGCATATTATCAAAAGAATCTCTATGATATTTATTGTAATATTGTTGCGCATTTGCATTTCTCGATTGCCTTGCCAACTTTAATTCCGTATTCAGATTTGGTAGAATGTTTAGCTTTATATTAAAATCGATCACAGAAAATTCATTTTTAGCATCGTTTATGCAATCCATAATATCTCCAATTGGATTATATGTATCATAACCTTTTAATATATTGTACCGAGTAGGATCGTCCGGATCCATTACCGGAATAGTAGGATTAAGCTTTACAGCTTGAGAAAAAGCTCCATAACTATTCGAGTAATCATCATTCATTCTCAAATAATTATCATTCGTGATACGATAAGATATATTTCCGCCTACTTCCAATAAACCCTCGAGAGTTTTCTGTTGAAAACCTGCACGTATACCGTATTCTTCTCTTGCTGTTGCAATATCTATCGCATCCTTCTTTTTATAGTTGGTCGAGACACGAAACTGCGTATTTTCACATCCACCCGACAATGCTAAGTAGTGGTTTTGTCCAAAGTTATTTTTTCGAATTAACTCATCATACCAATCTGTGCGGGCACCCCAATCTTTATCAATCCCATGTTCTAAAAACTCGTCTGCAGAAAGCAGATCTGGTTTATTAGCTACAAAGTCATGCTCGATATAACCATCGTATGTAATCGAGACCTTTCCATTTCCTCCTTTTTTTGTTTGCACAATAACAACCCCATTTGCTGCTCGCGAACCATAAATTGCGGCAGCCGATCCATCTTTCAACACTGTGATTGACTCAATGTCTTGATTGGCAACATTGCGAAGATCGCCTCCCGGCATCCCGTCAATAACGATAAGCGGTCCGTTTCCGGCATCCAACGACCCGGCTCCGCGCACTTGCAAACTCGACATCGGATCCCGACTCGGGTCAGATGCTCCGTATCCCGACAGAGTAACCCCCGGGACTTTACCGTCAATCATTTGCATCGCATTATTTGCAGCTCCTTGTAAAAAGTCTTTACTCTTTACAGAAACAACAGCTGAGGTTAACTCTTTCTTATCCATCGATCCGTATCCGACAACCACAACCTCGCTTAGGTTTTGAGTGTCTTCAACCATTCTTACTTTGATAGGAGCACCAGTTTTAGCTACGATGTCTTGAGGAGTATAACCGATATACGAAATTTGCAAAATAGTTCCGCTTGGAACGTCGATGGTAAAGTTTCCATCCATATCGGTAATCACACCAACCTTAGGATCAGATTTAACGGTAACATTTGCACCAATTACAGCTTCTCCTTTTTCATCAACCACTGTACCTTTTATCACGGCACCTTTTTGTGACTGAGCAACAATAGGCACATCTATTCCAGTTAATGTTTCGGCTGCTGTGTTTTGGCTCATAGAAATAAATAAAGAGGCAACAATAAACGAATTCAATTTACAGAAGCCTTTTATCCAATTAAAAGGCAATTCTGTTTTTCTCATAAATTCCATAGTACATAAATTTAAGTTAAGTGCATACCAAGATTATACACCTTTAAGGGATTTCATATAGTAACGCTGCAATATTAATCAATTATTTATAATTAAAAACAAAACTATAATTTTATTTTTCGAGCACACCATACAACAAAAAACCTTGATTATAAAAGAAAAAGCGCATCAAACTATCAAATTTGATGCGCTTTCTTGAACGATATTTTACAGAATCTACATATTAATTATTGTAAATATTATAAAGAAGCTCCCCGAACAAGGTATTACTCCAAGCAAACCACGAGCGAGAAAACTGTTTTGGGTTGTCTTTATCAAATGATTCGTGCATAAAGCCGGTTTCGCCATCACAGTTCTTTAGCATCTCAACACAATAGGCAATCTCCTCTTTGTTATCGGTCGTATTTGCGCGCATAATAATACTCATCGGCCAGATAAAACCTAGTCCCGTATGCGGACTACCGACCCCTTCGGCAGCAGTACCTTTAAAGAAGTAAGGATTGTCACTACTCAAGATAAACTTACGCGTATTCTGATAGATCGGATCATTCTGTTTTACGCAACCCAAGTAAGGCAGAGCGATAAGACTTGGCACGTTGGCGTCATCCATAAGCACTTGTCCGCCGAAGCCGTCTACTTCAAACGCATACATCTTACCATACTTCGGATGTTCTACGATTCCGTATTTCTGAACTGCCGCCTCAACCTCATCAGCCAAAGCAGTACATTTATTTGCCAAAGCAGTATCGTTTCTCAATGCCTTCAACATCTCAGCCATCTGACGCAACGATACGATTACGAATAAATTTGACGGAATTAAAAAACCAAATATCGTAGCATCATCAGACGGACGGAAAGAAGAAACGATCATGCCAACAGGATTTACCGGACTTCCCACCCCAAAGTTTAATAAAGTATCTGCTTGGCGATCAGTTACACGCGTAAATTTATACGGACCTAAATCATCCTTACGCTGTTGTTCTACAAAGGTTTTGTAGATCTCGCCCATTGCTTTTTGCCAATTTGCATCAAACGGAGTCTTATCTCCCGTTGTTTTCCAATAGTTATAGGCCAAGCGTACCGGATAACAAAGCGAGTCAATCTCCCATTTGCGTTCATGCAATTCCGGTTTCATCACCGTGTTATCACTCTCCCACTCGCTACCGGTTGCTTCTAAATTAAACGCATTCGCATACGGATCAATGATGATACTTTCTGTTTGGCGGTTGATAACACCGCGCAACATGGATTGCAACTCTTTGTCTTTTGCTGCAAAAGCAACGTATGGAAACACCTGTGCCGATGAATCGCGCAACCACATTGCATGAATATCTCCGGTGATAACAAACGTATCGGGCTTGCCATCCACAACCGTATATTCACAGGTTGTATCTAATGTATTCGGGAAACAGTTTTCGAACATCCAAGCCAACTTCGGATCTTTTATCTTCTTCTTTGTCGCGGCAATCGCCTTTTCAATTGTCTCAGACTTAAAGCAACGTTTGTCTACCGGCGGACGACCGGAAACATACTTCTCCGTCACGCCCAACACTTCTGAAATGTGCTCCATGGCATTCACCTTTGAACCAATCAGCATTGAAGCTAGTGATCCGGCTCCAACCTGAAAGAATTTTCTTCTGCTCAACATAATTATAATTTATTGGTTAGTTATTACTCGTTTCTATTAGTTCACTATATAATTCAATCATACAAGCCGCATCGAGCAACCATGTATATACATCTTCCGAAGGTTTAGCCCAATCTTTCCCGGGCAAACCATATTCATTCAAGCTATTTACCCACACATAGTTTGCATTATCTGCCATTAACTCAACATAACTCGTATCTTGAGTTGTATTTGCCAAGGCATTCAAACCCCTAAAAAGGATCACGTTAAACCAAGGCGATCGGGTATAAAATTGTTTCTCATGCCCGGAAGCACCTTTCCTTACTTCCGTAAAATGCGTTATTGCGCCGGTCGCACTCTTTTTTGCGTCGTCAAGATAGCTTTTTTCTTTGGTAACATTATATAATAACACAGCAGCCTGAATCATTTGCCCCGTATTATAGCTATACTTCTCTTTAGCAATTGTACCGTCGAGCTTGATGTTATCCCAATACACATAGTCGGAAGGATCCAACAAATGCTTCTTGGTCCAATCATACGTTTGCTTAGCCTGATTCAGATACTTCTTATCTCCGGTAGCCTCGTATAGTTTCATACACAACACTGCAGCAGGAGCATTCGAGCACGTATGCTTTGACTTTCGCTGTTGTTCACACCAATAAATACCACCACCAAGCTCATCCGTCCATCCGCTGTAAATGTAATCGTGCAACGCAACTGCCTTATCCAGATAAACCTTCTTCTTTGTCGCTAAATACAAATCACAAAAGTCGATGGCCAACCAATCGTTATCGTCGTAAAAGCGATCGCTATCACCATTGAAGCGAGGATACGACTGATAGCAAAAAGGCTCACGAGTTTCATCCCAATACATTTCGAGGCCGGGCAGTATTTGCTCTTCAAGCATCGTCAGATAAGCCGCATCACCCGTTTGCTTATACAGCGACACACATCCGGAAAGCATACCCGAAAAAGGCCACAAAAAGGAAACCTCTTGATTTCGTTTCTGCGGAGCACCTTCGGCAAGATACGTTACCGTATTCTCGGAATTCAACGGATACGTCTCCGTATACAAACCGGCATGTCCTTTTGCCGTATATAACCGATGAATGCGTTGAAGCAACGAATCGGCCTTACTTCGATAGTCTGCCTTTGTATCACATTGAGCAAACGTAGCCGCGTGAAAGAACAGAACAAACAAACAAATCAAACCTAAGCAAACAAAGTATTTCATGATATGAGATTATATTAATTGATAACACGATCGATAGCACACTGCAATATTAATCATTCATACGTATTAGAAACATGCACTATTCATGCATTTTATTGTAAAAAATAACCATAGAAGCACCAAAACAGGTAAATATTTACCTAATACTAGGTAAAACGAATCTGTATTTACCAAAATATAGCGATTGACGCCCCTTGATCGTAGAAGTAGTTTTGCAGTGTAAAAACAATAACAAATGAAGATTGCATTTTTAACAGGAACTATTCTATCAGGTCTTTTATATGCCCAAAGCGGATTGGCACAACAAAAACAATACACCGTAACCGGTAAGATTGTAGATCAAAGCAGCGGAGCACCAATCGACTTTGCCGTGGTTTCGGTTAATGACAATTCACACACCACCTTTACAAACCAAAACGGAAACTTTACCATACAACAAATCAAAACCAACCAATGTACCCTCTCGGTACATCTATTGGGATACTCCGACTACAAGTCGAGCTTTACGTTGCAAAACGACACCACATTGTTGATACCGTTGCAACTGCAATCGTTCTACCTAAACGAGGTAGAAGTAATGGGAACAACGAAATCAAACAACGAGTCTTCGTCGGTTATCGATCGTGTAGCCATGCAATACGTACAACCGGCTAGCTTGGCAGACTTGGCACAACTATTGCCCGGCCAACTTACCATAGACGGAAACTTGAGTCAGAAGAATGGAATTACGCTACGCCAAACAGGGTCTGACAACAACTCTACCTTCGGATTGTCTATTATCGCAGATGGCGCGCCATTGTCAAATAACGCATCCATGCTATCCTTCTCGAATAGTAAAAGCGATACAGACTTAAGCTCTAAACTTACCGTTAATGAAGGTATTGATCTTCGTCAACTATCAACCGACCACATTCAATCGGTCGAAGTAGTTCGCGGAATCGCATCCGTTAAGTACGGTGACCTTACTAACGGAGCCGTTATTACAAAAGCCAAAAGCGGACGTACTCCACTTCAGATCCGATTAAAGTTGAACCCGATCAACAAGCTTATCTATGCCGGAAAAGGTTTTAAGCTTCCCGGCAAAGCAGGCAACATACACATCGGGGCCGACGTAACACAAGCTACGCCCGATGTACGCAACAACTTGGAAAAGTTTACCCGTATCAGTTCGCAAGTGAATTACGAGAACCGATTCACCCCATTCGACAAAGAACTCTTATCGCAAGTGAAAGTACTCTTCGTAACCACGGCCGACGGCAAAAAAGACGACGCCGACCTGATGAAACGATACGATACCTACACCAGCAGATACAACCGAGTACAAGCATTGACCAACCAGAAACTCAACTTAAATCTGAGTTGGATCAACAGCATCGAAGCTACAATCTCTGCCGATTATAGCGCCGATATACTCAATCGCAGCAAGCAAGTAACACTAAACGGTCCTACCCCGGCACCGATAGAAGGAGTACTTGGCGAGCACGAAGGGATATACCTGCCTACCGAATACAGAAGCAACTATAAGACAGAAAACAAACCCTTTTCACTCTTTGCGCAACTAACGGGTACAAGCCTCTTTACAAAAGACGCCACGCAAAACCGACTCCTTTACGGAGTAGAGCATCGTTTCGAAAAGAACCTCGGGCGCGGCTCCATATACGATCCGCTTGCTCCGCCTTACATCAACTCATCCTTTGGAGCAGCCGGTGCGGCACGTAACAGAAACTTAAGCGAAATCCCTGCCATGCAGACTACTTCGTTCTTTGCCGAAAACAGACTACTCACCGAAGTAGGAGAAAATAAGTTCGACCTCACTGTTGGTTTGCGCGGAAGCATGTTGCATACTTCTTCCGATTACGCACTATCGGGCAAGATACACGTAGAACCCCGAGCCAATTTATATTGGTCATTACCATCGTTTGCCATTGCCGGCAAAGATGTAGAAGTAGGCATACGAACCGGTTATGGCGAGCAAGTGAAATACCCGGGATTGGAATACATCTATCCCAATGCAATGTACCACGACGGCATCGCATTAAACTACTTCTCGCAAACAGAAGAAAACCGTCTGCTCGTTGTCAATACGCAAAAATACGACCGCACCAATACAATGCTTACAGCCGCACGCAACCGAATCGGCGAATTGGGGCTGCAAGTCAGCGTCGGCGACTTCAAAGTAGCGGGAACATTGTTTCGCGAACAAATGAACAACGGCTTCGGATATCAAACAATCTATCAGCCGCGCAGCTTTCAGCGATACGGCGACGCGCTCACCGAGATTACGCAAAAACCAACAACCGATCAGTTTGCGTCGTATACCGACACCGTAATGATCAGTCGTTCGGTTCCGGTGAATATCAGTAATACCGTAAAGCAAGGCTTTGAATACGATATACAGTTTCCAAAGATTGAAGCACTCTATACAACCGTGCAACTCAACGGAGCCTACTATCACACATCGGGTAGTTATAGTATGCCTATATACGATACTTACTCGATCTTTATCAACAACAAACCCTATTCGTATGTAGGCAAATACGAAGCAACCGACCAGCGTGTAAGTTCGCGCTTCAACACCAACTGCTTCTTTAATACGCACATTCCGCGCTTCGGACTCTTCTTCACTACCACCATACAGTGCATTTGGTTCGAACGCACACAAATAAAAGAATACGCGGGAGTTCCCGTTTCTTACTTCGGTAAAGACGGAATAGAACGACCGTTTACAGAAGAATCGGCAACAGATCCGGAGCTTAAATACCTCGTTAAGACATTCTCAAACAGCTATTTCTTACCGAGTAAAAGGCCCGTATCATTTGGTGTAAACCTAAAAGCAACCAAAGAATTGGGCAAGCACCTTCGCTGTTCCTTCTATGTGAACCGCCTGTTCGAATACAGTCCGTCGTATACCGACAACCTGCAAGTAACACGAAGAAACAGAACAACCCCTTCGTTCGGAGCAGAGTTAATGATAACATTATAAAAAGAATCATATGAAAAAAAGTACATTTCTAGCGTTACTAATCACGCTATTCTTCAGTGCGTGCTCAAACGACAACGACGAAGCACAGTTTACAACCCTTAAAGTCCAAATCAACTTACCCGACAATTACAGTTGGGCAGATAAAGCCGACTTCGCTGTTGTAGCAACCGGAACCTCTTCCAATGCTACCACAAAAGCAACCACTGCAACAGACGGAACAGCCTCACTCCTTTTGAGCGACGGACTCTACCACATCAGCATCAAAGGCGAAAAGTCGCACCAAGTAGAAGGCATCGACCAGACGGTTGTGTTCCAATATGCCAATCAGAACGTGGCCGTAAGCGGAAAGGAACAAACTTTGATCGCAACACTCGAAGCCGCACCGCTTTCAAAAAGCTGGGTAATCAAAGAAATCTATTTCTCGGGATCGAAGACACCGTCAAACGGTAACTACTGGCAAGATCAATACATCGAGCTATACAACAATACCGATCAGGTATTGTATGCCGACGGACTTTGCATCAGCGAATCGGAACATACCACCATCAACCCTGCTACCGCTTGGACAGATCTATTGCCATCACAAGTAGCAGCCGGTACCATCTACGGAATTCCGGGCAACGGAACCGACTATCCTGTACAACCGGGACAGAGCATCGTGCTTGCAAGCAACGGGTCCAATCACACCGTGTTGAACCCAAACTCTCCGGTAGATCTTACAAAAGCACACTTCGAATGGTACGACGAGCATGCACTGGATGTAGATGTTCCTGAGGTACCAAACCTAATCAAACACTACAGCTACTCGTTGAGCGTATGGATACTTCACAACCGCGGCTACCGCTCGTACTTTATCTTTAAGCCCGACACCGACATGCCTGCTTTCCTTGAAAAGAATAAAGTAGAAACAACCAATGCGGCCGGCAAAGTAGTATACCGTTACGGAATCCCTGCTGATCTGATTCTCGACGCAGTAGAGTTCAGCCAACACAACGCACTAAGTCAGAAAGCACTTCCTGCTGCAATCGATGCCGGATATACCTATTGCGATAATGCCAACAGCGGACTTGTTGTGCGCCGCAAAGTGCTTCGCACCGAAGGCAATCGCACCATCCTTCAAGATACAAACAACTCAAAAGAAGACTTCTTGCCTAATCAGGTTCCGTCTCCTTTTGTTATTCCACAGTAATCCTTTTCCATGAGATATTCAGCTATCCTTGTTTCAGTTCAGCTTCTGTTGTGTGCATCTGCCGGTGCACGCGACAGGGGCGAACTGTTACAGTATTCCCACCCGCTATTCACCCTGCAATACGGACAAAACAATACGGTGTCTACATTATCGACCCTGCCTTTTTCCGTAGCCGGAGAAGCAACCATTGCATTTGATTACGCAGAAGACAAGACCCGATTGTTGCATGAAGGTGATAAGCAAACACGCTACGGCTTCCATACAAACGGCTTTAGTGCCGCCAACGACAAGTCGATCATGCGAGGAAGCGCATCCTATCACCGCGACTCGCGCCAGAATACAAAATGGAGCAACGTGGTAGATGTGCCGATGCTGTATCCCTATCTCGTAGCCGATTCGATCGGAGGTACGTATCACAGCGAAACGTATCAGCTATCGGGAGGATGGGCTACCAAGCGCAATGCCTTTACATTCGGGGCAGATTTACGTTACGAAGGAAGCGTGCATTACCGAAAGAGTGATCCCCGCCCGCGCAATACGGTTTCGGAGTTCACCATTCGTCCGTCGGTACTTTTCGAGCACCGAACGCTCGGTTTCGCGGCCGACTTAGGCTACACTTCTTACAAGCAAGACGTGCGCATCAAGGTAGAAGAATCGGGACGTACCGATTTGTTTTACCAAACTCTCGGCATGGGATTATACGATCATGCCTTTTCGAGAAAGGCAAACACCTTTAGCAGTTATTACAACGGTCATGTGATGGATGCCCGCTTGCAACTGATCGATTTGAGCAACCATCAATACGGAGTCTCGCTTGCCTTTGAACATACCAACATGGATAACGAGCAAGACGGCGGTGTGCGCATTCCTTATTTTACGCGCAATAATACCTTCTCGGCAGATGGATACTACCTCTTCAAATTAGCAAAAGGAGTATCACTGGCGGTAAACCCGTCGTTTGCTTTTTCGCAACGCAGCGGATACGAACGCATCTACGAACAACTAAAACCCGAGGGCAGCGACATCACCACTTGGCGCGAACTCAGTGTAGGCAAAAAGCATACGATGAACAGCTACAACGGTAGTGTAAACGCGCTTCTTTCGATTGCGCGCGGCAACAACAACTACTGGGTGCAACTGCATGCCGCCTCATCGGGAACAAAAGAAACGTACCTGCATCCGCGCTATACACGCAACTTCGATGCTTTGCAAAGCCGACTAAAAACCGGACTCTTGCGCCGCATGCGATCAAATTGGCTTCGCCTCGAAATGGAAGCGTCCTATACGATTCGCAACAGCAACCTCGAGGCCATCGCTTCCGAAGATGTATTGCTCGGTGCGATGGTGCAGGAGAATCACGGAATCCTTTCGGCCGACTTTTTCCGCCTCGGTGCCAACGCTTCGTTTGCTCACCCTGCGGGTAGCTTCATGCTACAATACAAAGCTGCCACCTCGGTGATTAAGGCCCAACAGCAACAGGCTACTCCAGCCGTGACCGGCTCTATTTCATTTATCTTTTAATATCCTTATCAATGGAAAATATAATTGAATGCAAAAATCTGACCCACTACTACGGGAAACGATTAATCTATAAAGACCTCAGCTTTAACGTGCCGAAGGGACGTATTCTAGGTCTGCTCGGAAAGAACGGAACAGGCAAAACAACCACCATTAATATATTGAGTGGTTTCCTGAAACCGCGCGAAGGCAATTGCTACATCTTCGGCGAAGATATCCAAACCATGCAACCCGCACTGCGACAAAACATTGGTTTGCTCATCGAAGGTCACGTGCAATATACCTTTATGAATATAGAAGAGATTGAGCGATACTATGCCGCATTTTATCCCAATTGGAATCGTACGGCTTACTACGAACTGATGTCGAAACTAAAGATCGCGCCGAAGCAAAAGATTTCGCGCATGTCGTGCGGACAGCGCTCGCAAGTTGCGCTCGGACTCATCCTTGCACAGAATCCCGAACTACTGGTACTCGACGACTTTTCATTGGGACTAGACCCCGGGTATCGCCGCTTGTTTATCGAATACTTGTACGACTTTGCCAAGTCGGAAGGCAAGACCATCTTCCTCACTTCTCACATCATTCAGGATATGGAACGCCTTGTAGACGATTGCATCATTATGGACTACGGAAAGATTCTTACCCAACAACCCGTGGCCAACCTGATGAACAACTTCAAGCGATACACACTTACTTCGGATCATGCCGAAGCTATCAAGGCAATGCTTGAGGGGAATGATTTGATTTACAATCCGGCTACGCGCCGCGACCAACTCGAGTTTTATTCCTTTGCCGACCAACGAGAAGTAACCGAAATGCTTGCATCGATGCAACTTCCGGCTCAGCAGTTTCACGGCGAAACAATGAATCTCGAAGATATCTTTATCGGTCTCACCGGCAAATATTAATACGACCCCGATCATGAATAAAGCAATACTTTTAAAAGAGTGGATCAAGATCCGCATCATTTTACTCGTTGCCCTTGTGGCCTCGTTTTCGGCAACCATCTATGCGTTGCTCAAAATAAACAGAGTCGTTTCTTTCAAAGGCGGCTTCCATTTGTGGGAGATCATCCTCACGCGCGACGTTGTCTTTATCGAAGTACTTAAGTACATCCCCTTGCTGCTCGGCGTGATGTTTGCCGTGGCACAATTCGTACCCGAGATGACGCAAAAGCGACTAAAGCTCACGTTGCACCTGCCCTACTCGCACACGCGTATGATTGCGATGATGTTGCTCTCGGGTATTTCAATGTTGATCCTTATCGACTTGGCAAACGTTGCTCTCATATATGCGTACCTCAACTCGGTACTTCCGGCAGAGCTTCTTCACCGCGTACTGATCACCTCCGTGCCTTGGTACATGTGTGGCATTGCAGCCTACGCCGTCGTTGCTTGGATTTGTCTCGAACCTACTCGCGGCAGAAAAGTATCGGCTCTCTTTGTGGGTCTCGGCGTGGTTTACCTGTTCTTTGCATCAGACTACCCGCAAGCCTACGACAACATACTGGGAATACTGCTGCTCGTTATCGTAGCCCTGTTTTTCTTTGCCCAGCTCTCCGTAGCGAGGTTCAAAGCAGGGTGTCAGGATTAAAGCGTTCGCTTTCTTTTTGTCCTATAGCCAGACCGGCTTTTACTTTCTTACTTCAGGACGATTTTTACTTTCTTTCTCCAGGAAAAGAAAGTAAACAAAGAATCCCGTCGCTTGCATTACGCCGCTAAAAAGTGTTCCTCTACGGGCGGCAAGAGGCAGACCGCTTCGCTAAAGCCTCTTACCGTATCCCTTCGAGGTGCCACTTTTCTTAACGCTCTGTAATGCTATGCGAAACTCAATTCCATTACCATACGAACTTAAGTTGCCAGACACCGTACTAAAATGGCACTAGGCCTATTCGCCTGGCAACAGAAAGTATAGATGCCATTTACCATTCACAATATCAATATAATTAGTTAATGATGGGGCAACTGAGTTGAGTAAGTGGAAGCGAGTATTAGCCTTGACAACTCCAATACGTTATGCTTGGTCATGAAGGTCTTGTCCGGCATTTAGCGGAGGGGCGTAAACGGAGCAAGGGCGAAGGCGAAACGGAAAAAGCCGTTCAAACGAAGGAGCAGCCGAGAGCGTTCTTTTTCCGTCGCCGAAAGCACGAAGCGAAGTAGACCCGTAGCGGTAGCCGGCAGCTTTTCTTTTTGGTTCTTTTTACTTTTCGCTGCCGAAAAGAAAAAGAACAAGTAGTAATCTTTTAAAGTCTTTTCGATTCCCGAAAAGACGACAACACCCAACCCCTATGAACACAAAATACATTCACTACACATTAATAATAGTAGCAACACTACTCCTTTCATGGTTCATGCCATGGCTTTGCGGTTACCTCTTTGACAAACCGCAGAAATACCCGTTTGCCATGTATAGCTCCGTGGTAGACGACTTTGCGTATACCGACTTTGAAAACGGCAACATGGTATACAAAGACCGCAGCGACAACCGTTACACGCAGAAACAATACGACAGCATCTTGCCGTTTTTCTACTACCGCCAGTTGATCGCCGACAACAGACTGCCGGCTACGGTCAAAGGCAAAGCAATCACCACAGGCACTATCCAGCGTGAAAACTTTGTATTCAGACATTCTCCGGCCGACGTAAACAAAACCGGCGTAGACCTATATCCTTTGCTCGAGTCACGTTCGGGCCGTGTAGACTTGAAGATGCCGGAAGATTATTTCCGCATTACCGACAAAATCTACTTTGTGAATGCCGAAACTAATCGCCTCGACAGCGAGAAAAGCGAATTGTATACCGAGGCTTTGCGCAAGAAAGACTTCGGTTTTCCGGCAAAGGGTATCTTCGGAAACCCAACCACTAAGAAAGATTACGACGAGGGTTACTTTGTGATCGACAACAACGACAAACTATTCCACTTGAAGATGGTATGCGGTCGCCCGTTTGTACGTCCGGTTTCGCTCAACAACATCGTACCTACACAGCTTTACGTAACAGAGTTTCGCAACAAGCAGTCGTTTGCCTTTATGTGTACCGCTGAGAACGATTTTTATGTGCTAGCCGCACCGTCGTACGAATTGGTAAAGCTTCCGTTCAAGTTTGACCCAACACAAGAGGGACTTTCCATCATTGGCGACATGCTGAGTTGGACGATTCAGAAAAGCAACCAAAGCGGCGTTGAATACCTTGCTCTCGATGCCAACTCGAAGCAACTGCTTACTTCATTTACATTCGATGTAGAGGACTCGACCGTAGATCAGGTAGTTCGATTTATTTTCCCGTTCCAAATCTCGATGACTTCGGGCATTGACAAATGGGCGGCACCACGTATCGAGTACATCTCTTACTACGCACTACTGGCCAACTTATTGTTTGCCGCAGCTTACGCCTACATCCACCGAGGCAACAAGCGTCGCGAATTGATCCCGGCACTGTTGTTTATCCTCGTTACCGGCATCTTTGGTTTTATCGCCCTATATGCCTTTAAGACGAAGCCCGAGCAAGCATAAAGCAACCTCTCGACACATTATAACGAAAGCTCTTTCCCGCATCGCCGATAGATGCAGGAAAGAGCTTTCGTTTTTGAAAGGCGTTTACAATAAGTCTTGTTTGAGGGAGAGCTTTGGTGCCTTGCTGCAACGACAGAAAAAGCTACAAACGGGGATATTTTAGGGTATTTAGCGGTGTTTTTTGCGCTAGATTGCAGAAATTGCTTGTTTTTTGCACTTCAGAAAAAGCCGTTTTTAGGTATCTCGGATGCTGATTTTACCTCAAAACTATGCATGATTGGTGCAAAAACCTCGTTTGGTTCGTAAAAAAAGCTCGTTTACTTCTCAAAAGAACCTCTTTTGGTTCTTTCAAAGACCTTTTTAGGTTTTCGAAGAGATCATTTTCTGTTTTCGTGAAGACTTTTTTCACTCACCGTGAAGAGTGTTTCACTTTATAACGAAGACTTTTTTCACTCTTCACTATAACGCAAGACACTCTCCACGAAAACTTTTTGCGATTTCGAGAAGATGCTGCGTCGTTGTTTCTACGAGCTTGCTTCCTCTGCCCCATCCCACTGCCGGGTATGTATGGAAACCACTCTGCGGGAGTTGGGCCGATACACATTGATACCACCTCAACCTGATTACGATCATTTTGCCGGCTGGCGCAAATGTCTTCAGTAACGAATTAGGCAGCGCGTTACTGATCGTTTCATTTTCACGACAATGTGGTAGATTTTCTTTTATCGGGATTTTGCGTAATCGGCATAAAAGTGCCGAATCTTTATCAGAAGAATGCCTCATCGCTGTTTTCTCGCTATATACAATAAGGCTCCCGACCAAAAACAAGAAAGGCTGCCTCCCGTTTGTTTTCGGGAAACAGCCTTCTTCTTTAACACAAATCTAAGCCCAACTAATAGATCGTAATCGTGTCAATTAATCTACTTGGTATGAAGTTCCGTTTATGTGATAAAAAGAAAGGTATTCCTTTCCTTCTTTTTCTTTACGCTCTGCAATGCGTTTGCGGAATGCGGCAATACGATCGTTTACGGTCGTGCCCACTTGTTCGTTGCGCGCTTTTTGCTCCGACGAACATCCGGCTTCGCTTGTGCCGTGTTTCTCCTCTGCCTGATTGGCAACTTGCGCTTCCCAACGTTGCAAATATGCCTCGTCGATTCGCTCTTCTACTAAAGTCCCTTTTACGCGAACGATGTTGTTTAGCGTCTCGGGGCCAAACTTTCCGATCTCTTTTCCTGCTTCGATGCGAATGGTACGCGTGTCGTCGCTTCCCATTAGAAATATCTTGCGACCGCCATGCTTACAAATGTGGGTACAAACACCCTCTACTTCGATCTCCTCTCCTAGTATGTTCGAAGCTTTTCCCAATACGTCGTCTACTTGAAGTACCGTTATCGCGGCAACCTCTGTTTGCGGAGTTTGCTCTTTCGATCCATTAGTATTGCAAGAAGAGAAAGCCATCACCGACGACAGCAGCAGGCATCCCATTAGGGATTGGTTTACGAATTGTTTCATAGCTCTTTGTTTAATTATACCGCAAAGTAACGAGAAAAGGAAACGTGCATAAATACCTACATGTTATGAATTTTCATTTACGAATGCCAATATTTAGGTATATTAAAATCTTGCATGGTAATCAATTCGTATGTAACTTGCCGTATCTATCAAATTTAGCTAACTAGAACATCATTGAAAATGAAAAAGAATTTTGCGTGGACTATGCTATTGGCATCCATGCTTCCTTTCGGAAACACAACCCTGGCACAGGAATGTCCTCAAACAAAAGACCTGCGTATCGTATCGTACAACGTGCGCAACGGAATCGGAATCGACGATAAAAAAGATTTTGACCGCACGGCAAATGTGATTGCCAACAGCATGGCCGACGTAGTTGCCATACAGGAACTCGACAGCGTGACGGGACGTAGCGGAAACCTCTATGTATTGAAAGAACTGGCCAACCGTGCGCTGTATCATTATACCTACGCGCCGGCAATCAGTTACGACGGCGGAAAGTATGGCATCGGTATCATGTCGAAACAGAAACCTGTTGCTACGCGCTACATTGCGCTACCGGGACGTGAAGAGGCGCGCGTTGCTTTGATTACGGAATTTCCCGACTACGTGTTTTGTTGCACGCACCTTTCGCTTACGCCCGAAGATCAGTTGCTTTCGGTTCCTCTCATTACCGAAGCGCTAAAGCAGTATAACAAGCCGGTGTTTCTGGCAGGCGACTTAAATGCCGAACCCGACTCGGAGACGATGAAGAAGTTTGCAGACTCTTTCAGTGTCTTGAGCAATACGAAGCAAGCAACTTATCCTGCCGATAAACCGAAAGATTGCATCGACTATATCCTTGCCTTGAAGAGCACGACCGATTGCAGCGTTTTGCGCAATGGTGTGGTAAATGCGCCGGTAGAATCGGATCACCGTCCGCTCTTTGCCGACGTGAAGTTGAAGAGTGATAAGCAATGTATTTTCCGCACGCAACCTTACTTGCAAAACCCAACCGACAACGGTATCTCGGTAACGTGGCTTACCAATGTGCCTACACACAGTTGGGTAGAGTACGGTACCAACCCTTCTCAACTCGCAAAGGCGGAAACGATTGTAAACGGACAAGTGATCTCGAACAATACAATCCATAAGATCCGTCTCGAAAACCTGCAACCGAATACTACTTATTATTATAAGGTGTGCTCGAAAGAGATTACAGTATACAGTGCCTATCACAAGGAGTTTGGCGAAACAGCCGAGACCGAAGTGAAGTCGTTTACTACACCTCCGGCCGCGGGCGAAGGCTTCACCGCGATTGTGTTTAACGACCTGCACCAACGTACGCAGGTATTTGATGCGCTTTACAAGCAAGTAAAGGATATCGACTATGACTTGGTGATGTTTAATGGCGACTGTATCGATGATCCGGCCAACGAAGACCAGGCCGTGGCAACGATGTCTTACATCAACAGTCGTGTGGGTGCGGATAAAACGCCTGTATACTATACGCGCGGAAATCACGAGATTCGCAATGCCTACTCGATGGATCTGCCGAAGTTGTTTGACTATACCGACGGCAAAACCTACGGTGCTTTCAGTTGGGGCGACGTGCGCATCGTGTTGCTCGACTGCGGCGAAGACAAACCAGACGACCACTGGGTGTATTACAACCTCAACAACTTTGACGCGCTGCGAAAGGAACAACTCGAATTTCTGAAAGCAGAAATGGGAACGAAGGCTTTCAAGAAGGCTAAGAAACGTGTATTGATGCACCATATTCCGATCTATGTAGAGACCGACAAGTATAATCCTTGCCGCGATCTTTGGCAGCCGGTATTGGCAAAAGCTCCTTTCGACTTGGCGGTAAACGCACATACGCATCGCTTTCAGTATGCTGAAAAGGGGGCCGATCAAAATGGATTTCCTGTCGTAATAGGCGGAGGTAATACCGTAGAGTCGGCTACGGTTATGATTCTTCAATACAAAGACAACAAGCTTTCGCTAAAGGTACTCAACGCAAATGGCGATGTACTAAAGGAGACGTTATTATAATCAACCGAAAACTATACCATGAATCAAACTGAAAATGCTCCGCGCAGAATCGAATCGGTCGATGCACTGCGCGGCTTTGCCGTTATGGCAATTATGTTTTTACACAACATCGAACACTTCAACTTTTATGTGTTTCCCGAGAACGACCCTACGTGGCTTACCCGTATCAACTCGGGCGTTTGGGATACGTTGTTTTTCTTATTTGCCGGAAAGGCTTACGCGATCTTTGCATTGCTCTTCGGATTTAGTTTCTACATTCAAAACAAGGGACAGGAAGATAGAGGAAACGATTTCAGAGGTCGCTTTGCCTGGCGATTGATATTGCTGCTTGGCTTTGGCTTCCTCAATGCGGTTTTCTTTCCGGGCGACGTGCTGGTATTGTACGCCATTGTCGGGTTCTCGCTGATTCCTGTGTGCAAATGGAGCAACAAGCAACTACTGGCGCTTGCTATCGTGTTTATGCTTCAGCCCGTGGAATGGGGCAAAGTGATCTATGCCATGCAACATCCCGACTGGCCCGGTGCTACTTCGCGCGCGTCGTATTACTTCGGACAGGTATATCCTGCCTTGTATGGCGATTCGTTTATCGAGACGGTGAAGGCAAACTTCTACGACGGACAGATGGCGAGTATTACGTGGGGATGGGAAAACGGTCGCTTCTTTCAGACGTCGGCTTTGTTTATGCTGGGTCTGCTCATCGGCAGGAAGTCGCTATTTAAGATCAACGAAGAGAGCCGCCGCTTTTGGGTAAAAGCGCTGATCGTAGCTGCCATTGTAGTGTATCCGCTCTACTGGCTAAAAGACAATACGGCACTGTTTGCCGAAGGGGCTGCACAACTAAAAGCGCTGAATGTAATTGCGCTTTCGTGGCGCAACTTTGCTTCGATGGTAATCCTTGTATCGCTCTTTATGCTTGCATTCTCGTACGCAAAGACGCGCAATGCCTTGGAAGTGTTTGTTCCTTACGGGAAAATGAGCTTGACCAACTACATTACGCAGTCGATCGTGGGCTCGGTGATTTATTACGGTTACGGCTTTGCAATGTATCAGCACTTGGGAATTACGCTCAGCTTTCTTACGGGTGTGGTTTTGTTTGTCGCCCAATTGCAATGTTGTAAATGGTGGCTGGCCCGATACAAACAAGGCCCGCTAGAGTATGTGTGGAAGAAGGCAACCTGGATGAAATTTGGCAAGGAAGAAACGCAAACTTCCAATATCTAACGAGCTTTGATATTATACATCTGTTGCCCTCTTTGCTCGCTTAGAGTTTGCGCAACGGAAAAATAAAAAGGATTCGCTCCATATACCTTCTTGCTTGAAGCGTATAAGAGCGAATCCTTTTTGTATGTTGTAAATCGGAAAAGGGTGATTATGCAGCAGCCCTTTTGCCGATTGGATATGTACGAGTGGAAATTATCCGTTCATCGATGCAAGAAACTCTGCGTTGTCTAGCGTTTTCTGCATGTGATTCTTTACAAATTCCATTGCTTCGATTGAGTTCATATCTGATAGATACTTACGCAATACCCACATGCGGTTTAGTGTAGACGGATCTTGAAGTAAGTCGTCGCGACGTGTACTAGATGCAGTGATGTCGACCGCAGGATAGATACGTTTGTTGGCAAGTTTTCTATCCAATTGAAGCTCCATGTTACCTGTTCCTTTGAACTCTTCAAAGATAACTTCGTCCATTTTCGAACCGGTTTCGATCAATGCAGTCGCAAGGATTGTAAGGCTACCTCCGTTTTCGATGTTACGTGCAGCACCGAAGAAACGTTTTGGTTTTTGTAGTGCGTTTGCGTCTACACCACCCGAAAGCACTTTACCTGATGCAGGCTGAACGGTATTGTATGCACGAGCCAAACGTGTGATTGAGTCAAGAAGAATTACTACATCGTGACCGCACTCTACCATGCGTTTTGCTTTGTTCAGTACGATATCCGCTACTTTTACGTGGCGTTCTGCCGGCTCATCAAATGTAGAAGCGATTACTTCTGCGTCTACACTGCGCGCCATGTCTGTAACCTCTTCCGGACGTTCATCGATCAAAAGAACGATCATGTACACTTCAGGATGGTTTGCCGAAATAGCGTTTGCGATATCTTTCAATAATACTGTTTTACCAGTCTTTGGAGGTGCTACGATAAGACCACGTTGTCCTTTACCGATTGGAGAGAATAGATCTACTACACGTACGGCTAGGTTATCGTATACTTTGTTGGTACGTCTGCCCGAAAGGTTGAAACGTTCGTCCGGGAACAATGGAGTAAGGTGGTCGAAAGGAATTCTGTCTCTTACTTCTTCAGGCGTGCGACCATTGATACGGTCTACTTTTACCAGCGGGAAGTACTTTTCGCCTTCTTTCGGAGGACGAATTGGTCCTTCAACGGTATCACCTGTTTTCAAACCGAATAGCTTGATTTGTGATTGTGATACGTAGATGTCGTCCGGAGAGGTAAGGTAGTTGTAGTCTGAAGAACGAAGGAATCCGTATCCGTCTTGCATGATCTCTAATACACCCATTCCTGTAAGAATGCCTTCGAATTCGAATGGTTTTTCCGGAGCTTGTTTTTCTTGCACCGGTTGTTGGTGTGAATAGGATTGTTCGCGTTGTTGATTTTGAGGTTGCGCTTGCTGAACAGGTTGTGGCTGATTGTTCGCGTTGTTCTGATTGTTGCTATTGCTGTTCTGATTGTTGTTGTTGCGCTGACCGAATTGCTGTCTGTTCTGATTGTGAAAACCTTGGCCAGACTTGCCTTGATTGCCGCCACGATTTGAAGATGTAAAAGGAAGTACTTGATCAAGTACTGAGCTTGTTTTTGCGCCACCGTGTCTGAAAACTAATCGCTTGCCTTCTTCTTGCACTACTGCTTTTGGTTCTGATTCAGCCTTTTCTGCTGCTTCGGGCGAAGGTGTTGCTTCTTTTGCTTCTGTTACCGGTGATGCTTCTGCGGCTGGTGTTGCCTCTATTGGCGCTTGCTCAGCTTCTGGCTGTGCTGCCGGTTGTACTTTCTTAATAACTTTAGGTTGTGAAGTTGGTTTTTCTACCGGAGCTTTCTCTTCTTGTTGTGGTTCCTCCTTTGCTACTTCAGTTTCTTTTTCAGCTTTCGAACGTTTCTTCTTTTCCGGTGCTACAGGTTGTGCTTCTGCTACCTTCTCAGAGTCTGCTTCTTCAGCTTTCACTGTTGTAGTTTGTTTTTTAGGTCTTCCACGAGTTGGTTTCTCTGCTTTTTCTGGTTTAGCAGTTTCTTTCTCAACTTGTTTTTCGGCAAGATTTACAGCTTGCTCGTCAAGAATTTTATAAACAAGTTCCTCCTTTTTCAGTGAATCATATTTTTTGATTCCCAATTCCTTCGCTATTGACTTTAGCTCGGTAAGGAGTTTTTCATTAAGTTCTAGGATGTTGTATCTTTGCATGTTTTGTGCTGAAATATAATAACACATACAGCACTTCCTTTCTAAAGGAAAGGCGTATGTATAATGTTCTTCTGAATTTATATAATCTAAATAAAAACCGGATATAATTTCGGCGAGAATTGCCGAACCATCTGCGGAGAAATAATTTATCTGCGCAAACATAAGAAACTATCCGCTTCCTACCAACTAATTAGTCAAAAAAAACTTCACTTTTAAAATCTTTTTTGTACTATCGGTCACTCTTACTCTATTATCAGAGCGTTCGCCAATAATCCAAACGATATCACCGGCACTACAAAGCAACCATGTTGCTTCTTTCTGTTTTAGAGAAAACTTGCGATCATTGAAATAATCACTAATTTTCTTGGCTCCTTTCATACCAAAAGGATAAAAACGATCGCCTTGATTCCAACGTCTCAATTGAAGTGGAAAGGTGATCTTATCAAAGTCAAAATAAGCAACCGATTTGTCTCTTTCAAAGTCGAAACCAGAAGTATTTGAAATCACCTCTAAAGACAATCGAATAGGAGTCGTCGTTTGGGATGGTACTTCATTTATATAATACTGTTTGTTCTCTTCATCGGGTAATGGTGTTATTATTAATGTTTCTCGGTCTTTAATTACTCTGTGCGTTTTTGATAAAAAGAATTTTCCGGATATCGCATTCAACGATTGATAAATATCTGTTACTTGATTTTCGTTGAATCCGTAATCGGAGAGTAATTCAAACAAGAAGGCTTTTGGCGATGGAAGCTCAAGCAGTGACGCAATATTGACCTTATTATCGATAAAAAGCTGTTGCTTTTGCTCTTGAATAGCATTGGTATAAACTTTCTCGGCCTGATTGAGATAAAGAGACGTTTTGTTTATGGAGTCGAGTACAGAAGGATTTATTTTACTCAATAACGGAATTACATTTAATCGTATAAAGTTACGCGTGTATTCATCTTCAAGATTTGTACTATCTGTTACATAATCAAGATTTGAGTGATCTAAGTAATCCAAGATTTCTGAACGAGAGACACATAGAAAAGGACGTACTACAGTACCGTTGACAGGCTTAATTCCGGATAATCCACGAATTCCAGTTCCCCGAATTAGGTTTAATAATACTGTTTCGGCATTATCATCTTTGTGATGTGCAACGACAATTGCTTGTGCAGTATATTTATTACGGAGTTGTTCAAACCATTGATATCGCAATTCGCGAGCAGCCATTTCGATTGACAAACTATTATCTGTGGCATATTGTTCAGTAGCAAAATCAATCTTTTCAAGTTTTAAGTTATATTTAGAAGCAAGACTTTCTACAAAATGTTCGTCACGAATCGATTCTGAGCCTCTCAAATGGAAATTACAATGTGCTAAAATACACTTGTAGCCGAGGTTATGCAATGCGTTTACTAAAGCAACAGAGTCGGCACCACCACTTACACCTATAATTACAGACGTTTCTTTATTTATCAGATTATTCTCTTCAATAAAACAAGCAACTTTATATTCTAATTGGGATGTAAGACCTTTGCTTACTTTCATATGCTTACTATTCTTTTGTGGGGAAGTTCGTTGTTCTGAGAAAGAACAGAGGAAATTCGGACATGCTATTCTTTAATAATCCAGATGGCTTAAGGAAGTATTCCATCTATTTAATAACATGTCCGAAAACTGAATTATATTATTGTTCCAAATATTCAAACAATGTAGCTACTGCTCCTAAGCATGCTGCTTTATTTCCTAAAGCTGCTCTTACTATTTTTGTATTCTCTCTACAATCAGGCATTGCAAAGTCATTTACATAGTCGCTAAGTTCCTTGATGTAAAAATCTCCGGATTCGGCAATCCCTCCTCCTACAACCACTGCTTGTGGACTAAAGATATTTACAAATGCAGCAATACCTCTACCTAGATAATACCAGTGCTCGTGCATCGTTTCTTTTGCAATATCGTCTCCTTCTAGATATTGGTTTACGATATGCTCTCCGGTGATTTCGCCATCGATCGTTACAGAGTATTTATCTAAGTTATCTTTATAGATATCAATCAATGCAGACGTAGAAGCATAAACCTCTAGGCATCCTTCTGCTCCGCAAGTACAAGGTTTACCTCCGAGCATTAATGGAATATGACCTAATTCTGTACCTCTGTTTCGGTATCCGCCATACATGGCTCCGTTGATCAATAAAGCTCCACCGATACCAGTTCCTACCGTAATAAAAACAACATCGGTTAATCCTTTAGCTGCACCATATACAACCTCTCCTTTTGCCATTAATGTAGCATCATTACCTACAACAACAGGGAAATTTGTATGCTCTTCTATATATTCTTTCAAGTGAATATCAATCCAGCCTTTAATATTGTCGGCGCCTCCAAGCACTATACCTGCAGCTTCATCTACAAGTCCCGGTGTTCCAATACCAATACCGCTTATCTTTAATTGATGCTCCTCTGCATATTTTTGGCATTCACTACATGCTTCCAAAATCTGCGTCATAACATCTTGTGCTGTTTTGTCGGCGAATGAAGGAAGTTTGCCGTGAAATAAAAACTCGGAAGTCTCTTTACAAACTAATGCATATTTTATATAGGTCCCACCTACATCTATTCCAATTGCATACTTCATAACAGTAATTTTCTAATCAATTATTTAGAATATTAGTATTTGTTTAAAACAGATGCCAAGATAAACAAAAGCAAGGACTGAACCTAATATCAAGGTAATTTGTTTGTAAGAAAATAAATTTCGTTTAGAATTTATGATAAACACTAACAATGATCACTTATAAACAATGCACATAATAACAAACACATAAACTACTATTATGAGTAATTTTAAAATTAGCGGCTCTCCTTCGAGAGGATTATGGGGCGCAACACTGGGATTCTTTTTCGGTATGGCTGCCGTGTCTTTGTTTGGTCCTTCGGCTGCCCGATTCAAAGAATCAATGGATCTTGATCCGGCAATGATGGGTATCTTAGTTGCGATACCGTCTTTGTCGGGTTCTTTATTACGTATTCCTTTTGGTGCTTGGGTAGATACCTCCGGAGGTAAAAAGCCTTTTGTTATATTAATGATTCTCTCTTTGATCGGTATACTAGGGCTTACCTGGCTGCTCAACACCCACTACCCTTCTGATATGCAAGGATTTTACCCTTTAGTTCTACTATTCGGATTATTAAGTGGTTGTGGTGTTGCGACATTCTCAGTTGGTATTGGCCAAACTTCTTATTGGTATCCTCAAAAAAAGCAAGGAATGGCATTAGGAATGTATGGAGGAGTAGGTACAATTGCTCCGGGTTTATTCGCCATGCTCATTCCGATCTACATTACCCACTTTGGGTTTGTATCTTCATATACCGCTTGGTCTGTATTCCTTCTTATTGGAACGGTTCTTTATATCTGGATGGGGAAAAACGCTCCTTATTTCCAATATAAGAAAAGTGGCATGTCAGATGCCGACAGTATTACTGCCGCTAAGCAGAGCGGAGAAGAACTTTTCCCTAAAGGTAGTATAAAGCAAAGTCTTATTGATTCTGCTAAAATCCCTGCCACTTGGGTTCTTACCGCTTTATATTTTGCGAGTTTCGGTGGATTCTTAGCACTAACTGAATGGTATCCTAGTTTCTGGGAACAATTTTATGGCCTAAAACCAATACATGCCGGACTCTTTACTGCTACTTTCTCTATATTATCTGCTGTAATTAGAGTTCTTGCAGGTCCGCTTTCTGATAAAATAGGCGGAGGAAAGCTCTGTATGTTTGCCATGCTTTTATTACTTGTTTCAGCTTTTGGAATGGGACTATCGAGCAACTTTGCCATGTCGTTGATCTTTACAATGCTCATTGCCGTTGCAATGGGTGTGAATGATACCGCTGTATTCCAACTAGTACCTTATTATATACCAAAGGCCGTAGGTGGAGCTTCCGGTTGGATTGGCGGTATTGGTGCATTTGGAGGATTTGTTATCCCTCCTATTATGGGATACATTGCAGGGAAATATGGCAAAATGGGATACGCTTGGGGCTTTGAAGTGTTCGTCATTCTTGCGCTAATCAATATGGCTATTTTATATTTTGCACTGATGAAAAAGAAAAAAGCTGCAGTAGAAAATAAATAAGAATAGCATTATATTATTGAGTAAATACTCTTTTCTGTTTCACTTTTATGATCTGAATAAAAACAAGAGATCTTTTTCTTCTTGTATATTTGCATCAAACAAAAAGTCTGAATCATGAAAAGAGTATTTTTTTTATCACTAATCCCAGCTCTAGCTTTGAGCTCTTGTGTAAGCAAAAAGCAATATCAATTATCAGAGGCACTACGCGGGGAAGCAATGCGAAATATTGAAAACCTTCAACAAGAATTAAGCAGTGCTCGCAGCGATAATAAGATGCTAAAGAACCGAGTTTCCCAACTTGTAAAAGACACCGCGCAACTAGGCAGAAGCATTAGACACTATCAAGAACTAATGAATTCGAATCTTAGCCAACAAGAAAGCTTAGATGCATCGCTTCGCCAAAAGCGTCTTGAACTTGACGAAAGGGAGCGTTTGATCAACGAACTACAAGGTATAATCAATGCACAAAATGAACGTGTTGCTCAAATTCTAAATAGTGTACAAGATGCTCTCCTTGGCTTCGGCAGTGAAGAACTCACCGTTACGCAAAAAGACGGAAAAGTCTATGTCGCAATGTCTGATAAGCTTTTATTTCAATCGGGCAGTGCCAAATTAGACAAAAGAGGCAAAGAGGCTCTGGAAAAGCTTGCTGAGGTTTTAAATTCTCAAAATGATATTGACGTATATATTGAAGGACATACGGATTCAAAGCCGATTAATACAGCACAGTTCAAAGATAATTGGGATCTAAGTGTAATTAGAGCCACTTCTGTAGTGCGAATATTAACCCAAGAATATGGAGTAAACCCTTTAAAAGTTGTACCATCGGGAAGAGGGGAGTTTATGCCTGTCGATGACAATGAAACGAATGAGGGAAGAAGCAAAAACCGTAGGACAGAAATCATTATCGCACCAAAACTAGACAAGCTCCTACAAATCTTACAAGAATAACAACTGTCAATATCATACACATTAAAAGCTCAAGTCAGAAATACCTGATTTGAGCTTTTTGTCTTTCATTACACAATCAAATTCTATCAACATCGTTCATTTTACAAGAAACATATTAATATATCTACAATATTAAAAGGTTACCACACCTAACACTTTAACACCACTAGACCTTATTATTGCTTAATTTAACATTAACAAAACATTCAACAAACGCCATTTTCAGTCATTTTACAATCAGATTAACTATTTTAAACTGCAATATTTAACGTTATTTCTATTGTATATTGATAGATTATGAATATGTTTGCGGCATAAATCTGATAATAAGCACAAACGCTCAAGACAAGAATATCACTATTAACAAATACCCTTATTAGAGATTTAAGATAATATAGTTTAATTTTTATATTATACCATTTAAAGAACATGAGCAATAATCGTTTCTTTTCTTTCCAGGAGCAAAACGCCAACGGAGAGACTTATTTTAAGAAATTCAGAACAGCTGTAGTTGCTTCTTTAATGCTTTCGTCTATTGCATCTGTATATGCATCTGACGAATCATTCAAGTCAACAAGCCTACCTGAACCCACAAGCAGTGCTATTTCTGTCACACAACAAACAGGCAAAATCACAGGTACAGTTAAAGACCAATCAGGTGAACCACTTATCGGTGTAAGTATTGTAGTGAAAGGTACAACCACAGGTACTGTTACTGACTTTGATGGCAACTTTGCACTTAACGCAAAACCCGGAGACGTTTTACACTTCTCTTACATTGGATATGCGCCTATAGACTACAAAGTTACAGCAAACAAGGCAGCAAACATCGTAATGAAAGAAGACACAAAAGCTCTTGACGAAGTTGTTGTTACCGCTCTTGGTATGAAGCGTGCAGAAAAAGCACTGGGCTATGCTGTAACAGAGCTAAAAGGTGATGAATTAAATACCAATTCTATCAACCCTGTTTCTTCCCTACAAGGAAAAGTTGCCGGTGTTGAAATTTCAGGTTCGGATGGTGGTATGTTCGGTTCTTCTAAAATCCAAATCCGCGGAGCCTCTACTTTAGGCAAAAACAACCAACCAATCTATGTTATTGATGGTGTTATTCTTGACAACTCAACAAGTAGTTCTGGTGATGCTGACTGGAATGAGAATGCTTCCGATTATGGCAACGAACTTAAAAATCTTAACCCGGACGACTTTGCAACTGTATCTGTATTAAAAGGAGCAGCAGCTACTGCTCTATACGGATCACGCGGCTTGAATGGCGCTGTCGTTATCACTACAAAAAGTGGCAAAAAAGGACAAGGACTAGGGATCAACTTTTCTCAGACTTTCGGTATAGACCATGTATTTAAAACACCTGGCCTACAAGATTTGTATGGAGAAGGAAAAATGGCTGGTTATATTGATTACGGAACATTAAATCAATTTGGCAACTACGACGCTTTTGACACAAATCAATTTGATTTAAACTCAAACGGTATACCATCTCTTAAAAGTAGTAAAACCAAAGGCTACGGTTGGGGACCCCGCTTCGATGGAAGAGACATTGAATATTATGATGGATCTACTCGTTCATATCAACCTCAATCTAACAGATACAAAGATGCCTTTAAGTTAGGTTTTAACACAAATACAAATGTCTCTGTACAAGGAGGAACTGATAAAACTACTTTTTACACATCATTATCGTATAAATACGCAAACGGAACATTGCCAAATAATAGCTTCGACCGCTTATCATTCATGGCTAAAGGTTCACATGAAATAACAGATCGTGTAAAAATCAATGCTGCTATTTCATTCGCAAACTCCAACCCTAAAAACGCTCAAAAAAATCTAGGAGACTATTTTGCGGGAGGAACATTTGGTACAATGTATGATTCAAAGTTTTTACGTGACAAATACATGGGATCACACGGTGGTGTTGCGAGCACTAACTTTGGAGACCAATATGGATATGTTCCAGGAAATAGTGTTTGGTTTAGCATGTATGAAAATAATTTCACACAGAAAGAAACAAGCGTACGCCCTACCTTAAGCCTAGAAGTTACACTTACTGATTGGCTAAAATTCATCACAGAAGGTAATTATAACTATTATTACACAAGAAACGAAAGCAAGGAATTAGGTCAAGGATATGCCAACGATGGAGGTTATTACTCAATCTCCAACTACACAAAAGAACAAACAAACCTACACGGTACTTTTACTGCAAATAAACAATTTGGAGACTGGGCTGTAAATGGTTTTATTCGTGGAGAATATTACAACAACATTGAGCAAAATCAAGTATCAAAAACAAGTGGTGGCTTAATTGTTCCTGGACAATATTTTATTGGTAACTCAAAAAACACTCCTGAGATTTCGGCAAAAGTACAAGGAACTAAACGTATGATGTCGGTTGCTTTCCAAGGAGGTGTTTCTTGGAAGAATCAACTTTTCCTTGATGTAACAGGCAGAAACGACTGGTCTTCAGCTCTTGTTTACACAAATAAAACTGGTAATTACTCCTATTTTTACCCTTCTGTATCTGGATCTTGGTTACTTAATGAAACATTCAAACTTCCAGAATGGATCAATCTCGCTAAAGTTCGTGGTTCTTGGGCACAAGTAGGCAACGATACATCTCCATATAGAATCAACCAAGGATATTCAATCGGATCAATTCAACAAGCAACAGGCATGATCTACAGTTTGGATATTCCATGGGAAGCATATGATCCATCATTACGTCCAGAACGTAAAAATGCATGGGAAATAGGTCTTGACTGGAGATTCTTAAACAACCGGATTAGTGTTGACGCAACTTATTACCGCGAAAATACTAAAGATCAGATCATGTCAATCTCCGTACCTTCAATATCAGGTCTTAAGACACAGCTAATCAATGCTGGTAATATTCAAAACCAAGGTGTTGAGATTGCATTAAACACAACACCAATCCGAACAAAAGACTGGACTTGGGATCTTGACTTTACATACACAAAGAATGACAACAAAATCTTGTCACTACACCCTAATGTTGCAGAATACATTGAACTAGAAGGCTCTCCAGGCTACGGTAACTTCCGTATCGGTTCTGTTGCAATGGTTGGAGGATCGTATGGAATTCTTATGACAGACTCAAACCCTAAAAAGAATGACAAAGGTCAGAATATTCTTTCATGGAACGACTCTCAACGCGTAGCATATGAAACAAGAAGTGATAAAGTTGAAGCTATTGGTAGCATCACTCCCGACTTCTTAGGATCTGTTGCCACAAACCTTTCTTGGAAAGATCTTTCACTTCGTGTAGCTTTAGACATGCGCTTTGGAGGTTATGTTGCATCTTACAACAGCCGCTATGGTACAGCTTACGGATATACAGAAACATCTTTACGCGGACGTGATGCCGAGCACGGTGGTGTAAGCTGGATTAGTAAATACACAAGTACAAACGGACAACAATACAATGATGGTATTATACCTGAAGGTGTTTTTGCTGAAGGTACAATGGTAAGTATGCCTGGGAACGAAAAACAACAAGTAAATGTTGGAGGTATGACATTTAAAGAAGCAATGGATGCCGGCTATGTAGAGCCATCACACGCATCTACTTATCACTTTAAGCGTAACAACTGGGGACTTGGTGTTGTAAATGACGATTGGTACTCTAAACTTAGCTATATCGCTCTACGCGAAATCTCACTTAGCTACAGAATGCCATCTACAATTGCAAGTAAAATTGGAGCACGTTCATTAATGTTAGGTTTTGCAGCTCGTAATCTTGGCTACCTATACAATTCTCTACCAAATAACGAAAATCCAGAAACTGTACGTGGAACTAATGCTGCGGAATTCCGTTTGCGTTCATATAGTCCATACACAGCTAATTACACATTTACAATCAACGCTAGTTTCTAAATTATTCGTCAAAACAATTTGATTATCATATGAAAAATAAATCATATATCGTAACTGCTCTTATGGGAGCGGCTGCTTTGTCAGGATGTTCGACCGACAAGTTCGCTGAAATCAACACAGACCCTTCAGTTGTAAGCAAAGGTAACATCGTTTACCTGACCACAAAGGGCATGCTAAAGTTTGAGCCATCAGAGTACACATTCTGGTATTATAACGCGAAGAATTTCTCTCAGTTTGCTCAATCAAGTGTGCCAACTTCAGGTTTTAGATCCGACTTCAATGAACTGGGAGCTTCAGGTTCACAGGGACAACAAACGCTAGAAGTACAACGCTTCTTCCGTGAAGTGGAAAACGTAATGAAGCAAATGCCTGCGGAAGAGGCTGCAAAGTATGAGCAAATCCGCAACATGTTTTACCCTATGATGGTATATCTTGGTATTTTTGATACGGATGTATTAGGCGAAATGCCATATACTGAAGCCGGTTTAGCTCCGTATACAGAACCAATGCTCCTGACTCCTAAATATGATGAACTTCCTGCTCTATATGATCTTTGGATATCACAGCTAAATACAGCTATTGATAACTTGACAAAGAATCATGAACAAACCCAAATCACAATGGGTGCTCAGGACTTTATCTACAAAGGAGATGTTAAGAAGTGGGCAAAATTTGCGAACTCTCTAAAACTAAAGCTAGCCGTTCGTCTTTTACATGCAGACAAAGCCAAAGCTATATCTATAGCAGAAGAGGCAGCAAAGAATCCGGCAGGTTTGTTAAACGGCCTTGACGACGACTTCATTTATAACCAAGGCACATTGCAATATCACTTTGGAGACAATGCATCTCTAGGTGTGGGCTCAAAGAAGTTCATCGACCTTTTGAAGAAAAACTGGGACCCTCGTGTTCGTTTCTTCTTTGCTAAAAATGACTTCAACGGAAAAGTTGTACAAGCATTCTTCGACGCAAACAAAGAACTTCCTGCATACATTGCAGAAAATGTAGTTTTTGAAGAAGTTGACGGAAAGAAAAAATTCATCAGATGGCAAGGCCAAGAAGAACCTTGGACTCGCTACTATGGAATTCCGAGTGAAATGAATGCCGGCCAACAAGGTATTTACGCCGACTATTTCGACAACAATAGATGGAGAATTAACCTCAACAATGCAGAAAAAGTTTACACTCCATACTCTATTTTCCAAGAAGAGATGATCCATGGTCAATTAGATTATACATATCCAGATTACCCTGGAGTAGTAAATCAAGATAAAGACGACAATTCTTGGCACGGCTTACACTTCTCTACTGCAGAAGTTAATCTTTACCTTGCAGAGTTGAAACTATTAGGCGCAAACCTTCCTCTATCAGCAGAAGACTATTACAACAAAGCAATGGAAATGTCTGTAAAAGCATATAACAAACTGGCTGGTCTAAACAAGATCCCTTATTATGACAACGTATATGATAAAACAAAAGATCTAGACATTAAAGAAGAAGATAAGCAAATTATTGAAAAGCCGATCAAGCTTCAAGATGGTGAGCTGGAAAAGATGATGGAACAAGAAGACTACAAACTAACTGGAAACAAAGCACAACAATTAGAAAAGGTATATCTTCAACAATATATTCACTTCTATATGCAACCAACAGACCAGTTTGTGTCAATGCGCCGCTCTGGTATTCCTAGCAAAAACAGCACAATTTATGCATGGGAAGATCTTAAAGCTAACACAGAAATCCCTCGTCGCTTACAAATCGGAGACCCATCTCCTAGCGACTTAATGCGCAAGAATAAAATAGAATCAGCAGAACGCCAAGGATTTACACTTGGCTCTCGCGATGCCAGTGTTCTAAACTCAGAACGTATTTGGTTTGACAAAGGAGCTCCTAACTTTGGAGAAGGCCCTAACATTAACTAAGCAATTACTGCAAAACAGAATTTGAAATTCAAAATAAAGCCCTTCGTTCTAGGTACACTACCTTAAAACGAAGGGCTTAAAATTTTCATTCAAAAAAAACATTTTTCACAAAAACCTAAGGTCTGCTTCCTGCTACACATCTTTGATATTCAATATTTATCTGATACATCGCATCATTATATATTCGAAGTATCTGATAAGGAGTAGAGGGTTTAAAAACTGCTCTATCACAATTTTCAATAGTCACCTCATCAGGGTTTGCAAAAAACATATAATGATCTTCAATCATATCTCGTCTTTTCCAATTTCGATCAGTTAAGCATGTACCATTCCCTAGCTCAGGATCAACAGGCTTTATAGGAGGCAATGTGTCCGGTTCCCAAAATGGAATTAAAGGTTTAGTCCAATCTTCATTTATACCATACTTAGGTAAAGAGTTGCTTTTTCCTGGTATTAGAAAAAATGTTGCTAATACGGAAATAAAAATTAGCTTTTTCATTATATAAAATTTTAGATTATTACAATACAATATACAATTCCATTATGATTGGACAACAACTATTATTCTACATTAACAATACGGTTTACATTATTTAATAAATGGTTCTCACCAGACCGCCTTCTGCTTTTAGCGCAGCTCCGTTTATAACGGCAGCTCGTTCGCTTGCTATGAAAGCCACAATATCGCCAATCTCTTCGGGCTTGATAAATCTGCGGATAATAGAAGACGAGCGATACTTCTTGAAGAAGTGCGCTTCGATCTTATCTTTCGAAACCCGATCTTTCACACTCAACTTATCAAGAAAAGTCTCAACTCCGGGCGACAAAGTAGGTCCGGGCAACACACTATTCACCGTTACACCCGTTCCGGTACACGTCTCGGCCAGTCCGCGCGCTACCGACAACTGTGCTGTCTTCGTTACTCCATAGTGAATCATATCGGTTGGAACATTCAAAGCTGATTCGCTCGAAATAAAAACGATGCGTCCCCAGTTGCGCTTCTTCATCGAAGCCAAGTACAATTTAGACAACATCACCCCCGACATCACATTTGTCTGAAAGATCTTATTCCACTGCTCGCTCGTAATATCTTCAAACTCCACGCTCTCATACATCCCTATGTTATTAATAAGGATATCTAAGATCGGATACATCGCATGCAATCTTTTGCACGTGTCCTCATCAGACAAGTCTCCGATAAAAGCCGCGACGTCACCATCCGGATGCGACTCATGCAAACTCTTCATAGCAAGATCGACCGAAGGCTTTGTGCGGCCGTTAATAATTACCGACACTCCTTCCCTCAATAGCGAACGAGCTATTTCCAATCCGATACCGGCAGTAGACCCCGTTACAAAGGCTCTACGATTTTGTATTCCCAGATCCATAATGCATACCGTTTAAAGTTTCACTTCTAATGAAAGAAACAACACTACAAAATAGGATGTTCGCTCCAGGGCTTCAATCCCTAGTCTTTTATAGAGATATTAAGAACTTTTTGCGAGATCATCTAAATGCTACAATTGTTTAATATTGACAAATATCTAAAAACAGAAGCACACACAAACAGCTAATAACCAACACAAAGACAACAACCACCGAATACATAAATAAAAGTATGTTATCAAACATAGTACAGCAAATGCTGAATATACTTGCATTTTTTGGCTAAAAACACGTATCTTCGTTTACCTAACAATGAGTAAACGCCAGACGGATTATAAGTATCCGCTACTAATTAAAGACGAACAATGAGAATAAAATCAATTGCAGTTGCTGCTTTAGCTTGTTTGATGACAACAGGCGCTCAAAGCCAAACACTACTAAACGAAACACCTCAACAGAAAGAAAAAAGAATGGAATGGTTCCAAGACGCAAAGCTTGGAGTATTTATTCACTGGGGCATCTACTCGGTAAGAGGAGTAGCCGAGAGTTGGTCTTTCTACAACAAATACCTATCGTACGACGAATACATGTCGCAACTCAATGGTTTTACGGCAAAGAATTACAACCCAGAAGAGTGGGCCGAACTTATAAAAGAATCGGGAGCTCAATATACCGTATTCACATCAAAACATCACGATGGTGTTTCAATGTGGGATACAAAAGCAAACGACCTCAGTGTGGTGAAAAAATCGCCTGCCGGTCGTGATCTTCTTACTCCATTTGCCAATGCTGCACGCAAACAAGGCTTGAAGCTTGGTATTTATTACTCACTACTCGACTGGTCGAACAACGACTACCCGCACGAGTCGCGCACAAGCATGCGTTATCAAGTGAAAGACGATCCGGCTCGCTGGCAACGCTTCCTTGATTTCAACAACAAACAACTTACAGAATTAAACGAACAATACAAACCAGACCTATACTGGTTTGACGGAGACTGGGACTTTGATGGCAAAACATGGAAAGCAAAAGAGCTTGCAACCATGCTTCGCAAGTTCAATCCGAATGTAGTACTAAACTCGCGCATCCAAGGATACGGAGATTACGAAACGCCGGAGCAAGGAGTACCTGTATCTCGCCCCAACTCTCCATGGTGGGAACTATGTATGACAATGAACGACAACTGGGGTTATGTTCCTACCGACTCGAACTACAAGTCACCAAACATGCTTCTTCGCACATTCGTTGACTGCATCTCAAATGGCGGAAATCTTTTATTAGACATCGGCCCAAAGGAAGACGGAACCATACCGGAAGAACAAATTGCCGTGCTTAAAGAGTTTGGTCGCTGGACAAAGAAACACTCCGAAGCAATCTATGGCACACGCGCCGGAATCCCGCACGGTCATGTCATGGCCTATACTGCGCTAAATAAAACACAAGACATCCTTTACTTGTATTTGCCATACAAGCCACAAGGGCCAATCGCAATCAAAGGGTTGAAAAACAAAGTAAACCGCACTTGGGTAGTTGGCAACGGAGCCATGCTTGAGACGAAAGTTATCGGTAAATTGTATTGGAGCCAAGTACCGGGAATGCTTTACATCGACGTTCCGGAACAAGTACTTGATCCGGAGATTACAGTTGTAGCACTACTACTCGACGGCAAAATCGATTTGTATAGCGAAGCCGGTCAGGTTATTACCAGCAACTAATAAAAACACACATACGCTTAAAGCGGGACTAGAAACTACGGTTTTGGTTCCGCTTTATTTTTTGCCCATATCCGCTACAAGTTGTTTTTCTTTCTATCTTTACGGCATTGTAGAAACTCTAAATCGCCCCTTTATGGTAATGCTTGGTATTATTATATGTATCATACTGCTCGACTTGGCAGTAATCTGGAATATCTGCCGACTCGATCTTACATCGGCCGAAAGAACAAAATACATTCTTATCGTCTTGTTGCTGCCTATCATCGGAGTTACACTTTTCTATATGATGAACAGAAAGAACGAGATCCCTAAATGGAATCTCTCAACCAGACTAAAAGACAGAAACAAACGTAGATAAAACACAAAAGGCACCTGCTGAACGAATCAGCGAGTGCCTTTTTTATTTTATCTACTACTTGAGAGAAGATTACAACGACAAAGCAAACTTTGTTTTCATATTCTTAATCTTCAAGTCTTTGATCGTCTTAAACAATCCTTGCATAGATGCCTTGCGCACGGCAACATACGAGTGGAATTCCTTCACCTCGATCATACCCACATCGCTCTTTTCCAAACCACCTTTTTGGATCAAGAAACCAACGATATCACCTTTGCTTAGTTTCGCTTTTTTACCGCGACCGATATAAACCGTAATCCAATCGGGCTGTTCCATAGCCGGAGTTTGCTCTGAAAGCACCAACTCTTCGGTTTCAGGATTCACATACTCAGGCATAAATTCAGTAGGACCAAGTAAGATAAAGGCACTACCCTCGGCATTCATACGAGCCGTACGTCCGTTACGGTGAATGAAAGCTTCCTCATTGATCGGAATATGGTAGTGAATTACATGCTTAATCTCAGGAATATCGAGACCACGCGCAGCCAAGTCGGTCGAAACAAACACGTTTGCACTACCGTTGCGCAACTTGATCAACGAACGTTCGCGCTCAGGCTGTTCCATTCCGCCATGAAACATCGCGTTCGGAACATTCTTTTCGTATAAGAAATTACTTACACGCTCCACGCTTTCACGCTGGTTACAAAATACAAGCTTCTGCCCTGCTCCGGTTTCGCAAAGTAGTTTATACAATGTTTCAAGCTTATCTTTATCCGGCGAAAGCACCTTCTTGAGCGTAAGTCCGCTTACAAGTTTCTTTCCTTCCAGGTAATCGATACGAAACGGATTTGTCAAGCCTGTGTATTCAGGAATCTCAGCATCGGTCGCCGATGTAAGCACACGCTTAGTCAAGCCAGGCAATCGTTCGATAATGGCAGACATCTCTTCGGTGAATCCCATCTCTAGCGACTTATCAAACTCATCAAGTACTAATGTACGAATGCTTGAAGCATCGAAACTACCACGCTCAAGGTGGTCAAGAATACGACCGGGTGTACCAATAAGTACTGCCGGAGGAACCTGCAATGAGTTCTTTTCTAAATGAATGGCGTGACCACCGTAACAACAAGTTACCTTGAATCCGGTAGACATATCTCTGAATACGCGCTCAATCTGAAGCGCAAGTTCGCGCGATGGCGCGATAACCAACGTTTGTACACCCTTCTCTTCCGGGTTTAGCATGCCTAAAATAGGCAGTAAAAAGGCTACCGTCTTACCCGAACCGGTAGGCGATAGCAAAACAATATCATCGTTTGTTAGAAAGGCGTCTAGTGTTGCAGCCTGCATAGGCTTAAGCGACGTAATCTTCAGATTATCCAACGCCGCTTTCATCAAATCGGTATACTTTTCCATAGGACTACAAAGTTACAGCATCCTTCTCAATCTTAAATCATTCTCAAACAAATCCTTATTACCGGTTAATGTATTTTAGGTATTCTCATCGCAAAAGCAATCTCTTTTACGCAAAACCACTACCGAAAGTCTTCTTCGAAGCTTCGATAGCGGCACTTTGTATGCTAGTGACAACAAAACACGACTAGCCTTTTTTCTGGATTAAGTAAAACATCTTCTCTATCGAGTAGAAACCAATTGATAGGTACCACCAGGCAGCAGCATTGTGTCCTTACTTTTCGAAAGCACTCTCTTCGGATACTTGGAAAACACATAACCATGAGGTAACACTACTTCCGCTTTGCAACCATCGGGCACCGACACATCTACCAAAAGTTTGCGACCGGCTTTGCGAGCAGACATACGGATAAATCCGTTCACACTATGCACCGTTGCTTTTACTTCATTTAATGTTCCCAGTTGTGGCTTGATGCGAAATGTTTCAAACCCTGCACTTACAGGTTCTATTCCGCACACATATTGCGAAAGCAATGTAAGCGGTCCGCCACTCCAGGCATGGTTCATTGTGCCTCCGCCAAAGCCGTTGGCTCCTATCCCCCAACCTTCCCACAGCGTTGTGCACACGGGATAATTCACTTGCTCTTCGTATCTGTTTCTCATTCGTTCAAGGGCATAATCTGTATCTCCCATCAGGAACAGCGCCTCGAGTACATACTTTTCCATGTACGGACTAGCATGAAACTCTTTTCGGAGGCATGCTTTCAATTGCTCATATTTTTCGGTCGAGGCCAAACCCGATACTACAGCCATTGCCTGCGCCCTATCGTCGGTCTGCCCGGTATACGACGGAGACCGGTATACGTTGCCGTTCCAGTATTTTGCATTAAAAGCCTCTTCCAGTCTGCGCATCATCGATTCGTTTTGCGCTGCGTCGGCAGTGCGGCCGGTCATCACGGCAAACTCGCGCTCTGCTTTCAAGGCAAGATAGTACCATGCTGCGGTAAGCACTTCAAGATCTACATTGTCGCCCCAATCACCCCAGCTCCATTCTCCATATCGCACAATAGGCAATCCGGCAGCATCTACCTGCCACACCTCATGAAGATAACGATGTAATCCGTCGTATATAGGCTCTACAAACGTACTATCACCGCTATAAAAATACTGCGTATAAAAGCCGTAATAGCCCACCGATGCAAGCATTTGCAACGGTAGCTCTTTACCCCAATTCACCGAGGGCACAGGCGAAAAAAGTGTACCATCCGCACGTTGCCAATTCATCAGCTCGTAAATACCTTTCAGAGCCAGGCGTTGTCCGCGCGGATCTAGCGCATAAAATGTTTCGCCAAGCTCATTCACCTCATCTCCCCACCATTGTGCACGCTCGCGATCAGGACAATCCATATAGCTATCGCGCATGGTAACGTAAAGCGTTCGGGCTGCCTTTTGCCACAACGTATTGTAGAAAGGATCGTCACATTCAAAGCTGCCTGTAAAGTCGGCATTATAACCGGTCTCACGATACTTCACCGCTTCCACCTTTGCTCCTTTCGGAACAATGTACATCACCTCATGCCCGTTCATCCAACCCAAGCTCTCGTATTCGCGAGTCCCCTTCGTTGTGATGTATTTGGCGCACACATTGATATCGCTTCCACCATCGTAATGATCGGTCTTCATTACGATGGTATCTCCGCCATTTACCGAAGACACTTTCAAGTAAGGAGTAACGTGACAATTGTAGGGAAGTTTACAGTAGATCGTATCACCCTGCGGAGCATAACGTACCGAGACGTAATCGACAAGACCGGAGTTTTTCCATTGCGGGATAATACGTTTGTGTAGTTTTCCAAACGGATAACCTTCTGCTTCTGCCACTTCGAGCGCACCCGGCAAATACCCGTTGTAACTCGATTTGTACCAATCTACCATTTCTTTGTTTGCATCGAAGCGAATGCTCGACTCCGACAATCGAAAATTAGGAAAAGGAGCATCAGCTGTTTCATAGGCCGGGTATACGGCACAACTCCACGACTTATCCGAATCAAGATTGATACCCGGCGCATTACAATCAAAGAGTAATGCAGCCCTACCACTGTTGACATGAGAAAAACCATTCTTTCCAAAATGCCACACCAATACAGCAATCACATTATCGTCTTGCTTTAAATACGGAGCTATATCCACTTCATCGAAATAGGTATCCGTAGGATTAGGCCCACGCTTTAGACCGCCTTCAAAAACAACTAGCGAGTCGTTGATCCACAACCAATATTTACTATCGGCTGCTATGCGTGCATTCAGCACATTGGGAATATCTTTCAGATTGATTTGTTTGCGGAAGCAAAGCCAAGTATTCGTTTTACTCTGGCAATTCTCGGTGTTGATCCATTTAGCACTCCATGCATCTTGGGCCGATGCAGAGAAAGAGAGCGTCAGGCATGTTGCAACAAATGCGACAAGGTGTTTCTTCATGGACAAAAAAATAAGGTTATTACTGCAACAAATAAAATCATTATTGCAGTAATAACCTAATACATAACACGAATTTAATATCAGGAAGTCCTTTTGGTTCAACTTCTGTTGATCGGCTTCAATAGGCGTGTCATCATAAACGATTGCTTATGAAATAGCAACACCGGAAGCGAAACCCCTACAACCAATGCTATGAGAATAAATATAGCAGTAAGACCATTCTTAAAGATATCGACAATGAGCTGCTGATACATTGCAGGGTCGTCGCAACGCATAAACTTGGTTAGCGACAAAAACATCTTGTAAGCATACATCCCCGGAATCATAGGCAAAAGCGAAGGGAATGTAAAAACTTCGTTCGGACAATGAATCAACTTTGCCAAACCAAAGCTAAGGACACCGATAAGAGCAGCCGCAAAAAACGTTGCAGTAGCAATATCGAGCGAAGTTGTATGTAACAGATAATACCTAAAAGCATGCCCTACCGCGGCCAATAAAGCCGAACCCAAAACAGCCTTCTTAGGAGGATTTGAAATAACGGCAAAACCAATTGCGGCTATCGCGGCAAAGAATCCGTCGATTAAAATAGATGTGATAAATTCCATGACTTAAAGTTTTTCGAGTCCGAGCATTAGTAAAGTAATTAAGAAGCCTATCGAAAGACAAATAATAAGGATGGTAGCATTTACCATACGGGAAATACCCGCCAAAACGTGTCCTTCGAGAATATCCATAATCGAGTTAATTAGCGGAACCCCCGGAACAAGAAACAATACACTTGTTGCGAGCGCAATGTCGGGAGTAGAACCTAGGTTGTAATGCACACCGATACCCGTAATAATCGACGAAACGAAAGCCGCCACGATAAATACGATAAAGTGATTCAGGTGATGATTCATCATTTCTTGGCGCACGTAGAATGCAACCAATGTACCCAGGAATACAAGTCCCATCGCAATAGCATCACCGCCAAACAGTTTGCAGAAAGAGGCGTTGGCACACGCAACTAAAAAGAGTACGAGCCAGCGCGACATGCGCGGGTGTGTCATGATTTGTTCATAACGGATACGAATCTCTTCGAGCGAAAGATGATTGTCAAAGGCATCCCAACTTAATGTACTCAAACTTGAGATAATACGGAAGTTAAGGGCCATTGGTTTAATACGGCGCACCGCAGTAACCCATTCGGCAGAGTTAAGATCCTTCACCATCATGGTGACATTCTTTTGAAAAATGGTTAGATGTACTTCATAACCTAAGGCCGTAGCCACGCGCACTACATTGCGAACAACACGAGACGTGTGCGAACCGGCGCCCATAAGGCTAATAGCAAAATCGAGCAATAGATCGGAAACTTCTCCGATACGAGTTTCTTGTTGCATACTTCATCAAAAACAACATGCCCTTGTTAAGGGCTTTTTCATTAGTACTATTGTATATTTTTTTACCGTACAAATGTACTTGTTTTCTATAGGATGCAACGAATGATAGCGAAGGCAATTACAGATTATTATGTTTTACAACATATATTATTTAAAACAAGGAAAGCTCACACGCCATAGAGTGTTAAAACACACGGCTTGCAAGCTTTCTATTTAAAACGATCTCTTGAAACAAGTTAAACGACGTTCTGAACCGCTTTGAAATATCCTATCGACTCAGCAATACCCAGAAACGGATCCTTCATATCCTTTTCGTATTCGAGACTACACACTCCCGTGTAATTAACAGAACGAAGCATCTTGATCAAACCGGGAAAGTCGATAAGTCCGCGTCCCAATTCAATGCCCACGCCTTCCTTAGAAGCCGCCGTAACATCTTTGATATGTACATCGAAAACACGCGACTTGTATCGTTTGAGATCGGCAACAGGATCGTAACCATCGCGCAAGTTATGACCTACGTCAAGACACATACCAATTCGCGGATCCAAATCTTTGGTGTGATTCCACACATCGGTAGCATTGGGAAACAACTTAATATCGGGTCCGTGCAAGTGTATTGCGTAATTCATATCATACTCCTTCACCTTTTTGTCTACGTAAGGGAGCAATTCCACATTGGGCACGCCTACAATTAGCTTTACCCCCACTCGTTTGGCATATTCAAATGCATTATCAATCTCTTTTTCCGACCGCATATAAATAGGTCCTACCGCATATCCCGTAATGTTGCGTGCGGCAAGCTTCTCTTGAAAAGCCTTGATTTGATCGTCGGTACTGGCAAACGGTAGGTGAAAGTCTTTGATGCACAAATAGCGCACATCAAGTCTGTCCATTGTGTCTAAGGTTTTATCCAGATCAAAATTAACAAAGGTATATCCGGCCATGCCCAATTTAAACGGATCGTCTTTGGGTTGTTTGCGAGCCGAGGCCGGCACTTCGGCGGCAAAAGATAGCGAAGGAGTGATACTAGCAGCGGCAATTGCTGCAGCACCTCTCTTCAAAAACATTCTTCTGTTGTTCATAACTATCAGATTTTTATAAAAAGGTTTAGCAATAAAATTTGGATACATTGCGTATCGCTCATGTAGTAAGATTCACAAATATATACATATTATTTAAATAGCAACGCCAAGAAATAACTTTATCGTTTGCTATCAATTAGCAGCATCACTGCGAGAGATAGTCTCCCTCTTTGCATAGATTAAGCTTAGACAGGTACGTGTCTAAGATGTGTACACGGTCGTGACGCATTCTTGTCATATACCTGTCTAAGTTGTGTACACGTACGTGTCTAAGCTTAACTTATGCATAAAAGATGGTAAGCAGTCAGTATTTCCAAAAAAGTGCATGCAGTATTGTCGAGAATAGCTACCTTTGCGCTTCTATTATCTAAAAACGAAGTTGATTTGTATGAAGCAGGGGGGAAACCACTTATTTAAATCGTTTGTACTAGGTGTATTCGTAATTGTGCTACTTCTTGTGGCACAGTTCATTCCGGAAACAACCGTTGGTGGAATAAAACTTAAAAAGATCAATATACTTTCCGATATCACAATCAAAGAAATCATTGAAGACAATGACGAGGATCTTCGCTATGCCGATAGCATAAAGATGGTACGCGATTCGCTCGAGCGTATACACCAGGAGAAGCTTCTTGCCAACCGTGAAGACTCGATCAAGCAAGTACGCATCGACTCGGTAAAGCGTACGGCAAAGGCTCGCATGGATTCTTTGAAAAACAGCGTTGTTACGATCGAAGATTATTCTATCGAACAAAGCGCTTTAAAGCACTTTTATGCGGCTCTGCACAACAGGAAGTCGCTGCGCCGACCTGTGCGTATCGCATTCATGGGCGACTCTTTTACCGAGGGAGACATCATAGTGGCCGACGTGCGCGAGCAGTTGCAAAATAAGTTTGGCGGTCGAGGTATTGGTTTTGTTCCTATGGCTTCGGTGGTAGCAGCATACACTCCTACCGTAAAACATACCTTTGATAAATGGATTTCATGCTCGATACTTCAAAAAGAATACGTTAATAAGAAGTTTACAATCAACGGTGCGCTCTTTGTTCCTACCGATGGTGCTAAGGCTACCTTTACAGGCGTAAAATGGAAACAGCATCTCGACTCGGTGAGCAGAGCACGACTTTTATTTGTAAACCATGGCTCTACGAATATTACCGTGTGCACCAATCAGCGCGACTCTGTAAGTAAGTATTTTGGCAATCAAAACGGATTGCAGCAAATGATAACCAAAGGTAATATCAAGAACATTGCTTACTCATTTGCCGCACCCGACAGCGTAGAAGTGCTGGGTGTGGTATTGGAAGACTCTACCGGTATTGCCGTTGACAACTATTCGGTGCGAGGAAATTCGGGAATCCTGATGTCGCGCATCAACAAACAATTAAGCAACGACCTCGACAAGCTAATGCACTATGACTTGATTGTATTGCAGTATGGCATCAATGCGGTGCAGTCTGACGTGACAAGCTATGGCAGCTATCGCCAATCGATGGTAAAGGTTGTAAACCACTTGAAAGAATGCTTTCCAAATACAAGCTTCTTGCTTCTTGGCGTAGGCGACAGGAGCACACAGCAAGAAGGAGTCTTCGTTACCATGCCGGGGATACATGGTATGCTTACCTCACAAAAACAAATCGCACAAGAATGTGGTATTGCTTTTTGGAGTATCTTTGACGCCATGGGCGGCGAAAACAGTATGGTTCAATACGTTGACAACAATTGGGCAAGCAAAGACTATACACACATTAGTCACGGTGGCGGTCGTCAAATTGGCACGGCTTTGGTAAAAGCTATTCTCTTGGAAGCAGAAAAATATGAAGCGATCTATGAAATAGAAAATAACACTAACAATGAAAATTAATCTATTAATAACGGGATTGATTTTGTGCTTGGGGTTTGCGATTTCATCCATTGCAAGCAATACAGGTAAAGAAGTAAAACATTTTACCGACACAAAAACAATTCCTGAAATAAACGACAAGCATAAAGTAGCTGTACCTATTGCACACGAAGTGCCGGTTACATCAACTTATCGCTTTGTAAAAAAGGATGAAAATAAGATTGTAGATAACGACAGCACCATGTCGGCCTTCTTCGAAGCACTTTACACACTAAAGGCAGAGTCTACAGATACGACGGAAGTACTATCTGTAGTGCATATTGGCGACTCACATATACAGGCCGGTTATCTCACGGGGCGTGTAATGCGAAACTTTCAGCACGAGTTTGGCAATGCCGGACGCGGACTTGTGGTTCCGCTAAAACTAGCACGTACCAACGAACCCAACGATTATTTTATCACTTCTACCAATCAGTGGAAAGGCGGACGCTTGATTCAAAAGAACCGTACGCTTCCTGTGGGTGTAGGTGGTATTGGTGTAGAAACGCAAAGTAAAGCGGTAAACTTCACCCTTCGCTTGGGCGAGAAAAACGGCACCGGTTATGAGTTTAATCAGATCACGGTATTCTCTGACGAGAAAGCTCCTGTGCTTGATTCGGACGTAGCCATAGATTCGGTCTCCAGCGTTACGACCGACTATTCGTTTGCCTATAAATTGCGTCTCGATACCCTCACCGATTCAATCCGACTAAAGGGAAGTTGCAACACAACTTCAAGCAATCCGTTGTATTATGGCTTCAGCCTCGAAAACGGTTCGTCGGGTGTTTTGTATCACAGCATCGGAATCAACGGTGCACACTATGCCGATTACGTAAATAGTTATGCCTTCAAGCAAACTCAGGTGTTGGCTCCCAAACTGATCATTATCTCGTTGGGTACAAACGAAGCCTTTGGGCGCAACCTTAAAGAGACGGTCTTAAAGTATCAGATCGACGAAACAATTGCAAAGATAAAACAAGAGAATCCCAATTCGTTATTGCTTATCACCACTCCGCCCGAGTGCTATGTAAAGAAACGCGTAAACAAGAAAGTGATCTACGAGCCAAATGCTAAAGTTGCCAAGGTGAGGGATGTACTGATTGATTATGCCAAAGAAAAGGGAATTGCCTACTGGGACTTGTATGAAGTTACCGGGGGGAAAGGATCTTGTAAAAACTGGTATTCCAGCAAATTAATGTCGCGCGACCGCATCCACTTTACTCAAGATGGATATCAACTGCAAGGAGACTTATTATATAATGCTCTTATTTCCGGATATAATGAATATGTTGCCAATCGAAACCGACTTCAGTAAGCTATACGACTTACTGGTGTATAACCCTAAATCGCCGTTGCTATTTAGTAGCGGCCTATTCTTGTTTTTATTTACGGCTTTCGCCCTTCTTTATTATGCGTTTAAGAACAACAGAGGTGTGCGCATTGTGTATGTCACGCTGTTTTCTTTGTACTTTTATTATAAGTCGAGCGGAATCTATTTTTTGTTACTCATCTTTACGGCAACATCCGATTACCTGATCGGGCATTGGATAAGTCATGTAGCCACCAACCAAAAGCAGCGCAAACTTCTTGTGTTGCTTAGTTTGTGCGTCAACCTGGGTATGCTTGCTTATTTTAAGTATACCAACTTCCTGGCCGATGTCTTTAGCGGAATCTTTCAAGTTCCGTTCGATATCGAGCGAGTGTTCTTGCCGGTAGGGATTTCCTTCTTCACCTTTCAGTCGATCAGTTACATCATCGACATCTATCGCAACGAGATAAAACCGCTCGACCGCTGGATCGATTACGTGTTTTACATCTCCTTCTTTCCGCAATTGGTAGCGGGGCCTATCGTACGTGCAAAAGACTTTATCCCACAAATACACAAGCCGGTACATGTAACTGATTATATGTTTGGCAAGGGAGTATTCCTCATTCTTGCCGGATTGTTTAAGAAAGCAATCATCTCCGACTACATTAGTCTTAATTTTGTAGATCGTGTTTTCGACCAACCGCTGCTGTATTCGGGATTTGAGAACCTGATGGCCGTATATGCATATGCTTTGCAAATCTATTGCGACTTCTCGGGATATTCCGACATGGCTATCGGTATTGCGTTGCTACTTGGGTTCAAGTTTAATGTAAACTTTAATTCGCCATACAAGTCGGCCACTATCACCGAGTTTTGGCGTAGATGGCACATCTCGCTTTCGAGCTGGCTAAAAGATTACCTCTACATCTCGCTGGGCGGAAACCGCAAAGGGAAAATTCGCACCTATTTCAACCTACTCACAACGATGCTGCTTGGCGGACTTTGGCATGGGGCTTCGTGGCAGTTTGTATTCTGGGGTGCTTTGCACGGAACTTCACTTGCGATACACAAGCGTGTAATGGAGTCGTTCAAAAGTTTTAAAACAATGGGATACGAAATGAAGCCTTGGCGCAGGGTATTGGGTATTTTGCTTACCTTCCATTTGGTGTGCTTCGGTTGGATCTTCTTCAGAGCCTCTAGTTTTGAAAATGGTTGGCTTGTGTTGAATCAGATATTTACAAGCTTCCGCCCCGAAATTATCCCGCAGTTCTTTGCAGGTTATAAAATGGTTTGCTTCTTTATTTTGCTCGGCTACGTGTTGCACTTCACGCCCGAATCTTGGGAGCGCAAAGCTTATCAGTGGTCTACTTCGGCTCCACTACTTGCAAAGGCGGCCGCATTTACTTTGATGATTATTTTGGTAATGCAATTAAAGTCGTCGGATGTACAACCATTTATCTACTTCCAATTCTAGAAACGATACTTCGCACAATACAAAGGCGGCATTGAACACGAAGTTCAATACCGCCTTTTTCATATCAATCTATTCAAAATTACATTGGGTTATTCGCCCATGAGAGTAAGGTTGATATCTTTAGTAGTAAGTAATGCTTCTTTTCCTTTACCGGACAATGTAATGCTGTCGTTTCCATATTTGAAGCCGGAACCTGATACTTGAATTGGCAAGATCCACTCTTGATCATCCATTGTAACCATTGCGACTTCCTGTACCGGATCAAATACGACATTTACTTGATACAAACGTTTGGTCTTGTTATCAGACCCTTTGTAAGTAACTTTAATTGGCTGAGTTGGATCTTGAGCAAACAAGACCTTATCGCCATTCACAATTTCCCATTGACCTTTTACTTGTTTAACAGTGATATCTTCACTAGACCAAACTTTCACACCCTTCTCTTCTTTTACAGGTAATACAAGGCTAGCCTCTACTTGTGGAAGGAATACCTCACATTGCGAAGAATCTTTTGCAAAAACAATGAAAGCAGAAGAGGTCGCGGTACTATCCATCATATCTTTCATCCGTATGCCTGCTTCAAATATACGAATGCAATCGTTACTTACTTGCGACCACGTATATCCTGCCGACATATTGCAGCCGTGAGAATCAACTTCATCACCAATAATTTCCTCTTCCGCAATCAAAACAGTATCTTCTACAATCTCTCCTTCTTTACTATCTTTTGCTTTTGAGTTACATGCTGATAGCAAAACGGTACCACCTAAAGCTATAAAATAAACAAACTTTCTCATTTCTTTTTCTTTTCTCGATTAATACAATTCTTTCATCTATTTAAAACTTCCTGTTTTATATTGTAAAACAACGACATACCCAATTGGTTGCGACCATACTATAAATATACTCTAAAACGATTCGTTGTTTTTATTTTTAATTCTGCACAAATCCGCTATTTTTGTTCCCATACAATTAGCTTTAACCGGCTTTACTGATCAAAGCCACTAACAAACATCGTAAAATCATGATACAACAAGTTGTAAAAGACATTAAGGCAGGAAAACTGCTGTCTTACGAAGAAGCTTTGCAAGTATTTCGTTGTACGTCGAGGAAAGAACTACACAACGCTGCTGCAGAAATCACTGCTCATTTCTTGGGAAATAAGTTTGATACATGTTCTATTATAAACGCAAAATCGGGCAAATGCTCCGAAGACTGCAAATGGTGTGCACAGTCGGCACATTATAAAACAAAGGCTGAATTTTATGCATTATTGCCGGCTTCCGAATGCTTGAGGCAAGCAAACTACAATGCAAATCAGGGAATCAATCGCTTCTCGCTTGTAACGAGCGGCCGCAAGCCCAACACAAAAGAGATGAAAGAGATTTGTGATACCTTTCATACGATCAAAGCAAACTCTCCGATCAAATGCTGTGCTTCATTAGGGCTTCTTACCAAAGAAGAACTTACAGATTTGCGTGCTGCCGGAGTTGAGAACTATCACTGCAACATCGAAACAGCCCCTTCATACTTTAAAGAACTCTGTTCTACACATACGATGGAAGAAAAGATGAAGACCATTCGTGCCGCACGCGAAGTGGGCATGCGCATTTGTTCGGGTGGTATCATCGGCATGGGCGAAACCATAGAACAACGTATCGAGATGGCTGTATTCTTACAAGAGAATGAAGTGTATTCTATTCCGATCAATATGCTACACCCTATAGAAGGCACACCGCTTGGTAAGTGCGAAATCTTAAACAATGATGAGTTTCTCGACTCTGTAGCTCTGTTTCGCTTAATTAATCCGAATGCCTATCTCCGCTTCTCGGGTGGTAGAGCTTTGCTTAGTAAGGAAACACAGGCGAAGGCTTTGCGCATCGGTATCAACTCTGCCATTATGGGAGACCTGCTTACAACCATCGGATCGAAAGTAAAAGAGGATATCGAACTATTCACCGAAGCCGGTTATACGTTTAATGAAAACACCGATTGGGAAAAATGACAACTGAAGAATTATTAGATATAGACCGTAATCACATTTGGCATCCATACACATCGATCTCTCATCCGCTATGTGTATTTCCTGTAGAAAAAGCAGAAGGTGCTGTGATTACGCTTTGTGACGGAAGAGAACTTGTTGATGGAATGTCTTCATGGTGGGCTGCTGTGCACGGCTATAACCATCCTGTTTTGAATAAAGCAGCACAAGATCAGTTGGGCAAAATGTCGCACATCATGTTTGGCGGACTCACGCATGAACCGGCGGCTCAATTAGCAGAAAAGATTCTGTCCATCGTGCATCCGTCTCTTTCAAAAATATTCTTCTGCGATTCAGGGTCGGTATCGGTAGAGGTTGCCCTGAAAATGGCCATCCAATATTGGTACTCGCTCGGAAAGAAAGAAAAGAATAAATTTGTGACTATTCGCTCGGGCTACCATGGTGATACATGGAATGCCATGTCGGTTTGCGATCCGGTAACCGGAATGCACGGCATCTTTGGCAATGCTTTACCAATACAGTTCTTTGTATCGGAACCGAAAACCCGTTACGGCGACAACTGGAATGATGATGATATCTCTGAATTGCGCGAAACACTCGAAAAGCATCACCATGAGATTGCCGCGCTTATTCTTGAGCCGGTAGTGCAAGGGGCCGGAGGCATGCGTTTCTACTCTCCACGTTACTTAGTCGAAGCTCGCAAACTTTGCGATAAATATGACGTATTGTTGATCTTCGACGAGATAGCAACCGGATTTGGCCGTACCGGAACCATGTTTGCATGGGAGCATTGCGGCATCGCTCCCGATATTATGTGTATCGGAAAGGCACTCACCGGCGGATACATGACTTTGGCTGCAACGCTTGCAAACGATAAAGTAGCGGAGGGTATATCAAATGGATACCCGGGAGTATTCATGCATGGCCCTACATTTATGGGCAATCCGCTTGCTTGCGCGGTAGCCGCAGCGTCGATCGACTTGTTATTGAGTTCGAACTGGAAGGCTAACGTAAAACGTATTGAAGCTCAGTTGCAACAAGAACTAAGCAAGGCCGAAGCCATTGAAGGTGTACAAGAAGTGCGCGTACTGGGTGCTATCGGTGTTGTAGAAATGAAGGAACCTGTAACCATGTCTGAAATACAACCGATGTTTGTAGAAGAAGGCATTTGGGTGCGACCATTCGGCAAGCTTGTATATTTGATGCCTCCATTTATTTGCAGCGAAGCACAAATTTCGAAACTTACCTCTGGTGTCATCAACGTGATCAACCGTTATCTTGCTTCAAAGTAAGCAGTCACAATCACTCAATCATGAATAGATTTGAACAAGAACTTTCTGAGCTCAAGGAAAAGGGTAGCTTTAGAACCATCCCTCCTATTGAGCATGAAGGAAAGTATATCATAAAGGACAATCAAAAACTAGTAAATCTATCGGGCAACGATTATTTAGGTCTTGCTTCCAGACGCGATTTACTTGAGCAATTTCAAGAAGAGACTCAAGGGCAATTTCTGCCCTTCTCTTCTTCTTCCTCCCGTTTGCTTACCGGCAACTTCCCCATATACGAACAATTGGAGTCGCTTATTGCCGAATCGTTACAACATGAAGCTGCTTTACTTTTCAATAGTGGTTATCATGCCAACATTGGTATACTACCTGCTATCACTACAAAGAGGAGCTTGATTGTTGCAGACAAACTCGTACATGCCAGCTTGATTGACGGAATCCGCCTCAGCAATGCACAATTTGTTCGTTATAAACACAACGACAACGCTCACCTACAAAAAATATTAGAGAAAGAAGCGCCCAATTACGACGAAGTATTCATCGTAACCGAAAGCCTCTTTAGTATGGACGGTGACATGGCCGACTTGCGCTTTCTTGTCGCAATGAAACAGCGCTTCGATAATGTATATTTATATGTAGACGAAGCGCATGCCATCGGCGTACGAGGTTACAACGGATACGGAATCGCAGAAGAGCAAGGAGTACTAGCTGATATTGATTTTCTGGTAGGCACGTTTGGTAAGGCCCTCGCCTCAATGGGAGCCTATGTGGCATGTACGAAGGTTATGCGCGACTACCTCATTAACACGATGCGTCCGCTTATCTTCTCTACAACATTGCCTCCGGTTACCATAGCTTGGAGTCATTTCATCTTCAAGCAACTTCCTTTGTTTGGCAAAGAGCGCGAACACCTCGAGATTATATCCAAACTACTACGTGATGCCATCGCGGCAAAAGGTGTAGCAATGCCAAGCGAAAGCAATATCATCCCCTATATTATCGGAGAAAACAAAGCATGCATCGACTTTGCACTACAGTTGCAAAAGTTGGGTGTATATGCTCTTCCCGTGCGTCCTCCCACAGTACCGGTAGGAACCTCGCGCATTCGCTTTTCGCTGTCGGCGGCCATTGCAAAAGAAGATATCGAAGCAATATTATCGGGTCTTTAATAACAAGGTTTCGATTTTATCACCTATCTTTAATATATGTAATTGTTGTTTAGTCTCTGTTTTAACACTAGCTTAAATGAAAACACTGTTGATGCTTGATAACCGGAAAGAGGAACTAATCCTTTTTTTAGGTGGTTGGGGAATGGATCCGAATCCTTTCCGTCATTTACAATCCGAACTGTATGATGTATGTATGGTGTATGATTATCATTCGCCAAACTTGCACTTAGAACTACCTAAGCAATACAAGAAAATACACTTGATTGCTTGGTCGATGGGCGTATGGGTTGCATCTCGTCTGAAGCAACAAAACCAATTAAACTTCGACAGTGCGATTGCAATCAACGGAACAGAGCAACCAATTGACGACGAATATGGTATCCCAGTTGCCATTTACAACGGAACATTGGATCACTTTTCCGACGACAACCGCAAGCGATTCAACCGACGTATGTGCAACGACAGCACAACTTTCCGCTTCTTTTCTGCACACAATGTAGAGCGAGACAGCACATCTCTTCGTGAAGAGTTGCAATCTCTAAAAGACATGGTCGAATGTGAGCCTCCGCTGCAAAAGTGTGCAATCAACTGGGATAAAGCAATTATTGCTAGTGACGATTATATATTTCCAACCGCCAACCTACTTCGTTTCTGGAACAGAAAAACAACTGTTCGAGAAATAACCGGAGGACATTACCTCTTCAACCAGTGGGAAAAGTGGGACTCTATATTAAAACTATGAACAAGGCGCTAATAAAGAAACGTTTCGCAGATTCAAAGACAACTTACAATAAGCATGCAATTGCCCAACAGCAAATATGCATGCAACTGTCTCAACTGATCAAGAATCAGCAGCGCAATCATTTCGACGCTGTGCTTGAAGTAGGCTGCGGAACGGGCGGATATACGCAAGAGTTGCTACACAGTATAACGGCCAATCGTTATACACTCAATGACTTGTGCAATCACATCCAACTGGACTCTTTGCCAAACAACTCAACACAATTCGAATTTATCGAAGGTGATGCCGAAGAGATTGACCTAGGAAGCGAGTATGATCTGATCACATCTGCATCAACGATTCAATGGTTTATTCGCCCCAATGCATTTGTTCAAAAGTGCCACACCATGCTACAACCGGACGGATTACTTATACTCAACACTTTCGGCACCGACAACCTGATTGAAGTAAAGCAAACAACCGGTAGCGGTCTTACGTATTACACAATAGACGCAATTAAGCAATGGTTCGAACCTTATTTTGAACATGTACAAGTTATGGAGGAAAAGATAAAGCTCACCTTCGATTCTCCTCGTGATGTACTCAAGCACATCAAACTTACAGGCGTAAATGCCTTGAGTTCGTCATCGCAACGTTGGAGCAAACAACATCTCGCAAACTTTAATACCGAATACTTAAGCCTTTTCGCAACAAACAAAGGGGTGACACTTACCTATCATCCCATCTACATCGTTGCTTCGGGCAAAAAAGATTAAAGATACAATCCAATGAAGAGAAACGTATATTTCATTACCGGCATCGATACCAACGTAGGCAAAACATACGTTACAGCCGGTATCTTAAAAGCCCTTCTCGACAAGGGCATCCATGCTATCAGTCAGAAAATGATTCAAACCGGCTGCGTTGGCATATCGGAAGATATCGAAGCACACCGACAACTGACGGCAATGCCACTTTGCGAAGATGATAAAACCGGACTTACTTGTCCGTATGTATTTACATTTCCGTGCTCACCACACCTTGCCGCACAAATAGACAACGCAACCATTGATTGCGATAAAATAACCGAAGCAACGCAGCGACTAGCCGAAAAATACGAAATGGTTCTACTCGAAGGAGCCGGCGGACTATTAGTTCCCATCACAACCTCATACGGTACGGCCGACTATATCAAAGAGCAAAACTATCCGGTTATACTTGCTACCTCGGGCAAACTAGGTAGTATCAACCATACACTGCTCAGCCTCGAATACTGCAAAATGAGAGGAATCGACGTAGTTGCTTTGGTATACAATTTTGACAAAGATGCCGATCCTGTGATTGAGAAAGATACGCAACAATTCTTCCAAACATATTTGTCAAACAACTTCCCCAAAGCGAAATATCTGACCATGCCACGTGTGCTTGGAAATACAATAACAGAAGATGTCGCAGCATTAGCTTCTATCTGCGAATAAAATAAAAAACGGTTGTTTAGATAGAATTCTAAACAACCGTTCTTTATTTTAAATATCGATTAGTTAAACTCGATATCGAAATCTCCACCGTTTTCCCAGCCATCAACATTGATATCCGGAAGCAACAAATCTTCGTTACCATTTGGGTACAGATTATCTAAAGAATTATCTGGCAATTGCTCAAAGCCATATGTAGCAATATATTGTTGTACCATTTGGTTTTTAGCTTTTTCTCCTTGAGGCCCTAGTTGCATCAATGCTTTAATAACCATAAGCATTGTTTGTCTTTCTTGTTCAGAGCCTTTACCTCTTTGCGTTTGTCCGTTGTTAGCCATAGCCGAACTTGCAACCAATAAGCAAGCACAACCAATACAAGCTATAAAAAACTTTTTCATTTAAACATACATTTTTTAATCACATACAATCACTATAATTGCACGCATAAAAATACAAACAACTTGTTAACTTTTACCTATTTTATTGTATAAATAAATAATACAATGCTATTAATTATACAATACAATGAATATTAACAGAGATAAGCTCCCTCCTTTCTTTTTATTATTTTACAGAAAAACACACAATAATACATCAAAAATAAATAAATTCGAAGTCAAAACAGTTCTAATCTTTCTATGTGTAAGATTAAAACAAAACAGACACCCTCTATATGATTCGATTCAAACGCCTCGAAAAAGATGATTTATCATTCGTAAAACAGCTTTACGACTATTATATCACCAACTCAACTGTCATTTTTCACCTCGAACCGCTCACTTTGGAAGAACTGGAAGAGTCCATTCCCATCAATGACGATAAATACTATTCGGCACTGATACTCGACAATCAGTTACCAATCGGCTTTTGTTATCTCTCAAAGTTCAAACCAAAGAAAGCATTCGACATTACCGTAGAAGTTACCGTATATATAAAACCAGACTTTCAAGGCAAAGGAATCGGCCGGCAAACACTTCAAATGATATACCAAGAAGCTCTTTGCGCAGGCTTTAAAAACATGGTAGCCCTCATCACGGCAGATAATACACCTAGCATTAGACTATTTGAAAAGAATGGCTATGAAAAGTGCGCACATATCAAGCATGTCGCTCAAAAATTCGATAAAATGCTCGACCTTACCATCTATCAGAAACTAATTGAATAGTTACAGAATACCATCAAGACCTAAACTTTATTTGTAAAACTCCCAAATATGTCAATATAGTTTAATTGATAGTGAAAAATCTGGATTGATTTCTTAATAAAAGATTCTTACTTTGCGATATCAATCCTTAAATCACCATGACATGAACACATTTATGGGAGATAATTTTATGCTGCACAACGACGCAGCAGAACATTTATATCATTCACACGCGGCAAACATGCCTATTGTGGACTTTCATTGTCACTTAGATCCGAAGCAAATTGCAGAGAACAAACGCTTCGGAGATATGACAGAAATTTGGCTAGGAGGCGACCATTATAAATGGAGAGCCATGCGTGCCAATGGCGTAGACGAATCGTTTATTACAGGAGACAAAACTGCATTCGATAAGTTCTGCAAATGGGCAGAAACCGTACCCTATACCATGCGCAATCCGCTTTACCATTGGACACACCTCGAGCTAAAGCGCATTTTTGGCATCGATAAATTGCTCAATCCGGCATCCGCCGCCGAAATATACGAAGCAGGGAATGCACTGTTGCAAACAGATGCTTTCTCGGCACAAGCCATCATGCAACGCATGAAAGTAGAAGTAGTTTGCACTACCGACGATCCGGCCGATTCGCTCGAGTACCATCAACAGATTGCAGCCGGAAGCTGCACTACACGGGTATTGCCAACTTGGCGTCCCGACAAATCGATCCTTGTAGAAAATCCTACTGCCTACAATACGTATATCGGACAACTCGAGCAAGCATCGGGAATAAGTATCACGACTTTTGCCGATTTGATGACTGCTTTGAAGCAACGACACGACTTCTTTGCCTCTGTAGGTTGCCGCATATCCGATCATAGCATTGACCGATTCTACGGAGAGCCATTTACCGACGCACAACTAGCTGCGATATTCGACAACGTTCGCACGGGAAAAACACTGGCGCAAGAAGATGTAAATACCTTCAAAGCCGGCATGCTTTATCACTTGGCTGTAATGGATGCAGAGAAAGACTGGGCACAACAATTCCACATCGGAGCCACGCGCAACAACAATACCAAGATGTTTCGCAAACTAGGCGCCGATACCGGATTTGATGCAATTGGCGACAAAGAACAGGCCGCTCATTTCTCCCGCTTCTTTGACCGACTTACCGAAGCCGATAAACTAGCAAAGACCGTAATCTATAACCTCAACCCGCGCGACAACGAACTGCTGATCACCAATGCATACAGTTATAACGACGGATCGGTAGCCGGCAAGATGCAGTTCGGTTCGGCATGGTGGTTCCTCGATCAGAAAGAAGGAATGCGCAAACAAATCAACGACCTTTCGGCGCTAGGCCTGTTGAGTCAATTTGTAGGCATGCTCACCGACTCGCGCAGCTTCCTCTCCTACCCGCGCCACGAATACTTCCGCCGAATCCTTTGTAACCTGATCGGCGAAGACATTGAAAAAGGAGAACTGCCACTATCCGAAATCAGTTTTATCGGACAAATGGTAGAAGATATCTGCTATAATAATGCTAAGAAATACTTTAACCTATGATCAGAAATATCATCACGCTGGCTTTTTCTGTTCTTTGCCTTTCGGCATGCAACACAAGCCAGGAAAAACACAAAACCCTAAAACTTGCCCACGGATTGCCCGAAACACATTCCGTGCACCAAGGCATGGTATACATGAACGAGCGCCTCGAAACGTTGTCGGGCGGACGTCTGTCTCTTCAGATTTATCCGGGCGGACAACTCGGCTCCGAGACGCAATGCATCGAACTACTGCAAATAGGCAGTCTCGACATCACCAAAGTATCGTCGGGCGCGCTCGAGAACTTTGTCGACGAATACAAGGTGTTTGGTTTGCCTTACCTTTTTACTTCGCGCGAACATTACTTTAAGGTACTTGATGGTGAAATCGGTGCTTCGTTACTCAAAGCTACCGAACCATACCGCTTCGTAGGCCTTGGATATTACGACTCGGGGGCACGCAGCTTTTATACCGTAAACAAACCGATCAACACTCCGGCCGACCTCAAAGGCTTAAAGATACGCGTAATGAAAACGCCTGTATCGGTAGAGATGATGCGCATCTTCGGCGGCTCTGCCACACCGGTAGATTGGGGCGAACTCTATACAGCTTTGCAAAGTGGCGTAGTAGATGGTGCCGAAAACAATGCACCTTCTATATCTACGGCCTTCCACCACGAGGTTTGCAAATACTACTCGATCAACGAGCACACCATGCTTCCCGACCTACTTATTATCGGCACAACGGCATGGAACAGTCTTTCGAATCAAGAGAAAGAGTGGATGAGCAAAGCGATGAAAGAATCGGTGCTGTATCAACGAAAACTCTGGGCAGCGCAAGAGCAAGAATCGCTCGAAGAAGCCAAAGAAAAAGGGATGCAGATCAATTATCCCGATAAAACACCCTTTATCGAAATGGCGCGTCCGCTTATCGACCGATACAAACAAAACGAAAAGCTAAACGGAATTATCACTGCCATTCAAGCTTTAGGACAATAATTTAAGACCACAATACCATGAACATACGAAAAAGAATAGACAAAGCACTCGAGGTTGTTTTGTGTCTCATATTATCACTATTGGTTATTGATGTAGTTTGGCAAGTACTGAGTCGCTATGTACTTAAGTCGCCCAGCTCGTTTACCGATGAATTAGCTTGTTTTCTGCTTATCTGGACGGGCTTGCTCGGTGCTGCCTATGTAGCAGGAAAGCAAGAACACCTTGCCATCGATATTTGGCTACAAAAATGCGAAGGGCGCAACAAGACCATTCTACAAATGGTGATCTACTGCTGCACGCTTGTCTTTGCAACAACCGTACTTGTTATCGGTGGATCGTCGCTCGTGTATTCACGCTTTTTGCTGAGTGTAACCTCCGCATCGCTACAGATCAATCTGGGCTATGTATATATGGTACTTCCGCTAAGTGGTGTACTCATTAGCTATTACACCATCGACAATGCAATCAATTACCTGAAGTCAAACTAACACAACCCAACTACAACCCATGGAAATACTAGGAGTAATTGTATTAATCGTCAGCTTCTTTATCCTGCTGATACTTGGTGTGCCCATTGCTTTCAGCATCGGTATAGCCGGCACACTCACCATGCTTCTCAACATAGATGCCATCCCGGCATTCACGACCTTTGCACTTCGCATGGCTTCGGGCCTCGACAGCTTTGCGTTGCTGGCCATTCCGTTTTTCGTGCTTGCGGGCAACATTATGAACAGCGGCGGTATCGCCCTTCGCTTGATCGATCTTGCCAAAGTAATGGTAGGCAGATTGCCGGGCGGACTCGCCTTGGTAAACGTAATGGCCAACATGCTTTTCGGTGCCATCTCCGGTTCGGCAGCCGCATCGGCCTCAGCCATCGGAAGCATCATGACGCCCGAGATGAAAAAAGCAGGTTACGATCCCAACTTCTCGGCAGCGGTAAATATATCTTCCGCTACAACCGGACTCACCATTCCACCAAGCAACGTGCTCATTGTATACTCGCTTGCCAGCGGAGGCGTATCCATCTCGGCCCTGTTTATTGCAGGGTATCTACCGGGGATATTGACAGGACTTGCCATTATGATCGTTGCGGCATTTATTGCCCACAAGCATAACTATCCCGTAGGAGAGAAAGTAGCATTTGCCGATGCGGTGCGTAAGTTTTTCAGAGCCGTACCTAGTTTGATGTTGCTGGTTATTGTAATCGGCGGAATCTTGGCAGGACTATTCACCGCCACCGAAGCCTCGGCCGTAGCGGTAGTATACGCACTTGTACTTTCATTTATCTATAAAGAAATTACTTGGAAAGACATTCCCGGCATCTTGATCACCTCGGTAAAAACAACCGCAATAGTATTATTGCTCGTTGCCACATGTACCGGTCTTTCATGGATCATGTCGTATGAAGATATTCCTCAAACCGTAAGTAACCTACTACTGGGTGTAAGTGAGAATCCGATCATCATCTTACTTCTTATCAATGCCATACTTTTGGTGGTAGGCGTATTTATGGACATGACACCGGCCGTATTGATCTTCACACCGATCTTCCTTCCTATTGCCACACAGCAATTAGGCATGGATCCGGTACACTTCGGCATCATGATGGTACTCAACCTATGCGTTGGTTTATGTACCCCACCGGTAGGATCAGTCCTCTTCATCGGCTGTAGCGTAGCAGGCGTGAAAATCGAAAAAGTAATCAAGCCATTACTACCCATGTTTGGCGCCATGATCGTAGTACTCTTATTGATTACATTTATCCCCGGCATTACCATGCTGTTGCCTCGCCTGTTTGGACTATAAACTCAACAAGCAAACCTCATTCTCATCATATTAGATTAAATGCAAGCAGCCCAATCTACTTCCTCAAAGAAGCAAGATTGCGGCTGCTTTGTTATACTTTACAGCACGAGTCTATTCAAAAGAACTCGATAAGCAGCGGATTGTCATCTTCCAATACTTCGATTGCTGTACCGTCGTGCAGTGTCACCGTAGTAGCTCCGTCGCAAAAGGACGAGGGATCAGCAAAGAACAGCAAACTGTCATCACTTTCGGCAAAGCCCAAGGATAACAAAAACGACAAATCCGGCAAATCAAAAAGATCATTCAAGACATTCCTCGCAGGTTTTAATTTAACGGATAAAGTCGCACTGCTATCTTCCACTTTACTAAAGTATATCGTCTCTTTATCGAGTAAGTTAAAACACATTGCACTTCCAAACGGGGCAAACGACTTGATACAATTGGTTTGATTCAGTTTCCCCAGATAATCGATACCATCTTGCTCATACATCTCTTTCAATACATCTTTAGTCAGCAACCCATTATTTGCAGTAAAAAAACTTCCGTAGTCAAAGTTACAGCCATCACTATTATAACAAACAAAATCATTGCTTACTCCTAGTTGAAACAAGAACAACGAATCACGGTATTGTTTAAATTGTACCGGTCTGAACATCAAAAAAGGAAACTCTTTTGGTAAAAACGCATGCTGTACCGCTCCCGACAAGTCGGTTATAAACAACGAATTCTCCCCTTCTCCGCTCATCAAAAGCAATGCATCTTCACCGACGCGACGAAACTTATTTACAAAAAACGGAAATGAAACCTCACTTTTAAAGGAAAAGTCGACGGCATCATAACGCTTGATCTTCGCATAGTCGGCAATCCAAACCTCGGGAACTCCGTTTGTCTGATACACGTCGAAATCGACAATCGAAGTGTATTCTTCGGGCCCTTCGCCTCGTTTGTTTAACGATCCTAGATATTTACCCGTTTCATCGAAACGAAACACCTGCTTCTCGTCGGCCAGTACAAAGTAGTGTCCTTCAAACTTCTTTATTTTATTGATACGCCCTATCAATATGCTGTCGTTCGTCTCAAGCGGAATCAACCGAACGCGACCGGATAGTAGTTGGGACAAGGGTAACGACTCTGCATTATCACCGATGCTTGTACTATTCTTAAACAAAACGTGCCCTTGGTCTGATACGCATCCAAAAGCCAACAATAGAGCAAACACTGTTGCATACAGGTATTTCATTCGTATCAAGATTTAAAGTTTAACTTCAATCGTAGTATCACCACTTCTTCATCCGAATCTGAAGACAAAAATTCATTGATAGAACTATGCTTGCTTTTCTTTCCTTTGTAATGAGCTGCAAGAGCCGACTTTGTGTCTTCAATATACACATAGGTTCCGTCGCTTCCCGACAAAGGGATATATTGGCTTGGAGCATATCCTTCAAACAATGTACTGCTTTTACAACAGCTATTGTCCGAAAGATTGATCCGGTAATAATCAGACTCTTTATCTCTCGACTTGAAAATAAGATTTGCATCTACGCAATGAAAACTATTTAAACTATGAATGTATTTGCCCGAATTGAGTATTTCTGACATTTCTTTATCCGTAAACCCTTTTTCGGGATAATACGTTTCGGTAAAAAGATCGCCATGAAAGTCTAACTCGAGATACGGATGCATTTCGCCTGCTGCGTATTTATAAATCACACCTTTCTTATCGATCAGTGCATACACGTCTTGTGTGTGCAGATCTGTCGTAAAAGAAGCTCCCACATAGGATGCGTTACATCTCTTCATCAGTCCTTTCTCGACCGAAGATTTATTCAGCGTTGCCATACCATTGATATAACTATGAAACAAGTATTCGTTTGTGCGATCGATCAAATCAGTATATGCCACAATCGCACCATCGTTTGTGTATGCAACCTTCGATACCGGAGCTTCTAATTTCGTTGTTTCTATGTAGTCACCCAGCAAGGTATATCGTCTTAAGAAAACACCTCCGTCCACAATATTCAACTCTTCTTTCGCTGCATCGATAAAGATATCGCTGGGACTTTGAATCTTTCCTTTCCCCTTATAACTTTCATCAATAGATCGTACATGCGCACCCTTATTATCAAACACCTGAATCTGAAACTTGTCAAAATACCACAAATAGAAGTAATCCTTATAGGCGACCAGCTTCCAGTTTCCTCGAGCGCCATCCCGTACTTTTTGCAATGGAAAACAAGTAACTTCCTCGACAAACTGATCCAGATCGACTTCGGTAGCAGTGGTCATATCGATACGTTGTAATGTATTGGGTGCAGCTTCTCTATCGTTACCCGATTTACAAGCTATTGTAATGATACTAAGTAGTAGTATCTGAAGATACGTGTGTTTAATCATGATCTAAGTATTTTCTAACTAAAACACAATATAAAACATATTTACGAAATTATCGAACCTTACAAGAATTTTATTTTACTTTAAAAAAAAGACAGTCTCACTGCAATATACAATAAGCCGGTTTTTGAGGAAAAGACGAAAGAACTTACATTCGCTCCAAATGGGCTAAAAACAGACAAATTGCGCTGTAGATTGGCAAAGTTGCCCGTATTTTGGGTTTCAAAAAATGGAGTTTTCGAGCCGAGGTGATCGTGCTTGAACCTGACAAATCAGGTCTTTTTACCGAAAACATGCAAAATAGGGGCAAAAAGTATGCTTTGTTCGTGCAAAAAGGTCGTTTGGTTTGCCCGAAAACGTTATTTAGTTCTTACAAGAAGTAAACTACCTTTTCAATGAAGGCAAAAAAAGTCTTCGTGGAAAACGTTTTCACTCTTCGCAGTGAGTGTATTTACTCTTCACGGTGAGTTCAGAAACTCTTCACTATGAATAAAAATAGTATTCACGGTAAGTAAAAACAGTTTTCACGCATATAACTCCGCCTCAACACCATTTCCGTTCATCCTCCGAGTCATCCCCTAGTCGCATGGGCATACAAGCCAAGCAGCGCGAGTTGGCCGCTGCAAAAAGAAAGCTGCCTCAAGAAACCAATAACAAAATGAAGCACTGCTAAAAAGTTCTCGATAACAAGTCCCCTTCTTGAGTCAGCCTAATCTACCATTCCCCGACAATCTGTCACATTTATTTTGATCACTTTGAAAGATCAACCAGACAAAAGATGGCACAAATCACCCAAACACCTCTCCTCTTCGCTCAAAACACAAAACAGTGATTAAAATCAATAATTTACAATAAGACCAAAAACAATTACGAAAAACTCATACTTATTATTTCAACCTTCTCTAAAACCCTTTATATTTGAGTCTAAAACAATTAATAAATCGACCATACCATGAAACAAACACCATATATTCTGCTCTTATTTATCATTTTTACCAGTTGCAATCTGCGCAACGAAAACAAAGATGTACTGACGGAAAAAAGAATGTATCATGCAAAATGCAGTCCCAACGGAACGGAGCTATTTAGTTATGCACACGATCTCAACCTTATAGATGATCTCATTTTAGTTACATCTCATCGAGACACCATTTGCAGAGTCTTTTCGATCGAAGACAATTTCGCTTTCGTGACCTCTCATGGTCGCATCGGCCAAGGTCCCGGCGAATTTATTCAACCGCTCAAAACTCATCACCATAAGAATGAATTCGCGTTGAACGATGTAAATAAAGATCAACTCTCGATCCTTGCAATAGACTCTCATCTTGATGGAATCCAAATCAAAGAATTAAAGCAATTAAAGGTTCATAAGCAGGCTTCTGATAAAAAGGAAATGCATCGGCACGAAGTTTATATATCTCGTTTGAACGACACACATTATGTTTCTCTCTGTCGAGATGCAAATGGTAGGTTCTTTTCACTGAGAGACAGTACTCTCAAGCTTTGTAATTTCTTTGGAGCATCTCCCATCGGAGATATACATAGCAAGGATAGCGGAATTGGCGTTTCGGGAAAGCTATTCGGAAAGTTAGCAACAAATAATAATGGTTCTATGTGTTTTGCCGCATTCAACTTACCTTATTTATCTTGTTATACGCTCGAGAATGAGATCATGCGTGAACGATGTAGTTTTTATTTCGACACAACATCTTTCGACATCCGTAATGGCAATCTTCTTTTTAGCAAAGACAAAGCCAAAGGCAGAACACTAGACCTTAAAATGGATGATTTGTATATTTATATTCTCTATTCCAATAGATTGCTTAGCGAAGATTCTGAGTCTCTTATCGAAACATCTATGGCCAACAATATTCATATTTTTGATTACGATGGGAACGCTGTTGCTTCGATCAAACTCGACAACTACATCTCGAGCTTTGACATTTCTCATTCAAAAAAGAAACTCCTTGCCATAGCATACATGCCTGAGCAAACGCTGGTAGAATTCGACTTACCTGCCGAGTTCTGGAAAGAGTTATCACATTAATCCATAAATAAAGATCTCATGAATACTATTCAAATACACACAGTACCTTTTACTTGCTTCATACTATCAACTTTTATTTTTGCTTTGATAGGCTGCAATGATTCGAATCAGCATAATATAACTTTTAATATACTAAGCTCTTCTTCGAAGCTTGCCGCAACAGACTCGGTAGACTTGGATGCTTTTGATTTAGTGGATGTTTGCAAGGTTCAAATTATCGATTCTTTGCACTTCATTGAACATGGCCGTTTGCCATATAAGTTATCTGCGTGGAATAAATCTAGTAATCAGATTATACATGGAGTATATAAAGGACAAGGCCCCGAAGAAGTTGCACAATATATCCCTGTCGAGTCTTATAGAAAAGATGCTAAATACTTTGCTGATCGATCAAAACGAAAACTATTTACAGGTACAATTGTGAAAGATTCTTTTGTAACAAAAGAAATCAAACAGTTTAATGATTCCATCGGTCGTTTTTTTAGACTAATTGATCTTAATAAAGATGTGTATATTTCGACGGGACTTTATGAAGATGGGCGATTTTGTATATACGATAAAAAAACAAACACTATCACATATAGCTCTGCCTATCCAGAGAATGATCAAACTCAAAAGCTTTCGTCCATTCATAAGGCTGCTTTATTTGTAAATAGTAAGATCGATATAAATCCAAACGGAGAACGCTTTGTTGTAGCGGACCATGGACTCCTCGATATTTACAGAGTCAATTCAAACCGAACAGTAGAATCTATCAAAAGCATTTGCCTTCACTTCCCTTTATTCAAGTTAAATTCAAGCGGAGTTACAACGATAAGCTATGATAAAAATCAGCCCGTAGGCTATATTGATATCGCTTGTACGCAACAGTATATTTATCTTTTGTACTCAGATAAGACCATTGAAAACTGTAAAGACTTAGCTTTTACAAGCAATACAATACACGTTTACGATTGGGATGGCAAACCGCTTTTCACGTATCAAACGGAAACTGACTTAAGAAGTATATCAATTCACAATAAAACACTTCTAGGTTTAAACACATTAAACAATCGGTTGTATTTTTATATGTTGGGCGATCCGGATTATTATGATTAATTTTAGATGCCATAACTGACATATAGCTTGACTTTTGATTTAAGAGGTATGAGAAATATAATAGAAAGCATTCGAAAGTTTTATCCTGTATCGGACGAAGCGATCAACGAACTTGCCAATCACTTTACGCTTTGCGAACTTCCTCGTAAGCATTTGCTTATTGAAGGTGGAAAACGCAACAGAAATGTTTATTTTATCGAGAAAGGATTTTGCCGCTCGTATTGCATTATAAATGGCGAAGAGGTTACAACTTGGTTTTCACGCGAGGGTGATATTACGTTTGCTTTGAATGATTTATACCACAACACTGCCGGCTTTGAATATGTAGAGCTGCTCGAGGATTGCGTCTTTTATGTGATTCCAATTGAACAGCTCAACAAACTATATACTACAAACATTGAAATTGCAAATTGGTCACGTGTATGTCATCAGGAGTGTGTATTGCAACTACAACTTACCCGAATAGACAGGCTTACTCTTACAGCGGCCGAACGTTATGAGAAACTAATTGCCGAACAACCGGACTTGATTAAAAGGGCAAACCTGGGGCATCTTGCGTCCTTCCTTGGTATGACACAACAAAACTTAAGTCGTCTCAGAAGTAAAACCACCACTAAATAACCGTTTTTCAAATAGGTTAAAAAAACTAGAAGTGCTCTTTCATATCTTTGACTTACCAAACTAACAATTGGATTTAGCAAAAAAACAACCCTTTTGCTTGAAACAAGACAGATATGAAGAACAATAGAATCGAAGTTATCGACGCTTTGCGTGGCTTTGCCATTGCTACACTAATGCTGCTTCATGCTACGCAGCACTTCTTATATTCGGTGTTTCCCGAAAACAGTCCGCCATGGCTTTCTTCTGCAAATGAAGCAGTACGATCAATGCTTGTTTTTCTTTTCAGCGGCAAATCGTATCTTATTTTTGCTTTACTCTTTGGTTTTACCTTCTCTTTGATGTATCGCAAACAACGCCAAAACGGAAAAGATTTTGTAGGTCAGTTTATATGGCGACAACTATTACTCCTTTGCTTCGGACTTATCAATGTGGCCTTTTTCCCGGGCGATGTATTGGTGAGTTATGCCATAGCCGGACTTATATTAATTCCATTCAGACATCTATCCAATAAGGTTATCTTAATTGCCGCTCTAGTACTTGCTTTATTGCCAGGGGAAATCTATATGATGATTCGCTCTATTGCCGATCCGGGTTATATTCCGTTCGATAATGGGTATGTCCTAAATTATGCACATATTAAAGATGGGATTGCCACCGGTTCATGGTCTACAACATGGAGCAGCAACCTTAAGTATGCAATGCCTGCGGGCTTGGGTTGGTTGTGGGATGTAGGTCGTGTTGCACAAACGGCATCGCTGTTTATGGCTGGCTTTGTAGTAGGAAAGACAAATCTATTTGCCGAAAATGATGCAACCAAAAAGTTCTGGATCAAACTCGCAATTGGTGCTTTTGCTGCTATACTAATCTTATATCCAACTAGTATGAGCTTGAAAAGTATCTTCGAGTCTGCTCCTTGGGCAGAACCTTTGCACACCATCATCACTTCGTGGTATGATATTGCGTTTACGGCTATTATTGTATCTTTGTTTGTGTTATTATATAACTACGAGACTTTTAGAAAATTATGTATTCCGCTGAGTACCTACGGAAAAGCGAGTCTTTCTAATTATATCGGACAATCTGTAATCGGAGCTATTCTTTTCTATCCTTGCGGACTAAACCTTGCACCATATACAGGTATGATTACAAGTGCTATCATTGCAGTCTTTATTATCCTATTACAAATACAATTTACTTCCTTTTACCTAAAGACACATCGCCGTGGCATTTTGGAAGAAATTTGGCATCGTCTCACTTGGCTAACATTTAAATAAACACATATGACAGAGATTAAAAAGGTACAGCGCGTAACGGTTGTTGATAGTTTGCGCGGTTTTGCCGTTGTGGCAATTATGTTATTACATTTTATCGAACACTTTATTTATGGAGTTTATCCCGAGGCTTCATCTCCTACTGCTCAATTGATTAATCAAAGTGTCTGGGATGCTTTGTTCTTTGTTTTTGCAGGGAAGAGCTATACCATCTTTGCTCTTCTTTTTGGGTTCACCTTTATTGTACAGCAGCGCAATCAAGAGGCTGTAGGAAAAGACTTTGGAGCTCGCTTTGCTTGGCGACTGCTTTTATTGATGGGGTTTGCCTCGATCAATGCTGCCTTTTTCCCGGGCGGAGACGTACTGTTGTTATTTGCTGTAATGGGATTCGTAATGATTCCTGTTCGCAAATTGTCTGAAAAGTCGCTCTTGTTTATTGCATTGCTGTTTCTAATTCAACCAATCGAACTTCTTGAGTGCTTTGGTATCAACCTGATTCCTACCGTGCTTGATGATTCGTATTACCCTACGCTAAAAACGATTATCGACACGGGTAACTTTGGCGATATGCTTGTTGCAAATATCACAACAGGACAGATTGCAAGTTTATTCTGGGCTGTAGATGCAGGCCGCTTATTGCAAGCTCCGGGATTGTTCATCTTGGGTATGATTCTGGCTCGTGGCAACTACTTTTCAAAGCATATCAACTTCTGGGTAAAAACATTCGTTGCAGGTTTTGTTGCCAGCTTTGTTTTATACATCGCTAAAACCTCTTCGACAGAGTCTCTTCAAACGATTTTCACGATGTGGTATAATATTGCATTCACGGCGATACTTGTATCTGCATTCGTTATTCTGTATCAAAGTGATGCATTCCAACGTATGACAAACAATTTACGTTTCTATGGCCGTATGAGTCTTACCAACTATATCAGTCAGTCGATCATTGGTAGCATCTTATTCTTCCCTTATGCATTCGGACTTGCCGACAAGGTGGGTATTGCTTGGAGTTTCGTAATCGGACTGTGCGTTATGATGCTTCAAATATGGTTCTGTAAACTTTGGCTTAAAACCCACAAGCAAGGTCCGCTGGAACACATTTGGCACAAGTTAACTTGGCTCAAGCGCTAATACGCTCAACCTTTAAATAAATCAAGCGCCATTGCTACGACAGATCTTTACGATCAGATGTAGCAATGGCGCTTTTGTATACATGGAAGCATCACTTTTCATTGCAAGTGATGCAAATCGGAATTCTATACCATCTTTTCGATGTTCCACGAATAGGCATGAATGCCTTGTGCTTCGGTTTTCATGTCGAGTTCGTGAATGGCATTCATCAATTCATCTACTTTATCTTCGGGTACCATCGTAATAATAGCCGAGTTCATCGTAGGCCACGCATGCGATCCGTAGTGAGGCTCGCCGCGTTTGGTTCCGCGTCCTTGTACTTCTTCCCAAAAAGTAAAGCCGCGTATATTCATTTTATCCATCATCTCGATCAAGCGATCTTTGTAGGCTTGATTGAAGGGTATAAATATTGCTTTCATAATCTATTGTTTCTATTTCGTATATAAATATCCGGCTGCCTCGCGGCGAACCGGATTTATAATTTAAGCTTGTCCTTTGTCGCGTTTTGCATACAACTTTTCAAGTTTTCTGCGCTGGCGGACTACTCCGTTACGACCAAATACTGCATACAATACCGGTACGATAATAAGAGTAATGATGGTAGAGAAACTCAAACCACCGATAATGGCAATACCCATATTGCGCCACATTTCGGAACCTTGCCCCGTACCAATTGCCAACGGAATCATACCGAGTACGGTCGTTGCAGTTGTCATTAATACCGGACGTAAACGAGAGCGTCCGCCATTTACTACGGCTGTAATAATAGACATACCGCGCTCACGATTCAGATTCACATAGTCGATAAGTACAATACCGTTTTTCACCACAATACCTACAAGCATTACGGCTCCGATAAGTCCCATCAAGTCGAGTGGTTGCTTAGCAATAAGCAATGCCAACACAACTCCCGAGAAACCAAACGGCAACGAGGTCATAATGATAAACGGATAACTAAACGATTCAAACTGTGCTGCCATTACAATGTATACCAACATGATACAAAGCATCAGCAAAAGGAACATATCGTTGAATGATTCTTGCTGATCTTCATAAGAACCTGCAATCGACAAACTTACTCCGGAAGGAACATCCAGCTTCTTGATTTGTGTCTTCAATTGATCTACAACTTCACTCAAGGCAGCTCCGTATACTTCGCCTTTTACGGTAACTACACGTTCGCGGTCTTGACGCTCGATAACCGGAAGATTGAAGCGCTCAACAATGGTTCCCAATTCGCGCACACGAATCGGATTACCTGCCGGCGTATATACGAGGATGTTTTCGATATCTTCGAGCGACTGGCGGTGCGCATCGTCGTAACGTACCACAATATCGTACTCGTCGCCGTCTTCTCTATATTTCGAAGTATAAGCTCCATTGATACGATTGCGTACGTAATTGGCAACCGTTGCCGAATTAAGTCCGTTCAACGCAAGCTTCTCACGATCGAAATCAATCTGATACTCTACTTTGTAGTCTTCACGACTGATTTGTATATCGCGAAGTCCTTTTACGTTTGCCTCGATCAGACGCTTTAGATCATTGGCTACTTTGTCGGTCTTGTCAAGATCGTAACCGTAGATTTCTACATCCACCGTACTAGCTCCGGTTCCCATTCCGCCGCCACCTCCGGGCTTCACTTCGAAACGTTTCAATTCCGGAATGTTGGCTAAGTCGTGACGTAACTCATCTGATATTAAGAAAATAGAACGATCGCGTTCGTTTGCAGGAGTCGCTTTCATTCTAAATGAAATCAGATTATCGGAGTTATCTTGGGTAGCCTGATATGCATCGTCGTCATCAGCTTGTCCTACCGTATAAGTAATAGTTTCCAGTTCAGGATATTTCTGCTTTATCAACTCGGTAATATTGAATGCTACTTTTCGAGACAATTCAACACGCGCGCCGGCCGGAAGTTCTACCGTCATCGCAATCTGGTCGTTATCGGCAGCTGCAAGGAACTCTGTTTTTACGTCTCGAGCCAGAAATAATGTTCCCAAAAAGATAAACAGACAGAACAACATGGATGAAATACGATGACGCACTGCAAAGTTGAGTAGTCGTGCATACGATTTATCTAACCAATCGAGGAATTTCTCAATCGGAGCGTATAGTATACGGAATACTTTCCCTTGTTTTGGATTGTTTTTCAACAACTGAGAACACAACATCGGTGTCAACGTTAAAGCTACAAGTGTAGACAATGAAACTACGATGGTTACGGTCCATCCCAATTGCTTAAACATCACACCGGCAAGACCGGTAACCAATGTAAGCGGGAAGAACACTGCAACGATGGTAAGCGTAGATGCAACTACCGCCACGGCAACTTCGTTGGTCGCATAGATAGCTGCTTCTTTTGGTGTACTACCCCGCTCTATATGTTTCGTTATATTCTCTAGTACTACAATGGCATCATCTACCACCATACCAATAGCGATCGACAAGGAACTCAACGATATAATATTCAGTGTACCGCCCGTTGCCATCAGATAGATAAACGAACCAATCAACGACATCGGCACGGTAAGGATGATAATAAATGTTGCTCTCCAACGACCAAGGAAGAAGATAACCACTACGATAACGAATAGTCCGGCATACATTACCGAGTCTACAAGACTGGTAATGGAGGCTTCAATAAACTCGGATGTATCCATCACAACACTCAGTTGAATATCGGGAGGAAGTGAAGCTTGAAGCTCGGGTATCTTTTTTCGTATTTGTTGAGCAATGTCTACCGTATTGGAGCCTGATTGTTTTTGAACCACAATACTTGCGCCCTGAACACCATTGGTAAACGACTCTTGAGCTTTCTCTTCTGTAGCATCGATTACTTTTGCTACATCTTTCAAGTAAACGTTACGTCCCTGATCGCTACCGACTACAATATTGTTTAGTTGATCGCTATCTTTAAACTCTCCTTCTACACGAAGTGAATAAGTCTCGGTTCCAATATCGAAGCTACCCGCAGGGATGTTCATGTTTTCTTTAGCAATCACATCTGCGATTTTCTCTATGGTCAGGTTATAAGCTTCTAACTTATCGGGCGAAACATAGACTTGTATTTGTCGCTTCGGCGCACCGGAAATAGATACAGCCCCTACTCCATTGATACGATTGAGCGGACTCACCACCTTCTCATCCAAGATCTTATAAAGAGCGTTCACACTTTCTGTAGCTGTGGCCGAAAGGATGATTACCGGAATCATATCGGTACTTAGCTTAAAGATGATCGGTTGGTCTACTCCATCAGGAAGTGCACCTTTTACCATGTCAATCTTATCACGTACGTCGCTGGTGGCAACGTTGATGTCGGTTCCATATTCAAACTCGAGTGTTACGAGCGAAATGTTTTCTTTCGACTTCGAGGAGAGTTTCTTTAAATCATCGACCGTATTGAGCATGTTCTCGAGCGGTCGCGTCACGTTTGTTTCAACATCGGATGCACTGGCACCACGGTAATTGGTAATTACCGTAATTTGGTTCATCTCGATATCCGGATAGAGGTCTACCGCCAGACGCGTGTAGGAAAACAACCCGACTACCATGATTCCGATAAAGATCAGAAGGGTGGAAATGGGTTTCTTTACCGCGGTTTCGTATATTCTCATAAATTATCTTGCGCTTTATTGATTATTTCAATCGATAATTATGGACTAATTATTCGATAATTACTGGTTAAATTCTTTGGTCATTGCTTCTTCGCCAACCACTTCTACTTTTGTTCCGCTTACGAGACGAGACTGACCGGCAATAACAACTTCCGCTCCCGGTTGTACACCTGAAATCAATTCATAAGTACCACCAAGACGCTGACCCAGTTCAACTTTTGTATAGATTGCTTTGCCGTTTTCTACGATGTAAACAAAACGATCGTTAGATCCTGGTTGTTTTACAATGGCATTATCGGGCAATACTACGCGTTTTTCTTTTCCGAAGTTGAATGTTACGCGGGCAAACATTCCCGGACGCACACGCAAGTTTTTGTTTGCAATCATGATCTCTACCGTAAAAGTGTGTGTTGCCGCATCGATAACGGGGTAAATCTTACTTACTTTTCCTTCAAAGACTTCGTTTCCGTATACATCTAGTCTAACTTCTACTGTCATTCCGGCTTTCACTTTTGCATAGAATGATTCCGATACGTTGACCAATGCTTTTACAGGATTCATTTGTTGCACGGTAAGTACCGGCTGTTGTGCATATACATCACCTTCATCGTAGTTTTTAGCCGTAACAATTCCGCTAATCGGACTCACTAGTTGTGTATCGTCTTTGATACGTTTCACCATTTGCTTGGCTACATCGTATTGCAACTTGATCTGATCTAGTTGCTGTTGTGATGCTCCTCCTACTTCAAACAAGTCTTTGATTCTTTGATAATCTTTCTCGTAATTGAGCAGTTGTGCTTCTTGTTGTGCCAAGTTGGTTGCATCCATATCTACCAACTTCTGGCCTTTCGACACATTACTTCCTACATCCACATATATTTTTTTAATACGCATCGGCGTAGAAGGTGAGATATGATTTACTACATCGGCTTCGATGGTAGCTGTAAACGTAGAAAGCTGATCTACTTCTTGCTCCGAAGCCTTCTCTACTTTCACCTTTACGATATCTTCCGTTGCTTCTTCTTTTGCTTGTGCTTCTTTTTGTTCTTTCGAACCACATGATGCAAAAAGAATAAGTGAAGCTAACATGATTTGAGATAAAAATCGTTTCGTTGTCATATTGAATTGATTCGCGTTGTTTCGTTTGTTTGTTGTGTTTTATTTCACTTTGCCTTTATACTCCATTTGTTGTTGGTAGGTATCGGCGGCTTTACCCAAAGTCTTTTCTAATCCGGCTTTTGCTACCAGATAGTCATAGATCGACTGATTGTATTGCAGGCGTGATTGAGTAAGTGCAAGATCGGCATCGTTCAACTCTAATAAAGTTGCCATCCCTGTATTGTATCTTTTCTCAGCAATCAGATACCCTTTTTCAGCCTGTGCAACAGCTTGCTGATTCGACTGTACTTGCTCAACACTCTTTATCATGTTGTCTCGATAGTTGCGAATCGCGACACTTAAATTTCTGTATAAATCTTCACGTTGTAGTTTCAATTGATTCATAGAAACCTTTGTTTGCTTGGCCGAATAATAACGGCTACCTCCGGTGAAAATAGGAATGCTTACAGATAACCCAACCATTGAATATGGATTCCATTGGTATTGACTAAACTTAAAGTCGTTGTTCATAGCTGTCCACTGGTACGATGCCGTAGCCGCAAGCGTTGGTGAATATTGAAGTTTTTGCATCTTCAAGGTTTCATTCAATTGCTTTGACTGAATATCTAACTTTTTTAAGTCTATATTTTCCTTCAAAGATGTGTCGGAAAGCATTAGCTCTTGAAACATCTCTGCTTGATAGTCATTTAGTAACCCTTTGCATGCAATGGGTTGTTCCAAATCAATACCTAACAATGCTTTGAGTTGTAATTCTGCTAGCGTTACGGCATTCTTCGACTGCACTACATTGGGAAAGATATTGCGCTTTTGCACATCGGCACGAATCAAGTCAAACTCTGCAACCAGTCCTTTTTCATATTTGCGCTTGATATCGTTGTAGTTGAAGTCGGCATTATCGTAACTTTGCTGAAATACATGATATGAGTCTTTTGCCAATAAGATTGCATAAAATGCTTTGCGCACTTCTTCTACCATTGCGACTTTCGATCCTTTGGCAGACTCCAAGGCCATCTCTACATCAAGACTTGAAAGTGTAATCGTTTTCCATAGAGCCGGTGCAATAATAGGCAGTGATGCCGTAAAGCCGGCAGTCCAGTTATTGCTACGCCCTACAGGTATACCTGTTTTACTATCCGGAACACTAGCTTGTGTTGTATCTCCCGGGGCACCAAATGCTCCATCGAAGTACATCATTTGCTTTTTCAGAGTTCTGTTGTACTGTGCAGAAGCATCGATAGTGGGCAAGAGTGCTCCTATTGACTTTCTTTTTTCGTACACTTTCTTCTCAATCTCCATATCAGCGACCTGTATCGTAGGGTTTTCTGACAATGCAATTGCTATCGCATCATCTACCCCCAATCGCAATGTATCGGTTTGCGCCTGAGTAGACTGGGTAGTGACCAGTCCTCCAAGACAAAGTAGCGCAAACCAAAAGCTTTGAAAAATCTTTCGTTTTATCATATTTACTAACTATTTATCTCTATTAAAATTAAAGCTATCTATTAATTCAATTCCTTTCTTTGTGGAAATCCCGCGAAGGAAATTGATAATGATGGCTCGCATATAATCTAATATCGTGTATTTATCTAACTGAAAATGGTTGGTTTCGAAAAGAAGCATAAACTGGGCTTGTAATAATCCTACCACAATCTCTAGATTGATGTCTTCTCGAATCAGTCCTTCTTTTTGTCCTTCGGCAAGTAGTTGGTTATATCGTATAGAGCATGCCTTCGAGTGATTATCGAACAATGCATAGGCTTTGGGATAGAACTTCTTTATTTCATTAATCGCATTCCTGTTTACACCCTTGAACTCTTGAAACTGCTGACGGTACAATAGCAACAGGCCTTCGAGTACATTCTCAGCCGAAGCAAAGTGAGCTTCTGACCTTACACTCCCATCCTCGAGCGCTTTCTCTACACATTTACTTACCAACTCGTCTTTATCCTTGAATTGTTCATAAAGTGTCCGTTTCGAGATACCCAGATGCTTGGCTACATCTGTCATCGTCACGCTTTTAACGCCTTCTTGAAAAAACAATTCGGCTGCTTTGTCTAATATTCGATCTCTTAGCTCCATTCGTATGAATTATGAGCTGCAAATGTAAAGAGAAAACCCAAAAAACCAAATTGGTTTTCATGTTCTATTGTTAACATAGTTGAAAACTATAAATAGATAGGTAATATCAATTCTAGTTTTTCACAGTCACAAGGTATCTAATTAATAAAATTTACTACATTTGCCCCATCTTTTAAACTAAGTACAAATATATTTTGACTTAAAACTATTATAAAATGGCAAAAATAACGCGCGAAGAAGCTTTACTTTACCACTCTCAAGGAAAGCCTGGCAAAATAGAAGTAATCCCAACTAAACCTCATAGCACACAAACTGATTTATCGCTAGCTTATTCTCCAGGCGTAGCGGAGCCTTGTCTCGAAATCGAGAAGGATCCCGAAACTGCATACGATTATACAGCAAAAGGTAATTTAGTGGCAGTTATTTCAAATGGTACTGCCGTACTTGGACTTGGAGATATCGGCACATTGGCAGGTAAGCCTGTAATGGAAGGAAAAGGTTTATTATTTAAGATCTTTGCCGGAATCGATGTGTTCGACATCGAAGTAGATGAAAAGAATCCGGAGAAGTTCATCGAAACAGTGAAGGCTATTGCTCCTACTTTTGGCGGTATCAACTTAGAGGATATTAAAGCTCCTGAATGCTTTGAAATAGAAGCTCGACTTAAAGAGGAACTTGATATTCCGGTAATGCATGACGACCAACATGGTACTGCTATTATTTCAGGTGCGGGACTTTTAAACGCACTCGAACTTGCGGGTAAAAAGATTGAAGAAGTAAAGATTGTTGTGAATGGAGCCGGTGCTTCTGCAATTTCATGTACGAGACTTTACACAATGCTTGGCGCGAAACGTGAAAATATCGTAATGTGTGATAGCAAAGGTCCTATTACAATATATCGTTCCGACCTTAACGAACAAAAGAAATTCTTTGCAACAGAACGCAAACTAGATACACTTGCAGAAGCATTGAAAGGTGCAGATGTATTCCTTGGTTTATCAGTTGCTAATGTATTGAAGCCGGAGATGGTTCAAAGTATGAACCACGATCCGATTGTGTTTGCATTGGCTAATCCAAATCCGGAAATCAGCTATCCTGATGCTAAAGCATCTAGAGAAGATTTGATCTTTGCAACCGGTAGATCTGACTATCCAAACCAAATTAACAATGTTCTTGGTTTTCCATATATCTTCCGCGGCGCATTAGACGTAAGAGCTAAAGCAATCAACGAAGAAATGAAACTTGCAGCCGTAAAAGCGATTGCAGAGCTGGCTAAAGAACCTGTTCCGGATGTAGTAAACGCAGCGTATAAATTAAAGAACCTTACATTTGGTCGTGAATACATCATTCCAAAACCACTTGATCCACGTTTGCTTACTCGTGTATCGGTAGCTGTTGCAAAAGCTGCAATCGAATCGGGTGTTGCTCGCAAAACAATTACGGATTGGAATGGTTATGAAAACCACCTACGTGAAATGATGGGCTATGACAACAAACTTATCAGACAGTTTGTCGATATGGCCAAACAAAGTCCAAAACGTGTTGTGTTTGCAGAAGCAAATCATGTAAACATGATGAAAGCTGCTGCTCAAGCAAAAGCCGAAGGCATCTGCCAACCGGTTCTTCTTGGTAACGAAGAACGTTTTGCAAAGATTGCACAACTAAACGATATCAGCCTGGAAGGAATCGAAATTGTAAACCTTCGTCACGACCGCGAAGAAGATCGCCGTGTACGTTACGCAACAATCCTTTCTACAAAGAATGGCCGCGAAGGTATGACTTTTGCCGAAGCATACGAAAAGATGTTTGACCGCAATTGCTTTGGTATGATGATGGTTGAGACAGGTGATGCAGATGCTTTTATCACTGGAATCTATAGCCGTTATACCGAAACAATCAGCACAGCCAAACAAGTTATTGGTATTCGTGAAGGTTTTGATCACTTCGGAGCAATGCATATCGTAACCAATCCAAAAGGAACATTCTTCCTTGCAGATACATTAATCAACCGTCATCCCGACACCAATGTATTGGTCGATATTGCTCGTCTAACACATGATGCTGTGAAATTCTTTGCACACGATCCTGTAATGGCTATGGTTTCTTACTCAAACTTTGGCGCAGACCAAATTGGAAGTCCTGCTCATGTACACGATGCCGTAAACTATTTACACGACATTCATCCAGAAATGGTGGTAGACGGAGAGATGCAAGTAAACTTTGCACTAAACAGAGAGTTGCGCGATATGATGTATCCGTTTAGCAAACTCAATGGGAAAGATGTAAACACCCTTGTATTCCCTAATCTAAGTTCGGCCAACAGTGCATACAAGTTGTTGCAAGAAATGGGTGGCAGTGAAATCATCGGCCCTATCCAAATGGGATTGAAAAAACCTATTCACTTTACAGACATCGAAAGCTCAGTGCGAGACATCTTTAATCTTACAGCAGTGGCTGTTGTAGATGCCATTGTACAAGCACAAATAGAAAACAAAAAGGCATAAAAAATAGTCCTTTTATTATATGGGCAACCGCAGCAATCTTCGCAAGAATGAATGTTGCGGTTGTTTTTTGTTAAACCATTCTATATTAAAATCTGTTTACTAAGATAAACCAATCAAATCGTACATTAAGATGAATACGTACAGTAAATCCTTTTCACAGGCCTTCTCGCTTCCACGCACTTACCTTACGGCGGCGGGATTTGTTTTGTTAAGCGTTGTTGTTCCGCAAATAATGCACCAGTTCTCAATGGCAGGAACGATCTTCCTTCCTATTTTGTTTTTCACCTTTTTTGCTACAATACGCTATGGTACAGCTGTAGGTTTATTATCAGCATTTGCATCGCCACTTGTAAGTAATCTCCTTACAGGTATGCCTCCCGGAGGTGTACTGTATGTAATGTTGGCACAATGTATCACAATCAGTCTTATTGGTGGATACTTTGTATACAAAACCGGCAAAATCAATCTATATCAGATTGCGGCCGTTATTGTTGCTTATCAGCTTGTAGGTTGCGCGTTGGATGTTGCATTCCTTAGCAACTTTACCGATACTCTTTCATCATTAAAGACTACCATTCCGGGAATGCTAATTCAATTAGGCTTCTTTACAGTATATAGTCGCTATTTCTTGAAAAAATAAATAGAACAAAAAAAGGACGATCTCAACTTCGCGTTAAGATCGTCCTTTTTCTTTATCACCATCACATACCAGCTTTAATGCCAGTTTTCACTAATATCCAATTGACCGGATATGCAGTAATAAATCCCGCACACATAGCAAGCTGCATCATAAACCAAAACTCCCATGATGTCTTTGGCAAATCACCATGATAGATTCCAAACAATGCAATTGCCATCCAGCCGTACATCCCTACTTGCCATGAACTAAGTGAGAAAAAGTCAATCTTCAATGCTCGCATGATTCCTTTCCCTACAGATAAATGCAACATCGGTTGTATGGCTACATATTGAAAAAAGATACCGATAGCCAATGCTAATATATAGTCGAGCACCCATTGTCCGGTTATGCCTGTTCCTAAAATAATAGCCGGGAAAAAGAAAACCAGCCATTCCCCAATCAAATCGGCCAAAGTACAACCGGCTCCGCAGTGCAATGTTGACAAAGCTACCTTCTCCCAAAAAGGTTTTGCCGGCATTGATTTCATATCCATTCCAGGCATTTTCATACCTTTCATATCCTTGCTCATGTCCATCTTCATATCACCCATCTTCATCTCATCATGATGCGCAGACATATCCATTCCTTTCATGTCATGAGACATACTCATCGACATTGAATGATCCATTTTCATTTCCGGCATATCCATACCTTTCATGTCCATACCACTCATGTCCATTGGTTTATTTCCGAGCTTAAAATAGGCAACCAAGCCAATCACGCCAGACCATAAAGCCGTAAGTGGCCACACTGCTCCCATTATTTTCATCTCCTGTGGATGCCCATTCTTTATATGCAAAAACACAATTATCGCGCAAAGGATACTAGATATAATCCAGCAAGCCGCAAAAATAGAGAAGTACTCATTCATAGTTTTTTCATTTAGTCGTGTTATACTGTATAAAACAAGAAGGCAAAGTCAATGTTCGATCTAACAAAGACCTTATATAAAAAAAAGCGGGCCTTTTCTTCGGTTTCACAAATTACCAAAGAAAAGACCCGCAGCTTATTCGCTAAACTAGAGTTCTACAACAGTACATTCTGTCATAAAAATATCGTAAGCATCAGCTGAGCCGTAATCACACGCAAGAACATAACCACCGGATAAACCGTTGCATATGCTACTGCCGGATGCGGACCGCCAATGTTTGTATTTGCATACGTCAATGCCATCGGATTCGACATACTACCACAAAGCATACCCGAAACATGAGGTAAATCCATTTTCATAAACTTCACAGCATAAGTACCAACAATAAGTACCGGAATCACTGTAAGCAAGAAACCGGCAAGAATCCAAAGTGCACCTTCAGCTCTAAACACAGTTTCGAAAAACTTACCTCCCGAGTCGATACCCAAGCCCGCGAGATAAAGAACAATCCCAATCTGACGAAGCATTAAGTTTGCACTCTGTGTAGTATAAGTTACAATAGAGAAACGCGGACCAAAAGCCCCCATAAGAATCCCCACGATAATAGGCCCACCGGCTATACCAAGTTGCACAGGAACCGTTACGCCCGGAACCTTAATTGGCAACGATCCTATCACAAGTCCTAACAAGATACCGATAAAAATGGCAATCAAGTTAGGCTCTTTCAATCGAGCAAGAGAGTTACCCAGTAATCGTTCTACGTTTTTTGTCGAAGCACGCTCTCCTACTACAGTAACTTTATCACCAATTTGAAGTAACAAATCGCGATTAGGCTGCAAGTCAATCCCCGCACGATTTACACGCGTAATATTCACACCATAATGATTACGAATACGAAGCGATCCCAGTGTTTTACCATTCACCTTACTTTGTGTAATAATAATCTGGCGAGAAACGAGCTCACTGTCAATATCATTCCAGTCGATACCCTCTTCGTTCCAGTCTAGATCTTCTTTAGCACCAAACAACAATTCGAGCCATTTCGCATCACTCTCAGTAGTCATAATCAGCACCACATCGTCTAAGTCAAAGACTGTACTCGATGTAGGAATTGTAACTTTACCTTTCTTCCAAATACGCGAAATCACAAAGTTTTTGTGCGAAAGAGCTACTACATCCCTTACACATTTACCTACAATTTGCTTGTTCGAGACTTTGAAGCTCACAATATACGTCGATTTGAAATCTTTACGATCATTGATTGCTTCATCGGGAATGCTCTTAGGAAAGACATTTTTAAGAAGAGCTAACGCCATAATTACCCCAACCACACCAAGTGGATAGGTAACTGCACAACCCAGTGCAATTTCCGACAATGGAATATCGGGATTCACAATGTGCAGATAGTTTAACGTCTGTTGTGCCGCACCTAGTGCAGGTGTATTTGTCACAGCTCCGGAAAGGATACCCATCATATCAGGCATAGAGATACCCATCGTGTAATGCAACACAACACTCAAGACCAAACCGACCACAACTACAGCAATAGCCAGCATGCTTAATTTTATACCTCCTTCCTTCAATGAAGAGAAGAAACCCGGTCCTACTTGTAATCCTAATGCATACACAAAAAGAATAAGACCAAAACTTTGTGCGAAGCTCAACATTTGCTTATCCGGAGCTAAACCGAAATGACCAGCAATGATACCCACAAAGAAAACGAATGTGATACCGAGGGAAATACCAGCAATTTTGATGCGTCCAAGGGCTAATCCCAATGCACTTACAGCGCAAAAAACCAAGACAGATTGTACCACTGTCTGGTTATGAAATAAACTATCTAACCATTCCATATATTTACAAAAAGCGCGCAAAAGTAACAACTTCTAGCCATATATAGGTATACAAAGGCATAAAAACTACAAAAAATAGGGATTGACGTGTCATTATATTCGTTATTTCTTTGCAACCGTAAATCATCAACTAATGAAACTCAACTCATGCGCACTAAATTCTTAACGTTTATACTAGCCTTCTCTACCGGTGTTTGCGTCTATGCAAAATCGGGCAATGGCAAAATCTCCGGTATCGTAAAAGATACAGAAGGGGCACCATTAGTAGGAGCCAACATCTGGAACAAGAAATATAAGATTGGCACTGTAACCGACAGTAATGGTCAATTCTCACTACACAATCTTCCCGACGGAGAACTTTTCCTTGATATTAAATACATAGGCTTTATTACCCAACAAGATACAGTCGTAGTTCGTTCAACAACTCCGATAAAGAAACAATATACACTTCATCACAATGAAGTCGAAATTGATGAAGTTATCGTGCAAGCTCCTCGTAAGCAAATCAATGAGCACATGCCTTTTACAATGAGTCGACTGCCGGTTACGATCAAAGAACAACCGCAAACCATCTCTGTGGTAGACCGCAAGTTAATGGACGAACAAGGAGTTACAGACATCAAGGACGCGATTCTGAATGTACCCGGAGCATACAGCTGGGCTACTTACGGTGGAGCTTTAAATAGTTTCGGCGCACGTGGCTACCGTGGAATCTCATTTATGAAAGACGGAATCTTGATGGAGACTTCACAACCCGATATGGACGGGGTAGATGAATTGCAAGTAATCAAAGGATCGTCTGCTATTCTATTTGGAAATGTAAGTCCGGGAGGTATCATCAACTTGGCTTCCAAACGCCCTAGAGCCACATTTGGAGGAAACTTCAAGGCCGGTTATGGAAGCTTTAATACCTACAAAGCCAATGGAGACATTTGGGGTAGCCTTGATCGCAACTCCCGCGTTTCATTCCGCCTCAACGGATCTTACGAAAACGGCGACAGTTATCGCTCACACGTAAGCAAAGAGAAGTTCTACTTCAACCCTTCGCTTCGTTGGCAACTTGGCAGAAACACAGATCTGCTTATCCAATACGATTACATGAACGACAATCGTACGCCCGACAATGGAACCATTCTATATGACTGGAAAATATACGACCTTCCTTTTGATCGTTTCACCGGACTTACCTCTGACAATGTAGGAACTACGAATCAATCTGTTTCTGCAACTTTAACTCATCGCCTCAACGAGAAGTTTACACTTCGCGCCGTGATGAATCGCACCACTGAAGAGCGTAACGATTACCGTATTGGCAATCACTCTAACGTGATTAAAGGAACATCTTTATTGAAACGCGTGCTCACAAAAACAGATTACGAATACAACCACTCCCTGATACAAGTAGATTTATTGGGCTCGAAAGTAAAAACAGGTTCGATATTGCACGACTTGCAAGTGGGGATGGACTATCGCATGACCGATAAGTTTCAAGGAGACTACAAAACAGCCGTAATCGATACGATCGACGTAATCAATGGTCCGATCCGTAATACCATCAACGACCTACCGGCACTAGCTCGCGACAAAGATACACGTACACGTACATCCAAAATCGGATTCATGGTGCAAGACATTGTACACTTTAGCAACAAACTAAAAGCAACATTAGGTCTGCGCTATACAGGTGTATTCAGTGAAGAAGAACGTTTCACCTATTCAGACAACAAGACGAAAACTTCGCCGAAAACACGTCCGCAAGGCATTTCGCCATCAGCAGGTATTTCATACTGGCCGGTACAAAACATAAACATGTTTGCAACTTACACCAATACCTTTGCACCAACTACGCTTCGCGATATCGACGGAGGAGAACTTGGCAATCAAATCACCGATCAATTTGAAGTTGGTTTCAAATCAGATTGGCTAGAAAACCGCTTGTCAGCCAACCTGACTTACTTCTACATTTACGACAACAACCAAGTAATGGAAGTAATGAAACAAGACGAAAACGGCGTTTGGAAGGGACAAGGTTATGGTGAGAAAAACGGCAAGCAACGCAATCAAGGTATCGAACTAGAAGTGCAAGCTCGCCCTATCAACGGACTAAATATCCAAACCGGTTATGCATACATCGACGCCCGTTATCTTGAAAACAATAAATACATCGATAATGCGGTGCCGTTGAATACTCCGAAGCACACCTTCAATTTATGGGCTAGTTATGCCGTACAACGTGGTTTCTTAAAAGGTTTATTTGTAGGAGCAGGTGCATATTATACAGGAAAACGCTTTGCCAACGATCAGGTAAAAATTCCTTGGCACGGCATCGAGCCAGGCGATCCGGCTGTAGTACTGCCTGCTTATACAGAAGTAAATATGTCGCTTGGGTATCAATACCAAAAATGGAGATTTACCGTTTCGGCTAAGAACCTACTCGACGAACGAGCATATCTTGCCTATCGATACAATTTTATCAATCCGATTAATCCGCGTAACTTTAACGCGACAATACAATATACGCTTTAAGAACAGGCAGATATGATAAAAAAATCGCTTACTATTTTGCATAAATACATTGGGCTTGTATGTGGTGTGGTGCTTAGCATCACACTACTTACAGGCGCACTGTTGGTATACGAGCAACCGCTTACACGCCTCTTTAACCAAGAACGTTATTATCACATGAATTCGGGTACAGCAACCAACGAATTCAACTCCGTAATCAATCAGCTCAATATACACATTGGAGATCAAACACTGACAGGCATAACATGGTATAACTCGCCCGAACGCACATGGAGCGCAAGTGTCAATGACAGTCGTGATCAATATTTCTTTATTCCGCAAACAGGAGAAGTTGTAGACCAATTCTCTTATGGAAAATCGTTCTTTTATCAAATCATGTCTCTTCATCGCTGGCTGCTTTCATCCGACATTGGCCGACCAATTGTAGGAACCTGTACCATCCTCTTTTCGCTTATCCTCATCAGCGGCTTTATCGTATGGTTGCCAATGCGCAAGAAGCAGGCAAAAAACCGACTTACATTTGACAGATCAAGAGGGAAAAAGCGCAAACTACTCGATGCCCATGCTATCGTCGGACTCTATTTCGTTCCGTTTCTTCTACTGATGTCAGTTACCGGCCCCACTTGGTCGTTCCCATGGTATCGCTCAGCATTGACACAACTCCTCGGCGGTACCGCTACGGCAGGCAAACCTCAGGGTAAAGGTAAAAAAGAGTCGGTAAAACCAACTTTACAACTCACCGACACAGAGTGGAGCAATCTGTTTCGTGCAATCAAAGAAGCATCTCCGGATTTTGTATCGGCAACCATCGCACTTGATCAGCCACAAGACAATATCATCGAAGTAAAGGTATTGCCTCACAACGGCATTAGCCATAAAGTGCGCGATACATATAAAATACAGATCGAAACCGGTGCCATCGCAGATGTCAAATCATGGAAAAACGCTTCGCGCAACGACCTGCTTCGTTCGTGGTTCTTTGCAGTTCACTCCGGATCATTCGGTGGAGCCTTTACGCAATTTATCTATTTTGTAGTTTGCCTGATAGCCTCGACACTACCTATTACCGGATACATCATTTGGTACCAGCGTCGCCAACTTGCAAGCAGCAAACACAAGCGTTAATCAACCTCAGTTTTCAAGTTAGCGGCAACAGTTTATATTGTAAAACGGTTAACTTTGTAATCAGTGTTCCTTCTTAAGGGATGCGCAATTAACAATCCAAATGACCTATTCAATGTTTAATCGAAATAATTATAAGAAGATAACTGCAAACGATCGCTTGGCCGATGTTATTCTGAACGAATATCAGCTACTGCTGGTACTCAATCGTTTTGACATACCATTAGGCTTTGGCGATAAAAGCATCAAAGACGTATGTGCGGTAAACAATGTAAACACAAGTGCATTCCTGTTTATCCTCAATTTGCTCAGCAATCCAGACTCGATCAATGAAGAAGAGATCAAGTCTTTGCCAATCGAGCCGTTGTTGAAATACTTAAAAACCTCGCACGAGTATTTTCTTGACTACCGTTTGCCCGAGCTTCGCATCAAACTGATCGATGCCATCGCAACCATCGACGAGAAAATCGCACACTTGATACTCCGCTTCTTCGACGACTACATGCGAGAAGTACGTGTACACATGGAGTACGAAAACGACAAGGTATTCAGTTATATTGAAAAACTTGTCCGCCATTCCGATACCGGCAACTACAGCATCGAGAAGTTCGAAAAGCACCACAACAGCATCGAAGACAAATTATCGGAGCTAAAGAACATCATGATCAAGTACTATCCGGCAACACAAAACAGCCATCAAACCAACAGTGTATTGTTTGATATATTCCTTTGCGAAGAAGACTTGAGATATCACACAATTATTGAAGACATGGTACTGATACCTCGTATCTACCAACTAGAAAACGAACTCACTCATGAACAAAGCCATTAAAATAGCATTGGTCGAATGCCCGTATCTACTTCGGACCGGACTGGTACAAACCTTACGAAATAGCAGCGAACTACGTTGTCATATCTTGGAGCTCAACGACATTTCGCATCTAAAAGACAGTTTGAACCTGCACCATCCCGACATGATTGTTGTGAATCCGCACAATGCTTGTGGTTTTAAATTATCCGAGATCAAGTCGTTTTGCAACAGTTATCCGTCAACCAAACTTACTGCTGTGTGCTATGCGTATCTCGACCAGCAAACCACCGAGTTGTTTCATGCCATCTTCTTCATCGATGATACACCGGAAAAGATACACGACAAGATTGATAAACTCTTTCACAAAACATCATCTACGCCAGAACCTGAAACCGAAAATCAGGAACTAACGCAACGTGAAAAAGAGATTGTAGTAGGTGTAGTAAAAGGACAAACCAACAAAGAGATTGCAGACACCCTTTCGATATCGGCACACACCGTAATCAGTCACCGTCGCAACATTGCAAAGAAGCTACAAATCCACTCCCCTTCGGGACTTACCATCTATGCGATACTCAACAAACTAGTCGATATCAACGACATCAAACTATAGCAAAAACGAGGCACTTCTCCATCAAAGAGAAATGCCTCGTTTGTTTTTATGCAACATTGCGATACTACAACCTTTCGCAGTTATATCATTTCTGGTATAGCTTCGAGACCTCAGTCATGATAGCCTCTCCACGCAACGAGCGATCCAAGATTGTTCCGTCGGGACCAAAAAGAATAATCGTAGGAATTCCCTGAATACCATAAAGACTGACTGCTGTTTCATCCTGCGAAGCATACATCGAAGGCCAAGTCATCCCCTCCTCTTCTACAGCTTCCTTATAGGCATCTTCCTTATCCCACACATTTACGCCCAACACAACAAATCCTTTATCTTTGTACTTATCATACACCGCTTTCAAATTTGGAATTTCCCTTCTGCAAGGACCACACCAAGAAGCCCAAAAGTCAACAAGCACATAGTTCCCCTTCCCTACATAATCGGCAAGTGAAGTTGGTTTACCATCGAGCGTTGTACCCTCAAAATTAACAAACATCTTTCCGGGCGAAGTCTTCTCTGCTGCAATTTTAGTCTCAAGTGCAGCCTTGATGCCCGGTAGCTTATCAGACAAATGAACTACTTTAATTAGCGAATCGAGCTCCTGCAATGTTTTTTCACGCACCACACCCAACAAAGCCATTGCACCAATCATGTTGTCTTTGTTTTCGCCAATATACTTATTCGTGATCGAATCCGCGACATGTCTGTACTTCTCAACTGAAGGCTCCATCGCCTTTAGCAATGCAGGTCTGTCATCTTTGATTTTCACACGCATACTATCATACGTATTCTGATACTCCGTAAGCGCATTCCCTAAAGCCCCCACAAACTTTGCATACTCCTTATTGATTCCGGTAGACATAAACGTAGACGGCTGTCCCATTTCTACATTGATGACATTATTTTCACCAATAAAGTTGACACGCATTCGATCCAAATCGATTCGATAAACAGTGGTATCGGCCACACCTTTAAACTCAAAGTGTCCGTTCTCAACTACCGTACTATCCACCCTTTTATTCGTAGTCAGCGTACTCAAGTAAACAGTTTGCCCGTTGAACGTAGAGTCGGCAACCGTACCTTTTATTATAAACTCTGTTGGGGCCGAAGAAGATGTACATGAAGCCAATGCCACAACTACAGTTGCAAGCGAAACTCCAAATTTGATTTTTCTCATAATATTTCTAGTTAAGATATTACATTTCGTCGCAACAACCTATTCGTCCCAAATACCGCGAGCAGTATAAGAACCACCCTCTAGCTCCCAAAATGTAGCATCTGTTGTACGCATATGACGATCTAGCGTTGCTATCTCCGCCATATCTGTTTCATCAAGAAGCACCGTCAACGATCTGAAGTTTTCAATAATACGTTGTGGGTTTACCGATTTAGGAATCACAACCTCCTTGCGCATCATACCCCAAGCAAGCAATACCTGTGCCGGCGTGCAAAGATGCTTCTTCGCAATCGCAAGAATAATCGGTTCATGCGTCAATCCTTTCTCATCGTTGATCAGTCGGTGACTACCCAGCGGAGCATAAGCCGTTACATGAATATCATTATCCTGACAAAAAGCAACCAACTCGTTTTGTTGCAAATACGGATGCAACTCAATCTGATTCATTTCAGGCTTGATCGTAGCAATAGCCATCAAGTCTCGAAGTTTCTTCTCACTAAAGTTAGACACACCAATGTGTTTGCACAAACCTTTAGGCACCAACAACTCCATAGCCTTCCAGGTTTCTGTAAGCGGAAGCTCATCCAACGACACAAACTCCTCAATCCCCGAAGGAAACTTCACTCCATGACAAAATGCCACCGACCAGTGAATCAAATAAAGATCCACATAGTCAAGACGAAGATCCTGTAAGGTTTTGCGCAAAGCCGCCTCAACATGTTCAGGTGCATGATTCGAATTCCAAAGTTTCGACGTGATAAACAATTCGTCACGTTTTACAATACCTTGGTCAAAGATCTCTTGCAACGCCTCTCCAATCACGGTTTCATTTTCATAAATCGCCGCACAATCGATGTGACGATAACCATTCTTCACCGCAGTAATCACAGCTTGCTTCACCTCTTCCGGTTTCGACAAATAAGTTCCAAGCCCAATTAACGGCATGGAATCACCATTTCTAAATTGTATATTCATAGTATTCAAGTTCGAGTTACTCGCCTCAAAAATAAACAATAAACCCATACATCAAAGCATCTCTGCGTGCATTCTTCGAATAAAGGAGTTAAGATAATTTCGATAAAGTGCTACGAATATCAAACTTATAGATTTCATCCTCAAGTCCGATCGCATAAAGCATATTATCTTGTAAGTTTATATGAAAATAGTTGAGCACTTTATCAAACGTTGCGATCCCCTTCAGACTTCCATTCCAATCATAAATCCGCATAGCTGTTGTTCCATCTTTCTTTTCGTAAATAACCCAAATAAGAGAATCTGTTGCCGAAAGGTCATAATGAAACTCTTTTACATTACTATATTCTTGATCCGGATTTACCCCGTCCTCAACAGTTTCCACTTTCAGTACCGTTCCTTTCTCTAAGTCGATAATATTGAAACAACCCATTAAGATATAAAATGAAACCAACTTTTGTTGAGTAGGATGATAAGTTATTCTTTGACTACCCATATAAGTAAGCTTCCTATCATTCGGAATATCCTTTATGTGTATTGTCTTCTCAATCGCGTTGTTGCGCAAATTATACTTCGAATAGCTAGAATTAGGGTTAGCATACATCTCCATTGATAAGTTAGGACTCATCCGCATCCATATAACGGAGTCTTCATAAATAAAATTAGCATCTGACTGTCCGAAAATATTCAATCTAGCCGGAGCTGTAAAAGAAAACTTCTCCTCAAAGACTATTTTGTTCTGATCAATAGACTCATTGATATTAACCAATCCAAGCATATTCGGAATTGATTTTACCCAAACCTTTGCAATGCCTTTTTCAAAAACAGGCTGTATAGGAGGATAGTAATGAATAAACTCATCCGGCCCCTGTCCTTTTCTACAGATACCGACCAACGAGTCACAAGTATTGAGACTATAAATTTGCATAATCTTCTCTCCACGCAGTTGATTTAGAATTAGAAACGTATCAACAGCCAAGATACAATGCGCATCAATAATATCAATCGGCAATTGTTGTGCCTGAAAATGAAAGGTATCCACATCAACATGTTTATACTTCACATAACTGCCCTGTTTATCCGCATTTCCGGAACAAGAAATCAAAACAAACAAAGTCACAAATACAGGCAGTCTAAATAGTAATGTTCTCATGCTTTGTCATATTAGTGTTGATATCAATTTTGAATAAGCGGTCTTACGACTTCTTTATTTGTAAATCGAAACGAGTGATCGTCGGTTCAAGCTCTTCGTCTAAACACAATGTATACAAATAGTTTCCATCGTGCGAAACACAAAAATTTACGATTGATTTATCGATCGAGAAGCGTTCTACACTCTGTCCGTCCAATGCATACTTATGGATTTCTGACTTCGAAGCACCTTTCTTTAATTCCTTTCTATCACAACCCTGATAAAGAGACCACATGTGGCTTTTTGTCGCGCAAACGAAAGTATTATAGAGTACAGGATTATCAAACTCGACTCCACCTTCTCCGGTTATTGCATAAGTATTGGAAGCTCTTTCGTTATCCACCTTCAAAGAGCCAAGTACTTTTTTACTTTTCATATCTACAATCATGCAATAAGGGTAAAACTTATAGCCGATGAATAGCAGATTAGACTCGTTGTTAAATGCATACGTTGCATCAAAAACTTCATTATTCTTACTAAACAAACTAACCTCGTCGGATACTTGAAAAGGATAAAAGCTACATGGCAGAATACCCCCTTCAGCATCGTAAATTATTTCGATTTGATTATCATCTGTTCTTGAAACCACAAAAGTATGATCATCTATTTTTGATAAGAAGTTAGCTCCCTCAAAAAGACTCTGACTCTTAAACGGTACAACATTGTCACAAGTAATTCCCTTGTTAGAGAATGACAATACACTATACTTCTCTGTCGAAGAAGATAGTATAACTTTGTTTCCATACTGATAACAACTAGGATACGTATAATCATCGGGGCCATTTCCCAGTCGGCCAAAATAATACACGGAGTCAGTGGTTTCATTGTAATACTGTACCAACCCATTTTTATTCTTATCATCAAACACGACAAACCCATCTTGCACGGCAAACAATCTTCGAGGTCGCTCCAAGTCTATGATATACTCCTTTCCTGCTTTCAATGTTGTTAAGGAAAGCGTTGATAATTGAATTTCAGACTTTGTTTCTTCACTACAGCTCGATAAAAAGGTTATAGCAGTTACGCAAAACAAAGCAATTAAATAAGTTAGATCTTTCTTCATTGTCCAATGAATTGAATTATGGTTTTACAGACAACAAAGTAAATAAAAAATAACACTTATCAACAAGACGTTACACTGAACTCTGTAATTCTCTACAAAATAAGGGGATTGAGCAGGTCTCAACATGCTTGATAATCAGAAAATTAACCATCAAAATGTTTTCTAACATCAAAATTCTTTATTGAAAACTTTTTACACCTTTTCAAGCCAACACCCATCATCTTACTTGTAATCAAATAGTTACAGCAAAACAAACATCAAAAATTTTCAGCTAAAACACTATAAATCAACGAACAAAGCTTTTTACATCCCGCCTATTATTTTCAATCATTATCGAGTTTACACGCTGATAAAATATCGTTATTTAGACAAGAAAATAACTTGACACCTACCACTATGTCTGAACTAATGCATTTACCCCTACAAAATACACTAAGCCTCTTTCTATAATTGGCAATTTCCAAACAAAGCCATTATTGATTATCAATAACTTACATTTCAAAAGGGCATGTTTGTTTTACTCCATTTCATTAAGCTTCAATCAATTAAGCCTATATTCAGAAAATAACCTCAAAAAGTTTTCAATAAAAAATTTTGATGTCTGCACGACTAATACTTCGTAAGTATCTAATAAGCAGACGTGTGCTAGTAGTGCTGCCGCCCATTATATTGTAGAAAAAAAACGAGTTCGGTATAACGCGCCACCAAGTCTAAAAAAACACATACACAAAGACCAAAAACAAACAACTCGCCCTGATGCGCTGATCGATGATTTCTATTATTTCTCTATAAGCTCAGCACACACTCCATGAAGTCGTCAAAAGAAGAATTTGAGTTACGTAATCGATCCTTATCTATAACAAACCCTTTTGAGAATACGCTATAAGTATTCCTCCTGCCCATTTTCTAAAAAGAATACCTATGCGCGATTCTATACGATAGCCCAAAGCTAGAATAACCTCGAAGGTCGGTAGGCTACTTTAGGCAATATGATTGAGAGCATTTTCAGCTTTTATTGATATTCACATATCTCTGCAAACGACTTTTAGGCTTATCCGGAATCGTCATCTCAATATATGTACCTAATAAAGGTTTGATATACTTCACTCTGAACTTAGTTTTATCACTGTATCCAAGTTTTTCTGCAATATCTGCTAACGATTGAGGAGTAGTACATAATTCGAGTATTAATGCTTTTATTTCATCAAATGACTTAGTGCCTGACTTAGTGCCTGACTTAGTGCCTGACTTAGTGCCTCCATGAAAATTCGATTTAGACTCCTCAACTACAACTTCAAAAACAGTAAGTTTATCAACAGTAAATTCAGCTAATGGATTACCATTTTCTTTAAGTACTGTCTGAACTCGATCTACTCCTCTATTAAACTTATTCACATATCCCAACAGTTTCATCGCTTCTGAGACAATTGGATTTCGATAATCATTTACTGTTGGAAAATTCTCGGGACGTGCATTTCCATATAAGCCTCCGGCGTTCATTATTTCAACTCGGTCTGCAAACCGATATAAGCGAATGGGTGTATTTGATTGATAATCTCGATGCATTACAGCATTCATCAGCAGCTCACGTATTGCCCACTGCGGATAATTAAATACTATTTTTTCCTTCAGAGTAGATACTGCCACAGGTCGTTGTTCTATTATGGAATAGTCCAGTAAAGCATCCAACTTTGGAAGCACCTCCCATAAGTTGCCATTAAACGATTTCTCATTTTCAATATCAGAAGCCTTATCTTCTCCCGCAAAACGAACAAACTGCACATAATTGCCAGGAAGGAAATACTTCGGATTCTTTCCAAAAAGAATAATACACGCATAAGTAGGACAATCTAAGCGAAGATCGAATAGGCGAAGAGACGCCATTTGTTCTTTCAATTCTCTTTTATCTTGCCCTAGAACGTCTTCATCAATAGCCTTAGGCAAATATTCATTTACTATTATTTTCGTATTAATATCGTCTAATGTTGCATTCTGACAAGGTATCATATCGAACGTTACTATATTCGAGGTACGTCTTTCAGACAAGATACGCTCCTCCTGCTCTGATGCAAAATCCTTTCGCGGCCCAATACGAATATAAACTCGTCCACGATAGCGTACCGGTGTATATAAAGAAGGCTTTACCTCTACAACCAGAACATCGCCACAATCAAAAGAAAACTTCTCAACATTCATAACAGGTAGTGGTAGAATATTTCCATCCGAACGAATTGCTGAAATATTCTTCATCAACTCATCCGTAACTTTTAATCCCGAAAGAGATCCGTCATCGTTAGCACCTATAATCAAATAACCATTCTTTCCACTTGCCGGCATATCATTAGAAAAAGCACAAATTGCTTGACTAAATTTGTCCGTATTTGTAGAAGAGATCGTTTTCTCAACTCTATAGGTTTCATCACTCTTTAATAATGCTAGAACATCTTCCTTTTGTATCATATCGGCACCTCCGCAATCGTAATCGTTATTTATTTACCAACTACAAATATATCGAATTGCATACGCAATGCGTATACAATTCGTTCGAAAAGCAGTACGAACAATTAGTTAACAGTATTGCAACACAACTGTCTAAACTAATTTTCTTCTCCACTTATTTGTTTTTGTGCATAGCATTGACTCGACAAACTAAGAATCAAAACAAAAGCAATATTTAATTTCTTCATTTACACCTTAACATAGGCAAATTAGCTCATCTCTTCCAAAACTTTGCTTCCGGTAATTGGTCGAACAACACTCTTAACGTAGAAATCAAAGAATATTGGCGCAACATCTCATACCAAACCGTAATATTTTTTGAATGCAAAACACGGTTCTTTATTTGATTTATAGCGTAACTTATATTTTGATCTACATGCTTTGTTGTGTCAATCACTCCCGGGAAAAAAATATCTTCTAATTCTTGATTAGTTGTCACATTCTTAATTTGAATACAAAGCCTCAGTTCACCAACAAAGTTACTATAAGCATCAGACCTATACTGTTGAAGTCCGTTGCGATCGTTTAATTGAAGAATTTGCAATGTGTAACTAGCTTTTGCATCTCGTCTTGGATCTGATCCAGATATTATATTGGGAATAAACACACCCGTTTTAAGATTCAGAAGTAGATAATCCATTGGATCTTCTATTCGAGGATCAATAAATACAGACTTCTGAACCGGAGGAGCGTTCGAAACTACTTGTTTATTTTTATATTCAATTATCGAAGAAGATGTAGCATTGCTAAATACGGCAAACTGATCTAGTTTATATCCGGAGTTACATTGCTTACAGGCCAACAAATAATTATCGGATTTAAAGCATCGTTCAGGATACAGTTTTTTAGGAAAGATGTGCTCTACATCAGAAGCCTCGTTGTTTTCACAATAGTTACAAATATCAATACCTACACATGCACTCTTTAACCATGGTTTTACATGACTAAACTTCTGTACCGACGATTTCTGATCCCACAATTTCTTTGCTTTGTCTTGCTTATCAGAGAATGTTGTCAGATTATCAATTTCATTTTGCTTTTGAACTAAATATTGTTTCGCATCAGTATGCAAGAATGTATCGTTGAGCTCAATCTTGATCATATAAATTAAGTTTTCGAAGTTCTGCTAACCTAATTTCCTCCACATTAGTTAGCGTACCAAACAATTCTTTTGCATCAAGAGTAGAAAGTTCATTTAGCAATTTCTTCGCTTCTTCAGATCGAAAAACATCTGTCCCAAACTTATCAGTTGCATAAGCATCGGTAATCGATCCATAAATCATTCGATTATAGTCTTCTCCTTCTAATTTACGTACAGGCTCATCTGATCCGGGAGCAGGCAAATACCAAATTGATCCTTTAACTGCTGACCGACATATTATAGGACTATGCGTAGTTACAATAAACTGAATATTCGGAAACACGCGAGTAAACCAGCGCCCTATCTCTTTTTGCCAAGAAGGATGTAAGTGAGCATCAATCTCGTCAATCATTACAACCCCGTGCAGATTAATCTGCACGTGCTCATCTGTAACATTCTTAAAAACAACATCCGAACCATATACACGAATAAGTTGACGTATTAATTCGAAGGTTAAACTCAAAATTGAACGGAATCCATCTGATAATTGATTGATATCAACCTCAACTCCATTTCCATCTTCAAATGTTACACCATCGCTATTTATATCTTTTAGTACTGTATTAAATGGCAGAAGACCTGAATTCTTAAAAAACAATCTAAATTTTTCCAATTGTTGCTTAGCCACTTCATCTCCTTTCAAAGATTTATAATCTAGAGACTGCAACCATTCAATAGGCTCCGAAAGTGCAACATCCTCACCAAACACCGACAGATGCGCTGCAGCTCTAGGTTCCGAATAAAAAACTTTACTCCACTCCTTTTCACCTCCCGAAAAACGACGAAAAGGACCATAAGCCACCGAAAACATATTTGAATAATATTTCCGAAAGTCAGTCTCGCCAAATGCATTAAACTTATCAGATAAACTAGACATTATATCAGCTTGTGCAACATCTGTACTCTTGGAAATTACAAGTTTCTCTTGAAATAGATACTCGAAGTCCCCAAATTTAATACTTCCTGAACTTGATGTTGGCAAAATCTTCTCTCCAATATTTTTGAGACTTATATCTATTGGAACACTTCCTATACCTTCTAAAAAGATCGAACCTTCACTTTCTCCTTTTCGAACCCAATCATTCCAGTTCTGACGTAGAGCTTTTGCATCGTACGAACCAACTATGCCCAAAGCGATCGATCTCAATATTGTACTTTTACCCGAACCATTGGCACCAATTAAAACATGCCATCCAGCTTCATGACCTTCGCCAAAAGTCATTTGAAACGATTGGATTGAACGTATGTTATTGATTTCTACTTTTCTTATGTACATAGTTGTTTTTTTAATTAACAATTAATTGTTTTACGATCACACTTCTGCGAGTCACAAATGCTTTAATGTTCTTTGTAAACGTTTATTGCAAAGATATTAAATCTATTAAAGCTCACATTCCAATAAAGACATATTTTCCATCTTTATAAGCTCAGTACGCACTCCATGAAGTCGTCAAAAGAAGAATTTGAGTTACGTAATCGGTCTTTATCTATAGCATAACCCTTTTGTGAATACGCTGTAAGTATTCCTCCTGCCCATTTTCTAAAAAGAAATACCTACGCGCGATTCTATACGATAGCCCAAAGCTAGAATAACCTCAAAGCTATATAGTTCGACTTGCACACCATTTTCAACTATCTCATATTTCCTAATAGTTGTTTCGTCATCAAGCTCTCCTGCTTCAACCAGAATATTTATATACGATTCAATAAGCTCGACTTCCACCTCAAACAATTCGGCAAGAGACTTCGATGTAAGCCATGTTTCATTATCTTTTAATAGTCTTTCCATAACTCGATTTAGTGTTTCGTAAAACATTAATCTCAAAGATTGAACTGTATCTACAGCTCCGGTTTTGTCCAATATACCAAACCTCCCTTCCGGGAAGATTCCACTTATAAGAAAAGCAGAACCTGTAAGTTCTGTCATTGAAATAACACCTATCAAGTCAGTTTGCAATAATTTATTAATGCAAACAACGCCATGATTATTCTCTAATATAAATCCATAATAATCCTATTTAAAACGAATAAAGCAAGCGATTGAATTATCCTCCTCTGTTATATTTCTAACGATCTCTGCCAACTTTTCTCCCTCTTTTGTGGGGTGCGATTGGATATATTGGAGTATTTGCTCCCGATCTTCCACTATTGCCGTGGCCGGAATAAGTCCGATGGCATACCCATTACTATAATACAGAGGGGATACACACATGGATGAGACAATATCATCTATAAAATAGTCTCGGCTCCTTTCTCCTGTAAATTCGGAGGAATAACGTTTGGAGTGCTTGCCCGTTCGGCTCAATTCACCCGTCAGCTTATCACAAATCACGAAATAACGATCATTTTCCGAACTCATCCTAAAGAGTAAAAACTGATTGGATTCGAACACATAAGAATTGGGCTTCATCAGAGGTCCAAAAATCATTGCTTTATCTCCGACTTTATCTTTGAATAACTCATCTTTTTCTAAAGCTAATTCGCCAGATAAAACAAGAGAGGGTATAAGGGCATCTTTTGTAACCTGAAACACGGTGTCATTGCCATACTCCAATGTATAGAAATCATCGTTGCATCTCCATAAAGCATTAAACTCCGGACCGAAACTATGTCGACCTTTTACTTCTATTGGATAGATATAGCTGTCAAACGATTTTATTGTTTTAAAATCCTGATCTTTAAGATCTAATAATTTCACATTTGGCAAAAAACGGTTGAAACAATGAGTTCTGGCTATAAACGTTGTAGAATCCATCCGCAAGTAGCCATTAAGATAATCCCCCATCTTCACTGTTTTTAAAAACTTCCCATCAAAGTTATAACGGAACATTCTCCATGTACGTAGATCTAGCACAGAAATTTCTTTTTTATCCTCGTCGATCAGTAATGGTGCAGATAGATTAACATATTCTCCCGGTCCTTGACCGCTTCTTCCAATAGGGCGAATATGCTTTCCTTGCAAATTATATTGATGAATAGAGCCCGGCCCCATCACAAAAATATAGTCATCCGTGCGCTGCATATCATGTACAAAGAAGTCGCGAAGCAAAGGCTCATCGTCTAAGTGTACAAACTCTACATCAGATGCAATCGCTGACAGATTGTTGGTGTACTGATCTATCTTAGAATAGACTGCCAAATTACGATCTTTAGGACGTATGTTTTCATCCGTAGTCACTGCTGTAACATCCGTAACTTCTACATCCCTTTCTGCTGCTACTGTTGAGGTGCTGTTTGGCTCTCTTTTATTGGAACAGTTTAGCATGCAGACAAACGCTGACAAACAAATTAGAGTTCTCATAATTCTTCCTATTAAATTTTACGGTTTAACTGAATTTTATCTGGAAACATTAGTCTCTCAGTTTGAATTGTATTTACAATCCCACTTTGATGATGGTCAAGATTTCTATTACTTAATTTATTTCAGGTATATTTACACGTTTAGCATCTATTCGATCGCGTCCAAAGTGTATGAAAGTCTTTCCAAAAATATGTTTTTTTCTCACACGAACAAGACTAGAGAAATATATTGTTCTCTTTTTTACACTAAGCCAAGTTTTTGGGGAATTTATGGCTATGTGATCGGGAGGATTATTTCGGTTTTGGAGAGGAGTTTTTGTTCTGGATTGGGAAATTGTGTGGATTTTGAGGGTTCAGAAAATGGGGTTTTCGGGATGGGGATAATTAACTAAAAGGCTACGTATGGGTAGTTTATGCCTATATTTTACATATTTGAAGGAAAAAGGTTGCTTGGTTTGGGCAAAAAGGTTGCTTGGTTTGGGCAAAAAGGTTGCTTGGTTTGGGTGAAAAGGTTACTTGGTTCTTGAAAAAAGCTTGTTTGGTTGTCGAAAAAAGGTCTTTTGGTTTTTGGGAAGAGCTAATTTGGTTTTCGAGAAGTGTATTTTCAGTCACCACGAAGAGTGTTTTACGTTATAGTGAAGAGTGTTTGCATTCATAACGAAGAGTGTAAAAACTTTTCACGAAGAGTGTCGACAGTCTTCACTGAAAACTTTTATCATTCGCGTGAAAACTATTTGCCATTGTTGCGACGAGACTGCGACGACTGCACCTCCACTCACCTATCCTGCCGCCTGTGCCATTGTGAGGGAGTTGAGCGTTTACAAAGTGTTGCTGCTTAGGCGAAGGGGCATTCTTTTTGAAGGTCCGGAAAATTATCTTCGGTAAGCAATTTCGACGCATGTAAAACTCTTCTGCGTTTTAGGAGACAATGTGCTAGATTTGTTTGTGTCGGTAAATGATGCAAAGGAGAAGAAAACGAGGTGTATTTGCCGCAAAAGTGGACTTTTTATGGTAAGCGTGCAGAATGTGTGGTACGAGGGCTGAAGTTTTGATTCATAGGATAAAATACAATAAGCTCAACTATAAAAAGGAGACTCCACTATAAAAGAGAGATAAAAAAAAGCAGCATCTTTATCCCCTTTCGAGGAAAAGATGCTGCTTCGTATATAAAATAACCTGAAAAAAAAAGCGATTAGTCGATCATCTCAAAACCTGTGTAAGGTACAAGTGCCGCAGGGATGCGGATACCTTCCGGTGTTTGGTGATTTTCAAGCAAAGCTGCTACGATACGTGGCAATGCCAAGGCGCTACCGTTTAGTGTATGTACTAGCTGTGTTTTCTTGTCGGCCGAGCGGTAACGACATTTCAAACGGTTTGCTTGGTAGCTTTCGAAGTTTGATACCGAGCTCACTTCCAACCAACGTTCTTGTGCTGCCGAGTATACTTCGAAGTCGAATGTAAGTGCTGATGTGAAGCTCATATCGCCACCGCAAAGACGTAGGATTCTCCATGGCAATTCTAGTTTGTCAACTAGTGATTGTACATAGTCTACCATCTCTTTCAACGACTCGTATGAGTGCTCCGGTGTGTCGATGCGTACGATTTCTACTTTGTCGAATTGGTGTAGGCGGTTTAGTCCGCGTACGTCCTTACCGTATGATCCGGCTTCGCGACGGAAACAAGCTGAATAAGCTGTGTTTTTGATCGGAAGATCGCTTTCGTTTACGATTACGTCACGATAGATGTTTGTAACCGGAACTTCTGCTGTTGGGATCAAATACAAATCGTCGGCAGTACAGTGATACATCTGACCTTCTTTGTCAGGCAACTGACCTGTTCCGTAACCCGAATCAGCGTTTACAACATAAGGAGGTTGGATTTCAAGGTAACCTGCATCACGAGCGTTGTCAAGGAAGAAGTTGATCAAAGCGCGTTGCAAACGTGCTCCTTTACCTTTGTAAACAGGGAAACCTGCTCCGGTAATCTTCACTCCTAGTTCGAAGTCGATAAGATCATATTTTTTCGCTAGTTCCCAGTGAGGAAGTGCATCTGCATGAAGTGCCGGGATTTCACCGCCGGTTTTCTCAACCACGTTGTCTTCCGCTACGCGACCTTCCGGTACTTCGTCGGCAGGCAAGTTAGGAATCGTACAAAGAATTTGCTGAATCTTTACTTCCGCTTCTTTCATTGTTACTTCAAGCTCTCTGTTGATTTCTTTGAAGTCGGCAACTTTAGCGCGTACAGCTTCTGCTTCTTCTTTCTTACCTTCCTTCATCAATTGTCCTACAGTACGGGAGATCGTATTTAGTTCTGCAAGATTTGAGTCAAGAACGCCTTGAGTGCTGCGTCTTGTTTTATCTAGTTCGATTACCTCAGCAATTGCTTCGCGAGCATCGAAGTGCTTTTTCGCCAATCTACGGATTACGTCTTCCGTATTTTCTGTAATAACTTTTAGCGTCAACATGATTATATCTATGTTTTTATATTATGTCTGTTTTGAAGTGCAAAAATAAAAAAACTGTTTTGATTTTGCCTTCTTATCGCAGCGATGTATCGTGCTTTTGTCTTCTTTTTTATACTTATTTTACTTTACCGCCACTGTAATAGGTTTTGCGGTAATATTCTTCGTCGAGACTACTGATCATTACTCCGCGCGAAGTGCTGGTATGTATAAATTTACCGTCTTTGAGGTAGATGCCCGAGTGATTGACCGGTCCGCGTTTTTTACCCGTGCGAAAGAATACCAAGTCTCCTTCTTCCAAAGATCCTTTCTTCACCTTCTTGCAGTTCTTTGACAGCATATCGGCCGAAGATCGCTCAAGTTTTACGCCATAGATCTTTTCGTATACAATGCTTACAAAGCCCGAACAGTCTACTCCCTTCTTGGTCATTCCGCCATATCGATGAGGCACGCCCAGCCAAGACGCAGCTTCGCTGTAGAGGAAAATATTGTCGGATGGCTTTACTTTAATGCCTAATTTGCGTTGAAGTTCTTTGGGTCCTTTTACGTCCATATCTACCATCACAGCCTTGCGCGACGATCCGCACGAAGAGAGTGTGACAATCAATGATATAAACAGAAGTAAAACATAGGTCTTTCTTGCTCTCATCATCTTTGTTATAGCTATTGATTTAGTTATCTTTTTACAAAGATAAAGAAACAAAAAAAAAGAGAGCCCTCATATCGAGAACTCTCTTTTTTTATTTTTTAGATCGTCATTATGCTTCAGCTTCTACTACTGGAAGAACTGATACATAAGATTTGTTGTTTTTCTTTTTTCTGAAAGTTACAACGCCATCTACTAGAGCGAACAAAGTATGGTCTTTACCGATACCTACGTTTTCACCTGGATTGTGAACTGTTCCTCTTTGACGAATGATGATGTTACCTGCGATGCATTTTTCACCACCAAAAATCTTAACTCCAAGTCGTTTGCTTTCCGATTCGCGTCCGTTCTTCGAGCTACCTACACCTTTTTTATGTGCCATTTTCTTACGATTTTAATACGTTACGCTACTACTTCTTTTACTACAATCTCTGTAAAGCATTGACGGTGACCGTTAAGCTTTCTATGACCTTTTCTTCTCTTTTTGTGGAAGATAAGAACTTTGTCTCCTTTAACGTGAGAGATAACTTCAGCTACAACTTTAGCGCCTTCGATAGTAGGAGCACCAACAGTGATAGTTCCGTTGTTCTCAGCCAACATTACTTTATCGAACTCAACTTGAGCACCACGCTCAACGTTCAAACGGTGAACAAACAGTTTCTTACCAGCCTCAGCTTTGAACTGTTGTCCTTGAATTTCAACAATTACGTACATCTGTTATTTGAAATTACAGGTTACATCCCGAGGGTGGCGCTATTATTAGCTACTCTTTTCTACCCTCTGCGGAATAATGGTGCAAAAGTAATATGAAGATTTGAAATGTGCAACTCTTTTAAAATCAAAAACCCGAATACAAGTGAATGTATTCGGGTTTTCTTGCTATAAAATAAACACACATAACATTATTTAGCAGGAATCACTGTTTCTACAGTTGCAGGGATTGGTTGGCCCGGTGTAAGTTGGAAGAAATCCAATTCGCCAATGCTAAGGCGCAATGGAGTAGTTCCGTAAAATACTGTACCATTTTCTACCACGTTTGCAGGTTTGCCATCTTGCTCCATAATATATAGATCAATTGTGCTGTCGCCTGTGCGGAACCATTTACCTGTTTGATGAATTACAAGCTTAGCGCCCATATCATTGATGTCTTTCGCAAATGTATAATCAGGATTAAGCATCATCACTGTTTTCTTGTCTGGGTTGATAGAGTCTGGAATGTAGCTTTCGTATCCGCCGATAATTGGAGCTGAGCATCCTTTTGTTCTATCAAATTCTACAAACTTATCGATAACCAAACATGGAACTGCTGCCTTACCGTCCATTGGAGACAATGTTTCGATATGACCGTAACATACAAGGCTGATTGATTCGGATGCGCTTGGCTTCAATGCTTGATATTGTTCGGCTACGGTTACGTATGCGCCTTTGTTCGCTACCGGCAATTTGCTTGCTGTATAACAATCAAGGAAAGTTGCCTGACCGGCTTCAAGTACAAAGTCTCCCACAAAAAAGTGTTGTACCGTATCCGGATTTACGCTTGCTTGTGTTCCTTGACTAGCAATAGACTCGTCGTCTGCGATTGTTTCTTGGCGTTTGGTGCTTGGGCTACATGCATACATAACTGTAACAAGCATCATTAATAGACCTAATGCAATTTTTGTAGTTTTCATATTCATCTAAAATATTATTCGTTTTTAATGTTGTTTATCCATAGAACAATCAAAAACAAAAAGGGTTTTATCGCAATTGATAAAACCCTTTAATATTTTATATAAAAAGTAATAGATAACCTATCTACTAAAATTACCAGTTTACTTTAAGACGTTCGCCGGCGCTGCGTACAATGCCGCGATAATATTCTTCGTCATAACCAGGAAATTCCGGTGAAGCCGGTAGTCCGTGACCGTTGCGAAGGAATGTTCCGTCTTTTTCTTTCTTCACGTTGCCGTCGATGTACTTCACTAGCAAGTACTCACCTAGTTTTTTCCAACGTGCTGTAGAACGCTCTGCTTCTGCATTGCTATAATATGTAAGGAAGTTGATCGCTTCGGCAGGAGATTTTTTGTACATATCTGCCGCTGCTTGCTCAATAGCAGGCTGCATTGCGAAGAAGTTTCCTTCCAGTTGCTTTTGTACCGGACGAATGTCTTCGATCATAAAGCTATATTTATTATAAGCCATGTTTGCAACCCAGTTGTAGATCCAGAATGCCGATGTCCAAGAAAACTCAAGCATATTACCGTTACCTACACGGAAACATTCAGGAATTTCTGTGATCGAACAATACATCGGAACAAATACCGCTGTGTTTGCGTCGTCTATTCCAAACCAAAGGATACCTCCGATTGCATTTGGCAACCAGCTGCGCATTTGCGATACAAGTACAAAACCGGTTTGTTGTGTTGCGATGGCACGTTCGTTGGTGTATTTTTCACCATCTACTTCAAACGTCATCGGTCTCCAACGGTAAGGTACTTTGTATGATCCCGCACCAGCATCTTGCACCATGCAAAACTCTGTTCCTTCGAAGTGATCGCGCATGTCGTTTTGAACGTCTTGCACCGATAGCTTACGATCTGGTTTGATATAAAGAGGCATTGGCTCGCCACCTTCACCTTTTAGGAAAGGTAGATATTTGTCCATGCTCTTGTCATACTTTCTGAAGAAGCTCCAAGTACGTGCTTCGCAACCACGAAGACCGCTGAAGTCGTACGGACAGTATGCTTTAGCAAAACTGAAGTCTTTGTCGCTTCCTTTGTAATATCCTTTTTGCTTAGCAAAAGATACTACATCCGGTGAATACATACAATTCGCTTTGTCTGCGAAAGGAATTTGTTGAATTCTTGCTTGATTGGCATGTCCTGAAATACAGTCGTCCGGAATACGAATGGCAACCCACACCGCGCCTTTTACGCCCGGGCCTTTACCAATCATTTCCATTACCCATACTTCATTCGGATCTGCAATCGAGAATGATTCGCCACTGCTGTAGTATCCGTATTCTGCTACAAGATCCGTCATTACTTTGATCGCTTCTCTTGCTGTTTTGGCACGTTGCAAGGTTACATAAATCAAGCTACCATAATCCATGATACCTGCTGTATCTACCAATTCGGGACGACCACCAAATGTAGATTCCACAATGGTAAGCTGGTGTTCGTTCATATTACCAACTACCGAATAGGTTTCTGGTACTTGCTTGATTTGCCCAAGATACTTACCTGTATCCCATTCATTGATATCGAGCATTGCTCCTGCAGGCCATTTGGCAGCAGGCCAGTGATAAAGTTCACCGTACAACGTGTGAGAGTCTGCTGCATAAGATGCAATCGTAGACCCGTCTACAGAAGCTCCTTTTCCTACAAGAAGATTCGTGCAGGCCGAAGTCTTTGTTCCGAAGCTTAGTGCAGCCAAAAGAACGAATGTAAATAGACTTTTCTTGATCATTTTTATCGTTTTTGATTGATTATCGTTACGAATAAGCGTTGTTATATACGCAAATATAATCTTTTTGTTTCCTATTTACAATTCGAGATATACAATTTACGAAAACATTGCCAAGTACGCGAGTGCTCCCGATACGTATCCAAGCAGTGCTAACAGTGTGAACTTCTTGGTGTAATACATAAAGTTGATCTTCTCTAGGCCCATTACTGTAACCCCTGTGGCCGAACCGATAATAAGAATACTACCCCCCGTAACGGCACAATAAGCAAGGAATGTCCAGAAACCACCATCTCTCACGAAGTGACTTACATATTCTGTCAAACCTGTAGCCGGATCTGCAATCGGATACATACCAATGGTAGCAGCTACTAGTGCAACGTTGTCTACTACAGACGACATCAGACCGATCACAAAACTAATGATGTATGGTTGATGTACGTTTGTATCAAGGAAGTTGGCAAACAAACCCAGTTGACCCGATGTTTCTAACGCTCCCACCGCCATCAAGATACCGGTAAAGAAAAGGATAGTTCCTAAATCGACACTGGTAAGCAGTGTGGCAATGCGTAGTTTTTGTGATTCTTCGATTCCGTGCAAACGGCTATACATAATATCTGTATAGAACCACAGAATAACAAGTCCGAGCATAATGCCCAAGAAAGGAGGAAGGGATGTCAACGATTGGAACACCGGAACCAAAGCCAACGACAACACTCCCACGATCAAGATAAAATAGCGTGCTCTTTTAGGAATCTCCGGGGTATAATCGTCCTCCGGTTCTTCCACTTGCAACTCTATGTGCTCGCCTTTTTTAAAGAATACAAAAGTGGCAATGGTCAATGGAACCAACAGGTTGATCAAAGCAGGAATAAAGACATGCACAATTTGATGTCCGGCCGAGATGTTTTGTCCTACCCACAACAAAATGGTGGTAACATCACCAATTGGCGACCAACTACCTCCGGCATTTGCTGAAATAATTACCATACAAGCAAAGATGATTCGCTCTTGACGCAAGGGTACGAGCTTTCTTAAAATGGCAATGATTACGATGGATGCAGCCAGGTTGTCGAGCAAGGCCGAGAAAAAGAAGGAGATAAAACAAATGGCCCACAAGAGCTTACGTTTCGAAGATGTACGAACAAGATCGGTAATGGAACGAAAACCTCCATGCCTATCTATCAATTCTACAATCACCATCGACGACATAATAAAGAACAATGTTTCGGCCACATTACCTAGGTGATATACGATTGCACGATCAGTCAGAAACTGAACGAACTGTTCATGCAATGGCATCTTTGCCACTTCGGGAAAGCGATCGAGGAAACCTTGAAAGATCTCACTGTGTCGGCCAATAAAGATTGCGTCGGCATCAAGCATGAGTATTACCCAAAGAGAAATTGCCATAAATAAGGCTATCGCTGCTTTGTTTACTTTGATAAAATCCTCCAGGGCGATACCTACGATACCAAGAAGAAAAATTACTGGGATTAAATAAAACATAACTACTCGTTTCTATATCATAAATGAATAATTTAAACACCGGTGTATGCCACAATTTGCATTACCGGTTTCTATTTCTTTTGTGTAAAAGGCTTGCCAGCTCGTCATTTTTGCGTAACATTGCGCTCTAATTCTGAACAAACCTACAAATTGTAATTTCATTGTCATGGGTTCTACTTTTTCGTATTATAAAACTATCGCGACAAACTTAGTTTTATCTTTTGCATTATTCACCGTTTGTCGTATATTTTTTTTAGTATATAATTTGTCTTATTTCCCGGAGATTTCGACGCAAACATTGCTTTCTATTTTCAAAGGCGGAGTTACATTTGACATTGCAGCTCTGTGTTATATAAATGCACTTTACATCGTACTGATGTGCATTCCGCTTATTTCTCGTTATAAAACCACTTTTCAAAAATTTACCAAATGGACATTTGTCCTTCCAAATGCAATAGCCATTGTTATGAATATGGCAGATGTTGTTTACTTCCGATTTACCGGTAAAAGAACAACAGCATCTATATTTAAAGAGTTCAGCAATGAATCGAACATTTTAACTATTTTCACAAACAGCATTCTTACGTATATCCCGGTTACAATTGCCGGTATCTTATTGATATACGCACTTATAAAACTATACAGATCGCCCAAATGCAGGTTTTACGCCTACGAATCAAAAAGTCTTTTTTACATAGTTAACGCTGCACTGCTAGGTCTTGTGGGCTTTTTATTTGTTACCGGCATTCGTGGTGGTATCGGTAAAACCGTGCGTCCTATTACCATCAGCAATGCAAATCAGTATATTGATAAACCGATTGAGTCTGCGATTGTGTTGAATACTCCTTTCTCGGTAATCAGAACGATTGGCAAAAAGGTATTCGATACACCTACCTATTTTCCATCGATCAACGATGCGGAGCAAGTGATCTCGGCATTGCACATGCCTAAAGACTCTACCGAATTTAAACCATTGAATGTGGTTGTTTTTATTGTGGAGAGTTTTGGTCGTGAATACATTGGCAGTTTAAATAAGGATCTGGATAATGGCAACTACAAAGGATACACTCCTTTTATCGACTCTCTCCTACCCAATGCTCTCACTTTTGAGAAGACTTTTTCGAATGGAAACAAGTCGATCGATGGTATGCCGGCAGTATTGTCGGGAATTCCTATGATCTATGAGCCGTATTTCTTGTCGCACTATTCTACGAATGCGGTATCGAGTATTGCGGGCGAGCTAAACAAAAAAGGGTATTACAGTGCGTTCTTCCATGGCGCTCCAAACGGCTCGATGGGCTTTGAAGCTTTCTCAAACATCAGCGGCTACAAGGATTATTTCGGCCTTACCGAATACAATAAGGCCAATCCCGGTAATGCTGATTTCGATGGCACATGGTCGATCTGGGACGAAGAGTTCTTCCAATTCTTTGCTAAAACGATGACTACGTTTCCGGAGCCTTTTACTACAGCGATCTTCTCGGCTTCATCGCACGATCCGTTTAAGATACCGGAACGTTATAAGGATACATTTCCCGAAGGAAATCAACCGATACATAAATGCATACGTTATACCGACTATGCCCTGAAACGTTTCTTCGAAACGGCTTCGAAGCAGCCTTGGTTCAACAATACATTGTTTGTCATTACAGCCGATCACACCAATCAGGCCGACAAACCGGAGTTCTTTACCGAAGTGGGACGTAGCGAGGTACCGGTAATCTTTTATTATCCGGGCGGAGACTTAAAAGGAATACGTAACGAAATTGCGCAGCAAATTGACATTATGCCATCGGTATTGGGATATCTCGGCTATGAAAATCCGTACATTTCTTTTGGACGCGACTTGTTCAATACCACAAAAGAAGATGAGTTTGCCATTCACTTTGCCAATAATGCCTTTACATTTATGAAAGACAATAAGGTCTTGATCTACGATGGTAGCACTCCGTTGGGCTTGTACGACTATGCATCGGATCGTTTGTTGAAAAACAACTTGGTAAACGTTGATACATTGCAAACAAAGAAAGATTCGATGCTTTTGATGACTCAAGCAATTGTACAACAATACATCGAACGCATGAATACCAATCAACTGGTGATAAAAGAAATACAACAATAAGGATATAAAAAAGCATCCGATCGATAACAGAAGTATTCCTTCATTAATCGATCGGATGCTTTTAATTTATATTATAATGAACTTAGATCTACTCCTGCTGCAAGTAGTGCAAGCACCACTAATCCTACAACAATACGGTAATACCCAAAGACTTTAAACGTATGAGAGGCAACAAACTTCACAAATCCTTTAATTGCAAAGATTGCTACAATAAAAGAGATTAAGCATCCTACAAACAGTGCAACTAGATTATTCTCCAACACAGTTAATCCTCCCGGAGAAGTCGCCATTTGCAAAACCTTGTAGCTCGAAGCTGCAAACATCGTTGGCACAGCAAGCAAAAACGAAAACTCAGCAGCTGTTTTACGAGTAAGCCCTTGTTGTAGTCCACCTACAATTGTGGCCAACGAGCGAGATACACCAGGAATCATTGCTATACATTGAAACAATCCGATTACAAATGCATTTTTTATGGTTACATCCTTTTCTAGCTCACGCGCTTGAAACCATTTATCTATATAAAGCATTACAATACCTCCTATCAATAACATCGACGCAACAACCCAAACAGAACCAAGAAGTGCGTCAATATAGTCGTTGAGCAAATAGCCTAGTGCCAACGCTGGAATTACTCCGACTAGTAGTTTTAAATAAAAGGCCCAACTTGTAAGGAAGCGTTTCCAGTAAATAACCATTACCGATAAAATAGCTCCGAACTGTATGATTACGGTAAATGCTTTGACAAACTCCGAACTTTCGATTCCCATAAATGCTTGAGCAAGGATCATATGTCCGGTTGAAGAAACTGGTAGAAACTCTGTAAGACCCTCTACGATACCTAAAATAATTACTTGTATGAGATCCATATAATACATTTAAAGATTAGCAAGTTATAACTTCGATCATTCTGACTCAGAGTGTTGTTTTCTTGGTTTTAGCTTACGCCAAATAGCCATTACAAACGACTCGATAAGTCCGAATATGAATAGATATGTCCAGTTGGTTACCAACATCCCAATCCCTGCTCCCACCAAAACATCCGAACTCCAATGTCTATCACGAGCAATACGCAAGAATCCGACTGTTGCTGCTGTTGCATATCCCAATGCACTCACCGTAGTACTGCTACCTATATATTCATAGTGCAATACCGATGCTGCAAGGAATGCCTGACTTGTATGCTGAGATGGAAAAGATCGCTCTTCACCATTGGGGCGGGTTACATTTGTGGCTTTCTTTGTGCGATGTACAACCATATCACTTAGCACTGAAGTGGTTGCAAATATCCCTACACGGAGAATCAGATTATTGGCTGATGGAATGCCGAAACGATCAAGAGTCAATAAAAATGGAATGGTCACAAAACGGCCGTAGTCATCTATCTTTTCTGTTAACTGTGTATCGAACTTATCTTGAATTTGCTGTTTCAACTCGGGCCTTACATGAATAAATAATCCGAGGATTAGAAAAAGTACCGGGAAAATAAAGTTGACAGAAGCAGCATATACGATTTTCTTTTTTGAAAACTGACGGGCTTCTACTCCTTTCCGAAAGGTCTTTTCAGGAAATAACAGTAAACGAACAAAACGATTCATATCAATGGTTTTAGGTTAGTGAAAGCTCTAACGTTATAGATGCAACGAGCAAAGCTTCGCTTATTCATATTATTAAATCGGCAACAAAGATAAAACTTAAACACTATTAAGCCTTAAAAAACAGGACTGCTTCTAAAAAAAACTCCCGAATAAGCATGAAGCCTATTCGGGAGAATCTATATAATGTTTTAAACTTTTGATTAGTTCAAACCACGGTTGTTAAGCAAAGGCTTGATACCCGGCTCTGAACCACGGAAGTTTTTGTACATATCCATAGCATCATCGATACCACCAGGAGTAAGTACATAGGTGCGGAATTTACCTGCTACTTCTTTATTAAAGATATCACCTGTTTCTACAAACGCTTGGAATGCATCGGCATCAAGCACTTCTGCCCAGATGTAGCTATAATATCCTGCTGTATAACCACCACCCATTGTGTGACGGAAATAAGTAGAACGGTAGCGAGGAGGTATTTGAGAAAGAATCTTACGATCGCTCATTTGTTTCGCTTCGAACTTAGCCGGAGAGAAATCTGCAGGAACCTCAGTCATTACGTGGTAATCCATATCAAGGATTGAAGCTGCAAGATATTCTGTTGTTGCAAAACCTTGTCCCCAAGTTCCGCTCTTTTCCATTTTCTCGATCAATGCATCCGGCATCACTTCGCCTGTTTCGTAGTGTTTTGCATAAACTTTCAACACAGATGGTTCGAAAGCCCAGTGCTCCATGATTTGAGAAGGAAGTTCTACGAAGTCGCGAGGCACACCACCTACACCTTTGTAATCAACGTTTTTGAACAAGTTGTGTAGTGCGTGACCAAACTCGTGAAAGAATGTTTCCGTTTCGTCTGCACTCAACAATGCAGGTTTGCCATCGGCAGGTTCTGTAAAGTTACAAACAATCGTTACAACCGGAGCAACACGTTTGCCGTCTTCCATCGACTGTCCACGGTATGTACCACACCATGCACCGCCACGTTTCGACGAGCGAGGATGGAAGTCCATATAAAGAACACCCAGGTGATCGCCGTTCTGATCTTTACATTCGTAAGCCATTGCATCTTGATGCGGAAGCGGAATATCTTTGATTTCTGTGAATGTAATGCCATAAAGTTGGTTACAAACGTAGAAGATACCGTCGCGCACGTTTGAAAGTTGCAAGTAAGGACGTACTTCGTTCTCATCCAGATCAAACTTTTCCTTCATTACTTTCTCGTTATAGTATCTCCAGTCCCAACCTTGAAGTTGATCGTTTACACCATCTTTCTTCATAGCTGCTTGAAGTGCTGTAGCTTCATCGTTTGCTTTTTTCACGGCAAACGGCCATAGTTGGTCAAGCAAAGCATATACGTTGCTATCTTTCTTTGCCATACGCTCTTCCAACGCAAAGTTTGCGTAGTTGTCGTGGCCCATCAATTTCGCTTTTTGCAGACGAAGATCAACAAGTTTCTTGATCACTTCATTATTATCTGCTTCGTTACCATTGTTACAACGGTTGATGTATGCTTCGAAGATTTGTTTTCTCAACTCTCTGTTGTCTGCAAATTGCAAGAATGGCATTACACTTGGGTTGTGAAGTGTGAATAACCATTTGCCTTCAAGATCTTCATTTTTTGCAGCAGTAGCAGCAGTAGCGATTACTCCTTGAGGAAGACCGGCAAGGTCTGCTTCGTTTTCAATAACCAACTTATACGCGTTTGTTTCGCTCATCACGTTTTGCTCAAACGTAAGTTGAAGCATTGAGATTTCGCTATTAAGCTCGCGTAGTTTCGCTTGGTCATCGGCGTTTAGGTTTGCACCACCACGCACAAAACCTTTGTATGTATCTTCAAGAAGTTTTGTTTGAGCAGGATTCAAGTTAAATACTTCTTTGCGCTCATATACCTCTTTTACTTTTGCAAATAATTCAGGATTCAGGTTGATATCATCTGAATGCTTCGACAATACAGGTGCAATCTCTTTGTTTAGTTTTTGCATCTCTGGAGTTGTATTCGCAGAGTTCAAACCAAAGAATACACGGCTTACATTCGAAAGCAAAGCTCCGCTGTTGTCAAGCGCAGCAATGGTATTATCAAAATCAGGTGTTGCTCTGTTTTTGATGATCGCATCGATTTCTTGTTTTTGTTGTGCCATTCCTTCTTCAAAAGCAGGCATGTAATGCTCTAGCTTAATTTTATCGAAACTAGGAACATTAAAAGGCGTGTTAAACTCCGCAAAGAACGGATTTACTGCTTCTTCTGCATTTTTAGCAGTATTACAAGAAGCCATAACCACTGCAAGGCTTGCAGCTAAAAATACTTTTTTCATTGGCTAGATGTTTATTGTTGATTTATATTCGTGTATCTATTCTGTTTAGATTACAAATATACAACATAATCCGACGTATCTACGTCAATAAGCAACAATTACCCCTCAAAAGCAGTGCAATTTATCATTGTTTGCAAAAAACAATAAGCACCGACAATAGAACAGCAAAAAGAAATACCATTTTGGCCGTTGAAGCCAACACTGCATTAAGGGCTTTCCCCTCAAGCGAAGTTAGTTTGCGGTATACCAGGATAAATAAGGCAATCCAGATAAAGGCCAGCGAGTAAGCCAAAATCGCATACACATCATAAAGTTCGGTAACTGCGATGAAAAACAACATACCAGCCAATGCATTGAAGATATAGAAAGCAAGTCCGAATGCCTTTCCGTACTTCACAATGGTGGTTTGCTTGTTGCTCAACTTATCTGCATCATAATCGCGGTAGTTATTCACAACAAGGATGTTGATGGCAACAAAGCCCAATGCCAATCCGGCTAATAGAGCTCCGACTGTAAACGTATTGGCTTGCACATAATAGGTAAACACCACCGGAACAACACCATAGAACAACAAAACACAGACATCTCCCAACCCATGATAAGCCAACGGATAAGGTCCCGCAGAGTAAGCCAGTGCAAACACAGCAATAGCCAGACCTACAAATATGAGTTCCCAGCCTCCATACTGAATCAAGAAAAGACCTACAATACATGACAAGCCCAATGAAATAAGGGTTGCAATAAGCATCGACTTTGGCTTTACCCAACCTAAGGCAACTGCCCTATCCGGCCCCAAACGGTCTTCGCGATCGGCTCCTTTCTTATGGTCGAAATAATCGTTGGCATAATTGGATGCAATCTGTGCAAACAGTGCAACAAACAAACACAACAATGCCGGGATCCAATTAAACTTTCCATCGGTATAAGCCAATGCACATCCCAATAGTACGGGACTAATCGAAGCGGTCAACGTTTTGGGACGTGCTGCTTCAATCCAAACTTTCAAATTAGCCATTGAAATATAATATTTAGAGATTCATCTTTTTCAATTATCCGCCTCAACCGTAACCATCTCAATGCATCAACATTGCTCTTTTACAAGTGAGGCGAACAATTGCAGAACTGCTGCCCAAGGATAAAAGTTCTTTACTTCGTGTAAAAATCGATTTGTCCCAAGATTGCCTTGGTACACACCGGACAGAAGTCGTTTATAGAAAAGCTTCTCATCAAGCAGTTCTTGCGCGGACGGTAAATACCTTCATTTACGTAACCGCCTCCTTCAAATACTCCGATCTCAGCATTCTCGTCGGTAGTTGGTATTTTAGTTCCTTCCGGAAGCATGTTTTTCCATTTCTTATCAAAGCCGATCAAGCGTGTAAGGTTTGCTTCCCAAGGCTCTACGCCTTTCGGATAGAAATCGTTGTACGATGCATCACCTTGATACTCGTCGCCCAATCCAAGAAACAAGTGTCCGAATTCGTGCACATAAATCTTCTCGTACGAACCTTCATTGCCGGCCACACTAAGTCCGTAGTAGTTATAAATACCGCCACCGCCATACTTTTTCGAGTTGGCAATGATGTAGATAAAATCGTAAGGAACAGACGATGCAGCATCGCGCACGCTTTTAAAGTCGGGCGTCATGATGTAACGCTCCGAGTCGAAAGTATAGAAAGTTGAGTTAAGCGCCGTTTCTTTCCAGATGTGTTCGCCCGGAATGTCGGAACCCTCTTCTGTAGAAGGAGTCCATACGGCTTTCACATTGAAACGTCCTTTGTTTTCTTTGAACGGAGAAAAAGAGAAGATTGCATCGGCAAACTTCTTTGCGTCTTCTTTAAATAAGTCGTATTGGTCGGCAGTGTATCCTTCTGACAAAACCACGATGTCTACACAATTCTCAGGAGCTCCTGAGTAAACGACATCGAACACCTTGTTTCGGTTTGCCTCTTTCTTGATCAAATAGCTGTTTACATCGATATCGTATTCGAAAGTCTTTTCAAACTTACCCTTCTTGTTGCGTGATTCAAACACCACCTTAATGTCTTTTTTGGGATAAGGAAACACAACCGATTCGGTATAGCACTTTTGCGTTTGTTTGGCTTCGGGAATGGTTTGCCACTCGCCAAATAGATTACAATAACCGCGCGAGTAAATCAGCGCATTCGTTTGTTTGTCATACACCTTTACGAAGTAGTTTCCGTAGCCGGTAGTATCGATCAGGTTTACTTTTGATCCTCCCCAATAGGGCTCTTCTCTTACCTCATCAATATACACAGATTCTTTGGTAGCATCACCGCATCGGAAGTAATCGACGCGCATTGTTTTGGGATAGAAATTGGTCTCGAAAGCCGACTGTGCCCACATACTTACCGAGCACAGCAAACAGGAAATAAAACAGATTTTCTTGAACATGATAATAGATTATACGGTTTAAAAAACTCCCAAAACATCGGGCATGCCGTAGCTTCGACACACTGATGTTTTGGGAGCACTAAAAGATTTTATGAATTACAATGTAATTTCCAATGCTTCGTAAGCTTTGTTTGCTTTGGCACGAGCTTCTTCTACCGAGTTTGCTCTTGCTAGCATCACAGCCATACGACGGTGACCGTGTACTTCCGGCTTACCGAATATACGCATTTGCGTATCCGGTTGGCTCAGTGCTTCAATCAAGTTTCCGAATTGTACGTGATCTGAATCGCCTTCAACTACAACTGCACGTGATGCAGACGGACCGTGAAATGCGATATTAGGAATTGGCAATCCAAGAACTGCTCTTGCATGCAATGCAAATTGAGACAAATCTTGTGAGATCATTGTTACCATACCTGTATCGTGCGGACGAGGAGAAACCTCACTAAAGATTACATCGTCGCCTTTGATAAACAACTCAACACCAAACAAGCCATAACCGCCAAGTGCGCCGGTTACTTTTTGTGCTATCTCTTGTGCCTTCGCTTTCGCTACAGCCGACATAGCTTGTGGTTGCCATGACTCACGGTAATCTCCGTCTTCCTGACGGTGTCCGATCGGTTCACAGAAAGAAGTACCTTGACAGTGACGTACAGTAAGCAACGTAATTTCATAGTCGAAATCAACAAAACCTTCTACAATCACTTTACCCGCTCCGGCTCTACCACCTTCTTGTGCATACTTCCATGATTTCTCAATGTCGGCAGCCGAGCGCACTACGCTTTGGCCGTGACCAGACGAACTCATGATCGGCTTGATTACACAAGGCATACCAATCTCTTCGATTGCCTGAGTAAACTCTTCGAATGTTGCAGCAAATTTATAAGGGGAAGTTTTAATACCTAATTCTTCGGCAGCCAAGCGACGGATGCCTTCTCTGTTCATGGTCAAATAGGTGGCTAGTGCGGTAGGAACTACATTGAAACCTTCTTTCTCTAATTCAATAAGCGTTTGTGTTGCGATAGCTTCCACTTCAGGAACAATATAATCAGGCTTTTCAGCTTCGATTATCTCTCGCAAGCGAGCACCATCCAACATAGAAACGACATAAGACTTGTGAGCAACTTGCATAGCTGGTGCGTTTTCATACTTATCAAGCGCAACCACTTCTACACCGTAACGTTGAAACTCAATCGCTACTTCTTTACCCAATTCACCGGAACCACAAAGCAATACTTTCTTTCCGGTTGAAGACATAGGAGTTCCTATCTTTACCATTTTGTCACTAATTTAAGTTTCGTACAAATATACAACGAATCATTATAAATTGCATGAACAAACAGCCGTGTACTGATAAAATATTTTCAAGAATTCGTTAAAGAAAATTTCTCTTTACAACATTTCTCTTTCCCCTTGTGTGTTGATAAATAGTACAAACAAAACCACAACTCTTGGTTTATTTCTGATTCGATTGTTTTACATTAGCATCCGATTCGTAAAAACCAGTAATAACAATCTCTTTTAATTCAAACACTATGACGCATGAGAACGCCAACATGAACAATAATTGCACATATCTCTATTTTCAGCATACAGCTGTATTTAATCATTAGAACTTTTATCCTTTTATTGTGTTTATAAGACACACGAATTAATCATTTATGATACTAAACATTCTATTATTATTGCTATCACTAGCAATGCTTTATTTTGGAGCTGAAGGTCTGGTACGAGGCAGCTCCTCACTTGCGATTCGCGCAAAAGTTTCTCCACTTGTCGTAGGACTTACCATTGTAGCCTTCGGTACCAGTTCGCCCGAATTGGTTGTAAGTCTCAACGCCACACTTGCCGGTCAGGGTGATATTTCGATCGGAAACGTAGTGGGTTCAAATATCTTCAACATCTGTGTTATTCTCGGAATTGCCGCAATCATCCAGCCGATGAATGTAAGAAAGCAACTTACTCAAATAGATGTTCCGATCATGATTGGAGTAGCAGCTCTTTTCACAGCCATGTTTTGGCACGGACATCTTAGCCGCATCGCCGGAGCAATCTTATTTATCGGAATCATCGCCTATACGGTCTTCAGTATTATTTATGCAAAGAAGGAGGGCAAAAAGCACCCTGAATCATTAGAAGAATTCGACTCGTTTAAAGCTAGCAAAAGTGTATGGCTAGATCTTTTATATATAGCAATTGGACTGGTTATCTTGATTATTGCATCCAATCTTCTGGTGAAAAGTTCTGTATTTATTGCAAAAGCAATGGGTGTAAGCGAAGCCGTGATCGGACTTACGATCATTGCTGCCGGAACAAGCATGCCCGAACTTGCCACATCCATCGTTGCCGCTATTCGTAAAAACCCGGAGATCGCAATCGGAAACGTAGTAGGATCAAACATTTTCAACATTTTGTCGATACTCGGTATCAGCTCGTTGGTAAAACCAATCTCTGCACCAAACGTAAACTACATCGACTTGCTCGTAATGCTTGCCGTATCGGTTGTCTTACTGCCGCTTATGCGCCACAAATACAAAATAAGCAGAGGCGAAGGAATCTTCTTATTTCTTATTTACATAGGATATACGATCTACTTGCTTCGAAATATTGCAGCTTAATATGCATTATTAATTATACGAATCATCTAAAAAGGCTATCTTTGCTCATCGAAAGTGAATCAAAGATAGCCTTTCGTTTTGCCTATGAAAGTATGTATAGCTGAAAAACCAAGTGTAGCACGCGAGATTGCCCAGGTATTGGGAGCTAAGAATAAAAAAGATGGATATTTTGAAGGGAACGGATACCAGGTTACATGGGTATTCGGGCATTTGTGCACCCTAAAAGAGCCCAATGATTACACTCCCGAGTGGAAATACTGGAACGTCAGATACCTTCCCATGATTCCCGATCGCTTCGGCATCAAACTCATACAAGACAAAGGAGTAGAAAAGCAATTCAACACCATCGAGTCTCTCATTTCTAAGGCAGAATCAGTCATCAACTGCGGTGATGCCGGCCAAGAAGGAGAGCTGATTCAGCGTTGGGTAATGCAGAAAGCCGGATGCAAATGTCCAGTATATCGCCTATGGATCTCTTCACTTACCGAAGAAGCAATACGCGAAGGCTTCCAAAAGCTACGCGATCAGTCGGAGTTTGACAAGCTATACCAAGCCGGTTTGTCTCGTGCCATCGGCGACTGGCTGTTGGGGATGAATGGTACACGCCTGTATACCTTGCTGTATGGAAAAGACAAACAAGTTCTTTCCATTGGCCGTGTACAAACGCCTACCCTTGCCCTGATTGTAAAACGTCAGCACGAAATCGAAAACTTCAAACCCGAAGCATACTGGGAGTTGAAGACCGTATACCGCAAAACAACCTTCTCGGCAACAAAAGGTAAGTTTACCAATCAGGAAGACGGAGCTAAAGCTCTGGAAGAAATCAAAGACAGTGAATTTACCATCACCGACACCTCGATCAAGAAAGGAACAGAGGCCCCTCCGCGACTGTTTGACCTTACGTCGCTACAGGTAGAATGCAACAAGAAGTTTAGCTTTTCGGCCGATGAAACGCTCAAACTGATTCAATCTCTTTACGAAAAAAAGCTTACAACCTATCCGCGTGTAGATACAACCTTTTTGAGTGATGACATCTATCCGAAGATACCGGGCATTATGCGCGGACTAAAAGATTATGCCGCGCTGACAGAGCCGGTATTGAAAGCAAAAATAAAGAAGTCGAAAAAAGTATTCGACAACAGCAAGGTTACCGATCACCATGCCATCATCCCTACAGGCACCAATGCCAACAACATGAGCATGGACGAACGCAAAGTCTATGAATTGATCACGAAACGATTCATCGCAGCGTTCTATCCCGATTGTAAAATATCTACGACCACCGTACTGGGCGAGGCTGCCGAAATTCCGTTTAAAGTAACGGGCAAGCAGATACTTGATCCGGGTTGGCGCACGGTATTTGCCAAAGAAGTAGATACCAGCGAAAAGGAAGAAGAGACGGACGAAAGCGAAGGCATCTTGCCAAACTTTGAAAAAGGAGAAAGCGGTCCGCACGAACCGGCACTGAACGAAAAGTGGACACAACCGCCCAAATACTATACCGAAGCAACGCTTTTGCGTGCAATGGAAACAGCCGGCAAGCTTGTCGACAATGAAGAATTACGCGATGCGTTGAAAGAAAACGGTATCGGTCGCCCGTCGACCCGCGCGGCAATTATCGAAACCCTCTTCAAGCGTAAGTACATCAAGAAAGAACGTAAAAGTCTTACCGCTACCGAAACCGGCATCGAGCTGATCAATACCATCCGCGAAGAGCTGTTGAAGTCGGCCGAACTCACCGGTATCTGGGAAAGCAAACTGCGCCAGATAGAACGCGGAACGTACGAAGCTAAAGTGTTTCTTGCCGAGCTCAAAGAGATGGTGGTAAATATTGTACGCAACGAACTCAATCCGCCCAAACAACCGGCGGCAATCATCTGCCCGAAGTGTGGAAAAGGAAAGATATTGAAAGGGAAAGCGGCCTACGGATGTAGCAATTGGAAAGAAGGATGCGACTTCCGCCTTTCGTTTGACGAACACGGCGACAACCTTACACATGCTCAGTTGCAAAGCATTATCAATTCAAAAAAGTAACCGACGATGATCCATAACAACGAAGAACTATTCCCGCTTGTAGATGAAGCGGGAAACGTAACGGGTAGCGCAACACGCCAAACGTGCCACAACGGATGCAAACTGTTACATCCCGTTGTGCATTTACATGTATTCAATGAAGCAGGCGAATTGTTTTTGCAAAAGCGACCAATGCACAAAGACATTCAGCCGGGCAAATGGGACACAGCCGTAGGCGGTCACGTTGACTTTGGCGAAACTCCCGACGCAGCTCTCGTACGCGAAAGCCGCGAAGAGTTGGGCATCGTAGGTTTTACGCCCATCTTTGTAGCACGCTACGTATTTGAATCGGAGATCGAAAAAGAACTCGTTTACATTTACAAAACCGTATACACCGAAACGATCTGCCCCGATGCCGAAGAGCTAGACGGCGGCCGCTTCTGGTCAATCAAAGAGATTGATACCATGATCGGCAAAGAAGTCTTCACCCCCAATTTCGAAAAAGAATTCACCCGCTTCAGAACCGCCCTTCTCGACTAAGGGCGTTGCTTTAGCGTAAGTTCTACAAGCACCGGATTGTCCGTCTCAGAGATCGATGGCAAGAAAGCCTGCGCCTCTTCGGCTTGTACTTCCACGTAAACTTTGTCTCCATAAGTAAGTTTTGGCCATACCACCACTTCCGTTCCTTCTATTTGTAGAGGAATTCCTTTAACTCCACCGTCTCTGCCAATCGCAGATCTGTAGAGTAGTTTGGAAGTCTTCATATCCCAAATGTCGTGATACTTCTTTTCATCATATGTGAAACTGATGAATAGTTTATCTCCGGCAAGCCTAACATAATCGTTCATAATATACTTCGAGCGATCTCTTTTATAGATATCGTACTTCTCGAACACTTCTGCCGGAACTTTCAGATCCCCTTTATTCAACACAAGAAAAGGCTCATCTTTTTCGCTCGTTACGCAAAACAAAGTATCGTTATGTGGTGTATCACGAAAGTAAGCTTTACCATCGTTTTCAAACATCGCATTAAAAATAACCATAAACTCCGATTCTAATTTATCGTTACTTAACCCCTGCCTCAACAACTTAAAGTCTTTGTCGTAGATTGCTATGCCCGCACTAGACTCTATGCTTGGATTATAACTTATCGCATAGTTACCGTCGGCCAACTGAAAGACACTTCCTGTAGAATCGTTCTTGATTGACGAAAGAAATTCTCCTCGAGGAGAATATTTCATAAGTGTTTTACGTCCGAAGTCGTACAACAATACATTACCCTCATTATCTACAGCAGCAATCCGTGTATCAGTATATTCTTCGGGGCCGTTTCCTTTACGGTCGATTTTAGAAAGAAGCTTTCCGGTTGCTTTGTCGACGAAGTAGAGTCGGTCCGAGTCATTAATAACCAATTCCTTTTCGGGGTTACCAACCAAACTGATCGACGAAAGCAGAAAGTCGTCCGTCGTTTCTATCGGAAGCACTTGTGTAATGTCGAACAGGTCATTCAAGGGAATCGCATCGGTGGTCTGACCGATACTTGCACCTAAATCAATCGTTGTGCAAACGGTTTCGTTTGTTGTTTGTGTACACGACACGCAGCAACAAAGAGACGCCGCCGCAAATAAAATATTGTTTCTCATATATTTTCAATTCATAATAAATCAATCACTGCAAGAGCTTGCTCGCCCGCTTCGGTATAAACCACGGCAAATGCTTTGCCTGCTGCTTCATCTACCGTAAAGTTTTCGATCGGATACTTACAAGTATAACTCGCAACCGGATTGCCTTTCCAGTCAAACTTCCATATCGTGTTGGGCATCGCCGTAGGGTTTACTTTTGCATGAGCCGTGGCGTAAAGATGTGCATCGGTTGCCGACAAATGACAAAAGCCATAGATCGTTTCCGGTGTAGGATTATACGCCATCCCTTGTTTTTCAAATATTGGTTCGTAAAAAAGCTTCTTTCTCCCCTCCTTGATATTATCACCGTCTATCGAATACAGCTCAACAATCCCTCCTATCAGTGTAGCCGACGCAAACTTTTTACCGTTGGAACTTACTGCATTGCATGAATAGGAACTCATAAATTGATTCCACGTTTGCGGAGATTCGAAACCAACAACCGCTCTGCACGCTTCAATCTTATCTTTTATTTGCGAAGGACTTACCAGCGCAACCCGATCAGTAAAGCCGGTGGAAATAAACAGCGAATCTTTCACAAACAGAAAGCTGTTCCGATTTTTACTATCCTCTGACAAGCGAACCGCCGTAACATAATCGTCTGCACCCTTTACGATCTTATTCAAGTCGTACTGTAGAATATCCTTCCTTCCGTAATCATTAACGTACAAATAGCCACTTGATTGATCGACCGAAAAAGTAACTGGCGTTATCAACTCATAAGGCCCGTTGCCCAATCGTCCGAGCGACTCGATCAACGCACCGGTATTCTTATTAAAAATACAAATGATATCCTTGTCACTCATATTGCCTACAATCAACAACGAATCATACACTTGCGGTTGATGCCCGTGGCGAAACATAAAATCGTCGTTCAAGATACGCGCGTCAACACAATAGGTTTCTGGAAATACCGGCTCGGCAAATGCAACTTCCTCATTCTTGCACGATACGGCAAGAATGAGAAATACTAAAGCTAGTCCAACAGACTTCATTGCAATCATTTCTTTAGCGTAAGTTCTACAAGCACCGGATTGTCTGTCTCGGAGATCGATGGCAAGAAAGCCTGCGCCTCCTCGGCTTGTACTTCCACGTAAACTTTGTCTCCATAAGTAAGCTTAGGCCATACCACCACTTCCGTTCCTTCTATTTGTAGAGGAATTCCTTTAACTCCGCCGTCTCTGCCAATCGCAGATCTGTAGAGCAGTTTCGAAGTCTTCATATCCCAAATGTCATGATACTTCTTTTCTCCGTAAGAGAAAGTGGTGAATAGTTTGTCGCCCGCTAACTGTCCGTATTTATTCTTTATATAGCTTGAGCCACCTCTCTTATAAACATCATACGTTTGGTACAGATCAGTTGGAGCCTTATAATCCCCACTACTCAACACCAGAAAAGGAACATCTTTTTCGCTCGTTACGCAGAAGAGTGTATCATTGAATGGAGCGTCTTGAAAGTAGCATCGTCCTTCATTCTCAAACATTGTATTAAACAGAAGTACAAAATTCGATTTCAGTGGTTCATTAGTTAGGCCCTGTCTCAACAACTTAAAGTTCTTGTCGTAGATAGCAATACCGGGACTAGACTTTATCAACGGTCCATAACTTACCGCATAATTACCATCTGAGAGCTGAAATACACTACCAATTGAATCATTCTTAACAGACGAAATTAATTCACCTTGAGGCGCATATTTCATTAGCATCTTATTTTCTGGATCATACAACAATGCATTGCCATCCTTGTCTATAGAAGCAGTCCTTATATACGTATATTCTTCGGGACCGTTTCCTTTTCGGTCGATTTTAGAAAGAAGCTTTCCGGTAGTTTTATCGACGAAGTAGAGTCGGTCCGAGTCATTAATAACCAGTTCCTTTTCGGGGTTACCAACCAAACTGATCGACGAAAGCAGAAAGTCGTCAGTCGTTTCTATCGGAAGCACTTGTGTAATGTCGAAAAGGTCATTCAAGGGAATCGCATCGGTGGTCTGCCCGATACTTGCACCTAAATCAATCGTTGTGCAAACGGGTTCGTTTGTTGTTTGTGTACACGACACGCAGCAACAAAGAGCCGCCGCCGCAGATAAAAGAATGTTTTTCATATATTATCAAATTTAGATTCAATCAATTATTACATCGGTCGCTGCATTAAATAAAGCTGAATAATACAACGGTCAAAATCGCTTGTTACAAGGATTAAACCTTGCGAGCCTCGTGGTTCGTATTTGTATGGGCCCAGATAAATACAAACCACGGCCCACAACCATATTTGCTAGGGACCACACAAGGTTTAACCCTCGCATATTTTCGTCTTAACGCACACAACCTCAACCTGTATCGTTCGCAATATCAGCAGTTAGTCTAAACTAAAAACAGATCGAAAGAAGGTATTTATTACTTTTCAAATGCGTGCTTTCGCTAAAGAATTGTCTCAAATATAGATAAAAATAGCAAAGCTCATCAACATTTGTTTATCTAATTCGCATAAGATGAGCCTTTATAAACGAAAAGCAGCCTCAATCTCTTTGTAGAGACGAGGCTGCCTTTGTATTGTATCGCTATCGTATCAGGGATTATTTGCCTGCGATTTCTTTGATGATCGCAATAATCTCTTGACCCAACTCTTCTGCTTCTTGCATTGTGTGTGCTTCAGAATAAATACGGATAATTGGTTCGGTATTTGATTTTCTCAAGTGTACCCACTTCTCTGGGAAGTCGATCTTAACGCCATCAATATCAGTAATATCGTTTCCTGCAAAGCGTTCTTTCACTTTTACAAGGATTGCGTCTACGTCGATATCCGGTGTAAGTTCGATCTTTTGTTTTGAGATAAAGTATGCAGGATATGTTGCTCTCAATGCACTACAGCTTAGTTTTTTCTTTGCCAAGTGTGTAAGGAACAACGCGATTCCTACCAATGCATCACGACCGTAGTGACTTGCAGGGTAGATAACTCCACCGTTGCCTTCACCGCCAAACACTGCATTTGTTTCTTTCATCTTCGTTACCACATTAACCTCTCCTACCGCAGCTGCGCTATAGTCGCAACCGTGCATACGAGTTACATCACGCAACGCACGACTTGAGCTTAAGTTAGAAACGGTGTTACCTGGTGTGTGTGAAAGAATATAATCGCCGATTGCTACCAATGTATACTCTTCGCCAAACATTTCGCCGTTTTCGCATACAATCGCCAAACGGTCTACGTCTGGGTCTACCACGAAACCTACGTCTGCTTTTGCTTCTTTAATCAAAGAAGAGATCTCTGTAAGGTGTTCTGGTAGTGGCTCCGGATTGTGCGCAAAGTTTCCATGTGGTGCACAGTGTAGCTTCAATACGTCTTTTACGCCTAATGCTTCAAGCAACTCAGGAAGTACAATACCACCAACAGAGTTTACACAATCTATCGCAACCTTGAAGTTTGCTGCTTTAATCGCCTCAACATCTACAAGATCAAGATTCAATACACTCTCGATGTGTTTTGCCAGATACGACTGATCTTCGATTACTTTACCAAGATCGTCTACACCTGCAAATTCAAATTCTTCTGCTTCTGCAATACGAAGAACTTCTTCTCCTTGCGCGGCATTCAAGAATTCGCCTTTCTCGTTAAGCAACTTAAGTGCATTCCATTGTTTCGGATTGTGACTTGCCGTAAGGATGATACCTCCACAAGCTTCTTCCATTGCAACAGCGATTTCGGTAGTAGGTGTTGTAGCCAAGTCGATATCAACAACATCAAAGCCGATACCTGTAAGCGTACCAAGCACGATATGTTTTACCATTGGTCCCGAAATGCGGGCATCACGACCTACTACAATCTTGTTGCTTGTAGCTGTTGTGTTTTTCTTAATGAATGTTGCGTATGCTGCAACAAACTTTACAATATCCAAGGGGTTAAGACCATCTCCCGGTTTGCCACCGATCGTACCACGGATACCTGAAATAGATTTGATCAACGTCATCTTTTAGTCAAATTGATATTTTAAAAAGCCATAATAAACTGGCGTAATATTTTGCTGATCTGATTCAAAGCCAAACTTGCCCGGAATGATAAGTTTTACTTTTGCTCCATCACCTACCGATTCCAATGGAATACCAAAACCTTCGCAAGAACCAAGATCTGCGTAGTTCTGTTGATACTCGATGGTCGATGGCTGCACTCCCGGACGCATGTTTGAATATTTAATTGTATCGCTCGTAGAAAAATAGATTAGGTCTCTAAAGCGAACATATACAGATTGTCCTTTCTTTGCACGTGTACCATTGCCCGAGTCAATTACGTTCATATATATTCCCGATGGTAACTTTACGAATTCTTTCTCTGCAAAGACACTATCTGAAGGATACTCGTCAAGAACTGTAATGCCTTCGCTTTTGATAAAACGGTCTATTGCTTTGTCTTGTTTCTTTAGTTTCTCTGCATATGTTTCTGTATTATCACACGAAAAATAGGCCGAAAACAAACCAAGCAACGCTATAAGATAAAAACCTCTTTTCATAATTTTGTTTCTCATTTGTGACAAAAATAAGCATTCTCGCTTAATAACCTCAAATTAATCTTCTAATTTAATACCAAGTGAAGCATAAAATTCAGGTAAAGCTTTTTCAAAAAGCTCTCTAGCCTCATCTAGTGTACCAAAAAACTCGCCGCCCGAAGCATTTTTATGTCCGCCTCCGTTAAAGTATCTAGCGGCAAAAAGATTACAAGGGAAGTCGCCCACCGAACGCAAAGAGACCTTTACATAGTCTTCGTCGCGACGTAAAAACACAGAGAAGTTTACACCTTCGATGCTCAACGGGATATTTACAAATCCTTCCGTATCCCCTGTTTTATAATCGTAACGATTCAATTCATCTACACTTAGACAGATCAATGAAGCGCCGTACTTTTTATAAACTTTCATCTTTTGTGAAAGCGTATACCCCATGAGGCGAACACGACCTTCCGAATACGTATGATTGACACGACGATAGATATCATCTTTGTCTACGCCCAGTTTAAGCAGTTCGTATACGATCAAGTAAATCTCCGGATTGTTCGAATTATAAGAGAATGCCCCTGTATCGGTCATCATCCCTGTGTAAATACATTCCGCCATCTCTAGATCCATCATGTCGAAATCGCCCAAACGGCAAATAAGACGGAAGATCAATTCACTTGTTGATGAAATTTGCGGATGCGACACAATCACTTTAAACATTTCGTCTGGATCGAGGTGATGGTCAATCAAAACCTTTCTCCCCTTTGCACCGATGATATAAGGCGCAAGTTTCTCTACTCGTTTTGGTGTATTAAAATCTAGACAGAAGATTACATCGGCCTCTTCAATCAATTGCACGGCAAACTCAGGATGTTGCTCAAAGATTGTGATATCTTTAGCTCCCGGCATCCACTTCAAGAATGAAGGAAAGTCATTAGGAACCACCACCGAAATGCGTTCTTTATCAAAACAGTTTAAGAAGTTATATAATCCCAGCGACGAGCCCAATGCGTCTCCGTCCGGACTTACATGGGTTACGATTGTAAAGCGCTGGCCTTTTTCAATATACTTTTTTATCCTTTGGATATTCTCTTCTGCAATTATCTTACTCAACATAAATTCATCTTTTGCGTAGGCTCAAAGATAATATAAATAGTTTGCTTAGCAGGAAAGATCGTAGCTTTTTGTATTTGAGAATTGCAAAACCTCCAAACATCAGCACATACAAACCAAAAACCTCATACTCAGTTAATGTAAAATTAATTATAGCGTAAGGAAGCTCTGATATTGCATCCGAAAGACTAGCTATCGTTTGTAAGAGCAGGTGTATTACTTTTGACAACCACCACGAGACTCCGGGTATGAAACTCAAAAGCAACCAAACGAGCAACAAGGGAATCAACAGTGTTACGAGCGGAATCAAGCAAAGATTGGCCGGGAGGAAATACAGCGGAAAGATTCCAAAGTAGTAAAGTGTAAGTGGCAACGTAGCAAGTTGTGCTACACAAGACACCGTAACCAGCGACAATACATACCGCACCACCCGATGGTTTTTACCGAAAGAGAGCAAGTCTGATGCCAACCATAGGATAAAAAACACGGATAAAAAGCTAAGCTGAAACCCTACATCAAAAAGTGCTTGAGGCTGAATACACAAAATAAGAAAAGCACAAACCACTAAGGTGTTAAAGACATCGTAGTTTCGAAAAAAGGAGATTGACAGCAGATAGAAAGAAAGCATCAATCCGGCTCTCACTGCCGAATAAGACAAACCCGACAATACGACAAACAGCCACACTATAGACAAACTGATGATGCAATAGGCAGTTCGCCAACCTTGTCGGCGGAGAAAGAATCCGATAGACAGCGAGCAGACGAGAAAGATGAGTCCGATGTGAAATCCGCTGACGGCAAAAAGGTGCGAAACTCCCAGCGATGAAAACCGCTCGCGCTCGTTGATCGAAATTCCCGACTTATCTCCAAACAATAGCGCAACGGGCAAACTCCAAGAACCTCCTAACAAGGTATCGGTTTGCAACTTCCGTATTAAGTATTGCTTCCATGTTGCCGTTAAACCCAACCAAGATTGCAAAGTCGGTGTAGAGTGTATTATTCCTTGTGCATAAATGGTCGCGGCATATCCTTTGCGCTGCAAGTAAGTATGGTAACCGCCCCAGATGGAATCGCCGGTTTGCAACCCTCTGATCATGCCGTTGATCGCTATTTGATCTCCAACCTGCAACGATGTATAATCTGCTTTCTTATTTAAATATAGAATGGCTTTTTTGTGTGAGGTAAAGATCGAATCGTGCCGTTGTATTTGTACCAACTGAACATCGCAAGCAACGGTTTCCTCTTTTTCCTTTGGAGTAGAAAGTAACTTGACTGTTACATTCGCTTGGCCGTCGGAGTATGGCCATCGCACATTATTAGCATGCAATGCTGCCGAGGCATATCCGCCCAAAAAGAAAAGCAGCGCAATGATTACCCCATCTATCCATCGAAATGCATACTTCTCTTGCCGCGTGCGAAAGCGAGCCAGCAACAGCAAAACAACCATGACTCCAACACACATAAGCATGGCGAAAACATTTTGTAAGGCGTATTCATGTACTAAAATTCCGGTCAACAAGAAAAAAAGCGGCCTCACAAGGGGCCGCTTTTGTAAAGCTTTTATCATAAGTTTGATCGTTAGGTCTTTTCATTTACTCTCACAATCAAACAAACATTCGTCATTAAAGAGCCTTCAGTTCTTTGATTGTTTCGATAGGATCTGCAGCGTTAAACACGAAACTTCCTGCAACCAATACATCAGCTCCAGCGTCGATTAGAGGTTTTGCAGTTTGCAAGTTTACACCACCATCTACCTGGATCAGAACATCTAGGTTTCTTTCTTGAATCATTTTCTTTAGTTTAGCCACTTTCTCAATTGTGTGTGGGATAAACTTCTGACCGCCATAACCCGGATTTACCGACATTAAAAGGACCATGTCTACTTCTTCAAGAATATCTTCAAGCACCGAAACCGGAGTGTGAGGATTCAATGTAACACCAGCCTTCATACCTGCTTCTTTGATTGCAGTTACCGTGCGATGCAAATGCGTGCATGCCTCGTAATGAACATTCATCATATAGGCTCCAACCGCAGCAATCTCCTTGATAAACTTTTGAGGTTCTACAATCATCAAATGCACATCAAGCGGTTTTGTACATACACCTTTCAAAGCTTCCAATACCGGAAACCCGAAAGAAATATTGGGAACAAACACGCCATCCATGATATCAAGGTGAAGCCAGTCTGCACTACTATTATTAATCATTTCAATGTCTTTTCGCAAGTCCAAGAAATCTGCGGACAAAAGCGAAGGAGCTATCATGTGACTCATTTTATCTTCTTATTTTTTTGCAAAGGTACAAAAAGTAAAACTGAGATAAAATGTACCAATTGCGAATTTATTAATTAAATGATTCGAAACAAACTAAAATTAGCAAAATAAAAAAGCACCGTTCGAGATTGTTACCAACCTCAAACAGTGCCTCTTATTATACTATATCAATACGTTATTGAATCAAAACTTATAACCAAAAGTCAACAAAACATTTGTTGTTTTAGTCTTCATCGATGCTGCCGGAGTAATCGCTTCTCCTGTTGTTCCATCAGAGTTTTCCCATGAGTAATTAGAAAAGAAATGAACATCCTCTTTATGTTGCTTCAATACACAGGCTGCATCAACATAAAAACTTGGAGTAAAGCGATATCCGAAACCAAAAGTATACATACTCATTCCTTTATCAACTGTATAATTTGGAACAGTTCCGGCAGTAAGCACTTCAATAGAGCCTTCTTTAAGCTGGGTTTTCATCGGACTATTTCTGAAAGCACCACCAGCTCTTACAGCAAATTGAGGTGTCACTTTCACTTCTGCACCAATACGCAATGTACGAGCTGTTTTAAAATCTTGCTCAATAAATTCATTATCGCCATATTCTAAACCATTTGGTGCTTGAAGATTCATCTTACTATAATCCGAAATCTCATAATCCACACTTAACAATGCACTTTTACCAAAAATAGCAGCAGCACTAAATACCCACTTATCAGGAGTACGTAGGTTATAATCCGTGTATGCCCCGTCAGGTGTTGCAGAGTCATAATTCTTTGAAAAACCAGGCACATCGATTACACCTGCATATCCGATATAACGATCTGTCATATTATACCACACAGGTGAATGATAGGCAACTCCGACACGAAAGAATTCTACCGGATTTACAATTGCACCGATCTTAAACCCATAACCAGTACCCTCTGTATGCAATTCATTATCCAAGTACATACCTGTCTTATTTCCAAGAGTAGGAAACTTTTCATCATACTTTGACGACATTTTATAGTCGAGATCATAAATAGAGAATGAAGCTCCGACACTTAGGAAGTTCGAGATATTACCACTAAAGGCAAAATCGTATTCATCAATACCACCTCTTTCTTGTATAAAAAGAGAAGAGTTGGGAAGAACATCTTGTGGGAAGATGCCACTATAAAACCTTTCATCAGGAGAATCTGAGTTTCCTTCAATGATATAAGCATCATAGCCCAGTATAGGCAACCAACTACCTCCCAGATTTGGATTATCATATGGCAAATAAGTTTCTGTTTCTGCCAAATCATTTTGCTTTATTCCATCAGCTTTAAATGCTATGTAATCACTCAATGAAGTCTTCATTCCATTTCCTCCGGCACGATATTTACGTTCGAAGTTCTTGACTCGATTATATGTAAAACCAACATTCCAATTAATAAGACCATGATCGTTTGCTGTTGGAAAATAACCGACATATCCGATATTATCAAAATTGAATTTAACTTTATCTGCTGACATCTTATTTCCATTTAAGTTTGAATTAGTTTTAATTCCACTCAAACTCAAAGTTGTTGCAACTTCTGACTTTCTAAAGACAGCCATACCTGCCGGATTGATTGCAATTGATGAAATATCGCCACCTAATGCTCCAAAAGCACCTCCCATACTCATTGATCGAGCAGTTCCGGTTACCTCTGTCTGAGAATAACGATATGCATCCATTTCTCCTTGCGCCCAAGCATCACCAGCTATCAAAAGCGTAGATGCACATACTATTGCTAAACGTTTCATAGTCTATATGTTTTTCTTCTTTTATTATCTTCTACCGCCGCCACGAGAACTTCCGGACCTACCGCCGCCCGTGCTACCGCCGCCGAAACTACCACTGCTACTTCCTCTTGAAGGAGAGTTGAAGCTTCCTGAAGAACGTTCGTTATTAGAATTATTAAAGTTATAATCACGAGTTCTAGACTCTCTATTATAATTATTATTTCTATTTTGTGTTTGAATATCTCTTGTCTTGGAATTTTCAACACTTGAGCCACGATTAACCCTTGTTCTTCCAGAGCTTGAACCAGAAACAGCCGGTCTAGTAGAAACAGATGAACCTTCTGTTCTGTTCACAGTGCCACGACCACCGGAAGCTCCATTAATCGAAGTTCTACCTGTAGAAACTCTTTCACGAGAAATCCCCGAAGAAGCACCACGCCCTCCGGCACCGGTAATTGTAGATCTTCCTCCTCCGGAACCTCGTCCATTAGCATATCCTGCACCAGTTCCTCTTCCGCCCGGATAGTTTTTATATGCCGGAGCATAATTAGGATAGTGACCGCCCCATGACGGGCCGCCCCAAGATGGTCCCCAGCAAGGATCGTACCAACCGCAGCCCCAAGAAGGACCCCAACCCCAGGATGGGCCCCAGCCCATATTCCAAGAAGGTCCCCACCAAGAGTTCCAACCGAAACTCCAAGATGGCCCCCATGAGTTCCAGCCCCAAGGAGAACCCCTCCATGGATCATACCAACTGTTGAATCCGAGGTTTATATTTACGTTTGAGCGATAATTAGAACTATAATCCGTATCATACGAAACCAAGCGGCCATCGTCGTCTACATATAAGTTCACTTCATCAGCTCCTACAATTGTAATCCTTGCAGGATCGTGAAACTTTACAATACGTTCTGTATATTCGGTATCTGAAACCGGTACAATTGTATCGTTTGTATCTTGAGAGGTATAATCTCTGTTTCCGCCGCGTCTGTTGTATTCATCAACATCACGATCTGCGGTACGAGTATTATTAGAGGGCGTAATCATAACTTTTGCCGATTTACTTTTCGATACGGCTTTGTATTCCTGAACCTCAGGAACGCTTTTCTTCTTTTTAGTCGAATAAATATCATCATCCCATTCGCTATTTTGCGCAAAAGCATTTAGCGAAGCGATACCCATCAACAAAATTGAAGATAGTTTGAATAGTTTCATAACTTGTTTCTCCTCTTATGATTAATTTTGACACCAACAAATATAACTTACAATAAGACCAAACAGTCTCTGTTTGGTTTAAAAACTATTGTGTTACAAATGCATAAAGAATCGTCTATACAAATATACTTTCTTGCTTCATTTAAGCAAGCAGGTATATAATCTTTAACATTTGCCGATCGTCAGATAGATTACACTAAGAACAAACGACTTCTATCCTTCATACTAAAAAGATGCCATTTACAAATAAAAGGCTGCATGCATGAATATCAATATAGAAAAGCGTATCTTCGCACTTCTAAATAAAGAACAAATAAAATAGCAATATGGATTACGTAGAAGTGAGTTTCTTGATTGATTCTGAGATAGATTCTGAAATCGTGAGCGATGTACTTGCCGCAGAATTGTCACCAATTGGCTTTGAAAGCTTCGTTACAGAAGAAAATACACTAAAGGCTTATGTTCCGGTAAATCAATTCAGCAAAGAAAACATTGATCAGGTTATTGCCGAATTTCCGCTCGAAGCAACCTTGTCGTACGAAGACAAGTTCATCAAAACCGAAAACTGGAACGAAGAGTGGGAAAAGAACTTTTTCCAACCTATCGTGGTTGGCAACGAATGTGTAATTCATAGCACTTTCCACAAAGACATTCCACAAACGACATACGAAATCCTTATCGACCCGAAAATGGCATTCGGTACAGGCCATCACGAAACTACATTCCTTATGCTTTCTCAAATCCTTAAGATGGATGTTGAAGGCAAGCGCGTATTGGATATGGGTTGCGGAACAGCTGTTCTTGGTATCCTTGCATCGATGCGCGGAGCAAAAGAAATCGTAGCCATTGATATCGACGAATGGGCATACAACAACTCAGTTGAAAACGTTGAGCTAAACAAGACTCCGAACGTAGAAGTTAAACTTGGCGCGGCAGAGTTGCTAGAGGGCGACAGCTTCGATATCATCATTGCAAACATCAACCGCAACATTTTGCTCAACGACATCAATCGTTATGCTGCATGTATGACTAAAGGGGCAACACTTTACATGAGTGGTTTCTACACCGAAGACATTCCTGCAATTGAAGAAGAATGCAACAAATACGGTTTGCAGTTATTTACGCAAGACAGCAAGAACAACTGGGCTGTAGTTGGTTTCGAAATGAAATAAGCAAACACACTATAGCAACCAAAAGCCGTCTCGACGAGGAAGTCAAGACGGCTTTCTTGTTTATAAGCCACATCCAATTTACCCAATCCCCATCAAGCAGTATAAATAGAATATACATTAAGCCAAGTTTTCGGGAAGACGACGTGAGCGCGAGGGGGATACATTTTGGAGGATAAAAGGGAATCTTGTGAGCTAGATGGAGCAATATTGTGAGCTAGATGGAGGAATCTTGCTGATTTTTCGGGTTGCGGAAACGGGGTTTTCGGGGGCAATTATGGTTGATTTCTCTTGAGATCGTGCTTATTTCGCGCAAAAACCTCGTTTGGTTTGCCTAGAAACCTTATTTGGTTCTTTAAAAAAGGCTATTTACTTCTTTTTAAAAGCTTATTTGCTTTTTGGGGCAACGAAATCGGGCACGCTGCGTGACTCAAAACAGTCACCACCGAAACGCAAAAACGTTTTCAACGAAGCGTGATTGCACTCATAACGGTAACGCAAAACAGTTTTCATTGAAAACGTAAAGCAAATAAGGGTATTGTTTGTTCCGTTGTTTTGATGAGCATGCAATACCAACCCTCTCCTACTATATGGTTTTTGCAGAAAGGATTCTCAGCAAGTTGAGCAAACACGAATTGCTGCGAATCACCTCTAATGGCTTTCATTTTGAAACCACAAAAAGTCGGACTTTATAGGCTAAAAAACGGATGCGTAATTCAAACGATCGTAATCGCATCAATTGGTCAGTTTCTTTTTTATCGCACCAAAGCTTCATCTAATAAAAAAACAGACCCGTTTGCGTTCAATACAAGATTGAGACCGCAAAACAAGTCTGTTCGTTCATATTTCAATTAATACAATATCTCTTTGAGTGGGATCAATTGATACGTCATGTGCGCACGACTACTTTCATACAAAATACCAATCAAGTCGTCGGATACGGAAGTGATACATGAATACCCCCAGCCGTAACCTTCGTCGAGAAGTACTCCTTTTTTCCAGCTCTTACCCTCGTCTGTACTTACCTTGATGGTAATCTGATGACGGTGGTATTTGCTATCGGGATTGGAGAAAAGCAAAACAGATTTCGCATTCTTACCTTTTCCGTATTCATGCTTGTGAAGCGATGCCATACAAACCGGCTCGTTCAATGCTCCGTGAGACGAAGCATGCTCAGTCCAGGTTTTACCCAAGTCGTTCGTCACAAACACGGCACGACCATTCTTCTCTCCTTTTTCGGCACCGTTGCGATTGTCGCGCATGTTGAGCATCAGGCTTCCGTCGTTTAGCTGCACAACGGCACACTCGGTTGTATTGGTATAAGAGGGATTTGACGTAGTCCACGTTTTACCGCCATCTTTGCTGTAAGTTATATTCGAGAAAGGCATTCCCTCCTTATCGCGGCCCTGTGTAGGGAATACAAGTGTTCCATCTGTCATCACGATGCCTTGTCCGGGAGCCGGAGCATACAACCACCATTCGGAACGCTTGGTTTGTTCGGTTATATTCACGGGCTCCGACCAGGTCTTTCCATCGTCGTCGCTACGCGAAATAATGAACTGACAGGTTTCTTTGGGTGTAAGTCCCGGCTGAGAACCACGCCCAGCCCATTGGTGTTGCCAGTTCTTGCTTTCTTCGTTCAACCCTTCAATCCATTTCCCGTCTTTGTCGAGAATCCCGTGCATCCACAAGCCGGCAACCCAGATTGTGCCTGTATTCGGATCGGCCAATACACATGCGTCGCTTACACCGTTGAACTTCTCGGGCAATCCGCCCCATGTTTTCATATCGAGCGCCACACGCATCGGTTCCCAAGTTTGCCCGTTGTCGGTACTGCGGCTCACGCCAATGTCCATGTGACCTTGCAGATCTCGGCTCGATTCGCGGCGTGCATCATACACGGCGATAAGGCTTCCGTTTTTGGTTGTTGCCAGCCCCGGAATACGAAATGCGGCAACATTTTCGGTTCCGGCATCTTGCACGGCAACTCCTACACGCTGTCCTTTGATGGTTTCGTCGGTAGGACGAATCATGCCTTTATCGGTTTTTATTTCTTTGCATTGCACATCGATCCGATGCAGCAATGGTGTTTGCGGTTTCAGGTCGCAATATACAGACATGTTGGTTGTATCGGAAAGTTGCGTTGTAATAGGTAGATACAAGGACGATTTATTGACGTGGGCTTCTGCCAATATTTGTTTTTCCTTTCCTTCACGCACCAAATAGATTTTATCTATATCGCTTCGTTTGGTAGTGCCGTCGAAGGTGAGTTTGATTCCTTCTACCGAAATGGTTTCTTGGGGAATACATTGCAGGGAAATGAGCTTATTCATCCCTTTGTTTTTCAATACCGGTATTTGCTGCTGCGTAATGTTTACTTGCATCGATTGCGCTTGCAGTGGGGCTCCTGCACACAACGTTAGCAGACTTAATGCCAGATAAGATTTCTTAATCATAGAATACGTTTAATGGTTAGCTGAATAACTTAATGCACAAATTTAATTTTATTCACTCAATAATGAAATAGCTCTTCATTCTTTTAGCCTTAGAAAGGAAAGTTTCCTATATTCGCAAAGGTCATTCTATTAGAAACCTGTTCACGGCTATCACGCTTGTTCGGGTTTGTGAGTTAACCTGCCGAATTTAATGATTAAATTACTTTATTATGGGACTTAACAGTACTACATTTCAGCCCGACTTGTCTGTGGCAACGTGGCGAGACGTGATGGACCACATCTACGATATGGCTATTTTACCATGGGGAGCAACCGAGCCGCACAATTATCATTTGCCTTATCTTACCGACTGCTATATTTCTAAATCACTAGCTCTCGAAGCTGCGAATAAGTTGTTTACAAATCATCGCCACAAGGTGATGGTGTTGCCGTCTGTTCCTTTCGGACAACAAAACATCGGACAGTTTAAACTTCCTTTCTGCGTGCACACCCGCTATCAGACGCAATATGCAATCTTGCGCGATTGGGTAGAATCTCTGTCGAAGCAAGGCTTTAACAAGTTGCTTATTCTAAACGGACACGGAGGAAATTCATTTAAGAATATGGTGCGCGACTTGGCTTTCGATTATCCTAACTTTCTTATTGTGGTAACGGATTGGTTTGTAATCGCGCCTCCGCCCAACTTGTTTATCCATGCCGGCGAACACGCTTGCGAGGTGGAAACCTCTTTGATGTTGCATTATCATCCCGAATTGGTACGCATGGAAGTAGCCGGCTCGGGCGAAAGTTTGCCGTTTAAGAGCGAGGAGCTGAACAAGAAAACCGGATGGACACCGCGCGACTGGTCGGCCATATCGAAGGATACCGGTATTGGAAATCCGGCAGAAGCTACTGCTGAGAAAGGGAAGATCTACAGCAAAGTGATTACAGATCGCATTGAGAAACTTCTTTACGAGCTGATCTCGGACAATATCTATTATACGACACTTAAATTATAAACCTGAATATCAACCATGAAATTAAAACACATTGCAGGGATTGCTCTGCTGCAATCTTTTGCGACCTTTTCTTTCGCACAAATTAATCTTCCTTCGGTTTTTACCGACCACATGGTATTGCAACAGAATAGTGAAGCTGCAATCTGGGGCTGGGGAAATGCCTCGGAAACCGTACGCATTGTAGGAAGTTGGAATACTGCAGATACCATTGCCGTAAAGGTAGACAACGCTGGCAAATGGAGTGGAAAACTAAAGACTGCGAATGCGGGTGGCCCATATACCATAGAGGTGATGGGATCGAGCCGTGTGAAACTCAACGATGTCATGTTGGGCGAAGTGTGGCTTTGCAGCGGGCAATCCAACATGGAGTGGAGTCACAACCACGATGTCTTTAATAAGGAAGAGGAAATTGCTGCTGCCAATCATCCTAACTTGCGTATTTTCCACATCCCGAAGCGGGGCGACGCATATCCGCAAAACGACTGTACGGCTCAGTGGGAGGTATCTTCACCCGAGTCGATGCGAAGAACCAGTGCCGTGGGTTACTTCTTTGCCCGTGAGTTGATGGAACAACTTGATGTCCCGGTTGGAATCATCGTTTCGGCTTGGGGCGGTACGCCGGCCGAAGTGTGGACACCTGCTCCGCTGATCGAGGCTAACAAAACGCTGCGTGAAGCGAAGATCACTCCTACTCCTTGGTGGCCCGAGCAACCGGGTGCTTTGTATAATCAAATGATTAACCCGGTAGTTCCTTATAAACTTGCCGGTAGCATTTGGTATCAAGGAGAGTCGAACCGTGTGAATCCCTCGAGTTATGGTTTGCTAATGAAGACGATGATCGAAGGGTGGCGAAGTGCTTTCGATAATAATTTCCCGTTTTATTTTGTTCAGATTGCTCCGCACACGTACAACTCGGATACAAACGGGCCGGCTCTGTTGCGCGAACAACAGGAGCTTGTTGCTAAGGAGATTCCTAACACCGGAATGGTGGTAGTTTCGGATTTGGTAGATGATATTAAAAACATTCACCCGAAGAATAAACTGGATGTAGGCAAACGCCTTGCCAATATGGCAATGGCCAAAACATACGGCAAACCGGTTGTGGCGATTGAAAGTCCGTTGTTTGAGTCAGTATCCTTCAAAGGAAACAAAGCGTATATCTCGTTTGCCAATCTAAAAGATGGCTTGGTGATGAATGGCAAGAAAGCGGAGGCGCTATCAATTGCCGGTGAAGACGGGAAGTTTTATCCTGCAAACGCAAAGATAGAGAACGGAACGCTGGTGGTATGGGCCAAAGAGGTAAAGAAGCCGGTTGCCGTGCATTATATGTTTGACGATAGCAGCATCGGTAATCTTTTCTCGAAAGAAGGACTTCCGATTGCTCCTTTCCGCACAGAGGTTGTTCTTACTCCTACCAGTGCCGGATGGTAAATCCTCGTACAAAATCTTACGACATAGAGCTAAAAAAAGGGCATCCGATGCGGATGCCCTTTTCTATATAGAGAAGTAATGATTACTTACCTTGCTCTAGTTGAAGCGTTTTTGTAGGTTGGTCACAAACTTCAGTTGGGCCGAAGTATTGGATAGGACCTGGGTAAACGTATTCAGTGTTGATAGCCCAGTTTTCGCGTTGTGCAGCGAAAGCTTTGAATGGAGCGCCATCAAGACGAACTAGTGCTTTTTGGATTACTGGTTTCATTTCACCGTGACGACGTTCCATGTTCATCATCATAGTTACAGGAATACCACCAGCGATCCACTCGTCAGCAGGAGCTGTAGTGTTACGTACAGATGCCATGTAACCAGTTTTGCCTTCGCCGATTAGGCAAGAAGCTGTGAAACCTAAAGAGTAACAATAGTCTGCATCGAAGTTAGATGGAGCAGCACAACGACCTTCGTAACCGAAGAAGTGTACTTGAGCAGCGAATTTACCGTTGTATTTGCCTTCTTTCTTCAATTCTGCAAGACGGTTACCTACCATCTCAGCAAGAAGCTTTTCAGTTTCGATCAAAGAAACTTGTACGTTACCGTGTGGGTCACGGTCTAATGTCAACTGACGAGCAACACCTTCTGGAAGGCTAGCGTATACAGCTGCATTTACTTCAGACAAGTTAGAGATGATGTAAGCACGTTGCTCTGATTTGTCGATTGCGTTGAATTCTTCTTGGTGGTGTGCCAAGAAATCGTTCAATTCAGAGATAAGCGCTTTCATTGCAGGGATAAACTCGATCAATCCTTCTGGAATAAGAACTGTACCGAAGTTGTTTCCTTGTGCAGCACGAGCAGCTACAGAATCAGCGATGCTGTTTACTACGTCGTCAAGTGAAAGGTTGTTTTGCTCAACTTCTTCTGAAATGATACAGATGTTTGGTTGAACTTGTAGCGCACATTCCAAAGCGATGTGAGAAGCCGAACGACCCATCAACTTGATAAAGTGCCAGTATTTACGAGCTGAGTTACAGTCACGTTGGATGTTACCGATAACTTCAGAGTATACTTTACATGCAGTGTCGAAACCGAATGATGTTTCAATCATTTCGTTTTTCAAGTCACCGTCGATAGTTTTAGGACAACCGATTACTTGTACACCTGCGTTGATTGCTGCATAGTATTCAGCCAATACACAAGCGTTAGTGTTTGAGTCGTCACCACCGATAATAACCAATGCAGAGATGTTCAATTGTTTCAAGATCTCAAGACCTTTGTCATATTGCTCCGTAGTTTCTAGTTTTGTACGGCCTGAACCGATGATATCGAAACCACCTGTGTTGCGGTATTCGTCGATGATATCAGCAGTAAGCTCCATGTATTTGTGATCAACCAAACCACCAGGACCCATAAGGAAACCGTAAAGTTTAGAGTCTTTGTTAAGAGCTTTCAAACCGTCGAATAGACCAGCAATTACATTGTGTCCACCTGGAGCTTGACCACCAGAAAGGATTACACCTGCATTGATAGCTGGATATTCTTTGTTCTCACCTGCTTCTTCGAAGCTGATGATTGGCATGCCATAAGTGTTAGGGAACAACTTTTCAATTTCAGCTTGGTCAGCTACTGATTGAGTTGCAGCACCGTTTTTTGCAACAACTGCACCGTGAAGAGCTTTAGGCACTTTAGGTGCGTAAGCTGCTCTAGCAATTTGTAATGCGCTTTTTGTCATTTCTTAAAAGTATTTATAGAGTATAAATGAACTGTTCATCGTAATTCGGGCGCAAATTTCGCATTTTTTTTTGAAAGTACCACCCCCTCAAATTATAAATGTTTATAACTATACCTAGGTATTCTTTTACATTTTGCAAAGTTTGTTGTACGTTTGCACCTCCAAAGAAAAACAATAACACAAATAATTTTAAAATTGATTTTATGAAACGTATTATTTCATTCGTGGCTGCATCTGCCGTGCTAGCTGCTTGCTCACAAAAAGCAGGATACGAAATTGATGGTACCGTAAACAGCACTGACCTAAATGGCAAGTATGTATACCTTTCGGAATACAAAGACGGTGCTTTGCAACGTATCGATAGCGTTGTGGTTGAGAATGGCAAGTTTGTTTTCAAAGGCGAACAAGCGACTCCGGTGTACGGATATATTTCGTTTAACGCTTCTGACTTAAACCTTCCTGAAAACAAAGGCAGAAATACTACCGGCGAATCGAAAGCGTTTAATCTTCCTATCATTCTTGAAAACGGATCGATGACTGCGGTTATGGATTCTCTTTCTACGATCAACGGTACTGTATTGAATGATGCATATACTGAGTTTCGTAAAGTAACAAAATCGATCAACGACGAACAGTTTGCTCTTTATAGCGAAGCTATGCAATTGCGTAAAGATAGCGCAATCACTCCTGAGAAGGATGAAGAGTTTGGCAACAAGGCTAAAGCTATTGGCGCTAAAAGAGATTCGTCTCTTGTTGCTTTTATCGAAAAGAACCTTAACAACGTAACTGGTGGTATGGCTTTGTCAAACTTCAGAAGATATATCGACGAAGAGATCCAAGGTACTTGGATTGAAAAAGCAGACTCTGCTTTCAAATCGGCTCCGGGTGTTGACAAAATCGTAAACCGCTTTGAAACGTTGAAGAAAGTTGCAGTAGGTCAACCATTCATCGATTTTGAAATGGAAAACATCGATGGCAAAATGCAAAAGCTTAGCGACTATGTAGGAAAAGGAAACTATGTATTGATCGACTTCTGGGCTTCATGGTGTGGTCCTTGTCGTGCAGAAATGCCGAATGTAGTGAAAGCATATAAAGAATTCCACAAGCAAGGTTTCGAAATCGTTGGTATTTCTCTTGATAACAAGAAAGAAGCTTGGGTTGGTGCAGTGAAAGAAATGAAAATGCCTTGGCCACAACTTAGCGACCTTAAAGGTTGGAAGTGTGAAGGAGCTGCTATCTATGCAGTAAACAGTATCCCTCAAACAATTCTTGTAGATCCACAAGGTATCATCATTGCGAAAAACCTTCGTGGTGACGAACTTGAGGCTAAACTAGCTGAAGTTTACGCTAAAAAATAAAGATAGACTTGTCTATATCAAAGGGGGGATTCAATTTTGCAATTGAATCCCCCTTTCTTTTTAATGCTACAAAAAATAGAAAAGAGAGCTTATTTGAGATGACAAACTCAAATCGCTCTCTTCTGACTATACTATATTAATCTGAACTTTCTAGTCTTTATTTGTTTGAACGAACAAAGTCTTGTGGAAACTTAGCCTTGTTTGTAACCTGATCCCCTGCAAGACGTATCCATGTATTGAAACCACTATCACCTTCAGTTAGTTCAATTACACGTGCGCCGTTTGTAAGATTGTTATATACAGTGTCACCACCACTATATCGACCATAAGCTAACATGACTCCGTGATAACTGACTGCATAGTCGTTATCGTGATCATGCCCAACGAATACGCCCATCACATCTTTCATTTGTTTGATTGAAGTAAAGAAGCCTGAGTTTAGTTCGGGAGGACAAGATTTCTCCATGCGAGTTCCAATCATTGAACAACCCTCTGTTGTTGTTGCACTTCTGAATTCGGGTAATGGGATATGGAAGAATGCCAATGAGGGTACAGGGGTTCCGCCGTTTTGTTTTGTAAATTCTTTGCTGTTTTGTCTGTACCATTCGATCTGATCAGACTTGATAAAATCATAACCTCCTATTCCATCAACGGATGAATACGAATTTGAATCGATACAATATAATATGGCTGCATTTTTATTGTCTTTAGAAGAAGCTACCTTTAAAATTACATTGGATTCTCCAGAAAGCCCGGCAACTGTATCGGTTAGATTATAGGGTATTTTATACAAAACATCCATTAGCTCTTTGCGTGACATACCTTGCTCGTCGTCATGGTTTCCAAAGGTGACAACAAATGGGATTTTAGCTTTTACCAATGGCTGCATCACTGTTTGAAATCCTTTATCGGCAGGTTTTGCATAGATTACATCACCGGTAAACACAACCAAGTCTGGCTTTTCAACCTCAATAACTTCTTTTATTCGCTCGAGAGAGATGTCTGATTTGGGATTATTGTACTTGTAATGAACATCGGTAAATTGAACGATTTTAAATTTACCATTATCATTAAACTTTAGGCTTGGGTTTTGAGCAATTGAAGTCATTGCTACGAAAAGTGAGGCTACTGCACATGTAATCTTCTTGTTCATGGTTAGTTTGTTTAGTTGAGTCTTTCATTATTGATAAGGCAAATGTAGTATTAGTTCTTTCTTTTACGCAATTATATCAAATGTTGCTTAACATGAAATGAGGTATAGATATAAAAAAAGCGTCCAACTCATTGAGTTGAACGCTAAGAGCGAAAGACGGGACTCGAACCCGCGACCCTAACCTTGGCAAGGTTATGCTCTACCAACTGAGCTACTTTCGCAATTTGCTGCCGAGCATAAGCTCAACAGCTGCGGTATGGACGGGACTCGAACCCGCGACCCCCTGCGTGACAGGCAGGTATTCTAACCAGCTGAACTACCACACCGTTTGTTAGTCACAACCGTTATTCCCGATTGCGTTGCAAAGGTAGTTATTATTTTTAATCCTGCAATACCTTCATAGAATTATTTTTTGTTGAATTATTTCATACATTTGCAAAAATCATAATATATAATGTCCAATGAAAAACAAACCTATTGATACTCAAATAGCTGATAACATTATTGAGAAATTCCATCTTCCAGACTTCGGAAAAGCTACAATCAGAGAAATTGTTGCAATATCAAATCAAATCGAGAAACAAACCAATGTAGAGTTCATCCACATGGAAATGGGTGTACCCGGCCTCAAAGCAGCTCAAGTAGGCGTTGATGCTGAAATTGCTGCTCTTGAAAGTGGTGTTGCATCGATTTATCCAAACATTGATGGTATACCTGCTTTGAAACAAGAAGCTTCGCGCTTTGTAAAAGCTTTTATTGATGTGGATATTTCACCGGAAGGATGTGTACCGGTTGTGGGATCTATGCAAGGTACTTTTACTTCTTTCCTTGTTTGTGGCCAATGTGATGAAAAGAAAGATACTATTTTATTTATCGATCCAGGATTCCCTGTACAAAAACAACAATTGGTAGTTTTGGGATATAAATACGAATCATTTGATGTGTATAACTTCAGAGGAGAAAAACTAAAAGACAAGTTGGAATCATATCTTGCACAAGGTAATATTTCTGCTATTATTTATTCAAACCCGAATAATCCTGCATGGTTTTGTCTTACTGATGAAGAACTTAAGACAATCGGAACTCTTGCTACACAATATGATGCAATAGTGATTGAAGATCTTGCTTATTTTGCAATGGATTTCAGAAAAGAGCTAGGTATTCCTTTTCAAGCTCCTTATCAACCATCGGTTGCGAAATACACCGACCATTACATCTTACATATATCGGGATCAAAGGCTTTCAGTTATGCAGGACAACGTATTGGTGTAGCTGCGATCTCGGACAAGCTCTATCATCGTGCCTACTCAAATCTCACAAAACGATATGGCGGTGGTACTTTCGGAACCATATATATACATAGAGCTTTGTACGCCATATCTTCGGGAACAAGTCACTCTGCACAACATGCGCTAGCTGCGATGTTCAAAGCGGCATCTGATGGTGAATTTAATTTTGTTGAAGAAGTAAAAGAATACGGTAAAAGAGCTCATAAAATGAAGGAAATATTTACCAAACATGGTTTTGAAATAGTTTATGATAAAGACATGGATGAGCCAATTGCTGATGGTTTTTATTTTACGATTAGCTATCCGGGAATGACAGGTGGAGAACTAATGAAAGAGCTAATATATTACGGGATTAGTGCAATTTCATTGTCTACAACGGGTAGTAATCAAGAAGGTTTACGTGCCTGCACTTCGTTTATTAAAGATTATCAATATATCGTTCTGGACGAAAGGCTTGCTTTATTTGCTCAAAATCAGGCTAAATAAATTCAACTTTAACAATTGAATTTTGCATAAAACATTCGATTCCTTTATATTGTCGCAGTAAAATAAAAAACCACTGCTTGACATGACTATTTTGGATAATCTTTTTAAGACAATTGAGAATGAGATTCATCCTCACAGTGGATCTCTTCTCATTTCCGAACCGCTTCTCCAAGATCATTATTTTGAGAGAGCTGTCGTTTTACTGGTCGAACATGATGTACACGGTTCTTTAGGCTTTGTTTTGAATAAACGAACAAAGATTGTTCTAAATGATTTTCTCCCATTTATTCCGAAGGATGAAAACATTCGTCTCTACCTGGGTGGTCCTGTAGACCAAAGTAAGCTATTTTTTATTCATGATCTAGGAGAGGAAGTTATACCTGGTTGCTATGCTATTGGTAATGGGTTGTATTTTGACGGAGACTTCAATGCCATGAAGAAATATATAGAAGAAGGTGGTAAAATAAACGGACATATTAAATTTATTATGGGATATTCAGGCTGGAATAGTGGTCAACTTGCTACAGAGTTGAATGAACACGCTTGGATTGTGTCTGAACCTCATAGTCTGCCTATACTCAAAGCTGATGGCGAAGGGTTCTGGAAAGATGCAGTGATAAATCTAGGTGAACGATTTAAACATTGGGTAAATTATCCTAAAAAGCCTTTTATGAACTAAACATTCCCCCTAATAATATTGGCCTGATTAATCGATATATTGATTAACCAGGCCAATATTATTAGGGGGATTTTATTAATATGAGCTAAGTTTCTGCATTAGATAAACATCTTCTTTTCCATTACGAGTATGTATCCATTGAAGCAACTTTCCTGTGATAATAAAGTTATTTTTCTCAAACAATGCTACACTTTTTTCATTGCTGATTGGCACATATGCGTACAATTGATTCAAATGCAAAAAACCAAGAGCATATGAAGATAATAGTTCAAGTGCTTCTGTTGCATATTTCTTTTCTCGTGCCAAAGGATCTATTATTATCCCTACAGCAGCATGTGAATTGTGCGGATCAAAGGCATACATGTCAATAGCTCCTACAGCTTGAGATTTTGCTTTATCTTCAATAATTAGACGTTGCTGCTTGCTTTGATAAATATCATATCCACTTTCTTCAATGTAATTATTGAGTGTATATTTCGAATATGGAGATAGTGCATTGCCAACCTCCCATTGCTCTGTATCATTTTCCCATTTATACAAAATTGATAAATCACTTGGTTCGAGAGCCCGAAGCTTAATTCTGTCGTTTTCTAATAATTTCATGGTCGTTCTATTTTACATTCTAGCCATTCCTGGTGAAACGAGTACCCCTGTTTCTTTACAGTATATATGATTAATAATCGTTTTAGGGTAAAATTGTTCAATTTTATGTATAATCTGCTCGAAACGCATATCATCGAAACAATAGACAATATCTGTAAAACTGTGACGCTGCTGGAGTCGATTGAGTAAATCTTCTAGACTTTTTCGCTCAATAGCCCATCGCTCGATAGCAGACTTTCCAAAACGACGATTAAATTGGGTCTTAATTTCTTCGCTGAGGATTTCATTACAAACAAGTAAAACCCGTCTTTTCTTATTTTCAAGCTCTTTTACGCCATCATTTTTTCGTTTAAATAATGGTGAAAGAGCCCATCTACACATCACAGCTGCTTTCAAACAGTTTGAATACAAATCGGGCAATGTTTTATAGTACTTACTGAAATAGAGTAGCATGGAACGATAATATGCATTAACGAAGAAACGATTCTCATCACGAGTAAATTTGCTTTGATAATGAAGAACTGTCTCCGGAATACAGTATGTTTCGTAACCTGCATCTATAAGTCGCTTAGAAAAATCCAAGTCTTCACCATACAGAAAGAAGTTTTCATCCATACCTCCAAGTTCTCTGAAAACACGTGATCGCATCATCATAAAAGCTCCCCATAATGATTCTATTTTATATGGTTTAAATCGTGAAGCATTTAATGATAGCTTTGCAAACCGATGTTGATTATTTCTAGACATGAAAAAAGATAAACCTAACACCTTAAGTAGATAATCTGAAGGTGTTGGAAATATTCGACAAGATTCTTTATAATACTTACCAGAAGCATCAATAACACGAGCTCCTACTCCTGCAACTTTGGGATGCTCATCAAGAAAGAAACACATCGTTCGCAACACATCTTCTCCTAAAAGAATGTCTGGATGCATAAACAAAACATATTCTCCATGTACATAACGGAATGCTATATTATTACCTTGGGCAATACCACCATTACCTACATTTGAAATGAATGTCACTTCGTGAAAACGAGCAGATAAATAAGCTCCTGCTCCATCAACAGCATTGTTATCTACAACAATAATTTCAATATCAAAACCAACTGTTGCAGCACGTAAAGATACTAGAGCCTGTTCGAGATAATATTTCTGATTGTAGTTTACAATAACTACTGATAATTTGATTTCATTCATGACATTTTTCGTAAAAGATTATATGCTAGTTATGCTGGTATAAATTTCTAGACTTTCATCGAATCATTGAAAGAGGTGCGATTTAATATTGAGCGGCCTAAAGTTATCTCGTCCGCATACTCAATTTCATCTCCAATAGAGACTCCTCGCGCAATAACGGTTATTTTTACATCTAAACCAGCTAATCGCCTAAATATATAAAAATTTGTGGTATCGCCTTCCATTGTTGTACTCAAAGCTAAAATAATTTCTTTTACATGACCAGATTTAACACGTTCAACTAAACTTTCAATCTCAAGCTCTGCAGGTCCAACGCCTTCCATTGGAGATATAATACCTCCTAGCACATGGTACAAGCCCCTAAATTGTCCTGTATTCTCTATCGCCATTACTTCTTTTACATTCTCAACAACGCATAGTAACGTCGAATCGCGCAAAGGATCTAAACATAAAGGACAAACCTCATCATCACAGATATTATGGCACACTTTACAATACTTAATGTCGTTACGAAACTCAGTCAAAGCCTTTGTAAAAGATTCTGTAAATTCTGAATCACGACGAAGTAAATACAAAGCCAAACGAAGTGCTGTTTTCTTTCCTACACCTGGTAAGTTTGCAAATTCATTTACAGCATTCTCTAACAGAATAGAAGGATATTTCTGCATAAATCTATATTAATAATCATCGTTATATTATTTCAAAGATAATGATAATCTGTAAGGAAATAAAATACGATTCAAAGAATGAACGTAAGAATAATAAAAGTAGCGTATAGATACAAAAAAAGCGAGTCAATCTTTCGACTGACTCGCTCTACTTGTTGCTCTCTGCGAGCTAAAACGGCGGCTATCTACTCTCCCACTATACGCAGTACCATCGACGCTATTGGGCTTAACTTCTCTGTTCGAAAT
>JBOGCF010000048.1:0-33017 GCA_051656605.1 Tannerellaceae bacterium | reverse complement strand
TATAAGTAAAAATGGTTATAATGCCTCTTCTTAAAAAAGAAGTCATTATAACCATTTTTGTATACTAGCACGGAGAGTTGATAAAAAACACAGCCTTTTTCAGTGCCCTCGTCGGCACCTGACGATTTGTTCTTCGTTTAGTTTAAATCGTTTGATGGGCATCGAACGATTTACTTATCGCTAGGTTTGAATTGTTTGATGGGCATCAAACGATTCTAACATTATATAAAGCATGCTTAATTTCCACATTTACAAATAAGGAAGATCATAGAGATTGAATTTGGCGAAAAAAGAAAGAGCCTTCCATGACAGAAGACTCCTTTCCTATATATCATAAATAAATTAGTAGATCTCTACTTCGTCTACAAACAAATACGATGGTCTCTTTTGAGAACCGTCTGGCTCAGGCAAGAACTTCGAACGTTCTACCACCACTTTAGCAAAGCGAGCTTTTTGTTCGTCAAACTTTACTTCCAGGTGTTTCAATCCGTTCTTCATCATTCCCTCAAGTGTAGGAATGTTGTTTAATTCGCCAGCTAGCGCAAACTCTTTACCATCGTTTGATGTGTAAACCTTTACAGCATTCGGAATCATGATCCAAGAGTTGATCTCTTGAAGTGCACCTACTTTTGCTGTGTTGAACGCAGTCTCTGTACCGAAATCAATCAAGGCAACTACGTCATCTTGCTGAGTTCCGATCCACTTTCCATCGTTGAATGCTTCTTTTCCTTTGATACCGTCGGTCAAGGTTTCGATACCTTTTGCGTGGTAACCTGTAGAGGTTTTGCTTTGCAACTCTGCTGTTTGGAAAGCAGCTTTGCTTACAAAGAAATCTTGACGATATACGCGACCTGCCGGTTGTCCGTCAACAAAGCAAAGCGCTCTCACTTGCTCGTTGCCCGAAACGGTGATTGGAGCCGTGTAAAGTGTAGAGGTTGCAGTTGGTTCGCTTCCATCTGTTGTGTAACGGATATCACCTTTGGTAACAGAAGACAACGTTAGTGTCAGTGTTTTTGCTCCTTCTGTCGGAACAGCTTCACCGCGTACAGAGAAAATATGATCTGCATAGTTATAGCCCAAGTTCTTGTAACGTTCTACCATTGGTGTTACGCGGGTTACAAACTCGCTATACTTCTTCAATTCCGGTTTTGTCCATGCAACCTCTGCCAATGCCGCGATACGTGGCAGTGCCATATACTGTACTTGTGAGAAAGTTGGCATGTATTCGGTCCAGATGTTTCCTTGAACACCTCTGATCAACTTCGCTTCATCGGCTGTAAGTTCTGAAGGAACCGGCTCGTAGCTATACACCTTCTCAACATCAGTAAACCCGCCAATTGCGATTGGCTCTGCTGCACGATCCATCGACTGATAGAAGTCTAGGTAAACGTGTGAGTTTGGCGACATGATTACTTCATTACCATGACGTGCCGCTTCAATACCGCCGTGCACACCTTGCCATGACATTACCGTAGCCGTTTTTGCAAGTCCGCCTTCAAGGATCTCATCCCATCCGATCATCTTTTTGCCGTTTGCATTGATAAATGCCTCCATGCGTTTGATCACGTAGCTTTGTAGTTCGTACTCGTCTTTAAGCTTGTTGTCGCGAATACGTTTCTGACATTTCGGACACTTCTTCCAAGCATCTTTCGGACACTCGTCGCCTCCGATGTGAATGTACTCTGAAGGGAACAATGCGAACACTTCGGTAAGCACGTCTTGTAGGAACTCAAATGTGCGTTCGCTACCAGCGCAATATACTTCGGTAGCTACGCCCCACTCCTTACGTACCTCGTAAGGACCACCCGTACAACCTAGCCATGGATAAGAAGCTAACGCCGCTACACCGTGACCCGGCATTTCAATTTCCGGAATGATGGTTACGAAACGATCTTGAGCATACTTAACAATGTCTTTAACTTCTTCTTGTGTATAGAATCCGCCATATGGCTTATCATCGTACTCTTTCTTGTCGCCACCGCTGATGATGGTACCCGAACGCATGCTACCCACTTTGGTAAGTTCCGGATACTTCTTGATCTCAATTCTCCAACCTTGATCTTCTGTCAAGTGCCAGTGAAAGGTATTTAGTTTGTGCATCGCAAGCATGTCGATGAAAGTCTTCACTTCGTCTACCGAAAAGATATGACGTCCTACGTCGAGCATTGCTCCGCGGTGCGTAAAACGTGGCTCATCTTCGATGGTAGCGCATGCTACAACAAACGATGAAGCTTGTTCTCCTTTTTCGATAGCAGTAGGAAGCATCTGGCGCAAAGTCTGCACAGCATAAAATGCAGCACGAGGCGAACCGGCAGTAATCTGCACAGCCCCTTCTTTTACATCTAGCTTGTATGCTTCGGAAGGCATATTTGCATCGGTCGAGATGTTGATCCCGTCTTTACCTACGCCTAGCTCAACCGGCATATTTCCGCCTAATGATTTCGAAAGTAATAAATTGATGTAATTCGCTACGCTTCTCATCTCTTCCGTATCGACACTAATGCGAATCGGAGTAGACGATTTGATGGTAAACACACCTTGAGCGGGAATAACGCTCACCGGTTGCGGAACAATCAAGATATCGGCCGGCTTCTGTTCTTTACAAGAAGAGAACCCTAAAAGAGCTGATAATAATACAATATAGCTTTTCTTCATTCTATTAAGTAGTTAGTGTTTTTTGCGTTTTATCGTGATTCCGTATCGTCGAAGCGATTAGAATTGGTTCAATGCTTTACGAGCATTGTTGATCTTTGTTGCTGCATCGCCACCGGCTGCTCCGTCTACCGTAAACTGAGATACCAGTTTGTCGAGTTGTTTCAATTTACCGGTTTGGTTCTTCGCTTTGAATTCTTCTTTCAAGATACGCATTTTCTCATAATCTTGAATCCCTTCGATCATGCGTTCGAAACGAATCGACGAGCGGCCGTTTGGATAAACCAAGTAGCAGTCGCCTGCCGCCCATGTACGGAAACGTGAGTCTTGAAGCGGTTCTTTTGTCCAGCTGTTGTAAGCCCAACGAAGGTATCCGTCGTAGTTGCCCGACATCGCATGCCATCCCAACCAAGTAGATTCGGCAGGATCTGAGAATGTGAATGTATTCGGGAAAGACTCTGTACAGCAAGTATACACGGTTGTTTTCTTTCCAGCTTTTTCACGTGCTGCTTTTGTTTCGGCAGGGACATTAAAGGTATAGGCCAAACAGTAATCGTATAAATCGGATTCGATTTCCGGATGATACCATCCCGCTAGTGAGATCTTGAAGTCAGGCTCTACATCTTTAATTGTTTTGATAGCAGCCTGCATAGCCGGAACCGGTCTTTCGTCCATCGACATCACTGCAATGTCGAACCAGCCTTTTGCACGCAAGTGCTTTGCAAAGTCGGCAATAAAAGGTTTCCAATATGCTTCGTATTCAGGTGTACCCGGTTTGGTATCGATGTATTGCAAACTGTTGGTCGCTTGATCGAAGTATTGGAACGAAAGTTTCCATGGAATCAACGAATAACAATTGATTTGTTTGTCGATACCCAACGACATCATATATTCAACCCATTTATCAAAGATTGCATAGTCGAATGCCCATGTACCGTCTAGTTTCTTGGTACGCGTTACCATCGTTTCGAAGAAATCTTCAGTTTGTCCGCCCCAAGCTTTGTGAAGCAAGGTTGTTGTAATTACTTTCTGACCTGCATTTGCTAGCATTTGCATCGTCGGGCGCATTGCTTCGAAGTGTGCTTCGCTCCACAATGGAACATCGTTATAACGTGCTTCCGAGAATGGGTTTTGCCACAAATCCAAATGAAAAGCCCAATCGGCAGGAGCCGGTAATGTTCTGTTTAATACTTTAACGTCTAAAGCCAACGTTACGTCTCCAGTTTCTTTACTCGAAAAGGTTACATTTCCTTTGTAGCTTCCGGCTTTCACATCGGCAGGAACCCATACGTTTACCCATACAGGTTGCGTAGTGCGTTGTGCAATATCTCTTACTTTAACAACGTCGATGATATCTGCAACGAGTGAAGAGTCGAATTGTGTAGGATCGGGACGATGTCCGCAACCTCCGCCGCCATTGTTCAACTGGTCTGTCATCACGTAGCGCACAAAGTCGGTCTTAATTGCACTTGCAGGAATGATAGATCCCGAAGGGCCACGAAGGTCTGAAGCCTTCACGGTCATGTCTTCAATATTCTTTCCGGTCCAGATCAATGCTTGTGCATTGACACGTTCGCCCTTCCAAGCTGTCAGATTCATCGCTTTAGCTTGTTTTACTTGCGGAACGTTGGTTTTGCTATAACGCACATCGGTAGAAGCCCAACTGATGTCTACTTTATTTCCGAATTTATCCCAAGCGGCATTGTCAATAGGCTTAGTATCTGTTAATTCTTGAAAATCATTAAGCGGGCATTTCGCTTGTTCTTGTGCTGTCAGCACCGATGCAGAAAGCATTAGTCCGAAAAGAAATTTAAATTTCATGATATCTATACTTTAAGTTTTTCAATACGAAATGGTATGTTGATTCAAACATGTAACTTATTAACCATTCGTTTTGCAAAGATAGTTAATACAACACATGCGAATCAAGAGCTAAACTTGATTAATAAGACATTAAGGAGCATGCTTAACAACATATATTAATGGTTCATTATTTGCCTTATCTTATTTGTATTTTCAACTGAATAATTAGATCACAATACAATAACTTCGACTTCTAACGAATACTAACAACAAAGAAATCCTACTTGTAATATTCTCTTAGATTGAGTAACTTGCACCACATTTTTGCAATTACTCTTAATCATTTAAACCTCTATAAACGAATGAGCGATTTCTTTCGGGTACTCAAAGAATATGTACCGCCCTATAAAAAATACTTGGCACTGAGTATTTTCATGAATGTACTGACTGCATTCTTAAGTCTTGCAGGTTATGCTACAATCATCCCGATTCTCAACATCTTATTCAAGATTGATCAACAAACGTACACGTATCAACCATGGGACTTCGACCTTTCTCAAAGTTCTTGGAGCCAGATCAAAGATGTACTTGAGAATAACTTTCAAGCATTCATATCGGAAGCAACCTCAAACCTTGGTCCTTCGACCGTATTGCTATGCTTTGGGATCTTCTTGATCATCATGGTATTCTTAAAAGTAGGTACTTCGTATATGGGAGGTTATTACCTTATTCCTATCCGCACAGGTATTGTACGCGATATCCGAATCAAAATCAATAAAAAGATATTAGAGCTTCCTCTAGGGTTCTTCTCAGAAGAACGCAAAGGCGATATTATGGCGCGTATCTCTGGCGACGTAAATGAGGTGGAAAACTCAATCATGAGCTCATTGGATATGTTGCTTAAGAATCCTCTGTTGATTCTCATCTATCTGATTGGAATGATCGTGATTAGTTGGAAACTTACAATATTCGTTCTCATCCTACTTCCTATTTCGGGTTATATCATGGGCAAAGTAGGTAAGAAACTGAAGAAACGCTCCATTCAAGGACAAAATGAATGGGGAGAGTTAATGTCTCAAATAGAGGAAACACTGAGTGGATTGCGTATTATCAAAGCATTTAATGCTGAACGTAAAATCGAAAATCGCTTTGCAAAAACCAACGAACAGTTTAAAAGAACAACAACACGTATCTTTCGCCGTCAACAACTTGCTCACCCAATGAGTGAGTTCTTAGGAACCATTACGATTGTTATCGTTTTGTGGTATGGTGGCTCACTGATCATCAACAATGACAACAGTATTGATGCTTCGGTATTTATCTATTATTTGGTGATCTTCTTCAACTTAATTGAGCCGGCAAAACAGCTTTCAAAGTCTGTATACTCAATTCAGAAAGGCCTTGCATCAATCGAACGTATCGATAAAATATTATTGGCCGAAACGAATATATCTGATCCTGTACATCCAAAAGCGATTGCGTTTCATGATAAAATTGAATACCGTGACATTTGGTTTAAATACAAGAACGACTGGATTATTAAAGGAGTAAATCTTACAATCCCGAAAGGAAAAACAGTAGCTCTTGTAGGACAATCGGGATCTGGGAAGTCTACAATGGTAGATCTTCTTCCAAGATTTTACGATATCAATGAAGGAGTTATCTCGATCGACAACGTAGACATTAAAGATGCTACCCTACATGATCTGCGTTCATTGATGGGGAATGTGAATCAAGAGGCTATTTTGTTTAATGATTCGTTCTACAACAACATTACTTTTGGAGTAGAGAACGCAACGATGGAACAAGTGATCGAAGCTGCAAAAATCGCAAATGCCCATGAGTTTATCATGGCGACCGACCAAGGTTATGATTCGAATATCGGCGACCGCGGTGGCAAGCTTTCGGGTGGACAAAGACAGCGTATCAGTATTGCCCGTGCGATCTTAAAGAATCCGGCCATCTTGATCTTGGATGAAGCTACTTCGGCTTTGGATACCGAATCGGAACGTTTGGTACAAGAGGCATTGGAGAACTTAATGCGCAACAGAACTACCATTGTAATTGCACACCGCTTATCAACAATTCGAAGTGCGGATGAAATTTGTGTAATGCACGAAGGACATATCGTAGAGCGAGGCAAACACGAAGATTTGATCGAACTAGACGGATATTATAAGAAACTGGTGGACATGCAGCAGTTTTAAACTAAAAAACCGGGAACAATACAATGTTTGTTCCCGGTTTTTTTATGCTGGCTTCTCAGCTCCTTCTTGCGTTTTTTCCTCTGCAAGGTCGGGGCTGCTGTATTTCTTTCCTTTATGCTTCAAAACTTTTGCATCTACATAGAAAATGATCTCTTCAGCGATATTGGTACAGTGATCGCCAAAGCGCTCGAGCTTGCGGATAACTCCGACCAGATAAAGAGCCGTGAGCCCTAAAGAAGGATCTTTTTGTATGTAGTTGTTTAAAATCTCGATCGAACTGATATTGATCTCATCTACGATGTTGTCTTTACTAAATACTTTGGTTGCAAGATCTGTATTCTCTTGCTCCATGGCTTGCTTGGTTAGTAAAAACATTTCTAATACTGTATTAATCATCTCTTTCAAGCGAGTCTTTTCAATCATTTCCTGTTCTACAGCTCCATGATCGGCATGCCTTACAACATAACGTGCGATGCCTTCCGCAAAATCACCGAGACGCTCAAGATTGGTATTCACTTTCAATACAGCCAACACAAAGCGTAGGTCTACTGCTACAGGTGCATACAATGCTATGACGTCTTCACAATCGCTATCAATCTTCAATTCATACGCATTTACACGACGCTCCATCGCCAATACTTCGTGAGCAAGATCTTTGTTGTTGGTCAGTAAAGCTTCTGAAGCTCTTGAGATTTGTTTGTATACCAAATCCCACATCTCTCCGATATTCTTCTTCAACTCGGCCAATTCATGTTCTATTATCTTCATAGTAGTATCTGTTTTATAATTAGCATGTTCCTAAGTTAACCGAATCTTCCGGTAATATAGTTTTGTGTCGACTCTTTTTCGGGTTTCGTAAATATTTTTCGCGTATCGTCGTATTCGATTAACTCACCGAGGTAAAAGTATCCGGTCTTATCCGAAACACGGGCCGCTTGTTGCATGCTATGCGTCACAATAACAATGGTATACTCTTTCTTCAATGTGTAAATTAGATCTTCGATTTTTGTTGTGGAAATGGGATCAAGCGCAGATGCCGGCTCGTCCATTAATATCACAGACGGAGAGATCGCCAGCGCGCGGGCAATACACAAACGTTGTTGTTGCCCTCCCGAAAGATCGAAGGCTGATTTCTTCAGCTTATCCTTCACTTCGTCCCAGAGTGCAGCTTGCTTGAGCGAAAACTCTACCTTTTCTTCGATATACTTCTTATCCTTTACACCATTGACCCGAAGTCCGTACGCCACGTTCTCGAAAATTGATTTCGGAAAGGGATTCGGTTTTTGGAATACCATCCCTACTTTCTTTCGCAAGATATCAACTTGAACATTCTTTGCATAAATATCTTGTCCGTCGATACAAATCGTTCCTTCCATACGTGTGTTTGGGATGAGATCATTCATCCGGTTGAAAAGGCGAAGAAAGGTTGATTTTCCACATCCCGAAGGTCCAATAAAAGCGACACAAGTATTCTCCTCTATCTGCATCGAAATATTTTTCAATGCATGAAAATCTCCATAATAGAAATCGACATGCTGTGCATCAATCTTTACCATATGATCTGATTATCTCATTTTTACTTTCTTTCCTAAATAAACGCGTAAAATATGCGCCAATACATTTATAATTAGCACGAATAGAATTAACACCAACGCTGTTCCGTATGCAACTTCTCGAGATGCTTCGATGTTGGTTCCGCTCGTCGATACTACATACAAGTGGTAAGGCAAAGCCATGCATTGATCCATAATTCCCCCCGGAAGCTTTGGCAAGTAATAAGCTGCACAGGTAAACAATATCGGAGCTGTTTCACCTGCAACTCTTCCGACCGAAAGGATCAATCCGGTAATAATATTAGGCATTGCAATGGGTAATAACACACGAAATATGGTTTGAAGCTTTGTAGCTCCAAGAGCTAAGCTTGCATATCGAAAGTTATTATCTATTGACTTCAACGCTTCTTCTGTGGTTCGAATGATTAGTGGTACAGATAGGAGTCCTAAAGTCAAAGACCCGGCCAAAATCGAATCACCAAACTTAAAATAGTTTACAAATAGTGCCATCCCAAACAATCCAAATACAATAGACGGAACTCCACTGAGGTTGTTGGTCATAATTCGTACAAACTTGATCAATCGTCCGTTTGTAGCATACTCATTCATATAAATCCCTGATAATATACCGATGGGAAAGCTTACTAAACTGCTTCCTGCAACCAAGTAAAGTGTTCCGATAATGGCGGGATAAATCCCTCCGGATGTCATCCCATCTTTTGGAAATTCGGTTATAAAATCCCAAGAAAGCACTTTCCCTCCTTTGTAGATAATAAAGCCAAGTATAATAAAAAGAATGAATACGACTCCGACACTTAATATGGCAAATAGGCCGAATGCTAAGCGCTGTGTAGCGGTTTTTCGACTCTCTTCGTTTTGCAAATCCACATTCATAGCTCGTTATTTTTTTCGATTTACAATGTATTCAACGTACAGACTTAGCAGCAGCGTAATAAAGAAAAGAACGACCCCAAGCATAAACAAGGCTTCATAGTGGGCTCCTCCTTTGGGTGCTTCCCCCAACTCTGCTGCGATCGTAGCCGGAATGGTGCGTACAGGCTCAAAGAATGTAGTTGGAATGATCGCCGCATTACCTGTAACCATAAGTACTGCCATGGTTTCTCCAATGGCGCGCCCAATACCAAGAACTGCTGCCGAAGCTATTCCTGATTTTGCGTAAGGGAGCACCACTTTGTAGATCGTCTGCCAATGAGTTGCACCTAGTGCAAGACTCGCTTCTTTCATTGCCACTGGTGTATTCCGAATCGCATCTTCCGCTACGGTTATAATAGTCGGCAGTGCCATTATTGCAAGAATGATACTTCCGGCTAAAGCGGTTTCTCCGACAGGAAGATTAAAAACAGTCTGAATCAAAGGGACTAAAACAACAAGACCGAAGAACCCATAAACGACTGATGGAATCCCGGCAAGTAGCTCGATTACGGGTTTGACAATATTGCGGAGTTTGACAGATGCAATCTCTGCCATAAAAATAGCAACAGCAATGCCTAATGGCAACGCTATCACAATTGCACCAAAACTAACCATTAGTGTTCCTAACAATAGGGGGATTAGTCCGAATATTGGTGTAGGAGTTGCTGTGGGATACCACTCTTTGGAACCAAAGAAGTCGGCAGGAGTTATTGTTCCTTCATTGAGTATCTTTCCTGAATTATCCGGAGGTAAATATTTTTGCGGAACATAAAGAATGGTTCCTTTTGTCGCAAGAACCGAATCTATTCGTGCGGATACCAAATGAGGGTCCTTTTCTAAATCTTCAGCTTCTACACCTTTTATCAATGCAGAAAAGCGTACGGAATGGATCGCACAATTGTAGTCTCCCACTTCGTTCCAGTTGGTTATATCCTGATCAAAAATACTTTTGATTTGTTCTGGTTTCAGTCGTGAGATCGGATTGTCTTTATTGACAACCAACAAGTATCCTTTTTGCACAATGGGTTCATTGAACAACCCAAAAGCCTCTTTGAAAAGAAACAAAATAATCAAGATAATGACCAAACTGGTTACACTACCGCTGATTCGCAAAAAGCCTTCTACCAAATAATGAAAGAAACGTTTCACTCTTTACCCCGTATTATGTGATCGAAACAGAAATAACAAACACTCTAATACATAAAGAAAAAAGGCCGCTTCTTTGTTTTAGAAGCGACCTTATATTTTATCGGGGATATCTGATTTTTATTTATATATCGACCAATCTACATTTCTCATGTCTCCAGTTTCAGCAAAAGCTTTATGGAATGCAAATGAAGCATCCAAACATTGAGGTGTATGTCCTTTTACGCCTAACTTCATGTAATCCCAAAGAAGTTGTTTGTATTGAGGATGAACACAGTTCTCAATAATTGCTTCAGCTCGTTGAACTGGTGATTTTCCACGCAAATCAGCTACACCTTGCTCGGTAACAATTACTTTAACAGAGTGCTCTGAATGGTCTACGTGAGATACCATTGGAACAAACGAACTGATCTTTCCATCTTTTGCAATCGATGGAGTTGTATACATCGAAAGATAAGCGTTGCGCGTAAAGTCGCCCGAACCTCCGATTCCGTTCATCATTTTAGTTCCCAACACGTGTGTTGAGTTGATATTTCCGAAGATGTCTGCTTCAAGTGCCGTATTGATGGTGATAAGTCCTAAACGACGTACAATTTCCGGATTGTTTGAGATCTCTTGCGGACGCAACAACACTTTGTCTTTGAAGAAATCAAGGTTTGCGTAGATCTCTTCGATCACCGGATTACTTACGGTCAATGAACAACCGCTAGCAAACTTAACGCGACCTTCTTTCATCAACGTAATTACAGCGTCTTGAATTACCTCTGTATATACTTCAAAAGCAGGAATATCTTTATTATTGCCCAAAGCTGCCAACACAGCATTTGCCACGTTTCCTACTCCCGACTGTAATGGTAAAAAGCCTGCTGGTATACGACCGGCTTTCATCTCTGAAGCCAAGAAGTTTGCTACATTGTTACCAATACCTAAAGTTACATCATCAAGTGGTGCAAAGCTTCCGCCTTCGTTAGGAAGACTTGTTTCTACCACTCCAATAATTTTAGACGGATCTACTTTTACACATGCACTACCAATACGGTCTGATGTTTTATAGATTGGAATTTCTCTTCTCAAAGGCGGATCCAAAGGCTCATAGATATCATGCATTCCTCTGATTGCTTTCGGATGACATGAGTTTAATTCGACGATGATCTTATCTGCCAATTTGCAAACAGTTGGGATAATGCCAACACCACAAGTAGGTACAATCTCACCATCTTCTGTTACATCTGCTGCTTCTACAATTGCAACATTCACTTTGCCATAGAAGCCATAACGCAACTCTTGTGCCAATTGAGACAAGTGCATATCGAAGTATGCTGCATCATGGGCATTTAATGATTTGCGTAAGTCACCATTCGATTGATAAGGTGTACGAAACTTAATTGCATTCGCTCTTGCTAGATTTCCGTCGATTGCATCCCCTGTAGATGCTCCGGTAAACATACCGATTTGAAAAGGGTTACCTTTTTCATGTTCTTCAATTGCTCTTTTAGCTAAAGCCGCAGGGACAGCTTTCGGACAACCGGCTGCTGTAAATCCACTGAATCCTACATTATCGTTATGATTAATATACGATGCAGCTTCTTCAGCAGTAATAAACTTCAATGCCATATTTCTTTACATTTAAAATAAAACGTGTGTTCTTTCAGATCAAATTGTAAGCAAAAATAGAAATATATTTATTCAATACTCTTTTCTCTTTAATATTTCAGAGTAAATAACTGCTTTGCGCAATTCTTCTGCATTGGATAATTCGATGCGTTCTGCACACTCATCATCTGCTTCTGTCATATCTGGAGTTGTATCACGACGAAGTAATGTGTCTTTTTCAGACTTCATTGCTTTTTCCTCGAGAGTAGCGTCTCGTTGGTTGCTTGAGAAAATAGTGGAAGAGTTTGTTACCGTATTAGAGGTGTCAACCTTACGGTAAGAACGTTTTGGACGGGACTGTTCTTGAAAAACATCCCATTCAGTAGTGTGAGCTTCATCTGCAGGCTTTGCAGATGGTATAGGGGATTTTGCTGCTTTCTTTTTCTTATTTTCTGCTAAGAAACTAACAATTCCTCCTAAAACAATTAAAACTATATAAAGCCAATCACCTAGACTATCCATAACTTTATTACATTTGCACCCCAAATGTAAAAGAATAATTTTAATTCACAACTCTTTTACAGAAGTATAAAAGTAAAGTGAGGGTAACTTCACAGCCACCCTCAACTCATTTTAACCAAAACCTTAACTATGAAAAAATTTTATTTTTTCGAAGCAAATATAAACTAGGTTTCTTTACTGAACAAACAATTTGACAGTAAAATAAGCAACAGAAACAAATTTTTAACTTTTTAATAACACAACATGAAAGATTGTAAGCAAGAAGCGGACTTTAAATCTGCAACTGAAGTAGTAGAAAAGAAACTATTTATCGAAACGTATGGTTGCCAAATGAATGTTGCAGATAGCGAGGTCGTTGCCTCTGTAATGCAAATGGACGACTATGTTGTAACTGACGACATTAAAGATGCTGATGCTATCTTTGTAAACACCTGTTCGGTTCGTGATAATGCCGAACAAAAAATCATTTCTCGTCTTCAATATTTCCAATCGCTACGTAAAAAGAAAAGAAACCTTATCGTTGGTGTTTTGGGCTGTATGGCTGAGCGCGTAAAAGACGAACTTATTGACAAACACGGAGTTGATCTTGTCGTAGGACCAGACGCATACATGGATCTTCCCAATCTTGTAGGCGCAGTTGAAACTGGAGAGAAAGCGATTAATGTAGAGCTTTCGACACAAGAAACGTATAAAGATGTGATCCCTTTGAAACTAAGTGGTGTCAAAATCTCAGGCTTTATCTCAATTATGCGTGGATGTAACAACTTTTGTACCTATTGTATTGTACCTTATACCAGAGGTAGAGAACGTAGCCGCGACGTAGAAAGCATCTTAAATGAACTACGTGATTTAAAAGAGAAAGGTTTTAGAGAAGTTACCCTTCTAGGGCAAAATGTAAATTCTTACTCTTTTGAAAGAGATGGAGAAACCATCAACTTCCCAAGACTTCTTCAATTAGTTGCCGAAGAAGCTCCTGAAATGCGAATTCGATTTACAACCTCACACCCTAAAGATATGTGCGACGAAACACTTCATGTGATCTCAAAGTACGATAATCTTTGCAAAATGATTCACTTACCGGCTCAATCCGGAAACTCGCGCATTTTGGACGTTATGAATCGTAAGTACACCAGAGAATGGTACTTGGAGCGTATTGCTGCGATCAAACGAATTCTACCCGACAGTGCAATCTCAACCGACCTATTTTGTGGGTTCCACTCTGAGACAGAAGAGGAGTTTCAAGACACACTATCTCTTATGAGAGAAGTTGGTTATGACTCTGCCTTTATGTTTAAATACTCTGAACGTCCGGGAACGTATGCAGCGAAGCATTTGGCGGATGATATTCCGGAAGAAGTAAAAATAGATCGTCTAAACCGAATGATTAGTCTTCAACTTGAATTATCGGAAGCTAGCAACAAAAGAGACATCGGCAAGACTTTTGAAGTTCTTGTAGAAGGATTCTCTAAACGCTCTAGAGAACAACTATTTGGCCGCACCTCTCAAAACAAAGTAGTAATCTTTGATAAGAAGAACTATCGCGTTGGTGATAAAGTTATGGTAACCATTAACAACGCTTCTAGCGCAACCTTGTTTGGCGAGCCTGTTGAATAACAGTTAAATTAAACTAAACAAAAGAGCAAATTCAAGAAATAATATTTTATTTGCGAAGAAATTGGGAGATATGCACCCTTAGCATATCTCCATTTTTAATTTATCATCTTAAGAAGGCGTCTGATGACTGAAAATAAAAAGATTAAATCAACCTCGTTTTTCAACTCCAGACTGACATCTATGTTCAGTGTGGCATTGGTGTTGTTTCTTCTAGGTTCAATATTCCTTCTCGCTAGAATTGGAGACACCTTATCCTCGTATGTAAAAGAGAGCATCTCTTTTTCGATCGTTCTCAAAGAGAATGCAAAGCAAGCAGATATTGACCGCCTTCAAAAACGATTGGCTAAAGAAGATTTTGTAAAGTCTACTCTTTTTATATCTAAAGAACAGGCTGCCAAAGAGCTTGAAGCAGAAATCGGAGAGAATCCGGAAACATTCTTAGGATTTAATCCTTTGTCTTCAACTATCGAAATCAAGTTAAACTCCGAATATGCAAACCCGGACAGTTTGGTCATTATCGAACAACAAATTAAGACTGATACGCAAATCGAAGATCTTCTTTATCGAAAAGACATGATGCAAATCGTGAATGAGAATGTAAAACGAGTGGGAATTATTCTCTTAGGACTCGCAGCCATTCTTTCCATCATTTCCTTTGCACTCATTAATAACACAATCAGACTTCATATTTATTCCAAAAGATTTCTCATCCATACAATGAAACTTGTAGGTGCAACGCCGGGATTCATTCGTCGTCCTTTTATCAGGCAAAACCTCGCAAATGGATTTATGGCAGGCTTATTAGCATTGGCGATGCTTGCGGGAGCTCTTTATTATGCAAATATAGAAATCCCCGGGCTTCAAGGAGTGCTAACACCAGAGCTGCTTATTGAAACTGCAATCATTGTGATCGGTGCAGGAATGCTACTCACCACCATTGCAACATGGTGTGCCGTGAATAAATATATAAAGATGAAATTCGATAAATTATATTATATCTAAAACAAGCGACAATGTCTAATACAAATTTCGCCCTCGGAAAAACAAACTTCGTACTCATGGCTATATCCGTGGTACTAATAGTTATTGGCTTTTTATTGATGTCGGGAGGTGGATCTGCCGATGAAACATCATTCAATCCTGCAATCTTCGATACCAGACGTATTGTGATTGCACCTGTTACTACATTGATCGGTTTTGTTCTAATGATCTTTGCAATTGTCTTTAACCGACCAACTAAAATAACAGAATAAAATTCATGGATGTATTTGAAGCCCTTATCTTAGGTATTGTACAAGGATTAACTGAGTTCTTACCTGTCAGCAGTAGCGGACACTTAACCATTGGAAGTTATATTTTTCAAATGAGCGGCGAAGAGAATCTTACTTTTGCCGTAGCAGTACATGCAGCAACCGTTTTAAGTACTATTGTTGTATTACACAAAGAAATTGTAGCAATATTAAAAGGTTTGTTCCAGTTCAAATGGAACGAAGAAACTAAATATGCAGCTAAGATTGCATTATCCATGATTCCCGTAGGAATCGTAGGGCTATTCTTCAAAGACCAAGTAGAAGCTATCTTCGGAAGCGGACTATTGGTTGTTGGGATTATGCTTTTGGTTACCGCAACTCTTTTGGCATTTTCATATTATGCACGTCCACGTGTAAAAGATGATATTTCATTCAAAGATGCAATTATCATCGGCCTTGCACAAGCTTGTGCAGTAATGCCGGGTCTTTCAAGATCAGGTTCAACCATTGCAACAGGTATCCTTTTGGGAGACAAAAAGGAAAGCGTTGCTAAATTCTCATTTTTGATGGTAATCCCTCCTATCTTAGGTGAAGCATTACTTGATTTAATGAAAGGTGGATTCTCTCTTGAGCAGTCCGGAATCTCTTTAACAGCACTACTTACCGGATTCTTTGCCGCGTTTATAACAGGAGCATTGGCTTGTAAGTGGATGATTAACATCGTAAAGAAAGGTAAACTAATCTACTTTGCATACTATTGTGTTGTAGCTGGATTACTTTCAATAATATTCTCAATTTTTTGAACAACTCAATAGTTAGAATGAACTTTATAGAAGGAGAAGTACTCTATTTCAACAAGCCTCTTCACTGGACTTCATTTAATATGGTGTCTAAGATTAGGTATAAATTATCTAGAAAACTTAAGATTAAGAAAATAAAAGTAGGACATGCCGGTACATTAGACCCGCTTGCGACAGGCGTATTAATTATCTGTACCGGGAAAGCGACAAAGCGAATTGAGGAGTTTCAATATCAGACAAAAGAATACGTAGCAACCATAAAGCTTGGCGAAACTACACCTTCTTTCGATCTTGAAACAGAGGTGGATGGAACATTTCCTACAGAGCATATATCAAAAGATCTTGTTGAACAAGTTCTAAACAACTTTGTTGGAACAATAGAACAAGTTCCACCGGTTTACTCTGCCTGCAAAGTAAATGGTGAAAGAGCTTACGACCTTGCCCGTAGTGGACAAGAAGTAGAACTTAAAGCCAAAACCCTTGTAATAGATGAAATAGAACTACTCGACTACTCTATGCCAATCATAAAAATCAGGGTTGTATGTAGCAAAGGAACATACATCAGAGCATTGGCAAGAGACATTGGCTTGGCTTTAAATTCAGGAGGACATTTGATCGGATTGGAACGTACCCGAATTGGAGACGTAACACTCGACATGTGTATGAGTCCTGAAGACATAGATACTTTTCTAAACAATATTGAGTCAGAAGAAAATAAATAAAAACCTCAATCGTTATGAAGCTTTCAAAATTTAAATTTGCTCTACCTACAGAGCTTATTGCCCTTCATCCTGAGAAAAACAGAGATGAATCGCGTTTGATGGTGTTGCACCGCAATACAGGTGAAATCGAACATAAAGTATTTAAAGACATCCTTGACTACTTTGGTGAAGATGATGTGTTTATTTTTAATGACACACGTGTATTTCCGGCTCGCTTGTATGGTAACAAAGAAAAAACAGGTGCTAAGATCGAAGTTTTTCTTCTTCGCGAACTAAATCAAGAACTACGCCTTTGGGACGTATTGGTTGATCCTGCTCGTAAAATCCGTATCGGTAACAAACTATACTTCGGTGAAGACGATTCTTTGGTAGCAGAGGTTATCGACAATACAACTTCTCGCGGACGTACACTTCGTTTCCTTTTTGACGGAAGCCACGAAGAATTCAAAGAAACACTATACTCATTGGGAGAAACTCCACTGCCAAAATACATTGACAGACCGGTAGAAGAAGACGATGAGCACAGATATCAAAACATCTTTGCAAAGAATGAAGGAGCTGTTGTAGCACCGGCTGCGGCACTACACTTTAGCCGTGAATTAATGAAACGTCTAGAGATTAGAGACTGCCGTTTTGCATTCCTTACCTTGCACTCAGGCTTGGGTAACTTCCGCGAAATCGACGTAGAAGACCTTACCAAACACAAGATGGACTCTGAGCAAATGACCATCAAAGGCGAAACTGTTGACATCGTAAACAAAGCAAAAGACAGCAACAAAAAGATTTGTGCGGTTGGAACCTCTGTAATGCGTGCAGTAGAAACAGCAGTAAGTACAGACGGACACCTGAAAGAGTATGACGGTTGGACCAACAAGTTCATTTTCCCTCCATACGATTTTAGTGTAGCAAACAGCATGGTAACGAATTTCCACATGCCACTTTCAACTCTATTGATGATGACAGCTTCATTTGGCGGATACGACCACGTGATGAATGCATACGAAGTAGCCGTGAAAGAAGGATATCGTTTCGGTGCATACGGAGACGCAATGCTAATTGTTGACTAATCAGCTTATGCAACATACAGTCTATTTAAGTTTGGGTACAAACATCGGCGATAGACAAAGAAATATCATGCAGGCCGTAAACCTGCTAAACGAAAGGGTAGGCACTGTTGCCACCCTTTCTTCTTTTCTAGAAACCGAACCTTGGGGATTTGAGTCTGCAAATACCTTTATCAACATAGCACTTGCCATCAAAACCGACTTTACTCCCACACAATTGCTCGAGGCAACACAAGTCATCGAGAAAGAATTAGGAAGGACAGCAAAATCCACCGGCGATGGGTATGCAGATCGAATCATCGACATCGACATCTTACTATACGACGATTTGATTCTTTCGCAAGAAGACCTCAAGATACCGCATCCATTGATGCAAGAACGCTTATTTGTGCTGACTCCGCTAGCAGAAATTGCGCCCCAGCTCGTACACCCCGTACTAAAAACAACAATTAAGAATCTGGAAACCAGATTAAATGATAATTTAAAGAATACATTTGTCTAGAACAGAAAAAATGTTCTACCTTTGCATCAATTAAAGATGTGGATAGATTTGTATGCTTGCAACCACGGAAAAAAATGCTAAATTTTAATTTTCCCCCCTTTGCATTCCACACACTTCTTTCCCCGTCAATTCATTTGACAATTGATTAAACCTATACTTATGAGTTATTTATTTACCTCCGAGTCGGTGTCTGAAGGGCACCCCGATAAAGTAGCCGATCAAATCTCGGATGCTTTGCTTGACGAATTTCTTGCCTATGACAAGAGTTCTAAAGTTGCTTGCGAAACCCTTGTTACAACCGGACAGGTTGTCTTGGCTGGAGAAGTTAAATCTTCTGCTTACGTTGATGTTCCGGAAATTGCACGTACAGTAATCGAACGTATTGGCTACACAAAAAGCGAATACCAGTTTGAAGCTAAATCGTGTGGTGTATTCTCGGCAATCCACGAGCAGTCGGGCGATATCAACCGCGGTGTTGAGCGCGAAGATCCATACGAACAAGGAGCCGGCGACCAAGGTATGATGTTTGGTTACGCAACAAACGAAACCGACAACTACATGCCATTGGCACTAGACCTTTCGCATGCATTACTACTTGAGCTTGCCAACATCAGAAAGAACGAAATCGAGCTTATGCCTTACCTTCGTCCTGATGCAAAATCGCAAGTTACAGTTGAGTACGATGACAACGGCACACCACTACGTATCGATACAATCGTAATCTCTACACAACACGACGAATTTGTAAAACCTGCCAAAGTAAGCCCTGAAGAGCAAGCAAAAGCAGACAAAGCAATGCAAGACAAGATCAGACAAGACATGATCGAGATCTTGATCCCACGTGTTAAGGCTAAATATCCTCAATACCAAGCATTGTTTAACGATCAAATCATCTACCACGTAAACCCAACCGGTAAATTCGTAATCGGTGGTCCTCACGGAGATACAGGTCTTACAGGTCGCAAGATCATCGTAGACACATACGGAGGAAAAGGCGCACACGGTGGTGGTGCTTTCTCGGGCAAAGACCCATCGAAAGTAGACCGTTCGGCAGCATACGCTTCACGTCACATCGCTAAAAACCTTGTTGCAGCAGGAGTTGCAGACGAAGTACTAGTACAAGTTGCTTATGCAATTGGTGTAGCTCGTCCTATGAATATCTTTGTAAACACATACGGTCGTAGCAACGTGAAAATGACAGACGGAGAAATCGCTAAGCTAGTTGGTGAAATCTTCGACATGCGTCCAAAAGCAATCGAAGAGAGATTGAAACTTCGTAACCCAATCTATCTTGAAACAGCAGCTTACGGTCACATGGGTCGTCAACCTGAAACAGTAACAAAAGTATTTACTTCTCGTTATTCAAACGAGCCTACTGTTTGTGAAGTTGAACTATTTACATGGGAAAAACTTGACTATGTAGATCAGGTAAAGAAAGCGTTCGGATTATAAGAACAACCCTTTCACACAATACAGCAAAGGAGCATTCACTATGGATGCTCCTTTTTTTTGTAAAAAGGGCGAAGAAACAACATTGCTTCTTCGCCCTTGTATCTTGAGACTTACGAGTCTTTTGATTAGAAGTTATAAATTACAGTTGCAGCCACACGGTTGTTGCCTACGTTAGTAATATCTTTTACTTTTCCTGTTTCCAAGTCGTTTTTGCCATAAGCAGCATTGGTATACGAATACTCTACACCCATTCTGAAGTTTGAGATATTCGCTGCGAAATACAAGCTACCCGAACAAAGTTGATCGATGTTAGTACCCGAACCATACACATCTTTTGTATTCAAAAGCGGCTTATTGGTTCCAAGGTTTTTAGAATAACCCAAGAAAGTACCCACTTGATACTTCTTACCCCAAACGATATTAAGCCAAGATGTAGAGTTATTAAAGTTCACATACTTAGCCTCGCCATTTTCTGGAGAGATCGAAGTAACACCGTAACCACCAAGCATGCACATATCGCTTAGGTTCTGTCCGTATACTGTTTTAGCAGCTACCGCCCAATCTCCCTTTTTGAAGCGACCATATACATTAAACGATGCAGAAGAATTATACTCCGATACTTTGTAGGTTTTATCCCCTACAGTAGCTTCTGTACGTGGGCGAATACGTTTAAACTCGGCACCACCACCTACGGTCCACTCTTTGTATTTATACTCTACGCCGCCATAAAGTTCAGGAAGCACATTATTCTTTTGATACTCTTTCAACTTACCATCAGGGCCCGAAGATGCAAACTGCATCTGATACAACGCTGCACCGATAAATCGCACATTATCGAGCGTATAGTTATATTGTACTTGCGGACTTCTGTTGAACGGTTGGAAAGGAGCACCTGTAGAAAGATTAATCATCTCTGGAAAAACACTCCACATCGGATGCCATGTTTGCCCTACAATCAACGCACTTTTTGTCCAGTCGAAACGAACGAAAGCTTGGCGAAGACGTACATTACCGAAACCTTTCGGAGTCTTTGCAGTATAACCCGCAAAATCAGCTTCTACCTTAGCAGACGTTTTAGCCTTCAAGAAATCAGGACCCTTTACATCAAGTCCCAAACGAGTAGAGATCGCGAAGATACCTGCATCCGGCACAGCATTCAAGTCTTTACCATCAGCATCGTAGCTCGGACCCATTGGGTACAACGAGAAGACACCTTCGATCGATTCTACATTCTTTCGCGAGTTATAAAACCCGTCGACACGGACAAATCCGTAAAAATCCAATTCAAACTTTTTCTTCTTCTGCGCAAACGCAGGCCATGCGATCATGGCAATCAACATCAATGATAAAATCTTTCTAGTCATAAATAGTTATATGTTACATCAAGCCATTGAGCATTCCGTGGAAATACATCGGTTTGAGAACATACTTTTTAAGCAACCAGTGCACCCTTTGTTCATGGGCACCATCGATCAAAGGAAACGTTGGCATCGGCTTCTTGTCGTAATCAAATTCGCACATCAATACTTTGCCATACTCCGTTATAATCGGACAAGCGGTGTATCCGTCATAAAGAGCATCCGGAGTACGGTTCTCCATCAAGGCAACCAAATTGCTCACTGCAATCGGAACTTGCATTCTGATTGCGGCAGAAGTCTTACTGGTAGGCAAACCTGCCACATCTCCCAGTGAAACAATGTTTGGATATCGTTTGTGAACCATCGTATTCTTATCTACCATGACCCAGCTTCCCGACTGCAAACTTCCTTCTGTCCATCCCAATTCGGCTTCCCTCACAAAGTCGGGCGCACTCATTGGCGGCGTAAAATGCAAAAAATCATAATCAACAATCACCGGCGAAGTTTCTTTCTTTTTCACTTTAGTCACTAAGCCTGTTTTCTCATCGGTTTCATCCACTTCCCGCGTCACAGCCTTCTCAAAGAATACTTTCTTCGAAGCCGTATCTACCCCGGTAAGTCGGTGTTGAGGGCAAATATTCAAATCCCTTTCTTGAAAGATCTCTTCGAGGCGCCCTGCATAATAAGGCGTATCAAAAAGATCTTTGCTGGCGTTGTAGTACGTAACCGTAATCTTGTCACGCGTTTTATTTCGCCTGCAATAATCATCGGTAAGCATTGCAATCTTCTTGGGAGCCCCTCCGCATTTCAGCTTGGTAAATGTGTTGGTGAATACACCTGCCCCGCCTTTTTGCGAAAACTCCTGCAACGCTTTCCACGTGTTCTGCGCACCCTGATAATCATACATACAGTGTGCATTTCCCACGCCCAGAGTTGATCTGCTTACTCCTTCTACCTGGTCAAAGTTCATCTGCAACCCAGGTGTCAGTACTAAGAAATCATACACATACGTGTTCCCGTCAGAAGCTTTTACTTTAGAAGTTACCGGATCTATCGACACTACTTTCTCCTTTACCCACTTCACACCCGAAGGGATGCAGGCAGACTGAGGTTTCTTTACCTCGTCGGGCGAATAAATACCACCGGCAATCATGGTGAAGCCCGGCTGGTAAAATTGTTCGTTACTAGGATCAATCAGTGTTATATCCGGTGTTTCTAAAACAGAGTTCAAACGGGCTGCCATACTCAGGCCTGCCGCGCCACCTCCGATAATTAACACTCGTGCTTTCGCACTTGAAGTGGTCGCGTAGGCTCTATAACTGCCCCAGCAGCCTGCCACGCCCAAGGTTGCGAGCAGCTGCAAAAAATGTCTTCTGTTCATGGTATTTTAAAGCTAACAATAACGAGAACAAAGATAAAGAAAAATGCAGAGACGGTTTGTCTCTTAGGAATTTATTATTTCCTTTGCTAGCATATTAAATGCATTTAGTAACGATTCGAAACTAAAGATGTTTATATAAATACAAATTGATTCCTAACAAATTCGATATACTATCTCCATGAAAACAAAAAAAATTCTTTTACCCGAGAGTGAGATCCCACATGCATGGTACAACATCGTAGCCGACATGCAAAATAAACCAATGGATATTCTCAATCCGGCCACCAAACAACCACTCAGCGTAGACGAACTATCGCAGCTATTTGCACGCGAAGTAGCCAAACAAGAACTGAATACAACCGACAAATGGATTGAGATCCCCGAGGAAGTAAGAGACCTGTATAAAGTATGGCGCCCTACACCTTTGGTAAGAGCCTATGGTTTGGAAAAAGCACTAGACACACCTGCTCACATTTATTTCAAGAATGAAAGCGTAAGCCCCATCGGTTCGCACAAACTGAACTCCGCACTGGCGCAGGCCTATTACTGCAAACAAGAAGGGGTAACCAACATCACCACCGAAACCGGAGCCGGGCAGTGGGGAGCAGCTTTGTCGTATGCCGCAAAAGCATTCGACCTCAACTTGGCCGTATACATGGTAAAAGTTAGTTACCACCAAAAGCCATACCGCCGCTCCATCATGCAAACCTTCGGCGCCGAAGTCGTAGCATCGCCAAGTATGTCTACCAAAGCCGGCAAGAAGATCATTACCGAAAATCCAAACTACCAAGGCAGCTTGGGAACGGCAATATCCGAAGCTATCGAACTGGCTATGCAAACTCCGAACTGCAAATACACATTGGGAAGTGTACTCAATCACGTGATGTTGCATCAAACCGTTATTGGTCTTGAAGCAGAGAAACAGATGGAAATGGCAGGCGAATACCCGGATGTGGTTATCGGATGCTTTGGCGGCGGATCAAACTTTGCCGGCATCTCGTTCCCATTCTTACGTCACAACCTCACCGAGGGCAAAACCACGCGCGTAATTGCAGCCGAACCGGCATCGTGTCCGAAACTAACACGCGGCGTGTTCCGTTACGACTTTGGCGACGAAGCCGGTTACACTCCGCTTCTTCCAATGTTTACGTTGGGGCATAACTTTGCACCGGCCAACATACACGCGGGCGGACTTCGCTATCACGGTGCAGGCGCAATCGTGAGTCAGTTGAAGAAAGACAACCTGATGGATGCGGTAGCAATCAAGCAACTCGAGTCGTTCGAAGCAGCAACCCTGTTTGCTCAGGCAGAAGGCATCATTCCGGCACCGGAATCAGCACACGCAATTGCCGCGGCAATCAAGGAAGCGAAAGAAGCAAAAGAAGCGGGCGAAAAGCGCGTGATCCTTTTCAATCTTTCCGGACACGGGCTTATCGACATGGCCGCCTACGACCAATTCTTCGCCGGCGACTTAGTAAACCACGAACTCTCGCAAGAAGAAATCCAAATGAACATCGATAAGATCGAAAAACAAGGTCTGTAAAACAAGAAACCAACGTTATCCACACGTTGTTAATAACCTTGTTCATATAAAACCCTCCTTCCCGCATACTGCTTTTTATCAAAGCCTTATCCGGAAGGAGGGTTTCTTTATACCTGTCAATAACTACCTTATTCGCTTCAATACGTAGTCATACTTACCGTTCTTCTTCTTCTCGATCGTATAATACGTTATCGCACGATTATGAGGACCTGTTATTTTGATTCGCCGGTAGTATTGATCATCGGAGCAGCCGGTTCGTCCGAGCAAAGAACCACAAGGAGATTGCTTACCATGGCAGCCTTTTTATCGTTGTCGAGCTCTACCACTCCTTTTTCTTTCAACTGATGCAACGCCATGTCGACCATCGACACCGCTCCTTCAACAATTTTTTCGCGTGCCGCAATGATGGCTTCGGCTTGCTGACGACGTAGCATCACCGCCGCAATTTCGGGCGCGTAAGCCAGGTAATTGATACGAGCCTCAATGGCTTCAATGCCCGCGATGTCGAGGCGTTCGTTGATTTCTTTTTCGAGCTCATTATTCACCTCTTCTCCTCCGTCTCGCAAGGTCGTTTCGTGTTTCTGGTTATCGAGCAAGTCGTAAGCATACCTTCCCGCTACGCTTCGCAAGGCTGCATCGCTTTGTATCGACACAAACTGTTCGTAGGCAGTCATGCGATTTTGCGCCGTAAGCGCGGGCGCTCCGGGAGCCATAAACGAAGAGCTATCAATCTCGAACATGCATTTGTACGTATCGCGCAAGCGCCACACGATTACCAAACCAATCATGATCGGGTTACCGTTCTTATCGTTTACCTTAATGGGCGGAATGTCGAGGTTGCGCGCACGCATCGTGAGTTTTGTTTTCGTGTAGAAAGGATTGAGCCAAAAGAAGCCGTTGCGGCGAAGTGTCCCTCTGTATTTTCCGAAGAAAAGCAGTACCCTGAGGTTGTTTGGCTCGATCAGTACAAAACCGGGCAACATTAAGAAAGCAGCGATTGCACAGATAACTCCCGGCACAACAAGCAGGCGGATAATCAAAAACGGTGCTAAGGCCAGCAAGACAAAAAACATACCCAGCATCACAAAGCCGGATATTACGGTTCCTTGAAACTCAAATTCTTTTGTTTCATTCATAGTAGTCTGATTTATAAGGATGAATACAATGCGCTAAATATAGGAAGATCTTTAGATACAGACCATTAAATGGGATAAAATTGCACCGAAAAAAACGTTTTCAACACACAACGACCTTATACAATGGATGCCTTCCGGGTTTTCATCAACTGCTTGTTAATAACTTCGACCCCGCAATACCCGATCTCTCAACACGCTATTGGCAATCAGAAAGATAATTGAAAATAAGCCGCTTTTTCGTTGCATTCTCACCTGTTAATAACTTATATTTGCGCTCGACTTAGCAATAGCTAAACCTTGCGTGGGACGACACAAAGATGGTTGTGGGACGAGGTTCATCTTTGCGTGGGCCCACACAAAGATGAACCAGGTACGAGACAAAGCTTATTTATTGCAAAGTCATACCTTAATCAACGAATAAATATCTATAAAAACACACCTATGTCGATCTTATACAAGATGAAAAATCTTCCCAAACTAAAGGAAGAAGAACTCACATATTTATTTCCACAAACCGTTTCGCGTGGCACAAAAACACTCGATGATTGGGCGCAAGAGGCTACCATGTCGGGAACGTTGTCTCCGGCCGACGTGGCCGTGGCGATGAAAAGCCTCGAATCTTTCGTGATCAAGTCGCTACGTGGCGGCTATCAGGTTACGCTCGACGGACTCGGAACTCTTTCGGTTACACTTGCCTCGCGCAAAGTTACCGACGAAAAAGAGATACGCTCTCACTCGATCGATGTAAAGACCGTAAACTTTCGTTGCAGTAAAACACTCGTGACCAACTTAAAAGGGGCTACCATTGAGCGAGCTTCGCTACCGAAGCAAAACGACGATACCTTTGAGCTGCGCAAACAACGAATGCTCCACTTTATGGCCACAAATCCGGTGATCAACCGAAATACATACCGTTCTATTAATGGTTGCAGCGACCATACGTGGCGCGAAGATCGCCGCATTTACTTGCTCGAAAACCTGTTGCTGCGTCAAGGCAAATCGCCGCTCAACTATTACGTTTTGGCTCCCGACTACAAAGCGAGCCAAATCAAGGACAAAGGCAAAGACTAACTTCTGTCGAAAAATGAACTGAATTGGAACAAATAAAAGAACGATTTCAAGGATTCAAGGCAGTTTCTCAGTAACTTTGTAGCAATAGAAACCCGGATATGCGGTACACAAAAACGAATCCGGTTGCTTCGAAACAGAACAAATAAGAATAATTGATATAAACATGGAAACAGTTGTAAGCGGAATCCGCTCGACAGGAAGATTACACTTGGGTAACTATTACGGTGCTCTTCGTAACTTCATCAAAATGCAAGATGAGAATAATTGCTACTTTTTCATCGCAGACTATCACTCACTAACTACGCACCCTGACCCTGCGCACTTGCACGAAAACGTGAAAGATGTTTTGACAGAGTATCTGGCTGCCGGACTAGACCCTGAAAAGTCGACCATTTATGTGCAAAGCGATGTTCCTGAAGTAACAGAACTTTATTTGCTTCTAAATATGCACGCTTACATGGGTGAGCTTGCAAAAACTTCTTCGTTCAAAGAAAAAGCGCGCAAACAACCTGAAAACGTAAACGCAGGTTTGCTTACTTATCCTACGCTTATGGCGGCCGACATTTTGATGCACAAAGCATTGAAAGTTCCGGTAGGGAAAGATCAGGAACAACACCTTGAGATGACACGCAAGTTTGCTCGTCGCTTCAACAACTTCTACAACGTAGAATTGTTCCCTGAACCAACAGCATACAACTTTGGCGAAAACTTGATCAAGATCCCGGGTCTTGACGGTAGCGGCAAAATGGGTAAATCGGAAGGAAACTGTATCTACTTGTCTGACGATGCAAAGACCATCGAAAAGAAAGTAAAGCGTGCACTTACCGACCAAGGTCCACAAGAGATGAACTCGGTGAAACCGGACTATATCGAAAACTTGTTTACCATCCTTAACGTTGTTTCTACGCCTGAAGTTGTAGACTTCTACAACGAAAAATGGAATGCGTGCGAGATTCGTTACGGAGACCTAAAGAAACAACTTGCTGCCGATATCATCGCCGCGACAACTCCTATTCGTGAGCGCATCCTTGATATCCAAAACAACGAAGAATACCTACACAAGGTTGCGAAGTTAGGTGCGGAGAAAGCACGCGAAAGCGCTGCGAAAACCCTTCGTGAAGTTCGCGAGATCATGGGCTTCAAATCGTTCTAATCAGACTACGTTAACGTATCTACAAAATAAAACCTCTTTTATCTCGGAGCATAAAGCTCTGCGGATAAAAGAGGTTTCTTTGTTTTGTTCACTTGATTACACTTTGAATCCAAGTGGCGATATCTTGCAATACTTGCGGTGAAATCGTTGTTTCTATCTCGCCGTACTCGGTAGGAAGGCCGCTTTTACTCGGCTGAAACATGTGATTGAGTTCGGGATATTTCTTGGTCGTGGCCCTATTACCCGTTGCTGTTGCTATGCCTGTCAGGTTCTGATCGGCGTCGACTTGCAGGTCGCTGGTGCCATTGATCGCAAACAGAGGACACGATAGTTTGGCCAAATCGCCGGCAGGATCGTATGCCAACAATGAGACAATCTCAGGCGAAGCACATTGTTCCAATGCTTTTTTGAAGCCTTCTCGCACTTGCTCGTTCCCTTTCAAAAGTGTCGGCATCAACTGATCGATGTATTTATCGGGGTTTTCCTGCACGGCAGTCACGCCTTCTTTTGCGATCAATTCATTGATTTGAGTAATCAATGCCTCATTTTGCTGTGCCGCGGCATCGGGCAAGCCAAATTTCTTATTCAGCACTTCGCGTTGTTTTTTCAAGGCAGCATCGCCTTTTACCCCCATGCCCGCCATCGACACTACAAACGCAACATCGTTTTTGTTTCTGCCTGCAGATTCGATGAAAGCGATGGAACTGCCCAAGCTATGTCCGATGATTCCGATCTTTTTCGGGTTTACTTCCTTTCTCGTCTTTAGGTATTGGATGGCTGCGTCGGCGTCGTTTGCCAGATCATTTACCCCTGCTTTGTCGTACACTCCTTGCGACTTCCCAACTCCGCGATCGTCGAATCGGAGCACGGCAATGCCGTTGCGCGTAAGATAGTCTGCCAGTACCAAAAACGGACGATGCCCCATCAACGCTTCATCCCTGTCTTGCGGTCCGCTGCCACTAAGCAACACAACCACCGGAAAGTTTGTGCCCGTTTTAGGATAAGTAAACGTACCGGCCAAGTTGATTCCGTCGTGTTTTTGGGAGAATACCACGTCCTGGCTGTTGTAAGGATACGGTGCAACGGGGTTTTGCTTGCGTACGAGCGCCACTTCTCCTTGCCCCAGATTGAGCGGCATATTCACTCCTCCTTGCGTAAAGGTCCCTTTCAACGAATCTTTTTCGAGCTTGCCGGAATATTTCATCCCGATGGAAGCGCACTCTATCGTAAGTACGCCTTGATCGAATGTGGTTTTTGAGGCCGGGATTTCTGCCGCATTTTGATCCGGACTTAACAAGGTAGCCGTATACACTCCGCCGGCTTCTTTTACGTTGAGTACGATACGAAGCTTCATGACTCCCTGAATATCGAGCGTTCCATTCCATTTGCCCGTTACCGACTGTGCCGATAATGCATTACTCATAAGTGCGCAGGCTGCTGCGAATACATAGATCTTTTTCTTCATACTTTTAATTTAACTGATTAACAAGTCTAGTGCGTTAAATATAGCATTAAAACTAATAATAAAACTTCTTTCTGATCTAAATTAACATAGCCAACTCTGAACTATGGAAATCAACTTCACAAAGATAACAAGTACTGTTGTACAACATATAATAAAACACATTAATTATAAAATAAACTATTTATTATTACCCAAACAATTTAAAACTAATACGATGGATAATCTTAGTAACATTTTCTACTTCCCACCAAACACTTTGACTTTTATTGTTACATATAATTGCACCTCTTCTTGCCCAAACTGCTGCTTCAAATGCAATCCAAAAAGAAAAGAAAAGTTAACAACTGAAGAAATCATTTCAGTAATAGATTTTCTCTCGGAGCACTACAATTCTTTGAAAACAATTGTTCTTACAGGAGGAGAGCCTTTTACTCTTGAGGATGATCTTGTTGATATTATTAGCTATATTTCATCGAAAAATCTTAATAGCCGCATTGTTACTAATGCTTTTTGGGCTAACAACTATGAGATCGCCTATTCTCAAATCAGCAAACTTAAGCAAGCAGGTCTATCTGAAATCAATTTTAGCACTGGCGATGAACATCTAAAATTCACACCTTACGACAATATCGTATTTGCAACTATGGCGTCTTTGGATAATAATATATCAGTTGCAATAAATGTAGAAAGCAGTGATAATAAAACGTTTAAATCAACAAAACTTTACAACGACCACAGACTTTCTAAGTATCTTGACAGTCCTGACAAGTACCCATTATTCAAGATATTAAATGGCACTTGGGTCTATTTAAATACAGAGTCAAACTCGACATGTCCTTCAACTCCTTTACAAACACCTCATTCTGAAGCTTGCACATCTATGCTTGGCAACATTTGTCTTTCACCAAATATGGAGTACTTAGCATGCTGCGGATTTGGTAATATTTACAATAAATACCTAAACATCGGCCATGTAAATAGTCAAAATATTACACAAATATACAATGCACAATTTGATGATATTATAAAGATTTGGCTATATACAGAAGGGCCTCTCAAAATTGCAGAATGGATTAATAAATCTTCAAATAATCCTATTTCAATACAGAATAAACATTCTTGTGAAATTTGCAATACCATTTTATCGGATACTAATTATATAACTTTCCTTAAACAAAACATTAAGCATATATATTCAAATATTGTTTTAAAATACACAACTAAATCAAAAGTATTATGAAAGCAAACAACAGGTTTTTATTTGGAGCAGTTTTAACAACTGTATTATCGTCATGTAACACAACAGATGAAACAGACTACTTATCTATCGAGCAAGCAAACTTTAGTAAAACTATCAATGGGTCTATTTTAGATAGTACAATTATTTCTATACAGTATGACCTCAATGAAAGTCAAAAGAAGTTTCTATTGGCTATAGCAGAATTAGGAGAAAAACTACTTTCTGACAGGAGCGAAGCTAAATTATTTAGTCATGACCCTAATTCATATATACAAAACATGGGATATGACGAAAGTGTTAATATAGACAACACATTGATTCAATTTTACAAATCCTTTAGTGATGATGATTTGTATGATGCCCTTATTAATAATGACATCAAGTCTTATGTCAGAATGTGTAAGGACAGAGGGTATCTTGATACTCAAAACTTCACATCTGCTTATTTTAAAAGCATGGCAGAAGGTGCGACGATTTACTCTCCGACCAACTCTTTGGTTTTCGTTGTCCCTATTGCTGTTTATGCAATCTACACTTATAGGACACATTTTCATTATCAAACAAGTACAATTACTCGACCATATTCTTTAACCTCAAAAATTGGCACCTTTCCTTCTGCTTTATTAATCGGAGATTTGTATAATGAACCTGATAAGACATTAAGCGTATGCGCTGAGTTTATCAATGAAGAAGTTGACACTATCATTGATATAATTAAAGATATATATCCTGAGCAGTTACCGGACAATGAATCTGAAAACTTACTCAGAAATAAGATTAAAATCAATTTCCAAAAATACCTACAAGAATGAGTTTTTATATTATAAATGGATTAATTTTTTTTTGTATGAGTTTTTTAATAATAAAAATTCCTAGGATTATTTTATTCTGTTTTTTGTTCTTTATTGATTTAGAAAATCCGCAGAATAAAGATATAATTGAAACAATACAAAAAGCATTGTCTTGGGCATTTATTATTATGGGATCAGTATCAATCATTAAAGGAATCTTTGATGATTTTTTTCCATATTCTTTTATTAATCAAAATATATTCCATATATAATATATAACTTATAGCTAAAGGTTATAATATGCAGAAATGTATCACCATGTGTTAGGTACTTTCTGTATATTATAATTGTGTATTTTTCCCAATCTCCCCAAACCATACTTATAATTATATTTTAATGACAAATACAACTATCATCATTCCTTTTTTAAACGAAAAAGAAGAGCTTTACAATACAGTGAGAAACATTAGGCAGACTACAAATCCGTCTACCAATATAATTCTAGTCAATGATAATTCTAATGACAACTATAATTATAAAAAGATTGCAGATACATTCTGTACTCGTTATATTGCAAATACAGAACAGTTAGGAGTTGCTAAATCAAGAGAGATTGGTATAAGCACATGTACTACTGATAATTTTATTTTACTAGATGCTCATATGCGTTTTTATCAAAAAGACTGGGATATTTCTTTAACTTCATCTATTGATAATAGCTCGATAGTTTGTTGTCAAACAAAAGCTCTTCATCTTAATAACGGATATTTATCTGATATTCCAAACCGACCTAAAAGTTACGGTGCATATATTGGGTTTAACTATTTAACAGCAAACTGGATTCCTAAAGATCCAGATCCAAGTAAACATGTTATCGAAATCCCATGTATCTTAGGAGCTGCATATGCTTGTAGTAAACGATACTGGAACTATATACATGGTTTAAAGTTTCTGGAAGGTGTCGGATTTGACGAACAATATATTAGTTTGAAAGTAAAACTATCTGGAGGCAAGGTCTTATTGTCCAAAGATATAGAGGCTGGTCACATATATAGACAACATGCTCCATATCTGATAGATCAGGCTGCTCCAGTTTTCAACAGAATTGTAATCTCAGAGCTATTACTACCACCATCTATTAAAGATAAAATATTTGCACGCTCTTGCAAATATACCTCACTACTTCATTTCAAAGCTATAAAAAAACTTCAAGCACTAGAAAAAGACATATCTAAAGAAAAAGAATATTTGCAATGCATTAACAAAGTTGACATCACTGAGGTTATTTATTATAACAAGTCATTCTCAAAAGAAACGTACAACCAAAATAAAACTATATAATTACATAAAAAACTATCAGTATTGTCTAACAAGAATCGTTAATTTCACATCAACAATCGTAAGACTGAGCTTTCTTGAATAGAGGGATACTACCACTACTATTAGAATTCCTAATAATTAAATTAGTGAATTCGATTTAACATTTCACAATATACTTGTGAAACAATTAATCTCAAACATTCAAAAGAAATAAGTTGATCTGGTACAGCTTTAAAAAACGGATCAATAAGTTTCATATAACTCTGATTATTAGTTTGTATTTTTTTTACAACAATCTTGAAGTATTCCAATCTAATTTTTTGCATTGAATTAATCATATCTTGTTTATGCGCTTGTGAAACTTGGCTATCTGACACCCTATATTTTAATAAAACATCTGGAATATTAGCAAAACGAAGTCCATTCAGGGCTAAATCTATCCATAGTTTGTAGTCTTCTGCTGCTGGATAATCAAACGAGTAATATACTCCTTTTAATGATGATTTCCGTAACATTACAGTTGGATGTATCATAACATTGTGAGTTAATAAGCTACTTATTATCTCACAATGCTTTATTGCAACTTGAATTAATTCCTTTGTTTTTCCGTAAGCCCCCGAGTAACTACACCTATTTTGGCTTAAAATAAAGTTCTTCTTTTGGCGTACACTAAAAAAGTAGATGTATGACGAAAGAAGAATTTAAGTTTATACTAGACCGACAACAGTCAAGTGGTTTATCAGTTC
>JBOGCF010000047.1:0-54186 GCA_051656605.1 Tannerellaceae bacterium | reverse complement strand
TTATATGCGAAATTTATAAGTAAAAATGGTTATAATGCCTCTTCTTAAAAAAGAAGTCATTATAACCATTTTTGTATACTAGCACGGAGAGTTGATAAAAAACACAGCCTTTTTCAGTGCCCTCGTGCCGACCTGACGAACTATGTTCAATTAGGTAATGGACAATAGCCAACGTTAACATTGTATATTATTATTTTACACTCAGGGAATAGATACTTTGGTTCAAATAAAAACATAACATTCTTCTTGTGGTTGATAAACCATAAGTGTATTATTGTTTATGTTGATATTAAGAACGCTCATTGGGGCTTTGCGTCCCAGCCGCTGCGGCTAACCCCGCAGTGGTTTTTCATTTTATCAAGTTACAATTCTACCATTAGAAGCAGTTTTTCCTTGATCTGTTTCTTGGCATATTGGTATTTTAGTAACAGCTCCTTCTGTTTCTTTTATCAGATTAGAACAATATCCGTCAATATATGGCTTGTTGTCTTTGCAAACGGCAAAAGCCTGCCTTACCAATTTATTAGCAACAGCAAACAATGCAACCTTAGGCGGCTTTCCTTTAGACAACAATCGCTCATAACACTCCTTGCAAGCGGCATTATGTTTAATAGCCGACCAACTGCCAACATAAAGCATAGCTCTGAGATGAGAGTCTCCGTTTTTGCAAATATGCCCTTTTACATTTACAGAAGTTCCTGACTGCTGATATGTTGGACAAATCCCGATATAACGGCTCAATTGCTTTGCATTATCAAACTGGGTAAAGCCGGCTGTTGCCACAATTAAAGCGGTAGCAATAGCTCCTCCAATTCCCTTGATAGATGTAAGAAGTTTATATTGCTCTTCAAACTTCTCCTCTGCCAGGGCCAGCATATCAGCTTCCAAATATTTTATCTTTTTGGCAAGAAACTCAACCGTATGGTTTAGAACACCCATGCTTTTCTTATCCCGAATAGGGAGAACTTGCAAAGATTCTTTTAGGCCTCCCAATGCTGTTATTTGTTTCTTTAGTTGGCGGAGTACCGTTCTCTGTTGCTTTAAAAGCATCAAGTCTTTGGTTGGTAGCTTGAATAAAGGTGGAGTCATCTTTTCTCCATACATACTAATAAGCTTGGCATCAATGCTATCTGTTTTTGTTACGGATAACATCATACGAGAGAAGTGCTTTATCTGCTTGGAGTTTACCATGCTCACACGATAGCCATTCTCTGAAAGCAAATACAGAAATAACATTCCGTAATTACCGGTTGCCTCAAGGACGCACTGATCAGTATCCTTACTCAGCTTTCTCATCAGTTGCTTAATACCTTTTGCACTATTCAAATAATGCTCTGTCTTGTAATCTTTCCCATTAGGAAAGGCTGCAACAAATGTTTCTTTTGCAATGTCAATTCCAATGAATCTCATACTTGTAATCTTTAATCGTTAAATACATCGTTAGACTAGCGTCGTAAACTCAGGCTCGAACGCCTAGCGAACTATTCAGTTTTTGATGTAAAAGATATAGGGACCGAACGTCAGATACAGTTTTCTATACAAACGATTCCTCTGCCTTATTCTATACCTTTTTTAAGAGATAACAATTATATAACAACGTACGACGATTTATTCCTCGTTTAGTTTAAATCGTTCGATGCCCATCAAACGATTTGTTTATCATTAAGTTTGCCGATCTTGCTTATGTAGATTATTTCTCGAGCTTGAGAGGCCTGATTTCAAATAAGGGAATAAAAAAACGGAGCGCCTCAATAGAGACACTCCGTTTATGTAAAATATGATCGATGCAAATACGCTTCAAAAGAAAAGCGTATCCGTCAAAAGAACTTCAATTAAAGAACGTTGATTTCTTTAAGAACTTCGTTTGTAGCACGTACAGCAGCAGCGCTTTTTTCGAACAATGCAGTTTCTTCTTCGTTCAATTCGAAGTCGATAACTTTTTCCCAACCTGTGCGGCCGATCACAACAGGAACACCGATACAGATATCGTTTTGTCCGTATTCACCTTCTAGAGATACACAACATGCAAGAACTTTCTTTTGGTCGCGGATGATAGACTCAACAAGGAAAGATGCAGCAGCACCCGGAGCCATCCATGCAGAAGTACCAAGAAGTTTTGTAAGAGTTGCACCACCTACCATAGTGTCTGCAGCTACTTTGTTCAATTCTTCTGTGCTAAGAAGTTTAGAAACAGGAAGACCTTTGTAAGAAGCGTAGCGAGTCAAAGGAATCATAGTAGTGTCACCGTGGCCACCGATTACGATACCTTCTACTTCGTTAGCGTTAGCGTTAAGCGCTTGGCTTAGGAAATATTTGAAACGAGAGCTATCTAGAGCACCACCCATACCGATTACGCGGTTTTTAGGAAGTCCACTTGTTTTAAGTGTAAGGTAAGTCATAGTATCCATTGGGTTAGATACGATAACCAAGATTGCGTTAGGTGAGTGTGCCAATACGCTTTCAACTACAGTTTTAACGATACCTGCGTTAACACCGATAAGTTCTTCACGAGTCATACCCGGTTTACGAGGAAGACCTGAAGTGATAACAACTACGTCAGAGTTAGCAGTTTTTGAATAATCGTTAGTCGAGCCTGTTACGATAGAGTCGAATCCCATCAATTGCGCAGTTTGCATGATGTCCATTGCTTTACCTTCAGCTACACCTTCTTTGATGTCCAACAATACAATCTCGTCTGCAACTTCGTTAACTGCAAGAACATTTGCACAAGTAGCACCTACGTTACCAGCGCCTACAACCGTTACTTTTGCCATAATAATTTACTGTTTATTCTATGATTTGTTAAGAAAATAGTTTCTACTTTCTCTACGCAAATATACGTTGTTCGTTTGAATGCAGAAATATTTCTTTATTGAATTCGCACCGAGATAGTATTAAAATAAACAAAAAGAATAAATATATATCAGAATGTTAGGCATTGTGGCTTTGTAAGGTTTGTTTTGTGTCTTTGTGCTGTCAGAATGTAAAGCTTGTTTTCTGTGTAATGTGCGTTGATCTGCGTTGTTACATGCTAATATCGATAAGAGGTAAGCGATAAATATAACCTGTTTGATTTTTAAATGAAGTTTAAATTCCTAGTTGCACTTAAAAATTTATAAATGTTAATGGGGAGAATGATATTAATACAAGCTTCCTATTATTTTTGTCTTTAATAATGAAACGTATAAATTCTTTTGAAGTAAGATATGAGTTTAGATTCGAATGAAAACAAAGACATTAAGAAGCAGTCACTGCTCATCTTGATTGTTGTAATTTTATTGTTGGTTGTTGCCGGTGGAGCATACTATATTATGCAACAAAAGTCACAGATGTCTGATTTGGTTCAGCAGTTTGATTTGGATAAAGAAACACTTGAAGACGAGTATAACGAATTGTCTTTGCAGTATGAAGGATATAAGTTTACTGTAAGTAACGACTCGTTGAATACGCTTTTGTCTACTGAGCAAGCAAAAGTGCAACGTTTGCTGGAAGAGTTGAAAACGGTGAAAGCTACTAACTCTAAACGTGTAGGCGAGCTGAAAAAGGAATTGGAAACATTGCGTAAAGTGATGCGTCATTATGTTGTGAAGATCGACTCTCTTAACAGTTTGAATAAACAGCTACAAGAAGAAAACGTAGCAGTAACAAAAAAATATCAGCAGGTAACGCAAACGGCGCAAAAGCTGGTAAAGGAAAAAGAGAAACTGACAGAACGTGTAACCTTAGCTTCAAAGCTTGATGCTACCGGTATTACGATTCAAACATTAAATAAGCGCGGAAAGAAAACAGACAAGATCTCAAAAATGGAGGAGATTGTTTTCAATTTCTACATCGCTAAGAATATTACAGCTCCTGCCGGTGAGAAGATTATTTATCTTCGTATTATGAAGCCGGATGATGATGTGTTGATCAAAAGTCGTTCGGATGTATTCCGTTTTGAAAACAAGGATATCAACTATTCCATTGCTCGCCAAGTAGAATACGAAGGTGAAGAGGTAGCGGTAACGATGTATTGGAAGATCGAAGAGTTTCTTTCGGAAGGTACTTATCGCGTAGATATCTTTGCAGATGGTAATTTGATCGGAAGCAAATCTTTTACATTGAAAAAGTAATAAGTAACTATTGGTGTCTTGTTGTATAAGCACCGACGGATAGAATATTGATAAGAGTTCTCGCAATAGTGCGGGAGCTCTTTTTTTTATGGGGGTAAGCTTTTGAGTACATAGGTATATAAAAAGGGAATGCTGTATGTGCAGACATTCCCCTTTCGTATGTATAAATCGAAATGATATGGTTTAGCTTAGTTTGTAACCATCGCGATATTGATAGTGTAGTAGCTTGTTTGCTTCTTTGTCGTTGACAAACTTTTCTTTCTTTGGATCCCACTCTACAGGACGACCTAGTTCGTAGGCAATATTGCCGAGCGTGCAAACGGTACAACTGCTGTGTCCTACTTCTACCGGAACTACCGGATCTTTACGTGAACGCATAGATTCGATAAAGTTGGTTTGATGTGGAATGCGTGTTTCGTAGGGGCCTTCTTGCTGAGTAGTAGCCGGAGGTAGGAATGAATTGTCAGAGGCTAAATATTCTCCGCGGCATACTTGGATCCATCCGTTGTCTCCATAAATCTTAACTCCCTTTTTGTCTCCGTCAAATTGTTCTTCGGTGATTTGAATTCCATCGTCGTAAACAAATGTAAGATGTTTGGTATCGTTATACCCGGCTGGTATAATTTTAGATGGTCCGCTTTTGTCTCTGTTCAAAGCCCATTGCGAAATGTCAAACATGTGAGCTCCCCAGTCGGTTGTAAAACCTCCACCCATTTCTTTGTACCAGCGCCATCCGCCCCAAAAGGCTTCGTTTTGTTCCGGAGATAGAGAGACGGGCGGGTTTAATTCTTTGTTGTAATGAATGGAGGTGGGTAGTGGGCCTAACCAAAGATCCCAGTTGAGACCGCTTGGAAGCGTTTCTTGTGGTAGATTGTATGGTGTGGGCGGTGCTCCAACATAAGCTTTGATGTTTGATATCTTGCCTAATTTGCCCGACTGTACCAATGCGGCGGCGTGTTGGAAATTTGAATCGGAGCGTTGCTGACTACCAACCTGAAGGATGCTTTTGTTTTTACGTACGGCTTTGCATAATTGTTGACCTTCGAAGATTGTGAATGTCATAGGTTTTTCAAGGTATACATCTTTGCCGGCTTTGCAAGCTTCGGTTGCGATGATTGCATGCCAGTGGTCGGGTGTGGCAATAACTACGGCGTCGATGTCGGGTCTGTTCAAGATGTCTGTGTATCTTTCATATACCTTTACATCTGATTTTTTGTTTTTCGAAGCATAGAAGTCGGTCACTCGTTTTTTGAAACGATCGCGTTTTACATCGTAGACATCTGCTCCGGCAATTACGCGAACGCCCGGTATTTGCATAAATCCGTTGAGTAGATACATGGCTTGTTGTCCCAGTCCTATAAAACCTAAAGATATTTCATCGTTTGCTGATTTGTAGTTTGCCAAAGATGCAAACATACTGCCCGGAAGTACAACCATTCCGGCGGCTAGAGCGGTTCCTTTGAGAAAGGCTCTTCTTGATAATTTGTTTTGTGTGTTCATGTTTTGTAAGTAAGGTATTATGTATGTTATAGATTTGTGGTTGCGTAAATATAAAACATATATATGAAATGTATTGATGTAAATTGACAAAATTAATGGTTTATTGTAAAAGATATTTATATATTTGTGAAGAACTTAAATCAATTAGATACGTAATACTATGCAAAACAGACGAGATTTCTTGAAGCATGCGTCTATGCTTCTTGCCGGTACGGCATTTTCATCAAACTTATTTTCTTCTTGTACTCAATCGAATAAAAATATCGGACTTCAGCTTTATTCGTTGAGAGACTTGGTGAAAGATGAAGGTATTCAAACAACTCTGGAGACAGTCTCTAAAATGGGTTATAAGAACTTGGAACTTGCCGGATATAATGATGGTAAGATGTACGGATTAGCTCCTTCCGAATTGAAGAAGATGGTGAGTGATTTGGGGATGAAAGTTACAAGCTCGCACGTGGGGCAAGCTTATAATAAGGAGAAAGAAGCTGAAGTTATGGGCTGGTGGGATCAAGCAATTGATGCGCACAATGAGTTGGGTGTAAAATATATGATTCAACCTTGGATGCCGGTAAACGACCAAACAACTTTGGACGACTTGAAGACTTACTGCGATTACTTCAATACGGTTGGTTATAAGACAGCTGCTGCAAGTATGGCATTTGGCTACCATAATCATGACTTCGAGTTTAAAAATGTAGAAGGTCAGCGCATTTATGATTACTTGCTAAATAATACAAGTAAGAATCATGTGTTCTTCCAAATGGATGTGTATTGGGTAGCTCAAGGTGGTGCAGATCCTGTTGAATATATGCAGAAGTATGCAGATCAAATGAAGGTGTTGCATATTAAGGATGAAAAGGAAATTGGTCGAAGTAAGCAAATAGATTATAAACCTATTTTCGATCAAATGTATGCGAATAACATTAAAGATTATTATGTTGAGGTGGAACGCTATTCAGAAAATGACCCTGTAGCGAGTGTTACTGAGAGCTTCAACTTCTTGAATGATGCCAACTATGTGAAATAAAAAAAGAAAAGCGAATGTTTAGATTAACATTCGCTTTTCTTTTTATGAGGTATTCTGTTTGTTATCTATTGCTGAATGTATGCATGATCTCATCCCAAGCTTCGGCAAGTGAAGCCATATTTGGAAATAGAAGATCTGCCCCTGCATCGAGTAGTATATTGTCAGCGAGTGGTCCTGTATTAACAGCAATGGTGAATAAGCCTGCTTTATGTGCCGATTCTACTCCTAATGGAGCATTTTCAATGACTATAGCCTCGTTGCTTTGGCAGTTTGCTTTTTTTAATCCCATTAGGTAGGGCTCGGGGTGAGGTTTGCCATGTTGAACATCATGTGCTGTAACCATCATGTCTTTTCTAAAGCATCCGGGGTAGTCTGTGTTTAGTTTATTAATGAGAGTGTCTTGTCCCGATCCGGTTACTAATACCGGTTGTAGATTGTATGAGGTTACTTTCGCTAAAACTTTATCGGTGTCTTTAATTGTTTCTCCCTTGTTGTACTTATTGAACAGGGCTGATTTTATGGCATAAATATCTGCTTTTTCAATATCAGTAGCACTTCGTCCCTTTTCACGTTCAAATAAATAGTTGATTGTGCTTCGTCCGGTTCTTCCCTCGTATAAGTAAAATTCGTCACGTGTACTCGATATTCCAATACTGTCCATGGTTTCTTTCCAAGCTTTCGTGTGATATCTCATCGAGTTGTATAACACTCCATCCATATCGAATAAAACAGCTTTTAGATTCATCTTTTCAATGTGCTGTTGTGCTAAATATGTATTGATTGCTTTTCTTATAGCTGTTATCATAAATTCTAAGAATAAAAAAAACCTTCCGAAGGGGAAGGCTTTTAGTGTTATTGATTTCTGTTGAACTTGCTTGATATCACTTTCAACTGCATGTAGTCTTTGTCTTTTCTAATTTTTACACCAGAAGGGTAAAAGTAGTGTTTGACTGATAGGATTGTTCCTTGTGTTTGGCTTATAGAAGCACTAACAGGTACAAGCACGTAGTTGAGGTCTGCTTTAGGCTCTTCTTTGATCTTTTCTTGAAGCAATGTGGCGATGTTGCCAAAATTGTAAGTAAGTTCTTTTTTGCTCAAAGCTGCCAGATAAGATGTTTTGTTATCTGGTAGTTTTTGATCTTCAAAGAATGTTTTAATAGAATCTTGTTCAATCAAAAGCAGATATGAAGGAGGATCTAAAGCGTATTTATAGTCTTCCTTGTTTGTGACTTTCACCTTAAGTGATGCTTCATTGATGATGCGTCCCTCAAGTGTTTTGTACATTTCTTGAAGAGGAAGTTCCATTTCAGTGTAAACACCAGCTGGGGTTTTCAAGAATGTGTACTCGTTGTTTGGTGCAAGTAATTCGCTAAGATCAGAATTGACAACATGATTCAACTGGATAATCTCTGGTGTAACATTAAAGATCGTAACTCCATCGGCAATATAAGTTGAATCTTGCCCTTGGCTTCCTTTTACTGTCTTCTCATATTTATAATATACATTCATATGAGTTAGTTCTACTTTTAGAATATTCCCATCACCAAATGTATTTGAAACATATATGCCAGGGAAGTATTCTGCAAATTTCTCAGGAGTCTCAAAAATAGAAGGGTTCTTCAACGATTCGTCGTAGAGCTTTTGACCAAGCTCTCGAGGGAATTTCATTGTGAAATGAGGAACGAAGTTTGAATTGTTTCGAACAGAATCAGGAACAGTGCGGTCATATGATGTATAAGTTGCATTGCCTAATACTGTGTTCATGTCGCAGAACTCCTTCGGATCAATATTTGTATAGTAATCCTTTTTTAATTGAGATGTAACAAGATATGCAGTAGCTTGCATTGGTGAAAGAGAGTCGCCAATCCAAGATTTGTAAAATACTTTTAAATCAATTGAGTCAATTTTAGCATTTACTACTTTTTCAGGGAATTTATATTCGTCTGGGATGTAAAATTGACATACATAATCAGCTTTCAATTGACCATATACCGGGTCTGTGAAGTTTCCTAGTAGTCCATCAATTGTTTTTGCATAAATAGAATCGACTTGAATCGTTTTAGATTTCATGTCAAAAGTATCAGCAAAGCTGGTTATTTTATCTTTATCGGGCTGCATAGAAGTGCCCACATCGCTCAAGTCGTCGTTACATCCGATGAGGATTAAAAATAACGAACTTAAAAGTAGTAACTTGTTTTTCATTGTCTTACTGATTGTTTCCGAATACTACATCGTAGAAACGGTTTGTTTCATCGATATATGTTTCTGGAGATTGATACGGAAGAAATGGAATCTCGTTTTTAGATTTAATATAATCTAGAATTTCAGGGTTAATTGTTTCACTACCTTGGATTACACCGTCAGAGAAGTCAATCGCAAGTTTATTTAGTGCGGCAAATGTTTTTTCTCCTTCAATTGATTTTAAATCATTTTGTTCTATACCATTCAACATTAGTTTTTGAGCAAACGAATCGTTAAATGGAGTTTTGAAGTCATTGTCATATACTGAATATACAACTTTTGTATTGCTATAGAACGGATCATCAGCATACGCCTTTTTAATATATAAAGGTGTTAAAGCTGACATCCAACCATGACAATGAATCATGTCAGGTATCCAACGAAGTTTTTTTACCGTTTCAAGAACTCCACGTACAAAGAAAATACTTCTTTCGTCATTATCGTCAAATTCAACGCCATTTTCATCAGCGATTGTATGTTTTCTTTGGAAAAAGTCTTCGTTGTCGATAAAATACACCTGCATTCTTGCAGCTTGTATAGATGCTACTTTAATGATCAAAGGGTGGTCTGTGTCATCAATAATAAGGTTCATCCCAGAAAGTCGAATAACTTCATGAAGTTGATTGCGACGTTCGTTGATGGTACCGTATTTTGGCATGAATGTTCTGATCTCTCTACCTCTTTCCTGTATGCCTTGTGGAAGATTTCGGCTAATGCCGGAAATTTCAGTTTCAGGAAGATAAGGAGTGATCTCTTGCGTTATAAATAATATTCTTTTAGCATCCATTCGAATCGAAATTATAAAATGTTTTCGTCACAAAGATACGAATTATTTACGAGATGCTATCAAAAATAACGTCTAATCCTTTTGTGCTAAACCATTTTAATAGGTGTTTTATGACATATTCAGAGGTTAATTACCAACAAATTGGAAAGAATTCTTTTAATTCCCGCAATAATTTATTTGCTTTGCACCGTTTTAAAAACAACAATGTCAATGAAAATTGTAGGTTCTATTGCAGAGTTGCAAAAGTGTGTTGCAGAGGCAAAAGCTGCAGGAAAACAGGTCGGCTTTGTTCCAACTATGGGAGCATTGCATAATGGCCATGTTAGTTTGGTGAAAAAGAGTGTTGAGGAAAACGGATTTAATGTAGTGAGCATTTTTGTCAATCCGACTCAATTCAATGATAAAAATGATTTGTTGAAGTATCCGAGGATGCTAACAGAAGATAGTCAGTTGCTAGAAGCTACAGGTTGTGACTTGATTTTTGCTCCATCTGATGATGAAATGTATCCAGAACCAGACACGAGAGTTTTTGAATTCGGGACATTGTCTACAGTTATGGAAGGACAGTTTCGCCCAGGACATTTTAATGGCGTGGCTCAGGTTGTAAGTAAATTGTTTAATGCAGTAAAGCCAGATAATGCTTATTTTGGTGAGAAAGACTTCCAGCAGCTAGCAATAATTCGTCAGATGGTGCGAGACTTAGACTTGCCGGTAAATGTCCATGCTTGTCCGATTGTTCGTGAAAAAGACGGTCTAGCTATGAGTAGTCGAAACCTTCGTTTAACAAAAGAGCAGAGAGCGGAAGCGCCATCTATTCAAAAGGTTTTAAGAAAGAGTGCTGACATGATTGCAAGTCACAATGTAGCAGTAGTAAAACAATACGTAATTGATTCATTAAATCAAAATGATGTTTTTGAGGTTGAATATTTTGATATTGTGGATGGTGATACATTGCAGCCGGTAACTTCATGGGATGACTCTTCTTTTATTGTCGGTTGTATCGCCGTGTATTGCGGAGAAATCAGATTAATCGATATTATTACTTATAAATCAAACTAATTAAGATGTATATTGAAGTTGTAAAGTCTAAAATTCATAGAGTTACAGTAACGGAAGCTAATTTAAATTATATCGGGAGTATTACGATTGATGAGGATTTATTAGATGCTGCAAACTTGATTGAAAATGAAAAGGTTCAGATTGTAAATAATAATAATGGAGAGCGTTTAGAAACTTACATTATAAAAGGGGAACGTGGCTCTGGAGTTATCTGTTTGAACGGAGCAGCAGCAAGACGCGTACAGCCTGGTGATGTGGTAATTATCATGTCTTACGCAATGATGGATTTTGAGGAGGCTAAAACCTTTAAGCCTGCAGTCGTTTTCCCTGATACAGCTACAAATCGAATTATTTGATATATCGCTGTTAAGAGCAATAATAAGAAGAGTTTGTTTTCTTTCTAGTAATAGAGGGAAAACAAGCTCTTTTTTTGTTATTTGGATATAGATAGTATTTGAGTTACACCGTTTTTGAAAAAAATAAGGGCTTTTTTAGTGCTTGTGAATTTGCATTCTAGAATGTACCTTTGTAAAATCAGAAAAAAATAATAAAAACAAGATATAAATATGTTTGAGAATTTAAGTGAAAGGCTTGAACGTTCATTTAAGCTACTGAAAGGTGAAGGCAAAATCACGGAAATTAACGTAGCTGAGACATTGAAAGATGTACGTAGAGCACTACTTGATGCCGACGTAAACTATAAAGTTGCGAAGCAATTTACTGATACAGTAAAAGAAAAAGCATTAGGACAAAATGTTCTGAACAGTGTGAAGCCAAGTCAGTTAATGGTGAAGATTGTGCACGATGAGTTGGCACGATTAATGGGCGGAACTGTAGCAGAACTAAATCTTAATAGCAATCCTTCTATTATATTAATGTCAGGTCTTCAAGGATCTGGTAAAACGACATTTTCTGGCAAACTTGCCAAAATGCTGAAAACTAAGAAAGGTAAAAAGCCATTATTGGTTGCTTGTGACGTTTATCGTCCAGCTGCAATTGAGCAGTTGCGTGTTCTAGGAGAGCAAATAGATGTTCCTGTTTTCTCAGATTTGGAAAGTAGAAATCCTGTTGAGATCGCATTGAATGCAGTTCGTGAAGCTAAGCAAAAAGGTAATGATGTCGTTATTGTCGATACAGCTGGTCGTCTAGCAATTGATGAGCAGATGATGAATGAGATCGCAGCGATTAAATCGGCTTTAAATCCTGATGAGATTTTGTTTGTTGTTGACTCAATGACGGGTCAGGATGCTGTAAATACTGCGAAAGAATTTAATACACGTCTAGATTTCGACGGAGTCGTATTGACTAAACTTGATGGTGATACTCGCGGTGGGGCTGCTCTTTCGATTCGTTCAGTTGTTGATAAGCCAATTAAGTTTGTCGGTACTGGCGAGAAGCTTGATGCTATTGACAATTTCCATCCTGAGCGTATGGCTGACCGTATTCTTGGTATGGGTGATATTGTTTCTTTAGTAGAGCGTGCTCAAGAGCAATACGATGAAGAAGAAGCTAAACGACTTCAAAAGAAGATTGCTAAAAATCAATTCGATTTTAACGACTTTATCTCTCAAATCCAACAAATCAAAAAGATGGGTAATTTAAAAGACCTAGCAGCTATGATTCCTGGAGTTGGAAAGATGTTGAAGAATGTCGATATTGATGACAATGCGTTTAAAAGTATTGAAGCAATTATTTACTCAATGACACCAGAGGAAAGAAGCAATCCAGCTATTCTTAATGGGTCAAGACGTCAGCGTATTGCAAAAGGAAGTGGTACTAATATTCAGGAAGTAAATCGCCTGATCAAACAGTTTGATGAAACCCGAAAAATGATGAAAATGTTTTCTGGAGCACAATCAGGAATGAAACGTTTTCCAGGATTCGGTAAAAGATAAATAAAAACTCAAAGTTATGAAAACCATGCAGTTGATTGATGGAAAGGCAATTTCATCCGCTATCAAGCAAGAGATTGCACAAGAAGTTAAAGATATAATAGCAGCAGGAGGAAAAACTCCGCATTTAGCAGCTATACTTGTAGGAAATGATGGGGGAAGTGAAACATACGTAGCTCATAAAGTCAAGGCTTGTGAGGAAGTGGGCTTTAAGTCTACACTAATTCGTCTACAAGCAGATATTTCAGAAGAAGAACTTCTTCGTCAGGTTGATGAATTGAACAAAGATCAAGATATTGATGGTTTCATTGTACAGCTACCTTTGCCTAAACATATATCAGAGCAAAAAGTTATAGAAGCGATCGATTATAAGAAAGATGTAGATGGTTTTCATCCAGTCAATGTCGGACGTATGTCAATAGGCTTGCCATGTTTTGTTTCTGCTACACCTGCGGGTATTTTAGAGCTTTTAAAGAGATACAATATTCCAACTTCAGGAAAACATTGTGTAGTGATCGGACGTAGCAATATTGTAGGAAAGCCAGTGGCTCAGTTGATGATGCAAAAAGGATATCCAGGCAATAGCACTGTTACTGTTTGTCACAGCCGTTCTGAAAACTTGAAGGAAATATGTAGAGAAGCAGATATTTTAATTGCAGCGGTAGGTATTCCTGAATTCGTCGAAGCGGATATGGTTAAAGATGGGGCAGTTGTAATTGATGTGGGTACGACTCGAGTTCCTTCGTCTGTTACAAAGAGTGGTTTCAGACTGATGGGAGATGTCAAGTTTGATGAAGTTGCTGCGAAAAGCTCTTTTATAACACCAGTACCAGGAGGTGTTGGTCCTATGACTATTGTTTCTTTATTGAGAAACACTTTGTTAGCTGGAAAGAGGGCAATTTATAAATAATTTCTCGTAGAAAACTAATAAAAATATTTGCAAGGTTAAATTAAATGCTTACCTTTGCAACGCAATCGAGGAAACGAGGTTGCTTGAATGGTGGATGTAGCTCAGCTGGTTAGAGCGTCGGATTGTGGTTCCGAAGGTCGCGGGTTCGAACCCCGTCTTTCACCCCCAGTAAAAAAAGAGTATTGCTCTCTTTAAAAGCAAATATGGTGGATGTAGCTCAGCTGGTTAGAGCGTCGGATTGTGGTTCCGAAGGTCGCGGGTTCGAACCCCGTCTTTCACCCTTAGTAAAAAGGTCATCTATATTAGATGACCTTTTTTTTATATCTTAATCTAAATTGTAAAAAGCACTGAACTTTATCAAACTTCTTCTATTGTAGAGTTGTTACTAGTGAAAAGCAGATTCATATGGAACAACGATCTTACAACACTACAACACAATTAAAAAAAATTTCTTCAATAATCCTGCTAGGTAGTATTTGGGGTATTATAGAAGCTACTTTAGGCTGGTCTCTTCATATACTTCATTTGCCGGGTTCTAATCTAATCTTATACTCCTTAGCAGCAATTATTATGATGCTTGCAGTTCAAAATACGAAAAAAGCAAGCTCTGCTTTTATTGTAGCTTTGGTAGCTGCGATGATTAAATCGACAAATCTTATCATTGGCACAGTTCCTCCTTTTTGGGTTATTAACCCAGCAGTATCAATCGTTTTAGAAGGGCTTTCTTTCTATCTAGTTTATCTGGTTTTGCTTCAAGGAAAACTGAAACTAAGTAATAAAGTATATCTTTCATTTCTATCAGCCTTATTTATATTGTTTATTAGTCAGGTAATTTTCTATGGCTGGAGAATTATAAGTCATGAATTTATCAATAACAATCCTGCTATCACTTCCACAAACTTATTCGCAGAGTTTCCATCGTGTTTATTTCAAAGCGTTTACAGACTAGTTCTGATTACTGCTGCTATATTTTTACTGAGGGATAAGAGCTTATATTTAAAGGTAGTAAAGCCAGTATTGTCATGTGCATTGTTGATAATTGCAGTAATCTTGACAAATACATTAATCTAAAATGGAGTCTATATCTGGTTATGTATTAGCTGGTGGGAAAAGTTCACGTTTTGGTAGAAATAAAGCGTTGGCTTTATTAGCAGGAAAACCCATGATTGAATATAGTTTAGACTTACTTTGTCAGTACAGTCAATATATATATATCAGTGGGGTAAAGGACGAGTATAAATCTCTGAATATATCCATGATTGAAGATCTTGTAAATGAGAAAGGACCTATAGGGGGGATATATAGCTGTTTGAAAAATACAACAACTCAATATAATCTAATCTTATCATGTGATATGCCTTTTGTTTCAAAGCAAATGATCGAATATCTTTTGGCACATTCGAAAACAAATGAAGCTATATATTTTACGAGTGATCAAAAAGATATTTATCCATTTCCAGGCGTTTATTCGAAGCAATGTTTACCAATAATTGAGCAAATGCTGAAAATGAATAATTATCGAATGAAAAATTTATTGGATCGTGTTTGTTCAAAAGCTTGTGAAATAGATAGAGCTGATCAATATCGATTAACAAATATCAATCGAGAAGAAGATCTAAATGATTCTTTAGAGTTTATATAAATAAAAAGTCTCTATTATGAATAACCTATCATTAAAAGGATCTCCACAACAAGGGCTTATAGGTGCAACATTAGGCTTCTTTTTTGGATTTGCAGCGGTTGCGCTTTATGGACCGACGGCACAAAACTTTCAGAGTGCAATGGATCTAACACCCGCAATGGTTGGTTTTCTTGTTTCGATACCATCATTGTCCGGTTCTTTATTGCGAATACCTTTTGGAGCGTGGGTAGATGACAATGGCGGAAAGAAACCTGTTTTTATTCTTTTATTAATATCCTTAATAGGTTTAGGCGGAATTACGTTTCTTCTTAATACTGCATATCCTGACAATATGAAGAATCTTTATTGGTTAGTATTGTTGTTCGGATGCTTAAGTGGTTGTGGTATTGCCACTTTTTCGCCAGGTAACGCAATGACTTCCTATTGGTTTCCTCAAAAGAAGCAAGGATTAGCTTTAGCTGTTTATGCAGGTATCGGTAATCTTGCACCAGGCTTCTTTTCTTTTATCCTGCCTCTCTATTTACATAAATACGGATTTATATCTGCATATGTTGCATGGACCATTTTTCTAGCTATAGGCGTTGTTTTATTTGCTTTTATTGGTATAAATGCATGGTATTTTCAATTAAAGAAAAATGGGTTTCCTAATAATGAATGTAAATCAATTGCTCAAAGTAAAGGAGAAGAACTGTTTCCTTCTGGTACAGCAAAACAAAGCTTAATTCAATCAGCAAAAGTTCCTAATACTTGGGCATTAGTTATACTTTACTTTGCAACCTTCGGGGGCTTTCTTGCTTTGACAGCATGGTTTCCTACCTATTGGATTAAGCTCCATGGATACACTGTTTTGACAGCTGGAATGTTAACAGGAGGTTTTTCAATCCTAGCTTCAGCAATACGAATTCCGGGAGGAAGTATTGCTGATAAGATTGGAGGGGAGAGACTGTGTTTGATTTCAATGTACATTATGCTAATAGCAGCCATCCTTCTTACATTTACCACTCATACAGTTTTAGCTTTTATTGCTGCAATCTTAATGGCAATTGCGATGGGATTTAATAATGCAGCCGTTTTTAAACTTGTACCAACTTATGTACCAACCGCTGTAGGTGGAGCTTCGGGATGGGTTGGCGGACTTGGAGCTTTTGGAGGGTTTGTAATACCTCCTATCATGGGTTGGATTGTATCTCTCTACGGTCAGATTGGATATGTGAGAGGCTTCTTTGTTTTTATAGTTCTTGCGATAATAAATATATTCATTCTATATCTGTGGTTGATGCGCTATAAAGCCAAACAAGTAAAAAAGGCTCATTGACCATTTAAAAATAATCGGTATGCTAGACAGTCTACGATATTTTAACCGAAAAAGCGAATTTACAAAAGACGGTCACGTAGAGGTGACAGCCGAAAATAGAGCTTGGGAACGATTTTATAAAAGACGTTGGCACCATGATAAAGAAGTGAGGTCAACGCATGGTGTTAATTGCACAGGCTCATGTTCATGGCGTGTTTTTGTAAAAAATGGTGTTGTTACTTGGGAAATTCAAGAAACGAATTATCCACGTACACGTCCAGATATTCCAAATCATGAACCACGTGGTTGCCCACGCGGTGCAAGTTATTCATGGTATTTATATAGCTCGGCCCGAATAAAACACCCAATGATTAGAGCGTCTTTATTCGATGCTTATAAGAAAGCAAAACTGCAACAATCAGATCCGGTTAAAGCATGGGAACACGTGATGCTTGATCAGGCCGTTTGCAATCAATATAAAAGTGAACGTGGCTTGGGAGGACTGATTCGCTTGTCATGGGACGATGCATTGGAAATAACAGCCGCCGCCAATATTTATACGATAAAGAAATATGGACCTGACCGTGTAGCCGGATTCACACCTATACCTGCATTCTCGATGGTTTCCTATTCATCGGGAACTCGTTATCTAAGTTTGATTGGGGGAGCTTGTTTGAGTTTCTACGATTTCTACTGTGACCTACCTCCGGCCTCTCCACAAACATGGGGTGAACAAACCGATGTGCCGGAAAGTGCAGATTGGTTTACGTCTACATTTTTGATGCTTTGGGGATCCAATGTACCAGTAACGCGTACTCCTGATGCCCATTTTATGACGCAAGCTCGTTATAAAGGAACAAAAGTAGTTGTTGTGGCGCCAGATTATAACGATGCGACCAAGTTTGCCGATATGTGGATGCGACCAAAACAAGGCACAGATTCTGCATTAGGTATGGCAATGGGGCATGTTATTTTAAAAGAATTCTATGCAGATAAACAAACTCCATATTTTGCAGATTATGCCAAACAATACACAGATTTACCTTTTCTCGTAAAACTTGAAAAGCGAGAAGATAAATGGGTCTGTGGACAGATGTTACGCGCATCAGACTTCGATGACTCGATGCAAATGCAAAAGAATGCCGCATGGAGACCATTAATGATGGATCAAGAAGGTTCGTTGGTGATACCTAATGGTACGATTGGTTCAAGGTGGGACGGAGATAATAAATGGAATCTCGAATTAAAAGACGTACGTACAGGCGCTGAGTTTGATCCATTATTATCGGTGTTGGATAAGCGAGAAGATATATTGACAGTGACGTTCCCATTCTTTGGCGGCGCTGAGTACAAGAATCCGTTTGTCAATGCAACTCAGCATGCGGATACAATCGAGCACAAAGTGCCGGTTGTTAAAGTAAATACAGGGAATGAAGAGATTTACTGTGCATCTGTTTTAGACCTCATGTTTGCAAATTACGGAGTTGATAGAGGGTTAGGAGATAATAATGCGGCACGCTCATATGCCGAAGATTTACCGTTTACTCCTCATTGGCAAGAGCAAATAACAGGAGTGCCAATGCAACAGGTTATTACAACAGCACGCCAGTTTGCCGATAATGCGGCAAAAACAGAAGGGAAGTCTATGATTATTATTGGAGCAGGAGTGAATCAATGGTATAATTCAGATATGACCTATCGTAGTGCAATAAACTTATTGGTGCTATGTGGCTGTGTTGGTAAGCCCGGAGGTGGCTGGTCTCACTATGTAGGACAAGAAAAGATACGACCATTAGCAGGTTGGGCTGTATTAGCTTTTGCTTCAGATTGGCAACGTCCGCCAAGACAAGTAAACTCGACCTCTTATTTTTACATGCATAGTGACCAATGGCGTTATGAACGAATTGGTTTAAATGAGATATTATCACCATTGGCAGATCAAGAGCGATGGAGTGGAATGTCGCTTATTGATTGCAATATAAAGGCTCAACGTTTGGGTTGGACTACCTGTTCTCCTGAATTAAATATAAACCCACTCGATATTGTACCGAAAGCAGAAGCAGAAGGTAAAGACCCAAAAGATTGGGTAAGAGAAAAACTACATAATGGAGAAATTACCATGGCGAGTGAAGATCTGGATAATCCACAAAACTCACCACGTAATCTCTTTATTTGGCGTTCAAACTTGATTGGATGTAGTGCCAAAGGTATGGAGTATTTTATGAAGCATTTACTTGGCGCACAAAATGGAGTTGGTGGCGAGAATTTGAAGACCAGAGGCGAAGCATTGCCTAAAGAGGTAAAATGGGTAGATGAGGAGCCGCATGGAAAACTAGACCTCGTTGTAACGGCAGATTATCGAATGACTACATCGGCACTGCATTCAGATATTGTTTTCCCTGCAGCAACTTGGTATGAAAAGAATGATATCAGCAGTACAGATATGCATCCGTTTATTCACCCATTTTGTCAGGCAGTAGATCCGGTTTGGGAAGCACGTTCAGATTGGGACTTGTTTAAAGGTTTGTCAGAGAAGTTCTCTGAATTATGTAAAGGTCACTTGTCTAAACAAAAAGACGTCGTTTTGCAAGCTATACAGCATGACTCTCCGGTTGAAATATCTGAACCGCTAGATGTTGAAGACTGGCGTGAAACAGGAGAAATGCCAACACCTGGTGTGAATATGGCAAACATCGCAATTGTTGAGCGTAATTATCCAGAAACTTACAAGCGATTCACCTCATTAGGACCTCTAATGTCGGCAAAAGGAAATGGCTCGAAAGGAATTAGTTGGAATACTGAAGCCGAAGTAGATATGCTTAAAGCGATGAACTTTGTGGTGACCGAACCCGGAGAATCGTATGGTTTACCTCAAATTAATACAGATATCCAAGCTGCCGAAACGATTTTGACTTTAGCACCTGAAAGTAATGGAGAGGTAGCTATGAAAGCATGGGAAAATCTCGAAAAACGAACAGGGCGAAAGCATACGCACTTAGCCGAAGGAAGATCTGATGAACTGATCCGTTACGATGACTTGGTTGCACAACCTCGAAAAGCGATAACGTCTCCTTGCTGGAGTGGTATGGAGTCTGAAAAAGTTAGTTACAATGCTAGTTACATCAATGTACACGAGCTAATTCCTTGGCGTACGCTTACCGGGCGACAATCAATCTATCAAGATCATTTATGGATGCGCGAGTTTGGGGAAGCATTGGTTACTTATAAGCCACCAATCTCAACAAAGGCAGTTAATTCCTTAATGTCTCAGATTGATGGAAAAGAAGAAGTGTTAGCACTCAATGTAATAACGCCACACAACAAATGGACCATTCACTCTATGTGGTCTGATAATCTGCTGATGTTGACTCTTGGTAGAGGAGGTCCTGTTGTTTGGATTAGTGAAACAGATGCAGCTAAGATTAACATCAAAGACAATGATTGGGTCGAATTATTTAACGACAATGGGGCTACCATGTGTAGGGCGGTTGTTTCACAACGTATTCCCGAAGGCGCCTTGATTCTTTATCACAATCAAGAGCGTTTTATCAACATGCCGTTGAGTAAACATACCGGACATCGTGGTGGACTTCATAATTCATTAGCACGTATTTGTCCTAAGCCAACCCATATGATAGGTGGATATGCTCAACTATCTTATAGTTTCAACTATTATGGAACTATTGGAGCCAATCGTGACGAAATTGCAATCATTAGAAGAATTGCCAAAGTAGAATGGGGCGATGAAGAAGTAAAATAAAATGTAAATACGATACAGATGAAAATCAAATCACAAATATGCATGGTATTGAGTCTCGACAAATGCATAGGCTGTCATACCTGTTCGGTTACATGCAAAAATGTCTGGACCTCTCGTCAGGGAGTTGAATATACCTGGTTCAATAATGTAGAAACAAAACCTGGCCAAGGTTATCCTTCCAATTGGGAGAACCAGCAGCATTACAAAGGTGGGTGGGAACGTACCAAGCGCGGAATAAGACTTCGACAAGGATCAAGAATAAAAGTATTGTCTTCTATTTTTGCCAATCCTTATATGCCTTCGATCGATGACTATTATGAGCCATTTACGTTCAACTATTCGATCTTACAAAGTAGCGCTAAATTCAAGACTCCTCCTACAGCCCGCCCTTTTTCTATTCTTACCGGCAAGCGAATGGAAAAGATCGAAAAGGGGCCCAATTGGGAAGATAACCTAGGGGGAACGTTTCGTACTCGCTCTTCAGATAAGAATCTAGAAGGAATAGATACTAAAGACTTCGAAGCATTCGAGCGTTCATTTATGTATTATCTTCCGCGATTATGCGAACATTGTCTCAATCCCGCATGCGTAGCAGCTTGTCCTTCGGGAGCTATTTACAAAAGAGATGAAGACGGGATTGTGCTTATTGATGAAGAAAAATGTAGGGGGTGGCGCGAATGTGTGAGCGCTTGCCCATACAAGAAAAGCTACTTCAATTGGGTACGTAAACGTTCCGAAAAATGCACCTTTTGCTTTCCACGTATTGAAAACGGCAAACCCACAATTTGTTCCGAATCATGTGTAGGGCGTATTCGTTATATCGGTGTAATGCTTTACGATGAAGAGCGTATCAAGGAGTATGCATCAACAGAAGATCCTGAAAAGTTGTACGAGTCACAAATGAATATATTTCTAGATCCTCATGACGAGGCTGTGTGTCGAGAAGCATTAGCTCAGGGTATTCCTCATAGCTTTATAGAGGCAGCAAAGCAATCTCCGGTGTATAAAATGATGAAAGAATGGAAGATTGCCTTTCCGTTACATCCCGAATTCAGGACATTGCCTATGGTTTGGTACATTCCACCATTGTCTCCTGTGGTATATGAGATGGAACAACAAGAAGCATCGCAAGAACTAACAAGTGTGGAAGAAATGCGTATTCCGATTAAATACATAGCCAACATGCTTTGCGCAGGTAATGAGACGCCAATTAAAGAAGCAATGCTAAAACTGGTTGCAATGCGTAATCGTATGCGCAGTAGATTGGTTGATAATAATACCGACGATTCGATATATGAGAAGGTAGGATTATCGTCGATGCAATTTGATGAGATGTACAGATACTTGGCATTGGCTCCATATGAAGAGCGCTTTGTGATTCCTACAATGCGCACCGATCACTTGCACGATACGTTTGCTGTGAGATCAGAAAGTGGATTTGATCATCCACATGGAAAAGAACGATCTAAAAACTTAATGGGAGGATTGTAGTATGGCAAAAGTATTAAAGTTGGTATCACATCTGCTCGATTATCCGACAAGCAATATCCAAGCACTAATGCCATCCTTCAAAGAAGTTGTAGATCATAAGCTCAGTTTGGATAGTAAGTCTCGTAAACGATTGAACGATTTTATTGATCATTATCAAAAAGAGGACTTATTAACCTGGCAACAAGAGTATACGCAGGTGTTTGATTACAGTCCTGCTACGTCTTTATACTTATTTGATCATGTATATGGCGACTCTCGTCAGCGAGGGATGGCGATGGTAAATCTAAAGATGATGTATGAGGATGAAGGTCTTCATTTGTCAGATGCTGAGTTGCCAGACTATTTGCCTGTTTTTCTAGAGTTTTTAGGAGAAACACAGACTGAAGAAAGTGCTTGTAATCACTTGGCTGAAGTAAAGGAAGTCGTAGAAAAGATTACAAAAAGCTTAAAGGAAGGCAATAGTAAGTATGCCGAACTCTTGGAAATCATTCTAGCGCTTGCCTCTCGAGGGGTGGCTACACCTTTTAAAGCAGTAACGCATTCGGATGAAATAAAAAAAGCTTGCGACGGTTGTCTGCTCAATGAGCAACGAGCGTTTATAAACGAATAAAAAGAAATGGATTATGATAAGCTTCTGGGACAACTCATTATTCAACTATCTACCACATATAGCAATCGGATTGCTCATATTTGGTGTGATTACCCGTTTTGTGAAAGCCTCTAAAACCATTCAGGCAACATCAACGCAGCTGCTGTCGAACGATAAAATGTTCAACTGGTCTATAATGCTCTTCCACTACGGTATCGTATTTGTTTTGTTGGGACATATTTTCGGTCTGTTTACTCCACGTTGGTTGTACGAATTGGTCATGACTCCAGATACCAAACGAATGTTGGCCATTTCCATGGGTTCTTTCTTTGGTATATGTGCTCTTATTGGTATCGTAACACTGACCATTCGTAGATTCACCAACGAGCGAATCCATGATAATAGTTCGGTTCACGATATTTTCATATCGTTATTGATCTCTGTTCAGATCTTTTTAGGTGTGTGGTCTACTGCAATTACGGCTGTTTCTCCTCCCGAACAATATTTTATGCTCGATACTTGGGCTAAAGGAGTCGTAACTTTTCAGCCCGATGCTGCATCGGTAATGGCACAGATGAGTTTGATTCATAAGCTGCACATCTTAGGAGGATTGTTTATATTCATTTTATTTCCATATTCCAAATTGATGCACTTCTTAGTTGCGCCGATACAATATTTATGGCGTCGTGCAGAGCAATTGGTTTGGATGCGCAAGTCTTAAATCTTAAATCAAGAAATATATGTCGAAGCATGCAGGAGATTTAATTAAAGATATACTATTGGCATCGAAAGTAGATCGTATCTGGGGTATTACAGGAGATAGTGCAAACTTTATTACAGAAGCAGTCTGTAAAAGTTCAATTCGGTTTATCCATGTGAGGCATGAAGAAACGGCAGGTTTTGCATGTGGAGGAGAAGCATTGATGAAGGATGAACTTTCGGTATGCATTGGTTCGTGCGGACCAGGTGCATTGCATCTGATCAACGGGCTTTATGATGCTAATCGCAATGGAGCTCCTGTATTGTGTTTAGCTACCCATATTCCGAAAGATGAGATTGGTACACAATATGTGCAAGAAACAGATCCAATGAAGCTTTTTGCCGATTGCAGTGTCTTTTGTGAATATGTGCAGTCGGTAGAGCAGCTGCCGCGTATGATGGGAATCGCTATGCAAACAGCCGTAGCGCACAAAGGAGTTGCAGTGATTATAATTCCGGGTGATATTTCGTCAAAAGTCTTGGCTTCCGAAGCTAAAGAGCAAAAGTATGTTCCTCACTATTGCTGTCCGGTTATAAAACCCGTTGAGGCGGAAATTAAGCAGTTGGCAAATATACTCAATGCAGCAACAAAGATTACGATTATTGGCGGACAAGGATGTCGATATGCTCGTTCGGAGGTGAAAGAACTTTCGCGCATATTAAAAGCCCCATTGGGATGGAGTTATCGTAGTAAGGAATACCTCGATCACAACAACCCTCTTGCGATAGGCTGCGTTGGTAAATTTGGAAACAACAGTGTAGATGAAGCTATAGAGAAGTGCGAAGTGTTGCTTTTGTTGGGCGTTGGAAATGCAGGTGGACACATTTATAATACCAATGCCAAGATTATACAAATTGATGTCAATGGTTCGGCAATAGGACGTAGGCATTGGATTGACTATGGATATAAAGGGGAAGTGCAAGACACCATATACGAGCTGTTGTCTTATTTGAAAGAAAAATTCGATACGACCTTTGCTAAGGAAGTTTGTCAAAGCTATAAAGACAAGCAAGAACAATATGCAATAAACTCGGAAAAGAAGACAAACGAAGAAGGCAAGATCATGCCAGAGTATTTGATTTCATTGATAGATCAGAAAGCGCCATTCAATACTTGTTTTTGTGCCGATACCGGTACGCCATTGATATTAATGGAACGATACATATCATCAGGAGACAAACGTCGTTTTTTTCATTCGGCAGAATACGGATCAATAGGCAATGCATTACCTACGGCAATGGGGGTAAGGAGTGCAACCGTAGATCGTAAAGTTATTGCGTTGTGCGGAGACGGCGGATTATCCATGCTACTTGGCGATTTGCTTACGATCGTACAAGAGAAGTTTGACGTGAAAATGATTGTGTTTAATAATGCAACCTATGATTTGGCTGCAATGAATACAATGGTGCGCGGAAAGACTCCTATCAATACGGCACTGACAACAACGGATTTCGCAAAAGTGGCAACGAGTTTAGGTATTCGGGCACGTCGTGTAGAACACGTTGAAGAACTAGCGGAAGCTTTAGATGAACTACTCAATTCTACAGAAGCATATCTGCTCGACGTAAGAGTGGCAGCCGTATCTGAATTACACCAATGTTTGCTCAACAAGAATAAGAATCTGTAATTATACAACGAAGATGAAAGTACAAGTAAGTGATATCATAGCTCAAACATTGGTTGCAGCTAATGTGAAGCGAGCATACGGCATGATTGGATACGGAGTTGATGTGTTGATGGATTCTTTAGCGCAAACCGATATTCGCTTTATTAGCGTAACAAATGAAGAAGCTGCCGGATTTGCTGCCGGAGCCGATGCGCAATATAGCGGGTGCTTAGGATTGTGTTTAGGCTCTACCGGACCTGGTGTTGTCCATTACCTCAATGGAATTTACGATGCGCATCGCAACGGAAGCCCGGTGCTTTTTATCGCAAGTCAGGTAAAACAAAATGAAATAGGGTTAAATGCTGCGCAAGAAGTAGACATTCGCACCATCTTTACACCGTGTAGCTGTTTTTGCGAAGCAGTTCAAACGCCTGAGCAACTCCCTCTGATATTGGGATTGGCCATGCAAACGGCACTCATGAAGCGAGGGGTTGCGGTTGTCATCATACCGGAAGATATGATGGGGATGGAAACAGAGTTCGACAAGCTACGATACATCCCTCATATCTCGAAGTCTGTAATTATGCCTTCGCATGATGAGATTGTCGATATGGCAACCATGATAAATGAAGCAGACAAGATTGTAATCTTTGGCGGAAAGGGTTGCGAAGGAGCGCATGATAAAGTAATGACACTCGCACGGAAGATAAAAGCTCCGGTTGGTTGGGCTTATCGAGGGAAGCATCTATTAGACTATGACAATCCGTATCCGATAGGGATGAATGGACTGTTAGGAGATAAGTCTTGTCTTGAGGCTATACACGAATGTGATCTGTTGTTGTTGCTGGGAACAGACTTCGCTTTTTCTACATTCTATCCCGATCATTGCAAAATTATTCAGATCGATATTGATGGTGCAAACTTAGCGCGTAGGCATTGGATCGACTATGGAGCGGTGGGTAGCATTGTAGACACTCTGGATGAACTGACACATTGGATACTTGAAAAAGACGACGATAGTTTTGCCCGTAAAGCAGCAAAGTCTTACGCTGATGTAAAGAAACATTTAGCTAAACTTACTGTGCAAAACAACGAAAGTAAACACCATATTTATCCGGAGTATCTATCGGGAGTGCTCAATAGGACGATTGATAAAGAAGCCTTCATAGTTGCAGATATTGGTACACCATGGGCATATATGGCGAAGTATATCGAGAGTCATGGTACGCGCAAGTTGTATCATTCTTGTTTGCACGGGACAATGGCCAATGCACTTTCAAGTGCAATCGGATTGCAGGCAGCCTTTCCCGATAGTCAGGTTGTAGCAATGTGTGGTGATGGTGGCTTTACGATGTTGATGGGAGATGTGCTTACATTGGTAAAGGAGCAACTGCCCGTGAAGATTGTGATCTTCAACAATGGTCGACTCGACTTCGTTGCGTTGGAAATGAAAACCTCCGGTCTGATCGATTATGCGACCGATTTGTGCAATACAAACTTTGCAGCATTTGCGGAAGCCGTAGGAATAAAAGGAATTCGGGTAGAACAGCCCGGAAACCTACAGCAAGCAATCGAAGAAGCCTTTGCGCATCAAGGGCCGGTTATTGTAGATGTCGTTGTCAATCCCGACTCTTTACTGATGCCTCCAGAAATCACATTCGATATGATGCGTAACTTCTCCGAATACATTTGGAAAGCATTTGTATCGGGCGAAAAGAAAACATTAAAAGAAATGCTTGAAGTAAACCTTCCACGGCAGTTATAGAAATAAACAATCCTGCTTCTCAATTCGAGGGCAGGATTTTCTTCTTATATAAAGAAGCAACAACATCTATGAAAGCTTGATGATTTGGCAAGCATGCAAATCGTAGCAGTCAATAATGTCGGGCATAAGACTCAGTCGCACACCAAGCCGTAAATCACAACACTGCATGACTGCAAAATGAAGTAGAGGAGCATATCCTTGGTTGTTGAGTTCGAGCTGACCGATTTCGTCAAGCCAAAAAGTATCCGAACATAGGAGTAATGGCATGGTTTGACTAATCGCTTCTTGAAAAGTTGAGGCGGAGAAAGTAAAACGTCCCTGTGTTGTAGTCTCCAACGTTTGAAGATCATTGAGATGATTTGGAGTGCGACACAGCGGCACTCTTACCAGAGATGGCAATAATAGCATGTCATATCCGGCAACAAGGTCGTTGCGGATTACTTTCTGAGAGAGTATGCCACAACCTTCGGGGCTTTTAGTATACCAGTTCTGGAGATAAGAAGATTTTCCACTGTCTTTTTCTCCCGTAACGATGGTGATCATAACAAAGTGGGTTAAGGTTATCTTTCTTTTGTGTTGATAAAAGTATAAAAAAACCTTGCATATCGAAGCAAAGAATGCTTAGATATGCAAGGTTAATATATCTATCTGCTTTATTTCTTATTTAGCAGCGAAGAATGAATAGTTTGTTGCAGCTTGTTTGAAAGCCATAACGCCTGCAGCGTTCAACTCTACCTTCATTTCATCACCATCAGGAAGATACATGATCACTTCGTTGTTTTCAGTAAACGACATTAGTTTTGTTGTAGCTTCTTCTGTTTCGATGTTCCACGTTTTATCGTCTTGGTTAAACACAAGATCAATGCCTTTGTCTTCACCTTCTTTTTGGATGTGGTAACCGTTTTCTTTTGTTTCAACAAGGAACTCTCCGTTCTTTGTAGATACTTTTTCTACTTTACCTGCATCAGCAACAGGATTATCACCAGACCAGAACTCGATGGTGTTGATAACCAAAAGGTCTGCAATTGCCGAAACTTCATATACAGGAACAATCCAGAATGCAATAAAAACAAGCTCATTAATGAATTTGCTATCGATTCTATTGTTCCAAGAAAGTAGCTTGTTGGTTAAGCTAAAGGAACCAATACATGATGAAAAAAGAATGCTACAACAAAGCGTTGAAGCAACTAGAACTGTTAGACTTTTCTTTCTCATTTCGTGTTTAAAAATTAAATTAGTTTGTTTTTACCTTTGCAAAAGTAGAAATAATTTGATGAATTTTAATTCGTTAATTCACAAGCATTCAAAAAAATGTTTGCATTACCGTGCAAATGCGTTGTATCTTTGTAAGCAAAAAGAACAATATATATGATCTCTATAGACGCTCTCACGGTAGAGTTTGGCGGATTCACACTGCTCGACGAAATATCGTTTGTTATAAGTAAGAAAGACCGTATCGCACTTGTTGGTAAAAACGGAGCCGGCAAATCTACATTGCTTAAAATCCTTGCCGGAGTACAGTCTCCCTCGAAAGGAGGAGTAAGCCTTCCCAAAGACGTAACGATAGGTTATTTGCCACAGCACATGAAGTTGCAAGATACACGTACCGTACGTCAGGAGGCAGAGTTAGCGTTTATGCACATCCATGAAATGGAGCGTGAATTAGAGAAGTTGAATAATGAGCTAGCCGAGCGCACCGACTACGATTCCGAATCTTACCACAAACTGATCGAGAAAGTAACCAGCCTTACAGAGCGTTTTCATATGATGGGTGGAGCAAACTACCATGCGGAGTTGGAGCGCACCCTTACCGGACTCGGTTTTAAGCGTGAAGACTTTGACAGACTCACCTCTGAATTTAGCGGTGGATGGCGTATGCGTATCGAGTTGGCAAAGTTGTTGTTGCAACATCCCGACATCCTTTTGCTCGATGAGCCTACCAACCACTTGGACATCGAATCCATTCAATGGTTAGAGAATTTCCTTTCTACGCGTGCCAATGCCGTTGTGCTGGTTTCGCACGACCGTGCCTTTATCGATGCTGTTACCACACGTACGGTAGAGATTTCACTAGGCAATATATACGACTACAAAGTAAACTATTCGAAATACGTAGAGTTGCGCAACGAGCGACGCGAACAGCAGTTGCGTGCTTATGAGAATCAACAAAAGAAGCTTCAAGATACCGAAGCCTTTATCGAGCGCTTCCGCTACAAAGCAACCAAGTCTACGCAAGTACAATCGCGTATCAAGCAAATGGAGAAGATTGATCTTGTCGAGATCGATGATATCGACAGTTCGGCATTGAACTTGAAATTCCCCCCTGCGCCACGCTCGGGATCATATCCGGTTATTTGCAACGAGGTGGGCAAGCGTTATGGCGATCACCAAGTGTTTGAGCATGTAAACCTGACCATCAATCGTGGCGAGAAGGTGGCCTTTGTGGGTAGAAACGGTGAAGGTAAGTCTACGCTTGTGAAGTGTATCTTGGGAGAAATCGACTTCGAGGGCGAGTTGAAGCTCGGACACAATGTGAAGATCGGATACTTTGCGCAAAATCAAGCCGACATGCTTGATGAGAACCGCACCGTATTTGAAACCATTGATTATGTTGCAGAGGGAGACATTCGCACCAAGATTCGTGACATTCTCGGTGCCTTTATGTTTGGCGGAGAAGCATCAGACAAGAAAGTAAAAGTATTGTCGGGCGGAGAGAAAAGCCGACTTGCTATGATTCGCCTGCTACTAGAGCCGGTGAATCTGCTTATTCTCGATGAGCCTACCAACCACCTTGATATGCGCTCGAAGGATGTGTTGAAAGAGGCTTTGCGTGAGTTTGACGGAACGGTAATTGTGGTATCGCACGACCGTGAATTCCTCGACGGATTGGTCGATAAGGTATATGAATTCTCCAACGGAAGCGTAATCGAGCACCTTGGCGGTATCTACGAATTCTTGCGCAACAAACAACTCGATTCGATGCGCGACTTCGAGGCCGGCGACAATGCAAAGAAAGGTTCGGACGAAAGCAAGGAGCAAGCTCCGACGCAAAACAAGCTTTCGTACGAGGCGATGAAAGAACAAAACAAACAGATCAAGAAACTAGAGCGTGCTCAGGCTGCAACCGAAAAAAAGATCGAAGAGATGGAAGCTTCGATTGCCAAGCTTGAAGAGCAAATGGCTACGCCCGAAGGGGCTGCCAATGCTGCCTTGTTTCAAGATTATACCCGTGTAAAGAAAGAACTCGACGACGTGGTTGCCGAGTGGGAAAACATATTGATGGAATTGGATACATTGCAATCGTAATAGTTGCAAGTTTAGCAGAGAGGAAGCGGCGCTTATTGATCTTAACCGATCGGTAGGCGTCGTTTAGTTTATACAGATGTATGGACTAGGGGCGGTTGTTGTGATAATTAAACCTTGTGCCCAAGGGCGCAAAGATGAAAGCCCCGGGGGTTCTATCTTTGCGGGCCGGGGCACAAAGATGGGAGCCCAGGCCCGCAAGGCTTACTCTATATGAAAATAATACTTGTGATCTACAGTATGTCTGGTTGCTTATAGCAAAGAGATCTGTAGAAAATAGGGACGAAAAGATTTATTTGTTGTTGAGGCGGTATTTACGCAACCTTAAAAATGATTTTAGTGTTTGAATAGTGTGCTTTCAAGGCACTTATACAATACAAACAATTAAATTAAACTCACGTATGTCACTTGTTACGATTACGAGCCACCGATTGGTGAAAAGCGAAGATCTGAATCACCATGGCACTTTGTTTGCCGGCCGAGCTTCCGAATGGATCATTGAGTCGGGTTTTATTTGTGTTGCTTCACAGTTGCCGCCCAACAATATTGTTTGCTACAAGGTCGACGGGCTCAACTTTTTTCATCCCATCCGTCTGGGTACGGTGTTACGCATTGATGCTTCGATCGTATATGCGGGGCGTACGTCGCTTATGGTCAATGTGCGCGTAACGTCGACGAAAGATCCCGAACGAGTAATCTGCGAGGCATTTATGATCTTTGTGCATGTAAACACGAAGACTGAGCCTACGCCACACGGACTAAAAGTGGATCCCGAAACCGAACAAGAAAAAGAACTTTGCCGCAGAGCAAAAGAAGTTTATAATAAATCGAAGGACGCATAACGGTGTAGTTGTGTATCCTGATGAGCAAGACCACAAGAGTGGGAGAGCAGTAAAGCTGCAACTCACTCTTGTGGTCTTTGTCGTTTCTATGCATCTGCGGCATAAAACGATAAACGTTTGCGGAGAAGTATCAATTAATAGAGCAGAGATTGTACTTTTGAAGCATGTAAAAACAAAAACCATAAAGATATAAACTTAAAATTGTAGGTATTATGACACCATCACATGTAGACAAAAGCGCACCGGGATTTATACTTGTAGCCCGTGCATTGAACATCATCGTACTGATAAGTAGTATTCTCATTCTATTGCTTCTGTCGGTAGAGATCTTGCAAGCTCCCTTTATCATTCCGCATCAAACGTACCTGAATATTCAGTTGATAATTTGTATCATCTTACTGATCGACTACTGTTACCTGTTTTATTTAGCGCCCAATAAGTGGAAGTATTTTTGCAATTACTTTATACTATTACTGGTATCGATTCCTTATTATAACCTCATAGATCTGTTTGATATTCCGGTGTCGCCCATTCAAAGTGTATTGTTGCGTGCTATTGTTTTTATCAGGGGCGGTTATGGATTGGTGGTAATGATCAATTGGTTTACCAAAAGTAAAGCGACCAATTTGATGATAACTTATTTAGTTATGCTTGTAGCCATGGCTTATTTTGGCAGTTTGGTGTTTTACGGCCTCGAGAAAGGTCTCAATCCTTCGTTGCATACCTTTGGCGATGCTATTTGGTGGGCCTCGATGGATGTAACGACGGTGGGTTGTGCCATTGAGCCGGTTACAACGAGCGGACGCATACTTGCCGTGATTCTTGCCGTAATGGGGATGAGTATGTTTCCGATTCTAACGGTTTATGTTACCAATTACTTCCAAAATCAAATACCCGCTAAAAAAGAATAGGTTGCGAATAAACGTTTCGAAGGTTTAATAATAACTAGATCGTCGAACTGGATACATTTCATTTTTTGATTAATTTATGTTGAATAGGGGTGTAATTATGGCGTAACTTTTTAAAAACACTTATCTTTGTAGCTTAAGGTAATAAAAAATATTGTATTTGCGTACAACAAACAGTTTTCGTTATGAAAAACAATTTAAGTTCTCAAATTACACTAAATCGCATTCCTCAGAAGTACTATCGTCCTGAGAATGCGTTCGAACAGTCAGCATTGACTCGTTTTGAGAATCTTCCTGTTGATATCTACGAAACATCAACAGAAGGCTCGGTTGTTATTGCAAAGGAGATTGCTGCCCAAATCAAGCAAAAACAAGAGATCGGCGCATTCTTTGTAATGGCAGTGTCGGGAGGAAACTCTCCACGCGAAATCTTCAAAGAACTAGTTCGCATGCACAAAGAAGAAAAGCTTAGCTTTTCGAATGTGATCGTATTCAATATCTACGAATACTATCCATTGCAGTGTGCGGCAAACAGCAGTACTCAAACAATCAAAGAATGCTTCGTAAGCCAAGTAGACATCGCTGCTGAGAATTTCTATTCTCCTGACGGAACAATGGCGAAAGAGCAGGTTATTGATTTTTGCCAAATGTATGAGCAACGTATTCAAAACGTTGGCGGCATCGACTACATGCTTCTAGGTGTAGGACATGCAGGAAACATTGGATTCAATGCTGCAGGTTCTCCAATCAATTCATCAACTCGTCTTGTATTGATGGACGAAGGCATGAAAAAAGAGGTTGCCAAAACATTCACAACAATCGAAAGCGTTCCTTACAGCGCGATTACAATGGGTATTTCTACCATCCTTAAAGCAAAACACATTGTGCTTACTGCTTGGGGTGAAGACAAAGCTCGTGTAATTAAAGAAACAGTAGAAGGTAAAGTAAACGCAAACCTTCCTGCTTCGTACTTGCAAAATCACTTGAGCGTGAAAGTCGTTCTTGATCTTTCGGCTTCATTGGATCTTACTCGCATTAGCCACCCATGGTTGGTTACTTCTTGCGAATGGGATAGCAAATTGATTCGTCGTGCTATCGTATGGTTGTGTCTTGTTACTGACAAGCCAATTCTTAAGCTTACAAACAAAGATTATAGCCAACACGGACTAGGAGAGCTTCTTGCTCTTTACGGTTCTGCATACAACGTAAACATTAAAGTGTTTAACGAGTTGCAACATACCATTACCGGATGGCCGGGCGGAAAGCCAAATGCAGACGATACAAACCGTCCTGAAAGAGCTAATCCGTTCCCTAAACGTGTAATTGTATTCAGCCCACACCCTGATGATGACGTAATCTCAATGGGTGGAACATTCAAACGTTTGGTAGATCAAAACCACGATGTGCATGTTGCTTACGAAACTTCGGGTAACATCGCCGTAGGTGATGAGGAAGTAGTACGTTACGTTTCATTGATGAAGCATGTGTGTGAGAAGTATTCTCCGGAAGACACTGCAATGATCGCGAAGTGTGACGAAATCAAGAACTACCTTCTAAACGAAAAGAAAGAAGGCGATATGGATACTGCTGATATCTTGTTCATGAAAGGACGTATCCGTCGTGAAGAAGCTACTACAGCTTGTCGTTATATCGGTGTTCCTGAGTCGCACATCAACTTCCTTGACCTTCCTTTCTACGAAACAGGTAAAGTGAAGAAAGGTGATCTTTCTCAAGCAGACGTTGATATCGTAAAAGCGCTTCTTCAGGAAGTGAAACCGCAACAAATGTTTGTAGCTGGTGACCTTGCCGATCCGCACGGAACTCACAAAGTTTGTCTTGACGCAGTTCTTGCTGCTATTGACGATCTTAAGACTGAAGAGTGGATGAAAGAATGTCGTATCTGGATGTATCGCGGAGCTTGGGCAGAGTGGGAAATTGACCACATTGAAATGGCAGTGCCAATCAGCCCTGAAGAATTGCGTCAAAAACGTAACTCAATCTTGAAGCACCAATCGCAAATGGAAAGTGCTCCTTTCTTGGGTAACGACGAACGTTTGTTCTGGCAACGTGCCGAAGATAGAAACCGTGCAACTGCTGAGCTTTACAACAAGCTAGGTCTTGCATCTTACGAAGCTATCGAGGCATTCGTGGAATATCTTCCATTGTAATTGACTTCTGCATCCTTGATGTAGAAAATATATAAAAAAGGCGTGTTAACTTAGTTGACACGCCTTTTTCGATAGATGTAAATTTATTCTTACAAACAAGCTGCCACGCGCTTGCTGTCTGTTACGTCTCTTTCAAATTCGGATGTTGTGGTGCATGAGCCCATCGGTACGTTTTCGTTGCGATAAATCATACCGCTATATACACGGCTGCGTGCAGAGGTATGAAATTCTTTCGCTCCGGTTACATTCGCTAGCTCTGCAATGTTGTCTTCATTTACACCGCAGCCCGGCATAATGATGATACGACTATCAGCTTTTTCTACCAATTGCTTTAGCATATCGATTCCTTTGAAGGCTGTAGATTGCTGGCCCGAAGTTAGGATACGGTCACAGCCTGCTTCGATGATTTCTTCCAAAGCTTTGAATGGATCTTTGCATACGTCGAATGCGCGGTGGAATGTAACGGACAGTTCCGGTTTGGCTGCATCCATCAATTGCTTTAGCATTACTTTGTCAACTTCACCTTCGGCAGTAAGACAACCAATTACTACGCCATGTACGCCTAGTTGCTTGCACAACTCAATGTCGTAAAGCATTGCTTTGAGCTCGTTTTCGGAATATAGAAAATCTCCTCCACGCGGACGGATGATTACGTTGATGGGAATTTGGATACTTTCTTGTGCAACCTTGATTTCACCATAGCTCGGAGTCGTTCCTCCTTCGGGAATTGCTGCACAAAGTTCAACGCGCGATGCTCCTCCTTTTTCTGCTTCGATACAACTTTCGGCCGAGTTGGCACAGATCTCTAGGATTCGTTTTTGGCTCATATTGTTTTTATTTTAATTTCTTATACAACAAAGATATATCACGTAGGAAGATGATGCCGTTATTCTGCGGCTATTTAAATGCTGTTAACATGTTGTAGAGAATACTTGCATTTTCAGAGAGGACACGTTATGCATTATTTTTATCTTTGTTGAAGTAATTATCGCGCTGATATTGTTTATATAATGTGGTAATTTCATTGAGAAATGAAACAGTTTTGAATATTAAGATAAATAACGAGAATTAAGATGATTTGGTTACAACTTTTGGTCGTATTAATCGCCATTATTATTGGTGCACGAATTGGTGGTGTCGGATTAGGAGTAATGGGGGCAATCGGCTTGGCAGTACTTACATTTGTATTTGGTCTTCAGCCGGCGTCTCCTCCTATCGACGTAATGTTGATTATTACGGCTGTGATCACGGCTGCAGCGGCGATGCATGCAGCAGGTGGACTCGATTACTTGGTTAGTGTTGCTACAAAGATCCTAGTAAAACACCCAAGCCGTATTACGTATCTTGGTCCTGCAGTGACTTATTTGGCAACATTTGTAGCCGGAACAGGTCACGTATCATACTCACTTTTGCCTGTTATCGCAGAGGTGGCTCGTAAAACAGGTATCCGTCCGGAGCGTCCACTTTCAATCTCTGTAATTGCTTCGCAGCAAGCAATCACAGCGAGTCCGGTTTCTGCTGCAACGGCTGCAATGATTGCTTTGCTTTCTCCTATGGGTGTGATGACGTATCATATCTTAGGTATTGCGATTCCGGCAACTATTATCGGCGTTTTAGCTGGTGCTTTCTTTGCAAGCAAGATGGGTAAAGAGCTTAAAGATGATCCAGAATATCAAAAACGACTTGCAGAAGGTGTTTTCGATAATGGTAAACAAACTGAAATAAAGGATAGTACTCCGGCTGCAAAACGCTCGGTTCTTATATTCGTATTGGGTGTAGTTGCTGTTGTTGTGTTGGGTAGTATTCCTTCATTGATGCCTAGTTGGACTGTCAACGGTCAGACTGTAACATTGCGAATGACCGAACTAATCGAGATTGGTATGTTGTGTACAGCAGCGCTTATCGTAATCTTGTGTAAAGCAAAGGTTGATTTGATTGGTAAGTCTTCTGTGTTTAGTGCAGGTATGCAAGCGGTAATTGCCATCTTTGGTATTGCATGGATGGGGGATACGTTTATTGCTGCGAATCTAGAGTTTCTTAAAAATGGTCTTGTCGATATCGTTCAACAATATCCTTACTCATTTGCATTGATCTTGTTTGTGATGAGTATTCTTCTTTATAGTCAAGCGGCAACCGTAAAAGCTTTGCTTCCTCTAGGTATTTCTTTAGGACTTCCGGCGGCTTCGCTTATTGCCATGTATCCTGCAGTAAATGGTTATTTCTTTATTCCGAACTATCCAACGCTTGTTGCTGCAATCAACTTTGATGCAACAGGTACTACTCGTATCGGAAAATATGTATTGAATCACAGTTTCATGATTCCGGGATTGGTTTCTACTGCTGCAGCAATTGCGGCCGGCTTCTTGATTGCTTCTGTGGTAATGTAGTCTTCTCTAAAATTGTTATAAACAATAACTAATAACAGGAAAAACACAGGCGAATGAATAATGAAAAGGTTAAGGGACATATTATTATATTGATAGTAAATGTCATATTTGCGATAAATATCCCGATTACTAAATCTTTGTTTCCCGATTGGGTATCGCCCCAAGGGTTGACATTGATGCGTATGTTATTTGCCTGTGTTATGTTCTGGATTGTATCACTTTTTGCTCCAAAGGAAAAAGTGGATATCAAAGATTTTAAGCTATTGATTGTGTGCGGACTTTGTGGTATCGCACTCAATCAATGGTCTTTTATCGAGGGATTGAATGCGACCTCTCCGGTTGATGCTTCTATAATTACAACAGGAACTCCTTTGTTTGTAATGCTTTTTGCTGCAATCATATTGAAAGAACCGATTACCATACAAAAAGCTGGCGGTGTATTATTGGGTGCATCGGGTGCTATGCTTTTGGTTTTTTCCAGCTCTGCTTCTCAAAGTGGTAACTCTAGTGTGTGGGGCGATTTACTTGTCGTTTCAAGTAGCTTTATTTATTCTTTTTATTTGGTGTTGGTAAGACCACTTACCGAAAAATACTCTTCCATAACTATGATGAAATGGATGTTTTTGTTTTCATCACTGGTACTGCTTCCTTTCGGATATAAAGACGTTCTTAATGCTCCCGCATTTACAGGAGCGATCGAAACAACTACTATTTTACGAATATTTTATGTCCTTTTTGGCGCTACATTTGTTACATATTTAATGATACCAATGGCTTTGAAGCGAATCAGGCCTACAACGGTGAGTATGTATAACTATGTGCAGCCGATGATTGCCTCTTTTATTGCAATCGCAATCGGACAAGATTCTTTTACGCTAACGAAGCTTGTCTCTTCAATATTGGTGTTTACAGGGGTATACCTCGTAACTCAAAGTAAGTCGAGAGCAGATCTTGCGGACGAGAAACTTGATGGGCGTGCAGTGATGCAGAAGGATCGTTGATCTTTTGTGCATATTGTCTTAAATGTCTTCTTTTTAGTATTAATTTGAAATAAGAAGGGACTTATTTGTTGATTCTTGGTCGTTATTGAAAAATAATTGCTAATATTGCATTGTAATCTTTTAGAATTATTGAGAATAAGAAATGAACATTGACTACGCTTATACTACTTGGGCGCTGACCATGCCCCTGCAGGGGGTTTAATCTTTACTACTTACAAGGTGGGGTGGTGCTTTGCCTTGTTGTGTCCGGACGGATACACTGCTTTTATAGCCACATTTTTCCATTCCTTTTTATTCAACATTATTATTCCAATCAAATACCGATGAAAGTATTGAAATTTGGCGGAACTTCTGTAGGTTCCGTAGACAGTATCTTAAGTGTAAAGAAAATTGTAGAGTCGATCCATGAACCGGTTATCGTAGTTGTTTCTGCTTTGGGTGGAATCACAGACATGTTATTGTCTACAGCTGCGCTTGCTGCAAAAGGAGATTTGGCTTACGAAGGTCAGCTTGCTGCAATAATCTCACGCCACCTCGATGTGATCGAAGGGGTGTTGCCTTGTCCTCAAAAACGTGCGGATGTTCAAAAAATAGCTGTTTCACTTCTCGAAGAGCTTGGAAATATATTCCGTGGTGTTTATTTAATCAAAGATTTATCGGTTAAAACGTCAGATACGATTGTGAGTTATGGTGAACGTATTTCATCGGCTATTGTTGCAAACGTAGTTGATGATGCTGTTCTTTTTGATTCGCGCGAGTTTATAAAGACCGAACGACAGTTTAATAAGCATATTGTTGATTTTGAATTAACAAATCAATTAATAAAAGATACATTCGCTCAATTGCCAAAAGTTTCGTTGGTTCCCGGTTTTATTTCTAGTTGTAGAGATACGGGAGAGGTGACAAACTTAGGTCGTGGCGGATCTGATTATACTGCTGCGATTCTTGCGGCTACGCTTGATGCGGATATTCTCGAAATTTGGACAGATGTAGATGGCTTTATGACGGCCGATCCTCGTGTTATCAACTCTGCTTATGTTATCGATAAATTGTCATTCATTGAAGCAATGGAGTTGTGTAACTTTGGTGCAAAAGTTATTTATCCGCCAACAATCTATCCGGTATATCATAAGAATATTCCGATTAAGATAAAGAATACATTTAATCCGGAGGCTCCGGGTACGCATATCTCGAATGAGAAAAGTGAACTTGAAGGCAAATTGATCCGAGGTATTTCCTCTATTAATGATACCTGCCTAATTACGGTTCAAGGTTTGGGAATGGTTGGTGTGATTGGTGTCAACTACCGTATTTTCAAATCACTGGCTAAGAATGGTGTGAGTGTATTTATGGTTTCTCAAGCTTCATCTGAAAATAATACTTCATTTGCGGTGAAAAACCAAGACGCGGATACTGCTGTAGAGGCATTACGTCACGAGTTTGCTTTAGAGATTTCTCAAGGTGAAATTAATGATATACAAGCCGAGCGTGATTTGGCAACAGTTGCTATCGTTAGTGAAAATATGAAACGTACGCCTGGTATTGCCGGTCGCTTGTTTGGAACACTTGGTAAATCAGGCATTGGTGTAAGAGCTTGCGCTCAAGGGGCGTCTGAAACCAATATCTCTTTTGTTATTGAGGCAAAGTATTTGAAGAAAGCATTGAATGCGATTCATGATTCTTTTTTCTTGTCTGAATATCAGAAGTTAAATCTTTTTATTGTCGGAACCGGAACAGTAGGCGGGAGCCTTATCGAACAAATCCGTAACCAACAGCAAAAGCTAAAAGCGCAGAACGGACTTAAAATAAATGTAGTTGGTATCGCCGGGAAAAGTAAAGCTTTATTCAATCGCGACGGTATCGATTTAAATAATTACCAAGAATTATTGGCAACCGAAGGTATGGATTCTTCGCCGGAGGTCTTATTGCACGAGATCTTGGAAATGAATATCTTTAATTCTGTATTTGTAGACTGTACTGCGAGTGCCGGTATTGCTGGTTTGTATGAGGAGTTATTATCGAATAATATTTCGGTAGTTGCAGCAAATAAGATTGCGGCATCTTCTTCTTATCAAAACTATTATAAACTAAAAGATATTTCGCGTCATAAAGGTGTAAAGTTCTTGTTTGAAACGAATGTAGGTGCTGGTTTGCCTATTATCAACACAATGAATGACCTTATTAACAGTGGCGACCATATTTTAAAGCTAGAAGCAGTACTTTCGGGTACTTTGAATTATATATTTAATACGCTAAGCAAAGACATAACTCTGAGCAAAGCGATTAAAATGGCGAAAGATGCGGGATTTGCAGAACCTGATCCCCGTATTGATTTAAGTGGAACGGATGTAATTCGGAAGTTGGTTATTCTTGCTCGTGAAGCCGGATATATGGTAGAGCAAGCAGATGTAGAATCTAACTTATTTATTCCGGAACAATATTTCAAAGGTTCTATTGATGAGTTTTGGAATACCATCTCTCAACTAGATGCAGAGTTTGAAGCAAAGCGTCAGATGTTGGAACAGGAGGGTAAGAAGTATCGTTTTGTGGCAAAGATGGATATGGGTAAATGTGAAGTTGGACTGAAAGAGGTTGATTCGCACCATCCGTTTTATGACTTGGAAGGAAGTAATAATATTATTATGATCTGGACAGAGCGATATTCTGATTATCCAATGATTATCAAAGGGTATGGTGCCGGAGCAGATGTGACTGCGGCTGGTGTTTTTGCAGATATCATGTCTATCGCCAATATTAGATAAACCTTTATTTCTAGATAAATAAAAGAACGGGACAGTCGTACATTTTATATGTTGCGGTTGTCCCGTTTGTTATAAAGCGATTCGTGTTTCTTTTTCTAGAGAGAATAATTACTTTTACGAATAAAATTGTCAGTTATGAAATTCTTCAATTTAAACAAAATGTTGGCTTTAGTTGCCACAACTTTTTGTGGATGTACCTTGTCTGCTCAACATAACGTGTCGGAAATATCTGTGAGTGACTATAAAAATAAATATACGAATGATACAACGATTGTAGTATTGGATGTACGTACTCCCGATGAGTTTAAAACAGGTCATCTTCCTAGAGCTATAAATATGGACTGGTACGGTGCCGATTTTGGGAAACAAGTAGCTGTTATTGACACTTCACGAACAATAGTGGTGTATTGCCGTTCAGGAAAACGTGCTGCTAATGCCATCGAGAAGATGCAAAATATGGGTTTTAAGCATCTAACCAATCTAAAAGGAGGAATACAGGAGTGGATTAAAACAGAGACTGTTGTTGTAACACCTTAAGGTTCTTTTGATAGTAAATTAGTTAATGCAGCTTTTAATTCAGGATGCAAAAACTGATAACCAAAGTCTGTCAACTTCTCAGGAATTGCACCTTGTCCATTAGTCAAAATTTGTGCGCCGTTTTTTAATACAAGTTTTAAGACGAATGTGGGAGTTGTGAAAAAAGAAGGTTTATCTAAGACCTCACCAAGTGTTTTCATAAATTCTTTATTGGTGGTTACTATTGGAGAGGTTATGTTTACGACTCCTTCCATATTGTCATTTTCAAGGCAGAAGAAGATTGCACTAATAAGATCGTCAATATGTATCCAGGATACGTATTGATTGCCATTTCCAATTTTACCTCCAAGATAATACTTGAATGGTATTTTCATTCGGGATAATGCTCCATCTTCTGAAGATAAAATAACTCCAAAACGACCAATAATACATCTCACTTCTTCACTAATACGTAATGCTTCAGTTTCCCAATCGACACAGACCTTTGCTAAAAATGATTGCCCGCTTGTTGTTGTAGATTCAGTATAAATTCCATGATCGGGATAGAATCCTACTGCAGAGGTTGAGAAAAAAGCTCTTGGTTTTTGATGCATACTACTTATCGCATTTACAATAGCTCTGGTTGTTTCGATCCGACTGTTATAGATAAGATCCATATTTTTTTTTGTCCATCTAGATCCAATATTATGCCCTGCTAAATTAATAACAGCATCACATCCCTCCATTCGAGCTGCGAGCTGAGAACGATATTCTATATCATAATCTGATCTTTGCAGTTTTACGACTTCAATATTTCTTTTTGTGGCTTCTTTCATAAGAGCACTACCTACCATTCCAGAGGCACCGCTAATAGCTATTCGTTTTGGTTTCATATATGTCGGAGCTTTTATCGTTTTTATTAAACCTGAAATAATCCTTGATATGTAAATTATGAGTGGTTTTAAATTGCTTATATAGTATCTGTTTGCAATTATAACATCGTTTAACAAACGATTGTTCGAAGGTATTTCTGCTTTAACATGTTTGTGTTTGAACTTAATTCGAGTTGGATATAAAATAAAAGCCCTTGCTCTATGAAAAGAACAAGGGCTTTTATTGGAATACTTGACCTATAAAGAGAGCCAAGCTTCTTCTTCGGTTTCTTCTTTGGTGAGCACTTTATATGTTTTTACCTGTGTTGCAATTGCAATTGGAGTTGTAAATATGATGCCTATAAATAATAGCAGAACACCTAATATGCTTAATCCTAATTGTGTGAGATAAATAAGAAAAAGCTTCCAAGCATGTCCTTTTGTTATTTTCCAGCTGTATTGTAAAGCTTCTATAGGATTCATATTCTTATCAACAATTGCTATTAGATAGAATTGGAGTCTTAGCATAATATATATGCCAGGAATAATAAATAACGCTAATCCTATTACGGCTGCTATAATGAATAAGATTGAAGAAATAAATAGATTCAATATGCGACCCGACATTTCTCCAAATGCTTTGAACTGAGGTTCATCTCCATTAAAGGCTTGCATGATATTCTTTATATATCCTCCATAAAAAAGAAGTGTTACTACATATACTGCAATATTGAAGAATATAAAACGAAGCGAAGCATAGTTTGAACCTGCAAATAATTGAATTACTTGAGATAAAACCATGTATACAAAAAATAAACCAGAAAGAATCCAGATATTTGCTTTTACGGCTATCCATGAACTTTTTAGAATGTAGCCTACAGTCAGTTCCTTATTCATAATAGTTATAATTAAATGTGTGTCACGAATATAACTATTTATTGAATATTTTTTCTGATTTCTTTAAGATAATTTTTTATTTCATCGCTGTCTTTTGCCTTGATCATTTCCAAGAGTCTAGATAGTGAAGCTTGGATATTTTCAAGTTGCTCAGGTGTGTGCGGGTTCAGTAAAATCTCGCTCAGTAAGAAATCATCTTCGCTCAAAAGCCCTCTAGCAATAGCCATATGACGTTTGAATGTTGTTCCTGGTGCATCTTGATGTTTCATCACTGCAGCAAATGCAAGTGTAGATGCAAATGGGATGGATAGTGAATATGCAATTGTATTATCGTGCTCATCAAATGTATATTCAAAGATATTAAGCTTTAATGATGCATATAAGTCTTTGAAAAATACTTTTCCTAAATGATCTGATTCCGATATTATGATTGTATTCTCTGACGATAAGTCATGTAAATTGGCAAATGTAGGCCCGAACATTGGATGGGTCGATACGTATGGGAGTCCGCTTTCTTCATAAAACTCTTTTAATCCTGTTTTGACAGATGAGATATCAGAAAGTATACATGTGGATGAGATGTATGGGAGAATTTCTTTGAAAGCTTGAAGTGTATACTTTAAAGTAACACAATTAATTACCATCTCTGGATTAAACTCTTTTACCTCTGACGGATCACTCATTCGGATAGTATTATACGTAAAACGTAGTTTTTGAGGATCCTTTTCTAGTATTGCGACTTCATGATCAAAGCTTAGTAGATCACAAAAGAAGGAGCCCATTTTTCCGGCTCCTATGATTAAAATTCTCATCTGAATTATTTGTTTAAGATATCTAATTGTTGGCGCACCGATTCTTCGTGTATCTCTTTCCAGATTTGTTTTACGAACTCGCTATTTAAATCTAAAGCCTCAGCTAATGCACCACGTTTGTCTAGTAGTTCTCCATAGCGAGGTGTTTGTAAAATAGAAATGTTGTTTTCCTTCTTAAATTGACCAATTTCTTTTGATACACGCATACGTTTAGCTAATAATTCGAGTATGCTTTCATCTATCTGGTCTATCTGACGACGTAAGATTGTAAGACTTTCTGTCGTTTGATTTACATCGCGAATCACCAACATATTTAGAATATATTCTAGCGCATCTGGAGTAACCTGTTGATCTTTATCGCTTAAGGCACAGTCTGGTTTGCAGTGGGTCTCGATGATTAATCCGTCGAAGTTCAAATCCATTGCTTGTTGAGAAATTGGAGCGATCAGCTCTCTTTTACCTCCAATGTGGCTAGGATCACAAATTAAAGGTAATTCTGGTAAGCGGCGACGAAGTTCGATCGGAATATTCCATTGAGGAAGATTACGATATAGCTTTTTATCGTAAGTGCTAAAGCCTCTATGAATTGCTCCAATACGTGTAATTCCGGCATTATAGATACGTTCAATAGCACCAATCCATAACTCAAGATCTGGGTTTACAGGGTTTTTGATCAATACAGGAATATCAACACCTTCTAATGAATCGGCAATTTCTTGTACGGCAAAAGGGTTTACGGAAGTTCTTGCTCCGATCCAAAGGATATCAATATCGTGAGCAAGGGCAGCTTCAACGTGATTACGAGTTGCTACTTCTGTTGCAACATACATGCCTGTTTCTTTTTTTACTTTCTGCAACCATTCGAGTCCGATGTTGCCAACTCCTTCAAAGCCTCCTGGTTTGGTACGTGGTTTCCAAATTCCAGCTCTGAAGACTTTAACACCTTGTTTGGCTAGTGCACGTGCGGTTTCTAATACTTGTTCTTCAGATTCGGCGCTACAAGGTCCAGCAATAACAAGTGGTCTTTTTGCGTCCATTCCAGGTAATAAGATTGATTCTAGTTTCATTTGTTCTATGTTGTTTTATTTTTTACTTTCAATAATTCTGTATAATGCATTTTGGAGTCCCTCTTCAGTACAACAAAGTGAGATACGAAGAAAACGATCGCCATTGCTACCGAAAATAAACCCAGGCGTAATAAATACCTTTGCGTTGTGAAGTATTTCTTCCGAAATAGTTTCTGCAGACTCGTAGTGATCAGGTATTTTACCCCAAAGAAATAAGCCACTTTGTTTGGGATCGAATGTACACCCCAGAGTTTTGAATATTTCTTCAGCACAAACTCTTCGTTTTTTGTATACCGAATTCATCTCTTTGTACCAAGTAATATCTGCATTCAATGCTTTAACACAGGCAAGTTGCATTGGTTTGAATTGGCCTGAATCGACATTACTTTTTACGCGCAGGATCCATTCTATAAATTGTTTGTTAGAAGCTAGCATTGCCATTCGCCATCCTGGCATATTATGCGATTTGCTCATGGAGTTTAATTCAATACAAATGTCGCGAGCTCCTTCTACTTCAAGAATACTGAGTGGTGTCTCGTTGAGAATGAAACTGTAAGGGTTATCATTGCAGATTACGATACCATGTTTCTTGCCAAAGTCAACTAGCTTTTTGAATAACGCTTTTGTAGCTTGTGCACCAGTTGGCATATTGGGGTAATTAATCCACATCAGCTTTACTCGGCTAAGATCCATTGACTCTAATTGTTCGAAGTTAGGCTCCCAATTGTTTTCCTCAGTAAGATCATAAGGAATAGACTTAGCCCCGACAAGCTTACTTACTGAACTATAAGTTGGATAACCTGGATTTGGTATTAAAACTTCATCCCCTTCGTTTAAGAATGTCATGGAAATATGCATGATCCCTTCTTTTGATCCAATCAATGGTTGTATTTCTGTATTTGGATCAAGAGTTACTCCATACCATCGTTGATACCAAGACGCAAATGCATTTCTGAGTTCGGCAATTCCTACATAAGGTTGATATCCATGAGTGTCGTGTTGACGTGCACTTTCACACAGTGTATCAATAACCTCTTTTGAGGGAGGTAGATCTGGACTTCCAATTCCAAGATTGATGATTTGCATTCCCTGAGCATTCATTGCTGCTATTTCTTTCAATTTACGTGAGAAATAGTATTCTGTAACACAGTTGACGCGATGTGCTGGTTTGATGCTAGAGATCTGATTTTCCTTCTGCATATTCTCCTAATATTTTAAAGTCTTTGGTAAGAGGGATTAGGGCATCTAATGATTGTTTATATCTTAAATAATCATTGTAAGTTAGATCTACATAAAATAGATATTCCCATTCTCTACCAATGATTGGTAGCGATTGTATTTTTGTTAGATTTATACCATAAAAAGAAAGAATTGACAAGACTTTGGATAAGCTACCTTCTGTGTGTGGTAAAGCAAAGACGAGAGATGCTTTGTTTTTATGTACATTTTTCAATAGATCATCAACATTCCATCGATCTGCAATAACCAAAAAACGAGTGAAGTTACGTTTGTTTGTTTCAATTCCTTCTGCTAGAATTTCAAGTCCGTAGTTTTCGGCAGCTTGTTTTCCACAAATCGAAGCGTGTCCAGTCATTTTATTGTCACTAATCCATTTCGCACTTTGAGCTGTATCACCTTTTTCTACGACTTTGACTTGTGGTAACGTATCTAAAAAGGCCTCACATTGCATGAGTGCTATAGGGTGAGAGTTTACCTCTACAATATCCTCTAGTTTTTGTCCCGGCAGTACCGCGAAAGAATGAGAGATACGTAATTTATATTCACCTACAACTTTAAGCTCACTCTCGCGAATCAACTCATGATTTTGTAGCAAGCTACCAGCAATGGTATTTTCAATTGCCATTAGTCCAACGATACTTGGATCTTGCTTTACCGCAGCAATAACATCTTTAAATGTTTTGCAGGGAACAATCTCCACAGTTTCATTCTCAAAATAACATCTGGCTGCTATATCATGATAAGAACCGGCAATTCCTTGTATGGCTACTTTCTTCATCGTATTTGTGTTTGTAAAAAAAAAAGTCCTGCCTTATTCAGGCAGGACTTCTGTTTTTATGATTGATTATCCAGTTTTTCTATGGGTTTTCAATTCTACATACAATATCCTGCCTTCACCGTTTTAAAGTAAAAGAAGTAATAATAAAAGTATGTAAAGCTGAAATTAGTCATTTTTCTTACTTGTTTTATGCTCGCAAAAGTATGCTATATTTTTTAATGAGCAAGCAAATCGTTCAATTATTTTTCACTTTATTGAAATTAATCCGTTTTGGTTGACAATTGTTTGTTCCAGATCGATCATATATCGGATAACTGCAATACAAGAATCTTTATTAATTTGCGATTTATCAATCAGTAAATTTAGCTCAATCGATTCATGTTCTTTTATGATATCTAATATGATATTCTTGTACTTATTATAGTCATAGTTGGAAAGTCCACTTTTATTCTTAGAGACACAAACATCACAACAACCACAATCTTTTGCATTGTTTTCTGCAAAATATGAAAGTAGCATTTTGCTACGACAAGTATATTCATCATTAATATATTCAAGAACTTTGAGAATTCTATGCTCAAAACGTTTGTATCGATCTTCATATACAGCTTTGGGTATCGTCAAATACTGAAGATCTTCTCGGGCTGCGCGATAAATGATGAACGGAGTTCTTTTATGAGGTATATAATGTAGGATATGATGATTTGAAAGAGATTTCAGTACTTCATAAATAGCCTGTTGACTCATACCACTCCGCGTAGATAAAAGTCTTTCATCAATATAAACATAGTCGCTAAATAATCCGGTATAGGAGCGAAGCAAAGTTTGAAGAACAATATTTACATCTCGGTCATTATTATTTAGCCTGTACAGTTCATCCCTTGTCATGCTAAACATAATACGAGAAGCACTATCAACTTCTTCTGTGTATTCGATGTACCCGGCAAGTTCAAGCAATTTTAAGGCATAGTGAGTCTGTAGTATTGGTAGTTTAAATACAGAACAAAACTCATTAAGTTTGAAATCATGTATGGTAAACATGCCATAGCCTACAGCAATTTGATAATAATTTCCCAGAGCCTCATATACCCTCTTAATAAAGTCTTGATCCGGAAACTCATCACTTAAGCGCTTTTTTAATTTTGCGGTGTCTGTTTTGCTGCAAAGAGCAACAGCATAAGCTCTTTTTCCATCACGACCAGCTCGTCCAGCCTCTTGGTAGTATTCTTCTAAAGACCCAGGCATCTCCATGTGTACAACTACTCGTACATCTGGTTTGTCGATACCCATACCAAATGCATTTGTCGAAACTATGACACGGCACTCATCTTTTTTCCATGCATTTTGTTTGTTTACCTTTTCTTGTTGATTGAGTCCTGCATGGTAATAATCGGCATTAATACCCGCCGATTTTAAATCGAGAGCAATTTCTTTTGTGCTTTTGCGATTACGGACATATACAATTGCAGTTCCATCTACTTTGCTCAGGATATGCACAAGTTCTTTGAATTTGTCTTCTGTGCGACGAACTATGTAGCTGATATTTTCTCGTTCGAAGCTTTTTTGAAAGACATTCTTTTCCTTAAAACATAGCTTTTTCTGAATATCATCTACTACATCAGGTGTTGCAGTTGCTGTAAGAGCCATTACCGGCACTTTGGGTATTAGCTGTCTTATTTCTGCAATATTAAGATATGAAGGACGAAAATCGTATCCCCATTGCGAAATACAATGAGATTCATCGATGACCAGTAAGCAAACATTCATTGCTTGCATTTTGGAAATAAAAAGCTCTGTTTTTATCCTTTCCGGAGATATATATAAGAACTTGTAATCACCGAATATACAATTCTCGAGCTGAGTAATAATCTCATGTCGTGACATTCCGGAGTATACAGCTGTTGCTTTGATACCTAAACTACGCAGGTTGTCAACCTGATCTTTCATTAGGGCAATAAGAGGAGTTACAACAATACAAATCCCTTGCATTGACAATGCGGGGACTTGGAAGGTGATCGATTTACCACCCCCCGTAGGCATTAGGCCTAATGTGTCTTTTCCTGCACAAACAGATTGGATTATTTCCTCTTGTAAGGGACGAAAAGACGAGTACCCCCAATACTTCTCAAGTATTTCAGTATAAATACTCACAATAGCTCCTCATTCTTGATGTAGCTTGATGTCTTTTATCATCAGCTGAATCGTTGTATTACCATTATAGGTGTTTTCTTCTACAGTGTAGCAGATGTCAAAAGGTTTATTACTTTTGATATGTTTACTGTGTCGATGCATTCCAAAAGCAATACCATGTACAGGTATATTCGCATCTTCATCTATGATCTCAAGTTTGATATGCTCAAGCTCTCGCCCTACAAGTTTACTAGTTCCAAAGTCTCTAACGTTGCGCGTACAGAAAATAGGTTTCTGATTGTCGGGTCCGAAAGGGCTCATCTTCTTAAGGTCTTCGACAAAATCTTTAGAGATGTCACTTAAATCAAGCTCTGTGTCAATATCAATCTGAGGTATCATTTGCTCAGGTTCGATATTTTCAGAAGCTAACTCTTCAAATCGTTGTTTAAAAGCTTCAAGATTTTCTTCTTTTAAAGAAAGACCGGCAGCATAAGTATGCCCTCCAAAGTTTTCGAGTAAGTCTCGACAGTTTTCGATTGCTTTGTAAATGTCAAAACCTGTTACCGAACGTGCGGATCCGGTTATTAATCCGGTAGCTTGAGTTAAGACAACTGCAGGACGATAATATTTCTCTGTAAGACGGGAGGCTACAATGCCAATAACACCTTTGTGCCATTCTGGGTTAAATACAATAATTGCCTTACGGTCTTCGATGTCGTGAAAATTATTGATGATTTCATTTGCTTCATCTGTTATTTTCTTGTCAAGCTCACGACGTTCTTTATTGTATTGATCAATGCTGCGGCTTTTTTCACGGGCTACGTCTTCTGTTTTTGAAAGCAGTAGTTCTACCGCCTCCTTGCCATTCATCATTCTACCCGAAGCATTGATGCGTGGTCCTATTTTAAAAACGATATCACTGATTGTAATATCCTTTCCACCTAACTCACAGATGTTGATAATACCTTCTAGTCCGGTGCTCGGATTTGAGTTGAGTTGTTTTAATCCATAATAGGCTAGGATGCGATTTTCTCCTGTTATAGGTACGATGTCAGAAGCAATACTTACAGCAACAAGATCGAGCAAGCTTTCTAAATCCATTGGTTCAAGCGAATTGCTTTTGGCAAAAGCTTGCATAAATTTAAAGCCAACACCACAGCCAGAAAGGTGGTCGTATGGATAGTTTGAATCTTCTCTTTTCGGATCGAGTACAGCAACTGCATCAGGCAATATTTTATCAGGCATGTGATGGTCACAAATAATGAAGTCAATGCCTTTGGTTTTTGCATACTCAATTTTCTCAATAGCTTTTATGCCACAATCGAGAGAAATGATAAGAGAAACACCAATTTCAGCAGCGTAGTCGATTCCTTTAAATGAAATACCGTAACCTTCGTCATATCTGTCCGGTATATAGTATTCTAGTCCGGATGAATATGGGCGTAAGTATTTAAAGACTAAAGCCACGGCTGTAGTTCCATCTACATCATAATCTCCATAAATCATAATTCTTTCTTTGTTACCTATCGCTTTATTCAAGCGAGCAACAGCTTTATCCATATCTGGCATCAGAAAAGGATCATGCAAGTCTGCTAGATTCGGATGAAAGAATTTGTTAGCCTCCTCTGCGGTGCAAATGTTTCGTTTGATAAGTAACAAAGCAACTATTTTATTTATACCTAGTTGTTCTGCCAACTCATCAGCCCGAGACAATTCGTCTTGAGAAGGGGTTTGAAAATTCCATTTGTTGGTCATTATATTATTTTTTTTTTATCAGAATGTTGCGATTATCATCTCCGAAGTGAGACCGATAATGTTGTGGTTGAAATTTATTCCATGGAAAGGTTTTTCCTTTATAGTGGACTTTTCTTTTCAATCTCAACGAACTCTTTTATACAAATTTGTTCGTGCTAGAAAAGAGATTCAACTCGTAAAGTTAAATAAATAAAACCGATATTCGTCCATCGCTATCCTATTTATTTTATATTTGTGGTATATTTTAGTAGACTATGAATGATGAGATTAAAAAGGCTTGTGAAATAATGCAAGCTGGTGGTGTAATCCTTTACCCCACAGATACCGTATGGGGAATTGGTTGTGATGCAACGAACCCCGAGGCTGTAAAAAAAGTTTATGAAATTAAGCGCAGAGCCGATTCTAAATCCATGTTAGTATTGATCGATACTTCTGCAAAACTTGATTTCTATGTGGATGAAGTTCCGGATATAGCGCTTGATCTTATCGAGCTTACTGCAAAACCTCTTACAATTATTTATTCTGGTGCAAGAAATTTAGCTCCGAACTTAATTGCTACAGATGGAAGTGTTGGAATTCGTATTACGAATGAACAGTTTTCAAAGCGTTTATGCGAACGTTTTCGAAAGCCTGTAGTGTCAACTTCGGCAAATGTAAGTGGAGAGCCTACTCCATCCATTTTTTCTGAAATAAGTGATGAAATAAAGAATGCAGTTGATTATATTGTTGATTTTAGACGCAATGATAATCAAAAAGCACAACCATCTGGAATTATAAAGTTAGGAGCAGGAGGCTTGGTGCAAGTCATCCGCGAGTAGTCTGTTTATTTTAATCAGGGTTTGAGGTGTCAAACCCTTACTTTTGTTTTTTGAATTATGGGGAAAGAAAATATCTTTATTCGTTTTCTGATGTGGCGTCAAAACCATATCAAAGAGAAGCATTTCATATTGTTTGTCAGTTTTATAGTCGGACTACTAGCTGCGGTTGCAGGTATAATACTGAAGAATTTAATTCATTTTATTCAGCATGTATTAACTCACAATTTTAATATTGACGGAGCCAATTATCTTTATCTGCTTTATCCGGTAATTGGTATTTTATTAGCTGGATTATTTGTGAAATATATTGTTCGCGATGATATAGGTCATGGTGTTACAAAGATTCTTTATGCTATCTCTCAGCGTAAAAGTCGTATAAAGCCACATAATACATGGAGTTCTATTGTTGCAAGTTCTGTAACAATTGGGTTTGGTGGTTCTGTAGGGGCTGAAGCACCAATTGTATTAACGGGTTCGGCTATTGGGTCAAATCTGGGACGACTTTTTCGACTAGAACAAAAGACTCTGATGCTTTTAGTTGGATGTGGGGCTGCAGGGGCGATTGGTGGTATTTTCAAAGCACCTATTGCTGGTCTTGTATTTGTGATTGAGGTGTTGATGCTTGATTTGACATTGACGTCAATACTTCCATTGCTTATTTCATCGGTTACAGCTGCAACAGTTTCGTATATTGTTACCGGGCCAGAAGCTATGTTTCGTTTTTCGCAAACGGATGAGTTTTTAATGGGGCGTATTCCTTATGTTTTACTACTAGGGGTGTTTTGTGGTTTGTTGTCTCTTTATTTTACGCGCACAACTATTTGGATTGAAGGTGTGTTTCGTAGTCTAAATACCTATTGGAAGAAGTTTATTCTTGGAGCCACAATGTTGAGTGTTTTAATATTCTTAATGCCTCCGCTATACGGTGAAGGGTATGAGATTATATCAGCATTGCTCAACGGTCAGTTTCTGGAGGTTACAGAACGGAGTTTCTTTTATGATTATACTGGCTTTTATTGGACAGTTATAATCTTTTCTATAGCGATTATATTATTAAAGTCTTTTGCAACAAGTGCTACTAATGCCGGTGGTGGCTGTGGTGGTATTTTCGCGCCAACCTTATTTCTTGGATGTATAGCGGGTTTCGTGTTTTCTCATACGTCTAATTATTTTGAGCTCACGATGTTTCTTCCTGAGAAAAATTTTGCTCTTTTAGGAATGGCCGGAATGATGGCAGGTGTAATGCATGCGCCACTAACAGGGGTATTTCTAATTGCAGAGTTGACTGGTGGATATGACTTGTTTTTACCATTAATGATTGTCTCAATTAGTGCGTATCTTACAATTATAATGTTTGAACGCCATAGTATTTACACAATTCGCTTGGCTCAAAAAGGAGAGCTGATTACCCATCATAAAGATAAAGCTGTACTTACGTTGTTAAAAACTGATAGCGTTCTTGAAACAGACTTTCAAACTGTAGAGCCGGATATGACGCTAGGGGATGTGGTTAAGGTAATTGCTCTTTCCAGTAGAAATATATTTCCGGTTGTTGATTCAGACGGTATGTTTATAGGGGTTGTCATGCTTGATAATATACGAAATATCATGTTTAGACCAGAGCTTTATGAGCGTTTTCATGTTTCGAAAATTATGGTTTCTTCACCTGTGAGAATTACGCTGAATATGCCAATGGAAAAGATTATGCGTATCTTTGAAGATACGAAAGCTTGGAACCTTCCGGTTGTAGATGAATCAGGTAAATATGTAGGGTTTGTTTCTCAATCGAAGATTTTTAATGCATATCGAGAAGTCTTGGTTAATAACTTCTCAGAAGAGTAATAACTTCAATGAATTTAGTAGATATGGAAAAAAAAGATTTGCGAATAGTATATATGGGGACTCCCGATTTTGCGGTAGAGTCTTTAAAAGCATTGGTGGAAGGCGGCTATAATGTTGTCGGAGTTATTACAATGCCTGATAAACCAGCGGGGCGTGGACACAAAATACAGTATTCACCTGTAAAGCAGTATGCTCTTGAGGTTGGTTTGTCTTTGTTGCAACCTGAAAAACTAAAAGATGAATCATTCTTAACAGAGCTAAAGGCTTTGAATGCTGATTTACAAATTGTTGTTGCTTTTAGAATGCTTCCAGAAGTTGTCTGGAATATGCCGCGTCTTGGTACATTTAATTTACATGCGTCCTTGTTACCTCAATACAGGGGAGCGGCTCCTATAAACTGGGCCGTGATTAATGGAGATACAGAAACTGGTATCACAACATTCTTCTTGACACATGAAATTGATACAGGACGCATTATTAAACAAGAAAAAGTTGCGATTGAAGAATCAGATAATGCGGGAATTGTACATGATAAATTAATGGAGCTTGGAGCAAGACTCGTTGTAGAAACTGTTGATGCTATACTGGATGGTTCTGTAGAGTCTGTTGAGCAAAGCAATTTTTATAGCGATGAATCTGTACTAAAGACTGCTCCGAAGATTTTTAAAGAAACATGCTTACTTGATTGGGGATTATCACCTAAGCAGGTATATGATTTTGTTCGAGGTTTATCGCCGTATCCGGCTGCTTGGACTGAGCTTTTCTATCCTGATGGAAAAATTGTATCGACAAAAGTTTTTGAGGTCGCTTACAGAAATGAACATCATGAGCTAGCTTTGGGTGCTATTGTGACAGATAGCAAAAATTATGTTGATGTTGCTGTCAATGGAGGTTTTGTTTCTTTGATCGAGATTCAGCAGGCTGGAAAGAAAAGAATGGGGGTGAAGGATTTTCTTCGTGGTTTTCCCCTTACAAATGAATATTGCTTTCTAAATAAAGTTGATCATCGTAGATGTTGAAACCATTATACATTGTATTAGGAACTTTCTTCCTTATACTTGGTGGAATTGGATTGGCGGTACCAGTACTGCCAACCACTCCATTTTGGTTACTTTCATGTTGGTTATATGCAAGAGGCTCTAGACGTATTTATGAACGAATAATCAATAATAAGTTGATTGGTAGTTATGTTAATGATTATCTAGAGCATCGATCTATGCGTCTAAAAGCTAAGATTGTTGCGATATCCACAGTTTGGATATCATGTATTATATCTTGCTGTTGGTTGATTGATATCTTTACAGTTAAGATTTTTCTGATAATTGTTGCTGTTGGTGTTACAATACACCTAAGCCTTATTCCTTTGAGAAAATAGGTGTAATTAAAGGAATAAGTTGTTTTTGAATGTTTTTAAAAAGCGTATAATCAGGTGTTTATGTTTTTCGTTTTGATGTTTGTATTGGATTAACATCTTGATTATTAGGTTTTTGATATGTTTTCATGAAAAATGTTTTCAAAAAAGTATTAGACGTTTTTTGATGTCTGCACGCTATTTTTGTTTTAATGTGTTGAAAATGAGATATGTTTCAGACGTGTTCAATCCCCTTATATTGTAAGAAATTTCAGAGTTCAGTGTAACCTGTTTACATAT
>JBOGCF010000046.1:0-44597 GCA_051656605.1 Tannerellaceae bacterium | reverse complement strand
CTATATAAAGTTATATGCGAAATTTATAAGTAAAAATGGTTATAATGCCTCTTCTTAAAAAAGAAGTCATTATAACCATTTTTGTATACTAGCACGGAGAGTTGATAAAAAACACAGCCTTTTTCAGTGCCCTCGTCGGCACCTGACAATTCATTCTTCACTATGTTTAAATCGTCAGGTCGGCACCTGACGATTCGAACTAAACTAAGAACGAATCGTTCGATGCCCATCAAACGATTTGAACTAAACGAACAATAAATTTGTACGATACGAAAACGATTTACATTCATTAGATAGAAGGAGTCTGATCGCAGGCTCCTTTTTTTATATTTGCCTGTATCCGCTCTTTAATCGTCGCTTACACAATAGATAATTACTTCTTATTTGTTGTGAAACGGATGTATGTTGTGATAAAATGTGATATTAGTATCGTATTATATTATAATATGAAAGATTTTGCTTTAAAAAAGTGATGAAAAAGTTTTGTCGTTTAGATAATAGCTCTATATTTGCACTTGTAAAAGAATTAAAAACAAGAAACGATATGTTTACATCTTTACTACTCGGTCTGATTATTATTATTCTCTGGAAGAATCCTGCAGAAGTGAGACCGTTGTGTGCATAATGTAACAACATAATATTGTAACGAGCCTTTCTCACTTCGATGTGTGAAAGGCTTTTTTTATTTGCAAACTATAAACCTAAAACATATATTTATGAGCGACAGATTGTTTGTATTCGATACCACACTTCGCGACGGCGAGCAAGTGCCGGGCTGCCAGTTGAACACGGTAGAAAAGATTGAAGTGGCAAGAGCATTGGAAGCATTAGGAGTCGATGTAATCGAAGCCGGTTTTCCGGTGTCAAGTCCGGGCGACTTTCATTCGGTTGTAGAAATTTCGAAGGCTGTAACGTGGCCTACCATTTGTGCGCTGACCAGAGCGGTAGAAAAAGACATTCAAGTTGCAGCAGACGCATTGAAGTTTGCCAAGCACGGCCGTATCCACACCGGCATCGGAACGTCTGATTACCACATCAAGCACAAGTTTAATTCTACCCGTGAAGATATCCTTGAGCGTGCCATTGCATGTGTGAAGTATGCCAAACAATTTGTCGAAGATGTAGAGTTTTATGCAGAAGATGCCGGCCGTACCGACAACGAGTATCTTGCTCGTGTGGTTGAGGCGGTAATCAAAGCCGGAGCAACCGTGGTGAATATTCCCGATACAACCGGATATTGCCTGCCCGATGAATATGGAGCGAAGATCAAGTATTTGATGGAGAATGTAAACGGAGTGCACAACGCAATCTTGTCTACACACTGTCACAACGACTTGGGTATGGCTACGGCCAATACCATGGCGGGAGTATTGAACGGAGCACGTCAGGTAGAGGTTACCATCAATGGTATCGGCGAGCGTGCGGGTAATACGGCACTCGAAGAGGTTGCCATGATTTTGAAATGCCACAAAGGACTTAACATCAATACCAACATCAACTCTAAAAAGATATACAGCACCAGCCAATTGGTTTCTAACCTGATGAATATGCCGGTGCAACCGAATAAAGCAATCGTAGGTCGCAATGCTTTTGCGCACTCGTCGGGTATACACCAAGACGGCGTGCTTAAAAACCGCGAAAGCTACGAGATCATGGATCCGAAGGATGTAGGCATCGACGACAACGCTATCGTACTTACTGCCCGTAGTGGACGTGCGGCATTGAAACACCGCTTGCATGTGCTTGGCGTAGATGTAGAGCAAGAAAACTTAGACCAAGTGTACGAAGAGTTTTTGAAGCTTGCCGATCGCAAGAAGGATATTACCGACGACGATATTTTGGTACTAGCCGGCAAAGAGCGCATGGCGAAGAACAGAATCAAACTAGATTACTTACAAGTAACATCGGGCGTAGGCGTGAAGTCGGTTGCTTCGGTTTGTTTGGATATCGCAGGTGAGAAGTTCGAAGCGGCAGCGTCGGGCAACGGTCCGGTAGATGCGGCTATCAGTGCTGTTAAAAACATCATTCACAGAAAAGTTACCATTCAAGAGTTTTTGATTCAAGCGATCAATAAAGGAAGCGATGACGTAGGTAAGGTACATATGCAAGTAGAGCACGGGGGACAAACCTACTACGGTTTCTCGGCCAATACCGATATCATTGCTGCTTCGGCAGAAGCCTTTATCGACGCTATCAATAAATTTGTAAAGAAATAAGCCCTCACATGAAAACATTATTCGAAAAGATTTGGTCTCAACACCAGGTTTCTACACTACCCGACGGCACTACCCAGTTGTACATAGACCGTCACTATTGCCACGAAGTAACCAGTCCGCAGGCTTTCGAAGGCCTTCGCCAACGCGGACTTTCAGTATTCAGACCCGAGCGTACCATTTGTTCGCCCGACCACAACATCCCAACGTTGAATCAAGATAAACCCATTGCCGATCCTATTTCGCGCAATCAGGTAGATACGTTGGAAAAGAACGCGACCGACTTTGGTCTTACCTATTACGGAATGAACAACAAGCGTAACGGTATTATCCATGTAATCGGGCCGGAAACAGGACTTACGCTTCCGGGCATGACCATTGTATGTGGCGACAGTCATACTTCTACGCACGGAGCGATGGGGGCAATCGCTTTTGGTATCGGTACCAGTGAAGTAGAAATGACACTGGCTACGCAGTGTATCTTTCAGCGTAAACCCAAAACGATGCGTATTACCGTAACCGGAAAATTGGGCAAAGGTGTTACTGCCAAAGATATGGCTTTGTACATCATTTCGAAGATGACAACGGGCGGTGCTACAGGATATTTTGTTGAATATGCAGGCGAAGCCGTACGCGCACTATCAATGGAAGAACGTCTTACGTTGTGTAATCTGAGTATCGAGATGGGAGCACGCGGAGGTATGGTTGCACCGGACGAAACCACTTTCGAATATGTAAAAGGAAAAGAGTTTGCACCCAAAGGTGAGGCTTGGGACAAGGCGCTGGCTTATTGGAAGACGCTTCATACCGATGAGGGCGCTACGTTTGACAAAGAGATTACCTTCAAAGCAGAAGATATCATGCCGATGGTTACTTACGGAACCAATCCGGGCATGGGAATGGGTATAGCCGAATCCATTCCGACGCTTGAAAGTGTAGAGGCTTCGGGGCGTGCTTCGTACCAAAAGTCGCTCGACTATATGGGCTTTGCCGCAGGAGAGAAGATTGAAGGGAAAAAGATTGATTATGTATTCTTGGGTAGCTGTACCAACGGACGCATCGAAGATTTTCGTGCTTTTGCCGCAATGGTAAAGGGAAAACAGAAACATCCCGACGTGACGGCTTGGTTGGTTCCGGGTTCGTGGAAGGTAGAAGAGGAGATCAGACAAGAAGGTTTGGATAAGATCTTTGCCGACGCAGGATTCGAACTTCGTCAGCCAGGTTGCTCAGCTTGTCTTGCTATGAATGAAGACAAAGTGCCGGCCGGAAAGTATGCCGTGTCAACGTCGAATCGTAACTTTGAAGGTCGTCAGGGACCGGGTGCGCGTACCATTCTTGCCGGACCGCTGGTTGCTGCCGCAGCTGCCTTGACAGGTAAGATAACTGATCCGCGTGAACTTTTGATCAACTAATCCGATAAACTTCTTATACGATGAAAAAATTTGAAACAATCAATTCAACCATGGTGCCGCTTCCGATCGAGAATGTCGACACCGACCAGATTATTCCGGCTCGCTTCTTGAAAGCGACTACACGTGAAGGATTTGGTGATAATTTGTTTTGCGACTGGCGTTACGATCAAGACGGCAATCCGGTAAAGGATTTCGTATTAAATGACCCTACTTATGCAGGAGAGGTTTTAGTTGCCGGTAAGAACTTTGGCAGCGGAAGTAGCCGTGAGCACGCAGCTTGGGCTGTAGCCGGATATGGCTTTCGTGTGGTGGTATCGAGCTTCTTTGCCGATATTTTTAAAAACAACGCACTCAACAACGGAGTTCTTCCGGTTGTGGTGACGCCGGAGTTTCTCGAAGGTTTGTTTGCTTCTATCGCTGCTAATCCGGGTAATACCGTAACGGTAGACCTAGAGAATCAAAAGATAACGAATAATGCAACGGGCGATAGTGAATCGTTCGAGATCAATCCATACAAGAAAGAATGCTTGGTAAAAGGTCTTGATGATATCGACTATTTGCTTGCCAACAAAGATAAGATTGAAGCTTTTGAAGCTTCGAGAGTAGTATAAACGATCAGTGATCTGCTTGCCACAGATAAAAAAGCGGCAAGCAGGTGTATTGAATATCGGAAGTTAGTGATGGAAAAACGAAGAATAGAGATCATGGATACCACGCTGCGCGATGGTGAACAAACTTCGGGGGTTGCGTTTGCACCGCAGGAGAAATTGATCATTGCGCGGATGCTTTTGTGTAATTTGCATGTAGACCGTGTAGAACTTGCTTCGGCTCGAGTGTCGGAAGGTGAGTTTACGGCCGTAAGTCAGATTGCGCAGTGGGCCAAAGGGGCAGGAATGCTACGCAGACTGGAAGTGCTTGGTTTTATTGACGGCGGTTTGTCGATTCAATGGATTAAGAGTGCCGGTTGCGAAGTGGTAAACTTGCTTTGCAAGGGTTCGTACAAGCATGTGACCGAGCAGTTGCGTAAAACTCCCGAACAGCATGTTGCTGATATTATCAAGGAGATTGAGCGGGCTGTGGCATGTGGTATGGATGTGAATCTTTACCTGGAGGATTGGTCGAATGGGATGAAACAATCGCCCGATTACCTTTTCTTCATGATTGACCAATTGCGCAACTATCCGGTAAAACGGTTTATGCTGCCCGATACGTTGGGTATACTCAACCCGATCGATACAGCGGTGTATATGGCTGAAATGATGAAGCGTTATCCGGATTTGCATTTCGACTTTCACGCTCACAACGATTACGACTTGGCTGTGGCAAATGTGTTTGCCGCGGTTTCGTCCGGTGCTCAGGGTATACACACTACGCTCAACGGATTGGGCGAACGTGCGGGCAATGCGCCGCTTTCGAGTGTATTGGCCATCTTGCACGACCACCTTAAAGTGGAAACTTCTATTTGTGAAGACTATTTGCACAAAGCCAGCAAAGTGGTAGAAACGTATTCGGGAGTACACATTCCGCAAAACAAACCGGTAATCGGAGAGAACGTTTTTACGCAATGCGCGGGTGTACATGCCGACGGCGACCAGAAGAATAATTTGTATTGCAACGATCTGCTTCCCGAACGCTTTGGGCGTACGCGTGAATATGCTTTGGGGAAGACTTCCGGCAAAGCGAATATTCTAAAAAACCTCGAAGCGCTTGGTATCGAACTCGACGATGCGAGCATGCGAAAGGTTACGCAGCGCATCATTGAGTTTGGCGACAAAAAAGAGATGGTTACGCCCGAAGATTTGCCTTACATCATATCCGATGTTTTGAAACAAGATATTCAAGACAGTAAGATTAAAATCTTAAATTACTCATTATCTTTAGCGCAGGGGCTTAAGCCTATCGCGTCTCTGAAGATTGAGATAGACGGTGAGGCGTATGAACAGGCTGCTGCGGGCGACGGACAGTATGATGCGTTTATGAAGGCGTTGCGTTTGATTTACCAACGTCTCAACCGAGAGCTTCCGTTGTTGGTTAATTATACGGTGAGTATTCCTCCGGGCGGACATACCGATGCTTTTGTACAAACCGTGATCTCTTGGCGATACAAAGACAAAGAGTTCAAGACGCAAGGGCTCGATGCCGACCAGTCGGAAGCAGCTATCAAGGCTACGCTGAAAATGCTCCACAAAATAGAAGGTTTGTAATACTTTAAAGAATACGATTATGAATAAGCAATTGACAATCGCTTTGGTTGCGCACGATCAGCGCAAGGTAGACATGGTAGAGTGGGCACTGTATAATGCCGACACATTGTCGAAACACAAATTGGTGTGTACCGGTACTACGGGACATTTGATCCGTAAGGCGTTTGAAGAACGCGGTGTATATGCAGATATCACTTGTATGAACTCCGGTCCGATGGGTGGTGATGCCGAGATTGCGGCACTTGTGGTTCGCAAACAAATCAATCTGGCTATCTTTTTGATCGACGACCTCAATGCGCAACCACACGAAGCAGATATTCAAATGCTACTACGTCAGTGCCGTTTGCACAACATTCCGATTGCTTGCAATCAATACAGTGCCGACTTGATGATAACGAGTCCGCTGTGGGAAGATCCTAACTATGTGCCGGCCATAGCTAAATATGTAAAGTTTAACAGAGAAGAATAATGAAAAAGATAAATATAGCAGTATTGCCGGGCGATGGTATCGGTCCCGAAATCGTAGATCAAGCATTAAAAGTAACGAAAGCTATTTGCGATAAGTATGGATACGAACTGACATATCATACCGGATTGGTAGGTGCTTGCGCAATTGATGCTACCGGTAACCCTTATCCCGATGAAACGCATGCATTGTGTATGCAAAGCGATGCCGTATTGTTTGGTGCGATTGGTTCGCCAAAATACGATAACGATCCTTCGGCAAAGGTACGTCCCGAGCAAGGATTGTTGGCAATGCGTCAGAAACTTGGTTTGTATGCCAACATTCGCCCGGTAACAACGTTTGCGTCACTTATTCATAAGTCGCCGCTTCGTTCCGACTTGGTAGAGGGTGCCGACTTTATGTGTATCCGCGAACTTACCGGAGGTATTTACTTTGGTCGTCCGCAAGGCCGCAGCGAAGACGGTAACACGGCTTATGATACATGCGTATATACACGTGCAGAGATCGAACGCATTGTACATCTTGCATACCAGTATGCAGAAAAGCGCAAAAAGAAAGTTACTATCGTAGATAAGGCCAATGTTTTGGCTACTTCTCGCTTGTGGCGCCAGGTTGCAAAAGAGATCGAACCGCAATATCCTAACGTAGAAACAGAGTATATGTTTGTTGACAATGCGGCAATGCAGTTGATCCAATGGCCAAAACGTTTTGATGTGTTGGTAACGGAAAATATGTTTGGCGATATCCTGACCGACGAAGCTTCTGTTATTACCGGCTCATTGGGAATGTTGCCTTCGGCTTCTATCGGTATTCATACGTCGGTGTTCGAACCAATTCACGGATCATATCCGCAGGCAGCCGGAAAAAACATCGCGAATCCGCTTGCTACGGTATTGTCGGCAGCGTTGATGTTTGAATATGCTTTCGGGATGATGGAAGAAGGACGCGTAATTCGCGAAGCTGTAGATGCTTCCATGGCAGCAGGTGTCGTAACCGAAGATATTGCCGACATGGGCAATGCTTATTCTACTTCAGCTGTAGGCGATTGGTTGGTAAACTACATCAAAGCACTATAATAGTAGATAACTATGTTGTGCCGCTGTACTTAATCAGCATCTTTTATTTGGTCTTAATATAAAAACAGAAAACCCATTATTACACTCTAGGGCTGTAATAATGGGGTTTGTTTTATACTAAGTTGTTGTCTTAGTTTACCAAGGCTGTGCAGTGATGGCTCCGTTGCTTAGAATATATGCCTTTCCAACTTCGATACTTTGTTTAATTGTATCTCCTTCAGTAATAAATGCATATTCTCTCGGATCATGCGCAATTTCAGTTCCCATGTTAGTTGAATAGCTTTTTACATACACATAAGTAGCTTTCATATCCGCTGTTTGTGCGTTAAAGAAGTCGGAGTCTGAAGCTTCTGTCTGTGCATTTAGATCTACGATTCTAGTATTTTGAGGTACAACAACAAGAGCCCCTGTTGGTTCTAATGTAACTTCCGCTTTGTTGTCAGCTTCTACTTCTCCGATGTATGTGTCTACTTTTCCGAAAAGAGGTGTTGTCTTTGTTGAAACGGCTCTTGAATCACTTGTATGTCCTGAAGAATAGCCATACAGCTTGTGCTTACCTCCTTTTATTTTGATTTCGGAAGCTTCATTAACTGCTACATTTCCGGCCCATGCAGAAGTTCCTTCTTGTTGGTAGTCTGAGAAGTTTATGTGCACTGAATCCGGTAAATTGTGGTTGGGATTGGTTCCAAGAGATAAAGCTTTTACTGTACCAGTTCTTTCAGGATTGGTGTTGATGTCTTTAACGTCATTGTCGTCAGAACATGAGGCGAATAAAAGTGTGCAGAATGCAAACGTTGTTGCAGTTGTAGTAAATTTAGTCATGGTAATTATTATTAATTGTTTTTCAATTGATCTATTATGGTCTTGTCGCAAATGTAATAAAAGTTTATAAACTTAGTCTATTTTGTTATCTTTTTTGTGTGATCTGTATTTAAAACTACCCTATAGTGTAGTGGTTCCAGATGATAAATAATAGAATTTTGAATTGATTTATTAGAGTATAAGTTTAAAATTAAAGATTATTCTATGAAACGAATTTTATTATCATGTATTATGCTCTTGATGTTTGGTGCGTCAAGTGCTTTATTCGCGCAGAGCTCGATCAAGTCAGGCCCTATTGTAGGAGGCGGTATTGGTTGGCAAAATAAAGATCACATCAAAGGGTTTGAATATCTTTATGATAAGAATCCTCCGTATTTTGGGATGAGTTTTGGATATCAGTTTAGAATAAAGACGTCTAATCTCTTTTTCTTTGATATTGCACCTCAGTACGGATTTCAGTATATGAGTTTAACATCTCCTATTATTAAGCCTGATTTTGATCATGCATCAGCTTCTACAGCAAAAGCCATGCATGAGTTAAGTGTTCCGGTGACATATAATATTTCTCTTTGGGGCAAATTGAACATCGGTGTTGGTGTTGCTCCAAATGTTTATTTCGGTTTGAAAAACGAGGCGCAAGATATGGGAATACAATTAAGCTCAAATAATACGATGTTTGATGTGCCTGTATACACAAAGATTGGTTATGACTTTGGGAAAGTAGAAGTTGCGCTATCTTATAAGAATGGATTTGTTCCTATATTCAAGAATGAATATTTAAAAAATAGAGCTAGAGAGGCTCAAGTATCGGTATTTGTACCCTTGTTTGGGAAATGACGTTTTCTTACTAGAATCAACTAAAAAAGGATCTCATATACTGGGGTCCTTTTTTAGTTTATAGAAGGTGATGTGTTGATGCAAACGCAATGGCTTCGGCTGTGTTTCTTACATTAAACTTCTCGAAGATATTCTTTTTATGATACTTGATTGTATCTATTGTAATGAATAATTGTTGTGCGATTTCATCATTTGTATAGCCTTGCGAAGCTCTTCTTAATATTTCTTGTTCTTTTTCGGTGAGCGTATATGGATCTTTTTCTTTCCAATATTTAGCTTCTTCTGAGAATTGATAGATGATATTACTATTTTCTTTGATAATGATGACCTCATTGTTGTTGGAAGAGGCTGGGGTGACAATACATAATGCTAACCAAATGTTATTTTGAGGGCTTAATAAGATCGGTGTTAGCTTATGATTGACCAATACCTTTCGATTAGATGATTGTTTGATATGAAATGTATAGGATATGGAATGTAAAAGCCTTTCTTCAATAGGTAATTGATGAAAAAAGTCAAATCCGGCTTGATTGATTTCAAATAGCCGGATCAAGTCATCTCTGTCTACAAATTGTTCATAATATGCATATCCTAGTTCCTTAACTTGTTCGCAAGAAAGTCCGTTTAGAAATAAAGGGCTGGTTGAAACAAATAAGAACTCTGCTTTATTATAATCGATAACGTATACACTGGCATTGCTAATGCGGGTAAAGGCTTTAACAGTGTTGAGGCAGGGTACCACTTGTAGGTAATCGATGTCAGTAAGTGTTTCTGTAAACTTTACCGGAGCATAGAATTTCTTTAAAGTTTCCATATCGAAAAGTGTTTGCGGTTCTTTATTTACAAAGCTCCATCAGTTCGTTGATTCGCTTTGGATCGTAACCCATTTGAAGGGCTGTTTCGAAGTCTTTTGCGGCATCTTTCTTTTCAAATTGCGCTAGTTTTATTTTTCCTCGTAATACATAGGTATATGCATCGGGCTCACCTTCGTTAAAGATCTTGTTGATATCGCTCATGGCTCTACCATTCTTTTTCATCTTATAAAATAACTCTGCTCTGCCCAGATAAAGAGCACTCTCTTTGGGCAACTCGGAGAGGAGGTAGTTATAGATGCGTTCTGAATCGACATAGTTACCGCGCATTTTCTCTAACGTCGCGTAGCCCATGCGACCGCGTACACTTTTTTCATTCACTGCGAGCATGTGTTCGAAGTCTTGCTCTGCCGATAAATAGTCTTTTTTCTCAATGTATAAAAGGCCGCGACAATAGCGTGCTTCCGGATCGAGTGAGTCGCGAAGGAGTATGAGGTTATAGTCGGCAATGGCTTTATCGATGTTGTCTACTTCTGTATATAGAGTTGCACGATTGTGAAGTACGGTTGTAGAATACGGATTGATGGACAAAGCTGCTGTATAAGACTGGAGTGCATCTTCTTTCTGGTTGAGGCGGCGCTGAATGGTACCGAGGTTCGACCACAAAAGAAAGTTGCGAGGATTGGCAGGCTCTGTGCGCATCGCTTGTTTTAGCGTTTCGGCCGCGGCACTAAGGCTATCTTGCTCGATTAACTCAAACGACTTGTCGATCCATTGGTCGTAGGTTTGTGCCTGCACTCCACAATAGGTAAGTATTGTAATAAGGGTAATAAATATCTTTTTCATCGATGTTTTGTTTTTAGATCTGTTGTTTCTTGTTGATTAAGAGGTGAGAGCCTGTTGCAAACTTACAGATTTATTCGAATACGAAGTGTGCATAACTCTGTTAAAACCTGCAATAAAGACTCAAACTGTGCATAAGATTTCCGTATAATTTTCAAAATTATCTAACTTTGTGCTCATAGTAATAATTTAATGACCAAGTTTATATGATTTCAGATTCAACAAAAGTTGATGCGTCTCAAAAGATTGCAGAAGAAGTACACAAGGTGTCGAAAATGGATTTGTCAGAATTTCTAGAGATGATCATACGTGAAGGATCTCAATTTGCGGTGAAGCTCGGAGGCAAGATCGCGGTTGCTATTCTGGTATTTATCATAGGTAAGTTCCTGATCAATCTTGTGGTTAAGATGATGCGCAAGTTGATGGAAAAGCGTAATTTAGATGCTTCTGTTCGCTCTTTTATCGACAGTTTTATCAATATCTTACTCACTATCATCTTGATTTTTGCTGTGATCAGTGTCTTGGGTGTTGATATTACAGCGTTTGCCGCTTTACTTGCTTCGGCCGGTGTGGGTATTGGTATGGCGTTGAGTGGTAACTTGTCAAACTTTGCCGGTGGACTTATCATTCTTCTCTTCAAACCGTATCGTGTGGGTGATGCAATCGATTTTCAAGGTGTAGTAGGAGCAGTAAAAGAAATTCAGATCTTTCATACCATTATGACTACTTTCGATAATAAGACAGTATACATTCCAAACGGATCTTTGTCGTCGGGTATCATTACAAACTTTACACACCAACAATACCGTCGCGTAGACTGGGTGATTGGTGTAGAGTATGGAACGGACTACGAGTATGTAAAGTCTGTACTTCAAGAAATGGTAAATTCAGATAAACGTATCATGAATGATCCGGCTCCATTTATTGCATTACATCAATTGGCTGATAGCTCGGTAAATGTAACCATGCGTTGTTGGGTGAAAGCTCCGGATTATTGGGATGTTTATTTCTCTATGAATCAGAATATTTATTCGACCTTTAATCAAAAGGGTATCGGATTCCCATTCCCTCAATTGACAGTTCATCAGGCGAAGAATTAATCAGCTTGATCTTATACAATAAAGAATCCCCGGTATCGCAGCCTGAGAACAATCATTTCTCACGAGCTTGTCGATACCGGGGATTCTTGTTTTATTCTACTACCGGAGTTGTTGCTTCGGCTTCTGTATTTGTTGTGTCTGCAATGGGAGCTGCTGCTTGATTTGCATCTTTACCGGCCAACTTGAAGTTGAGGTATTCAATCTTTTTCATTGCTTTTTCCTTTTCCTTCATCAATGTATTGATATCGGTAAGGGTAATGGCTAGTTGCATGGTTGCGGCAATGGCTTTTTTATCTAAATCAGAGAGGTAGATCACATAAGGCTTCTCTCCTTCATATTCTACTTTGATTCGATCTTTTAGATGATCGGTAATAAACTGTGCCATCTCCAGAGCTTTTTCTCCTTTGTAAGTGACAATCTCACTTTTCATCCCTGCGTCGTCGAAGCGGAAATTGTTTCCTCCGTCGTAGGCTATTTGTGGTGATTCAACGAAAAAGCCGTCTTTGGTGCTAAGCTTGATGGAAACATGTTTGATCGGCAGCTTGCCGTAATAGACGCTTCCTATATACATTTCGCCGTTTTCATTTACGCCTGAGCGGATATAGCAACGTTCTACATTTCGTTCTACAGTTTGTTGCTTGTAGATATAGTTGCCAATATCTTCATAACCCAACTCTTTTTCAAATTTGAAGTTCTTTGCCAAATCTACTGCTTCTTGTTGCTTAATCGGAATAAGGCTGTCGCAATACTGGATGTTGCGTTCTTGTTCTTTGATCTCTACTCTGCGTGAAAGAGCCAATCCTTCTCGAAGCACATTAAACTCTTTCGGATACAAAGACTTGATACTATCTATCGTTGTTTTAGCTTCAGCATACGCTCCATTGGTATAAAGGGTTTCTGCTTCAGTTAGCATTGCTTTCGCATTTTTTTCGTTGTCGTTGCAAGCCGAAAATACAAGCAGCAAAGCAACCAATAATACACTATTTTTCATATTGAATTCTGTTTTCCGAAGTTTCTCAATTTCTATGCAAATGTATGAATTATTGCATAATCCATGCATTTAAGCTTGGCTTTTCCTATCTTTGTGTATCTAAATTTTTATAGAATATGTATATAGATCAAGATGATATTTTAAAGCACCTTGAGGGGAAACTCTTTAGAGTAGTGCAGGAAGCTGCGGATGAATTGGGGCTTGAAACATACGTGATCGGTGGATATGTACGCGATATATTTCTAAACAGAGGATCGAAAGATATTGATATAGTTGCCGTAGGAAGCGGTATTACACTGGCCGAAACCGTAACAAGAAAACTTGGAAAAGGGGCAAAGCTTTCCGTATTCAAAAACTTCGGTACGGCTCAGGTAAAGTATAAAGATACGGAGCTTGAATTTGTAGGAGCTCGCAAAGAGTCGTATCGAGCCGATTCGCGCAAACCGATTGTAGAAGATGGCACATTAGCAGACGATCAAAATCGTCGCGACTTTACCATCAATGCATTGGCAATTTGTCTCAACAAAGCTCGCTTTGGAGAGTTAGTGGATCCGTTTGGTGGCATTCAGGATATGGAGGAGCTTACTATTCGCACTCCACTCGATCCGGATATCACGTTTAGCGATGATCCGTTGCGTATGATGCGTGCTATTCGTTTTGCCTCGCAGTTGGGCTTCTTTATAGATCCCGATATTTTTGATGCAATCGAGCGTAACAAGCATCGCATCGAAATTGTGTCGAAAGAGCGTATTGTAGATGAATTGAACAAAATAGTTCTTTCTCCAAAACCCTCGGTTGGCTTTAGCTTGCTTGAGAAGTGCGGTTTGTTGGAGCTTATCTTTCCGGAAATGCAAGCCTTGAAAGGGGCCGAAACAAAAGACGGAGTAGGACATAAGGAAAATTTTGCGCATACCTTAATCGTACTCGACCAGTTGAGCAAACGTACCAATGACTTGTGGTTGCGTTGGAGTGCAATCCTTCATGATATTGCAAAACCGGTTACTAAGCGTTTCGACAAGCGATTGGGATGGACTTTTCATAACCATAACTTTGTAGGAGAGAAGATGATTCCTGGGATCTTTCGTCGTATGAAACTTCCGCTCAATGAGAAGATGAAATATGTGCAGAAGATGGTTTCATTACACATGCGTCCGATTGTTTTGGCCGAAGAGGAGGTGACTGATTCTGCGGTGCGTCGTTTGCTTTTTGATGCGGGTGAGGATATTGATGATCTAATGATGCTTTGCGAAGCGGATATTACATCAAAGAATCCGGCTAAAGTAAAACGTTTTCTAGGAAACTTTCAATTGGTACGTCAGAAGCTGAAGGATATTGAAGAGAAAGACCGTGTGCGTAACTTCCAGCCTCCGGTAAGTGGAGAGGAGATTATGGCAACGTTTGGTCTACCTCCATGTCATCAGGTTGGTGAAATCAAGATGGCAATTAAAGATGCGATACTTGACGGTATCATTGCCAATGACTATGACGAAGCAAAACTTTATATGGTGGAGATTGCTGCAAAGCTTGGCATAGAGCCTGTAAAATAAGCATATAAAAGACAAGCGGTCACTCAACTGAATGGGTGACCGCTTTTTTTATGAGTTGAGGCGGCTTATTTGCTTTACGCCTTTTACTGTTGATATCTTTTTTACAAGTGCATTGAGAGAGACATTGTCTTTAACCAATACAGTAAAAGTCCCTTGAAATAGTCCGTCGACGGTATCTATATTGAGCGAACGAAGCGTAACTCCGTTTTCTTTAGAGATCACAGATGAAATATTGGTAACAATGGCGATATCGTCTCGTCCGATAACTCGCAAAGTTGCAGGATAACCTATGCTTGACTTGCCCGACCATCTTGCTTTTACAATACGGTATCCAAAGCGGCTAAACATCTCACGTGCGTTGGGACAGTCCATTTTATGTATTTTGATTCCTTGTGTAGAAACAAAGCCAAACACCTCGTCTCCGAAAATCGGAGTACAGCATTTTGCCAGTTTATATTCTATACCACTCAAGTTGCGATCAATAACCAATACATCTTCTTTACCTGATACTTCCTCTGACGGAGTAGGAGCTACATATTCACTAGCGCTACGTGTTGCGGTGTGATCTTGCATCTCTTTATCTCGTCGCTCGATGTCAAGATACTCATCTATTACATGATTGATATCGAGACGTTCTTCTGCAATATCGAGATAAAAGTCGGTAACAGTTTTAAAGCCTTTTTTCTTGATAAGGCGCATGAGCGTGCTTTCATCTTCATCAATCTTACGATTTTTGAAGCGACGCTGTAGCAGTTCTTTTGCCATATCAACAGATTGGGCTGCTTGTTCACGTAGAGCCTGCTTGATCTTAAGCTTCGCTTTGCTGGTTGTTACATAGTTGAGCCAATCTCGTTTGGGCGTTTGAGATGGAGAGGTTATGATGTCTACCTGGTCACCACTGTTCAATTGATATTTAATAGGAACATTACGATCGTTTACTTTAGCCGAAACACACTTACTTCCTAGTTTGGTGTGTATCGCAAAAGCAAAATCGAGAATTGTAGCTCCTTTTCTTAACTGTATAAGTTCTCCTTTCGGAGTGAACACGTAGATCTCGTCGCTGTAAAGATTCATTTTAAAATCTTTAATCAGGTCTGCAGGTGTGCTGCTTTTATTCTCAAGAGCTTCACGAACGTTATTCATAAACTCATCGAGGCCACTTTCACTTTTAATTCCTTTGTATTTCCAGTGAGCCGCAAAACCACGTTCTGCAATTTCGTCCATTCGCTTGGTTCTGATCTGTACCTCTACCCATTTGTTTTGAGGGCCCATTACCGTAATGTGCAACGATTCATAACCATTTGATTTCGGAATAGAAATCCAGTCTTTGAGTCTATTCGGATTGGGTTGAAACATATCAGTGATAATAGAATATACCTGCCAACAATCAGAACGCTCCTTGTCAAGAGGGGTATCTAACACAATACGAATAGCAAATAGATCATAGATGGATTCGAACTCGACCTTTTGTTTCTTAAGTTTATTCCAAATGGAGTGTATGGACTTTACACGTCCTTTTATGTCGAAGTTTAATCCGGCTTTACGCAACTTTTCTTCTACCGGAGCAATAAACTCTCGGATGTATTTATCACGTGAAGCTTTAGTTTCGTTGAGTTTCTTTTTGATATAATCAAACGTACTTCTATCTGTGTACTTTAACGTAAGGTCTTCGAGTTCTGACTTTATTTTGTATAAGCCCAATCGGTGAGATAATGGAGCATATAGGTAGGAAGCTTCCATAGCCAACTGTACACGATCTTCTTCACTTTTGATTTGTTTTCCTCTTCGCATCAAACATACACGGTCGGCAATCATAATTAAGATTACACGCATATCTTCGGCAAAAGAGAGGAGTAAGCGTCTGAAGTTTTCGGTATCAATGGCTACATTACGAGCATAAAGATCGGATGTGCGAAGTAAGCAGTTGATGATGTGAGTAACATCAGCTCCGTACATTTTCTCGATTTCTTCAATGGATACGGCTCCTTTCATGACCGGACGGTACAATAAAAGTGCTAAGATCGGGGTTCTTCTCAAACCGATTTCTCTCGTAGCAATAAGAGCTGTATCCAGATTTCGAAGTAATCCGTTTATTTCATTTCTGTCGCGACTGAAACAGTTTTTATCCACCATTTGTCGGATTAGCTGCTTTGTTTTGGGCAAATCTTCCGGCTCGAGATACGGATACACGTCGTGAAGGAGTTTGCGATACTTGCTTTTAAACTCTTTCAATTCCGAAGTTGTGAAAAAGGGAGCTGCTTCCATAAGAATAAACGGTTTGATCTTGTTGTAAAATTATCTTTTTTATCCGACAATTTATGCTGTTGATATTTTTATTTCGATAAATTTGCAATATTCACAAAGTCAATTAAACACGCAGAAATAATATGTTTACATCGAAAGATCTTGAGATCCTTAAATCAAAAGGACTAACACAAGCCGAGATCGAACAGCAGCTCGACGACTTTAAAAAAGGATTTCCTTACCTCAAAATTGAAGCTTCGGCAACGATCGACAAAGGAATATTAAAGGTGAAATCGCAAGATAGAGCCAAGTTTATCGAAACATGGGACAATTATTTGCAACAAAAGAAAGAGGTACTAAAATTTGTACCGGCTTCGGGTGCTGCAAGTAGAATGTTCAAAGATCTCTTCTCTTTTCTTTCTGCTTCGTATAGTGAACCGACCACTGCGGTAGAGGTTTACTTCTTTGATAATATTAACAAGTTTGCATTTTATAAAGACCTCAATGAGGTGTGTTTGAAGAAGCACGACACATCGGTTATTGAACTGATCAATAAAGGCGAGTATAAAAAGATTGTGTCTTCGTTACTTTTACCGGAAGGACTCAACTATGGAAAATTGCCCAAAGCATTGCTCAAATTTCATACCTACGGACAACGTACACGTACTGCATTTGAAGAGCACTTGTCTGAAGGAGCTTTGTATGCCAAGAATAGTAAAGGAAATGTAAACATTCACTTTACAGTGTCTCCGGAGCATGAGTCATTGTTCAGAAATCTACTCGATAAAAAGAAAAACTTCTATGAGAATAGTTATTCAGTACATTATAATGTAGGTTTTAGTACTCAGAAGTCTAATACCGATACGATTGCTGCTGATACGAATAACGAACCTTTCCGTGATAACGGAGAACTTCTTTTTCGTCCTGGAGGACATGGTGCTCTGATTCACAATCTGAATGACTTAGATGCAGACATTATTTTTATCAAAAATATAGACAATGTAGTTTCTGATTCACTGAAAGGCTCTACCATTATTTATAAAAAACTATTGGCTGGTATCTTAGTTGCTTATCAAGAGCAAATATTTGAATATTTGGCAGCAATTGAAGCAGGTCAATACGATCATGAAAAAGTGCTGGAAATGGTGCACTTCTTACAAAACGAACTCAATGTACGTCATCACGACTTGAAAAACATGGAGGATGGTGATCTGATTCTTTATATAAAAGATAAGTTGATGCGTCCTATTCGAGTATGTGGTATGGTGCGTAATGTAGGAGAACCCGGGGGCGGACCATTCTTTGCGGTGAATCCCGATGAGTCTGTTTCATTGCAGATACTAGAAAGCTCGCAGATCGATATGGAAAATCCGGAGGCTAAGGCAATGTTTGAGCAGGGTACACACTTTAATCCGGTAGATTTGGTGTGCGGTGTAAAGAACCATAAAGGCGAAAAATACGATTTGTTGCAATTTGTAGATCCTGCAACAGGTTTTATTTCCATTAAGTCGAAAGACGGGAAAGAGCTAAAGGCGCTCGAACTTCCTGGGTTATGGAATGGCGCGATGTCGAATTGGAATACCGTGTTTGTAGAGGTGCCAATCGAAACATTCAATCCGGTTAAAACGGTGAATGATTTGTTGCGTCCAGAGCATCAGGCTTAACCGCGAGAACTCTTATTCGATTATTAAATACAGAAGATCCCTTATTTTACATGTTTACGAAGACTTAAAGTGTAAAGTAAGGGATTCTTTTATCTTAAATGTATGCGTTGATTAGATAGAAGGCAACTCCCATGGAGCACGGTAGTTAGGTACTAAGTATTTGTTTGCATCGCTATCATTCGTAAATTGGGTGCCATCCCAAATCAATTTATTCCCTGTGCGATAAGCAATGTTTCCAAGCTGCGAAAACTTGGCAATGTGTGCACCAATTTCAATGTTTGCATTGCAGTTTGGATTGCGATCTTTGATGCATTGCAAATGGTTTTTAACGTGCAGATTCAGTCCGCCTTCACCGTATGCTTTTTGCAAGGCAACAGCCTCCATACGAGCTTTGCCATTTACACTCTCAGGAATTACTTCCCATCCGCCACGGTCTATCACCAAAGTACCATTCTCTCCTACAAACCCTAAACCGTGGTTGCGTCCATAGGCTCCGTCATTGATCCCGATTGCATGATCCCAAAGAACAGTGAATCCGTCGAATTCATAAATGGTTTGAAGTAAATCGGGTGTTTCACAAGCATCGTCAGGATATCCAAACTTGCCTCCCGAAGCCATGATTGAATTAGGAGTGGTTACATCCATACCGTACAATGCATAGTCGAGTAGGTGTACTCCCCAATCGGTCATTAAACCTCCGGCATAGTCCCAAAACCAACGAAAGGTAAAATGAAAGCGATTCGGATTGAATGGTCTTTCTTGAGCCGGACCTAACCACATATCATAGTCGACTCCTTTGGGTGGAGTCGTATCGGCTTGTACCGGAATAGAAGGGCACCAACCTTGATAGGAGAAAACGCGAACAGTTCTGATCTTTCCCAGTTTGCCACTGCGAATAAAATTGACAGCATCTTGCCAGTGCGGATCACTGCGTTGCCATTGTCCCACTTGCACTACCCGATTGTACTTTTGTGCAGCGTTTACCATGATGTTGCACTCTTCGATGCTATTGCCCAACGGCTTTTCGCAATACACGTCTTTACCGGCTTGACAGGCCGCTACCATTTGCAGGCAGTGCCAATGGTCTGGCGTTCCCACAATAACAACGTCTACATCTTTATTGTCGATTAGTTTGCGCCAATCTTTGTAAAGATGTTTTACTTTTCTTCCTTGTATTTTCTCTGTATCTGCTGCGCGTTGGTTTAATACCGATTCGTCTACATCGGCCAAAGCAATACATTCTACTTCCGGATTTTTAAGGAAGGCTTGCAAATTCGAGAATCCCATTCCTTTGCAACCGATCAACCCTATCTGAATCTTGTCATTCAAAGAAACAGACGTGTTGTTTGCTCTGATTAAGAACGGACTTGCTGTAAGTCCAAGTCCAAGCGCCGAGGCTTGTTTAATAAAGTTTCTACGAGAAGTCATATGTATAGGTATTAGATTGTGGCGTTAAATTAAAGAAAAGATGTAAGAGAGACACTATATATGTGCTTAAAAATGAGAGATTTTATTCTTGTGTGTTTCTAATAGTGTAAATCGAATAAACTAAAAAAGGATAGATTCTCAGATGAATCTATCCTTTTAGCATTACCTATAAAATATGAAATATCTTTTGTGAAGAATATTTTTAAAAGAAAGAAGAACGGAATTACAAACGATAACCCAAACCTAACATAAAGTAGATATTGTACATTTTGTATGAGATCCCGTCAAAGTTGGATGGGAAGATAGGCACAACACCCCAAGTAAGTTGACCGGCAAGAAACATCTTACGTGTAAAATTCCAGTCAGCATTAGCTTGAAAACCAAAGTCGACTTTTTTTACTTCATCCGAAAAATCAAATGTAGCTTCGTCCACTTGGATTTTGTCTCCCGTAGGTCCGCCCGAACGGATATAGCCTTCGTAAGCACTTCCTTCAAATTGTGCATCTTGCAAGAATGCTGTATAGACACCAAGTCCAAACTCCCATTTCGGATTTGGCTTGAATGACGCTAGTACCGGAACTGTGATATATCCGTTTTTAGCGCGCGTTTTATTTTTACCGGAAAATGTTCCTGAGAAGATTCCCGTATTAGTTCCTTCTCCTACAGTTAGCTTGGTTTGCATATACAAAACATCGGCGCTGATAGACATTCCTTTGATGTCGATACCGATACCGGCTGTAAGTCCCCATTGTGGATTAAACCAACGAGTAATATGAAAATCGAGAGTAGGAGCAAACAGAGGGTGATAATAATTTATCTTTCTGATTTCTGCCGGAAGAGGTAGAGGAGTTGTTCCTCCGAAGTTTTGACCGGCAAAAACTTTATATTCCCATTTCTTGAATGATTCCTGAGCTTTTGTCTGTTGTGTAGCCACTAAAGCAGTTATGGCGATACAAAGTGTATATAATATTCGTTTCATACTTATTCGTTGTTTGATTCCATTATGACACTGATGTTATCTACGATGAGAGTACTACCTACACAACCCTCATATCTATCGCCATAGAAACTAGACGCTAGAATAATAGCCAACTTGTAGGTTTCATTGTTGAAGTCGGGCTCTCTTCGATACTCAAATTCAACATCAAATTGAACAAAGCCGTCACCATCTGTAGAGCTATGTGACGGGTTCTTAGTGATAGCAACAATATTCGGGTCTGTCATGATATTGGTACCATCCAATGATTTGATAGTTTCGTCTGTTTTATAAAGAACAGAGTAAATAGCACAAGAATCTTTCATACCTGGCTTCGGATTGCCATCTTTACCAATGTAGTCGCCAGTTCCTGCTTTATAGTTGTAATAACCGGTAAGACGTATCGGTTTTTTCTTTTCACTATAAGGTTGACCAAATTGTGTTGCTTTCAAAGGATCTTTCAATGCATTTAGAAGATTCATTGTTCCTGTAAATAGCGAACCCGAAACAATTGGAATATATTGAATATTCATAATATTTCCCGGCCCTTCCTTGGTTACAAGTTTAGCTGCAAACTTTCCTGTGTGTGCAATCTCTGTAGGAAAAACAGGGTATTGATCAGCATTAGGAAACTGCTGGTATACCGACACACCTTGGTTACTAGTAGACCAAATACGCTGAATTTGTTCGTTAACAATTTCTACCGGTGTCTTGTATTTGTATCTTGTATTTTCTTCCCAATAGTCGAAGTTGTATTCAAACGAGTTTTGCTTGATGAGTTGAACCAGATAAATACGTTTGTTCTTTTTATCTTGAGATGTAACCGTATATGCTACGCTTTTTGTGAAGTTCTCGGGAGTCCCTGATGCTGGAGATATCGTTGCTCCTTCTGTAATACCGATGGTTGGAGCAATATTCGAAATATCAGCATCTTCTGTAACATAGATAGAAATGGAGTTTTGGTTGAATACGGGTTCTCCTATTGCAACGTTTCCTGGTAACGAAATACTAAGAATATCTGCTTCCGGATTAAGTGGAGCATCTTGAATACAAGACGTTGCTCCAAGTAGAAGAATCAGTAACAGGCTCAAATGTTTTAGTTTCATATCTGTTTTCTAAATTGATTTCACAATTAAAAATCTGTAGAATAACTCCAAATTTAAATGTAGAGTCTATTGCAAACAAACTTATAATTGTGGCAAAAGTAGATAAATTTATAGCAATGTTGTTTCTTTTTCCTTTCGATTTAACGTAGATAGCCTCTGTTTTTGTTACTTTTTTAGAAGTTGAGAGTGCTGAAAATAGCTAAATAGTTATGATTCTAACACGGAGGAGTTGTTTTATGTTTTACTCACTAGGAGAAATATAACCTTTTTATTCTTAGGGTGTTTATAAAAAATAGACCTTGTTGTAGAAGAAATAGATCTATCTATAAGAATAGAGATTCGATGTGGATTTTATGATAAGAGGTTTTGATTTTTTTGCAAATTGCATGTGTGGAGCATATCGGACTCGAACCGATCACCTTTAGACTGCCAGTCTAACGCTCTAGCCAGATGAGCTAATGCCCCGAAATGTGTTCAAGGCAAATGTAACATTAATTATAGAAATAACAACTATCTTTGTAGCTATAAAATTACTACCGCAATGATTATTTATAATACAACATTTCATATTGATAATGACTCACATCACGAGTTTATCGATTATCTAAAAAAAGAATTTATTCCTCAGTCTCTAGCAAGTGGATTGCTTACACGTGCGCGCTTGTCTCGCATCTTATCGCAACATACCGATGAGGGTGAAAGTTACTCGTTGCAATATCACGTAAAAGATAATGCTACTTTGAATGAGTGGATTACTAAGGAAGGGCAAGCATTGCAGCAATCTTTAGTTTTGAAATTCAAAGAGAAAGTAGTTGGTTTTACAACGCTACTCGAGGAGGTAGAGTTGGATGATTAAAGATCGAATTATATTGGGAATCGACCCCGGAACTACGGTAATGGGGTATGGTATTTTGCGTGTCACAGGAAATAAGCCGGCACTAGAGGTTATGGGAATTCTTGATTTGAGTAAATATACAGATCATTATCTCAAGTTGCGTCGCATTTTTGAACGAGTTGTGGCACTTGTAGACGAGTATCATCCCGACGAGTTAGCTATTGAAGCTCCCTTTTTTGGTAAAAATGTACAGAGTATGCTCAAATTGGGGCGAGCCCAGGGAGTAGCAATGGCAGCGGCTTTGTCAAGAGACTTACCAATCTATGAATATGCACCGTTGAAAATAAAGATGTCGATAACCGGCAATGGAGGTGCATCGAAAGAGCAGGTAGCAGATATGTTGAAACGTTACCTAAAGATTCCGCAAGAAAACATGCTTCCACAATTGGATGCAACAGATGGATTGGCAGCGGCACTTTGTCACTATTTTCAGTCCAATCGTCCGGTTGCAGACTCTAAAGTGAAGAGCTGGAAAGACTATGTCAATAAAAATCCGGGTAAAGTAGTCAAATAACTTTACTCAATAAAAAAGCGTGGTTACACAAAGGTATTTCTACTTTTGGTAACCACGCTTTTTTATAAATGGGTTGTATTAGATAACGCCTTGATCAATCATTGCTTTGGCTACTTTCATAAACCCGGCAATGTTTGCACCTTTTACATAGTTGACGTATCCATGCTCATCGGTTCCATATTTTACACATTGCTCATGGATGTTTATCATGATTTGCTTCAAACGGCTGTCTACTTCTTCCGCCTCCCATTGCAGGTGCATAGCATTCTGCGTCATTTCGAGTCCGGAAGTTGCTACACCACCGGCATTTACAGCTTTGCCCGGAGCATAAAGCATTTTATGCTCTATCATATAGTCGGCAGCTTCGGCGGTACAGCCCATGTTTGAAATTTCACCCACGCACATAACTCCGTTTTTATGAAGTAATCGAGCATCGGCTTCGTCTAGTTCGTTTTGCGTTGCACAAGGTAGTGCGATATCGACTTTTTGTTCCCAAGGCTTTTTACCTTCGAAGAATTCAACATTGTATTTCTCTGCATACGGAGCTACAATGTCTTCGCCCGAATTACGCAATTCTAGCATATAATCGATTTTATCCCCTTTGATACCATTCGGATCGTATACATATCCGTCCGGTCCTGAGATGGTAACCACTTTTGCTCCCAGTTCGGTAGCCTTGATTGCTGCACCCCAAGCCACATTTCCAAATCCGGAAATAGCAACAGTTTTTCCGTGCAAACTCATTCCTTGTGCTTTGAGCATCTCGTCTACAAAGTACAATCCGCCAAAACCGGTCGCTTCGGGACGAATGCGAGAACCGCCATAGTCGAGACCTTTTCCGGTAAATGTTCCGGTATTTTCGCGTGCAAGCTTTTTGTACATTCCGTATAGATAACCAATTTCACGAGCACCTACACCGATATCTCCGGCCGGTACATCCGTGTCGGGACCAATGTTGCGCCACAACTCGAGCATGAATGCTTGACAGAAGCGCATGATTTCACCGTTCGATTTTCCACGAACGCTAAAATCTGAACCTCCTTTTGCTCCACCCATTGGCAGGGTAGTAAGTGCATTCTTGAAGGTTTGTTCAAATCCTAAAAACTTAAGAATGGAAAGGTTTACGGATGCGTGAAAGCGTAAACCTCCTTTGTATGGGCCAATTGCATTGTTAAATTGTACGCGGTAACCTAGGTTTACCTGTATATCGCCTCTGTCGTCTACCCAAGGAACTCTAAAGGTTAGAATTCTATCGGGTTCAACCAAGCGTTCTATGATTCGAGCTTTTTCAAACTCAGGATGTTGATTGTATACATCTTCTATAGAAAGTAAAACTTCTTTTACTGCCTGAAGATACTCGTGTTCGCCGGGATGTTTGGCTTCCAGCGATGCTATAATTTGTTCAGTTTTCATCACTAGCTGTATTACTTAGTTATTGTGATTTATCATATTTATAAATACCATTCGTTTTTTATATAAAACAAACGAACAGGGGCAAATGTATTGATTAAAACGAATAAACAAACTTTTTTATATACTTTTGAGAATAAAATTTTATCATTTGTCTATGAGTACCATTCCGAATATAAAGAATTTGGTTTTTAAGGACACATCTTTTGCTACCTTAATGCGGCGTCGAGTTTACAATGTGTTACTAATTGCCACAAAATACGATGCTTTTATGCTTGAAGACGACGGGCGGGTCGACGAGCAGATTTTTAATGAATATACTTCGCTCAATCTACGTTATCCTCCCCGATTTACACAAGTTACCACACAAGAAGAGGCGATGGACGAGCTTAGTTATGGTAATTTTGAATTGATCATTTGTATGCCCAACATGGACAACAGTGATATATTTGCTGCTGCCAAGCATATCAAAGAACATTTTCCGCATATTCCCATCGTTGTTCTTACTCCGTTTTCGAAGGAGGTCTCAAAGCGAGTAGCGCAAGAAGATCTTAGTGCAATTGATTATGTTTTCAGCTGGTTGGGAAATACCGAACTTCTTTTGGCGATTATCAAGTTGATAGAGGATAAGATGAATGTAGAGGCCGATGTCAGTTCGGTGGGAGTACAGGTAATTCTTCTTGTAGAAGATTCGGTTCGTTTTTACTCTTCTGCTTTGCCTCTTATTTATCGTTATGTATTGGAGCAGTCGAAAGAATTCTCAAAAGAAGCGTTGAATGAGCACAATCAGATGCTTCGTATGCGTGGGCGTCCCAAGGTATTGTTGGCACGTAATTACGAGGAAGCGGTTGAAATATATACAATGTATCAAAAAAATATGCTTGGTGTAATTTGTGATATGAGCTTCAAGCGTGAGGGTATTAAAGACAAACTGGCCGGATATAAGTTTGGTCACTTTATCAGAAAGATAGATCCCGTGCTTCCTTTTATTTTCGAATCGTCCGAATCAATAAACCGCAGCTATGCCTATGAGTTGAATGCTTCTTTTATAGATAAAGGATCTAAAAGTTTTCCGCAAGACCTGCGTAACGAAATCACACAGAATTTCGGTTTTGGCGACTTTATAATTATTAATCCGGTTACTCGTAGTGAGATTATGCGTATCCGGGATTTGAAAGATTTACAAGTAAAACTACACTCCATACCCGACGAATCGTTGGTATATCACCTTGCTCGCAACCACTTTTCTCGATTCTTCTATTCCAGAGCGATGTTTCCTCCGGCAGAATTGTTGCGTGGTATCGACGTTTCCGATTTTAAAGATATGAATGAGGCGCGTCAGGTAATTTTCGATGCTATTGTACAATATCGTAAAATGAAGAATACCGGTGTAATCGCGATCTTTAAGAAAGAACGTTTTGATGAGTATTCAGATTTTGCCCGTATTGGAGATGGTTCGTTGGGAGGAAAGGGAAGAGGTCTTGCCTTTATGGGAACCATGATCAAACGTTACCCCGAGCTGAATTGGCATGACAACTTTGCTGTACGAATTCCGAAAACCGTAGTAATTTGTACCGATATCTTCGATCAATTTATGGATTCGAACAATCTATATCCGATTGCATTAACCGAATTGCCCGATGAAGAGATGTTGCGTTACTTCTTGCGCGCAAAGCTACCTGTATCGTTAGTCGAAGATTTGATGGCCTTTTTTGAAGTGGTAAAAACACCGATTGCAGTTCGCTCTTCGAGTTTGCTCGAAGATTCGCACTACCAACCATTTGCCGGAATTTATTCAACCTATATGGTTCCGCATGAAGATGACAAATACGAAATGCTTCGAAAATTAAGCGACGCGATCAAAGGAGTGTATGCTTCGGTCTTTTTCAAAGACAGTAAAGCCTACATGACTGCAACGTCTAATGTGATTGATCAGGAAAAAATGGCCATTGTACTGCAAGAAGTGGTAGGCAATACTTATGGAGATCATTTTTATCCTACAATATCCGGTGTAGCACGCTCGCTCAATTTTTATCCAATTGGCAATGAGAAAGCAGAGGATGGTATTGTAAACATCGCATTAGGACTAGGGAAATACATTGTCGACGGAGGGCAAACATTGCGTTTTTCACCACAACATCCACACAATATACTCCAGTTAAGCACTACTGAATTTGCTTTGCGTGAGACGCAAGTACGCTTTTATGCGCTTGATCTCAAAAGCATAGCGAAAGAGATATCCATAGATGATTCATTCAATCTATTGCGTCTGTCGGTAAAGGAAGCCGATAAAGACGGGTCGCTTCGTTACATCGTTTCCACCTACGATCCGTATGATCAGATGATTCGCGAAGGATACTATCCGGGCGGACGTAAGATTATTTCATTCTCGAATGTATTGCAACACGATGTATACCCGTTGGCTTCTACGCTCAACTTTATACTCAAGTGCAGTCAGGAAGAGATGGGGCGGCCGGTAGAAATAGAGTTTGCCATGAACATAGACCATGGAAATAATACAGCCGTTTTTTACCTGCTACAAGTACGTCCTATTGTAGACAACAAAGAGATGATTGATGAAGACCTGTCTGAAGTGGCAAAAGAAAACACGATAATCTCCTCTGGTCAGGCATTGGGCAATGGTATTCAGAGCGATGTTTTTGATATTGTATATGTAAAAAGCGATGCTTTTAATGCAAGCAAGAATCAATTGATTGCTTATGATATCGAAAAGCTGAATAAAGAATTTGTAGCTGAAGATAAAGGTTATGTATTGGTAGGACCCGGGCGTTGGGGATCAAGTGATACATGGTTGGGAATCCCGGTAAAATGGCCACACATATCAATGGCTCGTGTTATTGTAGAATCGGGTCTCGAAAACTATCGAATAGAACCGAGTCAGGGAACTCATTTCTTTCAGAATCTCACCTCCTTCGGCGTTGGTTATTTCACTATTAATCCGTTCAATAATGACGGGTGGTTTGATGAAGACTTCTTAAATGCACAAACGGCTCTTCATGAAACGGAATATCTAAGACATGTCCGTTTTGAAAAGCCGATTGTGGTAAAAATAGATGGAAAGAAAAGTTTGGGAGTTGTTCTTAAACCTTAAATAATTCTTCCGCTTGTTGCAGTGTTTCGGGTTTGCCTACATCGAGCAGTTGTAAATGCTCGGCCGGGTAGGCCCGAAGATCTGCTTTTGCAGCAATCGATAAATAAAAGTTGATGATAGGAAACTTGCCTGTCCACTCATCCATCCATTCAAATATTTCAGGAGATAAAACGTGTATTCCACTGAATGCGTACTCTTCATATCTCGAAGGGTCGAAGTCTGGAAAATAGGATTTAATCTCTCCGGTTTCTTTATTCTTCCATCCCGAAAGACGGTTTTGCTTGTCAAACAAAAGGTACCTGCTCGTTTTGCGCTTGCTTACTACCAGTGTAGCCAATGCTTCGGAGCTGATATGTGATTCATATACTTCCTTTAAATCTACGTTGGATAAGATATCGACATTATGTATCAAGAAAGGCTCTTCACCTTCGAGTAAATGTCTTGCATTCTTGATTCCACCGCCGGTGTCGAGTAGATAGTCGCGTTCGTCTGCAATGTGAATTTCGATACCAAAGTTACCATTTGCTTGCAAGAAGTCGATGATCTGATCGGCTAGATGGTGCACGTTGATAACAAGGTATGTAAAACCTGATGCTTTTAGTTTTTCAATTACATGTTGGAGCAATGGTTTTCCTCCCACTTCGATGAGGGCTTTAGGCTTTGTATCTGTCAACGGTTTAAGCCTGCTACCTGTGCCCGCTGCAAAAATCATTGCTTTCATAATCTTGATTCTAAAATTTGTTCAATGTTTTGTTCTCTATGAATGAGTTGAATTTTAACGTCAAATTTGTCGTGTAGATGCTCTGCCATCTTTTGTGCCGAATAAACAGAGCGGTGTTGTCCGCCTGTGCATCCGAAACAAATCATCAAGCTTGCGAATCCACGGTCTATGTATCGTTGTACCGAGGCATCGACAATTGGATAAACATTATTGAGGAAACTGGTTATTTCTCCTTCGTTTTCGAGGAATTCAACAACCGGATTGTCCAATCCCGTAAAGTGATTGTATCGCTCATATTTACCCGGATTATTGATTGCTCGGCAATCAAAAACAAATCCGCCTCCATTACCTGTGGTGTCGTTAGGGATTCCTTTTTTATAAGCAAATGAAAATATTTTCACTTCAAGCCTTCGTTTCTTTATATCTTCCGAAAACTGTTTTAGTTCAGTAAGTTCACGAAGAACATTACATAAGTATGGATATTCTTTGAAATTATTTTTCAATAGCGCCTTTAGGTTGGCGATTGCATACGGCACACTTTGGATAAAATGTGGCTTCTTTTCAAAGTATCCTCTGAAACCATATGCTCCTAGTACCTGAAGTGTGCGGAATAAAATATAGTGCTGAAGTTGTTTTCTGAAATCAACTTCATCTACAGTTGTATACCGTTTTAGAGAGGTAAGGTAGGTACTCAGCAATTCTTCCCGAAGCGAATCGGAATAGTTTGCTTTTGCCTGCCATAAAAACGAGGCCACATCGTAATATACCGGACCTTTACGACCGCCTTGGAAGTCGATAAAATAAGGTTCTCCATTGCAGAGCATTACATTGCGAGCCTGAAAATCACGGTAAAGAAAAGTATTTGAATCATCTTGCAATAAGACGTCTGCCAGTTTCTCGAAGTCGTCTTCCAGGCGATCTTCTTGATACTCCATACCGGTGGCTTTGAGAAAACAATACTTGAAGTAGTTGAGATCCCATAGGATGGAGCGTTTGTTGAACGCAGGCTGCGGATAACAATGACTAAAGTCCATATTGTTTGCTGCACGATATTGTACATCGGGGAGCATTGCCATTGTTTTATGTAGTAAGGACTTTTCCGTATCCGAATATACTCCTGTTTTTCGGCCTTTCTCTAGGGCGTCGAAAAGGAGTGTATCTCCGAGGTCTTCTTGGAGATAATAATTCGTATCGTCTGATTGTATAAGCACTTTTGGAACAGGTAACCCTTGCTCACCAAAATGTTTTGCCATGTAAATGAAAGCCGCATTTTCCTCAGGTTGAGTACCGCAAACTCCTATTAAAGACAAGTTATTTTCGCCGGTGATTCTGAAATATCTTCGATTCGAACCTGAAGAAGGAAGCTCTGTTATGGCTAAGGCGATGCATCCGGTGTGCTTTTGGAATAATTCGCTAAGCTTTTCTTTTTCCATAATTTGGATCGTTAGTCTGGTAAAGGTAGCATTATTTTATACATTCTGGCTAATTTATTCAACGTTAGCAATTGGTTTGCTCTGTGATTATAGGTTTTATTCGATTTTTAAAACCCTTTTAGTCTTAGAAAATACAATAAGGGTAGGGGGATAAATGCATCTGTTTTCTTTCAAAAAAAAGGATGTATCGTTCTTGAAAAAAGCTAGTTAGGTTCTTTCCAAAAGTATGCATGGTTTCTAGAAAAAGTCTGTTAGGTTTTTAAAAGAACCTTGTATGGTTTTTCTTTAGTATATATCACGAAAATAAAAAAAAGGAGGATGTAATTGTCTACATCCTCCTTTTGATCCAAAAATTAAACTTTACATTAATACCTTCTGTATCTATATTAGATTACGCCTTGATCCATCATCGCTTTGGCTACCTTCATGAATCCTGCGATGTTCGCACCTTTCACGTAGTTTACAAAGCCATTAGCATCTGTACCATACTTCATACATTGCTCGTGGATAGACTTCATGATTGATTTTAATCTTTCATCAACTTCTTCTCTTGTCCAACCTAGTTTGATTGCATTTTGTGTCATTTCCAAACCAGATGTAGCTACTCCTCCTGCATTTGCAGCTTTCCCCGGAGCATACAAGATGTGATTTTCTAAGAATACTTCAATTGCTTCCGGAGTTGAAGGCATGTTAGCTCCTTCCGAAACTGCGATACATCCGTTTGCGATCAAAGCACGTGCGTCGTCTCCATTTAGTTCATTTTGTGTTGCACTTGGCAGTGCAATATCACATTTTTCACTCCATGGACGACCGCCTTCTACGTATTTGCAGCCGTATTCGTCTGCATACTCACGGATACGACCTCTGTAAAGGTTTTTCAATTCCATGATGTAGTTTAGCTTTTCGCGATCAATACCTTCCGGATCGTAGATGTAACCATTCGAGTCGGACATGGTAACAACTTTTGCACCTAGTTCAATCAGTTTTTCGGCTGTGTATTGTGCTACATTTCCAGAACCAGAGATTGCAACTACTTTACCCTTGATGTCGATATTTTTTGTTTTCAACATTTCAAGTAGGAAATATACGTTGCCGTATCCTGTTGCTTCGGGACGGATCAAAGAACCGCCTGTTTCCAAGCTTTTACCGGTGAATGTTCCTGTGTTTTCGCGAGCTAGTTTCTTATACATTCCATACATGTAGCTTACTTCGCGGCCACCTACACCAATGTCACCTGCCGGTACGTCGGTTTCAGGACCAATGTGTCTCCACAACTCCAATACAAATGCTTGGCAGAAACGCATGATTTCTGTGTTTGATTTGCCTTTTGGGTTGAAATCGGAACCACCTTTACCTCCACCCATAGGTAGTGTAGTAAGTGAGTTTTTGAATGTTTGCTCAAAAGCTAGGAATTTAAGAATAGAAGGGTTTACAGAGGAGTGGAAACGGATACCTCCTTTGTATGGTCCAATCGCATTGTTGTGTTGAACTCGATAGCCCATGTTGGCATGTACGTTTCCTTTGTCATCCATCCAAGTTACACGAAACGTGAAGATACGATCCGGAATACAAAGTCTATCAATCAAGTTTACTTTGTCAAACTCAGGGTGTTCGTTATAAATACCCTCGATAGACTCTAATACTTCTTGTACTGCCTGATGGTATTCAGGTTCGTTTGGAAAACGTCTTTTTAATTGATCCAATACTTCTGTTGCTTTCATGGTGTCTCAATTACTTTATTATGGTTGTCAAAATTACTTTTATATCTTGTGTGTGGTTGCAAAGATAAATATAAAATTGAGACATAAAACAAAAATGAAAGTAAAAGTGAGTTGTTGTGATCAATTTGTTTGCTGTTGTGAGAATTGAAGAGTAAAATGTAAATTCTTATTCTCTTCTTCGGATTTGTTTATAGATGGGTACAAATACGATTATCCCTGATGCAACCATGGCAAAAATGGCTTGACCATCGAGTTTGGCACCGGAAGAGATGAGTATAAAGCATAATAACCCCCAAAGGAGTACAATGCAAATGATTTGGCTGTTGGATAGTTTTTTGCGTGCCATATTATTAATTTGTTAGATGCGTATTATATTGAATTTATGAAATAACTAATTAGACCTAAAAGTAGCCCTAGAGCAATTGTCAGGATTAATATAATCCACATTTGCGCGGGATAACTGAGGCGACCAATGTAGGGAACTTTGCTGAAAATTGTTTTTGAAGATTCAAGTTCTTCTTTTTGATTTTCGAGCTGAACAGAGTCTTCTTCAAAACCGCCGGCAATTAGAATACGAGTGGCAGCTTCTACATCCGTATCTAAAACTTGTAGCTTGACTCCTCCGAACATGATGCCTGTACCATATATTTGAGACGTTAGTTCATCTTTCAGAAAGCATTGTATTCCCTCTGCTTCGAGCAAGCTTTTGAGAAATAGTGCACGGTTGGGCTGATTAAATTCAGCAATGGTTACAAGTGTATTCATAGGTATAAATTTTATCTTATGCATTCGTTCTATTCCGCAAAATAGCAACAAAAAAGCACTTCATCCTATTTGATCGTATATTTTATTTATACCTTCTATAATAAAAGCCGCCTACTCTTAATTAAAGAATAGGCGGCTTTCTGGAAAAAGTGTAGTTCGATTATCTTAATTCGTAATAAATAGATAAGGTTGAGGTTTGTTATGTAGTTACAAAATTCTTTGCTTAAAAGCTAACACTCACATCGGCACCCATTCTGAATGGTTTACCTTTTTGAACAAACGAATTACCGAATGATTCGAAGTAAAAAGCTTGATAATCGGTGTTGAGCATGTTCTTTGCCCATACATCTAGCTTCACGGCTCCTTTTCTGAATCCTATCTTAGCGTTGAGTGTTCCATAAAATTTCTGGTAAAAGTCGTTTCGCTCTGTCCAGTATATTTTTCCGGCTGCGGTGTATTGCGTAGCAAAACTAACCTGATCAATAAATGGGCAACGTAGTGTGCGCGCATAATTGATTCCTACCGAGAATGTGTGTCTTGGTGTGTAGGGTATGAAGTTGCCTTCGTAATTGTTTTTGCCGTCATCGTAGTTCTTAAACGTGGCATGTGTATAGCCATAGTTCAAATCGGCCGAAAGGGCATCGGTAATACGACTGCGTAATGAAACTTCTGCTCCATAGCTTGATGCGGCTCCGGCATTTGCAATAATACGCCCGTTACCACTGTTTACAAACTTGGTCAACTGGATATCATCGATATCCATGTAGAAGAATGTAAGATCGGCATTGAGATGATCGGGGATAATATCGCAGCGTCCGCCTAATTCATAGTTCCAACTTTTTTCAGGAGCATACGAAACGGCATCCTGAATAGAGGTGGTTGTGCCTCCGGGATTGAATTTATTTTTTAGACTTTCTTGAATTAAGTCGGCAAACATTTGTACGTTGTAACCTCCTACTTTGTATCCTTTGGTTACCGATGCATATACGAATTGCTTTGGACTAAATTCATATTTCAATGCAAACTTTGGCAACAATTGAGTGAAGTCCATCGATGTTTTTCCTTGTAAGGTGTCACGAAGTGCCATTGGCATAGGTGGCATTCCGGGACGTCCCATATCGATAAGCGTATTCATCTCAATGTTGGTATCGTAACGAAGCTCTGCTTTTTCATAGTCGAAACGGAGTCCGGCCGTGAACGATAAACCTTCGGTAAATAGATCCTCGAATGTAGATTGGTGAAACAATGCCACCCCATAGGATGGAGTTTTGAATGTTCCGGGGATAAAGATTTCTTTGTCTGTAATCTTTATATATGGAGCTTTCGGGTTTTCTTCTTTCAGATCATCAAAGACTTTTTGAAGAATACCTTTGATGCCGTCTTCCTTGAATGTAACAGGTCCGTCGGTATGTAAGTAGTTATAGAATCCAAACGTTCCGAACGACCATTTGTAGTTGTTTTTGTTGTTGGAGCGGATGGCTAGTTCTTCACTTACCGAGTTTTGTCGTTGCTTTTGTGTAAGGGTGAAGATCGACTTGTCGGTAAAGTCTTGGTCCATTTGCATACGGTCCATGAAGTATTGTTGTCCGGTTGTAGAACTCAAGATAAAATTGTCGGTTCTGTATTCTAGGTTAATACTGTTGTTGACAACGCGGCGGTAATACGATCCCGGATCGTTGTAGTTTACACTTTCTACTTCTTGTGTTCCTTTATCAAGCAGACCATAAGCAAATGCTCCTTGATTGGTATAGTCGAAGCTGCTTTGAAAAGAAGCTTTCAAAGACGGTTTGATCATCCAATCGAGCTTTATTCTTCCGCCTGCGGCTTCTTCCCAGTCGGCTCTTTTTCCGGTATATACATTACGGAAGTAACCGTCGTTGCGATTGTAGTATCCGCTTACGGAGATGCCTACGTTTTTGCTTAACTTATTGTAGTGAGATGCTTTTGCCGCAAATTCTCCGTAGCCTCCTCCCGATACAGAAAGTTTAGTTCCTTGGTATTGAAACGGAGAAAGGGTATATACATTGATAATACCACCCATTGCATTACGTCCGTAAAGTGTGCCTTGTGGTCCACGCAACACCTCGATACGTTGTATGTCGTTTAGGTTGAAATCGAATGTACTTTTATTTTGATATGGGACATTGTCGATGTAAAGTCCTATTGATTGTCCACTACTGCGCGCGCCAATACCACGAATGTATACCGCCGAAGTTAATTTTGCACCATAATCAGGAATGAAAAGATTGGGTACAAAACCGCTCAGGTTTTTGATTGCTTCGATTTGTCTGCTTTGTATTGCAAGCGGAGAAATCACGGATATAGCTGATGGTAGTGATTGAAGTTTGTTTGTTTCTTTGGTAGAAGAGGTGATAACGACTTCATTTAGATTATAGGTTCGCAGGGTATCGGTTGTAAGTTTATCAGACGCATAGCTTTGCTGCGTCATCAAACCTCCAAGTAGCGATATTGAAAAAATAAAAAGGCGCTTCATAAAACAATCTTGTTAATTTTTTAGCAAAGTAACAAGTTTCTACAAAGCGCCGCAATCACTACATGTAGTGATTTTAATGGAAATGAGATTGTTTGCTTATTTTAAGAGCAATAGTGTATTTTATTTTTTGAAAATCTCTTTACGAAGATTGCCAAACGGGTCGATGGCTTTTCGTTTGGTAAACAGAAGTGTAAGGAATACGCTTGCTGAGGAGGATACGAAAATGGTAATCACAATAAGAATTTGGTATTTAATCGCGATGGAAGGCGAACTACCACCAAGAATCTGTCCTGTCATCATGCCCGGTAAAGAAACAAGTCCCATTACGGCCGTACTGGCAAGTCCTCGGTTCATAGATACTTTCATTGCATCACGCATAAATATATTTAGAGCTTCGCCTTGTGTTGCTCCGTTTGCTAAGGCATATCGGTAGGTGTTTTTTTGTTTGTCGATGTTGGTGTAAAATACATTCATCGACGTTACGATGTCGGCTAGCGTGTTTCCGATAAGCATTCCGGTAATCGGGATCAGATAGCGTGCATCTGTTAGCGATTTCAGATCAAGAACTTGATAGAGTAGAAAGAAATCGACTACTAAAATACTGATGAAGATCGCACTCCATACCGGTGCGAAAAAACGAAGCTGCTTTAGGTTGGAGCGTTGCAAAATGGTATACGTGGTAACGCTTAGCATGATTGCAACCCAAGCAAGGTTGATAAGCGGATTGTCTAACTGGAATATAAATTCAAGATATACACCAACTAAAAGGAGTTGAATGGTCATTCGCAAAACAGAGACGATGGTGTCTTTTGCTAATCCCATTTTGTAATAAGAAGAGATCGTGATCGGAATAATTAATAGGATGTATCCCATTGCCAGATGTAACCAGCTAATATCTTGTGCTCCCATTGTGAGTTGTTTGTTTTTTAGACGTTTTTTAAAGAGAAATAGAGAGGTTCATTTTTTCAATCCATCGAGAATCGTGCGATGCAGAAATAACAGTGACTTGGTTTAGTGCAAGGATGGTGTCAATAACAGCTGTTGTTGATGCATCATCAAGTGCAGACGTGGGCTCATCGAGTAAAAGGATAGGACGCTTGAGTAATAAGATTGAGGCTAGAGCCAATCTTTGTTTTTGTCCGCCCGATATTTCAGAAAGTTGTTTTTCTAAGATATCTGAAGGTAGAAGTAATTGCTCAAGGATTTGTGCTACATCTTTCTCACTAGGCTTAATGGCTTTGTTTACTTTAAATGTAAAAGGATAGTAAAGTAATTGCTTGCAGGTTGGCAAATCAATGTTTAGCTCCTGAGGTAGATAGCTAATTGTTTTACGTACTTGGGCAATGTTTTGTTCATTTATTTCTATGTTATGAACATACAGTTTGCCTTTTGTGGGATTTACAAATCCGGCAATGCTGTTGAGAAGAGAAGACTTGCCTCTGCCCGAAGGCCCTGTTAGTACGCATTTGGTATTTGCAGGTATTTCAAATGAGAAATCTTGTATAGGGGTGAGGTCATTGTATGATATCGTAATGTTTTCTGCTTTAATCATGTTGTTTAAGTTAAGAGTTTTGCGGATCGACTTATTGCTGTTATTCTATGGCGTCTGAAGAGATATAACCATTCATCATTGCATAAAAGGTGAGTCCTGAAACGGTTTTGATGCCTAGTTTGCTTGTAATGTTTTTTCTGTGTGTCAAGACCGTGTTAAGACTTATCGAGAGTTTATCTGCAATTTCTTTATTGATAGCGCCTCTTACAATGAATTGCAGAACTTCAATTTCGCGCGAAGAAAGTTCCTTGCCATTATCGTTACTATTGGATACGTTTTGCGAATTTATTGTTTCCAGTTGCTCAATAATAGATTCGATGGGAGCTTGCATATGCAAAAAGAACGGTCCACTTGTTTGTGTCGTTAGATTCTGCTTATCTATAAATATCCAGGTTTTTTGTTTGCGGGGAATAAATAAATCGGGGTGAAGTGCATACGTTTCGGTATCTGTAAAGATATAATCTCCTTGTCCACCCGAACATCGCGTGTATTCGTCGGCAGAGAGATAAATCTTTACTTGTACGGGTTTGAAATAGGTGTTGAATATCCAAGAAAGCCCCGATGTTACAAGTGTATTAGTATGGATAATTGCTATACTAAGCGATTGAGACATTTGTTAATGTTGTTTGTGCTGATATACTTTGATCGCTCTAACCATTGGGTATAGTATGCGGTATCTAATTCGATTATGTTGCTTGATGTCTTTCGCAAGGCTATATATCCCAAAAATTACTGCATAGCAAAGGTTTTCATCAAAGTTGCCACTGATATGTTTGATCATGATGCTGTTGAGATCGTTGAGTAGTGCCTCGATTGTATCCTCATGTTCAGTTTTGCATTCTTTTTGTGTTTCGTTGAGGATACGTTCAGCTGCTTGAGCAATGATTTCGTTGTTTGCCTCGAGGCAATAAGGAAATAACTCGGTTTCATCTTTTTCGATTCTTTTGGTCAATTCTTCTCGAAACTTCAAGACAAACTTTTGAATTGGTAGTAGAGATGGGTTGCCGCTTGAGTGGATAAAGGAGTTGAGGTGACGTTCGATGTTGGGTAGCTGAAACTTAAGATAGTACTGATTTGTCTTATCTAAGTAGTCAACAATTTGAGAAGCATTGAATGCTAATAGTTTCTTCTCTGGAAAATATTCGTCGTTAAGAAATGTATTGATAACAGCCAAAAAGAATTCAGAATCAATCTCTTCTTTGGCACAAATTTCTTGAATGCGGGTATCTCCTAATCCTAAATGGATATTGAATCGGTTGATAACCGGAATAAGCGAGGGGTTTTGTTCAACCACCTCGCTAAGAATCATATTCGACTTAATTAATGACATAGTTTATTTTATGCTTTATTCCATTGTTCTTTAAGCAAAGCTACTGCTGCTGGTACGGTAGTCTTTTTATCTCCTTGACTTCCGCATTCAAAGCTTACATAATTGTCATAACCGATTAGTTTTAAACCTTTAAATCCGTTAATGTAATTGTCAGCTTCGCCATCTTCTCCAGGCATACTTCTACGCTTTCTGCTTGCCACATGTACGTGTGAAAGCTTATCACCTCCAGAGATAAAAGCTCCCATATCGCAAGGTTCTTCAAATGTCATATGCCAGAAGTCGCCCATGCATGTAACTCCTTTGCTATTGATATCTCTACAAATAGATGCCGCATCTCCTACTTGACGTAAATAAAATGCTTCTTGCCTGTTGAGTGGCTCAAGAATTACTGTGGTGTTGTTTTGTACAGCATACTCTCCAAGCTCGGCAAGTTCATCACACAAGAATTTGCGTGTATCCATGCTATGAGGGAGTGCAGGTTTTTGTCCGTTAAATCCGGGAACAAGAATAACTCCTACAGAACCTAACTCTCCGGCTGCTGCAAGAATCTCTTTCATGGTGTCTTTACACTCTTTTCTCACAGCTGGATCTTCTGATAGAAGAAAGCCTTTGAATCCGGCACAAATTGCACTTACTTTTATGTTTCTGTTTTGAAGTGCTTTTTGTATTTCTGTTACTCTGCCCGGCAGTCCTCCGCCCCATGGCTCAAGTCCAACCACTCCTAGATTTTCCATATAATCTAGTTTCTCATTGAGTGACTCACCTGGCGCAATTCCTTCTTGAAAAGATATCTTCAGAACTCCGTTATTGTTTATATTTTTCTTTTGTTTGTTTTGCGGTGAAAAGATTGTGTTCAGATCTGCCGCTTGCGCAAAAGTTCCAGCAGCTAAGGCTGTTGATGCCAACGTTGCTTTTAAAAAGTTGCGTCTGTTTATTTCCATGATAATGTATTTTGAAATTAGGTTAATCAATGCATGTGTCACAAAACTAATAAAAAAACGATCAGAATTAGTGGATAACTAATTGGTCTGATCGTTTTTTAACATGATTGATTATTTATTTTGCAGAGCCTGGTACAGGTATTACATATGTACTTTCTGGCATTTTTGTTGCCAAGCTTAAATCGGCCGGTAGTAAGTTTTGATCTGCTGCACTCATTGCATCCCAAGTAACTTCGCTACCTGTGTATGCTGATATGCGTCCCATTACCGCACAAAGAGTAGAGATTGCAGTATCTTCTGCTTCTGAGAATGGTTCGTTTTTACGTATATGAGTAATCCAGTCTACATGTTCCAACACATAAGGGTCGTTTTGTTTAAACTCCTTATCTTGTTGTTCGAAGTCGTATTTCCAGACAACATTGCCTTGAAGATCTTTGATTTCAAATGTTTTGCTATCCCAAGTTCCAAGTGTGCCTTGAATAAACTCGCTAACATTGTTAACGCAGCCGTCTATCTGTCTACACATACTGTGCATATGTACTCCACCCGGATATACAAAGTCGGTGCTGAAGTTGTCGTATTGATTTCCGGTAATGCGGCGTTGGCGAGAACCAAAAGCGACTGCACTTGAAGGTTTTTGACCTGTAAACCAGTTGTAAACGTCAATATTGTGAACGTGCTGTTCAACGATGTGGTCACCCGATAACCAAGTCCAGTTAACCCAATCTTTGATCATCCACTCTACATCCGTCCAATTCTTTTCGCGGTTTCGATACCAAAGCATACTTTGATTCCAATATACAACACCGCCGGTAATCTCACCAATCAATCCCTCTTGTACTTTCTGGTAAGAGGCTACATAGCAGCGTTGATGGTGGCGTTGTGTACCTGTTATAACGCAAAGTCCTTTAGCAACAGCTTGTTTGGACGACGCAACAACTTGTCTATAACCTGCTGCATCTGCTGCTACTGGTTTCTCAAGGAATGAATGTTTGTTTTTTTCGACCGCGTACTTAAATTGCTCAGGTCTAAATACAGGAGGAGTACAAATCAAAACAACATCTACTCCCGAATCAATAACTTTCTGATATGCATCGAAGCCAACAAAACAGTTTTCGGCTGGAATATCAATGTTTCTTTTTTCTTTTAATGTGTTGCGGAGTCCGTCTACACGCTCTTGAAAAACATCTGCAAGCGCCGTAATTGTAACATTGTCAGCTGCATCTAAGAAGTTAAAAGCTGCACCCGAGCCTCGACCTCCACAACCAATTATACCTGCTTTTAGTGGTTTTCCGTCTATAGCTTTGTCTGTTAAGTAAGGAATGTATATTTCAGACTGAGGACGAAGAGGGGTATAGGCAGGCTTTTTTTCTTCCTGACTACTACAAGACGATAAGATAGTTGCAGCACCAGTGCCTGTTCCTATTGCACCTAAGGCACTTGCCATTGCTCCACTTTTAAGGAAGCTTCTTCTGCTAAGACCGTTTTTAGTTTCCATGATACTATTAGGTTTAGAAGTTTATAAAAAAGAATTAATTATTTGCAAGAGTATTATAGTTATCTGCATCACATACGACGCGAAAACCAATACCTTTAATGTCAGAGTACCACCAGATACTTTTAGGTTGTTGTGGATCGGTTTTTAACCATTTAGTGTGGTCTGTTTTCCCACGTGCAGCACATCTTACATTTTCAGGATCTGTATTGTATAATCCTCCTCGCACAACATATTCATCTCCTTGGGAAGGACCTTTTGGATTTGTTACGTCAGACGGAGATTCTGCATACGCCGATGGGGAGTACTTATCAGAGCAATATTCCATAACATTACCGAGCATGTTTTTTAACCCAAACGGATTGGCAACAACTGCTTCTGGTAATTGAGTGCGGTTATTGCTGTTTTTGGCATAAACCACATATTTGTCAATTGAGTCTGTTTTAGCTTTGAATATTTTACGGAAAAATCCTTTGTCTGAGAAGTCGCTTGCAGTTCCTTCAAAGAAATAAGGTGTTGTTGTTCCTCCACGTGCAGCATATTCCCATTCTGCTTCCGTTGGAAGACGATACTGCTTTCCAGTTTTTTTAGAGAGCCATTGACAAAATGTTTGAGCTGCGTAATGAGTCATTGTAATTGCTGGTCGTTCACCTGCACCCCAGCCTTGATCAGGAAATCCAAAAGGAGGAGTTGGTCCTGAGATTGCATCTACTTCAGGATTACTATTATTAGCATAAACGGTTTCTGGGCTAATGCGTCCTTCAGACATAGTTTCAGAGTAAAAAGCCCAATACATATCCCATGTGACTTCTAATTCGCCCATATAAAATGGACTTAGAGTGATATTTCTAATAGGTCCTTCGTCTTCACTGCGAAATGCTTCATTTTCAGGGCTTCCCATTTGGAAGGATCCGCCAGGAATTGCTTTCATATTAAATGAAACGGAGGTGCCTGGTATTTGTTCTTTGAAGTTTTGAAAATCAGTTAGTTTTGTAGCTTCGGTATAAAGCTCTCCTGTAGAAGTACTAGTTGTTGGTAAACCTTTCATTTTTTCATGTTTGAAATTTGGATTGTAGTGCCCAACATCAAGATGGCAACTGATACACTGCAAGTCTAGTTTTTGCTCATTTTCATCATAATATAAATGGGCCGTAACACCATCATTTGATAATCCTTCTGGGAAAAGGTTGGAGTGGCAATTTTTACAGGACTTATTTGGTATCATTTTTACAGCATATTCCAATTGAGATTTGCTTTCCCAATCAAAGTCAGCACTATCCTTGGTGAGTTTTCCCCATACATCTTTCATGCCTGTGGATACCTTAGCCTGATAATGTTCTAAAGTTCCTCCGGGAGGAAGGTGACAATCGATACAGTTTACTTTCACGCCACTTCTGTTGTTTACATGGCTTGATAATTTCCAGCTATCGTGAGCATGAGGATGTACATGGCACATCTCGCATGACTCATTGGTTGAGAAATAATGAGAAACATAAAAAGAGCTGATCGTAATAGCAGTACCAATTATGATTCCGAGGATAACAAAAAAGGATTTGCGCCTAAAAAACTTCTTTTTTTTAGAATAGTTTCCCTTGGTGTCTTTCATGCTTTGGTGGTATTTTTATTGTTATTCTTATTTGTAAATGTTGTAAGATTCGTCAAAAATAACATTTAATATTATTTTTATTTAAGTTGAGGTCCTTTTTTTTGACTAAAAAAATATTTCTTACATTTCTGCTCTTTTAAATTGTATCTAAATATTGTTTAGGTTATATGTGTATGTAATAATTTGATATCGTTAGTTTTGTTTGGTGTTGTGTCTTGTTTGGATCTTTCTTGTTGGTCATGTGTGTATTCTTTGTTTTGTAAAATAGTGTATATTTGTTTTGTTAATAACCATATATTAAATATCATGAATAAGGCGAGTTTACTATTGATTCTATTATTTATTATTTCATTAGGATTAAAAGCCCAGACAATGCATATATCAACGTCAGAAACAGACTTGGTATATAAGGTCGGTCAGAACGGTCGAGTTTATCAATCTTATTTAGGTCCAAAGCTAAATAAAGCTCAGGATTTCGAGCATTTGGGTTTTGATGGAGAGGCATATATAACTCATGGCTTGGAAGATTATTTCGAACCGGCTATTCGGGTTTTGCATAACGATGGAAACCCATCATTAATGCTTAAGTATTTAAGTCACAAAGTAGAACAGAAGCCAAATAGAGTGGTGCGTACGACTATTCTTCTTGCAGATGATAAATATCCTTTTGAGGTGAAATTAATTTTTGATGCTTTCGAAAAGGAGAATGTGATAAAGGCTCATACCGAAATAAAGCACTCAGAAAAGAACCCTGTAACAATTTATAATTATGCTTCGTCCATGTTTCATTTAAAAAGGGATAAATATTTCTTGACTGAATTTACTGGAGATTGGGCACATGAGGTAAATATGAGTGAGACTGAATTGAATTTTGGGAAGAAGCAAGTTGACTCTAAATTAGGATCAAGAGCGAATATGTTTTGTTCTCCGTTTTTCATTGTTGCTTTGGATGAGAAAATGTCGGAGGATAAAGGGGAGGTCTTATTAGGGACATTGGCTTGGACTGGTAATTATCGTTTTACTTTTGAGGTTGACAATTCGAATAGCCTTCGTATTATTTCAGGAATCAATCCATATGCATCAGAATATCTGCTACCAAGCAATGAGGTTTTTGTTACGCCAGAGTTTATTTTTACATATAGTACTAAAGGTGCAGGTGTTGCTAGTCAAAATTTACATAGATGGGCTTTAAATCATCAAGTAAAAGATGGGGATAAAGGTCGGTTGACATTATTAAATAATTGGGAAGCAACTTATTTTGATTTTAATGAAGATAAACTTATAGACCTCTTTGACGATGCCAATAAATTAGACGTTGATATGTTTTTACTTGATGATGGGTGGTTTGGTAATAAATACCCACGAAGTAGTGATCATCAGGGGTTAGGAGATTGGGAGGAAACAGTTACTAAATTACCTAATGGTATAGGTCGATTGACCCAAGCTGCAACAGAAAAAGGTATTAAGTTCGGATTGTGGATTGAGCCAGAAATGGTGAATCCGAAAAGTGAGTTATCCGAAAAGCATAAAGACTGGGTGATTCATTTACCCAATAGAGATGAATACTATTTTAGAAATCAAATGGTGTTAGATCTTGCAAATCCGAAAGTTCAAGATTATGTTTTTGGAATTGTTGATGATTTAATGACAAAATATCCTCAAATCGCTTATTTTAAGTGGGATTGTAATAGTCCGATTACAAATGTTTATTCAGTATATTTAAAAGATAAACAATCGAATCTTTACGTGGATCATGTGCGTGGACTTTACAATATTCTTGAACGTGTAAAGGCAAAATATCCAGATTTGCCAATGATGCTTTGTTCTGGTGGAGGAGGCCGTTCTGATTATAAGGCATTAGAATATTTTACAGAATTCTGGCCAAGTGATAATACTGATGGACTTGAGCGTATTTTTATTCAATGGGGATACTCTTATTTCTTTCCTGCTAAAACAATGTCAGCCCACGTAACATCATGGGGTAAGCAACCTCTTAAATTTAGAGTCGATGTTGCAATGATGGGTAAGCTTGGGTTTGATATTAGGGTCGATGAGATGAATCAGGCAGAGCTACAATATTCAAAACAAGCTGTTCTGAATTATAAGCGTTTAAGTTCAGTTATTTTGGATGGTGATCAATACCGCTTGGTATCACCTTATAAAAAGCAACATGCAGTTTTGTCGTATGTGGATAATTCAAAGAGCAAATGTGTGTTATTTGCTTTTGACTTGAATCCTCGTTACGGAGAGATTAATAGGCCTGTTCGGTTGAAGGGTTTAGATGAAAATAAACAATATCAAGTATCAGAGATTAATCTTATGGATGGGCAAAAGTCCAATCTAAGTTTTGATGGCAAGACTTATTCGGGAAATTATTTGATGAAAGTTGGATTGCCAATCTTGTCAGGAAAGTCTTTAAATAGTAGAGTTATTGAAATTTCGGCTATATAATATTCTCTATATTAAAAAGGAAGTTTGAATAGGCAAAATAGATTAGAATCTCAAAAGTAAAGCGAAATGCATTTGTGGTTATTTTTTATAAGAGTGATTTCAGACTTCCTTTTTTATATAATTATGATTGATCTGTTTTAGTTAAGATGCTTGTATATTGTGTTTTATAGTTTTGTTTTTGATGTCTGTGTTGATGTAGTGTATTGATTAATAAGTGTTTATATTATTTTCTAGAAAAGATTGCTCAGAAAACTACTAGAGGTTTTTTGATGTCTGAGTGCATTATTTCTCCTAATATGTTGAAAATTAGGTGTGTTTCAGACGTGTTCAATCCACTTATATTGTAAGAAAAAAGAAGAGTTCAGTGTAACGCGATTTGGAGATGTTTCTACTGTGTGGCTTGTGGTATTGTTGTC
>JBOGCF010000045.1:0-48103 GCA_051656605.1 Tannerellaceae bacterium | reverse complement strand
ACCACAAGAAGAATGTTATGTTTTTATTTGAACCAAAGTATCTATTCCCTGAGTGTAAAATAATAATATACAATGTTAACGTTGGCTATTGTCCATTACTTAATTGAACATAGTTCGTCAGATGGCGATCTGACGATTTAATCATAGTGAAGAACGAATCGTCAGGTCGGGACCTGACGATTCGTTTCTCTAGAGGTTTTAAAACAAACCTTACATCAAAACAAAAAGAAGCTTGCATTGTGGGCAAACCACAAACACAAGCTTCTTTTTTCAGAAACACAACAATAAAAAAGGGTAGCCACAACGACTACCCTTTTTTCAAATTATCATTTCTTTGCGTCACTATATTCGGCAAGATTAAACTTGATCGGAATCAAAAGCCCTACTAATTGAGGCTCACCATTCATCATGGCAGGTGTCCAATCCGGCAAAGAGTTTACAATACGCAATGCTTCTTTGTCTAACTCGGGAGACACACTTCTTACCACTTCTGCATCGGTAACTTTCCCCACCTCATCTACAATAAAACGACACACTACAATTCCTTGTGTTTTGTCTTTCATTGCTTTCTTAGGATACTTGAGGTTCGTAGCAACATATTTTTTCAACCCTTGCTTGCCCCCCGGAAATTGAGGAGAAGTGTACGGTGATGCAACTGTATCGGTAGCCGACACTTGTATAGGTTCTTCAACATCTGCACTTGCCGCAAACGCTTGCTGTGTTAAAAAACAACTCGCTCCTACAATGGCAAGCGAAAGAATCCTTTTAGACCAAATAGCATTTATCAACATATTATATTCTTAATAGATTAAACAAATCTTCCGGTTCAAAGCAATGTTCAGCTTTTACCAACCTTCTTTCTAACAATCAACTCTGGATTGTGGTTATATAAAAGCTCAAATAAATTGATTAAATCTCATTATTTTAACATCCCAATCTCTCCCCGATTTTTATTTATACTGATCACTAAGATCTAGCAACTCTACTTTCCTAAACTCTACCGGATGCCCTTCAGACTGCAAAGCTATGCGACCTTTCGAGATCGGAGTACCGGCCACAAAACCCGGATCAGGCGATACATTTCCACCACCATAGGTCATTTGCGAATAGGTGATAATGGTGTCGCCATCGATAATGTGGTGTGCAATACTGTCGCCCAGCATTACCATCTCCATCGTTACCCATTGATCGCCGTGATAGGTCTTGGAGGTAGAGCTGGCACAATGCCCATTGTATTGTTCTTTTTCAATAAATACTTCTGTACCGGGTGTACATAGATTGCCAGTAGAACGTTCATTGACGCCATCCCCTCCTAGCATTTGCGCCTCGAGCGAAACCGGAAAATCCTGATTCAAATCCATTGTCTCCGGTGCCGGACAATGCAGCATGGCGCCACTATTGCGTATAGCCCATCCGGGAGCACCTTTTAGCTGATCACCCGTAAAGCGATACTCTACTCGGAGTTTGTAATGAGAATAGTCTTTGTTTGTATATAAGTGCCCGAATCGATTATTAAACTCATCGTATCCGTCGTAACAAACTTTCAAGATTCCGTCTTCGACACGAAAAGTATTTGCAAAGTTCTCGCCCGAGGGATAACCAGTTATCTTGGGAGTCCATCCCGAGAGGTCTTTGCCGTTAAACAACTGAATCCAGTTTTCTGCCTTTGTCGAAGGCTCGTCTTGTTGTGTGCTTTGCTTCGTGTTGCAAGCGCTAAATACAGTTGCAGCTAGCGCACACGACATCAGTAAGTGTTTCATGTATTAAAAAGATTAGGTTAAACAGATCGTCTTAACTGTAACAATCTGCCATGTTATTGATTTCGATTGTCTGCACCCCACATCAGTTTTTCGCGGAGTGTCATGTAAAACGTATGGTTGTATCGCTTGATTACTTTAGTAGTAAACGGCGCTTTTGAGACTTTTATTTCTACACCGGCTCTGATTACAGTAGAACGACCATCGAGTGCAACCAGAAAATGATCGCTTCGACTCTCTACATCCATCGTAATCTTATAGGTGTCGGGGATTACCAACGGGCGCACATTTAAACTATGCGGCGCAACCGGACTCAATACAAATGTATTGGCCTGAGGCAAGATGATAGGTCCGTTTACACTCATCGAATAGGCTGTAGATCCGGTAGGTGTAGCAATCACCAGTCCGTCGGCTTGATAATCGGTCAAGTAATCATCATTCAAAAACGTTCGTATCGTGATCATCGACGAGCTGTCCCTTTTGAGAATCGCCACTTCATTCAAGGCATAATGATAACCGCTGATAGCATGATCTTGCGACTCCACTTTGAGTAGTGTGCGTTCTTCTATCTTATAATAGTTTTTGAAGAGCTCGTCCAATGTATCTTCTATTTCATAGCTGCTCACATCTGCCAAGAAACCAAGTCGTCCGGTATTAATACCCAAGATCGGAATCCCAAGTTTGCCGATGCGCGTAGCCGTTCGCAAAAATGTACCATCTCCTCCTACGCTAAGTACTACATCAACTTGAGGGAGTACATCTGTAATCAACCCACTGATTGTGGGGCGAAAATCAAATGCATCTTCGATAAAATTGGCAAACAGAGCATCTACATACACTGTAGCTTCAAGCTCCTCAAGTTTGGAAAAGATGCGTCGAATCTGACTTTCTTTCTCAACCTGATATTCGCTTCCAAAAACACCTACAATCATTTCTATATTTTGCTTATAAGTTCATATAATAAAGAAGCTCGTCCATGCGCTTCTTAAGTACATCGTCGACCATACCTTCTTTCATAAAGTAATAAAGCAGGTTGTAATCGAATCGCTCCAAACTCCTAATCACAGGGGAAGCATCCTCGAGGTCGACTTTTAGTGACACAATCATTTTTCCGGTCAATGCAATTTGATGAGATGTCAAACTCAATATATGTGCATTGTTCGACTCTACAATGCGAGCCAAGTCGGTCAGAGAATAGTCTTGCGGATTGATCTCTAGTACCAATACCGTACCTTCTGTTGCAACCTGACATACTTCGGCCACCGCCTCAATTACTTTTTCTTGAGTTACACATCCTCGATATTCTCCTTGGTCATTAACCACCGGCAACAACGTAAGTTCATAATGCGACATTAATCTCAATGCCTCAAAAAGATGCTGCTCGGGGGCTATTGCCGGCGAAAAGTGTTGTAACTCCAGATGTGTTGAGATTGACTGGGGAGTATTCAGCAAATCCTTCTCAGACAACAGACCTTTGTAAGTTCCGTCGTCTACAACAGCGAGATGCTTTACTTTCAACTCATCCATCATGCTAATTGCATGCTCTGTTGTGTCAAAACTTTTTAACACTGGAATATGTGTCGTTATAAAATCTTTCACTAACATTGTTCCGTATATTGCTTGAATCCTACTACATTTGCAGGAGATATGATACAAAAATGAAAAATTATTTCATTATTATCATTATTAATTTGTCTATTTTTAGATAATAATCTGTTATATAAAACAAACGAATAGAATAATTATAATGACTAAACTAAGCGTTAACATCAATAAAGTAGCCACACTTCGAAATGCCAGAGGTGGAAACACACCTGATGTACTGGCGGTAGCCAAAGATTGTGAGTTATTTGGAGGAGAAGGAATCACGGTACATCCACGTCCCGATCAACGTCATATAACCTACAATGATGTATATCAATTAAAGCCTCAAATCAAAACCGAGTTCAACATCGAAGGGTATCCGTGTGAAGAGTTTATCGATCTTGTTCTAAAGGTAAAACCACATCAAGTAACTTTAGTTCCCGATGCACCGGATGCAATCACTTCGAACGCAGGATGGGACGTTGCTTCTAATTTCGAATTACTAACCGAGTTGGTAGATAAATTTACATCGGCAGGAATCCGTACATCTATTTTTGTAGGTACTGATCTTGAAAACATCAAGCTTGCTGCCAAAACAGGAACAGATCGCATCGAATTGTATACTGAACCTTATGCAAAAGAATATCCTGAGTCGCCGGATAAAGCAGTTGCTCCTTTTGTTGAAGCAGCCAAGCTGGCACGCAGTCTTGGTCTTGGCGTAAATGCCGGACACGATCTTAGCCTTGAAAACCTCGAATTTTTCTCAAAGTCTATCCCTTGGCTAGAAGAAGTTTCGATTGGTCATGCACTGATCAGCGATGCACTTTACCTTGGCCTTAAAGAAACCATTCGTCGCTACAAAGAGTGTTTATTGTAAGCACTAAATTTGTATAATCAAAAATTAAATCAACATTAATAATAGACATCTGAAAAGTTTAAAACTATGAGCATGTTATTGTCACTTCAAGCGGGAGTACAGTCTGTAGGCGGTGCTGCCGAAAATATGCCCGAATTTACCAATGTTGCGGCGCCTACTGAGGCTCAACTAAACATACTAGAACTAGCCATGAAAGGTGGTTGGGTTATGGTAGTACTTTTGGTGCTTTCTGTATTAGCTGCATATATCTTTATTCAACGTGTATTGATTATTAAAAGAGCTGGTAAGCAAGACGAAACTTTCATGAATCGTATCAAAGATTATATTACCGATGGTAAGATCGACTCAGCTCTTAATCTTTGTCGTTCTACCAATACTCCTTCGGCTCGTATGATTGAGAAAGGTATTTCTCGTTTGGGTCGCCCACTCAATGATGTACAAGTAGCTATCGAAAACGTAGGAAATCTTGAGATCGCAAAACTTGAAAAAGGATTGCCTTGGATTGCAACTACTGCTGCCGGAGCCCCGATGATTGGTTTCTTTGGTACTGTAACCGGGATGGTTCGTGCATTCTTTGATATGGCAAACGCTGGTAGCAACGTAGACATCACCTTGCTTTCATCGGGTATCTACGAAGCCCTTATTACAACAGTAGGAGGTCTTGTTGTTGGTATCTTTACATTGTTTGCATACAATTATTTAGTTGCTCAGGTAGATGAAGTTGTGAACAAAATGGAAGCTAGCACCATGGAGTTTATGGACTTATTGAATGAACCTGCAAACTAATACCGAATTAAAGTATGGCACTAAAAAGACGTACGAAGGTAGATCCTAGCTTTAGTATGGCTTCAATGACAGATATTATTTTTCTGTTGTTGATCTTCTTCATGATTACCTCTACGGTGGTAATCCCGAATGCTATTAAAGTAAATCTGCCTCAATCAAAAAAACAGACATCTGTAAAGCCGCTTACACGTATTACGGTAGATGCTAATCTCAACATTTATGTGGCTTATGGCAAACAAAAAGAAAAGGTTGTAACTTTTGAAGAGCTTACTCCGTTTCTACAAGAGAGTCTTGCCAAAGACCCTGAAATGTATGTAGCCCTATACGCCGACGAAGCTGTACCTTACAGGGAAGTCGTGAAAATTTTGAATATTGCAAACGAAAACAATTTCAAGATGGTTTTGGCAACGAAACCTTTACGTAAATAATCGATAACCATCAAAGATGATTTAGCGTGAAATTAAATAAAGACGACATATTCAGCCTTTGCGTTTCGATCGGTTTTCATGCCGCGCTACTCGCTCTGCTATGGTTTATGGTTTTAAAAACCGATACTCCGGAAGAAGAAGAGGGTGGCGTACTTGTCAACTTTGGAAATATCAATACTGCGGCAGGCTCCTTTGAACCTAAAAATACAGGGGAAGTTCCGGAAGTAACACCTCCGCCTCCTGTTCCGCCTACTCCTATGCCAAAAGCCGAAGAAGAAGTTGTGACTCAAAACAATGAAGAAACAGTGGCCCTGGCAGAGGAAAAAAGGAAAAAGGAACAAAAGCGTAAAGAAGAGGAAGCGAAACGTAAAGAAGAAGAGCGTAAAAAACGCGAAGAAGCTGAACGCAAGCGCAAGGAAGAAGAGCAAAAGAAAAAACAGCAAGCTATCAGCAACAAGGTGGCAGGAGCTTTTGGGTCGGGCACCAATCCCGGATCAAGCCAAGGCGATGCAACCGAAGGTGCGGGCAACCAAGGAAGTCCTTTTGGCAATTCAGACCAAGGAGCAAACGAGGGTGTAGGTGGCTACGGTTCTTTCTCGCTCGACGGACGCTCGATCGGGTCTGGAGGTTTGCCTCGTCCTGCGTATACGGCACAAGAAGAAGGCCGTATCGTTGTAAACATTACTGTTGATCCTAAAGGAAATGTGATTTTTGCGGAAATAGGAAGAGGTACCAACATTGATAACAGCTCGCTACGAAAGTCTGCACTTGATGCAGCTAAGCGTGCCAAATTCAATAGTATTAGCGGAACCAACAATCAAGCCGGAACAATTACATACCGTTATACGTTAAGATAAAGATATCAGATTACAAACATCCTAAAATTAGAAGATAGATGGAAAAAGTATTCGTATTTCTTGCTGACGGATTTGAAGAAATTGAAGCAATAAGCATCATTGATGTGCTTCGTAGAGCCAATATCCCAACACAAACTGTTTCGATCACAGGCAACAAACATGTACATGGTGCTCATAAAATACCTGTACAGGCTGATATTCTGTTTGACGATGCAGACTTTGATGGTGCACAAATGCTTGTGCTGCCTGGAGGAATGCCTGGTGCTGTAAATCTAGATGCACACACAGCGCTAAAAGATAAACTAAAACACTTCTATAGAGAAGGTAAATATGTAGCTGCAATTTGTGCGGCTCCCTTGGTTTTAGGTGGTATTGATTTGTTGAACGGAAAGCATGCTACTTGTTATCCGGGCTTTGAACATACATTAAAAGGGGCTCGATATACAGCAGAACCTGTAACTGTTGATGGCAAAATTATCACCGGTAAAGGTCCTGGATTTGCAACTCAATTTGCATTGACTCTTGTAGAAGCGATTGCGGGAGAACTAAAAGCAATTGAGGTTGCCAAAGGTATGCTTCTAAAAGATTAAGTTCAATTAGATATTATACAAAAGCTCGATTCTGTGTAAAATCACGGAATCGAGCTTTTTATTTATATCAATCTTACTTTTGCAATAAATGACAATGCAATGCTTACCTCTTTATTTGATATATTTACTAGCGTAATAATAAACCGACGGAGATATTTCGCTTTCTGTTCTGTAGCGATTCGATGCGGTAACCACGTAGAAAAAACCTTCCTCTCTCGACTCATCGAGCGGAATCCATATTTTATTTCCCATTGCACGTGTTATTACAATATTGGCAGCATCATTGATGTCTACGGGTTCCGCCTTCGACCGATATACAGTAAACGTGAGATCTTTCTTCTTGTAGTCAAGTAGCATGTCCCATTCTAAGCACAAATCGGTACCATCTTTATATGCTTTTACAAGTGATGGTGCTGAAGGAGCTTCATTATTAAGCCATGAAAGAGGTGGCAACATTGCCGGATGCTTATAATAATTGGACTGTAACTCTTTTAAAATGCCTTTTGTATTTGACAGAAGATTTCCACAACGGAAAAATGCAACTCCGGCAGTTCCATAATATCTACCATAATCAATTTGATCGGTGATAATATTTACACTCCAGTTGGCTTCTTCTTTGTTCATGCGATATGCACCAAGTCCCGGAATAACAAATCGTCCATTCGAGTCTTCGACCCAATTATCAACAAATGGAAAGAACAGATGCTCTTTATAATACATCATCGGAGCGATAAAGTCATGCTTTCCTTTTGTAATCCAATCTTTCGGATCTTGGTATACATCTTCGTAAGCTGTCCAGCCGGCATTAGGCACCTTTGGTATACGACTATATTTGCCAAGCGGAGCACTACTTACTTGCACCCATGGCTTTATCTGTTTCACATTATCATAAATTCGATACACAATATTATTGATATTCTCTCGTCTCCAATTGCTCAGTGACTTCCCTTTTCCATATTTCTTAAACGTATCACTATCGGGAAAGCCTTTAGCCTTCTCCGGGTAACGGATATAATCGAAGTGTACACCATCTACATCGTAGTTTTGTACAAGCTCGCGCACCAAACGTGTAAGATAGTCTGAAGTCCCTGGATTTCCGGGGTCCAGAAACCACTCTCCATTATAACGTTTGCATATTGATGGATTCTTTTTCACAACTGAAGAACTGCCCAATTCCTTTACATGCTTTTCAGTTCCCAACGGAAAGGTTACCAACCAAGCATGACATTCCATTCCTCGCTTATGACACTCTTCGATGGCAAAAGCCAGGGGATCGTAACCCGGTGCATTACCCGCTTTTCCAGTCAGTGTTTTACTCCAAGGCTCCACTGCCGAGCGATAAACAACATCACCTCGTATACGAGATTGAAAGAAAACGGTGTTGATATTTATTTTCTCAAGCTCATCTAGAATAGAGCAAAGTTGTTGTTTTTGCTGTTCTATCTTGGCCGGAGATGTTACCTGTGTAACAGGCCAGTCGAGTCCGTATATTGTGCTTAACCACACGGCTCTAATTTCATACTTGGGTGCCGCAATTAGCGGAAGTGCCCACATCAGTGTTACTAATAAAATTAACCTACGAATCATTGATATAGTCAAATTTGGAGTAAAAGTACACCAAAAAGAATTATATGGTGTACTTTTGCACGAGTAAAACAAGGGATAAAAAATGATTGATCAGATTACCATAGACAAGATACTAGATGCAGCCAATATCGTTGATGTTGTCTCTGAATTTGTAACTCTACGAAAACGGGGAATCAACATGGTTGGGCTATGCCCTTTTCACTCAGATAAGACTCCATCGTTTTACGTTTCACCGTCTAAGAATATTTGTAAGTGTTTCGCCTGCGGTGAAGGTGGTACGGCTGTGCACTTTATAATGAAACACGAACAGCTCTCATATGTTGAAGCTTTAAAATTTTTAGCAAAAAAATATAACATTGAGGTGCAAGAAAGAGAACTCTCTGAGTCAGAACGAAAAGCTCAAAGTATTCGAGAGAGTTTATTGATTGTAAACACCTACGCACAGCAATACTTCTCAAAAGTCTTACACCAACACCCGGAAGGTAAGAGTATAGGTCTCTCCTACTTCAAAGAACGTGGTTTTAAAGACGAGATTATCGAGAAGTTTCAACTCGGTTACAGTCTCGAGCAAAAAGATGCCTTCTACCAAGAAGCTATCAAGGCTGGATACAAAAAAGAATACCTCGAACAAACCGGACTTATTATTGCAAAAGAAGATGGCTATGTGGCCGATCGCTTCCGCGGGCGTGTGATGTTTCCGGTACATACGCTTTCGGGCAAAGTGGTTGCATTTGGTGGTCGTGTATTGCGAAAAGACGAAAAGACTGCAAAATATGTAAACTCTCCTGAGAGTGAGATATATCATAAAAGCAGAGAACTCTACGGACTATTCTTTGCGAAACAAGCGATTGTAAAATCGGATCGATGCTTTCTTGTAGAGGGTTACACCGACGTTATCTCGATGCACCAATCGGGTATCGAGAATGTTGTGGCTTCATCAGGAACAGCTCTTACCCATGGCCAAATCAAGTTAATTCATCGTTTCACGAATAATATTACCGTGATTTACGATGGTGACGCTGCGGGTATAAAAGCAGCCCTAAGAGGGATTGACTTACTACTCGAGGAGGGAATCAATGTAAAAGTCGTATTACTTCCGGAAGGCGAAGACCCAGACTCTTTTTCTAGAAAGCAAAGTGCAGCATCCTTTATTCAATACATTGAGGATAACCAATCGGATTTTATTCGCTTCAAAACGAATCTACTCATTGGTGAAGCAGGAAATGACCCTATCAAACGTTCTCGACTGATTAGTGACATTGTGCAAAGTGTTGCTGTGATTCCTGATAATATTGCCCGCTCTGTTTATATCAGGGAGTGTAGTGTTATGCTCGAAATCGACGAAGCCATCTTAATCAATGAGGTTAATAAGATTCGTGTTACTAAAATTGAGAGAGAGAATGCGACTCGTCTTCAAAACAATCGATTTGCAGCAAATCAACCTACAGCAACTCCAAACTCATTAATGGGGAATGACACTTATGGTGTTATTCCTCCCGATATACCTTTGCCTCCGATGGAAGAAGCTCCGCTTCCTCCGACTGATAATATGGGAATGCAGAGTGCTCCGAAACAAATCGTCAGATCTGCATTTGATGGATATGAGCTCGCACTTCTTAGATATGTAGTTCGTTACGGCGAAGTGATTTTGTTTGACTATATTGACGAAACTACTGGTCAACAAGTTGTTTACCATGTCGCTGATTACATCAAGTTTGACTTGGAAAGAGATGATCTTCATTTTCAAAATAGCTTATACAAAAGCATGCTTGACGAGGCTGCAAGCAAAATTAATGATGAGCATTTCATTGCAAATCGATATTTTCTGGCACATCAAGACCCCATTGTTAGTAAACTTGCGGCTAATCTTGTCAGTGATAAATATCAATTAAGCAAGTATCATACTAAGTACCGTGAAATTGAAAACGAGACGGATCGATTATCATTGGTTGTACCAAGAGATATTATTGCACTCAAAGATGCCTATATTACCAAAGAGATTAAAGATCTGCAACATAAATTGAAAACGATACAACAATCTGGAGACATGCAAGAAATTCTCAATTTGATGACATCTCTTAATAAGATGTATGAAATTAAAAGTTATCTTGCCAAAGAGTTGGGCGAAAGGATCGTCTTCAATTCAAATAAATAATAGAATACACACCTTAAACCATATAATACATGAATTTTGTAGAAGCAAATGATATTGTAAAACAATATGCGAATCATTTGGCCCTTAATAAAGTGAGCATTCAAGTTCCAAAGGGTGAAATATTCGGACTACTCGGACCCAACGGTGCCGGAAAAAGCACATTAATCCGAATCATCAACCGCATCACAGCTCCCGATAGTGGAACCGTTTTAATAGATGGTAGACCTTCGGTTCAAAATGATGTGTATAAAATCGGATACCTCCCGGAGGAACGTGGACTGTACAAAAAAATGAAAGTAGGCGAACAAGCCATATATATGGCTCAACTCAAAGGTTTAGATTATTTCACGGCAAAGAAAAGACTGCAAGTTTGGTTTGAAAAGTTTGATATCATGCCATGGTGGAATAAAAAACTGGAAGAGCTATCGAAAGGTATGCAGCAAAAAATACAATTCATTATTACGGTTATACACGATCCGGAACTATTAATTTTTGACGAACCTTTTAGTGGTTTTGATCCCGTAAATGCTGAACTCTTAAAACAAGAAATCTTGGAGTTCAAGAAGCAAGGGAAGACAATTATTTTTTCGACTCACAATATGTCTTCCGTAGAGGAAATCTGTGATGAAATTGCGCTTATCAATAAGGCAAATGTTGTGCTCAACGGTAAAGTGTCCGAAATCAAACAACGCTACAAAAGTGATATTATCAACCTTAGCATACAAGGCGATTCTTTCACAACAAACTCTCCGCTATTTGATGTATTAGCTCAAACACAACAGGGCAATATAATGAACCTGCAACTACATAAAAAACCGGAGATTAGCAATTCTGCAATTATCAATTCGCTAATCGAGAACTACGAAATCATTCGCTTCGAAGAACTCCTTCCCTCTATGAATGAAATTTTTATCGAAACGGTTTCTCATCAAAAATCTAATAGCTGAATATCATGAGTAAAATTGGAATAATCATTAAAAGAGAATACTTGAGACGCGTCAGTAAAAAGTCTTTTCTCTTGCTTACATTTCTAACCCCCCTACTTTTTGTAGCTCTCATTTTTGGTACATTCTTTTTGTCGAGCGTAAAAAGTAATGATACCCGAAACATTGCAGTCATTGATCAAACGGGAGAATATTTTAAACTTTTCAAGAACTTCGATAATTACGTTTTCGTTGATACCAATCGAGATCTTGCCGAGTTTCAGAAAGATGGTACAGGAAACTATTATGCGATTGTTAATATTACAGGAAATTTACTCGAAACCCCTTCCGATATTGGCATTTACTCCAACAAACAAATTCCGAGTGATCTTAAGAGCTATATTTCGAACACACTAAACTCTTATTTGACCGATCTCAAACTAGAATCATATAATATTCCAAACTTAAAACAAATCATTACAGACTCTAAAATTAGAGTTGACATACAAACCATAAAATGGGGAGGAGATGGCTCCGTGCAAAAATCATCAACAGAGATCGCTTCGGGTATAGGAATAGCTTTTACTTTCTTCATCTATCTATTTATTATGCTTTATGGAGCAATGGTAATGCAAGGTGTTATTGAAGAGAAAACAAGCCGGATCATCGAAATTATTATTTCATCAGTAAAACCTTTCGATTTAATGATGGGTAAAATTATAGGTATTGGTTTAGTGGGCATTACTCAAATGATATTGTGGGCCATTTTATCTCTAGCACTTATGCTTGTGGGACAAACAATAGTTGCTTCTGGTGGAGAAGCTGTATCTAATACCGGTGTCTTTGATTTTATATCATCCTCTTTATCGGCAATCAACCTTCCTCTGATTTCATTGATGTTTATACTCTTTTTTATTGGTGGATATGGATTGTATGCATCCATATTTTCTGCAATAGGAGCAGCGGTAGATAGCCAAGAGGATACTCAACAATTTATGACACCTGTTACTATCTTAATGCTGTTTGCTTTCTATGCAGGAATGTATAGTATGGAAAATCCGGATGGCCCCTTGGCATTCTGGGGCTCTTTATTCCCTTTAACATCACCAATTGTCATGATGGTACGATTACCTTTTGATGTGCCTTTATGGCAGATAGGACTTTCTTTAACTTTACTTTTTGCCACTTTTATCTTAATGGTTAAGTTATCAGGAAAAATATATAGAGTAGGAATACTTATGTATGGCAAGAAGCCTTCGATCAAGGAGATTATTAAATGGATTCAATATAAATAAAAACAAGCCGGTAGAAAAGTTTGTAAACTTCCTGCCGGCTTATTTTTTCTAGATAAAAAAAAGCGACAAGAAAAAATCTTATCGCTTTAGATCGTTGTCTCACGAGGATTCGAACCCTGACTAACAGAACCAAAAACTGCTGTGCTACCATTACACCATGAGACAATCATTATTACGGTTGCAAAGGTAGGCATTTTTTTTAATTCTGCAAGCATTATGATAAAAAAAATCACTTTTGAACCTTTATTCTTGAATTGTTGTTTTGATTATGCTTGTCAGAGGCATATATAAATAAAATATTATCTTCGTAAAGAACAGAAATAAAACTATATTTGCAGTCCTGAACATAAAACTAATAGAGGAGATTATTAATAAGATGAACGAAACAGAAAATCTTGTACAGAAAATTGTTGAAGGATTACAAGAAAAAAAAGGAAAAAACATTGTTACTATAGACGTTTCCAAACACATGGGCGCAGTATGCAAATACTACGTAATTTGTGAAGGAAGAACTCCTACTCAGATTTCTGCTTTGTATGATTCAGTTTGGGATTATGTAAGAAAAGAAACAGGAGAAAAACCTATCGGACAAGACGGACAAAGAAATGCACAATGGATTGCTGTTGATTATGGCACAGTTATTGTACACATTTTGTTACCCGAACTTAGAGAATTCTATCAATTCGAAAATCTATGGGCTGATGCAAAAATTACATCAATCCCAGATCTAGACTAAGATTCGGTTAATTTAGAATTTAGATAATACTTATGGAAGATAAAAACAATATGCTTGGCAAATCTCCCAAAAAAGGAAAATCAGGCTTTTTCAAATTCAATCTATATTGGATGTATGGTCTTATTTTACTGATGTTGGGAGTATTATATGTTACAAATGACACATCTGTAACAAAAGAGGAAAACTGGACCGATTTTCAAAAACTAGCTCAGGAAAATACGTTTTCAAACATTACTGTCTTCAACAACAAAAACATGCTTGAAGCAACAGTAAAAGAAGATAAAACCGGAACTGTATTTAACAAAGACACCAAGGATATTGGAAAATCTCCTAAGGTTATTGTCACAATCCCCTCTTCGGATAAATTATCTGATTTCATGGATAAAATTAAGACCGAAGATCATGTCGACACAAAAGTTACATACGAGGATAGCAAAGATGTATTCTGGGATTTCCTTATTTCTTTCGGACCACTCGTTTTAATTGTCCTTGTTTGGATCTTATTAATGCGAAAAATGTCGAATGGTGGCGGAGCAGGCTCTGGCGTATTTAACGTTGGTAAAGCAAAAGCTCAATTATTCGATAAAGATTCTGATGTGAAAGTTACATTCAAAGATGTAGCCGGATTATCCGAAGCTAAAGAGGAAATTGCAGAAATTGTAGACTTCTTAAAAAACCCAACAAGATACACAGAGCTTGGAGGTAAGATTCCGAAAGGCGCACTTCTAGTAGGCCCTCCGGGAACCGGTAAAACCCTTTTAGCGAAAGCTGTAGCCGGAGAAGCGAATGTACCTTTCTTTTCTTTGTCAGGTTCAGACTTCGTAGAAATGTTTGTTGGCGTGGGAGCTTCTCGCGTTCGAGACTTATTTAGACAGGCAAAAGAAAAAGCTCCATGTATTATTTTTATCGACGAGATTGATGCCGTAGGTAGAGCTCGTGGTAAGAATCCAAACATGAACAGCAACGATGAAAGAGAAAATACTCTAAATCAGCTTTTGACAGAAATGGATGGCTTCGGATCAAACAGTGGGGTAATCTGCCTAGCTGCAACTAACCGTGCCGACATTCTAGACAAAGCACTTCTTCGTGCCGGTCGTTTCGACAGACAAATCAATGTTGATTTGCCAGACTTAAATGGCAGAAAAGAAATATTTGGAGTACATCTTCGTCCAATTAAAATTGACGAATCTGTAGATATAGAGTTTTTAGCTCGCCAAACACCGGGATTCTCTGGTGCAGATATTGCAAACGTTTGTAACGAAGCAGCTCTTATCGCAGCTCGTAACGGCAAAAAGTTTGTTCAAAAACAAGACTTTATGAATGCGGTAGACCGTATTGTAGGTGGATTGGAAAAAAGAACAAAAATTACGACTGCCGAAGAACGTAAAACAATTGCGACACACGAAGCAGGTCATGCTACAATCAGCTGGATGCTTGAACATGCAAATCCACTTGTTAAAGTTACAATCGTACCTCGAGGCAAAGCTCTTGGTGCAGCATGGTATCTTCCTGAGGAAAGACAAATCACAACAACGGAACAACTTCTTGATGAAATGTGTGCAACGTTGGGTGGTAGAGCAGCAGAAGAAGTTTGTTTAGGCAAAATATCAACTGGTGCATCAAATGACTTGGAAAGAGTAACAAAACAAGCATTAGCAATGGTTACTTATTTTGGAATGAGCGAACGCTTATCTAATCTTAGTTACTATGACTCAACTGGTCAAGACTTTGGTTTTTCGAAGCCATACAGCGAAGACACTGCTAAGCTAATCGATGCAGAAGTAAAACGAATCATCGACACTCAATATGAAAGAGCGAAAGAAATCCTTCGTAACAACAAAGAAGGACATGCTCAGCTTGCTCAAATATTGTTAGACAGAGAAGTGATCTATACAGAAGATGTAGAACAAATCTTTGGAAAACGTCCTTGGGTTTCACGCTCTGAAGAGATCTTAGATGCACAAAACAAAGCTAATAAAGCAGCTGCAGAAGCAGAGGAAGCTAAAAAGAAATTAGAAGAGGCTTCTGAGACAGAACAAGAAGTTCCATCTGAAACAACTGAAGCAGAATCAGCATCTTCAACAAATGAGGAAAAATAAAAACAACCTTATATAGCTAATTAAAGGAAGATCAAATTGATCTTCCTTTTTTTTGTTTTATAGCATATAGAAATAGGCTTTCCCCGTCTAAATTATTCCACATTGACACTATTACGAATGGAATAGAATTTATATTTTTGTACAATAAAGATTTTAGACATAAACAATTAAATAAAGTCATCTTGAACAATTTCATTAAACGAGCACTAACTGGTGCATTCTTCGTTCTGGCTATTATAGCCGGTATTTGGTTCAATCCAATAGGATACTGGGCTGTCTTTACAATTATCACAGCTCTTTCTCAATGGGAATTTTACAAATTAGTCTCACACGATACTGATGTAAAGTTCAACAAATTGACTGCCGTACTCGGAGGAACGTATTTGTTCTTTGCCACATTTATGTATGCCGCTCAATTAATGGATAAAACAATATTTCTACCATACATACTCTTTGCAATCTATACAATAGTATCACAGTTATATCTAAAAGCAACAAACCCAATTAAAGGTTGGGCGTATACATTCTTGGCACAAATCATGTATGTACTGCCATTTTGTCTACTCAATTTTATTTCATTTGGAAAAGATGAACTTGGAGGATCTTTTTACACACCAGTAATCACTCTTTCTCTTTTTGTATTCATCTGGTTGAATGATACCGGAGCCTATCTTGTAGGATCGAGAATTGGAAAACATCGTTTATTCGAACGCATTTCACCAAAAAAATCATGGGAAGGATTCTGGGGAGGAATGATCTTTGCTGCACTAGGAGCACTTGGGTTCTCCTATTTTTTCGCAGAAATAGTATGGTATAATTGGATTGCTCTATCAATTATCACAGTAATCTTTGGAACTTGGGGAGACTTGGCCGAATCTCTATTAAAAAGAACAATTGGCGTAAAAGACTCTAGCAACCTTTTACCGGGTCATGGAGGAATGCTCGATCGTATTGATAGTATTTCTTTGGCAATTCCAGCTGCATATATTTATATATTATATATCATTCAAGGTTAAGCGTAAACGAAACCATATTCATACGTATAGAAGATGCCTTTTTGAGTTCCATGTTCGGAAGCTCAGAAAGGCTTTTTCTTTTTACAGCAAATACATCTGTAAAACCTAAGCGCACCATCACCTCCGGAACAAATGTTATATACTTTGTGGGAAACTCCCATCCAATCCCGAATTGAATACCACACGACATCCATTTTTTAACCACCAGATCTGCTATCGGGTCTTTACAAGGATTTACCAAACCGAAACCTCCAACATAGAATATTGGACGCGTATTTTTAACAGACTCACCTTTCAACTTCAAACATAAAGGCAATATGACACTTCCCCATTTATAACCAGACACATCATCTGCATCTGTTAACATATCATCCTTTATTTGAATTTCAGATTTAGAAAAACGGATTAAAGGCGAAGCAGTCAAGAAAAGAAGACGGTTCAACTTGTATGAAAGCTCAACACCAGCGCAAGGTGCTATCATTTCTTGCTTTAGCATACATAACAAGTCATCACCGGTTGCGTCCCTATCAATCTTTGTTGTAAAATAGTCGAGCTCCATACCAACTACAATACCAAGCGAAAAGCGATCTTGCTCTTTCTTCCATACACGATCTACCACTTGAGCCTCGATTGGGTAAGAAAGCAACAATACAAACCAATAAAGCAAACTTTGAATTTTCATAACGAAGTATTGAATTATAATATATAAAATGAAGCGATATACACCATCGCATCCTTCTTAAAAGCCACACTTACTCTATCATTTTAAACATCTAAAAATAAACCAGCATATTTTCTCTTAAAAAAATGCCTCAAAAGCCTTTCTTTCTTCGAGAAATACTATAAATTTGCCGCAACTTCTTAGTACTAATTTTAAAAATAAATCAACATGGCTTACATTATTGGTGACGATTGTATCGCATGCGGTACTTGTATCGATGAGTGTCCAGTAGATGCTATCTCTGAAGGCGATATCTACAAAATTGATCCAGAACTTTGTACAGATTGTGGTACTTGTGCTGACGTATGTCCTACTGAAGCAATCCGCCCACTGTAATTTAAAGACGGATAATTGAGCATTAATATTCAGGCTCATATAACAACGAGCAGTTTTCATTGATTGAAAACTGCTCGTTGCTTTTTTTATTAGTTCGATTCTGCATACACCAAACACATCCGAATTTAATAATCAACATCAAAACGTATTGAAACTTTAATTGCATCTTCTTCTACATCCGACTCCTCATCAGTCAATTGCTGAACCCTCAATTGTCTGCTTTTTTCTCGATTAATTTCCTTATCTATCTTATAAGATAAATCTTCTGCTCTGGTAATAAAAGACATAATATCTTCCATAGCTTCATGAAACTTCCCAAAATCCTCTTTGTAGATAAAAAGTTTATGCTTTTCAAACACAAAAGACTCGCTATCCGATTTCTCGAGTCTTTTACTTTCAGTTATCGAAACAAACAATTGATCTCGTTTGTCTTGCTTTACATCTAGGTAATAAATACGTTTTCCCGCTTTCACGGTTCGTGAATAAATGATTTCTTTATCATTCGTCACTTTTGTTTTTCTGGCAACTTCTCTCATTTGAGCATCCCTTTTAATTGACTATCCTCTTACTAAACGAATTAAAACAAGCCAAATATACAATTTTGATTTAATTTTCAAACATTTTAATATGTGCTTTACGAAATAAATAAACAGGTAATAATCAGATTTAAGAATCATTTCACCATTTTGAGCTGTAAAAACATTCGTATTCGAGAAAAAACAACTACTTTTGCAACTCAAAACAAATAAAGTGCTCTTTAAAAGATGATCAACAGAATTTTAATCCGTATTAAAGTTTTACAGATAGTATATTCATACTATCAAACTGAAAACAAAGACCTGAAAGCTGCTGAAAGCGAACTCCTATTCAGTCTACGTAAATCATACGATCTATATCACTACTTCCTACTCCTAATCGTAGAACTGACAAATCTCCAGCGTAGAATCATCGACACAAAGAAAAACAAATTCATGCCTTCACAGGAAGAATTGAATCCCAACACAAAGTTTATCGACAACCGTTTTGCAATGCAAGTAGCACAAAACCTACAATTGCAGAAGTATTGTTCTGAGCATGCTATTGTATGGGAAGCCGACGATAATTTTGTAAAATCACTACTCGACACTATTCTTACATCAGATATATACGCTGAATATTTAGCATCAGAAGACAACAGCTTCGAAAACGATCGTGAATTCTGGCGCAAGGTTTTCAAACAATTCATTTGCAACAATGAATTTGTAACAGACTATCTTGAAGATAAAAGTATCTACTGGAACGACGACATCGAAATTGTACAAACATTCGTGCTGAAAACAATCAAGAAATTTGAAGAAGAAAAAGGAGCAGACTTCGAACTACTTCCAATGTTCAGAGATATTGAAGACCATCAATTCGCTGTTAAACTCTTCCGTCAGTCTATCGTTAAAGGATCAGACTACAAAGAACGTATCAACAAGCACATCAAAAATTGGGAAGCAGAACGTATCGCAACAATGGACCTTGTTATCATGCAAGTTGCAATTGCCGAACTAATCAGTTTTCCTTCAATTCCGATCAGTGTTACATTCAATGAATATATAGACTCAGCTAAGCACTACAGTACACCTAAAAGTAGTACGTTTATCAACGGTATTTTAGATGCAGTTGTTAAAGAGCTTAAAAATGAGAATCTGTTATTCAAAAACTAATTTTTTGTCTATATTTGTGCAAAGCGCAATTATTAACTATAAAAAGATTGTACAATGAGCTTAATGACTATTTTACTGCAAAATATGGCAGGTCAGGAACAATGGACTAGCATCCTTATGATGGTAGCTATCTTCGCGATTTTCTACTTTTTCATGATCAGACCGCAACAAAAGAAACAAAAGGAGATCAGAAAGTTTCGCGATGCTCTTAAAGTTGGCGACAGAGTAATCACAGCAGGTGGTATCTACGGCAAAGTTAAAGAGATCAACGATGTTTCTATCGTTGTTGAGATTGCTTCAGGTGTAAACATCACAGTAGACAAATCGTCTATCTACGGTGCTGCTGAAGATAATCAACAAACAAAATAGTCAATTGTAAAAAGACAACAACTATGTTACGACTTGAACAGTACGTACTGAAGCTCAAGTCTAGGATACAGAAGATTAAAGTCAATCCCGGAGCTTCAAACGGGAGAAAGACTTTAATCTTTCTTTTTTATATACTCCTGGCTACCGGCTTCTGGTTTTTACAAAGCCTACAGGATGAGTATGAAACAACCATCTCGTTCCCAATTCGATACAAAGACCTTCCCAACAACTTGATTGTTGTAAAGCCATTGCCATCACAAGTCGACGTCAAGATCAAAGACAAAGGAACACTTCTTCTCAACTACACGTTCGGGAAAGAAGCCTTACCCATAGAAATAGACTTAGCAAAGCTCGATTACAAAAACAATGAGGCACAAATCACACGTCGCACACTCGAGTCTGACGTTCAAAAAAGATTAATAACCTCCACAATTGTTCAAGACATCGACCCTTCCACAATACAAGTAGAGGTGGATACATTGGGACAAAAAAAAGTACCCGTTACCTTCAACGGAGATATCTCTACCCGACTCGGATACATGATATCCGGTCCGATAACCATAACACCGGATGAAGTCGAAGTATACGCACCCGCCTCAACTCTCGACACCATCATCAGTGTATCAACAGAGCTACTCGAATTAAAAAACATAGAAAAGAGTCTCAGCAGAGAGATTACTCTAAATGAAGAAGGGTTTAAATGTTCACCGGCATCGGTAGTTGTAGCCCTCAACGTTGAAGAATACACTGAAAAAACGCTCACCATTCCGATCGAATGTATTGGGCTTCCATCAGATCTCACACTCCGTACTTTCCCGGATCAAGTAAAGATAACGGCACAAGTTCCACTTTCAAAGTTCAAAGAACTCACCGAATCAGACTTTAAGATAGAGATCGACTACAAAGAAGCAATAGATTTGAAAGAATCTACCATTCCTGTAAAACTAATCGAAAAGCCGGAATGGATCAAAAACTATACGATCTCACCCGATCAAATCGAATATATATTAGAGCAAAACAGTAATCAATGATACGAATAGGAATCACCGGAGGCATTGGTAGTGGAAAAACAGTAGTAGCCCAATTACTCGACATATACGGTATTCCGGTATACCTTGCCGACACCGAGAGTAAACGCCTCACCGAAGAATCTTCCGAAATAAAAGAAGGATTAACCCAATTGTTCGGGACAGACATCTACATAGATGGCCGCCTCAACAAAGCAAAACTAGCATCGATCATCTTTACCGATCACGAAGCCCTTACTGCTGTAAATAAAATCATCCATCCGGTCGTAAAAAACGATTTTAAAGTTTGGAGTGCAAATAAACCAATTGCAGCAATGGAGTCGGCCATTCTATTTGAATCGGGATTTGAAGACACAGTCCACTACACCATTTGTGTAAGTGCTCCACTCGAAACGAGAATCAAAAGAGCAATCGAACGAGACAATTTAAGTCGGCAACAAATTATTGACCGCATCAATAATCAGATGCCGCAAGAAGAAAAAGAGCAACGCTCTGATTTTGTTGTAGTCAACGATGGTACACATCCACTCATTCCACAGGTTGAAAAAATTGTTTCCATTCTAAACAGTAAAGCCTGCGAACACATCAAATAAGCTAAGGATCACTTAAAATATACTTACTTTTTGTTCATTTAGTGGGATATTTCGATACACTACACTACATTTGCAATATACATAACAGATATAATAAAAGGATAATAATTATGTTGAGAACAGTTTTAGCCATCTCTGGCAAACCAGGACTATACAAGCTAATTTCACAAGGAAACAACATGCTTATCGTTGAATCGCTTGTAGACGGTAAAAGAGTTCCTGCTTACGGAAAAGACAAAATCATCTCATTAGGAGATATCGCAATCTATACGGAAGAAACAGAAGAGCCAATTCAAAAAGTTCTTGGTGCTATCTACAAAAAAGAAAACGGACAACCAGCTTCTATTAAGCTAAACAGCACTCCTGATGAGCTAAGAGCTTATTTTGCTGAAATCCTTCCTGCATTCGACAGAGAAAGAGTATACCCTACAGATATTAAGAAACTTCTATCTTGGTACAACATTCTTGTGAATGCCAACATGACAGACTTCGAAGCAGAAGAAGCTGCTGAAGAAGAAGTTGCTGAGTAATAAACAACAAAGCATAAAAAAAGCCGTTCAGAATATCTGAACGGCTTTTTTGTTATGACACCTTTTCTTTAGGCTTTATTTCAAGTTGAATCGGATCTTCTACCTTTTCATCAAGCAATGCTATTGCAAGCACATCTTTGATATCATCCACATAGTGGAAAGTAAGTCCTTTCAAATAAATCTCACTGATTTCATCAATGTTCTTCTTATTCTCTTTACAAAGAATAATCTCTTTGATACCTGCACGTTTCGCAGCAAGAATCTTCTCCTTGATACCTCCTACCGGAAGCACCTTGCCACGCAATGTAATCTCACCCGTCATTGCCAAGTTCTTGCGTACCTTACGTTGTGTAAATGCAGACACCATTGAAGTTACCATTGTAATACCGGCTGACGGACCATCTTTCGGAATCGCACCTTCAGGAACGTGAACGTGAACATTCCAGTTTTCGAACACATCTTCATTGATTCCAAGCTTCAAGGCATGTGCCTTGATATATTCCAGAGCAAGCATTGCCGACTCCTTCATCACATCACCCAAGTTACCGGTAAGCGTAAGACGTCCGCCTTTACCCTTGCTCAAACTTGTTTCTACAAACAAGATCTCACCGCCAACCGAAGTCCAAGCCAATCCGGTAACAACACCAGCATAGTCATTCCCTTCGTATTTATCTCTTGAGTAATCAACCGGCCCCAACAATTCGTGCAAATGTTCTGGCAAAATTGTTTTCGGATACTCCTCGCCCATCGCAACTTTCTTAGCAACGCGACGTACCAATTTTGCAATCTTCTTATCCAATTCGCGCACACCAGATTCACGTGTATAGGATTCAACGATAATCTGAAGTGTTTTCTTTGGTACAGAAATCGCATCCTTATCCAATCCGTGATTAAGCAACTGACGAGGTACTAAGTGACGACGTGCAATCTCTACTTTCTCTTCAAGGATATATCCACTCACATCGATCAACTCCATACGATCGAGCAACGGTTGCGAAATCGTATTGATATTGTTTGCTGTAGCAATAAACAATACTTTAGACAAATCGTAGTCGATATCTAGGTAGTTGTCGTGGAATGTATTGTTTTGCTCCGGATCAAGCACCTCTAGCAAAGCTGCCGACGGATCTCCTTTAAAGTCTTTTCCAACTTTATCGATCTCATCAAGGATAAATACAGGATTCGAAGTCTTTACCTTCAACAAGTTTTGGATAATACGTCCCGGCATTGCACCGATATACGTACGTCTGTGTCCGCGGATTTCCGACTCGTCGTGCAAGCCACCCAATGAAATACGAGCATACTTACGACCAAGTGCATCGGCCACACTCTTACCCAACGATGTTTTACCTACTCCCGGAGGGCCATATAGGCAAATAATCGGCGACTTCATATCTCCTTTCAACTTCAACACGGCAAGGTGTTCGATAATACGCTCTTTCACCTTTTCCAAACCATAATGGTCACGGTCTAGAACTTTTTGCGCATGCTTTAAGTTGAAATTATCCTTGCTTAGTTCGTTCCAAGGCAAGTTTACAATTGTATTTACATAATTCGATTGAATCGAGAAATCTGGTGATTGCGGATGCAAACGTTCCAGCTTCTTCAACTCTTTCTCGAACGTCTCTTCTACTTTTTCAGACCATTTCTTTTTCAGAGCCTTTTGCTTCAACTCGGCAAACTCCTGTTCTTGGATGTTTCCGCCAAGCTCCTCTTGAATGGTTTTGATTTGTTGTTGCAAGAAATACTCGCGTTGTTGCTGATCAAGATCTACACGCGTCTTCATCTGAATACCCGCTTTGATTTCTTGAAGCTGCAACTCTCTGTTTAGAATCGCCAACAACTTGAATGCTCTTTTCTTCAAGTCCGGAACCAAAAGCAACATTTGCTTTTCGGCAGCCGTGTTAGGAACATTCGCACACGAGAAGTTTACCAGATAAATCGGATTGTTGTTGTTCTTGATAGAGAAAATGATGTCGCGAGGAGGCTCACTCGACATAGAAAGCATCTTCACTGTCATTTCTTTGATAGTTGCAACCAATGCGTCAAGTTCAGGATCTGCTTTGGTCGGAACTTTATCATCCAACATTTCGATACGTCCCTTCAAATACGGATCAAGCTGAGTAAGCTCTTTCAATTCGAAACGTTTCTTTCCTTGCAGGATGATGGTAGTTGTTTGATCCGGCATTTCCAGTACGCGCACAATCTCTGCAACCACACCGATATCAAACAAATCATTTCTTTCAGGATCGCTTGTTTCCACCTCTTTTTGGCAAACAACACCGATATGCATATTCTTTTTAGAGGCTTCCTTTACCAGCTTCATCGATTTGGTTCGACCCACTACTACAGGCATAGCAACTCCCGGAAACAATACCATATTGCGCAACGGCAATATAGGAAGTTCTTCAGTCAGGTCTTCAAGGCCTTCGCTGAAGTCATCATCCTTCTCGCATTCTGTCAATATTGGCATAATTGCAGAAGTATTGTCTTCTAAATCATTGTAATTATCTTCTTGAAGTAATATCATAGTGTAAGTAATTTCACTGTTTATATAATAATATAAATAGATACAATAGTCATGCCAAAGTTAGGCAATTATTTTCAATTCGATTATTTTTGTAGTATTCAATCAATAAATCCCTTTATGCCTAATCCCTTTTTCAAATTCAAGCAATTTACAATCCATCACGACAAGTGTGCAATGAAAGTAGGAACCGACGGTGTATTACTGGGGGCATGGTGTGATGTAGAACACGCTTCAAGGATACTTGACATCGGAACCGGCTCGGGATTAATAGCCCTTATGTGCGCTCAACGCAGTAAGGCTCAAATAGATGCACTTGAGATAGATCAACACGCGGCAACACAAGCCAATGAAAACTTTGTAGCTTCTTCGTTTGCCGAACGGATCAAAACCATCCATCAAGACTTTGTGGATTTCTCGTCAAATGCAGGCGAAAAGAAACAATACGATCACATTGTTTCCAATCCTCCTTACTTTGTCAACGCATTGAAGTGCGACTGTAGCAAACGCTCTACTGCACGACACGATGACACACTCCCCATTGCAACATTGATCAATCTGGCAGCAACACTACTAAACGACAACGGCAAACTCTCGTTGGTGCTACCCACTGAAGCCTTGAGCAGTGTAGAACTTGCGGCCCGTGAAAGCAATCTTTTCATATCACGTCTTACGCATGTATTACCAAAACCGGAAGCTGCATCCAAGCGTATTCTGATCGAACTTCAGCCCCTGCCGTGTACAATGCAAACCGATACATTGGTAATTGAATTGGCAAGACATCAGTACTCTGACGATTACATCCGCCTTACCAAAGCTTTTTATCTTAAGATGTGATTGATCTGATGATCAAAAAAGCGAGATACCTCGTAAAAGAAGTTTTGCACCTCTTCGGCAAAAGGTGTATAGTTTGCTGTAAACACATTGATTGCACCCGGCATTGTTGAGATATCCAATACCTCACCCATCTCAAAAGGTTCTCCGTCGAGATGAATCACACCCGGTTTTTCGCGCACAATACGCGCATTGGCCGCACGAAGTGTCTTGATCTTGCTGTTTTTATCAATCTGCTTGGCAAACAATTGCAACGCAAGCGGAGTAATATCGAGCGGAGTAAACGTAGACAAAATCGTAATATCGAGCTTTCCGTCTTGCATATCGGCATGCGGTGCAATGTATGCATTGTTACCATACTGCGAAGCATTGGCACAAGCAATCAAGAAAGCTTTTTCTTCGATCGTTTGATCTTCGATAACCAACTGATACGTCTCTGGTTTATATCGCAAATACTCTTCGATCGTCTTCATGATATACGTAAGCGAGCCCCTGCGTTTGCTTGAGGCAAATTTCTGACTTACGGTTGCATCAAAGCCCACCCCGCAAGTACAGAAAAAAATCTGGTCATTGGCCTTACAGCAATCGATGGCTTTAACCAAGCCCTTCTCAATTACATCCAAAGCACCTTTCACATCCATCGGAATATGTAGCGAACGAGCAAGACCATTGCCCGATCCTTTAGGAATAATACCCAACGTGGCTTTGGTATTTACCATCGCACGTGCAACTTCATTAATAGTTCCGTCGCCACCAACAGCAATCACAACTTCTGCACCTTGATCAATCGCGTTGGCCGTTAGCTCACTGGCATGCCCCGGATACTCGGTAAAATCTATCGCCAAATCCACATCATTTCTTTTACTAAACACCTCTTGTATCATTTGAGGAATCTTTCGTTTAGAACCTACTCCGGATATGGGGTTAATGACTACCTGTACTTTCATACCTTAATATTTACGGCTTTATATCGTTAAATCAGCCGCAAAAATACATCTTTTCTCAAAACTTTTGGGTAAAAGCATCTTACACAATAGATATTTTATTACTTTTGCAGCCTGCCTTACGGGCAATAAAAAAACCATTTGCCTTGATGCAGTGTTGTTTGTAATCAAAAAAACAATAATATCATTCTCTTTACAACAATATGAAACTTTTACAAGAGAAATTATCGAAGTATGACATCCCTCAAAAAGCTAAAGCCGCAGGAATTTACCCTTACTTTAGACAGATTGAGAGCGATCAGGACACTGAAGTTATTATAAATGGCAAAAAGGTCCTCATGTTTGGTTCGAATGCGTACCTAGGGCTGACTAATCACCCTAAAGTTAAAGAGGCCGCAATCGAAGCAACCAAGAAATACGGAACGGGTTGTGCCGGATCCAGATTTTTAAATGGAACACTAGACCTTCATATCGAGCTGGAGAAAAAACTCGCACAGTTTGTGGGTAAGGATGATGCAATTGTATATTCTACCGGATTTCAAGTTAATCTTGGTGTTGTTTCATGTCTTACAGGACGCGAAGACTACATCATTTGGGATGAGCTTGACCATGCATCGATTATCGAAGGTTTAAGACTATCTTTTTCGACTCGTCTGAAATTTAAACACAACGATATGGAATCGTTGGAAAAACAATTGAAGAAATGCGAAGCCGATAAAGTAAAACTAATCGTTGTAGACGGCGTATTCAGTATGGAAGGAGATGTTGCAAAACTTCCTGAAATTATTGAATTGGCAAAAAAATACAATGCAAACGTGATGGTAGACGAAGCACACGGCTTTGGCGTACTAGGCAATTGCGGTCGTGGTGTATGTGATCATTTCGGTGTAACAAACGATGTAGACCTTATCATGGGTACATTCAGTAAATCGTTTGCTTCTATCGGAGGATTCATTGCAGCAGACGAACCGGTTATCAATTACCTTCGTCACAACTCGCGTTCATATATCTTCAGCGCCAGCAACACACCTGCGGCAACAGCGGCAGCAAGCGCGGCTCTAGATATTATGCTAAGCGAACCGGAGCGTATCGAGAATCTTTGGAAACTCACACACTATGCATTGGATGGATTCCGCAACATGGGGTGCGAGATCGGCCACACATCTACTCCGATCATTCCATTGTATGTAAGAGACAACGACAAAACATTCCTTGTAACAAAGATGTTGTTTGACGAAGGAATCTTTGTAAACCCTGTTGTTTCGCCAGCAGTAGCACCGGATGATACATTGATCCGTTTCTCATTGATGGCAACGCATACAAAAGAACAGCTTGATTACGCTATGGAGAAAATCCAAAAGTGCTTCAAGCAACTAAACATTATCTAATCAAGTATTTTAATTGAACTATAGATAATTTGCGAAGTGAAAGCCGAGAGGCTTTTGCTTCGCTTTTTTTTATACCTACCCCATCTTCAATAGATCGTCGGGCATCTCCCCCTTAGTGTAAAAAACGTTTCTAACCACATCTCTTTAGCCTCTGTCGAAAAATCGCTATAAAACAAGCAAAACAAGCCCAATTTCGCTCGTTCACACAAAAACCGAACAATCCCCCAGCTTACACATTTCTGCTCAACACAAGCCTTAGATTACACACACATTCTATTGTCTATAAAGCCGATCGAAAACTCCTTTCAAAAAGAAACCATCCAAGTAAAAAGCCTCACAATTTGAAAACCGCCAACTCCCGCTGCGTAGCCTCGGCCCATTTTGCCGCACCATGAGACACCTACAACCGTACGAAATCAAAACAACAGCAAAAAGTCTTCGCAATGACGCGCGATCTTTTCAGTGAAAACTTTTTACAATCTCCATGAAGAGTAAAAACATTCTCCACGAAAACTTTTCTCACTCTTCACGAAGAAAATAAACGCGCTTCGCAAAAACGTTATTTAGTCTCTTCGAGAACCAAATAAGCTTTAAAAAAGAAGTAAACAGCCTTTTTGAGCAAACCTTACCAGCTTTTACCCAAAACCTAACGTGCTTTTTGCTTGAAAAAAGAGGAATATGCAAAAAAACGCCACGTCTCCCCGTTGAAAACGGCTTTTTCTGAACCTCAAAAAACAGCAGAATCGACATATCTGTGCGATAAAATAGCCACAAAAATGCCCTCCGGAACAGATTTGAAGTATTCGGCAAAGAGGCAAACATCCGACTTCGTGTATATTTACTCCTATCCTATGGTATACAAAAAACAGAGACCTCTTCGAAAAGAGGCCTCTGTCAAGTGTGTGTGTGGTTTATCTAAATGTTGCTGTGTTATATCAAAGTTCGGTTGGTAAGTTTTGGCTCCAGCCTTCGTTTTGCTCTACGCCCATACCACTATTGATCTCTTTGTTTGGAATTGGGAATACAAACTTCTCTGCATCTAGCAACTGAGTTCCGTTTGTAACTTTCATATCCAAACCAAGGCGACGCGCGTCGAACAAACGGTGTCCCTCTTGGTACAATTCGCGACGACGCTCATCGATAATGAAAGCAAGCAATTCGTCTTTTGTAGCAGGAAGATCGCTCACCTCTTCGATAGCAGGATTACGTTTTGCAACCACTAGCAACGCTTCTTGCGCACCGGCGATGTCACCCTTTGCAAGTTTCGCTTCGGCAAGGATCAAATACATCTCAGGCAAACGGAATACCGGAATGTTCGATACCGCTGCATTGTTTGGCAAACCTTTGTATTTACCTCCGGTTGTTTTCACCAATGGAAGACGGATATCTTCTACCACAACTTTCTTATCATCTACTTTAATTGTATCTGTATAGAACAAGTTGCTCAACTCCGTTGAATAGCTAACACCATAGTTTGACCAAAGTGTATTCAATGAGTTTGCACTCAAGTTGTCGTTTGCCGCTTTACCAACCACAAAGATATCTTCGCTATTGATATCTGTTGCTTCAAACAGTGCAGCATATTTAGCTGCATCATAAATCAATGCACCCTCTTTAAGGTCGATTGATTTTTGTGCTGCCGAAGCTGCCTGATCAAAGTTTTCCATATACAAGTTGACACGCGCTGCCAACGCCTCAACTGCTGCACTCGACATGTAATAGCCATTTGGAGATGCGACCTCCTTTTGTGCATAACATTCGCGTGCTTTTGTGATGTTGTCAAGAACAAAGTCGTAAGTCTCTTGAAGAGAAGCACGGCTTACTTTCTCGAAAGGTTTGATTGGCTCATTTACCAACACCATACCTTTTGCATTTGCGTTTGCACTGTTGTAAGGAAGTGCATACACATTTGCCATCATAAAGGTTGCATAAGCTTTCAAGCCGTATGCTTGCCCCAGTTGAGCGTATACTTCAGCTTTGTCAGCATCAGAGATCGAACCATATTCTCCGGCCAAGATCTTATTTCCAGCCGAGATTGCGCGTGTACTGAAGTCTACGATCTTATATCCTGTTTCCCACATATCCGAAAGATATGCGTTGTTTTCGTTGATTGCGAAATTGAAGATATTATAAAAGTGTGAAGTCTTTCCGCTGTGATTTGAGTTGTCTGAAGCAACATCTCCGGTAGCGATCAAGTTACGACCTACAAACTGGCTTCTACCCATTTGGTAGTAAATACCGTTAAGAGCCGATGCTAGTTCTGCCGCAGAAGTAATAGCCTTATCGGTGTCTACTTGCTGATGCGGATCGTTGTCGAGAAAATCGCTTCCACATGAAGTAAAGCCTGCCGACAGAGCCAAAGCTAAGATTGAATATCCAATATATTTTTTCATGTTGTTATCGTTTTGCAAGAGTTGTAATGAAACCCGGCAAAGGGAAGTACCTTTACCGGATTGTATTTTATAGCAGATTAAAAGCCAATATTCACACCAAACATTACGTTTGTAGGAACTGGGTACGACCAAGATTGAATACCTGTAGCATCTGTTTCAGGGTCGAATCCGATGTAATCTTTTGCCGCAACTGTAAACAAGTTGTCTGCACTTACATAGAAGCGAACGTTGCTCATTTTAGCTTTAGATGCAATTGCACGTGGCAATGTATATCCTAGCATGATTGTTTTAAGACGAAGGTATGAACCATCCATCAAGAAACGTGAAGAGTGTTCGTTTGCTTGTGAGCGATCACCAAATACAAAAGCAGGAACGTCTGTATAAGGATTCTCCGGAGTCCAAGCATTTTCGTATACATAGTTTGATACCGGACCATATTTGTAGTGACCTACTTGCATGTCATAGTTGAAACCTGAGTTGTATACTTTTCCACCAATCTTGTACGAGAAGTCAAGGTTCAAATCAAAGCCTTTGTAAGAAACGCTTGTACCTACACCACCAAACAATTTAGGATCGGCTTTACCCACGATGCGTTGACCCGCTTCGTTGTAATTGTAAGTTGTTTCTTTACCTTCAGTACCTTTGTACCACATTGCTTTACCGTTTGTAGGATCTACACCTGCATATTCTTTCATATAGAAAGTGTTGTATGCTTCACCTGCTTTACGGATAGTAGTTGTACCTTCAATTGGTTTTTCTGTACTTAGCTTCACGATCTCATTTTTATTGTGAGACAAGTTAAGCTTCATTGTCCAGTTCCAATCTTTTGTTTGAATAAGGGTTGCATTGATCAATGCTTCGATACCTGTATTCTTCATTTCACCTACGTTCATCGGCATTGTTGCGATACCACCTGTTAGTGATAGTGGAACGTAGAAGATCATGTCTTTTGTACGTGAATCGTAGAATTCAACATCTAGAGATACACGGTTGAAGAACATCATGTCCAAACCAACGTTGAACTTCGCCGATTTCTCCCATTTCAAGTCAGGGTTACCAATTTGTGTTGGTACTGCTCCCGGGTTTCCTTTGTAGTCGTAACCGAATCCGTAAAGTTGACGCGCTTCGTACCAACCGATGTCTTGGTTACCTACAGTACCGTAACTTGTGCGAACAGCCAAGTTTGTCAACCACTCTGATGTTGGTTCCATAAACTCTTCACCGCTGATTCTATATTTACCACCTACAGAGTAGAAAGTACCCCAACGGTTGTTATCACCCACACGTGAAGTACCGTCTACACGTACACTTCCCGATAGGTAGTATTTACCTGCATAATCGTATTGCAAGTTTGTGAAATAAGAAGCCAATGAGCTTTCATATTTGTAAGTACCTGCCGATACCGGAGTAGATGCGTTACCAATTTCAGGACCTGCATTTGCCGGATAGTTGTTTGCAGCCAGGTATGATCTGTTGCGTGTTTGTCTTTGTGCTTCTTGACCCAACAATACATTGAAGTTGTTGCTTCCTACTGTTTTTACCCAGTTTAATGTATTTGTAAATGTCCATGTGAAGAAGTCTTCTTTGTTTTGAATACCTTGGCGATTCATCTCTGCACCCTGTGGGTTCATCATCGACCAAAGGTTGAATTCGTTTAGGTTGAACCAGTTCAAACCAAGTGACGTTTTGAATGTAAAGTCTTTTGCAAACTTCACAGTTGCCCAAGGGTTGATGATTGCAACGGTTTGTTTTTGCTTGCGAATATCCCCTTTATCCGGGTCGTTGATTGCAACCGGATTGTAATATGCATCCAAGTTGTATGATCCGTCTTCATTGTATACTTGCTCCCAAGGACGAAGGTCATAAACCGCTACGATAGGATTTACGTACTGACTTTCGGATGGTGCATTGTTGATGTTAGCGATAGATCCCGAAGCTTGTACCCCGAAAGAAACTACTTTGCCAGTTTGCTCTAAATTAAGACGACCCGAGTAACGATCCATTCCTGTACCGATCAATACCCCTTCGTTGTCGAAGTATCCTGCGCTCACAAAGTACTTCAATCCTTCTTTACCACCTTGTACATCTACGTTGTACTCTTGAGTAAATCCAGTACGCAATACTTCTTCCAACCAATCTACCGATTTTGTGTTTTCAGTGATACCATATCTATTTTTCACATAGTCAATACCAGCTTGAGTAGTTGGGTATTTTGATGGATCTGACTCTGAAACCGATTTGCCCCAGATATCTAGGTAGCGATCAAGATTTACTGTTCTATAATTATGATCAAGATTGAAAACTTTCGAAACCCCTGCTTTGGCAGTTAAGTTTACTTGAGGTTTTCCTTCTTTACCTTTCTTTGTTGTAATTACGATTACACCATTCGCTGCACGTGCACCATAAATAGATGTTGCGGTTGCGTCTTTAAGTACGTTGATGCTTTCGATATCGGCAGGATTGATACTTGCCAAAGGAGAAGATGCTTGTTGGCCACTACCAACTCCCGAGTTCATACCTACTTTGTCTGAGAAGTATGGCATTCCGTCGATTACATAAAGAGGTTCTGTTCCAGAGTTTACAGATCCGATACCGCGGATATTCACCGAAGCATATGCTCCGGGCTGTCCGCCACGGTTGTTCATTTGCAAACCAGCTACCGAACCTTGAAGAGATTTCATAAAGTTGGCATCTGTTTTAGCAACCAACTCTTCGCTTTTCAACGTTTGAGCTGAACCTGTAAAGGCTGCTTTCTTAGTAATTCCGTATCCTGTTACTACAACCTCCTCAAGATCTAGGCTTGCAGGATCAAGTACAACATTCATCACTGATTTTACCGGAACTTCTTTGGTGTTCATTCCGACATAAGAGAAGATTAGCGTTTTTACGCTTGAAGGCACGTCGATTGTAAAATTACCGTCGATGTCTGTCACTGTACCCTGAGTGGTACCTTTTGCAACTACAGATGCTCCGATTACCGGATATCCATCTTCCGAAGAGGTAACCACACCGGCTACTTTCGTAGTTTGAGCAAAAGCTAAACCAACACTCAGCATTAAGCAAATTAACACAAAGGTCAACTTCTTCATAGATTCATTGGATTTATTAAGTGTTTATTTAAAATTGGCGATTAATTATACATCTGGAATATGCACAACAGATATATCAAATTCACTACATTGTATTTTTATACACATACAACAGTAGTAGAAATATTATCTAGAACTGTTGTACAACACAAATATACGATCAATTTATTATTTTGCAATGCAAAAAGAGACTTTTTGCAACAAAATTGTCACACTACACAAACTTATTGAATATTTCTTGTAAAAATATTCATGCATATTTATACACAACAATAAGCAAATACTGCATTTTATAATATTCACCTACATTGCAAACAAAAAAAAGGAGCCCCGCTAAGCGGAACTCCTTGCAAACATATTATGGTATTTGATTAGTAACCAGGATTTTGCTGCTCTGCAATCACATAGTTTGAATCAATCTCTTTTACAGGTATCGGAAGAATCGTTCTAAAGTATGTATTATCAAACTTTCTTGACGCTTCTGTTAGATTCAATTGCCATCCTTGGTCGGCTGCAGAAGTATAACGTACTACTGTTTGGTTATTACGCATTGCATCAAAGAAACGGTGACCTTCACCAACCAACTCTTTTGAACGCTCAAGCAAAATACGCTCCAATGTAACGTCACCTGCTGCAACCGGAGTTGCTTTCGGATTAGCACGCAACACGATCGGATTCAAGTATTCTACCGCTGTTGCATTATCTCCTAATTTAAACGCAGCTTCCGCAGCATTCAAATAGATCTCAGAGATACGAAGAGCCGGAATATTGTTTACACGAACATCTCCACTTCTTCCTGGAAATTTATTCAAATAAACACGATTAGTTCCATAAAGCTTGATGTTTGCAGGTTTCACCGCTGCCAATGTAACACCAATACGAACATCGTTCGGGTCGCTATTTAATTCATCAACAAACTTCTTTGTCAGAACCATATCGCTATAACCATCTTCAGCCATCAAGTAACCGATCGACTCACGGTCTACCCAGTCGTCAGTTCCTTTATTTACGATTTCGAAAATCATTTCTTTGCTGCCTGGTTTTGACCAACCTGAAACATATTCATCCGTAGCCCAAAGTTCATATGAACCTGATGCAATTACCTCTTTAGCTACAGCCAACGCTTGCTGATTGTCTCCTTTGTATAAATAAACACGAGACAATAGAGCTTTTGCTGCTCCTTGATTAATATAACCGTTTTCTTTTGTCTGTGCAGTTTTCAACAATGGAATTGCTGCAGTAAGATCTGAAATAACTTGATCATAAACCTCTTTCACAGAGTTACGGCTTGGGTATAGACCTTCTCCATCATAAGGATTCTCCGGTTTTGTGATAATTGGCACACCGTATGATGCTCCATTATCCATTTGGTAAGGCTTACCGTAAATACGACACAAGTCGAAATGAGCCAAAGCTCTTACTGTAAGACATTGACCTTTCATATCTGCAAGATCAGCTTCTTTTCCATCTGCAACTTTACCTTTTTCAATTGCATCAAGCAAGCTATTTGCACGACGAATTACATTATAAGGTATATCCCAGATACCTGGTGCATTCGATGCTGTATAACGCATTTCGTACAAAGGCACGGTACGTGTTCCTGTTGAAGATTGCATATCATCGGCACGAACGTCTCCATAATAAAGCATTCTTGCACCGTAATATTCGTTACGAGATGAGCTACCTTGCAATCCATCGTATACACCGTAAAGTGCATTCAAGGCTTTAGCATAGTTATCGATCGCAACTTCTGTGTCTGCACCGTTGGATGGACTTTCGTCCAACCAACTGTTTCCACATGAGGTAAGTGTTGCAGCTGCTAAAACTACCAACACCGACTTATATATCTTTTTCATATCAATAAAATCGCTTTAAAAATGTGTATTGTTTAGAAACCAACTTCGATACCGAAAGTCATTGTTCTTAGAGCAGGTGTTTCAAATGTTACAACACCATTAGTAGGAGTTTCAGGATCAACATACAAATCTTTAGATTTGATTGTAAACAAGTTGTTACCCGAAGCATACGCTCTCAAACGTGCAAGACCTAGTTTTTCGGCCCATTTGCTTGGAGCAGTAAAACCAACTGTCAAGTTTTTCAAACGAAGGTGATCTGTTGGCATCAACCATCTTGAAGAACGCACATTTGCACCACCGTAAACAAATTGAGGAAGCTTCGCGTTATCGCCAGGTTGTTGCCACATTTCTTCAATCTTATAATATGAAGGGATGTTACCGCGATAGTTATAAGTACCACCATTCGATTGCAACCAAGAAGCATTATCCAATGCATGGCCACCAATTGAATAAGTAAATGTAAAACCAAGATCGATAAATTTCCAGCTTAGGTTGTTTGTAAGACCACCAACCAATTTAGGCTCTACTGTTCCTACAATCACGCGATCCGCTTCAGCATAGTTTGTTGTTGTAGAACGATCTCCGTCTCTGTTTTTAAAATACATTTCTTTACCTGTAGCAGGATCAACTCCGGCATATTCATACATATAGAATGAATAGTATGAGTGACCAACCTTGTTGATGATTTGACCATCAATTACCTGATCTTGATCACCATCAAGTTTTACCAATGTATTTTTGTTGCGAGACATATTCAATGTCGTACTCCAAGAGAAGTCTTTCGTATTGATGTTTGTGCTCTTTAGTTCGATTTCGAAACCACGGTTACGCATCTCACCAACGTTCATCAACATTTTAGAAAAACCTGTTGTAGGAGAAACCGGACGCTCCATCAAAAGATCTTTTGTGTCACGGTTGTACCATTCTACAGTTGCAGAGAATCTGTTTAGGAAAGTAAGCTCCAAACCAATGTTTGCTGCGTAGTTTTTCTCCCACTTCAAATTCTTATTAAAGATTTGCTCCTCAGCCATACCTGGGTTGCCGTTGTAGTTGAAACCAAACTCGTACAATCCCATGTAACCATAATAATCTTTTGGCTGTGTACCATTCACACCATAAGAAGCACGTACTTTTGCATCAGTAAGGATGTCTGTAAAACGCTCCATGAAGCTTTCTTGTGTAATTCTCCATGAACCAGATACCGACCAGAAATTACCCCAACGGCTATCGCGAGACAAACGAGATGTTCCGTCGCGACGGAAACTCACACTACCATAATATTTGTTACGGTAATCGTAGTTCAAACGACCTACATACGAAACCAACTTACTAACTTCTTTTTGGCTGCTTGCTCTTGTATTAGAAGCATTACCAATTTCAGGAAGAGGGAACGCTGGATAATCGTTACCATTTGCATAGATATTATCGAAACGATAGTCTTCAATTTCGTAAGCTAGTAACCCGTCTACAGTGTGCGCTTCTGCAAATGTATTTGCATATAGCAATTGCGTTTGAGAAACTAATGTACTTCTGTTGGTTACGTAACGTTGCATTACACCATTTGATGAGCGACCGTCATTAGAGCGAGGATCCCACCAAACACGGTTGTTTGTATTGTTGAAGTCATAGCTGATGTTTTGTTTCGCGCTAAAACCATCCCAAATTTTCAAGTTAGCACCTACAGTATTCAAAGTTCTGATGATCGAACTCTTGTCATAGTTGTAAGTTGCTGTTTGCAATGGATTCGCTCCATTCATCGCAGGGAAAGATGTTGTATTAAATGTTCCATCCTCATTGTATGGATAACTAGATGGAGAAGCTGCCATACCAACAGCCATGATCGGACTTGAGAATGAAGTACCTTCACTGTTTACATTTTGATCTGATTTTGCAAAAGTTGTGCTTGCATCAAAAGATAAACGATCGTTTACTTTGTGCGTAAGATTCAAACGACCGGTAAGACGTTTGTAACCCGACTGCAAAGTAATACCTTCCTGATCTACATATGAGATAGAAGAGAAGAACTGAGTTTTATCACCTCCACCTTGTGCAGAGATTTCATAACTTTGGTGCGAACCGTTTTTCAAAAGAATGTTCGACCAATCTGTCCATCCGCTAAATGGTTTTGCAGCGTATGTATCAATGTTTTTATCTGCAAAAGCAATAGCAGCCTCTGGTGTAGCTCCTGCGTTATTTTGCATATAATAGTTTTGATACCCTAGGTATTGAAGTTCTCTACGTGCTTCTCCACCCAAAGTTGGGCGGTAATTTACTGCCATATCTGAGAATCCCCAGTCGGCTTTCAAGTTGATTTTAGTCTTACCTGATTTACCCTTTTTAGTTGTAATAACGATAACACCATTAGCTGCACGAGAACCATAAAGAGAAGCTGCTGCTGCATCTTTAATTACAGTCATCGACTCAATGTCGTTACTATTAATTGTAGACAAAATACTGTTACCTGACTGAGAATAAGAGAATGAACTAGCATTACCTGTATTCATTGGCACACCGTCGATTACATACAACGGATCGTTACCGGCATTGATAGAACCCATACCACGGATACGTACCGACTCTACCGCACCAGGCTGACCTGAAGTAGAAGTAATTTGTACCCCGGAAACAGAACCGGCCAATTTATTTTGAATACTTACAGACGGAATGTCTTTTAATTTTTCAGTCGAAATACTAGAAGCAGCTCCTGTAAATGAAGCCTTCTTAAAGTTACCATACCCTGTAACCACAACCTCTTCAAGATTCTTTGTATCTGACTCTAGAATCACATTCACCACCGGTTTTACAGCGTGTGTTTGTGTAATCATCCCCACATACGTGAAAATAAGATTGTGAGCCGACTCTGGAACATTCAAAGAATAATTTCCATCGATATCAGTTACAGTCCCGGTGGTTGTTCCTTTTACAGACACGGAAGCACCAATCACTGGCTCACCGTCTTCAGCAAAAGTAACTTTACCTGTAACTTGCTTTGTTTGGGCAAAGGCCAAACCTGTGCTTACTACCATGCACAGTAAGAGTAAGGTAATTCTTTTCATAAAACAATGGTTATATATAAATAATTAAATCACTACAGAATTTATACACTAAACAATACTTTCATTTCTGGCGTTATGTTAGTTGATAAGGGCTTAAACTTAACAAATGAGATCTTTCATCCTAAAAAACTAAACACTTTATCAATGGCAAATATAATAAAATTAGTTACACCCACCACACTAATGTTATTAATTTACACTTAAAACCTACTTTTTGCTTTTCAATTTAACCTTTAGGCCATCTTTTATTTATTTTCATCACAACAAACAGACACGTCTACTTAATACAAAATATCAATAAAGACAATCGACAAACTATTAGTTATTTTGAACAGATAAACTTATACATTATATAAAAAGAGGAAAACAGAAAGGGGCAGTCCCTTTCTGTTTTCCTCTTTTTAGAACATCAAAAAGAAATTATTATCTAGTTACAAAATATAATTAGATTACCATCCTGCATTTTGCTGCCCCTTTAGTGTCGGATTACGAAGAATATCATCAAGTGGAATAGGCCACACAAATCGTTTATCTGTATATGAAATAAATCCGGTCTTATGATACCAACTTTCTTCTATTTCACCATCAATAATAAAAGCCCCCTTACCTGTTATCGATTTGTATTCTATTTTCTTTGGAATGCCGGCTGAAGGGAAATCTGGATCTACCGTTAGTCGGTGAATATCCTCCCATCTACGACCTTCCCCCATAAACTCAATACGACGCTCCCACAACAAAGCTTCTAACAAATCTTTCGCAGCTCCAAAATCAGACAGGGCATACACATCATCCAACTGAACAGATCTATTTCTTACTGCATTCAACAAACTAAGAGCCATATTTAAATCTCCTAAGCGTAATGCTGCTTCAGCATAATTTAGCAGCACCTCTGCATATCTAATAATTGGTGCATACTCATCTCGCTCTACAGGCCTTTGATATTTATCACAAAAATAAATCTGACCACTTTCCATATAATATAACAATTTTCTGCGCGCATCATTTGCTTTCCAAAATGACGTATTATATAGTATTGGAGAAGATGCAATTATTGCTCGCCCCCCTTCTCTAGCTGACATCATAACAGCTAATGCTCCATTAACAGAAGGGGCATCATCTGCTGAGTTTCCAATAGAAAAAATAGACTCTTTATTTTGTGCATAAGACGTAAAAGGAGTAGCCGGGTTTGATTCTAACTCATAACCACCAATCATACTTGTAAACGGTGCATTATTTTGTGGTGCCAACTTTTTTGCTTCTGTGATAACAGAGTCCCAATCCTTCATATGCAGATAGACTCTTGTTTTTAACGAAATTGCAGCACCTTTGGTTGCACGAATTATATTTGGCTCCTCAGACAATAAACGCTCAGATTCATTCAAGTCATCTAGAATCTTAGCATACGTTTCTTGCACAGTAGATCTTCCGATCTTTAATCCCTCTTCAATTCTTTCCGGTGTATTATGTGCTACTGTATAATATGGCATCCCATAATTATTATTTCCATCTACACCGTATGGAAGAGCAAAATGAATCATTAAATTATGATAACATAACGCCCTAATAAACAAGCACTCTCCTATATATTGATCTCCAACATCTTTAGTAATCACTCCTTTTTCTACAGCATTAGCGATACCCTCTGCGACGACATTAGCTCGATTAATCGCTGAAAAACAGCCAAACCACATGTTACAGTTATTTGCAGAAGATGTATTATATGAAGACGCAAACGTAAAATCATAGAAAACGGCAGATAAAGTCATATCTTCACCACGCATTTCTGATTGCTGAATAGATGCAGAACCAAATGGATATCCACGATTCTCTGTTCCACCACTGTACCCATTACCTTGTGCAGCATCATAAACACCAACTACAGCTAACTCACAACGCTCTGGTGTATCATAGGCTGTTTCATCTGTAACTCTATCAACTGGATCCAGATCTATCGTATCTTTTTCACAAGACACCATTAAAGAACCCATTCCTATTATAAGTATACTTAGAACGTATAACTTGATATATTTTATCATATTAATCAACATTTAAAAAGTTAGATTGACTCCAAATGTAAATACTCTTTGTTGGGCTTTTGCATTCCAATCTACACCGAATCCTCCGACAAAACTACTCGAAGAAGTTAAGTCAGTTGTTAACTCTGGATCCAAGCCTTTGTATTTAGAAATAGTAAATAAATTCTGTCCTTGAGCATATATTCTGAATCTAGAAATACCAGCTTTTGCGACAAGATGATTTGGAATCGTGTAACCGATACTTAAATTACTTAATTTCAAGAAAGCTCCATTTTCAACAAAACGAGAGTCCGAAAATCGCTCATTAAATAAATATTGGCCATCTCCATACCCAATCTGTGGAACATAACCATTACCAGGATTTTCGGGGCTTTGCCAGCGACCAAGAATCTCTACACCTTTGTTTGCAAATTCAGTATTTAACAAATCCTGACGTGTTGCATTCATGATCTTATTTCCTCCCGAAAAACGAAAAAACACATTCACATCAAAACCTTTAAATAGAATTGTGTTATTAAAACCTCCAAACCATTTTGGAATCGCATCGCCAAGCACTTTTCTATCCGTTGATGCACTCAAACTAGAACTTTGTGATAAATCTGCTGGATTTTCTGGATTATATAGATAATAATTATAATTCGCTAAATCAAACTGAACAATTGAACCATCAGCTTTATACCACATCGCATTACCATTTGCATTATTTACTCCTGCAAATTCATATCCATATATTGCATTCATAGACTCACCTTCTCTTACAATAGTATATGCACCAACGACATCTGTTCCATTAACCAATGCTTTAACCCGATTTCGTAGTGTTGAGAAGTTTAAATCAGCATTCCATGAAAAATCTTTCGATTGAAATATTGCTCCAGAAATACTTAATTCAAATCCTCTATTAGATATTGCACCAATATTTTGTGTGTATTTATTATTCGGAACACCCAATGATGGAGAGGTTGGAACATCTAAAACTAGATCTTTTGTTTCTTTACTCCAATATGCGAGCTCTACATTCAGTCTATTATTAAACATAGAAGCATCAACACCTATATCAAATGTTTTTGTCGATTCCCATTTTAAGTTTTGATTACCCATATTATTCCAGATAATCGCATTGAGATATCCATATTTCTGGGCACCATAAGATCCAAGATATGGGAAATTTCCTTTTATATTTTGATTTCCTAATGTTGCATAACTTCCTCGTATTCGTAAATCATTAAACCACTCATTTATACTTGAATCCATCCAAAAGCGCTCTCTTGATATACGCCATGCACCTGAAACACCCCAGAACGTCCCCCATCTGTTCTTTTTGGGTAATTTTGAAAGACCATCTCGACGAATCGAGCCTCCCAAATAATATTTACTATCATAATTATAATTCGCTCTTCCCAAATATGACGCTAATCCATTAAATGATTTACCTCCTGAAACTTCTTGCTGACCATAAGTTCCTGTAATTATATGATCTGTAAAAAATGGATCAGAGATTTGTTTGACTGTTCCGTCCGTATAGTGATACTGAGAACGAGTATATTCCTGTACTGCTGTTAAATTCAGGTTATGAAGTTCAGAAAAAGAAACATCATAGGTTAATACATTTTGCCAATTCCAATTCGTATAATTGGTATTTACAGCATCAATAAGTCCTCCATAACCATAACCATCTCCAGAGGCTGCATCCCAAACCATATAGTTCTCAACCAAGGCAATATCTAAACCAGCTTGAGTTCTGAATTTCAAACCCTTAACTATATTAATTTCTCCAAAAATATTAGAGATTGATCTTAATGTGGTCGATCTATTCACATTATTATCTAATGCCCAAACAATATTTTGAATACCATTATCAATATATGTTTTATTTGCCCCTCGTCCTAAAGCCTTACGATTTACAGCATCAATATTATAGCCTGTAATGTCTTCCGGATTATAGACTGAAACATTTGGAAGCATTCTAATACCTGCAAAGGATGCGTCACCTAAAGAACTTCCCCCTTCTACAATTCCATTAATTGTTGATTTTGCCGTATTAGTAGCAATGCCTAGTTTAATCCATTTATTCACTTCATGTGTTAAATCTGCTTTTATTGAAAATCGCTCTAAATCATTCGCACGGATAATTCCTTTTTGATTTGTATATCCGAGTGAAACATAATATTGACTCTTATCTGTGCCTCCATTTGCATTTATCGTATGACTTTGTTGAAACCCATTACGATAAATATAATCATTCCAATCTGTATTTGTTCCATCATATACGGCTTGCCCCTCTTCTCCATAATAAGTAAATAGCTCATTTGCTATTATAGTAAACTGCTCCCCATTCAACAACTTATGTTTCTTGGAAGCAGAGGCTACACCAATATACCCATCATAACTTAAACTAGCAGAGCCTTTTTTTCCTTTTTTTGTAGTTATCAACACAACACCATTTGCTCCACGAGATCCATAAATTGCTGTTGCAGCACCATCTTTCAATATCTCAACAGAAGCAATATCATTAGGATTTATATCAGCCATAGCATTCGACTTGACATATCCCATACTAACATCACCAGAAACTACAGGCATTCCATCTACAACAATTAACGGTTGTGTACTTGAAGAAAGAGATGTTACCCCTCGAACTCTAAACTCTGGAACAGAACCTAACACACCTGAAGGCTGTATAACCTGAACACCAGATGCGCGACCGGCCAATTGAGAGTCAAAACTTGCTGTTGCTAAGTTAGAAAGATCATCTCCTTTTACTTTTGAAATTGAGCTTGTGACGTCTTTTTTCTTTTGCGTACCGTAACCGACAACAACTACCTCATCAAGGTTTTTAGTATCTGAATGCATTACAATACGTAGGTTCGGTTTTATTCCAACTTCTATCGGCTTCATCCCAACATAAGTAACCTTCAATTGTGTGGCATTTTTAGGAACTTCTAGTGTAAACTTGCCATCTATATCCGTTACAATCCCAACGGTTGTGCCGGCAACTACAACACTTGCTCCAATGATTGGTTCTCCATCATCTGCGGATATCACTATCCCAGAGACCTTTGTTTGAGCAATCATCCATCCGATGCTCATCAACATAAAGAATAATACAAGGTTAAACTTCTTCATACAATTGATTTATAGTTAATAAGAATATAGTTTCAAGAATAAATTATCATGTGGCTAATAGATATGCATATTTGCTAAAATTATAGATACTCCCAAATGTATGTAAATATATAATTAGTTACACCATTCAAATGTTTATTTATTTAAGCAAATAGCTATTTTTGATTACGTTTTAACACTTTAATGTTGCATTTTTAAACCAAAGTAAAGCATAAAACACCTGCTTTATATTATTTTTAAAATCCAAACAAAATCAAACAATAAAAAATTAAAAACATACTTTTCATATTGATATCGCTTTTATAAAATAGAAAACACCCTAACAATACAACTTATTTCAGCGAAGAGAGTGGAAAACGATTGCATAAGTAGATAGCAAACTAAAAACATACTTATTAATAGTATAACTAAAAAATAGTAGAAGAATAAAGATCTGATTACCTCTATAAGTGAATTTTATTTTACGTATTAAATATATCTTGAACAAACGAAACGAATCTTAGAAGTATATAAGGCACTATTACCCTCTTTCATCCCAATCATCTTTAATGGTGCGAATATTCATTCTTTAAGAGTCTGCTTACCATTGCTTTATTTGAATAGTGTCTCGATTTGCTTAATTTTGCAAGTAAAAAAGAATTGTATGCCATTAAATCTTCCTTCCGGATTACCGGCCTATGAGATGCTCAAGCAGGAAGCTGTCCATATTTGTCCGATTAATACAAAAACGCAACGCACATTAAAGATTCTTCTATTGAACTTAATGCCGCTTAAGGAGCAGACCGAAACTGATTTTGCGAGACTCTTTGCGTCTTCGGAACTAAACGTTGAACTGACTTTGCTTCGCATTTCAGGACATGAATCTAAAAACACATCAAAGGAGCACCTCGACAAGTATTATAAGGTATTTGATCAAGTTCAGAATACTCACTTTGACGGAATGATCATTACAGGGGCTCCGGTAGAGCTTTTTCCTTTTGAAGATGTTTTGTACTGGAAAGAGGTGCAAATGATCTTCGACTGGGCCAAAGAGCATATCAATACGACACTATATATTTGTTGGGCCGCACAGGCTGCGCTATACCACTTTCACGGTATCAACAAGCAAAGTTTGCCTCAAAAGCAATTTGGGATTTTTAAACACAGCTTGCTCAGTCATGAGATTCCTTTATTTAGAGGCTTTGATGATGAGTTTTATGTTCCGCATAGCAGACATACCACAATACAACGCAGTGATATCGTTAGCAATCCCAACTTAGCTTTGCTTTCTGAATCGAACGAGGCCGGTGTATACATCATTGCGAATAAACATTCGAATGATTTTTATATTACCGGACATTCGGAGTATGCGGCTGATGCGTTGCACAAAGAATATGTACGGGATATTTCGAGAGGTTTGCCGATCGATGTACCTGTCAACTATTACAAAAATGATGATCCGCGTTTGGCTCCGGTCGTCCGTTGGAGAGCTCATTCAATACTTTTATTCAACAATTGGATAAAGTATTACGTGAATAAGAAAAGTGAATAATATTATTTAATCGCCAAAAGTGAAGAAAAGAACAATAGAACTACTTGCTCCGGCAAAAAACATAGCATGTGGAATCGAGGCTATCAAACATGGTGCCGATGCGGTTTACATCGGAGCGCCGAAGTTTGGTGCACGCTCATCGGCCGGAAATTCAATTGAAGATATCCGTAACTTGGTTGCGTTTGCGCACCAATTTAATGCCAAAATCTATGTCACACTCAATACCATCTTACGAGATGAGGAGATCGAAGAGGCTGAAGAGTTGATTCGTCAACTTTATTATGCCAATGTGGATGCTCTGATTGTGCAAGATATGGCTGTATTGAAAATGAATATTCCTCCGATTGCCATTCATGCAAGTACTCAAACTGATAATCGTACAGTAGAGAAAGTGCAATTTCTGGCCAGTGCAGGCTTTAGTCAAGTTGTTCTGGCTCGCGAATTGTCGCTCAACGAAATCCGCACCATTCACGAGAATTGTAAAGTTGCTTTAGAGTGTTTTGTGCACGGGGCACTTTGCGTGAGTTATAGTGGACAATGTTATATCAGCCATGCTTTTACAGGCCGAAGTGCCAACCGTGGCGAATGTGCGCAGTTTTGTCGCCTACCCTACAATCTGATTGATGCAGACGGCAAGCGTATCGAAACTCAAAAACATTTACTTTCACTCAAGGACATGAACCGCTCTAAGTATATCGAAGATTTGATCGAAGCGGGTGTGAGTTCGTTTAAAATAGAGGGAAGACTTAAGGATATCTCGTACGTTAAAAATGTAACTGCTTTTTATAGAAAGGCGATTGATGCAGTGCTAGAGAAGAGAAGTGACTGCAAACGTAGTTCGCGTGGAATCTCTGAGATTTCATTTACGCCGAATATTCACAAAACATTTAACCGCGAGTATACTGATTACTACTTGAACGAGCGTGATAAAGAAGTGGCTAATTATGGGACTCCGAAATTTAAAGGAGAATACATTGGTTCGGTTGTAAAATGCCAACAGAAGGAGATTCGTATCAAGTCGGACAAGAGGCTTGCAAATGGAGATGGATTGGTATTCTTTGATTCAGCAAATCAACTCAAGGGCTTTCGTGTAAACAAAGTGGATGGTGATATGATCTATACTACCGAACGTATCGATCTTAAAAAAGGCACACCGCTCTACCGTAACCACGATTTCGAATTCAATAAAGAACTTGATCGTGAAACTGCAAAACGTACAATTCCGATCGAGGTGGAACTTTACGATACTCCGTTTGGACTGGCGCTATCTCTTGATGATACTTTGGGGAATCGAGTGATTATATCGAAAGAGTTATCGCTTGATCTTGCTCAAAAGGATCAGACGGACAATATCATCAAACAACTATCGAAACTGGGTAATACGAATTATTCGATAAGTTCAATTGCTGTAACGCTAAGTCGCCCATATTTTATTCCAACTTCGATTCTGAATGAAATGAGACGTGAGGCTATTGATAGGCTCGACCGTGTTGCTCTAACCAATTATCATGTCGAATATCGTTTGCCATCGGACAAAAAAACTGTAGATAACAATTACTTTGTGTCTTCATTGTCGTACTTAGGAAATGTTTCAAATAAGCTTTCTAAGCGTTTCTATGCAGAAAGTGGTGTTGAACATATTGACGATGCTTTTGAACAAGCGAATGGAAAATACGATAATCAAGCATTGATGTTTACAAAGCATTGTTTACGCTACAGCTTTGGTTGGTGTCCTAAATATCAAAAAACAAAATCGCCATTCAAAGAGCCGTACATTCTTGAATATAATAACACACAGCTGCGCTTGGAATTTGATTGTAAGCACTGCCAAATGATTATATATAAGAAATGACCTGTCACTTTCTAATAATTTTAATTCATTTTGAACAATTACATACTATATGATTGTTATTAATGTATCGAAGGAAATAGATTGTGAAATCGACTGAGATACAAAATGATTGTAGTGTTTATTAATTGAGTTAAAAAAAGGAGTTGCTCTATGTAACTCCTTTTTTTGTATAAACAACTAGAATCTATACATTTGTCGTTCAATGTAAAAACATGGATATGAAAAATCAATTGTTTATTTCTTTTATAACGCTTTCTTCCGTTTTTGTCGGTTGTAACACTTCCACAAATAATAATCATCAGGAAGAGTCTAAAATTACATATAAGACTGCTGATCTAATTAATACGGACGTTCCTTCTATTTTGAAAGAGGATTCTTTGATCCAAAAACATTTGGCCACGCAATTTTGGAAGAAGTTTCCTTTCAAGGATACAACGATTGTCAATTCAAACTTTGAGGAGGCTCTATCTATTTATTTGAATTTGTTACCACAAGTTTCCCTTTCAACAATTAATAAAGCACAACAGAATCTAATGAACCTCGCAAAGGAAGACTCTGCATCATACAAGAAAGTTTTTGATCAAATTGAACATTATTTATACGATCCGAATTCTCCTTATCGTAGTGAAGAGTTATTCAAGCCTATATTAGAGAATGTACTCGCTTCTAATCAATATTCAGAGGATGAAAAGATTCGAATTCGATATTTGTTGGATGATATCCATAAAAATGAAGTAGGAACAAAGGCGGCAGATTTTACGTATGAGACTATAGACAAAAAAGTCTCATCGTTGTACAAAATAAAAAGCGATTTTACAGTTTTGTTTTTCAATAATCCCGATTGTCATACATGCGCAGAAATAAAGAAAGAGCTATCGCAAAATCCTTTGATTAATACGGCTATTGAAAAGAATAAGTTGAAGATTCTTGCTTTATATCCTGATGAAGATCTTGAAACATGGAAGCAACATATTGCAGACTATCCGAAAACCTGGATTAATGCATATGACCCGAAGTTAGATATTAAAAATAAAGAGCTATATAACCTTAGGGCAATTCCTTGTCTATATTTGCTCTCAGCAGATAAAACAGTTCTTCTAAAAGATTGCACTTTGCAGCAATTGCTATATTATCTATCTAATAATATAAATATTGATTGATTTAGAAACGCAATAAGATTAAGACAGGGTAAGATTCTACTCTGTCTTTTTTTGCACCTAAGAAAATTAGATTAACCACGCTGTACACAATTCCGATGGTTTCGGGCGAGCAATAATCCATCATTCTAATCTTGCGAATTCTAGCTTGCTGATTGTTTATAAATAATTAGATACAAAAAAAGCGAGTCAATCTTTCGACTGACTCGCTCTACTATTTGCTCTCTGCGAGCTAAAACGGCGGCTATCTACTCTCCCACTATACGCAGTACCATCGACGCTATTGGGCTTAACTTCTCTGTTCGAAATGGGAAGAGGTGGAACCCCAACGCTATAACCACCTTAATATCTTAAGG
>JBOGCF010000044.1:0-182514 GCA_051656605.1 Tannerellaceae bacterium | reverse complement strand
GAACTGATAAACCACTTGACTGTTGTCGGTCTAGTATAAACTTAAATTCTTCTTTCGTCATACATCTACTTTTTTAGTGTACGCCAAAAGAAGAACTTTATTTTAAGCCAAAATAGGTGTAGTTACTCGGGGGCTTACGCTATAATCGTGTTTTAAATAGATACAAGACTCGGCTTAAAAATCGACTAAAAGACTCGACAAATCAGGTTCAGTAATAAGCCCCGAAATCAGGTTCAAATCATTAAAGGCTACCAACACTCTGCACTGAGTCGCGGTAGCCTTATATTTTGAAAGTTCAATTATGATTATAGAGACTTTAGTGTTGTAAACTGTTTAAGATACTCTCTAAGCAAATAGACATATGCATAAGAACATTCATTATCAGTAAGAGAGTCACATTTTAACTCTGTTTGCTTTGGCAAATCAGCACATGCGCCACCTGTATTGATTATTGGTAGTAGCCTGATTGAGGGGTGCATACAGTGTATTAATTCAGCTTCATCAATAATGCCTTTCATTCCTCCTATGAATATAGCACATTCAGTCTGATTTTTAAACATCTCTTTTCGCATATGCTCTATGCTTAAATCGATAGTTTCTTTTTTCTCTGTCCAAACAATATTTTTATAATAACTTACTTCTGGAGGTGTCTGATTTTTAAACCATAAAGATTGATAAATTATAACATTTGAAGAAAAGGACGAGTCATACTCTTTCGCGATCTGATATACAAGAGGTGATATCGCTGGATGTCCACCAAAGTAAAACGGAATTTTTAACTCCATACAAACTTTAGTGAATGCCATAACAGCTTCTCTAATTGCTAGAATATTGGCTGTCTCATAATATTCTCTTCCTTGTAAGGGGATACTTGCAGATAAAAATAGCATAAGCTTATTCGTTTATATCTATTGCCTTTATTGGCAAAGATTTATTTAACCATAAAATATGATCTTTCACGTCCTTTCGACAATGAATACCATTATATATTACAAATTTATCTCCAGTAGAGGTGTTATCAATTATTTTTTCTGCCTTCTGATAATCTGTAGCCAAAGGATTATGAAAAACTGGATAGTATAAATGAGTATTGTTTTTTGTAGAAATTATACCATTACTAGAAACAACTATATCTTTATTGCTAGCTATTAAATTGTCTATTATTGTTTTTCGTTTGAATTCAAAAGCCTTGGCTCTTTCTTTTTCAATAAGATAGACAATACTCTTTATGATTTCATCCGGATATTCTTTCTCAGGAGAAATGTCATCTTCTAACTTGAAAACGACTGAAAATTCAGCCTCTTTATAGTCTCTGGCACTATTAGTTTTAATTTCAATAATACTCATTTGGTGCAAGCTTGCAGCATTTAATTCTTCAAGAGTGAAAGAGCTAAATTCATAATTAGGAGTGTTGATAAATACAAATATGGCAGAGTCTGAGAGTTCATGTAATAGATACTCTTGAAATTTGACACCTGTCTCAATACTGTATGAATCTAAGAAAGGAGTATAATGAGACTTAATTAAAGTGTCATATAATTGTTCTGCTAATTTCAAGCTATCAGTTCTTTTATATGAGATGAAGACTTTTCGATTGACTTCAATCTTATTGCACCATTCTAATATCCTATTATTCAGTTTGTGAATGTCTTTGTTATTCTTGATAATAATTGCATTTATCTCTTTCAATTCATCGGGAATATATTCTTTAAAGTTTGAAGGATCACGAAGCACTGGTAAGATTAAATCTTTCTCTGTCAAATCCTCAAGACTCAGTAGTGAATTATGACGGTTTTTGTCCTCTATATTGTCTCCAAAATATAGATATAAAACAGGCTTCTTCTTTGATACCTTGTCATATGTGACCAAACATATATCAGTAAGAGACTTCGTAAATTTTTCTAATTCAGGAAGAATGTATGGACTACCTAAACAGACAATTTGATTCATGTTGTTTGTGGTTATTTGATGTTTTTAGTAATTGAATATTCTGTTATATTGTCTTTTATTTCTTTTGCGATATTAATATAGTGTTCATGGTTCTTTATAAAATTATCCCATTTAACACAATGAATATATGAAAAATGTCCAGAATGAGGTTTATTGAAAGAATCATGATGAGAACAACCTGTGTATGTTGGGTTCGTTTTATTAAACATATTTGATGCTAAGATATTAAATAAAGTAGCTGTCTTATATGTTGTGCAGTCACAATACTGACAAGTATGTTCTATCATGAAATATTCATAACTACCAGAGTAATCTGGTAATACAACAGCTAATATCGCATTTGTCTTACTAGTCCTACCATTTCTGGACTGCTCTCTTAATGAATAAGATATTTCCCATGGTATCCACTGTTCGTTTTCAGCCTTTGTATTATCTTTCATATTGGGTGATATGAGCACAATTGTTACAGTGCTGTCGTAAATTTTATCTCCTAATTTTGATTGTATGGTGCTATCAGCTAGAGTGCTCATATCTTCACCATCATTTTCACCTTTATTGATGTGGTTTACTCCGATTTTTTCTTGTATTTTATCAACGTAATCTCTTACTGTACATCTCGTATTCAGACTGGTAATAGATTTTACATTGCTATCTGCATATTTATATGAAATAAAAATTTTTGCCATAAATTTAATTGATGAAAGAGATTATACATTCTTTATATTTTAATATTAGTCCACCCAATAGAAGGAGTATACATATCGAAAGGTATAGATATAGTATTGATGGACTCTTCATAACAGAGAAAAACGTCGTCTCTTCATTCATCTTGTTGTTGTTGAGCTGATCTAAAGACATATTAAAAGGGGTGACGTTTATAGCAGGATCTATTATATTATGATATATCAGTCTAAATTTTCGTTCTAGCTGTAAATAATAAGTATCTAATAGCCCAAACAAGATTGTCGGTATTATGGCAATAAAGATATAGACCTCATTTTTATTGCTTGCATATAAAGCAAGAAAAGCCGATACGACTGTTATTGCCCAACCTTTTATTTGGAAAGAATTTGAATTCATTCGAGTGATTACATTTTGAGTAAACTCTAAATGTTTAATTTGTTCTTCTGTAAGTTTCATTTCGTAAGTATTTGGGTAATTTTATATAGTTCATCAAGGGCTGCATTATCTTTTCTTTTAGTTAGTCTCCAGCTTTTTAATGTTTCATCATTGATGGTGGTAAAATGACTGATATCTATTGGGTATTCAAGTATTAAATCCATACTCTTATTAAGTGATTCATTTATAGCACCTCCTCTAGAAAATAGACTTGTAGTAGGCCTCTTTGGTGTTTTCTTTTGAATAGTTCTTGTTATCTCAATTTCTCCATATATCCATGGTGATAAAGTTTTATTTTTGATATCATTTAGAGAAATATAGTTGTCTGTATTTAGGAAAAACACACACTCAGTTTTATCAATCATTTTATTTAAAGCTGTCATAAGTAACATATGAACATGACTTGTTGAATAATTTCGTTTGTTATAGTCATACAAATCTTCCTTTTCTTTCCGGCAATATATTTCATCTATTTGCTTTAGCAAATCATTAGCATAGCCCCATACACAAGAATCTATAAATACTTTTAGATTAAAATTTTCATATAGCCAACATGCCAAATTTATTGCTAATTGTTTATCTTTATGAGAGTGTGATATAAAAATGTGAGCATCTATCTCAGGAAACCAATCCATTTGAATTTTAGCAGCATCGATAATTCCATCTTGTGCTATCTGATTATATAAAGCAGCTCGAGTTTTTTCTTTTTGTTCATCAAATAACTTACTCCATCGTTGAATATATGGAGCATTTGTTGTGATATTGATGTTTTGTAAATTGAATCCAGTATACATAATCTTATTGTTTAAGCCAGTCTTTGAGTTTTATTTTCTTAGAGCCATATTCAACATAGCACTCAGTATTTATATATTGGTACTCTGTCTTGATGATAGGATATATTTCTAAATACTCGCTGCCTGAAAATTTCCCATCACGAGTATCGGTAATTGGCATAATTGCAATGTGTTCTGAATATTTATGGGCATCGCCATATCCTAACTCCCAATTGCACCATTTTGAGGTAATAGCACCTTCTGTTGCGAGTAATATGAATTTATTGCAATGTTTTATTTTCTGTTTAATTTTAGAAGCTGTTTCACCTGAAGTATATTTAGGCATGTCGTCATCCATCCAGTCAAGATATACATCCACCCCTAAATTTTTCAACATACTTATTACATTCAATAGAACGGTTCCTTCGTCATGTTTGTGTGATAAAAAAACAGTTGCATTGTTATGAAAAGACTTCTGTAAACGTTGTAGTATAGAATCTACTAGGTTAGCATAAAATTCAGAACGGTTCTCTTGCTCAGTCGCAAGTTGTTCTTTTGATAAATAATAATTGGTCATAATACATTCATAGTTTTAATTGTTCACGAATTTATAAAGAAAAAATAAACATGTGCTAATTTTAACAGAGTAAAATATCTGTAAGCTTATAAGTACTTACTTAATAAGATTGTTGATTTCTGTTATTTTTGCGTTTTTAATGGGAGAGCCTTTTTGATTAAGAGTAGATCACAGGAGGTAGATGAATACAACTTAAAGAAAGTATTATTACGAATATCGGATAAAAATAATATCTCAAGATTGACAATTCTTTGGAGTTTGATTATTTTTGAGTGTTGTATCAAGGTGAACTAAATATATATAATTATGAGGAGTATAACAAAGCAAATAATAGATGTGTTAGAGAGTTTCTTTTCAAGCAAAAAGACCGGAGATCAATTCACACGAGGAGAGGTTTACAATAGTGTTAAAGGTCAAATTTCTCAGGCAAAGCCAAGTACCACAAATTTTAGAATGCAATCTTATTTAGATAAGCATTGTAAATCGGTTGGACATGTACCTGGAAGTAGAGGTAAGATTTGGGCAAAGAAATAATCAATTAAGAACGAGTCGCTTAGGTGTTAAGTGGCTATGTGAAAAGTTTGAACCACAATGTTTAGGCTTTTATGTTATATGAATTGGCATAAAGTAGATATGATAAAAACAAAAAAGAGACTTCAAATCGTCGAGTGACGGGGTTTGAAGTCTCTTTTGTTTTATGGTTGATACCGTTTATGGTCCATGCCATTTATGGTTGGTGACCACAAGGGTGGGGAGGGCTTATTTTCCTTGCTCTTGTAGTTTTACTTGCCATTTCCAAGCGGATAGAAGGGTGTCTTCTACGCTTTCTTTTGCTGTCCAGCCTAGTTCGGTGTTGGCGAAGGTTGGGTTTGCCCATACTTTCTCGATATCACCTTCTCTGCGTCCTACGATCTTGTGGTTTACTTTTACACCTGTTACTTTTTCAAATGCATTTACTAGTTCAAGTACGGTAAGTCCGCGGCCTGTGCCTAGGTTGAACGTTTCTACGCTCTTTTTGCATTTGTGCTCTACGATGCGGTCTACTGCGATTACGTGTGCTTTTGCAAGGTCTACTACGTTGATGTAGTCGCGTACGCATGAGCCGTCTACGGTGTCGTAGTCGTTACCAAACACGCTTAGCTCTTGGCGGATGCCGGCTGCTGTTTGTGTAATGAATGGTACAAGGTTTTGTGGAACGCCGTTTGGAAGTTCGCCGATCTCTGCAGATGGGTGAGCGCCAATTGGGTTGAAGTAACGAAGGATGATGCTGTGGAATGGTGCGCCTGCGTGTGCTGCGTCACGAATGATCTCTTCGTTGATTTGCTTGGTGTTTCCGTAAGGAGACATAGCTGGTTTGATTGGTGCGTCTTCTGTTACAGGAAGTACATCCGGCTGACCGTATACGGTACATGATGAAGAGAATACGATACCCTCTACGCCGTACTGTGGCATAAGATCTAACAGGTTGATTAGAGAAACGAGGTTGTTTCTGTAATACAACAATGGTTTTTGCACCGACTCGCCTACTGCTTTGCTTGCTGCAAAGTGGATGATACCGGTGATGTCTTTGTGTTGATCGAATAGTTTTTTCAAACCATCGTAATCGTTACAGTCTAGTTCGTGAAACTCTGGTCTGATGCCTGTAATGCCTTCGATGCGGTCTACTACGTCAGCGTTTGAGTTTGACAAGTTATCGATGATGATAACTTCGTAACCTGCTTGTTGAAGCTCTACGGTTGTGTGTGAACCGATGTAGCCGGTTCCTCCGGTAACTAAAATTTTGCCTTTCATTCTATTTGATATGTGTTAGTATGCAATCTAAATAAGATATACAGTGGTTATACAATTCCTGAGAATCCCATGAATGCCATTGCCAGGATTCCGGCTGTGATAAGGGCGATTGGTGTGCCTTTTACGCCTGCTGGTATCAGGGTGAGTGACAAACGTTCTCTGATACCTGCAAAGATAATCATTGCCAACGCAAAACCAATAGCGGTAGAGATGGCATACACTACAGATTGCAATAGAGAGAAGTCTTTTTGGATCACTAGGATGGCTACACCAAGGATGGCACAGTTTGTAGTGATCAGCGGTAAGAATACGCCCAATGCTTGGTATAGAGCCGGAGATACTTTTTTAAGGATGATTTCTACCATCTGTACCAACGATGCGATTACGAGAATGAAGCTGATGGTTTGCATATAGCCCAGACCGAACGGATCGAGTACGAATTTCTGTATCAAGAAGGTTACGATGGTAGCGATCGTAAGTACGAAGGTAACGGCAGCTCCCATTCCGGCTGCTGTTTCTACTTTCTTAGAAACACCAAGGAACGGACAGATTCCTAAGAATTGCGACAGTACGATGTTGTTTACAAATACGGCCGCGATAAATATCAAGATATATTCCATGATCGATTCTTTTTGTTATTATGCTTTACGCATTTTGTTTACGATGGCGATCAAATAGCCTAAGGCGATGAACGCTCCCGGTGCCAATACGAAGATCAATGAGCCAAACTCTTCGGGGAAAACGGTGAAGTTGAATAGTTTGCCCGTACCCAATAGCTCACGTACAGATCCCAATAGGGTAAGTGCAAGGGTGAAACCAAGTCCCATGCCTAGTCCGTCGAGTGCCGACATGGCGATGTTGTTTTTGGCTGCGAACGATTCGGCACGTCCAAGCACGATACAGTTTACTACGATAAGCGGGATAAACAAGCCCAGGCTTTCGTATAGGGCAGGAACGAAGGCTTCCATGCTCATTTGTACCATTGTAACGAAGGTTGCGATGATAACGATGTATGCAGGGATACGTACCTGATCGGGTATAAGGTTCTTGACCGATGATACTACCATGTTGGAACAAAGTAGTACGAAGGTAGTGGCAAGTCCCATCCCAAGTCCGTTGATTGCCGAAGAGGTGGTACCCAGGGTAGGACACATACCGAGTAGCAATACGAAGATTGGGTTTTCTTTTATGATGCCGTTCCAAAGAACGCTCAGGTCAAATTTAGACTTTTGCTCATTACTCATGGCTGCCTCCTTTTTTATCTGATTTTGAATTGTCTTGCTCGGTTGCCGATGTGGTACCATCGTGCTGGCCGTTGTTGTCGTATGCGCTGTATGCACGGTTTACGGCATTAAGGAATGCGCGTGATGAGATGGTTGCCGCTGTGATAGCGTCTACGTCTCCACCGTCTTTGGTTACTTTCAACGGACCTTGTGCAAGATCTTTGCCTAGTACATTTTGTTTGTTTTTGTCTGCTCTGAACCACTCTTGCATCTTAGAACCAAGACCCGGAGTTTCGGCGTGTTGTAGTACCGAGTAGTTGAGTAGTTTGCCGTCTTTGTCGAGACCTACGATTACTTTGATCTCACCGCTAAAGCCTTTCTTAGTGTTGCTTTCTACGGCTACACCTACTAGGTTGCCGTCCATTTTGGCAGGGTAGATGATGAGTGAGTCGCCGTCTGCTGTTACGCCTTTGTAGGCTTCGGCAGATGGGTTGTTGTTGAACTCAGGTGTTACCTCGCGGATCGCGTTCTCGAGCTTTGCAGCTTTGGATGCGGCGATGGGCGCGGTAGTGAGCGTATTTACTGTCGCTAATGCCGCTCCGGCAATCAAGCAGATTCCGGTAAGGGACATGAGCATATTTGGTAGCGTAGATTTTAATTTTGCCATGATTACTTCCTTCCGAATAACTTAGGTTTACAATAGGTATTGATAAGCGGAGTAAGTGCATTCATAATGAGGATTGCGAATGACATACCTTCAGGATATGCTCCGAACATACGGATGATTACGGTGATGAGACCGATACCGATACCGTAGATGATCATTCCTTTTTTGCTCATTGGTGAAGTAACGTAGTCTGTGGCCATGAAGATGGCGCCTAGCATCATACCTCCCGATAGCAATTGTACGGCAGGGCCTGCGTATTTAGCAGGGTTGACACCGTGCATAATGCCTGAGAAGATGATTACGGTAGCGAAGATCGATACCGGGATGTGCCAGGTAATGATCTTTTTCCATAGCATATAGGCCAGACCTAGCAATAGGCCGATCGCACATACTTCTCCGATAGAGCCGCCTTTGTAACCGAACATCAGTTCTTGGAAGCCCGGGATGTCTCCGCCGCCTGTTTTGATCAGGGTAAGTACGGTTGCTCCTGTTTCGGCATCCAGATAGGTTGTAGGGAAGTGGCTTGGTACGGGCCAGGTTGTCATTTGCGCAGGGAAGGAGATAAGCAGGAACACACGACCTACAAGTGCAGGGTTGAAGATGTTGTTTCCTAATCCGCCAAACGACATTTTAGCGATACCGATGGCTACCAACGAGCCCAACACGATGATCCAGATCGGTAGATTGGATGGTAGGTTGAAGGCTAATAGGAGTCCGGTGATCAAGGCTGATCCGTCTTTGATGGTAACGTGGCTTTTCATGATGAACTTCTCGATAAGGTATTCGAAAAGCAAACATGAAATAACGGCTGTTGCCGTAACGACAACTGCTCCCAGTCCGAAGAAATAGAACGACGCAAGTAGTGCCGGTATGAGTGCTATAACCACACCGTACATGTTTTTCTCAATGCTGTCGCCACTATGTACGTGCGGAGAAGGTGCTATGATTAATTTATTTTCCATTTTTTGCTAGTTTGTATTATGACTTTCTCGCTCTGATGATACCCATTACTTTGCTTTTTCCTACGCGGATGTAGTCGAGCAACGGACGGTGGGCCGGACATGTATAGCTACATGAGCCACACTCGATACAGTCGGTGATGTGATCGCTTTCGGCTTTGTCCCATACTTCGAATGAAGTCTCGGCCATCAGTAGGTTGGGTTCTAATCCCATCGGACATACGTTGACACATTTGGCGCAACGGATACATGGTTCCATTGGTTTACGTGCCGACTCTTTGTCTTCCATGATCAGGATACCTGAGCTTCCTTTGGTTGTTGGGATGTCGGTGCTTACAAGGGCTTTTCCCATCATTGGTCCGCCACCGATTATTTTGCCTGTGTTGGCAGGAAGGCCGCCTGCTGCTTCGATCAGATTGGTGATAGGGGTACCTACACGTACGAGTAAGTTGCAAGGGTTGGTTAGTGCTTTACCGGTTACGGTAACTACGCGCTCAAACAATGGTTTGTTTTTTTGTACGGCTTCGTATACGGCAAAGGCGGTACCTACGTTTTGTACTACGGCTCCTACGGCAATAGGAAGTCCGCCGCTTGGTACTTGCTTGCGTGTAACGGCGTCGATCAATTGTTTTTCACCTCCTTGTGGGTACTGCACTTTCAATGGCATGATTTCGATGCCAGGATATTGTGATGCAAGTGCCGACAGGTGTTTGATGGCGTCGGGTTTGTTATTTTCTACTCCGATTACGGCTTTGGTTACGTTGATGGCTTTCATCAAGAGAGAGGTTCCTACCATGATTTCGTCGCCTTTTTCCATCATCAACTGATGGTCTGAGGTTAGGTAGGGTTCGCACTCTACGGCATTGATGATAAGGATCTCTGCTTTGGTGCCCGGAGGTGGGGTTAGTTTGATGTGGGTAGGGAAGGTTGCTCCTCCTAGTCCTACGATACCGGCATGGGCAATCTTGTCTACGATTTCTTTTGCCTGGTAGTCTGTGTTTTTATTGAGTGTGGCCGAACGGTCGATGGTTTCTTCCCATTCGTCGCCTTCTACGTCGATGATGATGGCCGGGCGTTTGTATCCGCTGGCGTCAAGCACGTCGTCGATCTTGTTTACTTTGCCGGATACGGAAGAGTGGATGTTGGCCGAAACAAAACCGCCTGCTTTAGCGATCATCGTGCCTACTTTTACTTCGTCGCCTTTTTTTACAATAGCCTGGGCCGGAGCTCCGATGTGTTGTGATAAGGGTATAATCACTTGCTTTGGTAGCTCGAGCGGAGTTATCTTTTTGCCTGCAGACAGTTTATTTTCGGGCGGGTGGATACCCCCGATACGAAATGTCCTTAACATAGTATCTTGAGTTTTAATTATTAGCTTCTGTTTGTTCTACTTTTTTCTTGGGAGGAAAGTTCAACTCATGGATGGCATGAGTAGGACATACGTCTACACATTTTCTGCACAAGCGACATTTGTCGTAGTCGATGTATGCAAGGTTGTTGGCGATGGTGATGGCTTCGAAAGGACATTCCTTGAAGCATTTTGAACAACCGATGCAGGCTGCATCACATGCTTTCTTCGCTACTCCGCCTTTGTCTTTGTTGACGCAACTTACAAATACGCGACGCGACTTAGGACCTTTCTTACGTAGCTCGATGATGGCTTTAGGACATGCTTTTACGCAGGCACCACATGAGGTACATTTGTCTTCGTCTACTTCGGGTAGTTGTGTTTCGGGGTTGATGTGGATGGCATCGAACGTACATGCTTTTACGCAGTCGCCAAAGCCGTGACAGCCATACGAACAGCCGGTTTCGCCTCCGTATAGAGCGGATGCTACCGCACAACTTTTGGCTCCGTCAAACTGGTTGGTGTGTTTTCTGTTTTCACAGCTTCCGTTGCATCTTACTACGGCGATCATGGGAGCTGATGCTGCCGCTTCTCTGCCAAGAATGGATGCTACTTGATTCATGGTATCGTTTCCGCCTACAGGGCAGAAGAGTCCGTCCAATGAGTCTGATTTTACACATGCAGCGGCAAAACCACCACATCCGGGATAACCACATCCTCCGCAGTTGGCCGCAGGAAGAATCTCTTGTACTTGAGCTATTCGAGGATCTTCATATACCTCGAACTTTTTAGAAGCCGCATAGAGGACTACAGCCCCTATCGCTCCTATTGCACCTAATGAAATAACAGCTATAAGAATCATAATATCATTATTGATTTTGCTTTCTTATTTTGAATGTGAATCTCTTCTTTAGTTTGTTGCGGAAGAGATAGAGTACGCAATAATAGGGTATTAGTGTAGCTAGTGCCAATAGTGCTGCCGCTGTGTCGCTCATGCCGGCGGCAGAGGCCCCGAAGAGGGTGGAGAGGATCAGTACGATTGGTAGAGCATAGGCTAATAGAGAGGCCGTAAGTCCGGCTGATGTTTCGCCAATGACGGTTACAGTTTCTCCTACTTCGAAGTGCTTGGAGGAGTCTGTAATAGTGAGGAAGTGATCCTTCTTGTCCGACGAGGAGCATACTGATTTGGCATGACAGTCGGAACAGGCCGATTGTTGACAGATTTTTACTTTAATTATGTCACCGTCAATATGCGTGATAGTGCCGGTTTGAACGATTGATTGTGCCATTCTGTAATCTCTATATTGCAACTAGGCGGCAAAAGTAACCATTTGTTTGAGATTCGCAACTCTGAGACATATTGTTTTTAGACATACTTTCTAAATTCAGTATGATCTTATTAAATATAATTGCTAAAAAAAGGCTTTATGCGTAGGTGTAATTGCTACGTATAAAGCCTTTTGTTTGCTATGTGTTGGTGGTTATGTTACCACTTGTAGTTGAAGCCGAAGCTTAGCAATTCGTTGATCTGAAGGTGTGTCTTGAAGTCTTCGTTCAACGGAACGCTGTCGTCATATCGCATGAATAGATAAATCATGGTAGAGAAGTATCTGCTGATCGACATGTTTAGTCGGTTTTCCCATTCTGCCTCGATCTTTTCATAGTTGGTAAAGTATGAGAAGCGGGTGTAGTATGAGATGTTGCGATTGATGTTGTACGTAAAGTCTGCTCTGATTTTCGAACCGAGCTGTGTTAGGTGACGATCGCCTTCCGGAATACCGTGCTGAACTACGTTTACATTTTTATTGCCAATGTATTTATAGGACAATGCCAATGGTGAAAGGTCGACTGTCAGGTTGTGATTTCGGCCTTTTACGGTAGAAGAGGATCCGCTTGTGTTGTATTTCATACCGACACCGAATTGTAGGATCATAGGCGATAGAAATGCGGCTTTGAGGTCGTTGGTATTCTCTGCGTAATTCTTGAAGATTACGGTGTTGAAGTCCATGTTCAGCGTATAGTACCACTTGTTGAAGGCTTTGTAACCTAAGTTACTATAGATACGAAACGCGTCTTCACCGATCTTAAACGAGCGTAGTGTGTCTTTTGGCGCGTTGAAGAAGCTGACTTTCCACTCCATCTCGTTGGTGAATTGTACTTTGTCTTTGTTGTAATCGTATTTGAATTGATTCAGCGACAAAAGGTTGATGTTGCTACTTCCTCCTTTATACCAGTTGGGCGAGATGTAGTTTTGCGAAAACTGCAAACTGCTGTTCATGCGTGATGTCCAGTATCTGCGCTCGGGTATAAACTTGACAGGAGCCGTTACTTGATCCAGATCGCTGGTGTTGTCTACCGTCAGGATTTCTTCAGGTTTCTTGCCTTCGATAATGATAGGCTTCACATAGTCTCCTCCTTTGGGGAAGAAGCTTTGTGCGTATTTGATGTCGTCTCGGTTGTTTTGTACAACGTAGTCGTAGGCTGCGTCTCTAAAGCGCTGTACGATAAGTTGCTCTTTAAATAATGTGTCTGTTTTGATCCACGAGGTTTGAGGGAACTCTTGTTCGTGGTAGCGAACAGGTGCCCAGGTCATGGTGTCGGCAATGGATTTGCTTTTGAATACAAACGGAAGGAACAACGGGTTTACAATTACGGTGTCTTGGAATGTGACATATCTGTCAAACTCTTCCCATGGTTCGAGTTTTTTGTTGATCCAGTATAATGCTTCTCTAGAAATTTCTAGTTTTTGCTCCGGGATAAATCCTTCAATCGCAACGGCTGTGGGTGCGATTTGCGGTTTGTAGTTTAAGTTTTCTTGTTCGTGAACTTGCATGAGTGTGGGGATCTTTTCCAGCTCAGGAAACTGATCGGGTACACGCTCTTCATTAGCAGTAGTGTTTGTTTCTTGTGCAATCAGGTTGTAGCTAAATGAATTAGTAAAGATGATAGCCAGTGTAACAAGTAGTACTCTCATATTTATGTAATTTGTTAGAGTTTTAACAGTTTGCGAATGTAACTAAAATACAGATATTTTCAATCCTTTTTTTACAACATATAACATTGTTGCATTTATTTGATTTTTATGATCTTTTAGAAGCTCAAACTTTAAATGCTTACGAAAAATCAAACGACGTCTGGTGATAATGAATAAAAATATGTACCTTTGCCCTTTTGGGAAACAGATAGTTTTGTTGATTAATTAAATATATTATTGTCGTGGCAGATACTAAGTATATCTTCGTTACAGGCGGTGTTATCTCTTCATTAGGTAAGGGTATTGTAGCCGCATCGTTGGGTAAGTTGCTTCAAGCCAGAGGTTATAAAGTAACTATTCAGAAGTATGATCCGTACATTAACATTGACCCGGGTACATTGAACCCGTATGAGCATGGTGAATGTTATGTGACTGTAGACGGACATGAGGCTGACCTAGATCTTGGTCACTATGAGCGTTTCTTGAATGTGCCTACAACAAGAGCAAATAACATCACTACGGGACGTATTTATCAAAACGTAATTAATAAAGAGCGTCGCGGAGATTATTTGGGTAAAACTGTACAAGTGGTGCCTCATATTACTGACGAAATCAAACGTAATATGAAGCTTCTTGGTCAAAAGAATCAATTTGATTTTGTGATCACTGAGATTGGTGGTACTATTGGTGACATCGAGTCGCTGCCATTTATCGAAAGTGTGCGTCAACTTCGTTGGGAGTTGGGCAAAAACTGTCTGTGTGTTCACTTGACTTATGTTCCTTATATTGCTGCTGCTGGTGAGGTGAAAACAAAACCTACTCAGCACTCTGTAAAACAACTTCAGGAGTTGGGTATCCAACCGGATATTCTTGTGTTACGTACCGAACGTGAATTGACAAAAGAACTTCTTCGTAAAGTTGCTTTGTTCTGTAACGTGGAAGAGAGTGGCGTAGTACAATGTGTTGACGTTCCTACTATCTACGAAGTTCCTTTGGCACTTCAAAAACAAAACCTGGATGCTTCTGTATTGAAGAAAATGGGTCTTGAAGTGGGTGAAACACCTGAAATGAAGCCTTGGAGAGAGTTCCTAAATAAAAAATATACTGCTACTGAGACGGTGAAAATCGGTCTTGTTGGTAAGTATGTGGAGCTTCCTGATGCTTACAAATCGATTAATGAGTCGTTGTTGCAAACTGCGACACAACAAAATAAAAAGCTTGATCTTCACTTTATCCACTCTGAAAAGCTTACGGCTGAGAATGCTGACGAGATGCTAGGTGGTATGGATGGTATTCTTATCGCTCCTGGTTTTGGTCAACGTGGTATCGAAGGTAAATTCGTTGCTTTGAAATATGCGCGCGAACACGATGTACCTACTTTGGGTATTTGTCTTGGTATGCAGTGTATGGTGATCGAATTTGCTCGTAACGTACTTGGCTTTGAAGATGCAAACTCTACTGAGATGGAGCCGAATGCTAAATACAAAGTGATCGACATCATGGAAGACCAAAAGAACATTACCGATATGGGTGGTTCTATGCGTTTGGGTGAATATGATTGTACACTTGAAAAAGGTTCTTTGGCTGCTAAAGCTTATGGTAAAGAGAATATCCAAGAGCGTCACCGTCACCGTTTCGAATTCAATAGCCAATATATTGATCAGTTTGAAGCTGCCGGTATGAAGTGTGTAGGTAAAAACCCAGAAACAGGTCTTGTTGAGGTTGTTGAAATCCCTACGTTGAAATGGTTTATCGGTGTTCAGTTCCACCCTGAATACAATAGTACTGTACTTAATCCTAATCCGCTGTTTATGAGCTTTATCAAAGCAGCTACTGAAAACAAGAAATAATAATTAACAATGGACAGAAATTCACTCATAGGATTCATTCTTATCGGTGTTGTAATCTTCGCGTTCAGCTGGTTGAACAGACCAACACCTGAGCAAATCGAAGCGCGTAAGCAGCTTCAAGATTCGCTTGCTAGGGTAGAGGCGCTGCACTTGCAGGCTGAAAAGGAGATCGGCACGACAACAAAAGAAGTACTTCCCGCAACTGAAGCAGACTCTGCTACATTGTCTCGTATGCAAGAGGCGTATGGCGTATTTGCAGCGGCTGCAGTAGGTAACGAAGAGACAACTACGTTGGAAAACGATCTAGTAGAATTGAAGTTTTCGAACAAAGGTGGTCGCGTAATTTCAGCTCGTTTGAAAAACTACGTTACCTCAGACTCTCTTCCTTTGTATTTGTTTGAAAAGAATGGAGCAGATTTTAACCTGACTCTTACAACGGCTAGCAATCGCGTGTTGAATACATCTGATTTGTATTTTACTCCGATCAACAAAACCGCAAATTCAATCACGTTCCGTCTTGACGCAGGAAATGGCAGATACCTAGATTATATGTATACTGTTCCTGTGGATGATTATATGATCGAGTTTAAGATCAAGGGAAATGGTATGGGTGAAGTGTTGGCTGCCGGTACAAATACATTGGATCTGCAATGGAACCAAAAAATCAGACAGCAAGAACACGGTCGTAAATTTGAAGAACGCTACACCGGTATCTTCTACAAGAATACTGCTGATGATGTTGAGAACTTGAGCGAATCTCGTGATGACTCTAAGACTCTTCAAAACAAAGTGAAATGGGTGGCTTATAAAGATCAGTTCTTCTCAACAGCGTTGATCTCTGACGACAGCTTTGAGAATGCAAAAATGAGCTCTTCGATCTACAAAGATGGTGAGTTCTTGAAAAACTGTTCGTTGACAGCTTCTGTTCCTTTTGATGTGAGAGGTAATCAACAAGCGAACTTCAGATACTATTTCGGTCCTAATAAGTTCTCTTTATTGCAGGCGTATGACGATGATGCTACTGCCGACAACAAGCTTCAACTAGACAAACTTGTTCCTCTTGGTATGAGTGTGTTCCGTTGGGTGAATCAATATTTTGTGATTCCTATTTTCAACTTCTTCGGAAACTTTATCAATAACTACGGTATCATTATCTTCTTATTGACTTTGGTTGTGAAGATCTTCTTGTTCCCGCTTACATATAAGTCTTATATGTCATCGGCGAAGATGAGGGTACTTCGTCCGCAGATTGAAGAGATCAACGCAAAACTTCCTGGTCAAGACAATGCGATGGCTCGCCAACGTGCTACGATGGAGCTTTATAGCAAAGCAGGTGTAAGTCCGATGAGCGGATGTTTGCCAATGTTGCTTCAAATGCCAATCTTGCTTGCGCTGTTTGCGTTCTTCCCATCGGCAATTGAGCTACGTCAGGAAAGCTTCTTGTGGGCTCACGACTTGTCTACATACGATGCAATTGTAAGCTGGAATACATACATCCCAATCATTACTCCGTACTTTGGTAATCACATCAGTTTGTTCTGTTTGTTGATGACGATTACAAACGTAATCTATACGAAGTTCAATATGGAGCAAACCAATACAGGGCAACAACAAATGCCGGGTATGAAGGTGATGATGTATATGATGCCGTTGATGTTCCTTGTGTTCTTCAATCAGTACGCATCAGGTCTTAGCTACTATTACTTTATTTCTACGTTGATTACAATTATTCAAACGTTGATCTTCAGATATACAATCAATGAAGATAAGCTTTTGGCTAAACTTGAAGCTAACAAACGTAAGCCTCGCAAGAAATCGGGCTTTATGGCTCGTCTTGAAGAAGCTCAACGCTTGCAACAAGAAGCTCAAAAACGTAAAAACGGAGGTCGCTAATACTTCCTCGTTTGAGTAAACGATAACGATATTTGAAAGCCCCAATCGGTTCTGAAGTGAACTGGTTGGGGCTTTCTTGTATCTACCTGATGCTGCCACATCCCAGGGGTAGGGATATAAAAAAGGCTGTCCTCCAAAAGAACAGCCATCTCTATAATGCTTTTATTACTTATACGCCTTTAAGGAATTGCTCCAGATTCTTGAATCTGTTTGCATAGTCTTCTGTAGAACGTAAGATGATTTCGTGTGCTTCGTCGCGATCGAATACGTGTGTAATCTCAACGTGACGTTTTTCTCCTGGAAGATCTTTGTAAGTAAGGAAGTAGTGCTTCAAGCGATCGATTACCATATCAGGGCAATCGGTGATGTTTTTATAACCACCATATACAGCATCGTTGCGCATTACCGCGATAATCTTATCGTCAGATTCTTTTCCGTCTAGCATTCGGAATCCGCCAATTGGAATTGCACTAACCAAGATGTTTCCATGAGGAATAACTTTCTCTGTCAATACACAAATATCGATAGGGTCACCGTCGCCGGTGATGTCTTCGTAAGCTGTTTTCTCCATTGTATAGTCAGCCACGCATTGTCCACTATAGGTTTGTGGAATGAAACCGTAAAGAGCAGGAATAACGTTTGAAAACTTCTGTGGTCTGTCGATGCGAATGTAGCCGCTTGATTTGTCTACTTCGTATTTAACAGTATCAGTAGGTACCATTTCAATAAAACTGGTCACTGTATTTGGAGCATCGTCTCCAATTTCGACACCATGCCAAGGGTGCGACTTGTATCTTAATCCCATCAGCTTACCGATTGGGTCCATTAATTGATTCATATCAATTGGATTGTTTTGTAATTAATGTTTTTTCTTGAGGCGACAAAGATAGCTAATAATTATACAATTACGCCTTTTGCCCTATTTTATTACTGTAAAATAGTTTGATTCAGAGATCGCTCAAGACTGCGAATAGCGTCAAGCACATAGGTCTGCTTGAGGTCGTCCGGTTTGAGTATTGCATCATTCCAGATAACAATATCAATGTCCATTGGCATGTTGCCCAGAGCACGTTGTTCTGCATTCCTGCCCAAATCACGTTCGATTTGTTTGGTGAGTTGCTTGATGTAATCGAACTCTTTATCTGATTCGAAATACCCGACCTGATTGGTAAACATACACGGTTTTGACCAGTTTACCCCTTCGCTTTTAGTTTGATCAGCAAAGGCAATAGGGCCAAGTTCTCTTTCTAAAACAGCTTTTGCCTTTTCAATGTTTATACCTGCGTCGAAGTTTGATCCGATGCAAATAACAACTTTGTTCTTCATCTTATAATTAATTGTTGGAATGTTTTTCAAACAAATCTCTCATTACATGCACCAGACTGTAAATCTCTTTTGGGATGTCGTTGTCGATCTGATCCTTCACGGAAAGAAACACCGTATCGGTAGCAGTGATCAGTGAGAAAGAATGAACGAAGTCGGAAGTAGCCTTTCCGTCAAAACCGTAGTGAGGCTTGAGGTCTTCCAGTTGCATCGATTCGAAAATAGATGCTTTCAGTTGTTCGGTCTCTTTTTCAGATAATGCAACCTTTAACGATTTGGGTTTATAATCGGGATTATTCTTGTTCCAAAACAGATCGTGAGCCGTTATTTCAAAAGCGTTTGTATGATTGAAAGTACACGTTTGCTTGTACACACCGGGAGATTCGAGGATATAACGAAACTCAAAAGGGGCATTGTGCGATGCCTCGGGCATTACAAATGCGTAGATCAATACCGAATATACGGCCAATACAACTAGACTTATAATTGAGATACGTTTCATACAGTCTCTGCAATAAAGTATTTGAGTCGCAATATACAAATTCCATATTAATTACTTTATTAATGTGGAATTTATTTAGATTTGTGTATTCTATAAACTACACATACAATGAAAAAACAAATTGCGACCTCTTTGCTATCCGTACTAGCTTTCCCCAGCCTCTTTGCTGTTACAACGGGTGAAGCCAGATTGCTTCGTTTCCCTTCAACCAATGGTTCGGAGATTGTATTCTCTTATGCCGGAGACTTATACGCAGTGCCGGCTTCGGGCGGAGAGGCAAGACGTCTTACCTCTTTCGTAGGCTATGAAATGTTTCCGAAGTTTTCACCCGATGGAAAAACCATCGCTTTTACCGGTCAGTACGACGGGAATACCGAAGTCTATACCATGCCTGTACGAGGCGGAGAACCACTTCGCATTACCTACACGGCAACTAACAAGCGCGATGATCTTGGCGATCGAATGGGGCCAAACAACATTGTAACCGGGTGGACTCCCGACGGCTCTCGTATTGTATACCGCAATCGCATCAGCGATGGATTCTCGGGCAAACTTTACGAAGTGGATAAGGAGGGCGGACTATCACAGGTGATTCCTTTGCCTGAAGGCGGCTTCTGTTCGTACTCGCCCGACGGAAAGCAACTCGCCTATAATCGTGTGATGCGTGAGTTTCGTACCTGGAAACATTACAAAGGCGGAATGGCTGATGATGTATGGATCTACAATCCAGAGGCCAAGACTGTAACAAACATCACAGACAACGTAGCGCAAGACATCTTCCCGATGTGGATTGGCGACGAGGTGTATTTTATCTCCGACCGAGATAAGATCATGAATTTGTTTGTGTATAACACCAAAACCAAGCAAACCTCTAAAGTTACCGACTTTAAAGAATACGATATTAAGTTTCCGAGTAGCCATGGAAACACCATCGTATTCGAAAACGGCGGATACATTTATACCTTCAATACCGATACGAAGAAAGCAGAGAAAGTAAACATATCACTCGCGTCAGACAATGCGTTGGCCCGTAACGAGATCAAAGACGGTGCCAACTATATCACTGCCGCAACAGTGTCTCCTAATGGCGAGCGCATGGCAATTACCTCTCGTGGCGAAGTGTTTGATGTGCCGGTAAATAAAGGTGTGACTAAAAACATAACCCGTACTCCGGGAGCACACGAACGCATGGCACGCTGGTCGCCCGATGGAAAAAGTATTGCGTATATATCAGACGCAACCGGCGAAACAGAAGTTTACCTGCGTGATGTTGCTACAGGCAAGGTGTCGCAACTCACCAAAAACAACGACACCTATATCAATTGGATTACATGGAGTCCTGATGCCAAGAAGTTAGCCATTACCGATCGTAAAAACCGAATCAAGCTCATCGATGTTCCTTCGGGAAATGTAACCACACTGCTTGAGACTCCGACAGGAGCAGCTCGTGGCATCAACTTCTCGCCCGATAGCAAATGGATTACCTATGCGCGAGAAGGCGACAACAACTTCTCGTTGATTTATGCGTTGAATCTGGCAGATAAGAAAGAGATCCCTATAACCGACAAGTGGTACAGTTCGTACAGCCCGGTATTCAGTACCGATGGTAAGTACATTGTGTTTACATCGGCGCGAGACTTTAATCCTACCTACGGACAGCTCGAATGGAATCATGTATATAATAATATGGGGGGCGTGTACATTGCTTTGCTTTCCAAAGATACCCCTTCGCCTTTTCTCGAAAAAGACAGCGAAGCAATAACAAAAGACAGCGATACCGCAACGAAAGATGGTGCGGAGGCCAAAGCAGATCAGCCTGCTAATACTGTAAAGATTGATGCCGAAGGTATGGATCAGCGCATCATAAAGCTTCCATTGCCTGCCGGTTATTACGGCAATTTCTATTCGGATGGTAATACCATTCTTTATAGCACACAAGGGGGAACGAAGATCTACAACCTCAAGAATCAGAAAGAAGACTTGGTGGCTGATGCCGGCATGATCGTGACTCCGGGGAGCAAGAAGGTTGTGTTTGAACGAGGAAACCAATACTTTGTAACCGACATTCCTTCGGGTCCGGTTACGTTATCTACGCCGGTAAACCTTTCGGACATGAAGATTCCGGTAGACTATTCGGCCGAGTGGGCACAGATATTCGATGAGGCTTGGCGTGCCTATCGCGACGGATTCTATTTGGAAAACATGCACGGAATCGATTGGAACGCAGTGAAGAAACGTTACGAAGTATTGGTGCCGTATGCCAAGACTCGCCTCGATCTTAACTATATTATTGGTGAGATGATCGGCGAATTGGGCGTAGGTCATGCGTATGTAAATCCGGGCGAAACACAACGTCCCGCACGTATTGCAACGGGCTTATTGGGGGCAGAGGTGTCGCGCGATAAAAGCGGCTTCTTCAAGTTGGAAGAGATCATACCGGGAGCTTCCTGGAGCGAAGAACTTCGTTCGCCACTAACCGAAGCAGGTGTCGATGCACACAAAGGCGACTACATTGTTTCGATAGATGGTGTACCGACCAATACCGTAAAAGATATGTATGCTTTGTTGGTAGGGAAGGCCAATGTGCCTACCGAGATCATGCTCAACAGCAAGCCGCAACTTGCCGGAGCGCGCAAGGTGGTGATCACGCCTCTGGCAGAAGAGTACTCATTGTATCATTACAACTGGGTGCAAAAGAACATTGAAAAGGTAGACAAAGCAACGAACGGCAAAGTGGGTTATGTATATATTCCCGACATGGGACCGGAGGGGCTCAATCAGTTTTCCCGTTATTTCTATCCGCAGCTTGATAAGGAGGCTTTGATCATTGACGACCGTGCCAATGGGGGCGGAAATGTTTCTCCGATGATTCTCGAACGCTTGGCTCGCGAACCGTACCGCCTTACCGTAGGTCGTGGTACTTCGAAGATCGGAACCATTCCGAATGCGACGCTAGTGGGGCCAAAGGTTTGCCTGATCAACAAGTATTCGGCTTCCGATGGTGACCTGTTCCCTTGGGGATTTAGAGCACTTGGTCTGGGCAAATTGATCGGTACGCGTACTTGGGGTGGTGTAATCGGTATCAGCGGTTCGCTTCCTTATATGGATGGTACGGATATCAGGGTGCCTTTCTTTACAAGTTTTGATCCGAAAACGGGCAACTGGATTATCGAAAACCATGGTGTAGATCCGGATATCTTGATCGATAATGATCCGCTCAAAGAGTGGAGTGGAGAGGATCAACAGCTCGATAAAGCGATTGAGGTGATCATGCAGGATCTCAAAAGCAGGAAGCCGCTTCCGGGTGCTCCGGCACCGAGGGTAGCGGGCAAAAATTATTAATCTTCTTATTTGTTCTTTTTCTTTTCGGCAGCGAAAAGAAGAAAGAACCAAAAAGAAAAGCTGCCGGCTACCGCTTCGAGGCTACTACACTTCGGGCGCTCGGCGAAGGAAAAAGAACGCTCTACGGCTTCGCCTCCGTTTGAACGGCTTTTTCCTTTTCGCCTTTGCCTTCGTTTCGTTTACGCCTCTACGCTAAATGCCGGAAATAGAAACTGCAAAGCCGACAATAGACGACTCTTTTAAGTCATAGCGAAAGCTCTAAAATGTTATAGCACATATGTTTCAAAGTTATAGTGAAGAATTCCAAATGTTATAGTGGAGAAACTTGAAAGTTATAACGGAGAGTTCCGAATGTTATTGCGGAGATATATCGATGTTGTTTATGGATAGGCTTTGATGATTGGTTCTATTTGATATAGAATACGACGATACAATAAACCCCGGCTTCTACCAAGAGGCCGGGGTTTATGTATTGTTATTAATGGGAATGGTCGTGTTGATCTTAGCGTCTTTTCTTGATGATGCCTTCGATGTAGTCTTCTGCTTTTTCTTTCGAACTCAAGAAGGAGAGGGCTTTCAATACCACCTTGAAGTTCTCAAAGTCGTAGATGTGCGGTCCCATGATGTACAATACGTCGAGTTTATCATCATCAAAGGAGAAGATGTTCATCATTTGTGCTACTTCCGCACAAGTAAATCTTCCGTTGGTTACACCGATACGAAGTACTTTGAACTTACCGTCTTTAAAGGGTTCCGATTTTACGTTGTTGTAGAATTGTTCGAAACGATTGGGTTTGGCAGGGATTACCACAGGACTAGGGCCTACAATTACACCTACGTTCGAGTTGTTGGGAGCCGCAGGTGCCGGTTCGCTAAACGAGTCCATGCTCACAACACGTCCTTTCTTAAAGGTTATAATCGAGACATTATACTCTCTTCCCGAATTAGTCAGCGATTTATATTCCCATTGCTCTTGATAGTCGTCGAAGCTTCGGTGGGTTGGTTTTCCCATGAGGTTTGTAACTTCTTCCTTCGTCATACCCGGTTCTATCTGCAGCGATTTGTTGGTTCCGTAAAAAAGAGATCCGCAGGCACTAAACGTAACAACGATGATCCCCATCATTAAGGTTTTAAATAGATTACTCATACATTTTGTTTTGTGGTTGGTTAATATGTTTTTTGCAAAACTATTCAAATAAATCAAACTGGCAAGCCTTTGAGGCTTCGCAATAAAAATAATTGTAATTTAGCAGGAGTAATAAGAATATACACGATATGGAACAACTATGCCCTTGCGGCTCACAAAATACCTACGGCGAGTGCTGTGGTGCAATCATCGAAGGACGAATATCGGCTCCTACAGCAGAGCGATTGATGCGTTCACGCTATACCGCTTTCACAATGGCCGATGTTGATTACTTGATGAAAAGCTGGCATTCGTCAACGCGTCCGCTTAGCGACAAGGCAGACATCAAGCGTTGGGCAAAATCTGTAAAATGGGTTAAGCTCGAAATCTTGCAGAAAGAGAAAGGAGAGGAGGCAGACAATACCGGAGTGGTTACGTTTAGAGCCCTTTTTGTGGAGCGCGGAAAAGTAGATCAGATAAAAGAAGAGTCGATCTTTGAAAAAGAGAACGGCGAATGGGTTTACGTTTCGGGCAAACATTTTTAAAACAACCTTTGCATCGAGACCTCGTAAGGTTTCAAAATAAAGTAAACGAAGAGCGAATCGTCAGACGGCGACCTGACGATTCGCTCTTCACTATAAACAGAATCGTTTGATCGCCATCGGACGATTACGTTTTCGTTATGTTTAAATCGTTTGATGCCCATCAAACGATTTAGTTTTCATATAGATCAAAACTACTCGTCCCAATCTTCCAGAATTTCCTTCACGCGTCCTACTTCACCGGTATCGAGTTGCACTTTGATTCCGTGCGGGTGATTAGGAGACTTGGTCAATAACCTTTTAATAATACCTTCGGTGAGTTCGCCTGTGCGTTGATCGGCCTTAAGCACGATGTTCACCAATTGTCCCGGTCTCACATTGCTACGTTTGCGTCCATCCAGATTTGTCATTCTTCTTTTTATTTACGAAGGTAACCATAATTGCAAAAGCAAACAAGAAGGATCTTATAGTCCGTTGAAGTTGTATAGTGTATTGTTAAGTGTTAAAAAGTGCTTATATTTAGATTCGCTTTATAGGTAGTATTTAAGAAATGACGTTATAAGGGTAATATGTAATATTTATGAAATCAAATCAAGATTATATAATTAAATTATTTGATGATCTTCTAAAAGATGATCAAAAAGCTTTTGAAGCACTTTATGGCTTGTTATATCCGGTTGTATATCGTTTTGTACGCTATTTTGTGCAAGAAGAAGATGCAAAAGAGATTGTTTCTGAAGTTTTTTTTAAGATCTGGAAAAATAGAGAACGAATAGGGAAGATAGATAATAAGATCTCTTACGTTTATCGAATAGCGAAAAACGAATGCTATGATTTTATCAATAAGAATAAAGCATACGAAACGATTGATTATGATGATATGCCAGTTTCTTTTTCTTTACGAAATGAAGAGTCAGATGACAGTCTGGTCGAGTCGGAGATGATGGATGTCTTTTATAAAGCAGTAGACCAGTTGCCTGAGCGTTGTAAGCTCATTTTTTTAATGGTAAGGGTTGATCAACTGAAATATAAGGAGGTCGCAGAAATATTATCTATTTCTGTAGGAACAATAGAACAGCAAATGAATATCGCAATAAAGCGGGTTACAGATTCAGTGTCTATTTATTATCCTTCGTTGGGAAAACTACAAAGAGGCAATAAATTTATCGGGTAAATATTACTGAAAAAACAAGGAAACATGAAAATACCAATTGATTCACATAAAAATGAACTTGCTAAATTTCTATCTCTCTTGGACCGACTAAATAGTCCGTCTGCCAAACAAGAAGAAGATACACACAGAGAAAGTATATTTATTGATATTCAAAAAAAGATTGCTGCCGAAAAAAAAGAAGCAAAACGTAAGAAACTATATCGTATTACTCAAGTAGCAGCAATAGTTCTATGTATTATATCAATTGGATTATCGGGATATTATATAGGACAAAAACAGCAAGATAGTGAAGTGCTTACAACAGTAGAGTTATTGTGCCCGGCAGGGATAACTCAAAAAGTTACACTCTCGGATGGAAGTATTGTTACATTGAATCATAAAAGTCGTTTGATATACCCTCTTCATTTTGGAAAACAAAACAGAATTATCGAGCTTGATGGCGAAGGTTATTTTGATATTGCAAAAGATAAAGACAGACCTTTCATTATCAAGACCAAGCACAATACTGTAAAAGTATTAGGCACGAAATTCAATCTTAAAGCATACGAAGATGAAAGATTAGCCTCAATTTCGTTAGATGAAGGACAGGTTGAATTTAAGTTTAATGAGGAGCAGAATCCTACATCTGTATACATTAAGAAAGGAGAACAGATTGTATACAACTATCACGATAATAAGTTTATAAAAACACATGTTGTAGGAGACAATCATAAAAGTTGGATTAAAGGAGAGCTTGCATTTAAAGATGCATCACTTGCTGAAATATGTGTTCGTTTAGAAAAACGATTTAATAATCGAATCGTAATTATGAATGAAGACTTACTAGACAGGCGTTATACGGCTAGATTTAAACAAGGAGATTCTTTGGATAAGATATTGGGCCTTCTGAGTTATAAAAGAGGATGGGTTTATCAAACAAAGAATGATACTACCCAAATAAGCATAGAGAAGTAATTAACCTTAAACATACATACATGAAGAGAAAACTCAAATTTACGAACTGTGTAGCTTCATTCTTATTGGTAGGATCGCTACAAGTTTATGCAGCCTCAGATGTGAAGCTTCAGCTTAACTTCAAGAATGCCACATTGATGGAAGTGTTAGAAGAGATCGAGCATCAGACGGGTTATAGTGTTTTAATCCAGACGAATGATTTAGACACCAGAAAGAAGATATCTGTAAGCAGTAGAGATGAATCGGTAGATAAGGTGCTAAGTCGTGTATTATCTAGATTTGCGTTAGCACATGAAATTAGGGATAATCATGTTGTGATTGTGGCAAAATCACAAGCAAACACATTGAAAGAGTATCAACAAAATGATAAAAAGACGAAGGTGTCCGGAGTCGTGGTTGATGAAAGAGGAGAACCGATTATTGGTGCAAATATTATAATTAAAGGCTCCGATCAAGGAACGATAAGTGATCTTGACGGTGCGTTTAGTTTGGAGGTTAGTACTGGCGATCAACTCGAAATATCATACATCGGCTACACGACTCAACGAGTAATTTATAAGAATCAGAAAAGCTTGGATATTGTTCTTTTAGAAGATACAAAGACTCTGGAAGAGGTTGTAGTTGTGGGGTATGGAACAATGAAGAAGAAAGATTTAACGGGATCTGTTGGTTCTGTTAAGGGAAATGTCCTTGTAGAACAGCAATCTACACAGTTGTCTAATGCCTTACAAGGTACAATACCCGGAGTTTTAGTAAGCAGATCAAATGGGGCTCCCGGAAATACATCCTCAATAAAAGTTAGAGGTATTACTACAATTGGAGATAGTAACCCTTTGATCATTGTAGATGGTGTTGCAGTAAGCAGTATTGATCAGGTAAATCCCAATGATGTAGAAAATATATCTGTGCTCAAGGATGCGGCTTCTGCATCGATCTATGGAGCAAGAGCTGCAGCCGGAGTTGTTTTAATTACAACCAAAAGAGCAAAGCAAGATGAACTATTTCTAAACTATAATTTTGAGTATGGTTTTGAAAAACCAACTCAGATGCCAAAGTTTGTCGGAGTGACTCGATATCTTGAAATGACGAACGAGTTAAGATGGAATGATGCAGGAAATGGTGATAATCAATACCCAACTTACAGTAAAGATATTGTAGATGATTATTTAAATTTAAACAAGACAGATCCAGATAAGTATCCAATTACGGATTGGCAAGATTTGATACTAAAACGTTCAGCTCCGAGACAGAGACATGCTTTGAGTATATCGGCAGGATCAAATGTTGTGAAAACGAATGTTTCATTAGGTTATGATCGATCAGATGGGTTATATGCTGATAGGTATTATGAACGTATCACCGCTCGTGCTAATAACGATTTTACAATTAATAAATATATCGGTGCTTCATTTGATATGAACTTTAAACGCTCAAAATCGCATCAACCCAACTATGATCCCATTCATAGAATGCGTGTTGCTGCTCCGGTGTATGCTGCGCTGTGGAGTGACGGTCGCATTGCTGAAGGAAAATCAGGAGCCAATCCGTACGGATTGATGCGAGATGGAGGAACTGCTGATAATTGGTATAATCAAGTGGGTGGTAAAATTGGATTGGACATCAAACCCATTGATGGACTCAAAATTAGTGGAATTATAGCACCTATTTATAACTTTGATAAATCGAAGAACCATAGAAAGAAGGTTGCCTACTATTCTGCTACAGATCCGAATGAGTTTGTTGGGTATTTAGAAGGGTACGCGACAACAAAACTTACCGAAGGGCGAAGTGATAATTATAGTGTTACTTATCAGGGAATTGCTAATTATAATAAGACAATTAAATCGGTTCATGATATTAGCCTAATGGCCGGTTATGAAAGCTATTACGCCTTCAATGAAACGTTGTCGGCTTCCAGAGATAAGTATGAATTGGATAACTTTCCTTACTTAGACCTCGGTCCGCTCGAGTTGAGAGATAATGGTGGTCGGGCTTGGGAAACGGCTTATCAATCGTGGTTTGGTCGAGTGATGTATAGCTATCAAAATAAATATTTGCTTCAGGCAAATATCCGATACGATGGATCTTCTCGTTTTCATAATAAATATAGATGGGGAGCCTTTCCTTCTTTCTCTGGAGGGTGGGTTATTACAGAAGAAAACTTTCTTAAGCCGTCAGATTTATTGAGTTTTCTTAAAGTCAGAGCTTCTTGGGGTACTTTGGGTAATGAACGCATCGGAAATTATCCATACCAATCAACAATCGTTTTTGGGAATACTTTATTTTATCAAAATGGAGATGTTTTGTCTCAATTGACAGCAGCTCAACAACGGTATGTGATCGAAAGTATTTCATGGGAAAAAACCGAGTCTTTTGATATAGGAGTAGATGCAAATTTTTTCAACAATCGATTACGTTTCACTGGAGATTACTATATCAAAACGACTAAAGATATGTTGCTCTCCCTAGAAATACCTGACTATATTGGATTTGACAATCCAGATCAGAATACAGGAAAAATGAATACAAAAGGTTTTGAGGTGCAACTCGACTGGAGTGATCAGATCGGAGATATACGATATGCCATTTCAGGAAATGTTTCTGATTTTAAATCAAAGATGGGAGACTTGGGTGGTACAGAGTTTCTTGGAGATCAGGTAAAAAAGAAAGGTAGTGAGTTTAATGAGTGGTATGGCTATTTGACGGATGGTTTATTTCAAACAGCAGAGGAGGTTGCTCAGTCTCCTGTATTAAATAAGAACGTCAAGCCAGGTGATTTAAAATATAGAGATATTTCTGGGCCCGATGGGGTGCCCGATGGGAAAATATCTCCAGATTATGACCGAGTATTACTTGGTGGTTCTATGCCTAGATTTACATATGGTGGACGATTGTCTGTTGGATATAAAGGGCTTGATTTATCAATGACATTCCAGGGTGTTGGAAAACAGAACGCTCGAATCTCAACAATGATGATACAGCCATTAAGAGAGAATTGGGGTAATATTCCGGCATTGATAGATGGAAACTATTGGAGTCAATACAATACTGATGAGCAAAATCAGAATGCCATGTATCCTCGTTTAAGTTATGCGCAAGCAGCATCTAACTATGCAATGTCTGACTATTGGTTGTTTAGTGGACGTTATTTTAGACTTAAAAATATAACCTTGTCTTATATAATTCCCAAATCAATAACAGAGAAGGCGATGATAGATCAGCTTCGCGTTTATGTTTCGGCAAATGATTTATTTTCAATAGACAAATACCCTCAAGGTTGGGACCCTGAAATGGGATCTTCAGCTTATCCGATTACACGATCGTTTATGTTTGGCTTTTCGGTTAACTTTTAAATGTAGATATCATGAAACAAATTTATATATGTATACTCACTTGTATTCTAGGTTTATATAGCTCTTGTGTCGACTTAGATTTAGCTCCTTTATCTGAAGGTTCGAGTGAAAATTGGTATTCAAATGAGACTGAGCTTGATATGTGTATTAAGGATCTGTATAAAGATGCATTTTGGATTGCAGATGCGGACGACTGGACAGATGATTGGATATATCGAGAAACATTGAATCCAATAACTTCAGCTACGATTAATGGAGAATGGGGTAATGTAACAACGTTATGGGCTAATATGTATAAAGCAATTGCTCGTGCTAATACGATATTACTGAATTTACCGAAAGCAGAAGCAAATGGCGTTTCGAAGCAGAAGATTGATCAATTTACCGGAGAAGTTTATTTCTCTCGAGCGCATAGTTATGCTGATTTAGTGACACACTTCGGAGATGTTGTCTTTTTAAGAGATTTGATTGATATAGAAGAAGCATTTAAGATGGGTAGAACTGATAAGCGAGAGGTGATTAAAGCTGTCTATGAAGATTATGATAAAGCCATTGATCTATTGCCAATTAAGCATACAACGAGTGCAACATCTCGAGCAACTAAAGGTGCTGCATTAGCTTTAAAGGCACGTTTTGCTCTTTATAATGCAGATTGGAGTATAGCCGCAGAAGCTGCAAAAGCATGCTTGGAGCTTAATAATTATCAATTACATCCAGATTATGGAAATCTATTTCTTCCAGCTACAAAAAACTCAAAAGAATCTATATTTGTTTTGCCAAGATCGATACCGCAAAATAGTTATTTAGGATCTGAGTACGTATTAAATACGATCACGAGATGTGTAGGAGGTTGGGCTGCGATGGATCCTTCTTGGGATCTACTTGCTGCTTATACATGTACCGACGGGCTACCTATCGATGAGTCTCCTTTATTTGATCCCCATAATCCATTTAAAAACAGAGATCCTCGATGTACTGAAACAATTGTGGAATTCGGGATTGAGCACCTAGGGGTTATTTATGATCCTCATCCGGAAGTGCTCGAAGTGATGAATTTTACAACCGGTAAAAAACAAAAAAATAATGATAATCGAGTTAATGCTCAATTTGCATCATTTAATGGTCTGGTTTGGAAAAAAGGTGTAGATAAGTCATGGCTTGAAAACGGATTTAAAGTAGATCCGGATAAAATTATTATTCGATTAGCTGATGTGATGCTTATATATGCAGAGGCTATGATTGAGCAAAATCAAATAAACTCATTAGTAGTTGAGATGATAAATAAAGTTCGGGCTCGAGCGTATAAAGTGGATTATACAGATGTAAGTTCATATCCTGCTATTCAAATAGGATCGCAAGATGAACTTCGTAGGATTGTTCGTTTGGAAAGAAGAATGGAGTTTGCAAATGAAGGCCTTAGGTATATGGATCTGATACGGTGGAAATTGGCAGAAAAGGCTTTGAATCGCAAAAACTATGGAATGCTAGATCCGAATGCATTGATTGAGAAGGTTGTAAAACCAGGCCTGTGGTTCTTTCCGCAAACGCCCAATATGGATGAAGATGGCATAGCAGACTTTTCAGAAATGGAGAAGAAAGGACTGATTAAAGTTTTATCACAGCGAGTTTTTGATGTCGATAAACAATATTTATGGCCTATTCCATCTAAAGAGATTCTTATCAATTCTAATTTAACACAAAATGAAGGTTACTAATCAATACAATCATACCATGAAAAGAAATTTAATTTCCTGTTTTTATATAGGTAGCTTAGCTGTGCTATCTGTGGGATGTAATCAAGTGAAGCAGATGCATCAATCCAATGAACCTTTTTCTATATCGGGGATATATCCTCACTTGGCAGTTTATAATAATGAAGGAGAGTGTGGTATCGGAGCTGTGGTTCCGTGGCAAAATTCGTTGTGGGTGATCACCTACGGGCCTCATCTTCCTTTTGGATCAAGCGATAAATTGTATGAGGTTAGCGAGGATTTGACATTAAATCCTTTTTCTGGAAGTATTGGTGGAACACCCGCTAATCGAATGATACATGCAGAAAGTAATCAGCTTTTTATAGGACCTTATGCAATTGATTCGAGTAAAAATGTCAGAGTGATTCCTTATGAAAAAATGCCTGGAAGACATACAGGTTTGGCTCGCCACCTTACCAATCCGAAGGAAAAGATATACTTAGGTACTATGGAGGAAGGTTTTTATGAGATAGATGTGAACACGCTTGATGTAAAGGAATTATATACAGATGGAAATGTCTTGAGAAAGCAGGGGAAGTCTAAATCTGTTGAATTTAGTACTCTTCTACCTGGTTACCACGGAAAAGGTTTGTACTCTGGTCAAGGAGTGTTGGTGTACTCTAATAATGGAGAAGAAGGGCAGCGTGCGTTGGTTGATTTTCGCACAGAGTCTGGTTCCTTGTCAGAATGGGATGGTAAAGACTGGACCGTGATTCGTCGAAATCAATTTGTAGAAGTAACAGGTCCTGGAGGTATCAATGGGAATCCTTCAGATTCAGATCCTATTTGGGCAACAGGATGGGATAGTAAATCGGTATTACTTGGCGTGAGAGATAATGACAAATGGAGTTTCTACAGACTGCCCAAAGTAAGTAATTCATATGATGGTGCTCATGGGTGGAATACCGAATGGCCTCGTATTCGAAATGTGGGAACTGCAGAAAAACCAGATTATTTAATGACGATGCATGGTTTATTTTGGCAATTTCCAGAAACATTCTCGTCTCTGAATTCAGCAGGAATTCGCCCTCGTTCGGCATATTTGAAAGTAATAGGAGACTTTACACGTTGGAACAATCAACTGGTATTTGGTTGTGATGATTCTGCACAGAAAGAGTTTTTGAATAAACGATCGGTTAAATTTAATCTCGATGGAGCAGGTCAATCACATTCAAACTTATGGTTTACATCAACAACTAAGCCTGATGAACTAGGTGTAAATACAGCTGTAGGATCTGTATGGTATAATGATACGTTGCAAGCAAATACAACATCTGATCCTTTTTTGTTCAGTGGTTGGGAGTATAAAAGTGCTTGGCTTAAAAATGAAGGCAATCAATCTACCAAGTTTTCTTTTATGGTAGATAAAGATGGAAGGAGTAATTGGAAAGAGGCTGGAAGCTATGATCTTAAACCCAATGAATCTATGCATGTTGATTTGAATCAAGTGTCTTCAGGAGAATGGATTAAGGTAAAGACCAGTGATCCAACGATTGCGACAGTTACTTTTACATACGTAGATAAGAACGAGCGATCGGTAAATCAATCACCTCGACAGTTTGATGGAATTGCTTCTATAACAAATAATGAAAAGTCAATCAAAGGCCTTTTATATGCTCTTGGTGATGATAAACGGAAACTGGGAGTCTTGTCAGGAGATGATTATTACGAGCTAGATGAGAAAATGCAGTTAACTCGAGTTGAAGACGAAGTAAGCTCTCGCAAAATAAAGGATCATTTTCAAATTGATCATAAGGGAGTAACGATAGATGAAGGAGCAATAGTTGTAGTTGATGATAAAAATAATCGCTGGAGGCTACCTCTGGGTGAAGAATTGTTCAATGATCGAATACAAAACAAAGAAGCTCGCTTGTGTAGAGAGGTTGCAACAGAGCGAGATTTATTCCACTGTGGTGGTACATTCTATGAATTGCCAGCGGAAAATGCAGGTGGTTTTTCAAAGATGAGACCGATTTCTTCACACAAGAAAGATATTTGTGATTTTACATCTTATCGTGGAATGCTTTTATTAACGGGTATTGATCCAAATTATACTGGAAGTAATAAACATATTATTTATTCCGAAGACAAGAACGTAGCTGTGTGGGCTGGAGCAATAGATGATCTATGGGAAATGGGCCGTCCTACAGGGAAGGGGGGACCATGGGTTAATGTCGATGTGCAACCTCAAACTCCTTCAGATCCTTATTTAATAGCACGATATGCAGATAAATCTCTCCAACTGTCACATAAATCATCATCTGAGATATCGTTCATTATGGAAGTAGATCCTACCGGTGATGGAAAATGGTTAGAATATAAACGATTTATAGTAAAGCCAAACGAGGTGTTACATTTTGATTTTGAAGAGGGATTTGAAGCAAGGTGGATCCGATTTATTGCTGATAAAGCTGCTAATGTAAAAACTTGGTTAGAATATAAATAACGGATTATATGAAAATAGGATTATCACTTTTGTTTAGTATCATTACCTCCTCTATGTTGTTTGCACAACAATTATTTATAGAAACAGAGTCGTTTGATAATAAAGGAGGTTGGGTTGTTGATCAGCAATTTATGGATCAAATGGGCTCGCCATATTTAATGGCACATGGTTTAGGTAAACCGGTAAGTGATGCTTCTACCCAAATAACATTACCTGAGATTGGTATGTATAACATATATATTAGAACTTATAACTGGACATCTCCTTGGTATCAAGGAGATGGTCCCGGAAAGTTCCAACTTTTAGTTAACAATAAAGTTGTAGGTGATAATCTGGGAATACATGAAACATCATGGCAATGGGTTAAGGCTGGCGTTTATAATGCAAAAGAAATTACCGTTGTATTGTCTCTTAAAGATTTAACTGGATTCAATGGTCGTTGTGATGCAATTTGTTTCTCGAAGGACGAGTTGAGTGTTGACGGAGCAAGAGATTCTGAGCTTGATCAGCTTCGAGTGAAAATGTCAAACTCAGATGTCCTAAAATGTGATTCATATGATTTTGTTGTAGTAGGTGGTGGTATTGCAGGGATGAGTGCCGCTTTAGCAGCTGCTCGATTAGGATCAAAAGTTGCATTGATACATAATAGACCTGTGCTTGGCGGAAACAATAGTTCGGAGGTTCGCGTGCATCTCGGAGGTAGAATAGAAGCTAAGCCATACATCGCTTTGGGTAATCTGCAAAAAGAATTTGGACCGGAGAAAGGTGGTAATGCTCAGCCTGCATCTTTTTATGAAGACAAAAAAAAGATGGATGTCATTAAATCGGAGAAGAATATTGATCTATACGTAAATATGCATGCATACAAGGTTATTTGTAGTAATAATAAAATAGAAGAAATAGATGCTATTGATATAGAAAACGGGACGAAATATCGTTTTAAAGCTCCGGTTTTTGCCGATTGTACAGGGGATGGAACCATAGGATATCTTGCAGGAGCTTCTTATTTGATGGGGCGAGAGTCTAAAGAGATGTTTAAAGAGCCAACAGCTCCACTGGTTGGGGATACCTTGGTTATGGGTTCTTCTGTTCAATGGTATTCGGAAAAGTCTGGTGAAGAAGAGTTGTTTCCTGAATTTTCATATGGAGTATCATTTAATCCCCAAAATGCTGAACCTGTTACAATGGGAGAGTGGACATGGGAAACTGGTATGCATTTAAATCAAATAACTCAGGCCGAAGTTATTCGTGACTATGGATTACTTGTTGTTTTCTCTAATTGGTCAGTTCTAAAGAATGATCCTCTATTCAAAGACAAATATAACAGTCGAAAACTTGCTTGGGTTGCTTATATTGCAGGAAAGAGAGAGTCGCGCAGACTGATTGGAGATCATATTCTTACAGAAAATGATATTCGAAATTTCGTTGAATATCCAGATGGAACAGGGTCTACAACATGGAGTATTGACTTACATTATCCAGATTCGGTAAATAAATTGAAGTTTCCAGATAATCCGTTTAAGTCTGTAGCAAGGCATATTCCAATTTATCCTTATCCTATACCTTATCGCTGTTTGTATTCAAAAGATATAAAAAATCTATTTATGGCGGGACGTAATATCAGTGTCTCGCATGTTGCTTTAGGAACAGTGCGAGTAATGCGAACAACAGGGATACTCGGGGAAGTTGTCGGAATGGCTGCTTCTCTATGTGTGAAATATAAAGCAGTACCAAGGCAGGTATATACAAATCATCTTGATGAATTGAAGGGATTGATGCGCGTAGGAGTTGGTCAAAATGATTTACCCAATAATCAGCAGTACAATGAAGGAGCAACATTGCTTGTCCCTCCACGGCCTTATACTAAATAATATTATTTTTAATACAATAAAAAACGAGACTATATGATTAGTCTCGTTTTTGTATTTATAAGCAAACAATATTCAGATCAACTGTTGTATGCAGTGAGCATCCATACAAGTTTCTCTTGTTCTTTGAGATAGTCGCTCATCAGAGCAACGGTTACTTCGTCTCCGGCTTCTGAGGCTTCGGCCAGCAGCTTGCGTTCGGCTACAATAAAGTAGCTCAACGATTCTAAGATGTTTGCCAAAGCTTTGTCTCCGCTTTCAACGTGATCTATTTCTTTTATATTCGAAGCTTTCAAGTAGTCGCTGTACTTATTCGAAGGTTTACCGCCTAGTGTGAGGATGCGTTCTGCCAGTTCATCTACTTTCTCGGCGATGTTGTTGTACATCTCTTCAAACTGCTTGTGCAAGACGAAGAAGTCACGACCTTTGATGTTCCAGTGGAAACCTCGGAGGTTCGAATAATATATTTGATAATCAGCCAACAGCTGATGCAAAGAAGCCAATACGTTTTGTAGTTTTGATTCTTCCAATTTGATGTAATTTAAAGTTTTCATACCTGTTTTTGTTTTAAGGTTTATACTGTTTTGTTTTTGTATTGCGAAGGTATGTCGAAAATGCTTACGTGTCAAATTGAACTTTTCAATGCTACGATTGGGTGAAGCTATATTTGTTGATAATTAGTTCTTTACGCATCTAATCGATACGGCTACGTCATTACTATTAACATAGTTGTCGGCTACATCATGCACATTGACCAAGCCAAACCACGCACTCCAGAAGTTGGCTCCGTTGCAAAGCGTACTCGTGGTGATTACGCCTACATTGCCGGCTCCCTCTATTTGTAATGGTGAAGTGGTTGCAAAGTTTCGATTGAAGTAGATACCCGGTTTAGGGATAAACAACGATGCGTGGTTGTAGGGATTGAATAGCAAGGTACCTGCAAACGCGATGTTATAATATGCGTCACTACTACCGTCGATATTGGCCCACACGGCACTGTTGTCTTCGTTTTTGTTTCCTACGGTCGGTTTCTTTATTTCATGTCGATCAAAATAGCCGTCGGCATAATATCCATATCTGAAGTTCGACTTGTTGTTGGTCTGTGTAGCCCCGTAGTTGCGCGGGTATAACCACAACGACTGTCTTATTTCAGAAATCTCGGCTTTCGGTGTTGTAGCGTCGCCGGTATTGTTGTAGCTACTTGTACGATAGATATCGTCCGATCCGTCGCGAGGGCGTCGGTATCCCGGCGGGCACGATTCGAGCAAGTCGGGGCGATAAGGTGCAGTGGCCGATGCAGGATAACCACCTGCATTTCCTGTAGATGATGCAGGGTGATAGGCATCAAGTGTCGATTGCAGGAAGTAATATCCGCCTTGCGATGGATATTTTACAAAACCATAACTTCTGGCAGTTTTACGTACACGACCCATAGCCATGCCCGGATCAGTGAGGTTGAATGGAGAAAACTGTGCCGCAAGTGGGCGGTTACCGCTTACCCAACCATCGTAAATGAGTGATCCGCTTGGAGAATATTCCTTGTGTACGGGGTCTTCGGGACGCATCAGATAGTCTTCTGCTTCGCCTTGGCGCACATAAATAAAGTGTGTGCCCGAGGCATGACTCAAGGCTACTAATCCGTAGCGGGGAGCAGCCGTAGCGCCGCCGGGTAGTTTACTCGTCAGGCTGATTCTGAAATAAACCGAACCCATATTTGATCCGCTTACCTCGGTAGCCGTGCCTTGAATAGAAGTACTCCAATCTGCCGGATTCTTGATGTACTGATTGCAATTGGCTTCGATCGCATCTTTTGTTGTCCAAGCCGGTTGATCGCCTCTTCCATACGGATGATTGCTTATGCCCGGATCATCAGACGGCTTGCTGCTAAGTCGGATAAAGTCGCCATGCACAACAGTTGCCGTCCATTGGTAGTTGGGACCGATATACTTCGGATTGGCAGCGATGCGAATAATGCGTTCGCCTGTTTCATCGGCACGATGAAATGTTCCTACATATGTAAACGGCTCTATCGGAACCGGGTTGTTATAGATGTCGAACTTCTCTTGTGTCACAATTACTTTAGCCCGTCCTTTGTCGTCGCCATACGCCACAAAAAGTTCGGCTTGTCGGTTTTGCACTTGATCTTCGAAACCAATATTGGAATCGAAATGCATGTATACATCACCGTTTTCACTTATTATGCTTTGATTGTTTTGAGCATTATAACTGTCGAAAGAGTCGGAAAGCTTTAACCACGCAGTGTTTGCGGAGGTGTTTCCCACAACGGCCTTCGACAATACAATAGGTGTGCTAAAGGCTGATACATTTTTGTCACTTTTTTCGATTGTCAAGGTCTGAGCCAAGTTGCCAAAGCGAAACGTAATTTTACCGCTTCTAAAAGTGTTATTCAACGAAATATAAAGATCTCGTTTGATGATCGTATCGGAGCCGGCAGTAGCAGGCAAGGTTGTTGTCCCTCTCGACAGACTTACTCCGGCGGGAAGCACGATTGTACCATCGCTCCAATAACTATTGGTCGAATAAGTAAGCGTGGTTGCGAGAATGTCGTCTACCGCTCCATCTTTGTAAACAATGAGTTTTGAGTTTGAGAGCCCCATGTACTCTTTTCCATTGGTTACGATTTCGTGCGAATCAGGATCTTGAATGTAGATCTCATAATCAATGTCATTGCTGATAGCTTCACCGGCAAGCGCTTCTATCGCAGTGCGATAACCAGGTGATTGAATCTTTAAGATCCGTACCTGGTAATGGTGATTGCGTTTGAGGTCGAGTTGCTTCTTTTCTACATTATCTACGAGATTAACGCGGTGAAATCCCGTTATGCCGCGATAGGTTACTTTGATGATCAAAGCTGTATTGTCACATGTAGCAGCCATTGATTCGTAGCAATACAGCGGCGTGATATCGTTACCACTACGCGAAGCGATGGTGTGTTCTAGATCTGCTCCCGAGTCATTCCCGCCACCATAGTGATGACGAGCAATAGGAGTAGACGATAGGTCAGAAACCATTCCCGGAAAGATGTATCCGCTTTCGGGTACAAAGAGCAGATTGGCACCTTCGATCGAAAAAGACGGATCATTTGTTTGATTGTGTACCGTTACTTTGGCCGTATTACGCGTTAGCTCGATTGCATCATCAACGGTACCGATGCGTACATTAGAGCCTATACTACTAATCGATACCGGTTGTTCCGAGATCATCGGGTGCAATTGTGGCTGCTGGTAGATAATACCGGCAAATTGAGGCAGAGGATGCTTCTTTAGGCCATGCCTTACTTGTCCCAGTGTTGTCACATTAGGAGCCCAACCTCCCGAATGAATCCATTCGGATAAGATGATCGAAGCGTTGGCAATGATATAGATGTATCTTTGCTCAGAAGTCTCTTGCAGCTTGGATGCAAAATAAAACGTTCCGTTCTCACTCTGATCAATATAAGTAGAGTTGCTCCAGTCGGTAAGCTTCGCATTGTCTGAGTCTCCGTCAAAAACAAGCAAGTAGATAGACGAAGGGTCTACATACGCATCGTCGTGCCCACTTCGGGTTTGTAAGATTGTTGCCGATTTGAGTTTGAGGTGCAGGCTTACATTTGTATGTTGGCTTTCTATTTTGTTTCGTTCGATCTCGTCGCTACAACTTGAGAGTAGAAAGAGTAGAAGGAAAGTGAAACAGAGCCAAGTATATTTCATAGATTGTATAACTGATGGCATAATGTGAAGTGTTTAGATTCATTATTTGCGGATGCAGCGAACAAAGAAATAATTGTTCTTGTCTTTTAGCATTGAAGATCCATTACCAAAGTTGAGAGCGTAAGCTTGTTGAGGATTGTCAGTTACTTCACTTGCACTCCAGTAGTATGCGCTAGTGGTATCGTCAAAATCATCGCCTCCTTGGCTCAAGATTTCGTCTTGCTCGAGTTGTAGCAACTTGAGCTCATCAAGATTAGGAGTTCTCCAGGTTCCTTGCGGTGCTCCTTGTTCGGCATAGTTGTTACATCCGATATCATAGATTGCCTGTGTTGCTCCCAGCCAAAGTTCGGCTTCGTAGGCAGAGGCAATACCCAATGCCTGCCACCAATGAATCTTCCCAACACCTTCGGTTGTATTACCTAAGCGAGGAGTTCCATCCAGATTTGCGTCGTGATGCGCTACAACGACCGATAGATCTTCACTCTTTACAGTAATAGGAGCATTTATCTCAAGAGTGATGGTTCGAGTGAGCTTTCCGGCATGCAGATAAAAACTGAACGTGTTGGTTCCGCCTTTAAGTGTAATGTCGGGATTCAATACTAAATCAAAGTATCCATTGTATGCAACAAATCCGGGGAAAGCATTCAAACCATGATCGGGATCGAATACAACGAAGTTTGATCGGTTTGTACCTGTTATGTTTTCAAAGAAATCAGTTACGATGATATCTTGTTTTGCTCCGTCTTGCATCGTTCCTTTCTCGTCCAGATAGATCAGCGGCTGGTTGCTCCAGAAGTAAACTCGCTTGATCTGTGATGGCAGCATTTCTAATTTGATTTGTGAGACATTTAAATATGGAGCACTTTTGTCTATGTCAACCTTTTCTGCATCTACCCATGGCGCAACTTTTGCCACCATGGATATTCCATCAATTTCACCGGTCGATTTTATTTCACCGATGATTTGATAATGCGTGTTTCGAGTGACATTCAAATCTGTTTTGGTGAGCATCTCAAGAGTGCCACCTCCTGTGAGTTTTGCAATACCATCTCCCAATGGTATTGTGTACTTGATATCAACTTCTTGTCCCGATTCGGAAATGTATACGCCATGTACAACAATTGCCGTATGATTCTTTTGCATGTAATTGCTTTGAGAAAGAATATGTTCCGAGATGTAAAAGTCGATCGTTTTTGTTGTAAATCCCTTTGCAGGGTCCAATATTTCATATTCAATTTTTCGCGATGCAGATGTGTTGAAATCATCTGCTTGAAGAAACTCCTTATTCTCGATTAGAAAAGGAGAAATAGGCATATTGACTATATAGGTGTTACGAAGGTCTATTGTTCCGTTTTTTAAGTTTGCTTGTGTATCGGTATAGTCACAGTGTAATTGTAACGATACCTTTGACACGGTTCGCTTGAGATCAATATCTACTTGCGGACTATTCTGTTGCATGTCAGTTCTGGAGATGGTGTGAGATCCGAACATAACAAAGGGAGCTTTTATCTCATCGCTAAGGTATGTCAGATACATTTCATCAAATCGAGTCTTGGATAAATGTAAGTCCGATACATTGTTCACGATATCGTTACTTTCGTTTGCCAAGATATATATTGTCAGTTGGTCTTTGGGAACACTCACTGTCGTAGTGTATGTATGTTGTAACTCTGAGGTGTTTAGTTCGTCTTTACTTTTGGTGATATTTAAATATTGTGTACCATCGGATCTAAAAGCAATAATGCGGATTTGCTCAATTTGGTTTTCACCTGTTTGCTCAATTCCTTTGGCATTTATTCCTATGCGAATGGTATCATTTGATGGTACGGGTAGTCCGTTCTCGGAGTGTATCCCAGAGTCGCACCCTGTGAATATCAGAGCCGATAGAACAGCTAATGTATAAAACATCTGTTTCATATGCTATATTTCCGGTTTAGTTGGTTTGATATTCCATCCGTTCACAAATATGTTGACAGACAAATCTGTATTTATTTGTACTTTGAATACGAATAAATCTTCTTTGTCTAGGTCGCTTTGATTGTTGATGAGGTAGTTGCCATTTTCATCTTGCGCCTTCAATATGGATTCAACAACGTTGATGGTTGCAAGAGGCAAATTGGTTTGCTTATTGTTGATATAGAGTGTTACCGGATTGGCCGTGTGGTGCTCTATGTCGAGACGCAGTATTTTGATATCCGTTTCGATAGCCGTATCACTTACAATAGTAAACGGTGTTTCGTATCTGATAACTCGAGCATACTCGTCGATGGCATTGTTATACATATAACGACCATTTTTAGCTGCGGCATATACTTCGAGAATGTCACTATCTCCTGCCTTTGTTGACGTCTTTAAATGTTGAAGTCCCTCGACGATAACCCGTAGTTTGTTGGTGTTTTTGATCAGAGGGATTTCCTGCACCGATAAATATCCTGGTTTTACTTCTACATTGTCTTTGTAGGTTCCATAATACAAGTCATCCAACGAATCCATAGGTAGAATCACATCTTCTTCATACATTTCGGCAAGCTGATGATTTACTATGATGCGAAAGTCTTGTAGCGTGGTTTGTCCTACGACTGCCTTATGACTGAAGTCGAGACTTGCCCGATCACTCATTTGTGAATCGAAAAACGAAGTATGAAAGTCGGGATTTCCCCCTGCCCATGATACGACTGAGTACTTACCCGGAGCAAGATTGATTTGTTTAAACCAACCATTTGTCAACGCTGTTCCTTTACCGCTGTCGATATGATGGAGGATATTTTGCTCGTTGAAGATGTACATTTTAATGTATTGTACATCGGGGCCAAAGAGGTCAACGCCTTGCTTGTTGTGTTCGTAACTATACTTAAGTATCAATCCCGCAGTACAATCAGCGTTATCCTCTTTCGTGCAAGAAAAGAAGACTACGAGAAAGAGGATGTATATTCTTTTAAAAGCTAATTGAATCATGAGTGCATTGTGTTTAGCATTGTTACTTGAGAAAATAGAAGAGATAAAAGGGAAATGTGCACAATGGCACATTCTCCCTTTTGTTTGAGAAGATTATAGTTCTGGTTTGGCATTTATTATAGTCCAAGGAAGAACTGTTGCTGTAACTGCTAAGTCAACTTTTCCAGCTTCCGGTTCCGGATCGATCGGAGGAGTGGTGTCTGGTGTGAAATAATCTTTTAGATCGGCAAGATCCACTCTGTAGATGGTATTTCTTTCGAGTTTATTTACACGTACAGATGTTCCTTTGTTAATGATCGAACGTATTGTAATGTAGTTCTTATTAGGCAAAGGCTTATTTTGAAGTTTGTTGTCGGCAGTGTCATATGCTTTGACTTTAAGGATGATGTGAAACATCTTTTCTGCAACACTTCCGGCGTCGGAGCTATTTACGCCCGGATCGTATGGAAATAGTTGATAAGCCGCTGCTTTACCACCAACAATCCCGATACTTCCTACATAAACGTCGGTATTTACTCCCGAAATAATATCCCACATATTACGGAAAGTTCCGTTTGCGTTTGTATATACGGTTTCATCTTGCCACCTTTGATTGATTAAATCTCCTAAGTTTCGTGTAGGATCTGCTGCCGGAGTAAGACTGATGTTGTTGATGTAGACTGCTTCTACATCAATTGCATACAATCCATTGTCATTAATTGTAACAGGAATGCCTCCGATTACCTCAACACGTGATAGATAGGCAGACATATCAACTGAGGCTTTCTTTAGTAAATGTCCGTCAGTATGAATATCACCAGTAGAATAAGTTATTGAACCTGTACCTTGATATGGAACATCTTTGATACCGTTTGCTAGCTTTTGATAGTTGTTGATATCGGTTTTTGTGATATCCCCATTGGCTATGATCTCAACTTGTGTAGCTGTAGATGGTATTGCTTCAAGTACCAATGTGTTGGTCTTTACCGCGGAAAGCGCAGCCGGATCAAGTGTCGTTTCGTATACTACGGTGTTGCTTCCGTCTTTCAACTTGATTGTTGCACTGGTAATAGTAGGAGCAATCAAGTTACCTGGATCTTCTATGGCCTTTGTCTTTGCATAGTTCAATTGAAGCTTTAGCGATGATTTTTGTGGTTCGCTAGTTGGTTCGTTGTCGTTCGAACACGAAAATAATGTGGTTGCCAAGATGAATATCCCGGCGAATTGTACTAATTTTTTCATGAGAAAACTTTGTTAGATACAGAATTAAGAAGTCAAATTATGGTAGAATGAAAGCTTTGATCTGATTTAGATTCTTTTGAGCGTTACTATCGTTTTGGTCGATAGCTTTTAGGAAATAGTCTTTAGACTGATCAAAGTCTTTCATCATCATATAGGCTACTCCTATGAGGTTCCATGTGCGCGCGTCGGAACGAATAGGAAGCAGTTGATTGAGTGCATCCGTATAGTTATTTTGTTGAATCAACTCAACAGCTGTATTTATTATTTCAGCATTCGTGTCTTTTACCGTTTTGTAATAGACCGATATGTAGCAAGCATTACGAAGCTTCGGGAAGAAGTGTGTGTACATGTAATTGTATGGAACACCACCTCTTAGATCCATCAGTTGTTTTTTTCTGCTCGTATTGTTTTGCATATCTATTTCGGCAGGGACGTTTTGTATAATATCCAATACCTCTTTTTTGTATGGCATATCTGATGCGGTAACCATCTTCTCAAGTCCGGGCCAGTTGACTGCTCCGTTGTTGAGTGCAAAATCCATCTCTCTGAGATCCGGATGATGCATTTTAATGTATTGCTTCAGTGCCAAGGCTCTTGCTTCTCCCAATCGTTTGTTGTTTTGTGTGGTACCTTCGGGAGATGCATAACCGGTAATTTCAATACCGCTTAGCATTTTATCTCCCGAAGATTGAATAGAGTCAATGGAGTTGAGTATCAGATTCAAGGTCTGATAGTTTGAGAAGAGCGTTGTGTCTATAGTAGTTATGCTTTGTTTAAAGTCAATAATTAAGTCGTTGTGTCCAAAGTCAAACATATACAATGTCTCGTCATATACCGGAGTAAGTGCAGACGCAGCAGTATAGACAGGCATGATATGCGATGTAGATAAGACAGGTTCTTTTATCCAAATAAATGGATATTGAATTGTCTTACAACAACCATTCACCTCTATGTTGAGGCGGATATTAGCATCATACATCCAAGAAGCAAAAGGGATTGTTTGTGCAAAGGCAATTTCTTCGCCTCGTGCAAATGTTTTGCTTAGTTTTGTCGTCGCGTTTTTGTTTCGGCTATCCAATATGGCAGATGTTCTTGTTTCCACGTTGATTGCATGAAGAAGTAATCTGTTTTGTTGATTTGACAGTTCGGGTGTGATCGTCACAGAATAACTTCTTGGAGCTATTGCTTGATTAGTCTCCAATCTCATGCTTACATGTAATGAATCTCCGCTTTTATAGAATTGCGTATCTATAATTTTTATCTGTTCGATAGCTTGAGCTGTGAGAGAATATGCGAAATAAAAAGATAATATAAATGATAACTTATTCATTGAGAATTTACTTGATTATATATCCGATTGAAATTCCAGCCTTTGTAGGTCCAACATAGTTCTTGTGTTTTTTATCAATGAATGATCCACACTTGACACAGTTGAAGCGAGAGTAGTTTAGATATGCATATCCGATACCGAAATTCAGCTCGATATTCCAATGTTTGCTGAGTATAAATTGATATCCATACGAGAAGCCGGCTCCAATAGCATAGCCTTCGTGTCGATAATCTTTAGAGTTCTTTCCAAAAAGGAGAGGGAGCTTATACCCGGCAATATTATATTGTGAACCGAGCATATTTACACCAAGGAAATGACCATACATCGGCTGACAGATCCAATACCTGTACTCTGCATTAGCAAGCCAATGAACTAGCTTTTTATTGTTGCTTGCAGAGCCGTTGAGATTCCAAGGGTTATAGCCAGCCGATAAATCGATTGAACTACGTTTTCCTAAAGTAATCTCAGTTCCGATATTAGGGGTAAGTGTATACCCACCATATAGGAGATTGGTCTTTATGGCTACTTCCTGACTATGCAAGTAAGTTGCAAAAGAAAAGCTAGTTAATAAGAGTATTAATACATTCTTCATCACTTGTTTTTAAGATGATGCAAATATATTTGATGATGCAAATAGTTGATATTGTATGTGTTTGGATAAAATAAGCAGGAATGTTGTATAAAAAAATACCGCCAAAAAACTATGATATATACATGTTTTGTTGGCGGTAAAATAATAGGGGTCTTAGTCCTTATTTGATGTAATTGGAATAAAGAGTATGTCTTAACTGATTCTCGCTTCTTTTTCTTTTTTGATTTTATTTCGAAGTTCTGTAGGGGATGCTCCAAAAAAAGCTTTGCAATATCTATTAAAATGTGATGCATCCGAGAAATCATACTCGCGCATGATATCGGCTATTGACTTAGAACTGGTAGAAAGTTCATGAAGTATTTTTTTTGATTTTTGTTTAATCATCCACTGATAGGGAGTCTCTCCAAAATGATCCTTAAATTTGCGGATAAAGGTGCTGACATTCATTCCGGATAAGTGTACAAACTCTTTTACACCTTTCATCTTTTGATAGTTTTGCATGATGAAGACTTCAAATTCTTTTGTATTCTTGATCATTGAAATGAAAAACTCGGCAAGCTCATCAAGACTATAATAGGCTCTGAACAATGTGGATAATTCTCGGGTTTTTGCACAATGCATTTGTGGACAATGAATACCGTCGATTAAGTAGTTTTTGATTGAGTCTAGAAAATCGGAAAGACGTGGTCGTATGGGTATGCTAATGAATGAGGGTTTTACATTAAGCCATTTTGGATCTAAGTAACTTGCTGAATATTGATCACACGGAGAAATTTCTTTGGTGCCACAAAGTATAATCACATTTGTGTCTTCTATGTTTTTCCAATGAAAAGAAGCGCCCAGTGGGATAAGGCCTATTTCTTTATCGTTGAATAACAAGGAACTTTCTCCGTTGCATGTTACTTCAGCTTTGCCAGAAAGTATAAAAAACAGGATATAATTAGTCGCAGTCTGATTTGTATAAATATCCCCTTTTTTATATTCCTTATATTCAAAATATTCATTGAGTTGTGCATCGCATCCTTTACATACTGCAAACTCTTCAAAATGAATCTGACACTTCATATATTTATTACTAACTGTTGTTTATGCAAATGTATTTTGAAATCATAATGCTCGCTATTATTTGGTTTTGGATAAAATATTCACGATTGATGGATATTATTTTTATTCATAGAAGTGAATATTTACTCATAGAGATCTTGATTAAACTACTATCTAAAAATATAGATAAAAAATACACTAAGCTAGTGTGTTAGCGTTTGTTGAGAAAATATTGAGATCTATTTAGACTTGCCTGCCTAAAAGTTTGTGATTATATTTGCACAAGAAGGTAGTATGAGTTGCACGCAAATTGTAATGATACTTTAAAATGGGAATTCGGTGCAATACCGAAGCTGTACCCGCAGCCGTAAGTTTCGCGATAAATCTGGTCTCTGTTTGCCACTGGAGAAGACTCCGGGAAGGTGAGATTGAGATGAAACAAGCCGGAAGACCTGCCTCAATAATTATCTAATGTAAAACTTCGGGAATAAAGTTTTTACGAGCTGTAAATCGTTGCGGCCTTATTCTCAGTAAATTTTCTCTAACTTCAATGAGAGCATTTATTTCATGGAGCGGTGGCAAAGATTGTATGTTTGCCTTGCACACATTTTTAAAAACATCCGGCAACGAAGCTGCCTACTTGGTCAACTTTTGCGAGCCGGAGAGCAATAAGTCTCGTTCGCACGGGCTTGATAAATCCCTTATTTCAGCGCAAGCTGAGGCTATTCAAATACCGCTTATTCAAGAACCGATCTCTACCGGTTCGTACGAATTCCATCTCAAAAAGATTATAGCACAACTCAAGGAACAAGGTGTTCAGTATGGTGTATTTGGAGATATCTATCTCGACGCACATCGTGACTGGATCGAGCGTGTATGCGCTGAGGCGGAGATCACTCCGTTGTTTCCGATATGGGGCAGAGATACCCACGACATTCTTCACGACTTCATTCAGGAAGGGTTCAAGGCTATTTTAGTATCTGTATTGAAGCAAGATCGCTTCAAAGCAATGCTTGGAAAGAATCTGGATGACCAACTTGTGGCTACGATGCGTGAAATGGAAGGGGTCGATCCTTGTGGCGAGAATGGCGAATACCATACGTATGTGTTTGATGGACCTTTATTCAAGCATCCTGTAGAATTTAAATCAGGAGACGAATACGCAGATGAACGACATTATTTTTTACCGATTCATTTATAGACGATAATAATGAAAAGACTATTCTCTATACTAGCCCTGATGACAGCTTTTGTGCTGTTGACTACCGTAGCGGCATTTGCCCGGAAAGTAGAACGAATCATTTCGTTGGGCCCTTCTCTTACTCAGAGTATTTACTACCTCAATGCGCAATCTCAGTTGGTAGGTTGTACCAGCTATTGCCATGCAGCGAAACCGGATAACAAGCCAGTCGTTTCCAGTGCGGTAAAGCCCAACTTGGAGAAGATTGTAAGCATGAAGCCTGATTTGGTATTAGCCTCCGGACTCACTTCTGTAAAGGAGTTGGAGACGTTGCGTAAGATGGGCATTCGAGTAGAGGTGTTCAAATCACCGAAAACGTTTGATGAGATTTGTTCGCAATTTATTGCTTTGGGCAAATTAGTTGGAAAAGAAGAACGTGCCGTAGCAGTGATTGACTCGGTAAAGCAACGTGCCGAAGACATTCGTCTACAAAACAGCAACCGTAATCCAAAGCCTCGCTTCTTTATTCAGATCGGAGCTTCACCAATCTTTACGGTATTGCCCAATACGTTTATGAATGATTACATCACCTATTGCGGTGGTGAAAATATTGCACACGATCTCACAGCGGGAACAATCGGAAAAGAGCTTGTAATAGCTCGTAAACCAGATTATATATTTGTAGTTACGATGGGTATCACCGGCGACGAAGAAAAAGCAATGTGGAGTGTCTTTAAGAACATTCCGGCTTCGAAGAATGACAACATCTTTATTCTCGACTCGAATATTGCTTGTCAGCCTACACCGATTACCTTTATCGAAACACTTGATCTTATAACCAATTGCATCAATAAGAAATGAAAGAAACTGGATTAATACACATTTATACCGGCGATGGCAAGGGGAAAACCACTGCTGCGGTCGGACTAGCGACTCGTGCTTTAGGCAACGACTTCAAAGTTTGTTACGTATCGTTTCACAAACGTCCCGAAATCTACGGTTATGCCGAGAAGGATAGCTTAAAGAAATTAGGAGCAACGGTGCTTCACTTTGCAAAAGGACACCCATTCTTGGATCGTTCTATTCCGGTAGAAACGATGATAAAGGAAGTGCCCGAAGGACTTGCTCATGTAGAGAAGCTTATCAATGAAGAACATTTCGACTTGCTTATTCTTGATGAGTTGGTGATTTCTGTGCGTGATAACTTCATTCCTGAGGAGCGTGTTATTGAGTTTATCAAGAATAAACCTGTCGATCTTGAATTGGTCATTACCGGTCGCGGTGCTACACCCGGCTTAATTGAAATAGCCGATTATGTGAGCAATATTCAGAAAGTGAAACATCCTTTCGATAAAGCAATAACCAGTAGAAAAGGAATCGAATACTGATTGGAAGCAATCAGTACTAAACAATCAGCATGAAACAACTGTCGTCTAAAACACTCTCAGCTCTGATCCTTCTGCCATTGATGCTTTTGATCGCATCGATGTTGTCGTTAAGTATCGGAGAAGTAGAGATTCCTTTCGGAAATATTCTTGATACATTCAATAATCCCGACTCGATGGAGTATGCGGTGTTGAAATACATCCGTGTACCACGTACTTTACTGGCCATTACCATTGGTGGTAGTCTGAGTCTTTCGGGTGTGATTCTTCAGGGGATCTACCGCAACCCGCTTGTCGAGCCCTATACACTCGGTATTTCGGGAGGTGCATCATTGGGTATTACTTTTGCGATTATCTCAGGCTTGTTTGCCATGAATGCAGTCGCATTACCCATAGCCGGTTTTATCGGAGCCTTTGCAACCATCTTTTTGGTTTATACACTCAGTGTACGTAAAGGAATGGTCAGTATCAGCCGAATGCTTTTGATCGGGGTAATGATCAGTTTTATTTCATCGGCAGTTGTGATGTTTTTGATGTCGATAACAGCTGTTGAAAATATACACGGTATCGTGTTCTGGACGATGGGATCGCTCAACGAAACCAATACTTATTTGATATACGGAATGGTAATTGTTTCGTTGGCTGTATTGCTGCTTTCGTATTTCTTTGTTGGTCCGCTCAATGTATTGCGCTTGGGTGAGACCAAAGCAAAACACTTGGGTATAAACACGCAAACCACAATACGTTGTTTGTTTTTGCTTACCTCCTTGCTTACCGGTACGTGTATCGCGGTAGGAGGAGTGATTGGTTTTGTGGGATTGATTATTCCGCATGTTACCCGTCTTTGGATTGGTACCGATTACCGCTCGTTGCTGTTTGCGTCTTTCTTTTCGGGAGGGATTTTCCTGCTGTTGTGTGATATTGTTGCTCGCACCGTGATTGCTCCAAACGAACTTCCTATCGGTGTAATTACCGGAATTGTGGGAGGTATAGCTTTTATTGCAATTTTGAGCAGACCGAGTTCTAATTCAAAAATAATGTAAGATGAGCATGTTAGAGATTACAGATCTTGTGTGTGGCTATGGTAACGACTTTTGCTTGGATAAGGTAAACATCAGCATTGAGGAAGGAGCGTTTACAGGAATCATCGGTCCCAACGGATCGGGGAAAAGTACCCTCTTCAAAGCGATAGCGTCTGATATTCCGATTCGAAGCGGATCGGTGCGTTTGGCCGGAAAAGAAACAACAGCTCTTTCGCTCAAAGAGCGTGCACGTATGCTTTCGGTCGTAACGCAGTTTCAGGAGTTGTCGCCTATTACGGTAGAAGAGTTTGTGCTAATGGGTCGTACTCCATACAGGGGAAACTTCCAGTTCTTCAACTCGCGAGAAGATTATCAAATTGTGAATTACTTCATCGAGCTTACGGGGATTACGCATCTTCGCCATAAGCGCATTACCGAACTTAGTGGTGGCGAACAGCAAATGGCATCCATTGCCTCAGCTCTGGCGCAAGAGCCCAAGTTGCTTTTGCTCGATGAAGCTACCTCTCATCTTGATATTACACACCAGATACGCATCATGAATTTGTTGCAGGAACTGAACGAAACGCGCGGACTTACCATTGCGATGATCATACATGATTTGAGTTTGGCCGGCGAGTTTTGCAGTAACCTGGTGATGATGAAAAAAGGAAAAGTATATGATCAGGGAACACCGAAAGAGGTGTTGACCTATCAAAATATAGAAGCTGTTTATGAAACGGTTGTTGTGGTAAACAGCAATCCGATCTCAAACAATCCGGTTGTGTTTCCTATTGCAAAACGTCGGCTCGACGAATGTAAGAAGAATATGCAGCCACAAGCAGAAGTGAAATAAAGGATGATCATTACAATTGTACGACACGGTGAAACCATCGAAAACAGTCGGCGTATTTGCCAAGGACAGTTGCCCGGTACATTATCCGAGCAAGGTATTTTGCAAGCGCAACAACTTGCGGAATCCTTAGCTGAAAATGTAGCTCCTGATGCAATTGTCACGAGCGATCTGCAACGAGCCATAGATACAGCAGAGATTCTGCGTCAAGCAATTGCTCCTACATTGCAACTGCAAACAGACGAACGATTGCGTGAACGAGGCTTCGGATCATTTCAAGGCTGTGTGTTTCCCGAAGAGGAGTCAGAGCTTCATTTGCCTTTCGATGCCGAAACAGAGCAGTCCTTGTTGCAACGTACACAAAGCATGGCAGCATCCTTAATTGCGTTGCCTTTCCGACATGTGTTGGTAGTAAGTCATGGAGTTACCATAAAAGCACTTCTTGCATACTTACTGGAAGATATCAGCCTATATGATACACTACCTATCGTGGGCAATTGTTCAGTCAGTGAACTAATCATAAATAACCATATTAATAGAAATAGAAAACTTTCAAAACTCAATGTATCACTAAAAAAGGAGGTATAAGAAACAGTAGAATAAAACAATACAAGTGAAAAACGGCAATAGTTGTCGATTCGCAGAGAAAACAAAAAACAGAAACACTACTTTTTATTTATCGCTTCATTGGTAAAATGGAATTTGGTACTCCCTGCAAGGGATAAGCCAAAGCTGTACCCGCAGCCGTATGTTCTAAATCAAGCAACTGATAGCAGCCACTGTGTAACAACGGGAAGGCATCAGGATGCAGAACGAGCCGGAAGACCTACCAATAGGCACGAACCATTGCTTTCGGGACTAAGAGCAACATGGCGGACTTATTGCGTTGATGCGTGCATTCTTTTGTATCAACTCCTTAAACTTCCTCCCTTGAATTCCCCTCGAAGGTTATTGGTTAAGCATTTCGTTTAACTATTGACTTTATTAAAAATGAAAATCAAAACATGGGCCGGTGCTATGGCCATTCTTTCTTCTTCAGTTGTTTTTTCACAGGAAAAACCCAAAACGATTGATCTCAACGAGGTCTTGGTTACGGCTTCGCGTATGCAATTGCCGTTGAAGTCGATCCCTCAAAAGGTTGAGGTGATTGATCAGTCACAGATTCAAGCCAACCCTTCCGAAAACTTAGGTGAAATCCTAAAACGTTCTACAAGTCTCGATATCATTCAATATCCCGGTGCTTTGGTTACTGTGGGGATGCGTGGCTTTCCCGCTACTGCACACAGTAGAAGTTATACGTTATTATTAATTGACGGCAAACCGGCCGGCTCTAACAACCTTGCTACAATTCCGGCCGATTTCATTGAGCGTATCGAAGTGGTAAAAGGTCCTTATTCGGTTCTTTACGGTTCGGATGCCATGGGTGGTGTTATCAATGTAATAACCAAAGCTCCTACGGCTAAGGCTTCGGGCAAAGTCGGGGTGAGTGTCGGTAACTTCGGACAAACCAACTTGATGGGAGATGTCTCTGCCAGCATTAACAACAAGCTGCGTTTTGCATTTGGCTTCTCACGCAAACAGCAAAACAAAGACTATCGCATCGGTTCCAACAACTTGCTTCATATTTCGGAAACAGGAGAAAACATCTTGGATAAGAAATCGTATGGCGATCAAATGACGAATACGCAATTCGAAATCAATCAATTCAACGGTAAGTTGCAATATCAAATTGATGATAAATGGAGTGCTTCGTGGTTTTCTACACTTACATTGTCTAACGATATCGAGACTCCGGGTAACTACTGGCACAGTAACGGAATGTCTAAAAAAGACATCGACCGTATCTCAAACTATGTGGATGTAACACGTACCACAGCTAATAACCAGTTGACCATTTCTCCGTATTATACGTCTCAAAACGAGTCGAACTACGATAACAATACCGACTCTGCGTTTATCAAATCGAAAGAGAAGATCAAGCAGTACGGTGTAAAAGTGGGCAACTCGCATACATGGGGTGATTTCAGATGGCTTGTAGGGGCCGACTTTGAAGGTTATAAAGTGGCCTCGGAGAAGTTTTCAAAGAAGACAGTACCAACTACACCGCTTCGTCCCGATCACCATCGTAATGCCGGGTCTGCCTTTACACAATTGGCCTACACATACAATAATTTGTTTGTAAATGCGGGATTGCGCTATAACTTTATCCGTTACACGCTTGAGGCAAATGAGATGCTGAAGAGTGATAAGAAAAGTACAAACTATTCGAATGTGAATCCGTCGTTGGGTCTTACCTACAAGTTTACGAAAGAGCTTTCGGGACATGCAAGTGTAGGGAATGCGTTCTATGTACCCGATGCTTACAAAACTGCCGGTTTATACAAAGTAGGGAAAAAGATTTACGTTGGAAATCCCGACTTGAAACCGGAAACATCTACTTCGTACGATCTTGGTTTGCGCTACGAATACAAAGACTACATCAGTGTAGATGCTACTTATTTCCAAAACTTCTACAAGCATAAGATTGTAAACGACAACAGTCGTAAAGATACAACTTCGTATAAGAATGCGCAAGATGGTATGATGAATGGTCTGGAGTTGATGCTTTCATCAAACATTGCTTCGTTCTGGACTACAAACTATAAAATCAACCTATACGGAGGTATTACCTATTACTTCAACAACGAGTTTAAAGACAAAGGTAAAGATGCCGAAGGAAAAGAGATTACCGTTACGAAAGAGATGCTTTACATCCGTAAGGCTTCGGGAAATTTCGGAGTTACTTTTGATAACAACAATGGTTTTGTGGCTCGCTTGAATGCACGCTACATTGGTAAGCGTCTCGAGAATGACTGGATGGGAGACTTACGTCCGGATATCAAACCTGAGAATTATTATGCAAAAGATGGCTACACTGCTGCTGATAAGATTTTGCAACATCCGGCTCATATGGTGTTTGACCTTTCTTCGAGCTATATGATCAATTCGCACTTCAAGGTTGGATTCTCAATCGCAAACTTGTTTGACGAAAACTATACCGAGAAAGATGGTTATAACATGCCGGGACGTAGCTTTATGGGGCATGTGAGTTATCAGTTTTGATGCTCCAAAATTGGGGTAATAGCTTTTCTTTTTACTTTCTTTCTTCAGGAAAAGAAAGTAAACAAAGAATCCCGTCGCTTGTATTTCAAGGCTAAAAAGTACAGCTCTACGGGAAGCAAGAGGCTAGCCGCTTCGCTTCGGCCTCTTGCTTTTTCCCTTCGAGCTGCACATTTCTTTACGCCTTTCAATACGAGGCGAATTTGAATTCAATACCAATCGCCTGGTAAAATATATAACCTCGTAAGAGATACAATTAGACATCAGTGCAATACCTATGAGTCGTAAAAGATGCAATAAACTAAGAAGAGAAGATATGAAACAAAAGATGAAATATGTAATGTTGTTGGTGGTTTTGATGATTGCCGGAACAACCAGTTTGAAAGCTCAAACCGATGTTAAAAATGATTCGGTTTATGTGGTGATAGACTTTGGAAAGGCTGCACCGGAGCAAGTAACCAAAGCTGTGAAATGGACACCCGAACTAACGGCTCTCGTTGCATTGCAACATTGTGCAGATATTAGTACTCATCCTGCGGGCGAAGATTATATCTTTGTAGAGTCGATCAACCAAGTAGCCAACGTGAAATACAAACATGCATGGTACTATAAAATCAACGATGTAAGTCCGCGCGTATTAGCCTATAAGCAACTATTGCAACCGGGCGATACATTGAAGTGGATCTACAAAACAGATATTTGTTCGAAGAAATAAAAACAAGATACAATGAAAGAGATCATATTCGTAACAGGTGGTCAGCGCTCGGGCAAAAGCCGATATGCGCAAAGTTTGGCCGAAAGCATGTCTGACAAACCTGTTTATTTGGCTACGGCTCGCAGATGGGACGAAGATTTTGAAAATCGCATTCGTCGTCATCAGGCCGATCGTGGAGAGCAATGGGAAACTATTGAGAAGGACAAAGAGATTAGTTCGCTCGATCTTTCAGGCAAGACGGTTTTGCTCGATTGCATAACGCTATGGCTTACCAATATCTTTCACGACAATGGCTACGACCTCAACAAGTCGGTCGAAGAAGCAAAGGCAGAGTGGAGCAAGTTTGCCGATCAAGACTTTCGCCTCATTGTAGTTAGCAACGAGATCGGGATGTGTTTACATGCACCCGACGAGGTTTCGCGTCACTTTACCGATTTGCAAGGATGGGTAAATCAGCACATCGCAACCCATGCCGACAAAGTAGTAGCAATGATCTCAGGTATCCCTTTACAATTAAAATAACAACGACATGATAGAACAACAACTCATTCATAAAATCAATACGCGAACCAAACCAATGGGATCGCTAGGTAAACTAGAAGCGATAGCTCTAAAGATCGGAAAGATTCAAAATACGCTAACACCCGAACTACACAATCCATGTATCTTGGTATTTGCAGCCGATCACGGCATTGCGGATGCTGGCGTAAGTCCTTGTCCGAAAGAGATCACACACCAAATGGTTCTTAACTTCGTAAATGGTGGTGCCGGAATTAATGTTTTTACCCGTCAGCATGGTATTAACCTGCGTGTGATTGATGGAGGTGTAGACTATGATTTTCCCGAAGGTTGTGGTGTTGAGAGCTGCAAATTGGCACGCGGAACCAACAATATGCTTCACAAGCCTGCGATGGATTTAGATCTTTGTCGTTTGGCGATGCAAAAAGGAGCAGAGTATGTACGTCGTGAGTTCGAAAACGGCTGCAATGTGATTGGCTTTGGAGAGATGGGAATTGGTAATACTTCTCCCGCGTCATTGCTGCTTCATAAGTTTGCCGGTGTTTCACTAGCTGAATGTGTAGGTAGAGGTGCCGGACTTAATCCCGAAGGAGTAGAGCGCAAATACCAAATCTTGAGTGAGGTTGCCGCAAAGTATAACCCTCAAACTCCACTCGAAATACTTGCTACTTTCGGAGGTATTGAGATCGCGATGATGGTAGGTGGTATCTTGGAAGCAAAGAAAAACAATATGCTTATTCTAGCAGACGGATTTATCGCTACATCCGCCTTTATCACGGCCTACGAAATGCAGCCTGATATTTTGGATAATACCTTGTTTTCGCACTCGTCTAACGAGAAAGGTCATGTATTGATGCTTAAATATCTGAAGGGTGATCCGATCTTGCAACTAGACTTACGTTTGGGAGAAGGTACAGGCGTGGCTCTTGCTTATCCGATTATTCAATCGGCACTGATCTTCCTCAATGAAATGGCAAGTTTCGAAACGGCAGCTGTTACTCAAGTCGATAAATAGTTAAAGAAAACCTTGTATCGTTTTTCCGAAAACCTAGCATGGTTTTCGGAAAAAGTAAGTTTAGTTTTTACAAGAACTCTGCTTGGTTTTTAGAACGGGCAACCCAATTTGAAAAACGAATAAAACAATAATGAGTATAACCAATACCCGATATGATCATTTATCATGAAGAAAGAATTAAATATCTTCTATAATGCCCTACTGTTTTTCAGTCGCATACCTGTACCACGAAACTTGGAGTTTTCGGAGGAGATACAAACCAAAGCATTTCGATACTTTCCACTAGTCGGAATTATAGTAGGAGGTATAGGTGTTGCAGCCTTTGAAGTCGCAGATCTCTTCTTCTCCCGTATCATCGCTACGATCCTGATGATCATCGTGATGTTGCTTACAACAGGATGCTTGCACGAAGACGGACTGGCCGATTTCTTCGATGGTTTTGGAGGAGGAACATCAAAGGAGCGCATACTTGCTATTATGAAAGACAGCCACATAGGTACCTATGGTGTGATTGCATTGATCATGTTATTCGTACTTAAGGTTGCACTACTATCCCATATCTATAATCGAGACTTTATCTATGTGATCATCGCGGCACAGGCCTTTAGCCGTTTGTCACCGATGCTATTGATCAATACCTCGCAATATGCCCGTACCGAACCTAGCAAAGGTCAGTTTACCCGAAATAAGATTGATCTTACTACACTCATAGTTGGGTTACTCTTTGGATTATTGCCGCTTATCTTTTTTAATGCATGGTTTATTGTGTCGATATTGACAGTTGCCACATTATTCTTTTTCTGCTATAGACGTTATTTGCATAAAAAGATTGACGGCTTCACGGGTGATACGCTCGGTGCATTGCAGCAATTCGGCGAACTCTTGTTCTATCTGGTTTTTACCGCGACACAGTATACGGCATGAGTAAGGTTATTTATATGATACGTCATACAGCGGTTGATATTGCAAGTGGAAGCTGCTACGGATGGCTCAATGTAATGCCCGATAGCTCGTACGAAGCTTCGTTGAAAACGCTGAGAAATAAACTTTCAGATTTAGACTTAGCAGCAATATATAGCAGTCCGCTTGTGCGATGTAGTCAATTAGCACAGGATTTGTTTAATGAGCAAATCCGGTACGACGACCGACTTAAAGAGATGCACTTCGGAAGATGGGAGGGAGCCTCTTGGATGGATATTTACAAAGAGGACGAAGGTAAACGTTGGTTTGATAATTACCTTACCGCTCGTTGTCCCGACGGAGAATCCTTCGTAGATTTGTTTACGCGAGTAGGTCGTTTTTTTGCCGAGCTACCGCACACGGATACTCCTGTCTGCATCGTTACACATGCCGGAGTAATCCGAGCTGCCTTGGTGTACTTCCAACTCGTAGAGGCCAAAGATGCATTCAATGTAGAGGTGCCTTACAGTGGAATCATCAAAATTGAAAACTCAAAATTTTATCTGCAATGAAAACAAAACAACTAAAGCCTATCATGTTTGTGGGTACGGGATCCGACGTAGGTAAGTCGGTGATCAATGCTGCATTTTGCCGTATCTTTCTGCAAGACGGTTATCATCCGGCTCCATTCAAGGCACAAAATATGTCTCTCAATAGCTATGCTACCAAAAATCAACTCGAGATAGGTCGTGCGCAAGCCGTACAAGCCGAAGCCTGTGGTATAGATTGCATGGTAGAGATGAATCCGATCTTGCTGAAACCAACGAATCATACAACAGCTCAAGTTGTGCTCAATGGCAAACCTGCCGGTAATAAATCGGCATCCGAATACTTTCAGAAGACCGATAGGGATATGCTATTTAAAGAGGTTTGCAAGGGCTTTGATAAACTGGCGTCTCTGTATAACCCGATTGTAATAGAAGGAGCCGGAAGTATATCCGAAGTGAATCTCTGGGACAAAGACATCGTAAACATGCGTATGGCTTTGTATGCCGATGCTGCCACTTACCTAATTGCCGATATTGACAAAGGTGGTGTTTTTGCCAGTGTCTACGGTTCTATTTTGCTATTGCCTCAAGAAGAGCGCGATGCGATCAAAGGGATCATCATTAATAAATTTAGAGGAGATATCAACCTCTTTACCGAAGGGCGTCGCATGCTCGAAGAACTAACGGGCAAACCGGTAGTAGGTGTCGTACCGTACTTTCAGGATATTTTTGTAGAGCAAGAAGATGCCGTGATCTTGGATAGTCACCAAGCGAAAGAGGGCGAGAAGAAGGTACGCATTGTGGTTGCATTGCTCAAGCACATGTCAAACTTTACCGACTTCAACATGCTGGAGCAGATACCGGAGGTGCAATTGATGTATAGCAATAAACCGGAAGAGATTGCAATGGCTGATATTGTGATTATTCCTGGCTCTAAGAATACGATTTCCGATATGATGTATCTGCGTTCTACGGGTGTGGCGCAAGCAATCTTGAAACACCACCGTGAGAACAAACCATTGTATGGTATCTGTGGTGGTTTTCAGATGATGGGAAGTTGGATTCACGATCCGTTGCATGTAGAAGGAGACGTTGCTTCGATACCTGGATTGGGTATTTTTCCTACAGAAACTACGCTTTGTGAGGGCAAGCAAACCCGTCAATGCTACTTTACGATGACGCATCATCAGGGCGAAGGCGAAGGCTATGAAATACATGCAGGGAAGACCGAAACCGATGCTCCGTTTGCTATCTTAGGTAATGGTGAGAAAGATGGCTATTATCTCAACGACAAAACTTGGGGTACATACATTCACGGAGTTTTTGATAACAACGATGTGATTGCTTATATCTTGAAACAAGTTGAGGCGGATATTTGTACCGATGTCGATTACAAAGCACGCAAGGATGCCAACTACGACAAACTAGCCGATTGGGTACGAGCACATATCGATATGGAGTATGTGTATAAAACGTTAGAGGTATGATCAACGGACATGGAAATAACTTGCATGCATATAAAGGAAAAATCAAATACGATTTTAGCTCGAATATAGCCTGCAACCATAAGTCGGCCCCTATCTTAAAGCACCTCGAAACCAAACTGAGCTGTATCAATAACTATCCCGATCCCAATGTGACGGAACTGACCGATAAGATTGCGGCTTTCCACGGAGTGTCAGCGCAGCAAGTACTCGTAACCAATGGTTCGGCCGAGGCTTTCTACCTGTTGGCCCACCTGTATCAACAGCAGCATACGCTGATTTGCATTCCGGCCTTTGCCGAGTATGAAGATGCGTGTAAGTTGTATCGTCATCAGCTTTCGTTTGCCGCGCTCAAAGATTTTCAGACTGTAGACTTACATCCCTATAAAACCGTTTGGCTGGCTACGCCAAACAACCCCGACGGGTATTTTACAGACAAAGCTGCGATTAGAACTGTTGCCGCAAAGTATCCCGATACAACCATTATTCTGGATGAGGCCTATTCCGGTTTGTGCTCGGGTGTACATGCAGCTTCAACAGTAAATGAACCTTCGAATTTGATCTCTATTCATTCGCTGACTAAGTTGTTTGCCATTCCGGGTATTCGTTTGGGATACATCATTGCCGACGAAGCAGTAATTGCACAGTTGCACGAGATGCGTCCGCCTTGGAGCGTGAATGCACTTTCGCAAGAGGCCGGAGTATTTATTATGGATCATTACGAGACGCTTTTACCCGATTTCAAAGCGTTGCAAGTAGAGGTAGCTTTTCTGGTAGACGCATTTGCAAAACTAGATGGTATCACCATATATCCCTCTTCGTGCAATTTCTTTTTGTGTCGATTGAGCAAAGGTACAGCCGCAGATCTCAAAGCGTTCTTGATCGAAACGCATGGTATACTGATTCGCGATGCATCCAACTTCAGAGGATTGGATACCCATTGTTTCCGAGTTGCCGTGCAAAGCAGAGAAGCCAATGAGGCTTTGATTGTGGCAATGCATGATGCGCAATCCAAAGGTTTGATCTAAGCAGATAGTAGAATAATTATGACAGAACAATTTTTATATACGATCATTCCCGTATTGATCGGTTTTACGATAGATTGCATCATTGGCGACCCATATAAAATGCCACATCCCATTCGGTTGTTTGGTAATGTGATTGCCTTTATGGAAGCTCTCCTCAATCAAGGAACCAGACGCAAGGTGAAAGGAATTCTTACCTGCCTGTTGCTCGTTGCGGCTACGTGGGGTATTTTCTCCGTATTGCAATTTATGCTTTCCGACTATCCTATTTTACTGTACGCTTTCAATAGCTTGTTTTTCTTTTATGGAATTAGCAATAAGTCGCTGATCGACGAAGGAATGAAAGTAGAACGTTTCGTGCAACAAGGAGATTTGCCCGGAGCAAGAGAGCAGTTGAGTTGGATTGTAGGTCGTGAAACATCATCACTATCCTTTACGCAGATACGTACGGCTACACTCGAAACATTGTCCGAAAACCTTAGCGATGGGGTAGTGGCGCCTATGTTTTACTATGCGATAGGAGGCATTCCCTTGATGATGGCGTATAAGATGATCAATACCCTCGACTCGATGGTGGGTTATAAAAGCGAGCGTTACCGCAACTTCGGATTCTGTTCGGCTCGACTCGATGACGTCGCCAATTATATACCGGCGCGCCTTACAGCCTTCCTGATGTTGATTGTACCATTCAGTCTCAGAGGATTTCGCTTTGTAAAGAAGTATGGACGCAAACATGCGAGTCCCAACTCCGGCTATCCCGAGTCGGCCCTTGCCGGAATACTCGATTGTCGCTTCGGAGGTCCCAATACCTATCACGGGAAGGTGGTCGATAAGCCTTATATTGGAACCAACGACCGTGAGCTGATACATGAGGATGTGCAAACAGCCTGTCGTGTAAATCTGCGTGTCGCATTGATGATGGTGGTGGTGACCATTGCTGTAGAGGCACTGCTTGCGTTTGCGTAGTAGTATTACGATTTGATGAAGTTGTTGGGGGATCTTCTTTTTTCGAAGGTTGTATTGGGTGATTTGTTATCTTTGATCGTTTCTAACATCAGAATAAGACTAATTTATCATTTAATAGAAAAACACTCAACTATGACTAATTCCTTGAAAAGCAAACGCTCCTTTTTTATCGGAGCAGTGATGCTGATGGCTGTTTCGTCAGCCTTTGCGGGCAAACGAAAATCAGTCTTCGTAATTGTAGACGGTATTCCTGCCGATGTGATCGAACGTGTACATACTCCGGCTATCGACGAGATCAGTAGCAAAGGCGGATACAGTCGTGCATATATGGGTGGTAAAGAGGGCGGTTATTCGCAGACTCCAACCATATCGGCCGTCTGTTACAATTCGCTTCTTACATCTACCTGGGTAAATAAACACAACGTTTGGGGAAATGGAATCGATGCTCCGAACTACAATTATCACACCATTTTTAGAATTGCAGAGAATCAAAAACGCGATGTTTCTACAGCTATTTTTTCTACATGGGAAGATAACCGTACCAAACTCGTAGGAGAGGGCAAACCCGATGCCGGAGCCATCAAACTCGACTATGCCTACGACGGAATGGAACTCGACGATAAGAACTATCCGAAAGAAAAAGACAATCTGCAGATTCTAAAGATCGATGAAGCCGTTGCCGATAAAGCAGCAGAGTCTATTCGTACTGATGCTCCCGATCTTACATGGGTCTATTTACAATATACCGACGATGCCGGACACCATTTTGGCAATGGAGAGAAGTTTGACGGTTATGTGAAAGATGCCGACAACCAAGTGCGCCGTATCTGGGAAGCTGTAAAAGAGCGCGAACAAAAAAGCGGAGAAGAATGGATGGTTGTAGTTGTTACCGATCACGGGCGTAAAGGCGATGGATATTCACATGGCGGACATTCTGACCGTGAGCGCACCGTTTGGTATGCAACCAACAAAAAGCCAAATGCACACTTCAACAACCAATACAACTCCATTCTCGATGTGATGCCGTCTATTTGCCGCTACATGAATTTTGAGATTCCTCAGTCTTTGAAGTATGAGATTGAAGGAGTTCCTTTTATCGGAAAGACCGATCTTGTAGGTGTTGAGGCGGCTAAATCAAACGGAGCCATCAATCTAACCTGGAAGGCTTATAATCCGAAAGCAAAAGCAACGGTGTATATGAGTACGACCAACAACTACAAAACCGGAGGTGCAGATCAATGGATCAAGGTAGGCACGGTAAAAGCCGGAGCAGAAAACTTTACGGTCGATACGAGTAAGTATCCTTCGAGTTTCTACAAGTTTAGCGTGGTAACAGCTAATACGCAAAACAACTGCTGGTATGTAGACTAATCGCATACCCATAAATCATAAAACACCTCTGATTTTACCGAATTTCGGATAATATCAGAGGTGTTTCTATTTAGTAGTTATTGAAAGCTTAGATAAATGGCTTCAATATTGTGCCATTTGCATCAACAGGATAAAGCGCTTGTTCGGCTTCCAGTTGCGCACTCATAGCCTCTACCATCTCACGCAAACGCTTGATATTGGTAGTCGCTAGGTTTTGCGTTTCACCCGGATCTCTCTTCAGGTTGTAAAGTTCGTATGAAGGATGCTGAGGCAACTCCGGATTATAGAAATAAATCAACTTCCAGCTCCCTTCGCGATACGAAGTAAAGTAACTACCGTTGTGAGCATGAGGGAAGTGCATTAACACCTTCTCGCTACGTTGTTCGTTCTTTTTACCGCTAAACTGTGTAGTCAAATCTACACCGTCTATCACATGAGAAGTCGGTTTTTGTACATTTGCCGCCTGTAATACCGTAGGATAAATATCCATGATTGTACCCAGCTGTTGCTGAATGGTATTCTCAGCAATAGGCATTTGCTGCTGAAACTTGTTGTTCTTGTCCGGTTTTCCCCAGCAAGCAATAAATGGAACACGCACACCACCTTCATATTCAGTACCCTTCTTTCCTCTGAGCGGAGCCGATGATGTATATCCTTTCATTGCACCTAGCGGAGCATCAGACCCGTTATCACCCAAGAAAATAATCAGTGTATTCTCGGCAATACCTTTTTCTTGCAGATGGTCCATGATATCGTTGAGCGACTTATCCATCCCTTCAATTAATGTGGCAAAAGCAACCGCCTGATCATTTTTGCCTTTATTGGCATAATTGGGAACAAAACGTTTGTCGGCCTCAAAAGGAGCATGTACCGCATAGTGTGCCATGTATAAAAAGAATGGCTTTTTATCAGCAATCGATTGATCGATCTGTTCGTTTGCTTCCAATGTAAGTGCATCACTCAAGAATACATCTTTGCCGTGATACTTTTCCAATCCCGGTACCGCCCTCGCTTTTTGACCTTTTATATGCCCATAGCCATTTTCTCCATAATAACTTCCCGGATGCCCAATCGAACAGCCGGCAATGTTCACATCAAAACCAATGTTTTTAGGATCTTCACCCTCACTGCCAATGCAGCCGAAGTGAGCCTTACCCACGTGAATGGTACGATAGCCCGCCTCTTTCAATACCTTTGGGATGGTAGGTGTTTGCTTTGCGATACCCTGCCAATTCCAATCGGTAGGTCCGAAAGGAGTACGGTTATTACTCTCTGAGTTGATCCAGTTGGTTGTGCGATGGCGTGTAGAATTCTGTCCCGTCATGATCGACGTACGCGTAGGCGAACTCACACTTTGCGCGTAGAAAGTAGAGAAGCGAACCCCTTGTTGTGCCATACGTTCCATTCCGGGAGTACGATACCAGTCGTTGAGCGGATGCTTTACAGCCTCCCCTTTATCATTGGTAATAAATGGGAGAGAAGTATCCATCACCCCCATGTCATCCACCAAAAAAACAATAATATTAGGACGCTCCTGTGCCGAAACAAGTCCCGACACAGCAAGCATAGAGCAGTAGATCATCTTTTTCATAGGTATATTAATGTGTATAATAAATAGTTAAACTTTATAAATCCATATTAATTCCAACCTGGGTTTTGAGTTAGATTCGGATTTAAAGATAATTCTCGTAATGGCAAAGGATAAAGATAATTTTTATTTATATCAAAACTTCTAGATTCTTTGGTTTGAACAAGTATAAAGCCATTTTCATCTAGTATGATGTCTTTTCCCGGTTTGATGTTCGGATATGCATTTGCGTCGAACTTGGCTCCTAAAATAGCTTTCGGTAATTCTATTTCAGCAATTTTCCATCGGATGATATCATCATATCGCATAGCTTCGCCTGACAACTCAGCTCTTCTTTCTCGACGAATTTCTTCTTTCATATAAAGATTATGCATTTTGACAAACTCATTTGTAAGATGAGGTAAACAATCTTTATGAGTTTTGAAACGATCTCTTAATACATTAATTGACAGATTTAACTCTTCATTTGTTATCCCTCCGTTAAGCTCAAATGATGCTTCTGCAAATATAAGCAGAACTTCTGCATAGCGGATTAAAATTTCATCTACATATACCGCTGATGGTACGTATGTAAAAGCATCTTCAATTCCAGCTTTTTTAAACATATATCCTGTACGAGTCTGGTTTGAAAGATTGGGTACAAAGGGTTTGCCTGAAAATGTATCTCCAGGTTTCCATATAGTAAGAGCCATGCGAGGATCTCTGTTTTCAAACTCCTTACCTAGTGGGAGATATTCAACTTTATATTTCGATTTATCAATCGGTAATCCATCCTTACACAGGAAGTTGTCTGCCATGTATTTAGTTGGTTCACAGTCATAATCATATATAATTGCACGAGGTTTAGAGTTCATAATACCAGCCTCTTCTGTAAATCGAAAAGATAGTATGTGTTCATTTGAATCAATACCTTCAAATAAAAATAAATTTCTAAAATTAGGATATAGACTATATTCTTGTGAATCCATTATTGCTTTTGCTGCATCTTTAGCTTTGGTTAGATAATTCTCGTAATTATCTCCAGTATGATACTTATAATATGTTCCCGCATATAATGCTGTCCGTGCGAGAAAGGCTTGAGCTACACCTTTTGTTATTCGACCTACATCTTTTTTTATCTCACTTTTTGCAGGTATATGTTTGGTCGCAAACTCTAGGTCATCAAAAATAAGTTGCCAAACTTTATCTTTTTCAGTTCTAGGATGTTGTAGCTCTGGTGAGTCTAAGTCGAGAGTTTTAGTTACGAGAAGTACATCTCCGAAACGAGTTACCAATTGATAGTAAAAATAAGCTCTAAAAAAGCGAGCTTCTCCTGCGTATCTATTTAAAACAGCTTCACTTTCTTGCGCTTTAGTATAGTTTTCGAGAAAATCATTTGTAACTCTTATCCATTTATAGCAGTTATTCCAGGTTCCATCCGTATTTGGAATCGTATATGTTCCGGAGCTAATATCATTTCCAGATGCCGCAAAAGTGTCAGAGCTTCTATTGTCTAAAGAATAACTTCGATTCATATTATTATATAAAACGTTCAATGCAAGTCTTAAATCCGATTCATTATTCCAGAAATTTGTCGGAGAAAGAGAAACAAGAGGTTCTTTATCTAAAAAGTCACTACAACTCGAACAAAGAATAATTAAAATAAAAAATATCGATTGTTTTATTGATTTCATAATGTAATTATTTTAGAAAGTAACGTTTAAACCGAAAGAGTAACTTCTCATAATAGGATACATATATCCACTAACCATCGTTAGTTCTGGATCATAATGCTTGAATAATTTGCTAAACTCGAAGAGATTCTCTCCACTGAAATATAAGCGAAGTTTTTCTATCTTGCATTTTTGCACCCAATTCTGATTAAAAGTGTATCCGAATTGAAGATTTTTCATCCTAACGTATGCTGCATTTTGCACCCAATGAGACGAATATTGATAGTTGTGTTTTACACCAGCGTAGAGTCTTGGTAGTAATGTATTTGGATTCTCAGGAGTCCAATAGTCTGAAAAATATGAGTATGAATAATTACTCCAGGTGTCTCTAAAAGGTTGAAAAACTTCACCATCTAAATAAAAACTTCGTTTCCCTACTCCTTGGATTAGAGCAGACAGATCAAAGCCTTTCCAACCACCTCCTAAGTTAAACCCAAATTCATATCTAGGCTGAGTAGATCCGAGGTAAACAAGGTCATTCGGTGCTGTGATTTTTCCATCACCATCTTGATCAATATATCGAATATCTCCTGCATCTTGAATGGCCTTATTAAAGGCTGGTGATGATTTTGCATCTTCTGATGTTTGAAAATATCCGTTTGTTTCATAACCAAATATAGAGCCTATAGAATAACCTTGTATTTTTTGATTTACTCCAGCTGTGAAACCACTGAATTGTACTCCATAATTTGTAAGTTCATCCCTTCTATCAGATAGGTTAAAAGATACAAAATAATTAAAGTCATTGATTCTATCGCGCCAACTAATTGATGTTTCCCATCCTTTGACTTCTAACTCTCCATAATTACCTGTCGGAACATTGATTCCAATTACACTTGGAACTTCTATGTTTACAAGCATGTCTTTATTTTTCTTGATAAAGTATTCTCCAGTGACGTTCAAACGGTTGTCTAGAAATCCCAACTCTAGAGCTATATTTTGCATTTCCACTGTCTCCCATGTACGAGTAGCAGAAGGGAGTTTATTTATCATTGCCCATTGTGCTAATTCATTTTTGAATGGGTAATAACCACCAATTTGATATTGAGGAATATGATCATATAATCCAAGTCCATTTTGATTACCTAATTGTCCCCATGATGCTCGAACTTTGATATTTGAGAAGATATTTTGTTCTTTCATAAAATCTTCTTCAGTGATACGCCATCCTAAAGAAAAAGAAGGAAAGAATCCCCATTTGTTTTGTTTAGAGAATCGAGATGAGCCATCAGCACGAAAGTTTGCTTCGAATAGATATTTAGAAGCATATGCATAATTAAGTCTCATAAATCCTGAAAGTAAAGACCAGTGTGTTTCGTCTGCATCATTTGACCAACCTGTAGTTGATCCTAAATCAATGGCAGGTAGTTCATTTCCGATAATATTCATTCGATATGCATTGAGCATTTCGTAAAATTGAGATTCTGCAGACCATCCTCCTAAGATACTAATATCATGTTGTCCAATATTTTTTTTGTATTCAGCAAGAAGTTGACCAGTAAAATAACGAGTATTACTATTTGTTTGATTAATATTATTTGGTCCACTTTGTCCTGCACCCATCGAAATTAATCCTGAGGGACCATATTTTCCATACGCTCGTCGCCATTCTTTTTGATTGTTACTGATAAAGCGAGTTCCTCCTACTGCTTTCAGTGTTAGATCCTTTATTGGATTATAAGCTAGCGTAAAGATTCCTTCAATCGTATTTGCTTGTTGTTTTCCTTCTCCACCTTCACGCATTGCTTGAATAGGATTACCTTGCATTCTATATCGGGCATAGTTTCCGTTAGAATCATATATAGGCATGTTTGGTCCTGCCTGAACAAAAACCATATAAGGAATAGACCAACCACCAAAAGTGGGATGATAGCGATTGTCTGTACGGGTAAATACGATACGAGAGTCAAAATTCAACTTGTTTTTTATCATATCAAAGTTGACATTTGATCGAAGATTATATCTATCAAAATTGTCAGGTCCATATTCTGCGAATAATCCATTTTGATCAAGCCATCCTGCCGAAAATAAGTATTTAAGATTTTCTTGGGAACGCGATACTGTTAAATTATGGTTTTGTTGAAAGCTATGATCCATCATTAAATCAATCCAATCTATATCTGCTGTATAAATCCAGTCATTTCCATTTGCAATTGAAATAATTGACGGATCTTTTATCGCATTGATGGCTTCTTCAGTAAACATTGGGGATGAGCCTGCATTTGTAAAAGCAATATTCGATAATCGAGCATGCTCCAATGCAGTAGTGCTTTCTGGCATTCGTGTAGGTTTATTGAAAGAGAAGTTCCCTGAATAACTTATCTCGGTTTTAGATGCAGTTCCTTGTTTCGTTGTGATTAGAATTACACCTTCAGCTGCCCTTGATCCATAAATAGCAGCAGATGCCGCATCTTTTAGAATTGATATATTTTCAATATCTTGCGGGTTTACGCTATTCATATTACCAGGCATTCCATCTATAAGGACCAAAACTCCATCTGAATTAAGAGATGCTTCACCTCTAATTTTTATTTTCGAAAAAGTTCCAGGTCTTCCTGCATCGGAAGAGACTGTCACACCAACAGCAGCTCCTTGTAATGCATCGGTCACACTTTTTATCGGCCTATTTTCTATGGCATCGGATGAAACAGTTTCTACAGCACCAGTCAGATTTACTTTTTTTTGTGTACCATAGCCTACTACTACAACTTCTTCTAGTTGTTCTGATATTGAAGCTAGTTTTATTGTATAGTTGTTATTTTGATCTATTGGTAGTGTTTGTGTTTTATAGCCGATATAGCTGATTTGTAAGGTTGCATTTGTAGGAACTGTTAGTGCAAATTTACCATCAATGTCAGTAATGGTTCCATTTGTATTATCACCTTTTACAACGATATTTGCTCCGATAACAGGTTCATTATTTTCGTCTAATACCACTCCTGTTATTTTCTTATCTGCGACAGCAGACATTTTATTGTTGCTTGTTTTAGTCGCTTTCTTAAGAATAATATTCTTTCCATCCAATTCGTAGGTGAGGTTTTGACCACTAAGAATCAGTCCAACTACATCTTCAATGTTTTTGTTTTCCGCCCATACAGATATTTTTTTATTCACATCAACATCCATCGTAGAGAAGACAAAAGAGTAACCACTCTCTTCTTTTAATATCTCCATCGCCTTTTTTACGGTTATATCTCTATTCTTTAGAGTAATATCCATTGCAAAAGTCGTCAGATTAAGGCACAGCAAAGGCATGGCCATGTAGATGGCCTTCTTTGTATTTTTCATAAATATTTTTTAGTTATTAATTAGACGATTGTTTTCAGGTATTATAATGATGCTTGTTTTCGGATAAAATAAAAGTTCCCGGGCGCTTATTCTATTCAAAAATCAAGAAAGACTATCTTTTGTGATTCTATTTTATTGTATTATCTATGATTGTAATGGTATCTCCATTGAGTTTATATTCAAACTTCCCTGTTTTCTTTAGAATATCAAAAACATCAGAGATTGATTGTTCGCGTTTATTAAACATGGCATGAAACTTAATCTCTTTACTTTCAGGGTTGTTAAAAATAACTTTGATGTTATAACTGCGCTCTAGTGTTTTAGTAATATCCACTAAGCGCATCTCATCAAAATAAAGCCTGTCGTTAATCCAATCTTGCGACTGTTTGGTTTCCATCTTAGAGATGATCATATCTCCATTTTGTTTATTTAAGACCATCATCTCAGTAGGATCTAGAAATTGATTATCAGTCTCTTTTATGCAATTTTGTAGCTCAACTTTACCTTCGATCAGATTTACAGAAACCTCATTATCCGATTCGTAATTTTTGAAATTAAACTTTGTACCTAATACTGATACATTCAGTTCTTTGGTGTTTACTTTAAATGGTAAATCTTTATTCTTTCTAACATCAAAATACGCTTCTCCGATAAGAGAAATCGAACGATTTTCAATACCGAAGCCTTGAGAATATGTAATCTTAGATCCCGCATTCAGCCATACCATAGAACCATCTGGTAAAAATAATTTGGTTTTAGAACCCATAGGAGATTCTATAATAATATCTGAATACATTACTGTCGCCTTTTTTTCTCCAATCCAAAAAGAAAGCGATGCGGTCAACATTAAAAGAACAACAGCAGCAAAACGTACTAAAAGTTTTTTCTCTGAAAAAAGAAAGCCTGATGTAGATTGTTTTCTTTCACAAAAACGCTCGTAGGCTTTATCTGAATTGTAAATGTATTTGTCATTTGCAACCAATGATGAAAACCAAACTTCATTTTCAGTATCTTTTAATTGTTCTTTATGCTTCATATTTCAATGCTGTTTATAATTAAGACAGAATAAGACGATAGAGAGGGTAGTGGATATTGATGTTTTTTTTAGAAAAAGTTAGTATGAAGAAATATTAATGCAGTAATATACTTCTCTAAATCCTGCCTGATGGATGCTAATGCATTCTTTATGTGATACTTGACTGTATTGATAGAGATGCCAAGTTCGGCTGCGATTTCCTCATTCTTTTTGTTTTCAAATCTACTTTCCATGAAAACACGCTTACATTCTGGATTTAATCGATTTACAGAGCATATAATTTCATCTTCAAGCTCTTTTTCTAGTAGCATGCCAAGAGGATGTTCTTTAGAGTCTGTGTAGTTATCTAAAAATTTTATGTCTAATTGAGATAGAGATGTTTCATGTTGAACGTTTTTTTGAGTAAGATAATTGTAGCATCTGTTTCGTGTAGCACGCATTAAGTAGGTTCTTAAGGAAGTTGTGATTTCAATCTTCTCTCGTATTTCCCATAGGTGGAAGATCAAGTCTCCAACAATTGTTTCAGCTATAAAAGGATCTTGAATTAGTTCATTAGCGTATTTACACAAAACTGCATAATGATGATCAAAGAGAAATTTATAAGCTCTGTCATCTCCCTTTTTTAATAAACCAAGTAGTATATTTTCATTTATATGCATAACATTTACAAATTTGTTGTAAAAAAATAAATTAAACAATACTATTCTTATTAAATCCTCGTTTTGAGGCTCGTTTTAAGAGAAAAGTATAGGAATTAATAATTCAAATAAAAATCTTGCTACATTTGCGCGATCTTAAAAAAATAAGCCATTTTAGATTCAATTGAACTCGTAAGATTGTTATATATAACGAATTAAAAGCCAAAAACAAAAACCAAAAAGAAAAAGGAGTTATGAAAAAGACATTATCACTAAGTATTGCTTTATCAATAGCATTACCATTTACCTCGTGTACGCAATCGAATTCAGAAAACAAAACGAAATCAGAGTCGCCAACCAGTATTATCGGAAGCTATGCAACATCAGATTACAATCAGCGTAGCGAAGGATACGATTTTGTTGCAGTAACGATATCGCAGCTCACAGATAGTACAGCAAAAGTAGCCGTACGTTCACGTGCAGACATCAAAAAGCCAACTTGTCGTTTTGATGCCATTGGAACGATGCAAGGGAAAGATACTGTATTGGTGCAAAAAGACGGTGAGTCAATTTACTTTACAGTTCATAGCGACACCCTCAATGTATCCTCCCCAAATCCTAACGGACTTTATTACTATTGTTCTGGAGGAGCAAGTTTAGATCAAGATTATATCAAATTAACAGCACCACTCGATGAGTCACTTCTTGACCAACGAAGCTATGCGCAGGTCCTAAATTATAACAACTATTCGTTTGATGTAGAAGTGGTAGGAGATACCCTTACTGTCACTCCTTACGGACTCGAAATATCTAACGAACCACAAAAGCAAGACATTGCCGGATATACCGTTGTGAATGCCGAAGTCGGCGATTTGAATATAGACGGATATCCAGAAGTATTTGTATACCTTACTTCAGACGGAAGTGGAAGTTATGGTAAATTGATCGGTTATTCGGTCAACAATGGCAAATCAATGAGCCAAGTATGCATGCCCGAAATTTCCGAAAACAAAGAAATAAGTCAAGGCTATATGGGGCACGACGAGATGGCAATTGTAGAGTCAACCTTCTGCCAACGCTTTCCAATCTATAAAGAAGGCGATACCAATGCAAAACCAACAGGAGGCACACGTCAAGTACAATACAAACTCGTAGACGGCGAAGCCTGTCGCACCCTCAAGGTAGATAAGGTTATCGAATACTGATCAACAGATTACATTATACATTACCATAAAACAAATCCCGGTCTTCTATACGAACTGAAGATCGGGATTTGCTACTTTAATCGGGGTAATTACAATCTAGGGATCACGTATGGTTTAGCCTCAAACTTACCATTATCCAAAGGAAAGTATGTTTCTGTTTTTACTTCACGCACGATGGTCGGAACATGCATGCCTTGTACAGCCGGATCATACATCGTTCTAAAGTAGAAGTTCAGATTCGATAAGTCGGCTACCGAAGTCCATTGTGTTGCGCTAGGCATATTCGGGATATGTTCCCGATGCTCACGTGCAAACTCACTTCCAATAGGGATATCAAAATTATTCAGAATATGAAAAGCTTCTTGCACGCAACCCATGGTGTTGTTGTATTCGGGAGCACTAAAAAGATAAAAAGCAGCTCTTACAAAACGAGAAGGAGGAGTAATATCCCCTGGTAGACCCAATGCCGCAGTACCCGCACCCAACGATTTGGCAGTATAATCACCATACTCTTTGGTTACAATAGTACCAGATTGCACATTCATATAATTACTTAAGTTGGTCAGTTGCCAATCGTATCCAGGAGAGTTGGTCAATACGCCAATATTGTCATATACCTTGACTTCGCCATTGTTGATAATTTCAATTACGATATTACGTCCTGTTTTATCGCCCACACGCCAATGCCCCGTAGGAGCAGGGATTCCCTCCGAATCAATAAATACCGGAGCCAGCGTAATGGAAGGCAGTTGAGCCAACATTTCATCTACCGTTGCAAAATTCGTCAGCATCCAGCGTACAAAATCCATGTCCGAGAGGGTCGCGTTTTTACGATTCGGATCATATTTCGCCAACGAACCAAAGCCTTTGAAGTAAAAGATACCCGCATTCAGACCCTTCTCATTCACTCCTTCACCAATAAATTGATCAACTGTAACAGAGATTCCCACAAAGCCATACTTTGCTTTCCAAGAAAACCCTTTCGTACCGTCGGGCATCGTAGTGGTGTAGTTATAACCGGCAGGAGAAACCATCAATTTGCTATTCAAGCTCGATTCGGCCCATTCGATGGTACGAGCCTGAATAAGATCCTTGTTGGTTGTAAGAAGAGAAATCCCTGTGCAAGCCAAAGCACATTGAGAACCACCCGAAAAAGAAGTTCCGGTAATTAGCGCATATACACCTGACACCGCAAAGTAGCCAAGCAGCAAATAAAGCGAACGTTTCATAAATATTCAATCAAGTTTAATCCATTTATACAAACAAACATGTTATATAAGCGAATGGTTTTATAAACATTGAAAGCAGAGTCGTAGATGCTCATTATCTAGTTGTAGATCATTTATAGATAGATGTTTTGATTCAATATTAATTTCAGGTTTTATACATTATCCTTTCGAACTATAAAACTTAAAAATACTTGATTATGAAAGACTTTTGGTTGTGGGGAGCACCTGCTAAAGAAAATCAGCAATCCCTAGTAAGCTTATTTTTACGTCTATTTATTAGTGTTGCGATGCTTACACATGGCTTGATGAAGGTCGAAAACTTCGCACATTTATCCACCGTATTTCCCGACCCATTAGGGATAGGATCCGAGGCATCGTTGGCATTGGCAACCTTTGCCGAGGTTGGATGCTCCATCCTTTTAATTATCGGACTATTTACCCGTTTTGCCGGGCTAACGTTAATTATCGATATGGCCGTTGCATCCATGTTGGCATCGGGCGACAAAGGTTTCTCTTCGCACGAGTTGCCCGCTATCTATCTCGCTATTTACGTAACGATAACTGTACTAGGAGCAGGGCGTTATTCTCTCGATTGGGTACTACTTACACGCAAGCACAATTTTGTAGACAAAGCGTGCACCAATATGACACCATTTGATCGAATGGCCCGACTCTTATTGGGACTTCTTTGTTGGTTCTTGATATTTATGGGTACCGTAACCGGAACATGGGTCTATGTGCTTTTGATCATCTCCATACCATTGTTTGTAACCAGCTTCTGGGGATATTGCGGATTGTATTCTATCTTATTTAAAGGCAAACAGTGTAATACCAAATAGATAGAGATGATATTTTAATATTGTTAAGCAAGTTGAATAAAATGGCTGCAATGTTAATATTTTGAGCTTTGAATGATGGTATTGTTTATTTTAAGCAACATAAACGAATCAACGCTGTTATTATATATAATAATCAATTTGTGATATAATTATGAATAAGACCAGATTTTTTTCAATTCTATTACTCCTTTTTAGTTTTGTTTGGACAGGATGTGATGATGATGATCCAGACGTAACCACTGATAGTATATTGAATTTGGTGCAAACTACTCCGGCACTATCAATGTTAAGTGAGGCAATAGATGCTGCCGATTTAGAGAGCGTTTTTAATTCAGCAAACACTTTGCATACGCTTTTTGCACCTACAAATGCCGCATTTGAGAAACTTCCCGAAGGAACGTATGAATCATTATTGAATGATCCGAAAGGAGCATTGAGTGATATTCTTTTGTATCATACGGTACATGGCATATATGCTCCTGAGAAATTGACCAATGGTATGATGCTAACAGCTGTGAATGGAGATCCACTGAGTATTACAACAGCAGGTAGTACAATCTATGTAAATGAGGTTGCCTTATCAGTAGCTCCTATTTGGGTAGGTAATGGTATCGTTTATATAATTGACACCGTATTGACTCCGCCTACAAAACCGTTAAATAAAACGATGATGCAAATTGTAGAAGGCTCCAGTGTACATACAACGTTGGAAGCAGCTTTGATCGCAGCAAAACTCAATATTGCACTGTCTGATCCGAAAGCATCAATGACACTTTTTGCACCAACAGACGCAGCGTTCGAACTTCTACCTACAGGAACACTAGACCAATTACTTAAAAATCCTGAAGGAGAATTGAAACACATTTTGCTACACCATTTATTAGAGGCTAAAGTACCTTGTAGCGAAATGAGTAGTGGTGTGGTTTCCTCCTTATACGGCGAACCGGTAACCATCAATCTTAAAGAAGAGATTATCTTTATAAATCATGCAAAAGTTATCGTTACAGACATTGAAGGAACCAACGGTATAATACACGTAATTGATGCTGTACTTATCCCTGAAGAAAAAGCTCCGGCTCAATAAATAATGATTTTAAAAAAGTAGAGTCGTCCCGTAAACAATCGTTTTAGGGGCGACTCTGTATTTTTCAATTAAATAGCTTCCGCCATTGGGTCATTAGCCTGTATGAGAAGCTTTTTGAGCTTAGTGCGAAGTTTGCGCTCGGTTTTAGGTTGTTTACCAAAGAGATTGTTCAACTGCATCGGATCCTCTTTTCGATCGAAAAGCAATCCACCCGTAACCTCTCCATCTGCAAGAAACAGCACATACGAATAGCGTTCGTCACGCAACCCTTTCGATTGCTTGCTACGATCACCACCTGTGTCGTTGTTATACTTCAAATACACCTGTGCCTCTACATTCCCTTTTCCGCTGATCACAGCTCTCGACAGATTGTTAGACTCTACCGTTTCCGGGATATCCAGTCCCACAAGCCCAAGCATTGTAGGCATAAAGTCAGACAACGAGATCAGCGTTTTATCATCTACACGTGGCTTCAATAGCTTCGGATACGACACGATAAACGGAATACGCATCGACTCCTCATAAATGTTATTCTTCGTAACCTCACCATGCATACCCAAGCAATCACCGTGATCAGAAGTAAACAAAATGATCGTGTTTTCATACAATCCCTTTTCCTTCAAGAAAGAAACTAATCTGCCCACCTCATTGTCAACGCCCGTCATACAAGCATAGTAGTTGGCAATATTTTGTCTGTAGTTCTTACCCATGGGTGTATCCGCTGCAGGCACTTTCGGATTCTGAGCCAGCGAATCTACATTCAAGTCCTTGTATAGATCTTTGTATTTCTGCGGAACAGCATCGTAAGGCGTATGCGGAGGATTCATAGACACCACCAATGCAAAAGGAGCATCCTTGGTTTGAGCATCACTGATAAAATCAATGGTTCGATCCACTTCATACTCAGGTCCCCATTGATCTACGTATATAAACTCATCCCGTTTGCTATCCGTATGCCAGTACATCGGATTCAGGTGGCGGTCAAACGTGCCATAAGCAACCCAATAATCGAATCCATGCCTTCTCTCCGGAGCGCACCATTCGTTCCAAGCCGTACCACCCTTGTTATTTGCACAGTCGATATATGGCTCATGCGGAGCATCCAAGTGCCATTTGCCAATGTAGCCGTTTGTATATCCATTCGCTTTTAATACGTCCGACCAGCACACAGCATCCGTCTTTAGTTCAACACCAAGAGGAGCAGAGTTAGAGTTACAATTACCCGTTACACCATTTGAAGTAGGATATTGTCCTGTCATAAACGTAGCCCTGGCAGGAGATGAAACCGGATAGTTACTCACGGCTTGTGTCATCGCAACACCCTCTTGGGCCAGCAAGTCAAGATTCGGAGTCATCACCGGTTCTTGCCCCATAAAGCCAAGAGCAGTACCTCGCCATTGATCGGCCATAATTACAACAATATTGGGGCGTGTAGATTTGTTTGTATCCGCCAGAGCAGTTTGAGCCACAAGTAGCGGCATCATCAGTAAATAAGTGTTTTTCATGTTGTCGGTATTAGTAAAAGGCAACGCATTAGCGCTGCCTTTTTTTATATTTGTTTGTGGTAATTAGTTTTGCTTGATCAGCTCAAAGCAGTCGATGTTGGGAGCCCATGTGTACGGACTACCCATTTGGACGGTATTATAACCCGGTTTCAGGTCTATAACAGTTTCTACCGTTTGCAGTTTGTTTACAACCTCTGTGTTTAGCGGAACAAATTGGCTTACACCATTTACCGTCAACAACAACTTATGGTCTGTCAAACTGCGCTCACCCGTCGTAATCATGCACGCAATCTTGATCGTATACTTACCACCCTTTTGGCTATACACCTCATTCCAGTCGATGGTATTCTCGGCCTCACCGCCAATGTTGGCAACAAGCATTTTGCCCGAAGCCTCATCCACCTGTTTGAAGTCGATTCCGCGCGAGCGTTTGCCCAAGTCATTGTATTGCGGAAGAAAAGCCGTTTCAGCCTCATAGCGAGTCGGCTCAAGACGCGTTTTGCCCTCAAGGCTCACCATCTTCACACTTCTAGCCGGAATGGTATAAGTAAGCTCTTTCGAAACCGAAGGCTCATTCACACGCTTAATCAAATCACGTACCTTTGTTTTGCCACCCAGTTCGAGCGACGAAAGCGGAATCGTAATCGTACAAGCACTATCCGAAGGATTATAGAAAGCCACAGCACGCTTCAAGCCACGCTTCTTCTCAATGTCCTTCACCAATACATAGCCATTGCCCTCATGCTGTACTACATGAGCCTGAAGTCCGAGCGGATCTTGATTCAGAGCAATCAACTCCGGATTCTTCAATAAAGCAAGCGAAGCCTCCGGAATGGTAGTAAGATCGCAACCAATCAGCAACGGCGAACTCATGATACACCACATGCCGAAGTGCACCTCTTCCTCGTTTTGCGAAAGACCACGACCAATCTCAAGCATGTCCATATCGTTGTAATGCCCATCGCCCGCAAAAGCCGAAAGGTATAGATTCTTTCCGATGATAAACTTTACCGAACCCCAGTTGGCACTGATATCCGGACTGATACGCCAAGAGCGAGACAAATCCTTCACCCAAGTACCAGGATAAGCCCATCGGCAAATATTGATCGAAACAGGGCGGTTTGCAGTTTCACGAATCGCCTCCACAATCTCCGTATATCGTTTTTGTTCGTCCAGGTCGAGCTGCTGGCCCGCACCACAATAATCTATCTTGATAAAATCATAACCCCATTGGTTGAAAAAAAGATCGGCATCGCGACGTTCGTGTCCGTACAATCCCACAGCCTTACCATTCGAATCGTTATCCCACAGCGAACCGCACGTATTACTACCCGCATCCGAATAGATACCCGCCTTCAAACCCTTGGAATGAATATAATCGGCAATCACCTTCATGCCATTCGGAAAACGTTGCGGGTGCGTTTGCAAGTTACCCTCCTCATCGCGATGACCAAAGAACCCATCGTCTACATTGATAAACAAATACCCTGCATCCTTCAGTCCTTGGTTCACCATCGCATCCGTCTGCTTTTTTATCAGCGACTCATCAATATTGATACGATACGTATTCCAAGAGCTCCAACCCATCAAAGGCGGATCCATCTGTTTTTGTTGAGCATTTGCAAAAGGAGAAATAGAAATACAAAGGAAAGCGAGAGCCTTCCCAAACCTAAAACCACTGTTCTTCATAGCGTACTTTACAATATTAAAAATAATACAATCACAAATATATTACTTTAATTTATAATGACAGAATAAAACTACTGTGAGAGGTGATTATGCAACCAATATTCTGGTTACATTTGCGCACGATATACATTTGATCGTAAGAGTGCACGCAGTCTTAGCGCATCGTGCTTTAGCTGAATTGAATGGAGTGGCAGAGACTATTCCGAATGAGACCTCTTTGCAGACCTCTGCGATGGTGAGAGGTATCAAAAAGTTGATGATGGAATGTAAGAATAAGATCCGGACGGATTTGCCGAAAATATATTCCCAGGATCTAATTAATAATCTCTTCAAACATCCCTATACAAAGATCGATTTTTTAGTAGAAGATCTTCAAGTATCAAGACCTACTGCGACAAAATATCTCGATCAATTAGTCGAGAAAGACCTTTTGGATAAAGTTCGAATAGGGAAAGAGTATTTCTTTATCAATAAGGAATTGTTTAGTTATCTGTATAATGTAGCTCAGATATTTCCATTTGATTCTAATGAGAAATAGAAAAAGAGTATATATTCAGGTTTTGATCTTTTTTGTATCAAGAAGACTTCATGTAAAAGAAATGCCCTTTTTTTTATATGAAGAATTACTCATGTAAAAGAAACGCGTTTTTTTTTACATGATATTCGATTGTATATAACAGAAAGATTCCCCCAGATCTAAAATCACTATGAAGCAAGGCTCTGTTATACACACTGCTCTGTCGAAAGGATATATTGCCCACATACCTTTATGGGACAGACCACATATGGGAGATTATGATTTAGACGAGCTATTCAATTGGCTCGACTCAATCTGCAAATAAGACTTGATAAGTCACCTGTAGCAGTTGTCAAGTAATTCTTGATAACTTGTTTTTCGTTTAATTCTTTGTCTTTTAGTATGTTTGTGAAGTGCGGGCTGATATTGTATATTGAGGTGTCAAATAAGTTCCGATTAAATCTAGTCGTATGAAAAAAGCATTGTTAATCTACAGTCTTACGCTATTCGTAGGATCTTTTACTTGCTGCCACGTGTCGCAGGAAAAAAAAGACGAAATAGCAGCAGACTCAATTTCAGAAACAGTAGAAGAGGTGATCGCTCCTTTTCCGAACTTGCAAGCTGGTGAAGTCTTCTTAAAAGACAAGGATCCCTTCACAGAAATCATAGAACTCGAGGGTAAACCATATTTGCCCGATACGACAATATATAGAGTACGGGAAGCAAGAATGGATATTGTTCGTGACAAACTTGTGTTGCAAGAGCTGCCATTTATCGGTGAAACCGCAATGTTTCGACTTCTCAATTATCCGGATTTGACTTATATCCGATCTACCGGTAACAGAGGCAATGGTCCGGGTGAATTGTTTTCTGCGGTATTCGTACCTTCATACAATACAGATATTCTAGGCTATATCTATGATACTACACGAAATAAACTATATAAACTTACCGAACAAGGCGATTTAGAGGAAGACCCGTTTGTTTTCCGGAAAGGTAAATCTGTATTTGGTACGATAGGAGAGATGGTTAATATCGGAGCAGATGACTTTCTGTACATTGATGATTCCAAAACAGGACGAAGCATCATGCGGGCAACAAAAGATCGAGATTCAATTGAGGTAAACGAACTTGTAAGTTTGCAGCTAAATCCAAAACGAAAATCCCCCTTTACATATATCGGTTATTTTGGTGTCAATAAGGCAAAAAACAGAATGGTCTATGCCTATAAATATTTCAAGGTATTGAAATTTATTGACATGGAGACACTTCAAGTGCGCACGCTCAACTTTCAGCAAACAGAGTTTGATCAAAGCACCTTGGGTATAGCAGACGGCTTAGATAATAACGTGACACATTATTGGGGAATATCTCCCGAAAATGATTATGTATATTGTATATATAGTGGGCGCAAACCGGTAGAAGTAATGGCAGAAGCACGAGACGGTTTAAATTATATTTTCATTGAGCAGTATGATTGGAATGGTAACCCCATTGCAAAATACAAACTAGATCAATGGGGGTATTTTACAGTAGATGAAAAGAATAATAAGCTCATTCTCATGTCTACGAGACACGATGATCCATTCTTTATATATGATCTACCGTCTAACAAAGCGTCGGGTGGTAGCAATCTGTAAAAATAACCCTGCACAGCGACAAAACTGTGCAGGGGCTTATATCCTTTTCAAAAATCAGACACGCTGTTGATTATTGATTTGTTTGTTGTGACTGAACAAGCTCTGGATTGATTCGGATGTTTAGAGCCGATGTCAATTCATCTGCATAATTGAAAATATGATCAAGAGTTTCTATTTCAACCTTCTCTTCATTGTTTCTAAATCCTTCCTTAACGGTTGGGAATGAGATAAACTTGCGACTATTAAAATAAATCCTGCAAATCCATTTAGATTGAGAATCAACATAAATCGAGAAATACGTTTTAAAGTCACGAAATTGAATCCTTGACACGTCAATGTCTTTTCGTAAAATACTTTTTACGATATTAAATGCATCAATTTCTTCTTGTGTAGTAGTAACCCCCGATTCTTTATCTAAAAATATTACACCTTCCGGTAAAGTCTCAAGTTCCGGTACTTGAATTGCGATTTCGGCAACAGCATTCATTTTATCGGAATTACCGTCTGCTTTGATCGCATTATTCAGTCTTTCCGATATAATATCATTAATCACAGAATGAATAGATCGTTTCACAATAGGAGAGAACTGATCAATAACCTTTTGGGTAATCTGTCCACTTGTATATGCTTGTTTTGTAAAGTAACGGACAAAGTCGGGAGAAGGCGTTGCAAATTCTTTCACAAACAGATTCTTGATTTCAGTAGTATATTTTAGTTCATTAGCAGTGCTTAAGATATCCGATTCATTGTAATAAGACTTATGAAACTTTTTTAGTTGTTCGATATCACCATCTTGTACCTCCAATAGATTGACAACTAAAAAAGGCTTTTCATCCATAATATTTTGATTGTCTAGATCTGTATAAAAGCGATATTCGATCCCATTTGTAAGAACACCAAAGCGAGCTTTAGAAGCTACAAAATATTTTTTTAGCTGGGTGTCATGAAGATTTAGATCTTGTTTGCAATGCTTGCACTCGATTAATAAGATTGGTTCTTCATCTTTCATTATCGCATAGTCGATCTTTTCTCCTTTCTTTTTAATTAAGTCGCAATCCAGTTCCGGTACCACCTCAAAAGGATTGAAAACATCATAACCTAATGAGGAAATCAGAGGCATTACAAATGCTGTTTTTGTAGCTTCTTCAGTTATAATGGCTTCTTTTTGTTTTGCTATACGCTCAGCCAATTGTACGATTGTGTCTTTAAAATCCATAAAGTACTTCAATTTAAAGGTTTAATATTCTAAGTAGTATTATAATTTATCCAAAGGTCTCAAAACAGCTTTACTTTTATTCCACTGTTCCATTCCATTATCTGATAATATGGTTTGTCGTAAATGTAGAATTATATTGTTGGAAAACAAAAGAAAATAAATTTATTTTCAGTCACAAAATAATAGATTTATCTTGTGACTGGATATGTAGTGCTTTTAATTTTGAAAAGAATCAAGTAGGTCAATTTTTTTTATATAATGAGCTATAGTAATATTTCGTATTTCAATGTTTTGATTGAAAAAATTAAATGCGGAAATTACATTTTCTAAATCAAAAACTGAGATATTAAAAGCCAGTGTTTTATTTCCTTTCTGCTCAAAATATAGATCACTTATTTTATGAGAATATGATGTTGATTTGTAATAGCATATTATTAGTTGTATTAGTGAAAAGGTTATACTTCTATTTTTATGTTCTTTGCTTTCGGCTTTTATTGCTTCTTTATAGATATGCTCTAATTCCGTGACTAATTCTTGAATAGATAAGTTTTCCTTTTTTATTTTTTGATATAGGGGTGAATGGAATGTCTTTATGTAAATCAAAATAAATATCAATTCAGAATGAGCATAATTATCTAATGGACATAGTCGTATAGCTATACGAGTTTGAGCAAATAATTTGTCAATTTGTCTAAGAGATAAGTTTTGAGAAGCAGAGATAATTGATGAATTTGATGTTAACTTGTATATCTCATCTCCAAAGTCATACTTTTGCCTTGTCTCGTTGTGGAAGAATTTACTTAATTCATATTTTTCAAAAGCGTAATTACAATAGCTCGCATAGTCGGGTTCTGGTAATGTATATTCTAAATCTATAAAGCGACGTAGATATTCGGGAGAGTCAATACCTTCACTTCCATAATATCCTTTGATCGCTTGGCAAAGTTGATGTTTGTCAATGGATAGAACGAATATAATACCGTCAACTGCAAATAAATGCTTTATTTTTTCAAGAACTTCTACAGCATAATCAGGACGACAGCGGTCCAACTCGTCAACAATAAAAACAAGTGGCTTATTTTGACATTTATCTTTTATAAAATTAGAAAGCTCACTTCTTAGTTCTAGTAAAGTTGTTTTTTTAGTCGCATAACTTTCAACTTCCTCAGCAAAAGCAGCCGAAACTTTTTCAACGACTTCAGCTATTTGCCCAAGTCCTGTTAATGTTGCAGCTGTTTTTGCAAGAGTAGGAATTAATCCTTTAGATATAGATGCAAGCTTATTCGTTATAGAATTCACTTTTTCAGTGTCGGAAAAAAATGTCTCTTTGATTTCTCCCATAATAGCAGTTAATGGCTCAGAAGTAAAATCATTTTCCCAAGCATTGAATAAGATTGTTTTATAACCACGATCTGTGAGATCCTGTTTCCACATTTTCATAAATGTAGACTTTCCTGTGCCCCATTTGCCATCAACGGATAAAACAAAACCATTGCTGTATACATCAATAATTGCTGTTAATGTGTCAGCCTGTTCTTTTCTGTTTAATCTGCAGTGCATAAGTGCATTACCTTTAGGTATCTCTAATTCTTTATCTTTCATGAGTTTTTTAATTAATTTATAGATGTTTTCAGATCCTTTCTCTTTACAATCACACCCATGATGGGATCATAGGTGATTGTGATTGAGAGGGGAGTGGATAGGTTGTTGAAGAGGGGGATGGCGAGTTGCTTTAGTTTGTGGGGCAACTCGGCTATTTGCCGCTCTTGCTGGAGTTGTTGCTCGAGGATGCGTTTGCGTTCGAGCAGGTTGTTTGGGATGGGTTGTCCGTAGCGTTGGAAGGCTGCGATGTCTCTTTCTATTTCATCTATTTCTTCGATGGTTAGCGTCATTGCTGTATCATTGTCTGCCTCTTGATTATCGGTCTCATAATTGATTGCTTTCGGCTCGTTGAGCTGTAGGCTGTTGGGTTCGATATCAGATTCTGATTCGGTTTCTGATGAGTGGATCAGCGATACCGGATCGTTGCCTTGGGTGAAGTCGTCGAAGAATTGCACGGTTTGGCTGTCGCTTGATGTTGTTGTGCCTTTTAGTTCCGATTCGCTTACTTCGATTCCGTCGAAATGCTTTTGCCAATTGCGGGTGGCCGATGGTAGTCCGAAGCGATTGTAGAGTCCTACGTTGTCGAGAAAGATAGCCTTGGGCTTGTTATCTGCAACACGTAGTCCGCGACCTATCTGCTGTAGAAACATCGAAAGCGATTTGGTAGGGCGTGCCAGTTGGATAAACTCTACGTCGGGACAATCAAAACCTTCGCTAAAGATATTTACATTGCACAACACCTGAAACTCTCCGTTTCTAAATGCCTCTACAATGGCTTGTCGCTCGCGAAGATCTGTTTGGCTGTCGATGGCTTTGGCTGCGATTCCTTTTGCGTTGAATAGCTTGCATACGTGTTCGTTGTGTGCTCTGTTGATGGTGTACACCAACCCTTTTTTACCATTGGCATAGTTGAGATACGTATGCACAATGTTGGTGCGTACCCCTTCGGTATCGATCACTTCTGCCAGAGCCGAGTCGAGATAGTCGCCATCGAGCGCAAACTTCGAAATGCTTTCGATAGCCTTTTGGGTATTCGAGTCGGGTGTGATCGAGAAGTAATCGTACTGGCACAGATACCCTTTTTTGATAAATTCCGATACCGGATCGGAAACAATCAGTTGCTCAAATTCCTGTCTGAATCCGGCACCATTGAGTCGGTAAGGAGTAGCTGTTACGCCCAATATCTTTGCGTTGGGATATTCTTGTAGGATGCGATTGTAGCTGTCTGCTTTTACATGATGCGCTTCGTCGATGATGATCACATCAAAATCCTTGTCAGACCATCCTTCGAGGCGGCGTGTAAGGGTAGGAACAGAGCCAATCTGAATGTCATATTCCCGTTGTTCCGGACTTTGAGCCGCGATTATGCCATGAGATAAGTTGTATTTGATGTTTACATTTTGAGCAATTTGCTGGATTAGCTCCTTTCTGTGCGCTAAGAGAAGTACCTTTACGTTGGTGTTGTTTTGTCTGCTCCAGTTGTGTAGATCTTTTACGATGGAAACAAACAAACGGGTTTTTCCTGTTCCGGTAGGCATTTGCAACATCACACTTCTGCCTGTGTGCCAGAAATCATAAATGCGAGCCTTGTTGTCGACCTGATACGGCCGCAGGGTGGTGTCTGCCGCCGCATTCAACTGTGAAAAATCTACCTTGTGATCTTGTATAGGCCGATGCTGTTTGAGGTATGCGTCGATAAGTACATTGCGCAATGTGATTCTGTTTTCTTTCTCTTTGAGTAGAAAGAAAAGGGGACTTTCAATGAATGCGTATTTTTCGTCGGGCGATACATTCCAGAAATCTTCAGATCCCATATGCTTAAACGGGTTTCGGATCAACTTACGGTCGTTGCCTCTCTCGTCGTTGACAAAGGTTTTCCAGTTCGACTTGAAGCGTCTGATCAGTGCCGGAGACATATCAATACGGTTTGTCTTGATTTCGCCCGATGCGATCAAGTCAATCATGCTTAGTAGTAATATCGCTTTGTGAGGTGCCGGTTTGCCGTCTTGCATTTGAGTGCGAAGCGAGGCAAATAATTCAACGTATCTTTCCATTACAAATTCCAATAATATACAACCCTGTGATTTTGTGTGATTAATGATGTGAATTTACTCTATTTGTTTTTAAATTCAAAATAATGTAAAGTTTTTGTTATGGTTGCTTGATGTGTTTCGGAGAAATCCAGATTGGATATGTATGTTAAAGTTAACTATCTTTGATTTTGTATAACAATAAAAACAATAAATCTATGAACTTGACAAAAAAAAGTGAGGATGACTGCCGTTTGTCTATGCAGTAAATGTAACCGATGTATGGAGGGTTATGAACAAGGGGGCGACCGTGCTTTGGTGAAATGCAAGGAGTCGCTTGCCGTTTTGCGGAAGAGTCTCAGCTCTATTTTGGTGTATTGTAAAAACAATAAAGTTGTTATCCCTAAGCGTGTTTCCAATTATCTGACTATGCTGCAAGAAGAACTCAAAAATGTGTTTGAGTTATTGCCTGCTTGTAAGCTGCATGTATATGATTTTCGCGACTTGGCAGATGGGATCAACCGTTTGCGAGCGAATAAAACGTTGGATTGTTCGCCGGCTCTTATCGTAAATTGCTGTTTATTTATCTGCATTTTCGTCGAAGAAGACTTTACTGAAGGTGAGTTTTCTCAGCTTATCAATGATTTTAACCCTGAAAAGGATGGGTTTATAGTTAACAAAGATGAAAAGTAAGCTTTTTTGATCCTTAAAACCCTTTTATTTTATTGGTTTTTTGCCCGTATTTGTTGCTTTAGACGCAAATACGGGCATTTTTAATGTTTAAATAGTGTATAATATTTATGAAAATATATTTTATATTGCTTATAGGAGCTTTTTTGTGTTGAATGTTATCAATGTGTAAAATAAGCTTAATTCGTGTTTTGTCTGTAGATTGGTTGCCTCTAGCTTTGCAAGCGTAAACAAACGAGTTAATAACGAATAATATCAAATCGTATTATGACTAAACTATCAGGCGTGGAAATACCATTTTGTAACAACGAAGTTTATAAGTCGTTGTCGATGCAGAATCGATGTATTTTACTTACAATGTATCATTTATGGTTAGCTAATGGGAAATGTAGTGTGCCTTTTAATACAGAAATAAATGCAGAAATTGGTAAGGTAATCTCCGATCCTAATTTTGACTATTTTTTGCTGACAAAACGAGTGCAGTCGGCGTTCTCAAAGTTATGTTTAGTGGCTAGAAGTAAGGCTTTTGCATTTGTGTTTGAAGGTGAAAATAAGAAGGCTTATACAAAAGGGATAGTGCACGGAGTACACGATGTTTCAAAATCGAACAAATTTGTCAGAAAATCGAACAAAAATGTATTAAAACACGACAGATTTGTCGCAAAACCAAACAAAGATGTCACGTTTTGTGCACAAAATAAACCCGAAAAAAAGGAAGTGCTTGTTATTGAAACCCCTATGCATGAGAACTTTATCAATGGGTGATTGCCTTGTTTGTGATGTGAAAAAACAATGAAAATAACCTATATATATAAATATATATAAACAGACCGATTTTCCTGACGGCATCGGTCTGTATAAAAACGGATGAAGAGCAATGAAAAAAAGTGGGGTGATCAACTTGATCAGCAAACAGACGGGCGCGGAGTACAGCTTCGACTTGGGAAGACTCAGAGCAACGCGCGGTTTTTGTCCGGGATGCCACCATAAACGTTCCGACAAGCGCAACCGATCGTTTCGCTGGAATGCCGAAAAGGGTTACGGATTTTGCTATTACTGCAATGTAGTGTTTTACGACAAAGACCGAACGGCCTACAACACGTGTCATTCGGGGGGCAGACCATCATTACGCGCCATGCGCAAACCCGAGCAGCAACCGCAGCCGCCGATGGAGGTGGTTGAAATTGAATTTATTTTCTAACTATAAAAACAAACTTTAAAATCGAAAAGTATCATGGAAAACAATAATCCTGTGAACCAAAAAGTGCAAATGGAGCAACAAGCTCCGAATATGTGTGATCCGCAAGCGGCACACGATTACCTTCTCACTACGTTTCCAAAACAGGTGCGTGTGTTGTCGGATATGGGGTGTAAATTTTTTAGCGAACGGGGCATCGATCCCGAAGTGGCGAGGCAGAAGGGGGTATTTAGCCTCAAGCAGCGCAACGGTAGTGAAAGTATCGCGTTTGTGTATCACGAGAATGGGCTCGACCACAGCATCAAAACGCGCGGTGTGGAGGTGAAACGCTTTGCGGCTATGCCTACCGGTGCCAAGCAAATTCCGTACAATGCCGATGTGATTGGCAAGTTTCGGTATTGGGTAATTACCGAGGGGGAAAACGACGCACTGGCGTTTATGGCGGCGGGTATCGCTCCTGCTTCGTCTGCTCCCAACGGTGGCGGGCCGCGCGAACTGAAATGGCTCGAGCCCTACAAAAAGCAGTTGGAAAAGGTGGAGCTGATCTACATCGCGACAGACAACGACCTCAAGGGCAACGAGCTGGCCGTAAGTTTGATTGCCGAGTTGGGAAGCAAGCGTTGCCGCAGGGTGAGCTTTGGCGACTGCAAGGATGCCAACCAGTTGCTCATGGAGCAGGGGCCCGAAGCTTTGGTGCAGGCCTTGGACAATGCCGTGGAGATTCCGATTCCGAACGTATTGACGCTCAACTACGATACCTTTGAGAAGCACCTGATCGAGGGTGGAATGCGCGGAGTGCGTACGGGATTTGATCCGCTCGACAATGTGGTGCGTTGGCGCTTGGGTACGTTTGCGATAGTAACGGGTATTCCCGGGCACGGCAAATCGGAGTTTGTCGACTTCCTCACGATGCGGCTCAACCGCACGCATGGCTGGAAGGTGGGGGTGTATAGTCCCGAAAATCAGCCGGTAGAGTACCACATGGGCAAGTTGGCTTCGAAGATTTCGGGCCGAAAGTTTAACCTCGATTCGCTCGATACCAACGATCTCATGGAGATCTACCGCGATATCAAGAGCAATTATTTCTTCATCAATCCACTGATCAACTCCGTTGATGAGATCCTCAAAGCATGCGAGGAGCTGGTGGTGCGCGAGGGGGTGCAGGTAATCACCATCGATCCGTTCAATACGCTCGAGTATCCCCGCATACCGGGTATGGTAGAAACGGAGTTTATCAACGAGGTGCTGGGTGCGTTTGCCGCTTTTGTGCGCAAGTATCCGGTGCTGTTGATCCTGGTGGCGCATCCCCGCAAAATGGAGGTGCTCAATCCGGGCAAGGGGCAAAAACGTTACAAAGAGCCTGTGATGTACGACATCAGCGGCTCGGCTCACTTCTACAACCGTGCCGATGTGGGGATGGTGGTGTACCGCTCGGCTGCCGAGGAGGAAGACGAATCGGGGTGCAAGAACTTTGTGCGTGTAACGGTAGAGAAGATCCGTTGGCGCGAACTGGGCGTGGGCGGTGAGTGCATGTTGCGCTACAACTACAACAACGGCCGCTACGAAAGCATCACCTCGGTAACCAACAACTGGGACAACGACTGGTGGCAAGAGGCTGATCTTGAAGAGGTGAAATAGTTTTCACGAACATGCCGGATTGTTTTCGTGGAGAATCCCGGGAATCTTTACGGAGAATTTAAAAAGTCTTCTCGAATACTTTTGCAGGTATTCGGGAAGACTTTTTTTCGTTTCCCCGAGGGGTTGAAATTCCCCAATGGGGTTGAGCTTTTCAATCGAGGGGTTAGGGTTCGCCCAGAAAGCCTACAATGCATTTGACCAACATGGGTGGCAATATCTTCATATACGGTCGCCATCCCTTCTCGATCAGGGCTTGTTTGAGCCCTCGGGTCTCTTTGATCCAGCGGGCCAGTGTGCGCGAAGCCGATTGCGGTGTATTGCTTGGATTATACATGCAAGCGAGCTCCATAAAGGAATAGGATCGGATCTCAAATCCGCAGTCTACAGTTGTTTCTTTCATAAGGTATCGATCTTGTTACTTCTATAAATATACAAAATATTTACATATAATCGTTGATAAATACGGACAAATAAGTACAAAGAAGTCGATAAACGTACAGCAACGTACAAAGACGTAAATCGCGCTTTGGGCCGCCCCTATATTTGTATCGTAATCAAAAAACAACGAGTTATTCACTTTAAAAACAACGATTGAATTATGGCATTGAAGTACAAAACGATTTTGAGAAAAGACATGCGCAAAGGGGCGGCTGCCGACGCGAAACTGGTTTACGGGATCACCAAAGCAACGGGGCAGTATTCGTTTCAGCAGATGTGTGATGACATCACCGACACCTGCTCGGCTACCGAGCCCGATGTGCGCATGGTGATCAGCGCGATGGTGTTGATGGCGAAAAAGGCGATGCTGCGTGGCGAAACGGTGGTGATCGACGGCTTTGGTAACTTGCAACTCAAAGCGGGCAGCACCGGAGTAGAGAATGCCGAAGACTTTAAAGTGTCGCTGATGAAAACACCGCGCCTGCTGTTTAGAGCGAGCAAGTCGCTGCTGAAGATCCAAAGCGATGCGCGCTTTGAATTGATCGACGCAATTGAGATGCCTGTAGAGTGTGACAAACCTCATAGCTTGGATTAAAGATGGCAAAGAAAGAAAATCCATTTCTAGGGAAAAAGGCTTCGTTTGTAAAGCAGCTCTACGGAGCTGCCTGCGAAGCGGGCCGGGCGTTCGAACTGAATCCGGCAATGATCTTGGCCCAAGCGGCTATCGAAATGGGGTGGGGTGAAAGCAGTTATGCCAAGCGTGGCAACAACTATTTCGGAATCATCGCCTGTGGTAAACCCAACTGTTACTGGAAGGGAGAGAAGAGTAGCGTGAATAGTCGCGGGCTGTGCTTTCGCAAGTATCCTAAGGCTACTGATAGTTTTATGGATTATGGTCGTCTGCTGCGTGTGCAGTATCCGCGCGCCGCGGAGAAGAGTTTCTTCCCGTCTGCTTTTGCTCAGGAAATCTCCTACAGTGCATACATCTCGGAAAAGAACGGCGACAACCGCGAGCACTACCGCAAGATGCTGATCTCGATCGAGGCCGATATCCGCGACATCGTAGCGGAACACGGGTTGGATCTCCCTTTTGACGATGATGCGCAAGTGGAACGAGTAAAACAAAAAGAGTATTGCTATGAAGAAAATGAAGTCTGTGCTTGAGTTGATCTGGGCTTTGCTCGGATTGTGGATCGGGAAATGCCCGAGGGCCCGACCAACGGCTGACTGCCCGATTATCTAGGCTAGATGGTAAGATATGCCGTAGGTGATTTGTAGACATACTGATGTCGGGGAGTAGGGAGATAAAAATAGCGGTATGTTTGATCGCTCAGACATACCGCTTAAATGAAAAATGTGATCAACAGCAGTTCTGTTTTTACAGAACGCTTTACCAACTGAGTGTTGGCGTTGTCTGTAGTGTTTATATGTATAACTTTTGGCCTATAATTTAGAGAATAGTGTAAGAATGTAATTGTATATGTAAATGTGTATCTGATTTTACTGCGACAAAGATCGTATTTTTTATAATGGTTGCTATACCCATTAGTGTGAGTAATTAAATTCTTATATACAAGTAGTGAATTACAGAGGTATTGAAAGTGTAACGATGGTGCCGTTGTTGGGTTGGGATTCGATAGATAAGTCTGCTTGAATTGTTTTTGCACGTGACCGCATAGAGCGATGGCCAAATCCGTCTTTCGTCTCACAAGGAGGATAGCCTTGTCCATTGTCTTCGATTACAATACGAAGTTGATTGTCTATGATACAACTTGAAATGTAGATATCAGTTGCTTGTGAGTGCTTGTAGATGTTGGCTAGGGCTTCTTGTGTGATTCGGTATATTTCGTGTTGTTGCACTGTTGTTAACTGTAATGAGGGTTCGAGTTTTGCTGAATAATAGTGGATTTTTATTTGGTCGAGTGTTTGCAGCTTTTTGAAGTAGTCTTTTAATGTTTTTTCGAGTGATACTTCTGTAAATTCGGGTGATGCCAATGAGTGCGAAATAAATCGGATCTCATTGCGTATCGAATTAACCTGACTTGTGATATCGGGGTTTGTGTCTCCACACATAAGCTCGAGGGTGAGTAGTTGATTGCATACTCCGTCGTGTAATTCTTTGGCGAGATGCTGATTGCTGTGTTCGAGTCCCGAGATGTATTGTTCATTGATTTCTTGTCGTAGTTTTAATTCTTGTAAACGGAAGTCGGCTCTGTATTTTCGTAAGATCATTATCAGAAGAAGAATGATCAATATGCATATGATGATGGGGTAAATACCACTATTGCTTAAAAATATTGTTTGTATAATTTCCATTGTTGTGTTTGTTAGAGGATCTGTGTTAAGTTTCTATCCATCCGTGAAGAAATGCCATTCGCATGAGATGTGATACGTTTAATGCTCCGCTTTTGAGTAGTATGTTTTTGCGTATGGTGTCGACAGTGTTTTTGGATAAGTAGAGTTTTTCGGAGATTTGAGATGATGTGTATCCTTGCGATAATAAGTTAATTATTTCTTTTTCACGTGGGCTGGGCTTGTATATAAGCTCGGTTTTTATCGTCTCATCTCCCATGATGCTTAAGATTACTTTTAACATTGAAGGTGAATAATAGTGCTCGTTCTTGGAGAGAATTCCTTCTACTGCATGCTCGAGTTCTGAGAGTGTTTCGTTTTTGTCGATGATTCCTTTTACCCCTATTTTTACAAGGAGGGAAATTATCCATGGTGCGTTGTGCATCGTATAGATTAGAATAGGTATATCGTTTTGTATTGAACGTATGAGAGGAATTATATCGATTGCGTTCTGATTCCCGATTTCGTAGTCAAGAATAAGAAGATGATATGGTTGCTTGTGAAGTAGTGAGAGTAACTCTAACGATGACTTGCTTGTGGCAATGGTGTAGGGGTGATTCTTGAATATGCCGGTAATGGCTTTTGACACTGCTTCATGATCGTCTAATACAGCAATAGAATAATTCATACAATAGATGTAATAGTTTATAAACTTAAAACAAATATACATTCTTATCTCTTACCATGCATACACGTAGAATGGATATAGATTAATCTTATAAATGGGTATAGATATAATGGACACTACATATTGATCTGATTTTGATAAACAGATACTTTGGTCATTCCTGTTTGCTGGTAGGGCGTGTTATGGGGTGTCAGACTGATTGTCAGGTAGTAATCCGTTCTTTTCGAGCCATCTGTTGGGTGTACATGCTTCTTGTATATAAAAATTGAAAAGGAGACTGTTTATGGATTCAAATCCGTGTTGTTTAGATAATTGGTCTAAAGAGATGTGGGGATTATTTGTCATTGAATCTTTTACGTCTTCGATGCGCATCGCTACAATGAAGTCGGTTAGGCTCATTTTGTAATCATCCAAGATTTGATTTAATATTGAAAGATCGGTCTTTAGGAATGCGCAGGCTTCCTCTATGGTTTGAAAATTGCACGTGTAGAATTCTTTTTCGAGCATCATACTCTCAATTTCCATGAGTTGCTTTATGTACATAGGTGTTTAATTAATAGATTGTGAGAATTAAAATTAAAATTGAATATCCTGAAGTTATTATGCCATGTCTAGGCATTACGCATCAAATACAAGAGTAAACTGTATTTGATTAATAATACATATTAATAGATTAAACTTGTACAAAGTTATGCCGATGTTATTAGATGTACAATATTTTAGGGTGTTAAATAGTGTTTTATTATGTTTGTTTTAGGTGTAATTATCAGAGGGTTTATACTCTCTATAGATGTTCTATAGATGTATTGATAAGCTACTTTTAAGGTGTTGCATCAAGGTAGCCTCTCTTGTAGGATATGTAGATGGCCTCGGAGATGGAGGATACGTTGAGCTTTTCGAATATGAGGGTTTTGATGCGTTTCAGCCTGGGAAGTGTCATGTCTAATTGCTTCGCGATATTTATTTCTTTAACACCTTGTCCCGATAAGTGTAGGATGTTGCATTCTACCTCAGAGAGATAAGGGGTGTTTTCGTATTCAAATTGCTTGGTTGTATTGCTGTAGATTGAAGTTGTTTTTGATATTAAGTCATGTTTGCGTAAAATTGCAGAACCTGCAAAATTGATAGGCTCGATGATGCATAATGTGACGAGCAGATTATCATTATTGTCGTATTGATAAGGTATGACTTTGGTGCGACAAGCATCTATTTTTTTGCTGTTGAGGTATACACAGTCAACCGAAAAATAAATGGCATCATCTTTTTGATGTGTGGCTCCAACAAATGATTTATTGATGATTTCCTGATACCGCCACAGTAGATTTCTGTCGGAGGTTTCGATGTGTGAAAGTGTTTTTTTGATGTCGAATAAGTAGGGATTTGCTCCGGTAATGGGATAAATGTCTTTGTTAAAATTATAATAAATCAATTTTTGTGTTGCGTGATTTAATATAAGAATCAATTTCTTATATACAGAGGCTATTGCTTCAATTTTTGCGGTCAAAAACTGGGCATTGAATTCTTCCTTCTTAGCGAATGGCTGATCGGGAATAAGTAGGTGTTCTAGAATAGACATATAATGGATTTTTGAAAATAGTATGTTTTGGAGATGTTTGTTGTCACTGTTATTGTAGTAGTATCTAAAGTATGTCGTTTTTGAGAGCGTAATAAATGGCCTCGGGCATACTATTGACACACATTTTTTTCATTATATTTTTCTTGTAGTACTTAATGCTGTTGTGGTCTAAACCGGTTTTTTTTGCAATTTGATGCTCTTTATGTCCGGTTGCGGTAAGTTGCAATATATTAGACTCTATTTTATTGAGTTGGATTTTATCGGCCGGTATAAATTTGCCTTTTGTGTGATTGTATATCAAACGAATGTTTTCGCGAAAGAAGTAGATTTGAATGGATAATCGATCTGTTTTTTTGGTTTGTCTGATATAGGACACAAAGAAATAATGCTTGTTTTTGATAAAACAGTCGGGATAAGCGGAGCACTCGACGGAGATCCATTTTCCGTCTTTTCGCTTTATTGGATATCCATATTGTATCATGTGTAAATGATGTCGTTTAAAACTTCGATTACGTTGTGAATTGACTTCTTGTGTTGCCATTTCACGGATGTTCCGCATTAATTCTATGTCTTCTTTTTTCATAATGTGTACGATAAAATTGGGACCAAAGCGTTCGGTTTCTTCACGCGTATAACCGGTAAGTTTAAGAAAAGAGTCTGACATGTAATACACATTGCTTTTATCGGCACAGGTAATGAGCGTTGCTTTTTCTAAAGCATCGCCACACACAATAGAGCTTCGTAAAAAATCGGTTGTTGCTTTTTGTAACGATTCTTTGTCGAATTCTTTTTTGTTGCTACGGGCAAGATATTCATCGATATCAAATTGAAGTTGAAGTTTTTTCTGGAGCATATATATACGACTTTTGTCAGACTAACAAAGACATGATAGTAGAGTTTATTAATTTAGATAATCTTGTATTCCATTTTACTTTATTGAATGGTATAGAATCAAAGCAGCTCGTTCTTTAAGGCAAGATATATTGCTTCGGGCATACTGCTCACCGACATTTTTTGCATAATCTTCTTTTTATAGTATTTGATATTATTGATGTCGAGTTGCATCTCTTTTTCAATTTGATACTCCTTATGTCCTGTAGCTGTGAGTTTTAAAATCTGATGCTCGATCGAATTGAGCTGAATCTTTTCCGATTTGATGAATTTTTTTTGCGAGTGATTATAGATGTATCTGATTTTCTCATTGATATAAAAGATTTCGAGTTCGGGACGCGTATATAAAGGTATATCGTGTATGTAACAAACAACAAACATAAACCTATTATTTAAATGACATACCGGATAAGCTCTACTTTCTAAGGTAACCCAATGTCCAAGCTTGTGCTTGATGCGAAATTTGTATAGCGCAATGTGATAGGACGATGTATCTTTGCGTCTTAATTTAAAAATTTCTTCATAGGTTTGATAAGACATTTGTTTCATGAGTTGATTCTCTTTCGGAGTCATGAGTTCTTTTATAAATTGATAGCCAATATTACTAAGCTCTTGAGCTGTATAACCGGTAAGTGCTATCAAATCGTCTGAAATATAGTATACCTCGCCCTTTAGGGTAGAGGCGATCATAAAAGCTTCGTTCGTTGCTTTACTATATACAGAAGCATGTCGGATAAGATCATGTACGGTTTGCTTAAATGCAACCGGATTCACGTCGTGATATACTTCATTAGTCAGTAATTCATCAAAAGGTTTAAATTGCAGTCCCATATAAAATATGAATGGATTAGGAGTTAATGTATCTTCGTTTGTAAGCAACAAAAATTGCTTCGGAGATTGAATTAACTTTTAGTTTTTCAAAAATGACGGTTTTGACTCGTTTGAGTCCGGATAAGGTTAAGTCGAGCTGTTTCGCAATGTCTTTTTCTTTGACTCCCATTCCCGATAAATGGATGATTGTACATTCAATATTTGAGAGTAAAGTTGATTCTTCCGGAACAAATCGTTTTGATAATAGATTGTATACCTTCGTTTTATTCTCATTTGTGTAATGTTTTTTTAAAACGGCACTTCCAGCGTACTGTATCGGTTCAATAATGACCAATGTAGCAAGCAGGATGTTTTGAGAATCGTAAAGAAAGGGGAGAATCTTGAGACGGGCTCCTTCGGGTACTTTGTGTACATCAAACGCGTGTTCGATTGTGAAATACACATATTGATCGGTTTGTTTATTTTTATGAGTGAATTGTGTATTTATAATTTGAATATACTTAGTTAGTAATGCATATTCTGACGGATTGATTAGACTTAAAACTTTATCAAGTTTTACTGCGTACGGATTTGATCCGAATAATGGATGAAAATCTGGATTGAAATTGAATGAAGTAAAGGTTTGTCGTCGCTGATCGGCTAAAAATATGAAGTGCTGACCTAATGTAGCCATTGCTTCTACTTTTGCTTTTAATAAAAGGCTGTTTATACAGGAATCCTCTGTTGTTTTAAGCCCTCTGATTAAAAGGTTTTCTAATATCGGCATAAAAAGCTTATTTTAGAATCATATATAATAAATAATTGATAGAAAATTAACAAAAAAGTAAAACAATGGCTTTTTTGCTCTACTTGCTGACTCCAAATTTATAAAAAAAATACATGATGAATGGAATTATACAGAAAAATAAATGAGTTAAATATTGGACTTTTTGATTGAGAATCAATCCTTTTAAGAATAAAAGATAAGTGATATAACTTCTGAATGAAGAAAAAGCACCATTTTGATAATCCTGTCAAGAATTTTCAATGGTGCTTTTTAAATATAATATTACAGTGTATATATGTGTTAAGTGGCTGATAGCTAGTCGAGTGTTTGGATACCTCCACCATTTACGAAGAGTACTTGTCCGCTTACCCATGCAGAGATCGGTGCGGCAAAGTAAAGTACGGCTCCTGTAATGTCTGCTACGGTGCCAAGACGTTTGATTGGTGTATGTGCTAGCATACGGGCTTCGATTTCTGGGGTAAGTACTGTTTCGAGTGCATGAGTTCTTGTAGCTCCCGGACCTACATTGTTGATACGTACTCCCATAGGTCCAAAGTCGAACGCTAAGTTTGCCGCCATGTGATTGAGTGCAGCTTTTGATGCTGCATAAGCACTCATATTGGGACTTTTATTGATGCTACCCATCGAGGTGATGTTGATGATACTACCGTAGCCCGACTTGTCCATGTGTGGTACTGAGAGTTGACACAAACGCCATGCACTGAATAGGTTGAGGTTAAATACGCGTTCGAAGTATGCTCTGTCGGTATTGAATGGATTTTCTCTTCCACCACCACCGCCTCCGGCATTATTTACCAGGATGTTTACGGTTCCGAACTCTTTTACAGCTGTATCAACTACGTTTACAAGATCTTCGTCTTTGAGTACGTTGCAAGGTACAGCAATTGCTTTGCCTCCGGCAGCTTTTATTTCATCAGCTACGGTTTGCGCCTTTTGAATATCGAGATCACTTACTACGATCGAAGCTCCGGCTTGTGCCAGAATTTGGCAACTTCCTTTACCGATACCGTCACCTCCACCGGTTACGATGGCTACTTTGCCGGAAAGATCAAATAATGCATCTAGTTTTGACATGAGTGTTACGAATTAAAATTAGGTTTATGCTATATCTAGACTATAACAGCATGTAAATTGTAAGAGTTTGATGCTTTTTCTATAGTTTGAAGCAATTTACAGATAATTGTATATTTTATGATCTGCATTGCTTGTTTAAGGCTTTTGAATTTTCTCAGCGATGTCGATGCCCCATTGTGCTAAATCTTTAATGATAGGTAGCACGGATTCTCCTTTTGGGGTAAGTTGATATTCCACTTTGGGCGGAACTACGGGATAAACAATACGTTTGATGAGTCCGTAGCTTTCCAGCTCTCTAGCTGTTTGGGTAAACATTTTGTTCGCGATTCCTTTTAATGTGCGTTGTAGATCGCCTGAACGCATAGCGCCATCTTTCAAATGAAACAGCATCATTGTCTTCCACTTTCCTCCGATAAGGTCCATGGCCAATTCCAATGAACAAGTGTATTCTTTTTTATCAAAAATGTAAGTTGTATTGCATTGATCTTGCATATTTTACTCCTTTTGGTTACTAGATAACTATTTTGTAAGTACTTGCAAAAGTAGAAGTTAGCTCGTTACTTTGCAATAAAAAAGTAGATGAGGACACTGAATTTATTATTTATTATGCTCTTCACCACAGTTGCTGGTGTTTTTGCTCAAGATCGCTATACAGGGGCTGTGATTGCGGAATCGGATTACCAATGGACCGGTATTGCCGTATCGTCGCAAAAAAGAATTTTTGTCAACTTTCCTTCTTGGGATGTGGCAAGTCCGTATAAAGTGGCTGAGGTTGTTGATGGCAAAACGGTAGCCTATCCTTCGGCGAAGGATAACGATCGGTTTGTTTGTGTACAAAGCGTCGTGATTGACGATCTCGATCGTTTGTGGATTTTAGATCCGGCTAATCCTCAGTTTGCAGGAGTAGTAAAAGGGGGAGCCAAGCTTTATCGTGTAAATCTATCTTCCAATAAGATCGAACGTACTTATTCTTTTCCGCAGACTGTGGCTCCAAGTGCCAGTTACCTCAATGATGTGAGAATTGATACGAAACGGAATATTGCATATATGACCGACTCTCAGCTTGGTGGTATTGTTGTGCTCGATTTGAGTACCGGGGCTTCTTGGCGCGCTTTGGATAGTAGGGTTGAAGAGGTGATGGCTAATTTGAAGGGCATCAATTTTGACACAACCGGATTTTGGAGCAATCGGGTGAATAGTGATGGTATTGAACTTTCACAAAATGGCGAGGAGTTGTTTTTCACAGCTCTCACAGGTGATGTTCTCTATAAAATTACTACCGATGTGTTGAGGAATAAGGCGTTGTCTGTATCTGAACGAGCAGAAGCAATCACTGTAGAGAATGCAACGAATGTTGCTACCGATGGGATGTTGCTTCACAATAATAAGTTGTTTATGGGTGATTTATCCAAAGAGGGTATCTGGGTATATGACCTGCATAAAAAACAAGGGCAAAATATAGATCTTGGTTTTGGCGTGAGATGGGCAGATAGTTTTGCTGCAGATCACGAGGGGACGATTTATTTTACTACATCACAAATTAATTATCCGGTTAATCAACGAAATAAATATCAAATTATAGCTATGAAAAAGAAAGAACAAGTGTATCCGAAGGCATTTTCTCATATTGGTATTACAGTGCCTAATTTAGATGAGGCTGTAAAATTTTACAGAGATGTAATGGGTTGGTATGTAATCATGGAGCCAACCAAGGTTGTTGAAGAAAAAGAGACTGCAATCGGACAAATGTGTATCGATGTGTTTGGCGAAGGATGGGGCGATTTTAGAATTGCGCATTTGGCTACTTCTGATAAAGTGGGTATTGAACTGTTTGAGTTTAAACAGGCGGCTGAGAAGCGACCAGACTTTGATCCGTTTCATGCCGGTTTATTCCATTTCTCTGTGCAAGATCCGGATATTGAAGGATTGGTACAGAAGATTATTGAGGCGGGGGGCAAGCAACGTATGCCGATCCGTGAGTACTATCCGGGTGAGAAGCCTTTTAAGATGTGTTACGTTGAAGATCCGTTTGGTGTGGTTTTTGAAATATATACGCACTCGTACGAAATGACTTATTCGCAAGGAGCATATTAATAGAAGTATATTGATGGATTCGTTCATCAGCTAAGGGCATGTCGTGTAAAGCGGCATGTCCTTTTTTACTTTTGTAAAAAAAACGTATTCATTTGTGTTGTTTCTTTGTCGACGGTAAAACAATTGATCGGTAATTGGTGTATTTATTATATCAATGGATCAAATTGGTTGATTGATAATCTGAATACTTAAATAAACAACTGAATGACTTATAGATTGGTGGGTTTTCTCTTGATCGGAAGTGCGTGTTGGGGGAGTGCGGCTGCACAACTTCTTTCGCTTGAGGTGTGTCAGGAGCAGGCTAAAAAGAATTATCCTTATGTGAGGCAATATGAGCTGATCGAGAAATCGAGGGCTTTTTCGCTATCCAATGCGTCAAAGGCGTATTTGCCGCAATTGGGTATTTCGGGCTATGCGGTGATGGTGAGTGGTATCCCGACGATTGCACTTCCCAATATGCCTGCGCAGAAGGCGTCGAATCATCAGGTTGCGGGTGTGGCTCGCGTAGATCAGGCGATATGGGATGGCGGTGCTACGCATGCGCAACGTAAAATGATTGAGGCGGGAGCACAGGTGGAAGTGGCTCAGAATGATGTGTCGATGTATGCGCTTAGGCAACGGGTAAACGAGATTTACTTCGGGATTCTGACTTTGGAGCAGCAGCAGAAACAGCTCCGTTTGCAGGAGGCTACGCTGGCGGCCAACTTAAAGCGGGTTGAGGCTGCTTTGGCCAATGGGGCTGCTTTTCGCTCGGATGTGGATGAGGTAAGGGCCTCGATGCTGGATGTGGAGCAGCAATTGCTCACGGTTACCAATACGCAAAAAGCTTACATGCGGATGCTGGCTTATATGACGGGATTGGAGGTAAATGAGGGGGCTTCTTTTGAGCAGCCGGCTGTGTTGAATACGGATGTTGCTCTTCCCGATCTGCCGATTTCGCGTCCCGAATTGACTTTGTTTGAAAATAATAAGGCGCAGATCTCGAGCAGGGAGCACGCGATAAAAGCTGCATTGATGCCGCGTGTAGGGGTGTTTGCGCAGGCTATATATACGACTCCGGGTATTCATTTGCTGAATCAGAAGTTGGACCATCTTTTGCTTGGCGGATTGAGTGTGAGCTGGAATCTTGGTGCGCTTTATACGCGTAAGAATGATTTGAGGCAGATTGAAAACGATAGGAATAAGGTGGATGTGCAACAGGCTAATTTCTTGTACAATCTTCGACTCGGATTGATCTCTTCTCAAATGCAGATGCACAACTACATGGATTTGATGCGCAACGATGATGAGATTGTAGCGCTTCGCAAACGTATTCGTGAGAGTTTTGAGGTGAAATATGCCAATGGGGTAATTACAACTTCCGATCTGTTGCGCAGTATTAATAATGAGGGGAATGCACGGATCGAAAAGGATATTCATCACATTCAGTTTATCTACAGCCAGTATCAAATCGAATTTGCTACCGGACGAAAGGATGGTTTGTAAAGAATAAATCGTCTGTTTTTTAGATGGAAAGAAAATATAAAAATGAGATATAATAGCATGAAATATAGATGGATAATATGGGTTGCGGTGGTTGGTTTGATTGCCACATCGTGCAAGCGCGACAAACAAGAGGTGATTGCTTCGGGAATGTTTGAAACGACCGAGGTGGTGGTGTCTGCACAAAGTTCGGGTGTGATTGAGGAGCTGGCTCTTGAAGAGGGGGACCGGGTAAATGCCGGGGCATTGCTTGGCTATGTAGATACCACGCAGTTGTATTTGCAGAAGATGTTGCTGTACAAGAACCGCACGGCTACTCAAACGCATCTTCCCAATGTGGCGAAGCAAATAGCGGCACTGAAGGAGTCTGTCGCAAATGCCAAAACGGAGCAGTTGCGCGTGTCTAAGCTTTTTGCCGGAGATGCAGCTACACAAAAGCAGGTGGATGATACCAATGCGCAGGTAAAGATATTGGAGGGCCAATTGGCAGCGCTTGAAAATAACCTATCCATTAATATTAGTAGTATCGACGCGCAGAGTTCGGCCATCGATATTCAGATTGCGCAAGTGGAAGATCTGTTGCAGAAAGCGCATATTGTGAATCCGATCACCGGGGTTGTGTTGGCTAAATATGCTGAGCAGGGGGAGTTTGCCGTTGCGGGCAAACCGCTTTATAAGGTGGCCAATCCGGATACGGTAAAGTTGAAGGCTTACTTTACGGGCGATCAGTTGTTTGATCTGAAACAAGGAGATAAGTTGACCGTTGCTTCAGACTATGGGGATAACGAACGCTTGTATGAGGGGGAGATTGTTTGGATTTCGGATGTGGCTGAGTTTACGCCCAAAACAATTCAAACCAAAAATCAACGCGCCAACTTGGTGTATGCGGTTAAGATTGCCGTGAAGAACGACGGATACCTCAAGATGGGTATGTATGGCGATGTAGTTCGCACTAAATAACCGATGCTATGGAGTGTGTAATTGATGTACAAGGGGTATCAAAATCGTACAAAACGACTAAGAAAGGTGCGGTGATTGAGGCGTTGCGTGATATTTCTTTCAAGGTAAACAAGGGGGAGATATTCGGACTGATCGGGCCTGATGGTGCGGGTAAAACGACGTTGTTTCGTATCATTGCCACGTTGCTATTGGCCGACAAAGGTGACGTATACCTCAATGGAAATGATGTAAGGGCCGATTATCGAAGTTTGCGCGATACGATCGGATACATGCCGGGGCGTTTTTCGCTTTATACAGATTTGAGTGTGGAGGAGAATTTGCACTTTTTCGCAACGCTGTTTCATACTTCTATCGAGGCCAATTATGATCAGATCAAAGAGATCTATACCCAACTGGAGCCTTTCAAGACGCGTAGGGCGGGTGCTCTTTCGGGGGGGATGAAACAAAAACTGGCGCTTTGCTGCGCATTGATACATAAGCCTTCGATCTTGTTGCTCGACGAGCCTACTACGGGGGTTGATCCTGTGTCGAGAAAGGAGTTTTGGGATATGCTGGGACGCCTCAAAGAGCAGGGGATGACCATCGTGGTTTCTACTCCGTATATGGATGAGGCTGCTCGTTGTGATCGCATGGCTTTGATGCTGAATGGAACGATATTGAACGAAGGTACTCCGGAGGAACTGACTCGGGCTTTTCCGTATCAGCTGTGGTTGCTCAGATGCAAGGATGTAAACAAGACGCTGGGTACGGTGCGCGCATTCGAAGGGATTGGCAATTGTTTCTCGTTTGGCGATAACTTGCATTTATGGTTTGCCGATGGGGTAGATCGCGTTGATGCTTTCAAATCCTTTTTGCAAAGTCGAGGAGTGGAGGTTGAGCTTTTGGATCCGTTGAGTCCTTCGATCGAAGATTACTTTATTTTGTTGTGTACGCAACATGTAACCCGATAGATCTTACCTTATGAATGTTATTGAAGTAAAAGGGCTAACCAAACAATTTGGAAGTTTTGTGGCCGTAGATCACATTTCGTTTGCCGTGGAGAAGGGGGAGATTTTTGGTTTCCTGGGTGCCAATGGTGCGGGAAAGACTACAGCGATGCGCATGCTTTGCGGACTGAGTATTCCTACTGCCGGAGAGGGTGTTGTGGCAGGGTTTGACGTGACACGTCAGCAGGAAAAAATCAAACAACACATTGGCTATATGAGTCAGCGTTTTTCATTGTATAATGATCTCAAGGTGTGGGAAAACATTCGTCTGTTTGGTGGAATCTACGGAATGACTACCAAAGAGATTAACCAGAAGACCGATCAGTTGCTGAAGGAGCTCGATTTTGAGGATCATCGCAATGCGCTGGTAGGCGATCTGCCGTTGGGATGGAAACAGAAATTGTCGTTTTCGGTGGCGATTCTGCATAATCCCGAGATTGTGTTTTTGGATGAACCTACCGGAGGCGTGGATCCGCTTACCCGACGTCGCTTTTGGGAACTTATTTACAATGCTTCGCAACGGGGTATAACGGTATTTGTGACTACCCACTATATGGACGAAGCGGAATATTGTAATCGGGTTTCGGTGATGGTAGACGGGCGAATTGAGGCAATGGATACTCCGGCCAATTTAAAACAGGCTTTCGGAGTGGATAGTATGGATGATGTGTTTCGCCGTTTGGCGCGCAAGGCACAACGTAGCGAATAATGTAAGGCAGATTGAATATGAAGTATTTATTAGCTTTTATACAAAAGGAGATTTGGCATATTTTGCGCGATAAACAGTCGATGCTGATTTTGCTGCTGATGCCGGTGATCCAGATGATTTTGTTTGGTTTTGCCATCACTACGGAGGTGAAGACCACCAAGCTTGCCGTGATGCATGCCGATCAGAGTCGGGCTTGTGCTTCATTGGTGGCGAAAATTTCGGGAAATCCTTATTTTGACGTGATCGGAACGGTGGGTAATTTGGAAGAAGTAGAGCGTTTGTTTCGTCGAAATGAGGCAAAGGCTGTGTTGGTGTTTCCCGATAAGTACGATCGGCTATTGGATCAAAACAAAGCGCAGGATAAGTCAACTCCCTTACAACTGATCATAGATGCGGCCGATCCGAACGAAACTACGTTGGTGATTAATTACTTGAATTCGATCTTGATATCGGAGGGCAGCGTGGTAGCCGGAAGTGAACAGGCTTTTATTCACAATGAGAATGCCCTGTTGATGCCCGAGATTCGAATGCTCTATAATCCGCAGATGGAGAGTGCATATTTGTTTGTACCGGGAGTGATGGGGTTGATCTTTTTGTTGGTTTGCTCGCTGATGACGTCGGTATCGATCGTAAAGGAAAAGGAGATGGGAACGATGGAGGTTTTGCTTGTATCGCCCTTCAAACCGGTATATATTGTGATTTCGAAAGTGGTACCCTATTTTCTGCTTTCGATGGTCAACTTGAGTACCATCTTGCTACTTGCCTATTTTGTTTTGGGGATTCCGTATGGCGGACATCTGGGGTTGATCTTTCTCAGTAGTATTGTCTATATTCTGTTGTCGTTGTCGCTGGGGGTATTGATCTCTACGGTTGCGCCCAATCAGCAAGTGGCGATGGTGATTTCTTTGATGGGGCTGATGTTGCCTACGATTTTGCTTTCGGGATTGATCTTTCCGATTCAGAATATGCCGATGCCTTTGCAAATTATTTCCAATATCATTCCTGCTCGTTGGTACATTGCTTCGATTCGAAGTGTCATGATTAAGGGATTGGATATTGTGTTTATCTGGCAAGAACTTCTTATTATGTTGGGAATGTTGTTGCTATTTGTTGTGGTGAGTGTGAAGCGTTTTAAAACAAGACTTGAATAAAGCTGAAATGATATGAGGGTATTACGTTTTTTGCTGGAGAAAGAGTTTAAGCAGATTCTGCGGAATAAAGTTATTTTGCCATTGATATTTATGATGCCTGTGATCCAGCTGATCATATTGCCTTTTGCGGCTACGTTTGAGGTGAATGAGATCAAACTCTGGGTGGTTGATTTCGACGGGTCGTATCGATCTACCGAAATGGTAAATAAGATTTGTTCTTCGGGTTATTTTAAATTGATAGGTTCCGGTAATTCGATGCAAGAAGCTACCGAGGCTATAGAAGATGGTAAGGCTACCATCATACTGGAGATTCCGTCTGATTTTGCAAACAATATGAAATCGAATCTCTCTGTTCCGGTGTGGGTTGGCGCAGATGCGGTAAACGGCAACGAGGCCGGTATTGGGGTAGGGTATCTCTCTTCGATATTGAAGGATTATGGTACTCCAAGAGTGAAGCCGATGTTGGAGTTGATTCCTAACTATCGCTTCAATCCGGAGTTGAATTATAAGCTCTATATGGTGCCGGGTGTGCTTGTGATGCTGATAACGCTGATTTGCGGCATTCTTTCGGCCTTGAATATTGTGAGTGAAAAGGAGGTGGGTACCATTGAGCAAATCAATGTGACTCCTGTCAAGAAGCAATACTTTATACTTGCCAAATTGATTCCTTTTTGGGTGATTGGTTACATAATCCTTACGCTTGGATTGATTGTAGCGTATTTATTATATGGAATTGTGAGTGAAGGTAGTTTGGCGTTGTTGTATGGAATCTCCGGATTGTATATGATTGCATTCGGTGGTTTTGGATTGCTCTTGTCTACTTTTGCTCAAACGCAGCAACAATCGATGTTTATCGCATTCTTCTTTTTGATGATTTTCTTTTTGATGGGTGGTATTTTTACTCCGATTAGTAGTATGCCTCATTGGGCTCAATGGATCACGAAGTTTATACCGACGGTTTACTTTACGGAGGTTGTAAGATTGATCATCCTGAAGGGAAGTGGTTTTCGCGATTTACTTCCGGAGATGATTGCGATTGGTGTTTTTGCCGTTGTATTTAATGGTTGGGCTATATTTAACTATAAAAAGGTAGGGTGATGAGCGTCAAATTTTGATTTGTTTTATCTGCCATTTGTTGCTTATAGGTGCTACTTTTAGGTAAATAAATAACGCCTATTTGTTTTTGTCTGAATTAATAAAGATCGATATATTCAGTGTTTTGTGTATGCTCGTTGATTCATTCTCTGGATTAATGATAGTTTTTATCAAAAGTAAGGAACATTTAATTACTTTTGTAGTCTATCAATAACAACAGAAATATACATATATAAAAAATATTTTTTTAATTGGGGTCATCAAATATCAGCTACGGCTGATTGATGTATTGGTATAGCTTACCAAAGCTAGATAAACCAATACAAAGGCGTTTTAAGTTGCGAAACTTGAAGCGTTTTTTGTTTTATAGGGGTTTCTATTCTATGGGACGTTTTGAAAAGGGTGTGTCTGCTATCTTAAATAGTATCTATAAAAAAAGCAACCACTTTCTATTAGAAAATGATTGCTTTGTCGAGGTACCAGGATTCGAACCTGGGACCCTCTGTTCCCAAAACAGATGCGCTAACCGGGCTGCGCTACACCTCGAAGATTTAATTTGCAAAGTAAAAAAGAAGAATCCTCTTTGTCGAGGTACCAGGATTCGAACCTGGGACCCTCTGTTCCCAAAACAGATGCGCTAACCGGGCTGCGCTACACCTCGAAAAGTTTTACTTTGCAGATTATAAGAAGATCATTTCTTTGTCGAGGTACCAGGATTCGAACCTGGGACCCTCTGTTCCCAAAACAGATGCGCTAACCGGGCTGCGCTACACCTCGATAAAATGATTATCTTTACATATTGTTCAGTACTATAAAAGATCGCTTCTTTGTCGAGGTACCAGGATTCGAACCTGGGACCCTCTGTTCCCAAAACAGATGCGCTAACCGGGCTGCGCTACACCTCGAATGTTTGTGAGAATGTTTCGTTCTCAAAAGCGAGTGCAAAGGTAAAGCAATTTTTTTAATATGCAAAGTTTGTCGCATTTTTTTTCAAAAAAAGTGTGCGAAGTATCCTTATGTTTTAATTTTACACTACTTTTACACCAGAGAAACAAACATATATACACTTTCTATAATTATGTACAGAAAACAGACCTGCGGAGAGCTAAGATTAGCGAATGTAGATAGTATCGTTACATTGGCCGGCTGGGTGCAACGCGCAAGAAAAATGGGCGGTATGACATTTGTTGATATCCGCGACAGATACGGAATTACGCAATTGGTTTTTAATCAGGACGTAAACGCTGAGTTGTGCGAAAAAGCAAATAAACTTGGTCGTGAATGGGTAATTCAGGTTACCGGAACTGTTAAAGAACGTTCTAGCAAAAACTTAAATATTCCTACAGGCGAGATCGAAATCATTGTCTCAGAATTGAATGTATTGAATGCGGCAGAAACTCCTCCGTTTACAATCGAAGACGAAACAGATGGTGGTGACGATATCCGTATGAAATATAGATATCTTGATTTGCGTCGTAATACTGTACGTTATAATCTTGAGCTTCGTCACAAAATGGCGTTCGAAGTACGTCGTTTCCTAGATGAACAAGCATTTATGGAAGTAGAAACTCCGGTGCTTATCAAATCTACTCCGGAAGGAGCACGCGACTTTGTGGTTCCATCACGTATGAATCCGGGTGAATTCTATGCATTGCCTCAATCACCACAGGTATTCAAACAATTGTTGATGGTATCAGGATTTGACCGTTACTTTCAAATTGTAAAATGTTTCCGTGATGAAGACTTGCGTGCCGATCGTCAGCCTGAGTTTACTCAAATCGACTGCGAAATGTCGTTTGTAGAGCAGGAAGATGTATTGCAAGTATTCGAAGGATTGACAAAACACCTTTTCAAGAAATTGAAAGGAATCGATATCGCAGACTTCCCTCGTATGTCGTATGCGGATGCCATGAAATATTACGGTTGTGACAAGCCTGATACGCGTTTCGAAATGAAATTCGTAGAGTTGAAAGACTTGACTACGGGTCGTGACTTCGTTGTATTTGACGGTGCGGAATACGTAGGTGCAATTTGTGCCGAAGGTTGCGCAAACTATACAAGAAAGCAACTTGACGAACTTACCAACTTCGTGAAACGTCCACAAATCGGAGCCAAAGGTTTGGTTTACGTGAAGTGTGAAGAAGATGGTTCTTTCAAATCGTCGGTAGATAAATTCTACTCACAAGAAGATTTGAAGGCTTGGGCTGATCGTTGTGGTGCAAAAGCAGGCGACTTGATCCTTGTGCTTTGTGGCGAAACAGAAAAATGCCAAAAACAATTGTGCGAACTTCGTCTTGAGATGGGTGCTCGTCTTGGTCTTCGCGACAAAGATACATTCTCTTGCCTATGGGTAGTAGATTTCCCATTGCTAGAGAAAGACGAAGAATTGAACAGATTCTTTGCAAAACACCACCCATTTACAGCTCCGAAACCGGAGGATATTCCATTGTTGGAAACTGATCCGGGTGCGGTACGTGCCAATGCTTACGATATGGTAATCAATGGTGTTGAAGTAGGTGGCGGTTCGATCCGTATCTTCGACAGTAAATTGCAACACAAGATGTTTGAAGTGCTTGGCTTTACTCCGGAAAAAGCAGAAGAGCAGTTTGGCTTCTTGATGAATGCATTCAAATATGGTGCTCCTCCTCACGGTGGTTTGGCATTTGGTCTTGACCGTTTGGTTTCACTATTTGCAGGTCTTGACTCAATTCGTGACTGTATCGCATTCCCTAAAAACAACTCGGGACGCGATGTAATGATCGATGCTCCATCTCCAATTGATCAGGTTCAGCTAGATGAACTGAATCTTGTGGTAGATATCAAAGAGTAAGATTCAAAAGAAATATACACACTGCTTGATGATGATGAGTACTCTCATGATCGGGCGGTGATTCCCTTCAAGGATTTAGTATTAAGAATTACAGATAACGACAAAACGGTTGTCTTGGGGAAACTCGAGACAACCGTTTTTTGTTACTATACTAGTCGTTCTGCATTGAAGACAACTTTGCAGGGCGAAAACACGAATACGATCTAAATAATAATTCGATATGAGAATCAAAGATGTCATTCGGGAAATAGAATTGTTTGCGCCTCCTCAATTGCAAGAGAGCTATGACAATGCAGGTGTACAAGTGGGCGACGTGTATCAGCAGGCCAATGGCGTACTTCTTTGTTTAGATATAACAGAGGAGGTTGTCGAAGAGGCTTTGGAGTTGGGATGTAATCTGATTATATCGCACCATCCCTTGATATTCAAGCCGCTCAAGTCTCTTACCGGTCGCAACTATATCGAACGTTGTGTAATCAAAGCTTGTCAGCATGATTTGGTTATCTACTCGGCTCATACCAACCTCGATAGTGTGCAAGGTGGCGTAAGTTTTCGTATTGCCGAGAAACTAGGCTTGCAAAATGTGCGCGTATTGAGTCCGCGAAAGCAGGCATTGCTCAAGTTGGTAACGTTTGTTCCTACCGATCATGCCGAGCAATTGCGTCAGGCTTTGTTCAATGCCGGAGCCGGACACATTGGAAACTACGACTCGTGTAGCTACAACGTGAAGGGTGAAGGTACCTTTAGAGCCGGAAGCGGAACCGATCCGTTTTGCGGTAATATCGGAGAGCTTCACAACGAAAAGGAAGTGCGTGTGGAAGTAATTCTACCGGCATTCAAACGTGCGGCGGTGACCAGAGCTTTGCTTTCGGTGCATCCCTACGAAGAGCCGGCTTATGATTTCTATGCATTGGCCAACGACTGGAGCCAGGTGGGATTCGGTGTTGTAGGTGAACTTCCCGAAGACGAAGAAGAGATTGATTTCTTGAATCGAATGAAGGCTGTATTGCATCTGCAATGCGTGAAGCATTCTACACTGATAGGTCGTAAAGTAAAAGAGATCGCTATCTGCGGAGGTAGCGGCGCATCGTTGATATCAGAGGCTATGAGTTATGGTGCCGACGTCTATATTACAGGCGAGGCCAAGTACAATGACTATTACGATGTTGAAGACCGTATGTTACTTGCAGTGATTGGGCATTACGAATCCGAAGTGTGTACAAAAGAGATTTTTTATGACATAATTACGGAAAAATTCCCTACATTTGCAGTTCATTTTTCTAATGTAAATTCAAACCCAATAAAATATATATAGGATGGCTACAGAGAAACAATCTGCTGAAAAAGAATATTCGGTAGAAGAAAAGCTTTACGCGCTGTATCAGCTTCAAACGGTTGTATCAGAAATTGATAGAATCAAGACTCTTAGAGGTGAGCTTCCACTAGAAGTTCAGGATTTGGAAGACGAGATTGAAGGTTTGGAAACTCGTGTTCAAAATCACGTTGATGAGATCAAAGATCTAGAATCGTCAATTGTACTTCAAAAGAACAAAATCGAAGAGTCGAAAGCTCTTATCGAGAAGTACAAAGGTCAATTGGACGATGTTCGCAACAACCGCGAATACGATCACCTTACTAAAGAGATCGAGTTCCAAGGACTAGAGATCGAATTTGCTGAAAAGAAAATCCGTGAGGCGAATGCTGCCATCAAAATCAAAGATAAAGAGGTTGAAGATGCTAAGCACGCGCTTAACGAACGTAAAGCCGACTTGAAACAAAAGAAAGACGAGCTTGACGAAATCGTATCTGAAACAAAACAAGAAGAAGAAAGACTTCGCGAAACAGCTAAGCACATCGAAACTACAATCGAGCCACGTTTGCTTACTGCATTCAAACGTATTCGTAAGAGTGCAAGAAACGGACTAGCTGTTGTATACGTACAACGTGATGCTTGTGGTGGTTGTTTCAACAAGATTCCACCTCAAAAACAAATGGATATCAAACTTCGCAAGAAAATCATCGTTTGTGAATATTGCGGACGTATCATGGTAGACCCTGAACTTGCAGGTGTAGAATAATACAATACCTACCTAATCATAGAAGGCATGCTGAATAGGCATGCCTTTTTTTGTTTTTGTTATAGCAGATAACCTCAATTTTTCACATCTCTTTTTGCGTATCGATTGTTTAAATAAGAAAGAAACCTCATTTAAAACCACAGAAATTATGGAAACAAGAGAGCACGCCACTAAAACAAAGTGGATCATTGATCCTGCACACAGCAAAGTAGGATTTAAGGTAAATCACAACGCGATTACATATATACAAGGCGAATTCAACGACTTTACGGCAAGTATCTATACACGGGGAGAAGATTTTTCGAAAGTAGAGATTGACTGTTCTATCAATCCGGTATCTGTACATACCGGAAACGAAGAGTGGGATACTTATATCAAAAGCGAAGCTTTCTTTGATTGCAAGGCGTTTCCTCAGATTCACTTCGAGGGTAATACGGTAGAGCCGGTAGACAACGACGGTAGTTTCTCGCTTTATGGCGAACTAACCCTCAAAGACATGACTCATCAAATCAAACTCGATGTCGAATTCAGAGGTCTCGATCGCGACCCTTGGGGCAATGTAAAAGCGGGATTCGTGTTTCATGGAAGCATAGACCGTAGTTTGTGGGGAATGGAATGGGATAAAATGCTTGAATCGAGTGGCGTGAAACTTGATGATAAAATATTGGTTTATTCCGAAGTGCAATTGGCTGAGGAGTAGATCGTATATTCTAAAATTGTTTGTATAAGAGAGAAAGCATATTGCCTGTTGCAATACTTTCTCTCTTTTTTTATGGCTGCGACTATTAATAACATGGCGTAATGTGGCAAAACGTTTTCAATGAAAACACAAAATCGTTTTCGTCGAAGACGTAATTCTCTTTTCAATGAAAATAGAAAACAGTTTTCATTGAAGAAGTTTTTATCGTTTGATCGAAACGTATTATATTTAAGGCAAACCTTTATAATACATTATACTATGCGAAAACACACCAGGCTTCTAGTGCCGTTGTTTCTTCTATTCTCACTGCCGATGTTGATGTGTGCACAGAGCAATACCTCTTCTGTGGCGAAGGCAACCGTTCGTATCAATGCCAACAAACCGATGCAAACCATCGAAGGATGGGGGAGTTCGCTCTGTTGGTGGGCTGCTCAGGTAGGGAACTGGGACGATGATCAGATTGATGAGATCGTGAATTTGATGGTAAGTCCCGAGGGGCTCAATATGAATATCTTCCGATACAACATTGGCGGAGGCGATGATCCGTCGCATGCCGATGGACACATGGTGAAGGGCAAAGGCAAGCGTGCCGAGATGGAGGGTTTCTGGCCGCATCCGGATAGTGCCATGAACTGGAATGCCGATGAGGCACAACGCAAAGTGATGCTCAAGATCAAAGAACTTCGCCCCGATGCGGTGTTTGAAGCTTTCTCGAATTCTCCACCTTATTGGATGACCTATAGCGGTTGCGCAGCCGGACATGAAGACCCCTCAAAAGATAACCTTCGTCCCGAATATTACGATGCATTTTGCGACTATCTCATAGAAGTTTGCAAGCACTATAAAGAGGTATATGGCATCGAGTTCAAAACCCTTGAACCGTTCAACGAATCTTTGTCGAGCTACTGGAACAATCAAGGTTCGCAAGAAGGTTGCCATTTTGATCCGGCTACTCAGATTGCGATTATCCGCAAATTGTATCCGATGCTCAAGAAAGCAGGATTGAGTAACACGGTGTTGGCAGCGTCTGACGAAACCAATCTGGCCTCGGCTATCCGGATTGTAAAAGCGTATGATGAAGCCGGAGACATCTTTCCCAAACTTGGGCAGTTCAATACCCATACTTACTCGGGAACCAATGCCGAGCGTGAAGAATTGCATCGATTGATGGCGGATAAGAAGATTCCGTTTTGGCAATCGGAAACAGGGCCAAGCGGAGGTGTCGGTTTGCAAAGCAATTTGCTGCTTACCCAAAAGCTGTTTGATGATATGAAGATCATGCAACCACAAGCGTGGCTCGACTGGCAAATGATGGAGGAGCACAACAACGAGTGGTGCCAGTTTAGAGGAAACTTTACCACGCACGATTACGAAGTGATCAAGAACTATTATGTGCGCAAACAAATCACGTCGTTTTTTAAGCAAGGCTATACGTTGCTTGAAGCAGATCAGCCGCAGGTAATGGCTGCGATGAGTCCCGATAAAAAGGAGTTGGTCGTTGCGGTGGTAAATGCCGATACGGTTCCCATGCAATATACAACAATGGTAGAGGGCGTGTTTCCTCGCGACTATCCGCGGGCTTACCGCACATCGGTACAAGACGATTGCAAACTCATTTATCCCGATATTCAAGATCGGGGTTCGGAGTGGATCTATACGGCACCGGCGCAGAGCTTGACAACCTTTGTGATTCCGTTGTAATCAAACGAAAAAGCAGCAAAGCCTCCCGAACGAAAATAGCTCGTCGGGAGGCTTTGCGTATTATGTCGGTTCAGCGTCTTAGACGCATTGTTATAGTTATTTTACCGGCATGGGCTTGTGTTCTTTCAATGCTGCTTTTGCATCGACAGAAAGTTGGCGAAGAGCTTTTGCTTTGTCGGGATTTGCTTTGGATAAGTCATTTTGTTCTGACAGGTCGTTTGACAGATCAAACAACATATCCTCTTTGAAGCGTTTGCCGTCGGCAAGGCACAGTTTCCAGTTGCCTTGTGTTACACTTTGAATGTTTCCTTTTCCGTTCATGCCATAAAATACCTCATGCGAAGTGGTTGCTTTGCTTTCTCCGCTGATGATGGGCATGATGTTTTTCCCGTCGATCACACGATCGGTAGGAATGCTACCGCCGGCAAGTTCAAGGAAAGTGGTAAACAAGTCGAATCCTGCAATGCGGGTATCGCACGTAGTGCCCGGCTTGGTAACACCCGGCAGGCGCATGATACAAGCTACGCGCGGACCACCTTCAAATCGGTTTTGGTATTTACCTTCGCGCAATACGTGTGTGCGATCGGGATCTACATATCCGTATTTACCATAGCAGGCATAGAGCTCGGGATCGTAACCAATTAGCGGACCATTGTCTGAAGAGAACACAATGAGCGTGTTTTCTTCTATGCCTAGTTTCTTGATGTAATCAAGCACAATACCTACCGAAAGGTCCATATATTCTACGGCATCCCCAAAAGCTCCGGCCTTGGATCTGCCTTCGAAGCCCATCGGAATAAACCAAGGTGTATGCGTTTCGATGTTTGACCATTGCAGGTAGAATGGTTTCTTAGCCTCTACGCTGTTGCGCATAAAGGTGCAGGTCTCACGTACGAAGAGAGCCGGGAGTTCGGCTAGTTCATAATTCTCGCAGCGTTTCACCAGTTGATCCTGATCATAGAGGGCAACTTTGTCATATCCTCTCGATCCGGTTCCGGCCAAGCGCTCTGGGGCATGGTCGTTGGGATAAACCGTTCCGATAAACCGATCAAATCCATGATAAGTAGGAGTGTAGGGAGGGATGCAGCCGAGGTGCCACTTGCCAACCAATCCGGTTGTGTAACCTTGTTGTTTCAGTAGTTTTGCCAAGCAGATCTCTTGATCCGGATCAAGTCCGTCTTTGCTGTTAGGAAAAAGCACTTCGAGCCCCTTGGCATTATTCATTCTGCCGGCATATCGTCCGGTAAGCAGGGCTGCTCGTGTTGGGGTGCTGGTAGCATGCGGAGCCATAAAGTTGGTAAAACGTACACCCTCAGAGGCTAGTTTGTCGAGATTGGGTGTTTTGATATCTTTTGATCCAAAACAGCTGAGATCGTCATAGCCTACATCATCAACGAGGATGTGAATGATGTTGAGCGGTTTGTTTTGGGCTGTGACGGCATTGCTTCCAGCAAGTAGAAGTGCTGAAGCGACGGTAAATTTTGTTTTCATGGTATATGTGTAGTAAATGACAAAAGGGTTACCCGAATAATCAGGTAACCCTTTTGGTTATTTGGGAGTTAATCTTCGTCTTCGTCTTCTTCTTCAACTTCGACACCATCAGATCTTAGACAAGTCTTGATGTAGTCATAAAGATCTTCTTGTCCGAATTTCTTTATGTCATCAACAGCAATGTCATCGTAGGCCTGTCTGGCATAGAAACGAGCTTGTTCGTAATAAGGAAGCGTGAGTCTTCTGAAAAGGTCAAAGAATTCAGCGCGAGCACCTTCTACGGTATCGTTATCCTCTATCAGTTCGGCATAGGCGTACTCAATGAAGCCATCGAGTGTGTTGTCGCAAGAAGAGCTGTTCGCTAATAATTTGTTGCACCCATCGATACCCTCTTTGGGAGATGAAGCTTGGTTATGGACAAGTCTAAAACGTTTAGCTTTGATTTTGCCTACGTTATTTACATCTTCCAACCATTCGATTGATACATCTTCCGGGTTTTCGATAAGCATTCCGCAAGTATCACAATAAAACTTACTTAGCGGCTCGTGGATGGTTTCCATGAAAAATAATAATTTAAAAGTTTGTGCTGTAAAATTAAACAAAAAACGGTTTTTGCAAAATGTTGCGATTGAAAATTTGATACATCGGGTGTAATTTATTTATCACAAGCAACTAAAAAGAACCAAGCATACTTTTCTAGAAAAGGAAGTAAGGTTTTTGTGAAAACCAAACATGCTTTGTAACAGAACTAAACAAGGTTTTTTTATCTGATATATCAAGCAAAAAACAACGAGATGGTAGAGAATGTTTAGCATGAATCTCATTTTTTTAGCGCACGAATGTAATGAATGCCGTATTCTTATTTCTACTTATCCGTTTTTAAAGGTTATTCTATTGTAAATGAAAGTATATATTATTGCTAAAAAATGATAATAGAAAGCTTTGGGGTGAGCAAAATCTGCTCTAATTGGTTTTACATACGATAGTGAACTTTAGTGATGTTGAATTAAGAGAAATGATTATGAAAAAGTTCCTTTTAAGTGTTGTTTTATTTAGTGCAGTAATTGCTACAGCTTCGGCTCAAGATAGATGGGGTAATGGCAACGGTGGCAATGGTGGTTATTATATGGGTCCCGGCATGATGTGGGGTGGTAACGGTGGTTATTACATGGGCCCGGGTATGATGGATGGGTATTGGATGGATCATGACTGGCACCGTCATGCAAGATCTTCCTTAAACCTTTCGAAACAACAAGAGTCTCAATGGGACAACGTTGCTCAACAAGGACGTACCAATCAAAAAGCCGTGAATGACTCGATCAACTATTATGTGCAGCAAATACAACGTTTGCAGAAAGCTAAATCAGACATGGTGCAGCAAGACTTACAACAGATAAAGCAAGTGCTGACTCCTGAACAGTATACGCAGTTTCTCGAAAAACTTGTAGCGGGTGAATCGGGAAAATAAGATATCCGATACGATCCAAAACTAAATCGATTTTTGTTAGTTGTTAATAATTTATGTAGTCGTCCTGTATGCAATTCCTGCATGCAGGACGATTTTTTTTATTTGCTATCGGTAGAAACAAGTAGTTCTACGACCTCCGAATAGTTTTGAAGTCCAGATGGAATGTTATTGCTTTGCAAGTAATAGTTGTAGAGATGATCTTGGATTTGACCAATCAAGGGAGCGTATAGATTGTCCCAATGTGTACGTGTATAGCGCAGTATTTTGATGATGTTGGAATCTACCGATTCGATCAACGTTTTGTATTCGTCTTCAGGCATGCATCGGGCTGCATTGTTGAGCACATGAGGCAAAAGGGAGTAATAGGCCGAGAAGCGAAGCGCATTACTATTTGTGCTTGTCAGAATCTTGAAGGCATAGAAGTTGGCCTCTGCTTCGCTGGTGATGCCGGCAAGATGAGCCATTTCGTGCGCATAAGTAAATGGAATCTGATGAGGCAACAGGTTCGGATTCAGATGGGCTTCAGAGAAAAAAGGTCCGTAATAACCGAGTATCCCCATTCCGGCATAGGTGTCTCCGAAGAGCATTTGCTTGGCACGAGCAGAGTAGGGTATCGTATTGATCACATACTCTTTGTTTAGGTTTCGATAGCCATTTTGAGTAAGGATGCCCAAGGTACGTTCGTTCGAATCGAAAGTTTGCTGAAGCCATACATCCACCGAGTCTATTTGAGTGGTATCGAGATGCTGAAATGTATGATTCATCGCATTGATATAATCAGTGACATAAGCTTTATAAACCGTAGAGTCGGGCGTGCTTCGTGCAATGTTGTTGCGTGTAAAGAAGTCGGACGAGAAGTAATTAATCCCCCACGAAAGTTCGAAGAAGATCATCAACCCTACACTGAATAAGCCTAAATTGAGTAGAGCCGAAGCCCACTTCTTTCTGAAAAAGAAAGAGATTTGCCAAAAGATAAACACAATGCCAACAAGAATAAATATATCGTAAAGTGAAAAAGGAAACACCGACGACATGCCATTGAGCACAACCATGATGTTTCGATATACAGTCGTAAAATAAGTATCGGCAAAGGCAGGGTTGCGTTTGCATACTTCAATCACGATCAGAAACAAAACAGAAAAGGCTAGTGCGATAAGTCGTTTTTTATATGGTTTTATACCTGTTGACATTGGGTTGTGTTATTGTATTTTGAATAAGCCTTGATCGAACGACAAGGGCTGGTAGTTGAGTATCTCTTGCGCTTTCTTGATCGAAAGTCCGCTGTACTGTGGACGGGGAGTTTTCTCTTTCATCTGCGCTGTGCTTACGGGCTCTATCAGCGAACTGTCGAGTCCGAAGTGTGCAGCTACCTTAAAGGCGATATCGGCAATACTCATGTAGTCTTTGCCACACAAATGGAAGATTCCGTTTTGGTCGCTTTCGAGTAGCGAAATAATTCCCTTGACAATATCACCTACATAAGTAGGAGTGCGGTATTGATCGTTTACAACGCGTACAGGTTCGCCGGCTTCGAGTCTGTTTTTTACCAGCAAAACAATGTTGGAGTGTTGGCCCGGAAGCGGAGTGCCGTATACCACCACCACACGAACGATAGCGTACGATTTGCACATTTCCATAACTAGGTCTTCGCTGTCCGACTTTGTTTGTCCATAGAAATTCACCGGATTCTTTTCGTCATCTTCGTTGTAAAGCTCATCTGTTTTGCCGTCAAAGACAAAGTCGGTAGAGATGTGAATCAGTCTGTTTTTGGTGATTTTGCAATATTGAGCCATCTGTTTTACGGCACCCACATTGATGCGCTGTGCCATATCCTGATGTTCTTCACAAAAGTCGACGGCCGACAACGCAGCGGCATTGATAATGATATGTGGCTGAACGTTGTTGAGCAGTTTGTCTGTTTCTTCGGCACTACTCAAATCACAAAGCAGAAAGCGATAGTTTCCATTCGGATTGATATCTTCGTGATGCGATGTAGCATATAGCTCATAGTTTCCTTTTTCGAGTGTTTGAAGCACCTGTCTACCAACGAATCCGTTTGCGCCGACTACCAATATTCTTTTCATAAGCTTAAATGGATTATTGTTTGCGTTTGAAAATAGTAGAAGAGGCTTGTGCTGCCGGTAAGATCATTAAGTCACTGATGTTGACATGTGCCGGAGCTTGTACCATGTAGTGAATGGCATCGGCAACGTCTGCTCCCGAAAGTGGCTCGAAACCTTCGTATACCTTTTGTGCACGATCTTCGTCTCCCTTGAAGCGAACCAATGAGAATTCCGTTTCTACGGCACCCGGAAGTACTTGTGATACCTTGATGCCACTAGCGTTCAAATCCATACGCATGGTTTCGGTAAGTGAAGATACCGCATGTTTGGTTGCGCAATATACGTTGCCGTTTGGATAGTTTTGTACACCGGCAATAGAGCAAACGTTGATGATGTGCCCAAAGCCTTGTTTTACCATCATGGGAGCAATTACGCGTGTTACATATAATAAACCTTTGATATTGGTATCGATCATTACATCCCAATCGTCTAAGTCTCCGTTTTGGATTGGAGATAAACCACTTGCCAATCCGGCATTATTGATCAATACATCAATGACTTCTCCATTAATAGCCAATGAGGAAAGCGTATGGTGAACACGGTCTTTGTCTCGTACGTCAAATGCCATCGGTAACACCTCACAGTTGTAATTTTGTCTCAGTGAGGATGCCAACTTCGCAAGGCGTTCAGCTCTGCGACCGGTAAGAATCAATCTGTGTCCTTCTTGAGCAAAGCGTATCGCTGTTGCTTCTCCAATACCCGAAGTAGCTCCGGTAATCAAAATCGTCTTTTTCATGACAGGTCTATATTGTTTTCGTTTTTTGTCGGATAAACTCATGCAAAGTAACAATTATTCCCCTTTAAAAGTCGCTAAAGCAGCTATAATTTTTTCACATATTATAAAGAATAGCTAGTAATAAGTTCTTGTTTTATTAGAAAATATGAGGTATCCTCAAGATAAATAGTGTTCCTTCGTTGGGATGTGAAACGACCTCAATACTACCATTATGGAGCTCTACAATCCGTTTTACCAAAGCCATTCCGATGCCGTTGCCTTTGGCAAAGCTTTTGTTTTTACCTCTGTAAAACGGATCAAAAATAAATGGAAGGTCGTCGTCGGCTATCCCGATTCCGGTATCGGAAAAGCGAATTACAGCCTCTTTGTTGTTTGCCGATATTTGTACCTGAGAGGTATGATTTTCGGAAAACTTGCAATTGTTTTCGAGCAGATTTACAAAAGCGGTTTTAAGCAGATATGCATTGCCTACAACGGTAATTAAGGTATCGTCATCAAATTCTTGTTCGAAGTCGATTTCTACCAGATACGACGAATCGCTTTTCATGGCTATTTCGCATGCATCGAGCAGCAATTCGTCGAGACGCACTTCTTCCATCTTGATTTGTTCGGGCTGATAGGCCGCTTTGGCCAGATTGAGCAAGCCGTCGAGTAGGTTTACAATGTGCTTGGCATCACCCAGGGCCGATTCGATTACCGCTTTGTAGGCTTCTTCCGATCTTGGGCGAAGTGATGCAATCTCGAGTTCGCCGATCAAGACCGCCATCGGAGTACGCAATTCGTGTGATACATTGCTGACAAACATCTTTTGTGAACTAAACGAAGCCTCTAGTTTGTCGAGCATTGCATTAAACTCGGCAGCCAATTCTCCTATTTCATCTTTCTCTTTAGGTGATACAAGTCGTTTGTGCAGTTTCGAAGCCGTAATTTGACCAATCTGACGTATTAAGTCCGATACGGGCATCAAAGCCCTTTTGGCTAAATAATAGCCTACAATCAAAAGAATAAAAAGAACCATTACCCATAGAAAGAGCAAGATGTGTTTCAAGGCTTCGAGTTTGGCATAGCCGTAACCATCGTATGCTACTGCCGTAATTACATATTCTTGTCCTTTGTATGGATAGAGCAGACCCACGACTTGATAATTGTCTTGATAGAACTCGATGCTTTTTTCTCGTATGATACGCTCAATCATCTGCGGCGTTTCCTTTACCAAGTCGATTTGCTTGGCATCGTGATAGAGTAGGTGAAAGGAGGTGTCGTATACTGCTACCTCCACTTCATTGATAAATTCGCGGTTGTTGAGGTAGATCGATTGCATGGTGTGTGCGTCGACCTTCTTCTCAAGAAATAGATTGGCTTTGGTAATACCTTCCCGTTTCAGATCTCGGTAGAATTCGTCGCGTCGGTTTATTTCCGAAAAGAAATATACCATCAAGGCAAAAGCCATAAACAGTATGGCCGAAACGGCAGCATATCGTAGTGTAAGTCGTGTTCTAATTTTCATAATCCGATTTTAGTATAAAGCCCATGCCCGGTTTGGTATGAATCAGTTTGTCGGTATAGGCCTTGTCGATCTTTTTGCGCAAATAATTAATGTATACGTCAATGAAGTTGGTTCCCGTATCGAAGTGGGTATTCCAGACTTTTTCGGCTATTTCGATACGTGAAACAACGCGCTCTTTATTTTGAAGCATGTATACCAATAGGTTAAACTCCTTGGGGGTGAGTCGGATCAGATTGCCCGATCGGCTTACCTCTTTTGTGTCTAGGTTTACATGCAAATCGGCATAGCTGAGTTCGGTCTCTTGTTTTGTTTCGGCTCCTGCTCCTTTGCGACGTAGCAACAGTTTGATCCGTGCATCGAGCTCTCTAAAGTCGAACGGTTTTACCATATAGTCGTCGGCCCCGGCATCAAAACCTTCCAGTTTGTCGTCGGTAGTACCCAAAGCGGTAAGCATGATGATGGGTATTTCCTTGTTGATGGCCCGCACTTCTTTGCAAAATTCGAAGCCGTTCATGTTGGGTAGAATCACGTCTGAGATTACAAAATCGTATACTGCCGATTTAAATAACCGTAATCCCATAGTACCGTCGTAGGCTACAGATACATTGTAGCCCGACTCTTCGAGTCCTTTCTTAAGCAAATCGGCAACTCGTGTTTCATCTTCGACAACTAATATATGTATCATCCGTTTTGTTTTATCGATTTTTAGACAAGCAAAGATAATGGCATTGCATTAGACTTGCTATTAGAAAACCATTAGAGTCTTGTTTTCGTTATGAGCAAAATGCATCTAAAGGCTAAAATAACGTTAAGGATATTGTTTAAGCAATGTAACTTTTTAGACATATTAATGAAATAGCAGGCTTTTACTTTTGTGACATCGAAATTGAAAAACAAAGAATAGATGAATAGGTTTTGCGTTTGTGCGATAACATTGCTCGTATCTGTAAATAGTTATGCAACCGATGTATTACGCGGTGTGATTCGTGACGCTAACACGAAAGAAGAACTAATCGGTGCTACGGTTGTAGTAAAAGGTAGCGAACAAAAAGGTGCGGTTACCGGTCTCGACGGCTCTTTCTTGTTAAAGAATCTCCCAAGTGGAAAAAATGTAATATTAGTATGTAGTTATGTGGGGTATCAGTCCAAAGAGGTAAGTGTATCGTCGAAGCAACCAAAGATTGAAGTGCTTTTGAACGAAAGCGAAGTGATGCTCGAGAATGTAGTGGTAACGGCTCAAATGGTGAAAAATACCGACAATGCAGCACGCTACCTGGAGCAAAAAGCTCACAATGTAATGAATGTGGTGAGTGCGAGAGCAATCGAGGTTTCTCCCGATTTAAACGTAGCAAGCGTACTTCAACGCGTATCGGGTGTTACGATGGAGCGTAGCAGTTCGGGCGATGGGCAATATGCCGTATTGCGCGGAATGGACAAACGCTATAACTATTCATTGGTAAACGGAGTAAAGATTCCGAGTCCGGACAATAAAAACAGATATGTTCCGCTTGATATTTTCCCAAGTGAATTGCTCGACCGTTTGGAGGTGGCAAAATCTCTTACAGCCGATCACGAAGGAGACGCTACCGGAGGAGCCATTAATATGGTGATGAAAGATGCGCCGGCTCGTCGTAGCATACAAGTGAATGCCTCTGCCGGATACAATACATTATATATGGATAGGGTATTTAATCAATTCGACTTCAAAGGGATCACCAAAGAGGCACCACGCTATCGCTATGGAAGCGACTACAACGCAACGGCTGCCGATTTTACCAAAGCAAGTGCTACGCTGAGCAATAAAAATGCGGCGGTAAACATGCTTGCCGGAATGATGTATGGCGATCGCTGGCTGGATGATAAGTTTGGAATGGTCATTGCCGGAAGTTTTCAAAACATGAACAAAGGCAACAACAGTCTTTTCTATACCGATGTAATGAATCAGACCGAAAACTCGGTGCGATTGTCGCAAAAGAAAGAACGCGAATACTCCGAAAATCAAATGCAGTTTGGGGTGCATACCAAGTTTGACTACCGTTTTACGCCACATCACAAACTGGCTCTGTACAATGCCTATATCAACAGCCGCATTACACAGGTACGTAATACAATAGGAACTAATTTGTCGCTCAATTACGATCCTGAAAATGGAAATGCACTGGAGAATTTAGAGTTGCGCACTCGTTATAACAGACAGCAGATTTTCAATTCAACACTTCAAGGAGATCACGAATGGGGCAAGTTGTCGCTTAATTGGTCGGGTGTGTTTTCTACCGCATCCAATAATAAACCGGACAATACCTATATCAATCTCGAAAACAATAGAAATAATTACATAGACCATGTTACGGCCGATAATTCGGAACGCAGATGGGAAGACAATAGCGACCGTGACCTTGCCGCTTATGCGAATCTACAGTATGCATCCGATTTTAGTTTTGCTTCGCTTCATTCCAAACTCGGAGGTATGTATCGCGATAAGGCGAGAACGAACAAATATGTATCCTATCTCTTTACACCGGCTTCATCGTCTCGCCCCGTGCAAGGCATTGACTTTAATACACCGGATGAGATCGAGTGGAAGATTAGTGCTCCCAAAGGTAGTGTAGGTCCGCTCAACTACGATGCGGCCGAGAAGATCGGAGCGGTTTATTTGATGGAGTCATTAAACGGAAACAACTGGACCGTTATTGCCGGACTTCGTGCCGAACATACGCTGCAGTCGTATACGATGGAGTTTCCGGCTGCCGGAGACGATCCCTATGGAGAGCAAAACTACTGGGATCTGCTTCCTTCCATCAGCGTGAAGTATTCACCGATTGAGAAGATGAACCTGAGAGCTTCTTACTTCAAATCGATCAACAGACCGGGCTTCTTTGAGATTGTACCTTACTCGATTATCAACGAAGATTACATGGAGTTTGGAAACAAAGACCTGAAACGTGCCAAGATTGACAACGTGGATTTGCGTTGGGAGTATTTCCCTTCGGCTACAGAGCAAATCATGGTAGGGCTTTTCTACAAGAAGATTCAAAATCCGATTGAGTTTGCTTACTATACGGTCAATAACAGACAGTTTGGTTACGGACCGGCCAATCTTGGTAACGCTACCAACTACGGCTTCGAGATTGATGTGATCAAGTTTATGCGCAACGTAGGGGTAAAAGCCAACTATACCTATACACACTCTGCGATTACTACGCCTAAAGTTACCTATGGTAGAGATGAGGCGGGTAAGCTAGAGCGCAGAAGTGTAGATCAAACGCGTCCGCTTGTAAATCAAGCTCCTCACGTGGCAAACGTAGCCATTATGTACAAAGATACGCGCAACAATTGGGATGCGCAGATTGCGGTAACGTATTCGGGAGAGAAGATTGTGATTGCATCACACTACCTGGATTCTGACTACTGGGAAGAAGGGTCGTTCTCGCTGGATGTTTCGCTTGAGAAGAAATTCAAATCAAACGTTTCCATCTTCGCCAAAGGGAGCAACCTGCTCAATACGCCGGTAAGAAGATACATCAAGACGGTGAATGCATACAATGCCGACTTCGACAAGCAAGATGTCAATAGTGGCAAAACGCTGATTCGTGAAGACTTTCATGGAATGAGTATGTTGCTTGGTGCTCGATATCGTTTCTAACCAATTTATACTATTCTTCAATTATTAATTGTGTAATCAACTTATTTATAATAAAATGAAAACAAAAAGTTTTTTTCTTATGAGCCTTTTGGCCGCAGCTACAGCATGTAGTAACGATGTAGATATCATGGATACTGTAGTAGATCCGGACAAACCGGGAGATGAGGTTGAGTCTGTATATCCGGCCGGTTCTATCGTGTGGACAAAAGATACCACTGTAATCTTGAAAGATCACTTTTTGGTAAAACAAGATCAATCGCTTTATATTGAAGAAGGTGCTACGATTATCGCATCAAATAGTGAAGTAAAACCGGAGATCGTTGTATTGGGTAACCTCTATAGTATGGGTACTGCCGATAAGCCGGTTGTGTTTACGGTTGAAGAGTCTTCAAAACAAGATCGCTTCTCGCGCAACTGGGGTGGTATCATTTGTGGCTTCGACTCAAAAGAGGTACTGCTTGAGAATACGGTGATTGAGTTTGGCGGTGCGCAAACGACCGAAAACTCATTGTCATTTCAGCATAAGCTTTTCAAAACGGAAACGGGTGAGGGTGTTCCTGCTTTCCACTTTTGCAACCCTGACGGAACGTTTATTATCCGCAACTCAGAGTTCAGAAACAATGCAGAAGACCATATCTATATTACCGGTGGTAAATCAATCGTAGAGAATAGCTTATTTATCGCATGTGGATTTGATGGCGGAGAGGCGATCAACTACAAATCGGATTGTTTGGCAGATATAGCCGGAAATATTATCTATGATGCAAATACCAACGGTCTTAAATTGTCGAATGGAGGATTCGTTAATTTGCAATCTCATTTGATTATCTACAACAACACGATGTTGAATACCGGATGGAGACGTCCTAAAGTAAAAGGTGGTAGTATCTGGTTAGAGAAAAATATCCTTACAGAACTATACAACAACCTGATGTACGATTGCCGTTGGGGGATGAAAGAAAGTACGGAAGAGCCTCGCGATGAAGCGTCGGTAATCACGCCAAACTATTATTTCGCGTCTACCGATGCAGGTGTTGCTCAAATGCAAGCCAATGCTAAAGATGGTATTCTTAACGGTGCTAACGATGTAATGAGTGCGACTGCCGGAGATAAGAATCCGATGTTTGTTTCGTTTACTCAACAATCAAACGTGAATATTAATGTGTCTTCGAACGAAGGGGATGTTCCTGCGGCGTACAACAACAGCTGGGATTTTCACTTACAAGCTTCATCTCCTGCTTTGAAAGGTGCTACAACCAACTTCGAACCTCATTTCGCGAAAAGTGGTCTTACACTAAAAGGTCTTGAGGGAGTTGTGAAAAACAATGTATATATGTCTCCTGCTCCTGCTAATTATTTCGGAGCATTGGGAACTAAATAATGAGTAAAACACTATGAAATCTAACTTTTACAAAAGTCTTATCCTTTTTGCAATCCTTACACTTGCGGGTACGTCATGTACCCCGGTGCAAGGGCGTGAAACTTCTGCTACGCAAAATGAAGCTGCAACGCAAACGATAACGTTTGACAAACCGGCTGTTTCTGAAGATGCTTTTAATTTTTATGTAGCAAACGACTTGGGTCGCAACGGTTATTACCTGCAAAAGCCTATTGCTGAACTAATGGGCGAAATGGCTGCCGAAGTTGATGTGGAATTTGTTGCCGCGGTTGGTGATACGCATCACTTTTTAGGAGTGTCGAGTGTAGACGATCCACTGTGGATGACCAACTATGAGCAGATCTATGCTCATCCTGAATTAATGATCGACTGGTTTGCCGTATGTGGAAATCACGAATACCGTGGCAATACGCAAGCAGTAATCGACTACACCAATGTGAGCCGCCGTTGGAACATGGAAGATCGCTATTATTCGAAAGTAGTAGATGCCGGAAAAAATGAAAAAGCTTTGCTTGTTTTTATTGATACGGCTCCGCTGATTGATAAATACAGAAAAAGCAGCGAAGAGTATCCAGATGCCGTAAAGCAAGATATGAATAAGCAATTGACGTGGATCGACTCTACGTTGAAAAACAGTGATACCAAATGGAAGATCGTACTAGGACACCATCCTGTATATGCAGAAACGAAGAAAAGTAAATCGGAACGTACCGATTTGCAAGAACGTCTTCAACCTATTCTCGACAAAAACGGTGTAGATATGTACTTGTGTGGACACATCCACAACTTTCAGCACATTCGTATGCCCGATAGTAATGTAGATTATGTGGTAAACTCTTCGGGTTCATTAGCACGTAAAGTGAAAGAGACCGAAGGAACACTGTTTTGCAGCAGCGATGCAGGTTATTCGTTGGTGTCAATGAATGATAATACGGTTGATCTATTTATGATCAATGGCAACGGTAAAATCATCTATACCATTCACAAAGAAAAGTAAGCGTGCAAACGTATTATAGAATATACAAACGTATATTTCCGTGATCATTTTGATTATTCGTGTAAAAGAACGTCTTTTTTAGGCGTTCTTTTTTTGTTTACACCGATTTAGTTTTTTTCTTTACATCCGAAAACACAACATATCTTTTACCAGAAACATTAAAACACTCAAACCATGAATATAAATCATATCGGTATACGTACCAATAATCTTGAAAGACTAAAGTCTTTTTACGTAGATTACTTTGCAGGTAAATCTTCCGAAAAACAAGAAGACCCGGCAACACTGCGCGAATATTATACCGTTAGTTTTGGTAATGGTGCTTCATTGGAACTGATTTATCGAAAAGATATTCACCGTCGTATCGAGGGCGAAACATTAGGCCTTTGTCATTTATCCTTTACGCTAGACTGCGAAGAGCAACTCAATACGTTGATTACCGAATTGAAAAAAGGAGGATACGTTGTAACTGAACCACCGGTACGTACAGCAGCCGGCAAACTACAATACGTTGTTTACGATCCCGACTCAAATAAAATAAGACTGGAAAGCCGTTGAGTACAGCTTTGTTTTTTATTTCAATGTAAATCTTATTTTTGATAAAGACATTAACAGGGAGCGCTGAATGGCGCTCTTGTTTTAACTAACTAAACCATGAAATATTATTTTCTTCTGACTATGGCATCACTCCATCTTGGAGCAGCAGCACAATCCATAGATCTTAGTGATAAAAAGACCCCCGAATTAAAATACCTTCAAATGGGTACTCCCGGAAATGCAGATCAATCTGTTTTAGTAAACAACCTATATATGGCAAAAGATGGAAAACCTGTTGTTCCGGTAATGGGCGAATTCCATTTTAGCCGTCATGATCACCGCTATTGGAAAGATGCATTGTTGAAGATGAAAGCATCAGGAGTAAATATTGTTTCCACCTATGTCCTTTGGATTATGCATGAGGAGTTTGAAGGTCGTCAAAACTGGACAGGCAATATGAACCTACGCAAGTTTGTCGAACTTTGCGATGAAGTAGGACTGGATGTGCATCTTCGCTTCGGCCCTTATTGCAATGCCGAAGTATATCGTGGTGCTTTGCCGGAGTGGCTTGGCTCTCGTTCTGATTTAAAGGTTCGTTCCAACGATCCGCTTTATCTTGCATATGTGCGAAATTGGTATAAAAGTGTATATAACCAAATAGAAGGTCTGCTCTATAAGGATGGTGGACCCATTATGGCTTTGCAGCTAGAAAATGAATATGTAGCCAAAGGTATGGTGATTTCGCATTTGATGGAGCTGAAGCGCATAGCTGTAGAAGAAGGGTTTGACGTGCCGCTTTATACGATGACCCATTGGATGGATAGTGAATATCCAAAAGGAGAGATTGTGCCATATGCCGGCTACTACATCGAAACCCCTTGGACTGCTAATGGAAAAGAGGAACTGCCTACTTCAAATTTTGAGTATTTTACCTACAATCGAATATCTGATAATATTGGTACCGATATTATAAAAGTTGATGGAGAGGTCGAATCCTTAAGTGGAGAAAATAATGAATCGCCTTATTTTACATGTGAAATAGGTGTTGGTACTACCTCTTTTTATAACCGAAGAGCAGTAGTACCGGAGGAAATGGCAGGAGAGAATATCTTGCTTCGTTTAGGTTGTGGTGTAAATATGATGGGATATTATATGTATGTAGGAGGTTCAAATCCTGTTGGACTGAAACGTACGATGCAATCTTCCGGCCCTCGTATTGGATACGACTATCAAGCACCTGTGAGAGAGTTTGGCACATTGGGTACAGTCATGAAAGAAACGAAGAAGTTCAATTATTTTATGAATGACTTTGGTGATAAATTAGCTCCGTCAGTAGCATATTTACCTCAATCGAATAAAAATAGAGATAATCTACAATGGGCTGTAAGAAGCGATGGTAATTCGGGCTTTTTGTTCTGTTCCAACTATTTGTACAAGCATGATCGTAAAGATTACAAAGGGGTACGCTTTGATGTGCGTTTAAACAATAACCGCATTAAATTACCACAAGAAAAAATGACAGTGGCAAATGGAACATACTTTATCTGGCCTATCAATCAGAACATGGGAGGTGTTACGTTAGACTACGCAACTGTACAACCGATTTGCAAGCACGTTGACGGACAAAATGAAACCTATTTCTTTTTTGAAAATAAAGGGGTGGCCGGAGAGTTGAAGATCAATAGTAAAGGTGTTACATCGGTAAGCGGTAGCAATGCACACGTATCCAAACGAAAAGCGGACTATTTTGTATCTCAATTAGCACCGGGAACCGATTGTAATGTTTCCGTTGAACTTGAAAACGGCCGCAAGGTAAAGTTTGTGGTACTCACCGAACAAGAGTCTGATTATATATGGAAAGGCAATATTGCTGGTAAAGATTTTGTAGGGATAACGCAGTCAAGTCTTCTTTTTGATAATGGAAATGTCACCATAACTGGTGAAACTCCTGATCAGCAGGTCCTGGTTTATCAAGATGGTAAGTTCGTTAATCAATCATTTACCGGTAGTCCGATTCAAGCAGCATCAACGTTTACACAACTTACACCAATGGCAAAAGCTATGTACATTGCGCCAAAAGAAGGCAAAGTTGTGAAGTGTACTTTTGATGGAACATCATTGTCTGATGTTGAGCGTATGTATGTGAGATGCAAATCAGAATCTGCAGTTACATGTGCTATTAATGGGAAAAATATTGCACTGAAAGACCTGGGTCTATATCTGTATAGCGACGATAAAAGCGCTTTTGTCAATGGGAAAAATACCATAGATTTCAATCTTTCAGATCCGCAAAAAGGGGTAATTGCGGAAGTTGAAGTATTGTTGAACAATGGTACCCGATGGGTATGGGATACAAATAATGTATGGAAGAGCGGAGATTCAAAAGATCCGGTAGTTGTTGTTAGCGGGAAAAGCAAGCCAACGGCATATGCACCGGAAGAGTACTTATCTGTTTATGAAGTCAAACTGCCAACCGATTTACCTTCTCGCGGAGAGTGCCGTACATATATCTCTTACAAAGGAAATGTGGCGAATGCTTATATAGGATCTCAATTTGTAAATGATCAGTACTTTGATGGACAAGACTGGATCTTGAGCGTTTCCCGTTTGCAAGATCAACTCGCAACCAATCCCCTTACAATTAGAATCGATGGACTACGTCCGGAAGATAACAATATTTATTTCGAGAAAAATGTATCACTCGAAGGGTGTGATCAACCGGTTGTGAATGCCGTGCAAGTAAAGCCGGAATATGTATATCAAGTAAAGTTTGATAAGTAAAAATGAAAAAAAATAATTGATGCTGTGATGTGTAAAAAGCTGATTTTAAATGTAGTATTGCTGTCGAGTGCTTGCTTGGCAACGGCGCAAGTGCAAGAACGTGAAAGACCTAAAGAGTGGGAACAACTAGTGCCCGGAGCCCGTTTTATGGACCGCTTTGTGGCTATGCCCCAAGGTGAATCGACAAGTGATGTGTGGGGTGCCAAGTGTGTTGTGCCTCGCTATTCTAATAATGGAATTGAAGATAGCGAGCGTTCCTATTGGGGTGGAAATATACTGAAAGGCGAGGATGGAAAGTACCATCTTTTTGTATGCGGATGGCCCGAAAACTCACCCAAAGGACACATGTTTTGGCCTCAATCAATCGTGTATCATACAGTATCGGATCAATTGAATGGGCCCTATGCAATTGTTGATACGATTGGGAAAGGACACAACCCCGAAGCCTTTCGTCTCCGCGACGGGCGCTATGTTGTGTATGTAATTGATGGATATTACCTGGCAAATACCATGAATGGTCCGTGGGAGCGACGTAAGTTTGATTTCGATCGAAGAGACCGTCGCATTATCGAAGGACTCACGAATCTATCTTTTGCAGCGCGAGAGGATGGATCTAAACTAATGGTTTGTCGTGGTGGAGGTATTTGGGTCAGCAAAACAGGACTTTCTCCTTATATGCAAATTACCGACAAACGCGTATATCCTCCGGTAGAAGGAGAGTTTGAAGATCCGGTCATTTGGAGGGATAGCATACAATATCACTTAATTGTAAACGATTGGTTGGGCCGTATTGCTTTTTATTTGCGTTCCAAAGATGGAGTTAATTGGGTGACAGATCTGGGAGAAGCTTACCAGCCGGGTATTGCATTCCATAAAAACGGACAGAAAGAAGACTGGTTCAAATATGAACGAATCAAAATATTTCAAGATGAACACGGCAGAGCAGTTCAGGCTAACTTTGCTGTGATTGATACCTTGAAGCACGAAGATTTGCCAAACGATAATCACAGTTCTAAAAATATCTGTTTGCCTCTAAATCCGGGATTATTAATAACCATGCTTGATGCTGCTCCTATTACAGGAGAGACAGAAACAATTCGTCTTCGTATTCAAGCTGAGCCAACATTCAATCCACAAAAAGATTTAGATATAAAGTCGCTACGCTTCGGTGCCTCCAAAGAAGTTAATTTTGGGCGTGGAGCTAAAGTGAAAGCGGTGCAAAATGATGGAGACGATCTTATCGTGACGTTTTTTGCAGACGGTAATGGTATAACAAGTGAGGAGTTTGCTCCTAAACTGATCGGTAAAACGAAAAAAGGAGCGATGGTGTTCGGATTTACCCGTCTGCCTTATGTTGATTATACACCGACGATCGTATCAGCACGCATGCCTCGCTTTACTTTGCAAACTAATGGTACAACTGGAGATGTCGAAATTGAGAACTTCGGGTTAAAGCCTGTGACAAAATCAGTAATGGAGCTTTACCTCGTGGAAAACGGGAAGAAGCATTTATTTGCTGAGGCGGATGTGGATGCGCTCGATCCTTATCAGCGTACTATTGCAAACTTCAAGACTTCCAAAGTATTGAAACCAAGCACAGAATACTCTTTTGAGCTTGTTTTGAAAAATAACGATAAGATACAATCAACATATACTTTTCAAACAATTCCGGAGTTATAATTAGGTATTAAACTCAAATCAATGACCGGTTTGCTAATTTCGTTAGTAGATCGGTCATTCTTTTTATATTTGTCTTTTAAATCGTGATTGTCAGATGAAAAATAATATGGAAATAAGAAAAGCTATTGATGCTGACTTGCCTCAAATAAAGACCGTGTTTCGAAGTGCTGTACTGTGTGGCTGTTCAAAAGACTACGACGAGCGGCAATTGAAGGCTTGGGTTGAAAAGGCCGATGATGCCCGCTGGAGTGAACTTTGGCAAAGTGATCTTGTTTTTTGGGTTGCAATAATAAAAGGGAGGATTGTGGGGTTTGCATCAGTTTCTCCATCGGGATACATTCATTCATTGTTTGTGGATGCTGATTGCCAACGAAAAGGTGTAGCGTCGGCATTGATGGAGGTCGTATTTCAATATGCACAAGAATGTCAAATACAACGGTTGACTTCGGATGTTAGTATTACGGCTCGTCCCTTCTTTTTGCATCGAGGTTTTGTGGTTGATCAACAACAAGAGGTAGAGGTAGGCGGTGTTATGCTGACCAATTATCAAATGTCTGTCAGCCGTACAAACCTAAGCTCAAAAAAGTCTTCACGAACATTGTAAAAAGTTTTCACTAACTTTCTCGATACTCTTCACGAATATCTGCAAAAGTCTTCATGAAAACTTTTTACCATCTCCTCGAATACTTTTTGGTGTCTATCTATTTCTTGAACCCAAGGGTTGCAAAGAGCTTATTTATAAAAGATATTATTAAATTATTTTGTATTATAGCACAATCGTATCCGACAAATATTTATATTCGCACGTCAATTCTTTTATATATGAAATAGACAACCCGTTTGTTTCATAGCGACATTGAAAAATGCTTTTAACAATTTACTAAAATAGATACCATGAAGAAACAAACACGAGTTCCCAACCCGGGAAAATCTGTTTTGTTTGCTGTAGGTTTGTCTCTTGTTGCTCCTGGTGTTGCGGTGCACTCTCTTAGTGCAGCGGCAATATCGACCACACAGACAGAGCAAACTGCGCAATCGATCGTAAGCGCCAAGATCGTGAATCCTACCACTGTAGAGTTGGTGTTCTCCAACAACCGCAAAATGATGGTAGATTTCTATGGCGATAACATTTTCAGAGTTTTTCAAGATAACAACGGAGGCATTATCCGCAATCCTGAAGCAAAACCCGAAGCTATTATCCTTGTAAACAATCCGAGAAGAGCCATCACCAAGCTTGATCTCTCAGACAATGGCAATGCTTATGTTGTAACTACCGGCAAAGCTAAGCTTGAGTTTGATAAGAAAACATCTTTGCTCAAAGCAACCAATCTCGAAACCAACGAAGTTGCATTCGAGGAAGTAGCTCCTGCTCAATTTGAGGAGAAAAAAGTAACCCTTACACTCAAAGGCAATCCGAAAGAATACTTCTACGGTGGCGGGGTGCAAAACGGACGCTTCTCGCACAAAGGCAAAGTAATCTCAATCGAAAATCAAAACAGTTGGACCGATGGTGGAGTAGCTTCACCAACACCGTATTATTGGTCTACCGATGGCTACGGGGTGATGTGGCATACCTTCAAGAAAGGGAAATACGATTTTGGAGCTGAGGCGGCCGATCAAGTAAAACTATTCCACGAAACAGACTACCTTGATGTATTCTATATGATCAACGATGGAGCTGTTCCATTGTTAAACGATTTCTATCAACTAACGGGCAATCCTGTACTGCTTCCGAAGTTTGGTTTCTATCAAGGACACCTCAATGCCTACAACCGCGACTACTGGAAGGAAGACGAAAAAGGAATCCTTTTTGAAGATGGCAAACGATACAAAGAAGCACAAAAAGACAATGGTGGCGTAAAAGAATCGCTGAATGGCGAAAAAGGAAACTACCAGTTCTCGGCACGTGCCGTAATAGATCGTTACCTCAATCACGATATGCCGATCGGGTGGTTGTTGCCAAATGACGGATACGGTGCTGGTTACGGACAAACGGAAACCGTAGACGGAAACATTGCCAATTTAAAGAGTTTGGCAGACTATGCGCATAGCAAAGGGGTAGAGATTGGACTTTGGACACAATCAGACCTGCATCCGAAACCGGAAATCAGTGCATTGCTTCAACGCGACATCGTGAAAGAAGTAAAAGATGCCGGTGTGCGCGTATTGAAAACAGACGTAGCATGGGTAGGAGCAGGGTACTCTTTTGGTCTCAACGGGATCACCGATGTAGCCCAAATTATGACTTACTACGGTAACGATGCACGTCCGTTTATCATCTCGCTCGACGGATGGGCAGGAACGCAACGCTATGCCGGAGTATGGAGTGGCGACCAGTCGGGCGGTGTATGGGAATACATCCGTTTCCACATTCCTACCTACATCGGATCGGGACTCTCGGGTCAGCCTAACATCACTTCCGATATGGATGGTATCTTTGGCGGAAAGAATCCGGTTGTAAACATCCGCGACTTCCAATGGAAAACCTGGACACCGATGGAACTGAATATGGACGGTTGGGGATCGAACGAAAAGTATCCGCATGCATTGGGCGAACCGGCTACATCGATCAATCGTCACTACCTCAAACTCAAATCGGAGCTGATGCCTTATGCATACAGCATTGCGGAAGAGTCGGTAGACGGATTGCCAATGATTCGTGCTATGTTCCTCGAATATCCAAACGATTATACCTACGGTAAATCAACACAATATCAATTCCTATACGGCCCGTCGTTCTTGGTAGCTCCGATCTATCAGCCTACACGTGCCGATGAAAAAGGAAACGACATCCGTAATACCATCTACTTGCCCGAAGGTACTTGGATCGATTACTTCAACGGCGACCTATACGAAGGCAACCGTATCATTAATAACTTCGATGCACCAATCTGGAAACTGCCGGTATTTGTAAAGAACGGTGCAATCATCCCGATGGTAAATCCAAACAACAACGTAGCCGAGATCAACAAAGGATTGCGTATCTACGAAATCTATCCTTTCGGATCAAGTTCGTTCTTGGAGTATGACGATGACGGTCTTACCGAGCAATACCGTCAAGGTAAATCGGCCGTTACATTGATCGAAAGCAACGTAGACAAAAAGAACAATGCGGTAATCACGGTACATCCGGCCAAAGGTTCGTTCGACGGCTTCGAGAAAAACAAAGCAACCGAGTTTAGAATCAATACAACGCGCAAACCGAAAAAGGTAACGGCTAAAGTGGGCAAGCAAACGGTGAAGCTTACGGAAGTTACCACCGAGGATGCTTTCAACAAAGGCACCAACGTATACTTCTACAATCCGTCGCCAAACCTGAATAAGTTTGCCACTGCGGGAAGCGAATTTGCCACTGTGGAGATCAAGAAGAATCCGCAAGTGATGGTGAAATTGGCTGCTGCTGATATTACTGCCGCTCCAACCGTAGTTACGGTGGAAAGCTTTGAGTTTGCTCCAGCCGATACACATCGCGTAAAAACCGGTGCACTTTCAGCTCCTCAGCAAGCTGTCGTTACCGAAGAAAATACTGAAGCATACACCATGAAGCCAACTTGGGCTAAAGTGGATAATGCCGATTATTACGAGATCGAATTCAACAACATGCTTTATTCGACTATCAAAGATACAGAGCTGTTGTTCGAAGATCTTCAGGCTGAAACACCGTACACATTTAAAGTACGTGCCGTAAACAAAGATGGCGTGTCAGACTGGACTACCTTCAATGCGACTACGAAATCGAATCCACTTGAGTTTGCGATTAAAGGCATTACTGCTCAAACATCAGCAGCAAATCAAGGTGGTCAAGGGGTGAACAAACTATTCGACTTCGACGAAAGCAATACATGGCATACCAAATGGAGTACCAATGCTGTTCCGTTCGAAATGATTGTAGACTTGAATACCATCAATCAACTCGATAAGTTCCACTATTTGCCAAGAGGTGAGCGTGGTAACGGCATCTTGAAAAAAGGAACGGTATCTTACAGTATGGACCGTGAAAACTGGACCGATGCAGGCGCATTCGACTGGGCTGCAGATACGGAAGAGAAAGTATTTACGTTCAAAGGTAATCCTACCGTACGTTACATCAAGCTGAATGTAACTGAGGCTGTAGGAGACTATGGGTCTGGCCGCGAAATGTATGTATTCAAAGTTCCGGGTACAGAAAGCTATATTCCGGGCGATATCAACAACGACCGTTTGATCAACCGCAACGACCTTACCTCATACATGAACTATACAGGTCTTCGTCGTGGTGATGCCGACTTTGAAGGGTATATTAGCAATGGCGACTTGAACAAAAACGACCTGATCGATGCATACGACATCTCGGTAGTTGCAACTCGTTGCGACGGCGGAGCAGCCAAAGATTCGATCGGTAAAGTAGCAGGAACATTGCAAATCTCTACACCAAAGAAAGCATACAATGCCGGAGACGTAGTAGAGATCCTTGTAAAAGGAACAGACCTACAGTCGGTTAATGCATTGAGCTTTGCTTTGCCATACAATCCGCAAGATTACGAGTTTGTAACGGTAGAGCCAATCGGAATCAAGGCGATGGAAAATCTAACCAACGACCGCTTACACACCAACGGAACCAAAGCGTTGTATCCAACCTTTGTAAACGTAGGTAAGAAAGAAGCATTGGAAGGAACGGCAGACTTGTTTGTGTTGAAGTTGAAAGCACGTCGCAACGTGAAGTTCGACCTCAAACCAATCGATGGCTACCTTGTCGATAAAGACCTAAACTATGTAACATTCTGATAACAGATATAGTAATAAGGTAAAACAAAAGGCCGTGATCAATCACTCGTATAGTGAAGATCACGGCCTTGTTATTTTATAGGAATGTTCTCTTATTATATGCGATTAGTTTGCTTTTGCAGGAAAGTTTGCAAATAATTTCGCAACAGCTTTGTCAACGGTTGAAGCACTGTTAAACTGATTGTTGTTCGTATCCATTACACCTTCAACAGAAGCAGTGTATAGAATATTCTTATTTGCTGCATCAACGATATCCATGATCAAAACACCTTCGCGATATACCTCAGTTACCGTATTGCCATTCTGATAATAATATGGCCAGTAATTGTTGCGTGGATAAATGTAACTACCCAAGTAAGCAGCAAGCGGTTGTTCGCCCGGAACAAAATAATTAGATGCCTTTACTTTACTCGTTAATCCGAAGTTGATCATATAACTCGATGTATCCGACTCGGTATATCCACGTTCACTCATTTGCGTGCGTATGGCACTAGCGATATAGTCATACTCGGTTTGTGTCATCGGAGCAGGCAAAGCACCTTCCGAAGGTTTCACAATACGATACGTTTGTATTACCGATAGATTTTGATTCTGATACACATGACTATTTACAAGCGTAGGTGTAGAGCATCCCACAAGAAACCCCGTACCTAACATGCATAAAGAAACTAGAACTTTTTTCATTGTTGATTTATTTTAATAATAAAACCACCAAAGCCGCACATTGTTTTTATGGATGTCTAGATTCCTACTTTTATCTATGCAAATAAATCATTTAGGGCTTCACTCATGCTTGGGTGAGTAAAGATAAAATCTCTTATATCAGAGGCGTCGAGATCTTGCTTCATCGCCAATGCTACAAAATTAATGACTTCACTCGATTCGGGTGCAAACAACGTACATCCTAGTATTTTATTAGTTTCCGCATCCATTACGGCTTTAAGTAAACCTTCTGTTTCGCCTAGTGTTTTAGCTCTTGGTATTGCAGTTACCGGCACTGTTTTTACACGAATATTTTTATTATGACGTATGGCCTCCGTTTCGTTCAGTCCGATGTGGGAGAGAGGTGGATCTATAAAAACAGAGTAGCTTACGGGTACTCGATCTTTTGTTGTGCGCGTGTGGTTGCCAAATAAATAATCTCGGATAATACGATAATCGTCTAACGATATATAGGTAAACTGTAAGCCGCCCTTTACATCACCAATTGCCCAGATATTGGGTTGAGTTGTTCTCAAATGATCATCCACTTTAATCGCTCCACGCTCATCTACCATAACACCTGCTGCCTGTAAGTTCAAATCCTGTGTATTGGGTTTACGTCCCGTAGCCAGTAAAACAGCATCACCTCGAAGTGAAATAACCTTATTCGTTGCCGTATCAAGATATGTTACGGTTGCTTCCTTCTCAAAATGCGAAATTGATTGCACTTGAGCATTCATGCGGAAACGAATATCTTTCTTCTCCAATGCTTTTTTTACAGCAACAGCAATGTCGCGATCTTCACGCGGTACTAGTTCTGAAGATCCCTCCAAAACAGTAACAGCAGAACCAAACGACGCATAAATCGATGCAAACTCCAAACCGATATATCCACCACCTACAATGATCAACTGTTTTGGGAGCTGCTTTAGCTCCATGATCGATGTACTTGTATACACAAATGGATTCTCTTTTACTCCCTCAATAGGAGGAACAATAGTTTCTGCTCCGGTATTGATAATGACTATATCCGATTGTAATAAAATCTCGCCATTAAGATTGCTTACGCGCACCACCTTTGGCGACACAAAAGAACCGATACCATTGAAGACTGTAATATTGGGATTATCTGCCAGATTGTGATAATTTTTGTCGCGCAGAGTCTCCACAACGGACTCCTTTATTTGAATTGCTTTAGCGTAGAAAGCCTGTTTTTGGGCAAAAGAATTCATCTGCATTTCTGAAGCCAATTTGGCTTGGTGAACCAATGTTTTTGTAGGAATACAACCGATATTAATACAAGTACCACCATACATTTGAGTAGATCGTTCTATGACAGCAACCTTTTTGTTGTGTTTTGAAAATTCGGCAGCAAGGGTTTTTCCACCTTTACCAAAACCGATAATAATTGCATAAAATACTTCCATAGTATCATTTCTTTAATTGCTTTAATACTCGTTGAGCACAATCAGAAAGTACAACGACAGCCCCGGCTAAGATTGCAGTATCTTTAATAACAAGTCGGCCGGCGCCGGTCAGTAAAGGGAATCCATGTTCTCCGCTACCCAAATCCGGAACCCAAACCTCAGGCGTAGTGATCAGAAACGATAGTGTTCCCAGTGTCATAATAATTGCCAGGGAAGTTCCTATCAGTCCCACTCTCGGCCAAAACATACCTAAGAATGTAAGTACACCAATCATTACAATCAATGTGCCCAATCCGTATGAAAAAAGATAGGTGTTATTTTGTTTGTGCCACTCGTGCTTTTTCTGATCAAATTCACCTTCTTTTAGTTTATACTCTTTATATTCAGGAGATTTGTTTGAATAAAAGAAACTCATAAAAGGACTGTTGGCAACAAAAGGAACAATTCCTTCCGCCTCGTAATTCCAAAACTTCAGTCCGCCTATCCAAACAAAAATGATAAGAATCGCGATTCTTATCAAGTTAATTCCCAACTTTTGAGCCGAAGCTGCTTTGTTCAAGAATAGAACAAACAACGAAGATAATTTTGCCTTCATAATACGTGTTTTTTTATTATTATTTATAGTGCAAAGATCGCTCTTCGTGCTTGCTCAGAAAATGGCAATTTTACTGTTAAGGTTGGCAATTAATCCCTTTTCTCTCGTTTGCGAAACTCGGAAATACTTTCGCCATTCATTTTCTTAAAGAAGCGGCTGAATGTAGGAAGATCATCAAAATTCAATATGTCGGCAATTTCTTTGGCCGTTTTGTTAGTGTATAAGAGTAAGCGTTTTGCTTCTACGTCGATACGATCGTGAATTACCTTTAGAGGGCTGGGTAAGTCATATTCAAGGAATAAGTTCGAAAGTGTTTTGGGAGATCTATATAACATCTCTGCATAATCTCGTACTTGCTTCTTTTCTTTAAAGTGAGTATCTACCAAAACATAAAATTGGCGAATCAAGTCAAAACTCTTCTCTTTTTCTTCTGTCACAGCGAACCGTTTGCGGGCAACCCGGGTACAAGTAATGATAAACCGTTTTAAAACAATACGAAGCATTTCTTCCTGCAAGCTATCCTGCACTACACATTCATCTCTGAAGATTGATGAAATACTATGCAATCGTTCCGATTCCTCCGGCGTTAGTTGAATACGCATGATATTTGAAGAACCATGAAACAGCAAGCCATTGCACGAAACTTCATTATCGTGACCAAAAATGCAATAAAAGTTGCTATTGAAAGCCAAGCAAAGATAGGTGCCATTCACTTCTTTAATCCGGATATGCTGTAGGGGAGTTAAAGAGATGATTTCATCCTTCTCTAGTAAAACTTCAATGTGGTCGATGATCATAGTAAGGGTACCGGTTTGTACCCAAAAGAATTTATACAAACTATGGTCGTGAGCAAGCTCTTTGTTTTCGTGAAAGTTTGTTGTCATCGCGACACAACCGTTTAGTTGGGTGCTTAATTTATACTCCATAGAATTAAATGGTTTACGAATAACTATCTATTTCAGTTCGAAGGCGCAATTTACAACTCAATTTAGAAAAATGGCATAAAATAAAAGCATTGTTGAGGAAATATGCAAAGTGATGAGGTAAAAAACAAACACACTCCGTTGTTCTACGAAAAAAGAACAGCGGAGTGTGTTTCCGTTTAGATTAGAATCATTAAATTTTACAATACTACCGGAGGAATAGTAGGTACAATGTCTGTCCATTCATCAACAGAAACATTTACCTGGATAGGTTGTAGTACTTGTTCCGGTTTATTACCGCCATCGGTACTCTTATCAGGGTTGTAACCACCACCACCGGTACTACCGGTTTCATTACCGAATACAATATTATAAGTGTAGCTATAGCCGGGTTCCCATTTTACTGTTGTAATCGGTATGGCAATATTTCCTGTATAATCTGTAACACCGGAAAGAGAGGCATTTAGATTGATATACGAGCCTTTAAGCGGATAAGCTTTAGTATCGGTATAAGACCAATTTACCAATGTTTGAGGAATCAGATACATCCCGGATATCAAATTTGATGATACATTGTCTGCAGATGATTGCACTTTAATAGCCGGAGTATTTGTCAATGTAGCAGTTCCGGTAGCAGCTCCTTGATTGGTTACCGTAAAGAAATTAGGAACCTCAGTAGCTGCTGTTTCAAGAGTAAAGTCGGCATTCATCGGAATATTTTTAATTGCGATGGAATTCACATCGATATTTAATCCTGAGTTTTTGTAAGATGTAATGACAAAATTAATTTTCGACAAAGCGTGGTGAAATTGCATTTGTACCACGTTTTTATTTTGATTTCCGGTATATGCGGCAACAACATCAGACTGATCTTTTGTATCTGCTGCAACGGTATATGCAAACTTGGTAGGTTCACTTGCATTCGTAGGTTTTACTGCATACGGATAGTATCCAAAAAAATCCAAGTTATATTCTGGCCAGTAATACGTAGGAGTTGATCCCCAATAACTACTCCCTTTCTTAAAATCAATGTCATTCATAAAAGGAGTCGTATACGGAGTCCCGGTTTTATAGGCATAAACACCTATCCCGTTTGCCATAGTTGTAGCTGTTGCGTCATCGCCTTTTAGCATCTTAGGCACGAATGCGTCAATTGTAATTTTGTTAGACTCTACAATGTCGTCAGACTGATTTTCAGAGCAAGCACTCATCATAATTGTCCCGATAAGCGCACTCATTAATAATTTTCTCATAATCTTTTACTTTAAAAAAAATGATACATTTAGAAATTTTCTAGACTATAGTACTATATCATAATAGACATCTTTCCATTCATCCACAGTTGGAGCAAGACCATCACCTCCGCCAATTGGGGGAGGCACTACCAATTTCGTGTCAATAACAATGTGCACATTCTTAGGATCCGGAGCATTCATTACCTGATCGGTTACATCAAATATCGCTCTAAAGTTTCCGCCTTTGCACCATATATAAAGCGTCAAATAATTGTGGTTGTTACGCAAGTTTAGCTCCCCGAAATTAAGCATGCTACCTACACCTGTATGTTGTCCGTCAATAATTAAATTATCTTCAAAAGGCATCGTTGTTGTCCCAACTTGGTGTTCGGGATGCGACAAATAATAGCGTTGAGAAAGACCGCTCAGTGTGGCCGAAGTCTTTTCGATGTACTCTCCATTCTCAATATTGCTGATACTATATGTATAGTGAGAGAGTAACGGTTGTGGCTTTAAAAGCACAATTTGCGTTTCGTTCGAATATGCAAAAAGCTCTTTTTTCGGTAAAATAGCACCGCATAGAAAGTCAGGACATTCAGCCAATTCTTCTTGCGGAAGCTTATCCGAAACCTTTAGTTCGTCCGATATCCTTGTTGCTACAAATAAGCTATCCATATTAGATACATCATGCCATTGATCATATTCTGTATCGTTATTATAGCACGCAACACGATACGTGCCGGCATTGATATGAATTGTTTCACCAGAGGAGGGTACATTGTTTAAAGTGTACATCAATTCGTTTTCCATGCTGTAAAATAATACAGTCATCCCTTCAGGTTTTGTCTTGATATCACTCCAGTCAAACTTAATTACCACATCGGCTTCTTGTTCACACTGCGGACACAATTCCTTGTTTTTGCATCCGGTAAATAATAGAAATAAGAGTAGGGTAAAACCGGCAATAGAATTAAATCGTTTCATCTTTGTCCTCCTTTTTTGCTTTTCGTGAAGTCTCCAATCACCCATACAAAACTCACTTCAGCTTTGACAGGACCTACATAACAGGCATTGTGTTTCTCAAGCACACAATAACCTTCGTTTTGAGGTTTATACTTATAATACGTACTTCCCACACACCCAAGTCCGATTACGAAATCCAGCGAAAGGTGCTTTGTTAATTTCACGGCATAGCCATACGAACCGCCGATGCCTAAATATAGATTCGATTGATAACCGGTATGTCCCCATTCAAAATCATACATACCACCCATAAGAAAAGCACCTGCATGATGTCCGCCAATCATCTCTTCGTGGGCTTTTCGTCCAAACCATTTTCGCGCTTCAATTTCTCCGCCATAGGTGCGCCAATATCGGTGTTTGGCATCATTGCTCCACCATGCAGTATTCCAACTTGCATTCAGAGACCACAGTTGCGGAAAAATAAATTCGACACCAATATTCGGAATCATTGCTCCATCGTAGAGCAGGTTTGTTTTAATGGCGATTCCGTTTATTTTTTTACCGTGCACACTGTCCGTTTGGGCACACAACGGTTGATACATCCATGCGATGCATATAAGCAGTGTAAAAGATCGTATCCAACCTTTTGCACAGTTACAAATATTATGTTTCATATTTTATTATTATTCCACAGCAGCACACACAGGCAATGCGCTAGCACTGGGGTTTACTTGAGTATCTACATTGCGTTTTTTATTAGCTGAAAACAAAAGATTGAGGTAGGTGTTTTTAGCAGCGGGATCTGTTGTAGTATAGTTATAATTACTCCAATAATATCCCACTTCGAGGCCGGGTGTATTTCCCATAATAGCGGCATTATGCGGACCACGTCCACCGGTTACCGGAAGAAAAATAGAGTATACACCGTTTTTGTCCGGACTAAACTCGCACCCGTTGATCGGTGCTTCCGTGAATTTATAACCCATTTTTGAGAAGGCATAAATTGTATAGATATTCGGAACGATATATCCGGCTGGCGATGGATCGTAAATGGTTTTGATGCTACCATCCGTAATAATGTTGCTACCCCACAATGCGAACGAAATTGGAGTTTCCCAATTGCTCGGAAATGCGAAAGAGCAATAAAACATTTGCGGATTCAAGATGCTGGAACTCAAACTTACCGGAGTTGTACTAGTTGATACGGCAAACGGAGTAGGACCAAAGCAAGCCTTCGATTGTGCACCAAAACCATCGGAACCGATCATCGGATCTTTTCGTCCCCACTGATAGAAGCACACATTTTCACCATAAGCACTCGTGTTGGCCTGTTGCACAATTGTAACGTCTTTGGTTAGATTAGTCGTATTTTGAGTAAAACGAACGGTTATCGATCGCTGATCATAGTTGTACGTAGCAGCCGAACACCTACCTATACCAAATGGCATGATGTTTTGATTATCCGACCCGAGCACCTGAGTCTTTGTGTTGAGTACCCAATCGGTAACCCAAACATGCCAACTCCACATTACTTTTCCGTTCTTTTGAATAGCAACAATCGCATTTCCTTGACGAATGGTTTCGGGTGAAACATAAAACTCGATGTACTTCTCATCACTCGACATCCTAGTATTCGATACCAAGCCCGGAGCATCACTCCAGATCAGTTGTGCATTGGCTCCATTAGTGTCAATAGACAATTGATTGGATGAGGTAATGTCGGTTCCTGCGTAATTTTGAAAATAAGGAGTCGTGGTTGCAATACAATTCCGGTTGTTGATTGCTGACGTATTCGCACCATTGCTTATAGCATTACCCATAACCCAACAAGGAAACTTATACCATCCGGGCGCATTCACAACATAGCAGTTGGCCGTTGTATAAGCACCATTCACAAACGAAAGATCCTTCATGTTTTGGTATAAAACCGAGTCGGTCTTTTTCAGATTATTATCGATGGTCGAGGTAGTTGTATAAGGAGCTATATTTATATTAAAATTCTTGTTCGGATTTTGATTGTTCAAGGAGTCAAGATTAAAGGAAGAAGTCCAGTAGGGACTCGAAGAAGAAGAGGAAATGATTTCAGCCTTCCAGCCTAAATTTTGAGTTAAACCCGCTTGAGAAGTATAGATGCTTTTAATATTCAGAGAAACATTACCACCGGTGTACTGACAATTGTTTCCTTTTACATCGACATCCAGTGTATAAACACCTTCTTTGAGTGTGTAGATGTATTTCTGTCCGGCCACCCAACTAGCAGTTCCTGCTTTTTTTAGCGGAATCACTTTCGGGTCAATACCTTTAAACTTTACAACAATAGCAGCATTGTCAGATAAGTTTTGCGGAATCATCATCAAGTAACCATTGGTAGCCATTACCGGAGTTGACGGATTGGTAGCTTCGGCATTCGGAATCAGACCAATCTCATAAATATTGTCAGAAACTCCACCTAAATCTTGCCATTGGGGAGACTTGTTGGCCATATTTAGCAGCAATTGGCCCGAAGTATACACATCCTTTATTCCGATATATTCGATAGGAGCATTTTCTCCACTTACATCGAAACCAACACAAGCTAGTGCGTGAGAAAATTGCAAAGGAACCACCGTTTTAAATAAATCCATTTGCGGAGCGGCAATCATCAGATCGGGCTGATTGGTAACACTTGCAGGAAGCGTGTAGGAGAGAGAAGGCGTAGCTCCTTGTACGGAGGAGACGGAAATTCCATTATCTTTCGATGCATAAGGTGCATAGGCAAAAAAAGAAATTTTACCCGTTTGCGGCCACAGATACGTCTTGTTAAAACTCCACTGATTAGTTCCTGTTTTATTCAACGCAACATTTGCCAAGAAATCAGAAGTTGGAGCTGTTGTGGAAGCAAACTCATTGGATGTATGGTATCCCAATACTCCGATGTTTTTGAACGTTACATCTGTAACCGAATTGATAGGAGTTCCCTTCGTAAGATCCGGGGGGAGCGACGTATCTACCGATACTGTGTATTGTATGGCGTTGTTGTCTAGCGTATTACTATCCGTTATATCATTGCACGCCAAGAGAGACGTCAGTAGTAAACTGACGACCAAGATGTTTTTTTGCATCATATACATTCTCTATTTTAGGTTTGTCTAGAATGGTGTTTTGTACGTTTACATCCAAACCAATGCCCCACCCAAAAGTTCGCGGTTTTAACAGTGTACCCCTTTAAAAACCCAATAAATTTGCCTTTTTTGCACTAGAAATACTGTATTTAACGCCAAAATATATTACATGCGGCTTTGGGGTTTGATGCTCGGTTTTTATCCGATAGAGACGTTTGATGCACATTTATTTATTCTTATTTATTGTTTGGGAATTGGTATTCTGACAATGTCCATTTCCGGAGTTATCCCATAGAGAAACTCATCTTGTGCATTTACAGCTAAGCGGCTTATTGATCTGTCGAGATTGATTTTGTATGTTTCTTTCCCATCCCAACTTGCTACATATACCACTTCACCATACGGATATGTTGGGTCTTCGATAAGCTTTCCTGAAAACAATGTATATATGTATTTGTCTGAAGAGCTTATGCCTAGAAAACCGCTTCTCGATCTTTTCGTTAAAGCAGCCGCAGAAGTTTCCCCCATTGGAATGAGTTCTATACCTTGAGGATAAAACTCAAAATAGCTCCAGATTTGCACAATACGATCTTTTTCAAGTTTGCAGACATCAATCATACCGGCATTGTTAGTAGACATTGCTATTTTGTCTAATGATGGGCTAATCGTAATATCACCGCCATATAGTCGAGCATTATTATGATCGGTCAAGTTTTCATCAATCAGCTCTTTATCAGGATATGCGAGATAATATCCTTTTTCCTTTCCATTTTGGTCCAATAATAAGATTCGACCTCGTGGATCACGGCTTTCAGCAACAAGGTTGTTTGCTCCTCGAAATAGTTTGTCAAACATCAAAGCTGAGTTTTCTTCCAATTTGTACAAAGTACTCGGTTTAGGATTATTGTTGTGCATGATATCCTTATGTCATACTTAAGTAATTTTCCCTTAAATAAATCGGCAATCAAGAGTGTTCTTTCTGATTCAATCGGCTGAATATTACCAACCATCAGCACTTCATTCGGAGCATTTCCAGTATTTAGAAACTCCGAGATTTTTTCGCGCGAATTGATATCATAGATTTCGATCAAAGGCGCTGCTTTGCTGTTCGCTAATACAATTAAATTGTCTAAGATGGCAATATTTTTCGGGTCAAGAGTCTTTTCTGCCGGTATATAAATTTCAGATATGGCATCATATGTTTTCGTAAATAATTCATTGGTTTCATTCTGATTAGAGCAGCTGTGAAATGCAAGAGGTATTAATGAAAACAGGGATGTAATGATCACTTTATTCAAAGTGATATTCATAATATCAGATATTATAGGTTTCTCCATGGTCTACTTGTTTTAAATATTTAGAAGTGTAAATATATGCTTTTTATATAGAATGCTATACGGTTGCTAAATTAGTACAGAGAACATAAAGATAAATCCCGACCCTATTCACTATAGCATGGTGCTATTTGAATAAAATCGGGATTTCGATGTTTAAATTGGGCCTTTACCCATTAATAAAATTTATGACGGGTCATTTCAGGTCATCGGGCATTTGTCGGGAGGACGGGATTTGGGGCAGCGTCCGAGGAAGAGGCCGAGTAGGGCCCAGATGAGTTCGAGAATGGATTTTAGTTTTTTCATACCATGTAGTTTTAATGGTGGATTAATTATGCAGCTTCGTAGTCGGAGCAGCAAGTTGCGTCGGGTTGCTTGCGGCTGTCGATGATCAAGAGACCTTCGGTTTTGATGATTTCGCTGATGTCACGTTCAATGCTCACGAGCATTTTGCGGTAGCGTGGTCGGTCGTCACCATTGGTTTCGCTGATGTAGGCACTGTAGGAAATGGCTTGCGCAAAACTTTCGGGAAAGAAAGACAGTTCTGCCACTCGCGGATATTGTACGCGAAGCAAGCGACCGTAATCCATGAAGCTATCTTGCGCAGATGCATATCGGCGAAAGCAGAGTCCTCGGCTGGTGGTTTTACTTTTTCCGCCGTGCCAATAGTTATTGGGCTTTCCGCAGGCAATGATGCCGAAGTAGTTGTTGCAAGTTGTAGCCATGCCACTTTCACCCCAAGCCGATTCGATGGCAGCTTGTGCCAGCATGATCGACGGATTTAGGTCGAACGCCTTTGCCGCTTCGGAAGCAGCCTCAAACAGCTGCTTCACAAATTTGGTCTTTTTCGAGATAAACGGATTCTTTTTCATAAGTCTACTGGTTTATACGATTAATCCAATGCGTTAATCCAACGAGTGGGGTTTGTCACATTCTGCCGATTTTGCTACGGTTTCGATCAATTCAAACTTTGCTTGGTCGCGAACCACCTGCATCGATTGCGATGGGCGAAATACCAGGTTTGGGCGTTTCATCAAATGTACCTTAAACTCCTCTTCAGTGGCCACACCAGTACTTCCCGCTTTGAGTTGGAAGTTGCCAAATCCGTCGATCACCACCGTTTCGCCACGTAGCAAAGCCTTTTTCACCATCTGCACCATTCCGCAAATTACCAGTCGGATATCTCCCTCACTAGCCGTACTCACTTCGCTGATATCAGCACTTAGTTGGTCGAGCGAATATTTACCGGCCGACTTGGTCGCACCATATACCAATTTAGAGTCTGCCGGAGCGTCTTTGTGCATGTTTTTACGCAATACGGTTTTGTACTTCAATGCCATAATTTTTACGTTTTTAGTTGTTGAACATGTTGTTATTTGATTACAGTTCGAAGATAGGTTAGGAGCAATATGGCAAATCCGTCAACGTGCGTCAACTTCCGTAATCGCGAATAAATGATCGTGAAATGATATATTTAAAATTATATACATATATTTGTCGTATTGAGATAATTAGTAAAACTTTAAACTGTGCTATTCATTTTCGATTAGCACCTAATACCATGTAATATGAATTTAAAATTAAAACAGGACTCTTCCGAGACTCCTATTGTAGAGGTGAGAATAGATAGAGGTGATGAAAGATTCTTTGAAATCCCCTATGAGTTGTTAACCAAAGTAAACATCCATTTTGAGGACGCAGAGGAAATAGATGCTATCATGTATATAGGATCTGAGAAACGACTAAAGAAACGTTTCTGGTTATCTGTTAACAAAAATAGAGCAGTGTATCTATCCAATGAGGAACCCCAAAGAACTAGCAATGGGTTTGTTTATAAGAAAGATAGCACTGTGCAAGTGCCGGACGGTTTCTTAGAATGTGGAACTAAAGTTTGGTTAGCTCCGATGGAAACTCCATTGTTATTTAAATATTAAGAATGAGGATGTGTCTTTATATTGGGCACATCCTTTTTTATTTTAGCAGCAGATTTTGGTTGTTGCATTCTTAGTCTGCCAATAGTATCAAGCATAAAAATAACCTCTGCGCGTCTCACGACGTGCAGAGGTTGAACTAATTCATTTTTACCATGGAAAACATGCTACCAAAAAAGTGCATGTTTTATATCTTAATCGGCCAGGGCCGGATTGAGTCGTTGTTTTAGTTTGGTGTTGCGCTTGAGCACTGCCATGTTGCGGATGGCATAGGCGAGGGCTTTTGCCGTACCTATCAATACGCAGATTTTTTTGGCACGCGTAATACCGGTGTAGATGAGGTTGCGTTGCAGCATCACATAGTGATTCATCAATACCGGCATCACCACGATGGGATATTCCGATCCCTGCGATTTGTGAATGGTGGTGGCATAAGCCAGCGAGAGTTCGTCGAGCTCCTGCACCTCATACTCCACGAGGTTGTCGTCAAAGTTGGCCGTAAGCGTACGCTCCTCCATATCCACCTCCACGATATACCCCAAGTCGCCGTTGAAGACATTCTTGTCGTAGTTGTTGCGCACCTGCATCACACGGTCGCCCTTGCAAAACGCATAGCCTCCGCGGTTGAGTCCCTCTTTGGTGGGGTTGATAGCCCCCTGCAACATCACGTTCAAGTTTGCCGCACCCACCACGCCCCGTTGCATCGGCGTAAGTACCTGGATCTTGCTTGTCGGCATGTTATACGCCTTGGGCAGTCGGTCTTTCACCAACTCCACAATCTTATTCGCCACCTCAGTCGCATCTTCGGCTTTGATAAAGAAGAAGTCCGTGTCTTTGCCATTACTCAAGTCGGGCAGTTTACCCTGATTGATTGCATGCGCGCTCATTACAATACGGCTCGATTGCGCCTGACGGAAAATACGAATCAGGCGAATCACCGGAATCCTTTCCGAGTCGATGATATCACGCAGCACATTGCCCGCGCCCACGCTAGGCAACTGGTCGATGTCGCCCACTAGAATCAAGCGCATCCCCAGCGGAATCGCCTTCATCAAGCTGTTCATCAAAATGATGTCGATCATCGAACACTCATCCACGATTAGCGCGTCGCCCTCGAGCGGATTGTCGTCGTTGCGTTTGTAGCCATCCATGGGGCTGAACTCCAGCAAACGGTGAATGGTTTTTGCCTCCATACCCGTAGCCTCGCTCATGCGCTTGGCAGCTCTACCCGTAGGTGCCGCCAGTCGGATATCCAGTCCGGCCGTTTTCAGTGCCGCGATAATACCCTGCGTAGTGGTCGTTTTACCCGTACCCGGGCCACCGGTCAGCACCATCACTTTCGACTCTACTGCCTGCTTGATGGCCGCAATCTGTACATCATCGTACTCGATCCCCGTCTCTTTGGTAATTGCTTCGAGATTGAAACTCGGCTGTTTCTTGTCGTTGCCCGGAGCTGTAAAAAGAGCCTGTAGGCGCTTTGCCGTGCCACACTCCGAATGGTAGAACGGAGGCAAGTAAATAGCCTCGTTTTCACACATTAGATCCTCGTCGGCAATCATCTGAGCCAAAGCCGCGGCAATCGCCTCTTGGTCCGCCTCGAGCAGTTCGCAAGCCGACTTGATCAACTGCTCCTCCACGGCATACACATGTCCGTCGTTGGCCAATTGATTCAGCGTGTACAGAATACCACTGCGACAACGGCGCAAGTCATTCTTCTCATACCCCAGTTTGGTCGCGATCCCGTCGGCCGTTTTAAAACCGATCCCCCAAATATCATCGGCCAGTACATACGGATTGCCCTTTACCTTTTCGATGCTATCCTTGCCATACTGACGGTAGATTTTGGCCGCATAGGCCGTACTCACCCCGTGTCCTTGCAAAAAAAGCATCACGTTCTTGATATCCTTTTGCTTTTCCCAGCTTACGCGAATTTGCTCGATCCGCTTTTCGCCGATCCCCGGCACCTCGTGCAGGCGTTGGATGTCGCCTTCGATCACATCGATGGTTTCGAGTCCAAACTGGCGTACAATCTGCTTGGCAAACGTGGGGCCAATGCCTTTGACCAGTCCGCTACCCAGGTATTTTTCGATTCCTAGGATGGTAGCCGGCATCTCTTCCTGCCACGATTCTACGACAAACTGAGAGCCGTATTTTTTGTCTACCTTCCAGTCGCCGTCGCAGAGCAAGCTACTTCCTACGGGTACTTCGAGCAGACTGCCAACGATGGTGACCGGATGTTTGTGTCCTTTCACGTTGACCTTCATGATCGAATATCCGTTTTCGGAATTCTGATACGTGATGTGCTCTACTACGCAGCGAAGTTTGATCATAGGTGACAATAACTTTTTTGGGGGAATTTAGAAAATGCGATGTTACTTCGGCAAAAGTAGTTAAATAATCGATATTGTCTTCATTGAAAACGATTTTCTATTTTCGATGAAAACGCAAAACTGTTTTCGACGAAGACGCATTTGCATCTTCGGTAAAACAGTTTTTATAGTGAATATAGGTGTGTAAATGCTTGTAGTTTAGCGCATTGTTTTGTAAATTTAAGAGAAAAACACCGGGCAAAATGCCTCCTTAAATACGATATCTATCATGGAAAAAACAGCAACATATCACCTCGAAACCACCTTTGTATGTAAAAGTTATGCCTTTCAGGAGCTCGCCATGCTCTATTGTCCCGATTGCGCTCCCGAGACCGCCTCGAAGACCCTGAGCAAGTGGATTCGCGAAACGCGCGGACTTCGCGCCGCACTCGAGGAATGCGGGTGGAAGCCACGCCAGAAACTCCTTTCGCCCAAGATGGTAGGCTGCATGACGCATTACCTGGGCGAACCCTGATTGGCATGCAACAAGGCATTACAACCACGAAGCATTGGGCTCGTCGATGTCGCCCGAGAGGTCTTCGTAGCGATTGGTCGTAATGTTGAACCCGAGGGTACATGCGCCCGGAGCACCAATCTCGATCCATTTGAGCTTTTCGAAAATGATGTTCACTTTCTGCCCAAATCCTCCTTGTTCCGAATAGTCGCGATACACAATGATACCGTAGTCGATGTGATTGTAGAAGTTCGACGAGTTCATTACATCGTACAGGTTAGGCACTCGAAACACCGGCATGCGATGCTGATTATTACCTGTGGGGGATAGTTCACTCGCTTGGTTTGCCGACTTGTATTTGCCCCGCCTGTAGGTGTAGCCTTTTTGCTGATCGGCATAAAGTGCCTCCATTTTGCGAGGATGGGCAACGACGAAAAACAAGATGTTGTAGTGTCGGGCAAAGCGGTGGATTTCGTCGAGCGCGGCATTGATCATATCCGTTTCCTTGCCCATAGAATCGCGATCTATCGTAATCACGTTGAACGGATCTATCACCGCGACCTTGATTCCGTTGTGCTTCACCTCAAGAGCGATAGCTTCGAGGATATCCTTGAGTTTGGTGAGCGTGGGGGTGATAAAAACAAACTGGTCACACACCTTGAAGAAAGCCGTCCGGCACTCTTCATCCGACATGTGCTCCTCGTTGAACTGCTTGCCGGTAAGCATCGATACAAATTTGCTCACGTGGTGTACGTCGGGGAAGTTTTCGGGACTGTAGATCGCCGCTTTCCAATCCAACTGCAAGTTGAGCAGCATCATCAGAAAGTCGAGAAAACCCGACTTGCCGTGACTCGGAATACCGCAGATGAGTGCCAACGTGCCCGTGCGCCAACTTACAATCTCATCTATCGGAGCAAATCCCAGCTTCTCGCCCTTCATCCCTCCGTTTTTGAAATACTCCATAAATTCGTTGAGCTTGCTACGCATATCCGTTGTACCCGGTGAGTTGTAAATCAGTGTGGTGTGTTGGATCTTGGCCTCGATAAGGGCTTCCGGTCCTTGAGCCATCAGCAAGTCGTTGGCATCTTTTTGGTCGTCGAATGTGATGATGCTGCATCGGTAATATCCCCACTTGTCGAGCAGCGTCTGGCGGAGCATATCGCCCGCTTCGTCGGTATCTACCGCCAAAAAGAAATGCTCGATAGCCGACAGTTTGCTTGCATGCATCTGCATCCAGGCCTCTTGATCGCCTGCCGCGCCAAAGGGTGGCGACATCGCATTGCTGGCACCTACTTGTCTAAATGCCAGCGTATCCATCTCGCCCTCGGTAATGATCACCGATTTTTCGGTACTCAATACATCTGCGTTGTAGGCAATCTTGGGAGTGTTGGCAAGGGCAAAGTAAAAGCCCTTTTTATCGAGAAATCGAAATTTGATGTTATACTCCAGTCCGTCTAGTCGGTACACAAAACCGATCATCTCTTGGTTGTCTTTGCCTATGGCACTGAATACACCCATCTCGATGGCCACCTCGCTGCTGATGCCGCGCGATTGGAGCCAGGCAACAGCTTTGGGGCTAAGCGAACGGCGAGCAGGCGGATACTTGGCCTTGATGCGTCTGTCGCACTCGGCAGCAGTAAGCACCGGTTTTTGACCGGTAGGCTGCTGTGGCTGTGACTCGAAAGGTGGTGGAGACTGAAAAGGTGGTTGATGCCACGAATGGGTAGGTTGCTGATGCTGCGAATGGGTAGGGGCAGTAGCCTGTTTTTTGAACTGTTCCTTTTGCCACTCTTCGATCACCTCGTGACACCACTCCCTACAGTGATGGCAAAATCCCGAACCGCCATTATCGTTTACATACCAGCGTAAGGTTTTTTCATTCTTCTTTTTGCGCGTGGGTCCACAAAGCGGACATACGTACATGGCACTATAGCGACGATTGATTTTGAGGTTGAAGACTTGGTCTATTCTTTTGAATTTGATATTCATGGTATTTGATGTTGTTTGTGTGTGGTGATATATGTATTATCATATAATAAACGTCTTCCTCAATCCACGTTTATATATGTAATATATATAAGAGCAGAAACTGTTACTTTTTTTTCTTTATAAATTTAGGTTGTGTGGCTCCCGAAAAATTGGGATGTACACTGGGTTTTCGGGGATTTATAGCACTCGGATTTTGAGTTTGTTTGTCAGAAAAAACATCGTTCCCGTCAAATTTTCGGTCGTTCGTGTCGGTTTTTCGTGCGTTCCTGACCGATTTTCGGTCGTTCGTGTCAAGTTTTCTGTCGCTCGTGTCGGTTTTTTTGACAAACGGAGTTTTTTTCTGACAAATCTGATCGCCACCCTTATTGTACCAGTAGCGAGTAATATTCGACCCTTCTTTGGAAAGATTTGTAGTTGAATAGGTCTTCTTGTCGATGATAAACGTAATGGTATTATCGATCCTGATCAGTCCGAATTGGAGTAGCAAACGCCATTTCCGATTCGAGAGGGTGTGAAGATCAATCGACACATCACCCGTAATCTCATGGATTTCGGCATGATTGACGTATTCGAGAAGTTGATTGGTCTCGCCGCTGTTGTTCCATTGCATGTAGATGCCGATAAGCAACAACTTGTCGGGACGTGGTAAAGCTTGATATTCCGGTTGTTTTGCAAACGGAAAATAAATAATTTGTTTCATGGTTTGAAAATTAAGTAACGTGTTTTTTTTAATGCCAAGAGAAAACTTTTTCATTCGAAGCTGGGATCAAGTCAGCGATGATTGCGGTGGGTTATTCTTGTGTGACTACAAATAGTTTATCAGCAAAAAATCTGTGATGCAAAAGTAGAGTGAAAGGTTGCAAAGTTCAAAAAAACACAAACCTTAAGTTTGAAATTTCGGAATCGGACATGGTGTAAAAGGTACACAAGTTAAAGGGTTGATATATACGCGTCCATGTTTTGGTTGTTTGCTGTTTGTGCGAAAAGTCAACATTTTGGCTTTGAAAAATAATTCGGAAGTTAATACGGTGTTGTATAATGTGTTATATGTAAGGTCTTGGCTAAAATGTTTTTTTGTAAAATTGACCCGTTTATACCCCCTTATTTTTCATTAAAGAAGGCCGAAAGCATGCGAAGATTAACGACAATTTCACTATTAAACACGCACGACTGGATCAAAATACGTCCCATTTCGCTCGACTTAAATGATAAGTAATTATCGCGCTGCATCTGTTTGAGCCCCGCCATCAATGCCAGCGGATCCTTCACCTTTATCGAGTCGTGAAGTACCTGACCGATCAAGACCTCGCAACAAGCATCCAATATATCGAGAAAAGCAAGAGCCTCATCTTTTCGCTTCAATTTAGAATTCTCGATAAGTTTCCTTAGTTTTTTAGAAGTCTTTTTGTATGCCTTTAGCGACTCTTTGTTCTTCTTTGCACTGCGATACTGAATACGATTTCGTTTACCCTTTTTTTTCTCTTTGCCATTTCAATAAAAATTAATGTGTGAATAAAATTAAAGTGTTAGAACCCGCAAAGATACTTGGTTTGGGTGGTATAAAGGCTTTCCTGTTTTTGTTTTGTATGATTGTTGTAAATGAAGATCTTTTATTTATTATATTTGATTAAAGTATGATAAATATTATATTTGTGGCTGTAGGGCTTTAATTGAAGGCTTATTTGTAAAGTTGCGTTTTATATATCTAGTTAGATGTGTTTGTATCTTTGTTTAAATTTCAATGATAAATAAAAATACAGCTTGAATTTTCGATATTCTTTAGTTTAAATTATTATTCTGTTTATTTAAATAGTCTAATTTATGGAGGAAATTACAACAAATTCTTTATTGCCAGTGGTTCGTAATGCTGGTTTAATGACTGGTAAGACATATGTGGGCATTGATTTTGGAACTTCTACCACTGTTGTATCTATAGCATCTTATGATGCTATATCTGGTCAAATTCATACAAAGTCTCTAAGTTTGGCCCAGATACTCCCTGATGGAGCAAAGCATTCGTCAGTAATTGTACCTTCAGTAATTGCTTGGTTTCAAAATCGTATATTAGTGGGATTTGGAGCTTCTGATATGAAATATCAATTAAAACGAGGCAAAAATATTTGGTATTCATTTAAGATGGAACTCGGAGAGGACTTGGGTGCTAAATATTATGAGAGTGAACTGAGAGATGTAGATCCGTTTAAGATTCGTAATCCTCAGGATGCTGCTCGTGTATTCTTTGCTTATCTTAAGTTTTTGATTTTACACTATTGCAAGGAAAATAATATTAGTTCAGATATTTCGTATGCTGTAAGTATTCCAGCGTCTTTTGAAGCAAATCAACGAAAGGATTTATTGAATGCTCTTATGGCTAATGATATGAAAGTATCAAAGCAAGCTTTGATTGATGAGCCTAATGCTGCATTTATTAGTTATGTTGTATCTAGAGCAGTAGATAATGAACCAATAGTAATTAGTCCTGATTATAATTCAAAAGTATTAGTGTTTGATTTTGGAGGAGGCACATGTGATATATCAATTTTAGAAGTTGGAAAAAATGAAAATGGCTTTTTTTCTAAAAATGTCGCAATCTCTAAATTTACAAAACTAGGAGGTGATGATGTGGATCGTTATCTAACATATCATTACCTCATGCCGCGCTTTTTCGAAGCTAATGGAAAAACTAAGGATCAATTTAGGACGAATGAAAGAAAACACATTGCATCTGCTTTGTATAAAGTAGCAGAAAGATTGAAGATTATGATGAATAAAAATCTTTCTCTATTGACTAATGATTTTGTTTTACCGGATGTAAAGAATAGCGATCTTAAAACTGAAATAGAATCTGAAGTTATTGTAGCTACAAATAAAGGTATACTTGAGCAAAGGTCATTCTATCTTACGAATAAGGAGCTTACAGAGACTATGAATGTCTTTCTAAAACAAGGCTTCTCAAAGACTACCAAAATAAAAGGAGAGGACGAATATAATAGTATTTTCTCGCCAATCGATAGTGCAATAAAGAAGTCTAAGATACCCAAAGAAGAGATTGACTATGTTTTATTTATAGGTGGGAGTGCTCAAAGTCCATATATTCAATCTGCTGTGAATAATTATTTCGAAGATTCAGAAATGCTTGTGCCACGTAATCTTCAAACACATGTATCACAGGGTTCTGCAATTCATTCATTGTTGTATAACGGTATGGATAAATGCTTGATAAAACCTATTACTAGTGAGCCAATTCTTATTATAACAAAAGATGAAAGACCTAAGGTGATATTGCCTGCGGGAACTCAAATACCATGTGATACGATATTAATTGAGGATTTAGCATCAAGTAGAGAAGGTCAAAAGATTATAGAGTTGCCAATTTGTGTTGGAAATACAAATAAACTTCTATTCAATCTTAAAATTGAGTCGACATTATCAAGCGGATTTCCTATTAATAGTCCTATAGAACTTGTTTTTGAGGTAAATTCTGATAAAATGCTGATAGCTAGAGCAAGTTGTATGGGTGTTGTTTGTCATGTGGATCCTCTCAATCCTTTTGCAAATAAGGAGCTAACGACAGAAGAGCGTATAGCTCTAAAAGCAGAAAGACAGGCTAATATTGAAATGGAAATGAATGGAGGGGTGCCATCTAAGAAAACACTTATTTCGTTGAGATCTGCTTATGATAAGGCTGGGAGTTCATTAAAAGCAGCTGAAACATATGAGCTGCAGAATGAATTATATCATGATCCAGATCTATATAATAATATTGCAGTTTGTTATAATGATGCGGGAGTTACAGATAAGGCTATTGAATATTACGAATTAGCTCTAGAAAACAATCCAAATAGTAAGTATGTTAATGCTAACCTTGGCTCAACTATTCGACGAACAAATCCGTCAAGAGCTAAACAATTACTAGAAAGAGCAGTGGAGATAGATCCAAATCTAGGCTATGCATTAGTAGAGCTTGGACGTATGTATAAGCAAGAAGGTAATATAAGCTTAGCAAATGAAAGTTTTAAAAAGGCTTATGAAAGTTTTAAAAAGGATTGGGACACAAAAAGTTTATCGAATAATTCTTGTGGATGGTTTGCTGCGGCAGCTGAGGAATTAGGTCAAGATGAATTTGCTAAGGAAATTCGTAATTCAAAACCGCATGTTGATGCTGATGCGTATTATGATAAAGATAACTTATCAAAGACACGAACAAATATGTTGACTACTAATAACTAATAAACTATTTAAAACATGGCTTGGATTATACCTGATAGTAAACTAGATACTCAGCAGCGTGAGTTTCTTGATAAAGTTGATATTACAAAGAAAAATATCTGGATTAAAGGTTTTGCTGGTTCTGGTAAATCAATTCTACTAGTGTATACCGCAAAGAAAATTTTAGCGCGTAATTCGAAATCAAGTGTCCTACTTGTTGTTTTTACGCAGTCTCTTGTGGAAATGTTTAAGGCGGCTTTCAAAGAAATGAATCTAAGTGTTGAGATCGATACTTATTATGGCTTTATGAGAGGAAACCGTTGTTATGACTATATATTGTGTGATGAGGTGCAAGATTTAACTCCGCGTACACTCGAAGCGATGAATAAACGATCTAATCATATCGTTGTGGCCGGTGATTCAAATCAATCAATATATGATGTTGATCCAAAATGGCGAGAGGAAACAGTGTCTCCATCAGAAATTGGTAATTTAATAGATGGGGAATCATTTGAACTGAATATTATTCATCGTCTTAGTAGATCGATAATAGATGCTGTGCAGCGTTTTATGTCAAGAATGAATATATTCTCTGCAAAACGAGATATGGCAAAAAAGGATACAGAGATTAGATTATGTGAGGGGGAATCAGAAAGTGATGAAGTTGCATATATCATGGAACAGGGAGTAAAAGCTGTTAATCATGGTTATTCATCTGCGGTTCTAATTCCTACTCAGAAAAAAATTCTAAGTTTTGTAAATCAAGCTTTACTCAATGCTGGTAAAAGTCCGTGGAAAGAGCAGACTAATCAATATGGCAAAATGGATTTTAGAGCAATGAATGATTATCTACAAGCAAATGATGTTAAATTACAATATGTAGGGAATGGATATGGGCAGTTTGCTGAAAATGATCGTCGAATTGTAATCATGACTTTTCATAGTGTAAAAGGTTTAGATTTTGAGAATGTTTTTATTCCGTTTGCAAATAAAAGCATGTTTATTAACTCCAATGAGAATTTAGCAAAGATATTGTTTATGGTTGCGATGACACGATCGAAAGAGAATCTTTACATTACATATCATGGTATATCTAGCGATTATTTGGATGCTTTTAAATCTAATTGTGCAAGAATTGATATTTCGGAAAACTCACAAAATGCAAAAGTAGAGGCTGCTTCTGTAAATAATAACCCATGGGGATTTTAGTATATGATACAATATATTTCAATAATACGCAAGTCTGATTTTACTGACTTGTTTAAGTATGGATATTTCTATGTTCATCATGCATTAACTTTTGATGGTTTATTGTGTGATCAGAAGAATAAAAATAACAGGTGGTTGTTTGATATGTTGACATATCGAATGAATAATTTTGAATATTCATTCGAATACGTATTGATACATTTTGAAAAAGAAAAATTTGAAGGGGACTCATTTTTTGTTCATATTAATGAATTGCATGGTGTATATGCATTAAATGAGGAAGCAAAAAAAGAAATGTCAATATCATTTGATCCAAGAATTCCGATTCATGTATCACCTTGGGCAAAATGGTTTGATGAGTTGCAGCAGAATAAGTTTGTTGCACAGTGTTTGCGAGGAGTTGATACTATCTGGAAGATTTTTGAATTATCAGATGATGATAAACAAAAATGTGAAGAAATAATTTCTAGGGATGTAATCGAAGAAGTGGTTCGACAGTTATTTGCACATGAACGCCCTAAAGGAGACCTTCCATTATGGGTTTATTTGCTCAGATATGAGCGGCATAGTTTTTATCCTAAAAAGAAGAAAATAGGGTTCTTTTATGATTTAATCCATGTTGTCTGTAGTTGGATAAAAAAAGAAGAGGCTCAAGCTGACGCTGCTGAAAGTACAAATGTTTATAAAAAACTCAAAGGTGATAAGTTTGAAGATTTATTTAAATCATTGGAAAAGTCAGAGGAAGGGAAAGTATTAGCTGGCATGACAAAAGAAGAAACAAGTTGCGATTTTTATCGTGTAGCTCCGTTGTTTTTGTTATTCAAATCTAAGTTTGGAGAGGGATTGATTTCTGATCAAGATTCAGCTAATTTTATAGAGCACGGTAAAACGTATAAATTCGAGTTTTCTATTGTTGCTTATATACTAGGGATAACGTTAGGGTATGACAAAACATATGATGCTTATTATGATAAAATAAACTTGCCTTTATTCAACAAAAAAAGGATTGAAAATAATGATATTCTAGAAGAATCAGAGTCGGAAGTGTCAAGTGTATTTGGCGAAAAAGAGCCAGAAAAAACAGATGCTGCTTCTGGAGATGACTCTTCAGGCAACGAAGGGAAACAGCTAGACAACTCATCGAATGAATCAGTCGAAAAAGAGCCAGAAAGAACAGATGCTGCTCCTAGAGATGACTCTTCAGGCAACGAAGGGAAACAGCTAGACAACTCATCGAATGAATCAGTCGAAAAAGAGCCAGAAAGAACAGATGCTGCTTCTGGAGATGACTCTTCAGGCAACGAAGGGAAACAGCTAGACAACTCATCGAATGAATCAGTCGAAAAAGAGCCTATTGCAATTATGCATAAAGGTACTCGTGGAAAAAAGAATTATGAGACTGTAAAAGTTTTTTCAAAAGAAGAGATAGATAGGTATAGAAAACAAGGATATGCAAAAAAACAGAAATAAATGAATACGTTTAATTACCAACAAAAAATAGCAATGATGCGGATATTACTTGATATTATTCATGCAGATGGTCGCATTGATGCTCGTGAAATATATTTTTTCAATCAGCTTAAGGAAATATTATCGTTACAAGATGAATCTCGTCAAGATGTTGAGGATAAGAATTCTTTATTGGCACTTGTTCAAATCAAAGAGTTTAATGATGTCCAGAAAGATCAGTTTGCAGAGCTCATGTCGAAAATGATTGTAATAGATGATGATATTGATGCGAATGAAATAACACTTTATAATGTTGTTCGTGATTTTTCTGGAATTACAAAAGCTTTTAATATGCATTCTTGTATATAAATAAAAAGAACAGATGTATTTTTATTGTGTAAAGGTGATGTGTTTACCTTTACACAATTTGTTTTATAGATAGTTGTCTGAAATGTCTGTGTTTCGTGGTACTCCTAGGGAGGATGGCGAAATTCCGATGGAAACACTCTTTAGGCATCTTACTACAGAAATGGTTAATAAAGTAACCCGAGAACGTGTGTTTGAGATTGATAGGTCAATGAGACTGCACTGGGTGCGCTTTCATCTTAATCAGAGTAGAACTGAGCATATGCTTTTATTCTCCGTGAAAGAACCTGAGGGTATTCGAACTTACTATTACGATATGGATGAAAAATATGTGATTGTTCTTGAATCGTTGCGAAGTGGAGATGCTTACTATCTTCTATCTGCTTATTATATTAAAGGTAAGGACGCACAAAGGAATAAGATAGAAAAGAAATATAAACGGAAGTTAGAGAGACTTCATTAAAATGCAAAAAACGATAGATGTCTAAGATCTACCGTTTCTCGATTTCCTTAACCCAAATGGGTTATGAACTCGATGCAAATGTAATACATTAATTGCTACTTGACAAGAGTAGTGGCCATATTTATGTATGCAATCTGTTTGTAAATAACAAAATACAAGCCTATATGTTTGTAAAAGACCGATATTATAAACTCGAGATTGGGAGTGTGTGGGAAAAGTCTAATTTTGGAGCATGAAAAAGACGATAGAACAAGATGCTTTGTTTGAGAAGCAGGATTATACGGTGGCGTTCTTGCCGGAGGGGGAGTACGACAATTGTGTGTTCAAGGGTTGTGACTTCTCGAATGGGGAGTTGCGCAACTGTGTATTTATTGATTGCGAGTTTACGGATTGTAACTTGAGTATGGTGAAGCTGGGTGGTACGTCGTTTCGGGATGTGCGCTTTGCGGATTGCAAGATGCTTGGGTTGCAGTTTGACAGTTGTAACCAGTTTGGGCTGTCGTTTGGTTTTGCCAATTGCCAGTTGAGCTTTGCGTCATTTTATACTACGAAGTTGAAGAAGACTCGCTTTTCGCAGTGCGTGATGCATGAGACTGATTTTTCGGAGGCTGATCTTTCGCTGGCTGTGCTGGAGGAATGTGACCTTACGGGGGCGGTGTTTAACTATACTAATCTTGAAGGGTGTGATTTGCGTACGGCTGTAGGGTATTCATTGGATCCGGAGCAGAATAGGGTAAAGGGTGCGCGCCTTTCTGCCGAGGGCGCATTGCGTTTGCTCGATAAATACAAGCTCAGAATCGAGAATCTTATTTTAGATGTTCCTTGAAGAAGGATTCTAGTTTGTCGAATGGGATCATGTCTGTGCGATCGTATAGGTCGATGTGTCTGGCACCCGGAACGATTACTAACTCTTTGGGTTGAGATGCTTTTTTATAGGCATCTTCGGTGAAATATCTGGAATGTGCTTTCTCGCCCATTACAAATAAAATAGGTCGGGGTGAGATAAGTCCGATGTATTCCATGAGTGGGAAGTTGATTTGTGCCATCTGACTTGTGGTGGCTACAGCCTTGATTCGTTTGTCTACTTGAGTGGCTGTTAGTGCAAATCCTCCACTTCCACAGATTCCGATTGCTCCGATGCGTTCGCGATCTACAAAAGTTAATGTCCCTAAGAAGTCTACTCCGGCACAAAAGTCTTCGGTAAATATATCTGGAGATGAAACGTGTCGTGGCTCTCCGCCGCTTTCTCCATTATATGATTCGTCGAAGGCAATGGTTACAAATCCTCTCTCTGCCATGGTTTGGGCATAGATACCGGCTCCTTGTTCTTTGACTCCTCCATGAGGTGTTCCGATCACTAGTGCTGCATGTTTTTTTGCAATGTCCAGTTCTTTAGATATATACATATCTGCTGAAATAGTTATACCGTATCGGTTTTTATAATGAACGTGCTGCCTTTTTACTTTGTCACTTAGTGTAAATGTATAATATTCTTTTGTGTCCATAAGTGTGGTCTTTTCTTTAGAACAGTAAAACGTATAGTTTGTTTTTTGAAAGAATGAGGAGGGGTGTTCTGTGTTAGTTTGATCTATATTCGTTTGGGGTCATGCCTGTACGTTTCTTAAATAGACGACTGAAGTATTGCGGATATTCGAATCCGAGCTCGTAGGCGATTTCGCTGATGGGGCGATTGCTGTTGTATAGGCTTTGCTTGGCCCACTCGATCAGACTTTGTTGGATGTGTTCTTGTGCTGAGATTCCGGTTTCTTTGCGAAGTAAGTCGCCTAAGTAGTTGGGTGATATGTTGAGTTTGTCGGCGCAAAATTTGACGGTTGGAAGGCCGTTGGTTTGTGCTGTTTTTGTCTTGAAGTAGTCGTTTAAGAGTGACTCGAATCGGCTAAGGATATCGCTGTTGGCATGATTGCGGGTGATGAATTGACGATCGTAAAAACGCGAACAGTAGTTTAAGAAGAGCTCGATATTGGATGCGATGAGTTTTTTGCTGTGATTGTCGATGTTGTGATGCAGTTCGGTCTCGATGTTGCGAAAGCAATCGAGTATGGTAGCGCGTTCTTGTTCGGATATATGAAGAGCCTCAGATACTTCGTAGGAGAAGAATGTGTAGTCTTTCATGGATTGTCCGAGGGTGGTGCCACGAAGAAAGTCGGGATGAAAAAGGAGTGCCAATCCTTTTGGCTGCTGAGGTTTTCGGTTTTCGAATGTCACAACTTGGTCTGGTGCAAGAAATATGAGTGTACCTTCTTGATAGTCGTAATAATTTCTTCCGTATTTCATGTTTCCACAGTTGACGTCTTTTAGAAATACGGCGTAGAAGTCGAATATGTGACCATCAGGAAATGCAATTTCGTAACTTATATTTGAGAAATCAATGATAGAGATTAGAGGGTGAAGAGTTTCTATTCCTATCTCTTTGTGATAGTCATGGATGTTGTTGTATCTGCGGATGTCTTTCATTTCTTTGTTTTATGTGGCAAAAATAGCAAGTATCTGTAATTTGTATCCATTGATCCGTAAATAGTTTAATGAGATCTTGTAGGTGGGGGGCTATTTTTGTGTTATTGATATGTATAACAAAGACGATATATGAAAACAATTAAATTAAACAACGGTGTTGAAATGCCGATTCTTGGTTTTGGCGTGTACCAAATAGAACCGAGTGAGTGTGAAAAGTGTGTGTTGGATGCGATTTCGGTAGGTTATCGTTCTTTTGATACGGCGCAGGCTTATTATAATGAAGAGCAGGTGGGTAATGCGATTGCCAAATGTGATGTGCCACGCGAGGAGCTTTTTATTACTACTAAGATCTGGGTAAGTAATGCTGGCTATGAAAAGGCGAAGGCTTCGATTGATGAGTCGTTGCGTAAATTGCAAACGGAATACGTGGATTTGCTTTTGATTCATCAGCCGTTTGGTGATTACTACGGTACTTACCGAGCGATGGAAGAGGCTTATAAAGAGGGAAAGGCGCGAGCTATCGGTGTGAGTAATTTCTACCCGGATCGTTTTGTGGATTTGGCTGAGCATTTTGAGATTAAACCTGCTATCAATCAGTTGGAGACGCATGTGTTTAATCAGCAAGTTGTGTCGCAAAAGGTGATGGCTGAGTATGGTACGCATGTGATGTCGTGGGGGCCGTTTGCTGAAGGTCGTAACAATTTCTTTACGAATGAGGTTTTGGCTGAAATTGGTAAAAGACATCAGAAGTCGGTTGCTCAGGTAGCGTTGCGCTTTCTGATTCAGCGTGATATTATTGTGATTCCGAAATCGACTCATAAGGAGCGTATGGAGCAGAATTTTGATGTGTTTGATTTTGAGTTGTCGGCAGAGGAGATGTCTCAGATTGCTACGCTGGATAAGGCTGAAAGTTTATTCTTTGCGCATACGGATCCCGAAATTGTGAAGTTCATTCTTTCGTATGGTAAATAATAGATAAAGATACTTGAGTGTAAAATGAAACAGTCCGACTGTCACGCTGGGTGATGGTCGGACTGTTTTACTTTTTTATCGAATGGTTTGTATTGGAAGATCAATAGGTCCTTCTACCGTAGTGCGTGTAAGACCTTTGGTGAGTTTTGGACCCGGTATAAGCGGACTGTAGTTGAGTACATGGTGTATGCGCTTGTACTGATCGGCTGTAAATTGATTGAAATAACTAAATGAATAGTCCATAATATTGGTGGATGTGAAGGTGCTGCCGCTGCAATTGGTGCGTTCGGCTAGTTTGGGCAAGGATTGCATAATGCTATTGATTGGCATCATGCTGCGTATATAGTCTTCGTAAGCTAATCGATTATAACTTGGTGTGTCTTTGCAGTAGTCGGTGTCGTCACAGTTGTTGTCTGATTCTGAAAAGACATGTAGCAGGCCTAAGTAGTGTCCCAATTCGTGTGTGAGTGTGACAACTACATCTCCTTCGTCATATTTTGATTCGGTAGAGCGAGAGTTGATGTATTTGCTATTGATGGATACGCAGTATGGGAATTTGAGGTTGCTCAACGATAGTGTTGTATAGGTGGTTTCGTTGAGTCCCGATAGGCTATTGCCGCCTCTTACAGTGAATGGGAGGTGTGAGATTCCTAGGGTTTGGTTGTCGGTGAATTGATACATCATTACGTTGATGTATTTGTTTGGGTCCCATAGCAAATGTGTGTACTTGTTGGTGTTGTCGTTCATGAATCTTTCGGGATCCATTGGTATTTGATCAAACGGAATGTATTCGACTCCGGGCGTAGACAGAGGTTTCCCGTTTTTGTCTGTTGTGGCTAATACATATTGGAATTGTACGCTTGAAGCGTCTGAACTTTTTCTTACCAGTGCATTCACTTGTTCTAGTATCTCGGCCAAGCGTTCGGAACTTACGTATTGTGTAGGATCGTTTTGATATTTATATAATACGTGGAAGATGACTGGTAACGAGTAGTTCTCGGGACCATTTTGTGTGATTGATACGGCTTCTTGTTCTCCGTCTGAAGTGAATATGATTTGTGCCGTGCGCGAGGCTTGTGTATCGTTGGCTTCAATGGTGAGAACTACATCCGAATTGGTGGTTCCTTCCATCTTGTCGAGTTTGCACCATGTGGCATTGAGAGTGGCTTGCCATCTGCTCGAACTGTTGATGTGGATTGTGGTGGTGCTTTCGTTTGCATTTATTTGAATCTCGGAAGGCGATACATCTAGGTAGGAGCTGTTGTCGCTTTTGCTACAGGAGAATAAAAATAAGCAAAGTAATAATGTGGATAGTTGTAGCGTAAATTTCATGTTGTGTTGGTTTTGTGGTTGTTGCTACTTGTTGTTGTGTTGGTGAAGTAAGAGAAAATATCAGCATATGTTGTATGTATTTTCTCTTACTTTGTTTGGTTTATTTCTGTACGGCTTCTTTCGAAATTACTTTTTCAAGTGTGTATTCGATGGATGATCCGTCTGCCGGTACTTGTTTTTTGTCTAGCTCTTTTACTTTTACTTTGATTTTATAAATGTAACCGGGCTCGTATTCAAATCCTTTGATGTTGGCATACATGGTTTCCCACTCGGCGTCTGCTTTGTCTAGGTTTTTTACTTGTAAACATTTCATAGGTGCTACACCCATACAGTCAATTTTCTCACTGTTGATTAGTAATGTTTGTGTGTTTTTTGATGTAGAACACGAAGTGGTCACTATCCCGAGAAGTAGTGCTGCTGCAGGTAGTATGCGCTTAATTGTTATATTCATATTATTCTTATTTCAGGTTTTTACTAATTAAACATTGCATAAAAATAAAGAGTTCATTTTTAATAAATAAAGTTTTAATATTAATTACATATAATACAAGAGGCTGCCTTGTGAAAAGACAGCCTCTTTACTGAAAACGCCTATTGGTTTAATGTGTTGAGAATTAGAAGTGTTGAGGTGTAGCAGAGCTTCGTTTTATTAGCAATTATTTTTTGTCTTTTCGTTTTTGTATAAAGGGGTATAGCTTTCTTTATGTGTGGTGATAGTAGGAATAGCTTTAAATATGTTTGAAAATGTGGCTAAAATGTGATATTTGTTGTGTGTTAGACCTTTTTTGCTATATTTGTAAATGTGAGTGTTGAGGAAGAGGTCTCATTATGCTTTTTGCGTAATGTTATTAAATTATGAGATCAGAGTGAATAAATATATATGTAGAATAATAACTAACTAAACTTTTTTTGATGGAAAACAACGGAAAAACAAAATTCTCAAGAGCCTTTTGGGTAGCAAACTCGGTTGAGTTGCTAGAGCGCATGGCGTATTATGGTGTTTTTATTGTACTGACAATTTATTTGTCGAGCGTAATGGGCTTTTCCGATATCGAATCGGGCCTTATTTCGGGTGTGTTCTCCGGGATTCTTTATTTTTTGCCAACTTTTAGTGGTGCAATTGCTGATAAGATCGGTTTCAGACAGTCGATGTTGCTGGCTTTTGGTTTGCTTACATTGGGGTATACAGGTTTAGGTGTATTGCCTACAATGCTTGAAAATGCAGGATTGGTACAGTATGATTTGACTACTCATTTCTCAGGTTTGAGAGAGAGCTCGGCTCGATGGGCAATTGTTCCTGTATTGGCTTTGATCATGGTGGGTGGTTCGTTTATCAAATCGGTAATTACCGGTACGGTAGCCAAAGAAACAACTCCGGATACGCGAGCAAAGGGTTTTTCTCTGTTTTATATGATGGTAAATATTGGTGCGTTTTCTGGTAAACTAATCGTAGAACCATTGCGAAAAGGTATGGGGAGCGAAGGTCTTGTCGTGCTTAACTACTTTTCGGCGGTAATGACATTGATCGCTTTTCTTGCGGTTTACTTCCTGTATAAGTCGACTCATCACGAAGGACAAGGTAAAACATTTAAAGAAATAGGTGATGCATTGATCAAAGTTTTGACAAATGGACGATTGATTACAATTACATTGATCATTAGTGGTTTCTGGATTGTGTATTATCAATTGTATGCAACCATGCCTAAATATGTATTGCGTATGGCCGGCGACTCGGCGACTCCTGCTTGGTATGCCAATGTGAATCCGCTAATTGTAGTACTGTTGGTAAACTCGATCACCCATTTGATGCGTAACAAGAGTGCGGTAACGTCGATGACAATCGGTATGTTGATTATGCCGATCTCTGCTCTTGTAATGGCATCGGGCAATCTTTTTGGTGATGCTGAAATGTTTGGTATGCACCCTGTTGCTGTGATGATGGTGTGTGGTATTGCATTGCAAGCTCTGGCAGAAACATTTATTTCTCCGCGCTTTTTAGAATATTTCTCATTGCAAGCTCCGAAGGGTGACGAGGGGATGTATTTAGGCTTTAGTCATTTGCACTCATTTATCTCCTCAATCTTAGGTTTTGGTTTGTCGGGTTTCTTGTTGAGTAAATATTGTCCTGATCCATCACTGTTTGTATCGGTTGCCGAATGGAAAGCGGCTAGTGTGCATGCCCACTATATTTGGTATTACTTTGCAGTAATTGCTTTGGTGGCTGCTTTTGCATTGTTTATTTTTGGAGTAGTAACGCGCAAAATGGATGCAAAGAAATCGGTATAATATGTTTTTTTGATGAATATGAATAAATTTAAGAGCGGGATTGAGTATCTTCAGTCCCGCTTTTATTTTTGAACAACGTTATTATGAAAACTACTTTATTGGCAACAGTCGGAATTTTGATCTATTTTGTATTACTCATGTGGGTGGTTGTGCGCTCGAAACGAAGCAATACGCTTGAAGAGTATTTTATGGGTGGACGTCAACTTCCGTTCTGGATGCTTTCACTCACTTTTATCGCATCCTGGTGGGGTGCGGGATCGGCTCTCTCTACTGCAGATATGGCTTTCACCGACGGGGTAAGTTCGTATTGGATTTATGGCATGCCGGTTTTATTTTCTACGTTTTTAATGATTTTACTGGCAAAAGCGATTCGTCGTATTCCGGTACTTACGCAACCGCAGATGATGACCATGCGCTATAACAGATTGGTGGGGGTGCTGATGTCTATTGCGATATTCCTTTTTATGACGATTACCGCTGCTTCTCAAATGGTAGGTATCGGTAGCTTTTTTGTCGGCTTTTTGGGGCTTTCGTATGAGTGGGGGGTAATTCTCGGTACGGGGATTGTTCTTATTTATTCGCTGTTTGGAGGATTTAAAGGGGTGGTGATTACAGATATTATCCAGTTCTTCTTTTTAGGAGCGGCAGCAATTATTGTTTGCTGGGTAGGATATCAGCATGCAGGTGGCTGGGAAGGTATTCAAGAAGCTGCACTAACAGCCGATAAGCCTTTCTACTTCGATTTTTATCACAATATAGGTAATAACTTGGTGTATGTGATTACGTTTGGTGCGGCATGGATGATTCAGGCCAACGTATGGCAACGTATCATGGCCACACGAAACGATACGGATGCTCGCAAAATGACGGTGATGAGTTTTATTGTTTATATACCGTTGTATTTTATTGCGGTAATTACCGGAATGGCTGCACTTGCATTATATAAAGATATGCCCGAAGGGGGTGTAATTCCGGGTATTGTACGTGATTATATGTCGCCGGTACTAGGGGTGTTTGTGTTTGTCGGTATCTGCTCGGCAATTATGTCTACCATGGATTCTTTGATCAATACCGGAGCCATGGTGCTTACGAAAGATGTGTATTCATTGTACATAAATAAAAAGGCCAATGATAAGCAGCTGATTCGTATGAGTATGCTTTCTACTGCTACTGTAACGTGTGTCGGACTGGTTATCGCACTTCGTATACGTTCTATTCTTGATGTGTCGTGGATTGCTGCCGACTTGCTTTCTACTGGTTGTTTTGTCCCTTTGGTGCTCGGTTTTCTATGGAAGCGAGGTACTGCTGCCGGAGCATTGAGTAGTATCATAGCCGGAAGCTCGTTTAGTGTCTACAATCTGCTTGCTCAGTTTGGTCTTCATTTGCCGGTGGCTTGGGAACCAAATTCGGCGAAACAAGTGATGATTGGCATGGGATTGGCTTTGGTAGTGTATGTTATTGTTAGTTTGCTTACGCGAAGCGACGAACAGACAACAAAAGCAAATGTGTTTATCGCGAAGGCTCGAAATAAATATACGGACTTCTAATTGTTTATATTTGATGCAATAAGATATTGATCGCTCAATCGTTGTGATGTGACAAGGGCTATTATCGCGAAGATAATAGCCCTTGTTTGTATCTCTGTTCGTAGTATAAGTTGAAGGGTAGATTAAAATGGTTAATCCATAAATTTAGTATTTCGATTTAGGTTGTTTGATTTCAAAAGATCAATCATAATTGAAATCGTGAAGTTTCTTTTGTAATTCTTGTCGGGCAAAAAAGATTCTACTCTTTACTGTGCCTAAGGGTATATTTAATTTGTCGCTAATCTCATGATACTTATAGCCGCTCACGTATAATGAGAATGGTCGCTTCAAGTCATCGGTAAGATCGGCAATGTTGCGAGATATTTCTCCAATAGTATAAGCTCCCTCAGGAGAATCAAATCCCGAGTCTTTTGTGATGTTGAGGCTATATAAATCTATATCCTGACTTACCACGGTTTGATACTTAATTATCTTGTGATAATTATTGATGAAAATATTACGCATAATAGTAAGTACCCAGCCTTTGAAGTTGACATCGTCAGTGAATTTTTCTTCGCTATTCAACACTTTCAAAGTTGTATCTTGCATCAGATCTAAGGCATCTTCTTTATTTGCTGTGAGCATTAATGCAAAGTTCATCATTTTGTCTTGCATGCCCAATAAGTCTTTTTTAAATTGTAGTGTGTTCATAATAAATAAAGTATTTTTAAATGGTCTATTTGAAAAAAAATAATAACTGTGAAATAGATTATCACAAACATATATAAAAAAAAGTAGTAAACAATATTATATGGTAAAATGTTTTGATATTTTTTAGTTATCGGTTAGGGTCTGTATTGTGAATTTATTTTATAAATTTATACATCTATGTTTGGTAATAATTAAAACACATACAATGAATAAATTAGAGGAGGTTAAATGCTCGAATAGAATGCTGCTGAGGTTATTCTTTGCAAGTTTGATCTTGTTGTTTGCCGCATCTTGGTCTGCAAAGGCAGAAGAGAGTCAGAAAAAAATTTATCAAATCGACATTAGGGAGGAGATTGGACCTAAAACTCAGCTGTATCTGTCGAATGGACTCAAAGAAGCTGCAGCATACGGGGCCGATAATGTGATCATCAATATGAATACCTATGGCGGATTGGTAGATGCTGCCGATTCGATGCGTACAGTTATTCTGTATAATAAAATCCCGGTTAGTGTTTTTATTGATAATAATGCGGCATCGGCCGGGGCATTGATCTCTATAGCGTGTGATAAAATCTATATGCGTAGAGGTGCTTCTATTGGTGCAGCTACTGTTGTAAATGGCGGATCGGGAGAGGCAATGCCCGACAAGTATCAGTCGTTTATGCGTTCGATGATGCGTGCAACAGCCGAAGCACATGGGAAAGATACGATTATCAAAGGAGCGGATACAACTTATATATGGAAGCGTGATCCGGCTATTGCTGAAGCAATGGTAGATCAGCGTATCTATATTCCGAACTTGATTGATACCGGAAAAGTGCTTACTCTTACAGCCGAAGAGGCTGTGAAGTGGCATTATTGCGACGGGATAGAGGAGACGATTCCGGATGTGATAAAGAATAGAATGGGCTACGATAATTACGAGATCAAAGCCTATCAGCCTAGTTTGCTCGATAAAATAAAAGGATTCTTTATGCATCCGGCATTGCAAGCAGTGCTTATTATGATTATTGTAGGAGGGATTTACTTCGAATTGCAAAGTCCGGGGATCGGTTTTCCTTCTATAGCAGCTATCATAGCGGCCATACTTTATTTTGTACCGTTATATATAGACGGGATCGCAACGTATTGGGAGATTATTGTTTTCATATTGGGTATTATTTTGCTCATTGTAGAGATTTTTATCATTCCGGGCTTCGGTGTAGCTGGTGTAATGGGAATCGTGTTTATGATAATCGGGTTGTTGCTAAGCTTGGTAAATAATGTAGATTTCAACTTTGACGGAGTTTCTACCGGAGATTTTAGCGAGGCTTTGTTGATTGTTGCGGTTGGTTTAATTTGCGCCTTTGTTTTGATTATTTGGATTATGAACAAAGTAGGCTCGAAAGGATTATTCTCAAAAATGGCTTTGCATGCAGACTTGAAAGAGTGTGTTACTCAGGAACGAGGCTTGGATCTGATGATAGGAGAAATCGCTACGGCGATGACACCAATGCGTCCGGCAGGCAAAATTCGTGTAAACAATGAAGTTTTTGATTCTGTTTCTATATCAGGTTTTATAGAAAAAGGCGAAGATGTGAAGATTACGTCTTATCAAAATGGTCAGCTTTACGTAGAAAGAATTGACTACCGCTAAACAAAGACGTTTCACTTAAAAGAAAGAATTATGGCGCATATACCGGATTTGATATCCGATCTTGGGGTAATCCTGTGCTCGGCAGGAGTAATGACGATTTTATTTAAAGCATTAAAACAACCGGTTGTACTGGGATATATTGTTGCCGGGGTAATAGCCGGCTCTACAATTTTTCATACACCACTCGTAAAAGATGTTGCGAGTATTCGCATTTGGGCAGATATAGGGGTGATATTCTTGCTTTTTGCCCTTGGTATTGAGTTTAGTTTTAAGAAGCTTCTTCATATAGGCGGTACGGCAGCGGTAAGTGCGGGCACCATTATTGCAGGAATGATGACTGCCGGATATATGATTGGATATTTGATGGGTTGGGGAACAACGACTTCGATATTTCTCGGTGCCATGTTGTCGATGTCGTCAACCACAATTATATACAAAGCTTTCGATGACTTAGGACTGCGCAATCAAAACTTTGCGAAGGTAGTATTCGGAGTGCTCATCGTTGAAGACTTGTTTGCCGTGCTTATCATGGTATTCTTTACCACCTTCTTTTCGGCCAAATCACAGGCGGAGACATCCGAATTGTTTCTGGTCTTACTTAAGCTTGGCGGATTTCTGCTCTTTTGGTTTGTGACCGGTATCTTTGTGCTTCCTTCATTTTTTAAACGGGCAAAGAAACTGCTCAACGACGAAACCTTGTTGATTATTGTGATCGGAATGTGCTTAGGAATGGTGATTTTAGCAACCAAGCTAGGCTTCTCTTCGGCCTTGGGTGCATTCGTTATGGGGTCTATCTTGGCAGAAACTTTAGAAGCCGAACACATCGAGCATATTATGAAACCGGTAAAAGACCTTTTTGCCGCAGTATTTTTCGTTTCGGTAGGTATGATGATCAATTTATCTACGTTGAGTGCATACGTATGGCCCATTGTTATAATAACTGTAGTTGTAATTATTGGTCAGTTTGTGTTTGCAACAACCGGGATTATACTCTCGGGCCAGCCATTGCGCGTAGCAGTAAAGTCGGGCTTGTCTTTAGGGCAAATCGGAGAGTTTGCTTTTATCATTGCAGGCTTGGGATATTCACTTGGTGCAATTGATTACTTCCTGTATCCCGTAGCAGTTGCAGTGTCGGTAGTTACAACATTTTTTACACCTTACTTAATCAAATTGTCTGATCCCGTATATTTTCTAATCGAAAAACATTTGCCGGTACGCTGGAAGATTATGCTATCTCAATATACATCGGGTGTAAACACTAACCGACAAAAAGGAACATGGAATAAGCTGCTAAAAGCTTTGCTTCGAATTGTAGTGGTATATTCTACAATTGCTATCGGGATTGTATGGATTATGTTGGGATATGTTTCTCCGCTTATTCATGCCGAATTTCCAGGAACAGTAGGTTCTATCATAACTACCTGTATCACGATTTTGGCGATATCACCGTTTTTACGTGCTATTATGATGAAGAAGAATCACTCGGTAGAGTTTCAGAAGTTGTGGAATGATAATAAATATAATCGCGGACCACTTATTTCATTGATTATTTTACGTATTGCATTGTGTACATTGATTGTGTTGTATGTGCTCGTGAAGTTGTTTACAATTAAGATGGGGCTTTTGTTTGCGATTTCAGTTCCTTTGGTATTGCTGTTTATCTTCTCCGGACGCCTAAAGAAGCATTCAATTAATTTGGAAAAACAATTTATGCGTAATCTCCACGCACGTCAAGATGCAATAGAAAGCAAAACCCCATTTAAGCAAGGATTTGTAAAGAACCTGTTGGCTCGCGATTTGCATATTGCAGAATACGACGTTTCACCTAATTCGCCAAGTGTGGGAAAATCTCTTCAGGAGTTAAATTTGCGAAGACATACGGGAGTAAACGTAATATCCATTGTTAGAGGTGCTAAACATATCAATATACCGGGGGGAGAAGATAAAATTTACCCTTGTGATAAATTAGTTGTGGTTGGAACAGACAAAGAACTGGAGCTTTTTGATAAATTTGTACAGGAAAGACATCGAGAAGAGCAAGTAATGCTGAGTCAAGAAGAACCGGTAGATGTAGTTTTGGAGCAAATATTGGTCGATAACTCATCTTTCTTATATGGTAAATCGATACGACAAAGTGCATTGAGAGACAAGGCTTCTTCGCTGGTTATCGGAGTAGAGCGAGGCGTAACTTCGCTTAAAAATCCCGATCCGGATCTTATCTTTGAGATCGGAGATATTGTATGGATAGCCGGTGAACGCGAAAAGATCGAATCTTTGTTTGCAGAGAGCGAGTAATCGAACGCCTCTTTTTGCTTTCGGATGCAAATGAAATCTATTAAATCTACAGATATGAAATTTTTGGGAGTTATTCCTGCGCGATTCGCGTCTACACGTTTTCCGGGAAAACCATTGGTAAAGATCGGGAATAGAACCATGATCGAACGAGTTTACGAACAAGTAAACGGAGTGGTAGACAAAGCTGTTGTTGCAACAGACGATACGCGTATTTTTGATGCGGTAAAAGCTTTTGGTGGAGAGGTTGTGATGACCTCCGAACATCACAAAAGTGGAACCGATCGTTGTTTTGAAGCATTTACCAATTTGGGTGGAGGATATGACGTAGTCGTAAACATCCAAGGAGATGAACCATTTATCAAACCGGAACAAATTGAGTTGGTAAAATCATGTTTCGACTCACATGAAATTCAACTAGCCACGTTAGTAAAAGCATTTAAAGAGACTGATAGTTTTGAAGATCTCTTTAATCCTAACTCTCCGAAAGTTGTATTGAACCACAACTCCGAAGCTATTTATTTCAGCCGTTCTATCGTGCCGTATGTGCGCGGTGTAGATCATACCGAATGGTTGAAGAAACATACTTTCTATAAGCATATTGGTATGTATGCTTACCGTGCCGATGTATTGGCAGAAATAACAAAACTACCTCAATCGTCGCTCGAGATTGCCGAGTCGCTCGAGCAGTTGAGATGGATCGAAAACGGATATAAAATAAAAGTTGCCAAGACAGAATTCGAAACAATCGGTATCGATACTCCCGAAGATCTGGAAAAGGCATTAAAGTATTTATTGTAAAGATGAAACTAGACAGAACTATAGAGCCGGAAATAAAGACAATAGATCAGATTGATTTCCCGCAATTGCAAACGATCGAGTTGCCCAACGGCGTATCGCTGCATTATCTCAACATGGGAGATCAAGATGTGGTGCGCATCGACTTGATGTTTGGTGCCGGACGTTACGATCAGGATGTATTATTTCAGGCAGCATTTACGAATCTATTGTTGAAAGACGGTGCCGGAACGCTAAACTCTTCTGAGATGGCCGAAAAGCTCGACTTCTACGGAGCTTGGTTGCAAAACTCTACAACGCAACATTATTCGTATGTAACGATGTATTCGCTCAATCGCTTCTTTGCCGAAACAGCGAAACTCCTTGAGATGATGGTGAAAGAACCACATTTGCCCGAGCATGAATTTGAGATCCTGAAAGAGAATCGCAAACAACAGTTTATGGTAGAGCGTGATCGCGTACAGGTGCTTGCAACCGAAGCGTTCAGTAAAGCTCTTTGGGGAGAGCAACACCCGTATGGTCGTCAGGCAGTGGAAGCAGACTTTGATAAATTGTCGCTGGATAATATCAGAGACTTCCATAAGAAATGCTATTATTCTGACAACATGCGTATCTTCCTTTCGGGAAAGATCACAGAGGAGATGCTTGCCGTGATGACCGAACTCTTTGGTCGCGTGAAATGGGGTAGCGACTTGCGCCTTTCGAGCAAAGACTTTGCTATCGAACCATTGGCTTCAAAGCAAGTATTTGTAGAGAAGAAAAATGCCCTGCAAGACTCGATTCGTGTTGGTTTGCCGATTCCAAACCGCGACAACCCTGATTTCTATGCTTTGAAAGTATTGAATACGGTGCTTGGTGGTTACTTTGGTAGTCGTTTGATGACCAATATCCGCGAAGAGAAAGGATACACCTACGGTATCGGTTCGGCAGTAGCATCTTTCCGTTGTGGAGCCTACATGTACATCACTACGCAAACAGCTTGTGAATACTCGAAGCTTACGATGGAGGAGATCTACCATGAGATCAATAAATTGCACAATGAATTGATTCCGGACGAAGAATTGGAGATGGTAAAGAACTTCATGATGGGCGAGTTTTCGCGCAATCTTGACGGACCATTTGCTTTGGCCGATGCCTTTATCTCGTTGTTCGCAAATAATTCAACCATTGAGTTTTATCAGAAACAGATCGAGGTAACGCGCACCATTACCGCAGAAGAATTGCAAAAGGTGGCTCGCAAGTATTTGAAGAAAGAAGACATGATTGAGGTTGTTGCCGGATTGCGTCAGGAATAACTACGAGTATATAAAATATACGATGTAAGTATTTACATCGAAACTAGTGAAGAGAGAATCGTCAGACCGCCATCTGACAATTCTCTCTTCGTTTGTTTCAAATCGTCAGGTCCCGACCTGACGATTTAATGTCTGTATAGTTTTTAGATACTCTATACAATGTTTTTAGATAAAGCATGCATTCTTTTTTTCGAAGGGGTGATTGAAGCCGATGATTACACGCAACATTTGTAAATTGTTGATGTTTAATAAAAAGATAGACCAAACAATAAACTTTAGATTATGTTTGAAGAGAACCACAAAACTTATTTCGAAACAATAACGGTGTTGGACCAAAACGGAGCGATTGTGAATGAATCGTTGATGCCTGATATTTCCGATGCCGATTTACTTAAGGCCTACAATGATCTGCTTTTTGCCCGTACCGCCGATTTGCAGATTGTATCCTATCAAAGGCAAGGCCGTATTTATACCTATCCGTCTAATTTCGGACAAGAGGCTGTATCGGGAGCCGCCGGAGTGGTAATGACCGATCACGATTGGTTGGTTCCTGCTTTTCGGGAAATGGGAGCCATGCTAGCCAAAGGCGTTACACTGAAAGAATATTTCCTATACTTTATGGGCTATGAAGATGGTTCGAGTTTTAAACATGCCTCTCGGGTATTACCCATTTCTGTGCCTATTGCCTCTCAACTACTCCATGCTACCGGTATCGGATATGCCTTGCGGTATCAAAAGGAGCCGGGTGTTGTGTTTACATATGTCGGCGACGGAGGTACTTCGGAAGGCGACTTTCACGAAGCACTCAACTTTGCCGGGGTATGGAAAGTACCGGTTATTTTTACCATTCAAAACAATCAATATGCTATATCTACATCAACTCGTTTACAAACTGCCTCCGATAGTTTGGCCGTGAAAGCAATGGCTTACGGAATTCGGGCAGAACGAGTAGATGGAAACGACTTCTTGGCTATGCTCAAAGCCTATCAAGATGCTGTGAAGTATTGCAACGAACACAACGGCCCTGTGCTGATCGAAGCCTTTACTTATCGGCGTGGAGCGCACACTACCTCCGACGATCCTACTCGGTATCGCACAAAAGAGGAAGAAGATGCTTGGGCTTTGAAAGATCCGCTTCGCAGACTCAATTTATACCTCACGGCAAAAGGCTTGTGGAATGAAGCGCTCGAAGAAGAGACTGTAATCCGGTTTAAAGGTGAAATAGATGCTGTTTTTGCCGAAGCTGAAGGGTATGGTGCTTGTCCGAAGGAAGATGTTTTCAAGTATATGTATGTGGAAAAACCAAACGAACTTGCAAAGCAGGAGCAACGCTACGATGCTTTTTTGAAGTGGAAAGAAGCGAATGAATCGACCATCAATATGTCTCACTCCTAATATTCAGATCTATGAAAGTAATGACTATGGTAAATGCAATCAATGATGCATTGGATGTGAAGCTATCCGAAGACCAACGCATAGTGGTGTACGGTGAAGATGTAGGAGTAGAGGGGGGAGTATTCCGAGTAACGGAGGGTTTGCAGCAGAAGTATGGAGCCGAACGTGTCTTTGATTCGCCTTTGGCTGAGTCGGGCATTGTGGGTACGGCCGTGGGAATGGCGATAGCCGGACTGCGCCCTGTAGTGGAGATGCAATTTTGCGGATTCATATATCCGGCCATGAATCAGTTGATCAGTCACGTTACGCGCATGCACAACCGATCGCGGGGCAAATACCGAGTGCCGATGGTGATTCGTATGCCTTATGGTGGAGGAATCAATGCGTTGGAGCATCATAGCGAGAGTATGGAGGCTTTGTTTGGCCATATACCCGGGCTGAAGGTGGTAGTTCCGTCTACACCTTATGACGCCAAAGGCTTGTTGATCTCGGCTATCGAGTGCGATGATCCGATCTTGTTTATGGAGCCTAAGCGTATCTACAGGGCAATCAAGCAAGAAGTGGATGAAGGGCGTTACGCCTTGCCACTGGGAAAGGCCAAAGTGGTGCAAGAGGGAACGGATCTTACGGTGGTTACTTTTGGGGCTATGGTGCGTGAGGTACAGAAAGCGGCCGAACTGGCAAAGGAACGTGGTATCAGTATGGAAGTTATTGATCTACGCTCTATCTACCCAATCGATCGCGAAACGATTGTGAATTCGGTAAAGAAGACGAGTCGCATTATGACTGTATCAGAGGGGCCGGCGAGCTTTGGTATCGGTTCCGAGATCAGCCAGATTGTACTCGAAGATGCTTTTCTTTATTTAGACGCGCCACCTACTAGGGTAGCCGGTTTTGATACGATTGTACCTTTGCCTCGTGGCGAACACCATTATATGCAGAATCCGTTGAAGATACTTTTCGAAGCAGAACAGATTGTAAACTATTAGGGTATGAGATATATTTTTAAATTTCCCGATATAGGAGAGGGGCTTACCGAAGGTCGTATTGTAGAATGGCGCGTAAAAGCCGGTCAGGAAGTAAAGTCGGGCGACCCACTTGTGACAATGGAGACCGATAAAGTAGTGACAGATATTCCTTCGCCCAAGCAGGGTGTGGTGGTGAAGTTGTACGGAGAGCCCGGTGAGGTGATTCACGTAGGACAAGCATTGGTAGAGTTTGACTTGTCGGGGGTAGCCGAAGTGTCGGTTGCAGCTGCAACAGTCGACAAACCTGTTGCGAAAGAAGCTGCATCTTCTCTATCGGCCAATGCCGGTGTGGTAGGAACTCTCGAGGTAGCCGGTGATGATATTATTATGCATGCCGGCAATGAGGCCCGACTTCATACGAGTACTCTTGATAAGCAGGTCAAGGTACTGGCTACTCCGCTGGTGAAGGCTATTGCTAAGGATAAAGGTATTGACCTTGCAGCTGTAACCGGTACTGGTCCCGGAGGGCGTGTTATGAAAGAAGATCTTACGATGTATGTGCAAATGCAGAGTAATGCACATCGGAAAGGGATGATAGAGCCTAAGGTTACAGCTGCTGAGAACAAGGTACAGGTAGTGCCACTAAGTCAGATGCGAAAGTCTATTGCCCGCAATATGTTGCGGAGTAAAGAAAAGGCTGCTCATTTGACGATATACGACGAGGTGGAGGTTTCGGAACTTGCCCGCATTCGTAGGGAGTATAAAGAGTTGTATGCCGACGAAAATGTGAAACTTACCTTTTTACCATTTATAGTCAAGGCTGTTTGTTTGGCATTGAAGGCTCATCTTGCTTTGAACGCAGAGATCGACCTCGAACAAGGCAATATGACTTACAAGCAGTATTATAATATTGGCATTGCCATGGATACGCCAAAAGGATTGGTTGTGCCGGTTATTAAGCATGCCGATGTCATGTCGATCAAAGATATAGCAGTGGCTATTCAGCATTATACCGCATTAGCTGCAGAAGAGAAACTTACGCTTGGGGATATGAGCGACGGCACATTTACGATTACCAACTATGGAAGCGTGGGTGGTAAGTTTGGTACGCCGATTATCAACTATCCGCAGTCGGCGATTATGGGTATTGGAAAGATATCGAAGCAACCGGTAGTAAAGGACGATGCCTTAACTGTGGGACTCGTGTTGCCGTTGTCGCTTAGCGTAGATCACTGTGTGGTGGATGGAGCCGAAAGTACACGCTTCTTGAATCAAGTGATGCTGTATTTGAATGATCCGATACGTTTAATGATGGACTAAAGCGGAAGTTTATGTATGACGTTGTAATTATAGGATCGGGACCTGCGGGATATGTTGCCGCGATACGAGCCGGACAACTGGGCATGAAGTGCGCCGTTGTAGAAAGAAATAAGGTAGGAGGAATGTGTCTCAATTGGGGATGCATTCCTTCAAAGGCGATGCTCGAAAGTGCAAAGCTGTATGTGAAGATTGCTAACGATGCCGATCGGTTTGGAATTGACGGAATCGATAAGAAGCAAGTTGCTTTTAATTGGAACAAGGCTTTGAAGCGGGCTGGCATCATTGTAAAGAAACTGACTACAGGGGTGAGCTATCTGCTGAAAAAGAATGGCGTGGAACTGATTTCGGGCAATGCGCGAGTGGTTTCTGCTCATCGAATAGAGGTAGGCGACACTAGTTTGGATACGAAAGCAATTATTCTTGCTACCGGATCGCATGCTCCGGAGCTTGTAACGAAGCATCAAGGATTGGTTGTGGACGCGGCAAGCTTGTTTGACGAACGTGAATGGTCCAATGCTATTGTGGTAGTTGGAAATAATTCGGTGGCGGTCGAACTAGTGCAGCTTTTTAATCTCATCGGAAAAGAGGTTACGCTTGTAGTAGAAGGGGATAGTTTTCTCGGTCAGCTCGATGCGTATCTTTCCGATTATATGCTGAAGCAATTGAAGAAAGATAAGGTGCGAGTTGTATTTACCGATACGTTAGATTTGGATAAGCAGTGGGCAGATCAGCAACTAAAAGTGGGTGAAGAGGTGATTCCCTGCGGAGTTGTGATCAATGCTCGCTCGCGCATTGCCAATAAGATTGAATGTGTAGAGCCTCTTGCTTACGATGATGGATTTATTCGTGTAAATGAAAACCTGGAAACTTCAATAACAGATGTGTATGCTATTGGAGATGCAAATGGGGTGAGTGCCTTTGCTCATGCGGCATCGGCGCAAGGTTTGTTTGTGATAAACCGATTGCATGGTGTGAAGAAGCCTTTCGATGTAAAGAAGTATCCATATAATATGTATTCGTATCCGGAAGTATCACAACTGGGAAGCACGGAAGCCGAATTGATTTTGAAAGGAGTAGACTACAAGATCAGCAGTTTTCCGTTGTCGGCAAACGGGAAAGCATTGATTGAAGGAGAGGCAGAAGGTTTCGTTAGGGTGCTTTCAGAGAAGCAATATGGCGAAATCATGGGGGTACAGATTGTAGCACCGAATGCAACCGACTTGATCAATGAGGCCGGAGCTTACATGCAATTGGAGTCGACCATTTACGATATGGCACAAACGATACATGCGCATCCTACGATCTCAGAGGTGTTTGTTGAGGCGGGTTTCGAAGCAATTGATCGAGCTATTCATAAATAAGAAGTACGTGATGGAACTTGTGCATGTTGCAACGTATCAACTGCCCGATAAGGATGTACTTGCTTCTACGGAACGGTTCAAGTTGCTGATCTGGTTTCCCGAAGAAGTTTGTATTGTGTTGGGGCGCAGTAATAAAGTGGAAGATAGTGTGTTTGAAGAAGTGGCGAGTATGGATAATATTCCTATTTACCAGCGACCCAGCGGAGGTGAAGCTGTGGTGCTTACGCCAGGGATGTTGATAGTTTCGTGGGTGATGGAGCTGGAACGAATGTTACCGCCAGATTCTATATTTCGACAAATGAATGCGTTATATACTGCTTTGTTTGAGCGTGCCGGAATATCAGGTGTCTGTAGCGATGGGATTTCCGATCTTTGTATTCATACGAAGAAGATCATGGGCTCGTCGATGTATTTAAACCAAAAACGCTTATTTTATCATGCCGTAATCAACTTAAATGGCGATGTAGGCTTGATAAGTCGATATTTGAAACATCCGCAGCGCGAACCAGCGTATCGGGAGAGAAGAGCACACGAAAGCTTTGTGACCTCTCTTGCAAAAGAGGGCAAACCGTATAATGCTTCTTTTATCGCAAATGAACTTAAAAAAATGATGAATGAAACATGCAGAGCAATAATGAGTTATAAATAATGTGTCAAAAAAGTTGGGGCAAGGTGTTGCAAATATGTAAAATCTTACTACCTTTGCAATGCAATCGGGAAATAACGATTGTGACCAACAAACGGTGTGGTAGTTCAGCTGGTTAGAATACCTGCCTGTCACGCAGGGGGTCGCGGGTTCGAGTCCCGTCCATACCGCAAAGCTGCTGGGTTTGCACTCGGCAGCGAAATCGCGAAAGTAGCTCAGTTGGTAGAGCATAACCTTGCCAAGGTTAGGGTCGCGGGTTCGAGTCCCGTCTTTCGCTCTCAAGCGTCTAACTCTTTGAGTTAGACGCTTTTTTTATTCCTATTGTAATAAATCCCATTCTAGGCAGTAGTGTGCTTATTTAATCGGAATGCATAGGGCTCACCCGATAAACCATGGGGACTTCCTTTTTAATAGTATCTTTGTATTATGGACACACAAGGACTATTACTTCTAGCTCAGGTTGTATTACCAACCGATATCTTAACCAAGTTTGCTATTGTCAAAGTTGAATCA
>JBOGCF010000043.1:0-237411 GCA_051656605.1 Tannerellaceae bacterium | reverse complement strand
CGGTCGCTGTCTGCGGCCGCCTTGCATGTGGTATTTATTGTATCTTGCGTAATCAGTTTCATGCTTGTTCGCTCCAAACTACTCGTTTGATATAATCGGTATAGGATAAGATAATACGTACTACTTTGTCGCTTACGTTTGGCATCGAGTAATCGGCTACCGGACGGAAGTTGCGTGCTGCGCCGCGCTCTTGGTATTGCAATTGCACCAATCCTTGCATCACTCGCTCGGGATTTAATCCTACCATCATTACCGATGCTTCTTCCATTGCTTCGGGACGTTCGTGAGCTTCACGAATGTTTAATGCAGGGAAGTTTAGAATCGATGATTCTTCTGAGATTGTTCCGCTATCAGATAGTACGGCTTTTGAGTTTACTTGTAGCGCCAGATAGTCTGACAAGCCCATTGGTTTCATCAACTTCACGCGTTCGTCGAATTGCACGCCGTGCTTTTCGATCATGTTGCGGGTGCGAGGATGTGTACTTACAATCACAGGCATATCGTATTTTGCAGCTACTTCGTTCAGGATACGTACCAAGTTAAAGAAGTTGCGTTCGCTTGAGATGTTTTCTTCGCGGTGTGCCGATACTACGAAGTAGTTTTCTTTCTGCAAACCTAATGTTTCAAGGATTGTTGACTTCTCAACCTTCGGAAGGTAAGTGGTCAATACTTCAAACATCGGACTGCCGGTTTTGATCACACGATCGGGACGCAGGCCTTCAGATAGCAAGTATTCGCGAGCGATATCGCTATACGTAAGGTTGATGTCTGAGGTATGGTCTACAATCTTACGATTGGTTTCTTCGGGTACACGCTGATCGAAACAACGGTTTCCTGCTTCCATGTGGAAGATTGGAATGTGACGTTTCTTTGCAGCGATAGCACATAGGCATGAATTGGTGTCTCCCAATACTAGGAAGGCATCCGGTTTTACCTCTTCCAACACCGGATCGATGTTGATTAGGATTTTACCGGCTGTAACCGTTGCGTTGCCTCCGGCTGCATTCAAGAAGTAGTCGGGACGACGAAGGCCTAGGTCTTCAAAGAATACTTCATTGAGTTCGTAGTCGTAGTTTTGTCCGGTATGCACCAGTATATGTTCGATTGCTTCCGATTGGTCGAGCTTTTGCAATACACACGCCAAGCGAATGATCTCAGGGCGTGTACCTACTACGGTTAGCACTTTCAACTTTTTCATATCAATAGTTTACTTGAGTTTGAATTCTTTTGGGGTTATACAGGCAAGAAAAAGGTATCCGGGTTTTCCGGGTCAAACACTTCATTTACCCACATTACGGTTACCATATCGGTATCTCCGAGGTTTTCGATGTTGTGTGTATATCCTGTTGGAATATCCACCACTTCTAGTTTCTCACCACTTACCACGTATTCGATTACCTGATCAGAATCTGGTTTACGGAAGCGAATGGCTCCCTTACCGCTTACAACCAAGAACTTTTCATTCTTGGTATGGTGCCAATGATTGCCTTTGGTGATGTTGGGTTTGGAGATATTGACGGATACCTGACCGCGATCGGGTGATTTCAAGAATTCGGTAAACGACCCTCGGTTGTCTACATTCATTTTTAGCGGATAGCTAAACTGATCTTCGGGCAAATAGCTCAAATAGGTTGAATAGAGCTTCTTGGTAAAGTGATTGCTCATATCCGGCACTTGAAGCGTAGTACGGCTTTCTTTGAATTCGTACAACAACTCTACGATGCGCCCTAGGGTAACTTCATGTACGGTACGTACATAACAGAAGTTGCCTTCACGATAGGCTTTGCCTTCCATCGCGTGGATAAATTCATCTACCACATCATCGATGTAAACCAAACTCATCAGTACCGACGGATCGTTTACTTGAATAGGTAGATCGTGTGCGATGTTGTTGCAAAACGTTGCTACGGCACTGTTGTAATTGGGACGACACCATTTGCCAAATACATTGGGCAAACGATAAACGTATGTAGCCACATTGTTTTGAATGCCATAGTTGTGAATCAACTCCTCTCCTGCTCGTTTGCTTTCTCCGTAAGGATTGTTCAAATCGGCTTGAATGGAAGAAGTGATCAATATGGGTGCCTGGTTGTTGTAGGCGGCTAACTTTTCAAGCAATGTGCTTGTGAATCCGAAATTACCCGTCATAAATTCTGCCGGATCTTTCGGGCGGTTTACTCCTGCCAAGTGGAATACAAATTCGCAGTCGGCAGCATACTGATCAAGCAAAGCCGGATCGGTATCGATATCATAAGCATAGATATCGGAGTATCCACGGTTGTTCAGTTCGCAAATCAGGTTTTTTCCTACAAAGCCCTTTGCCCCTGTTACCAATATTTTCATAATTAATTATTTATCCAACCCTAAATCTTCACGAATAAATTCTAACTTAAGCAGTAGTTTTTTCATGCCATCTACATCTAAACGATGGGTATTGTGCGAATGATAATCATCGATACGAGAAACATCTTCTTGTCCTTCGTTAAAAAACTTATCATAGTTCAAATCACGGTTGTCGCATGGGATACGGTAGTAATCACCCATGTCAATAGACTTGGCCATCTCTTCTCGTGTAACCAGTGTTTCGTATAACTTCTCTCCATGGCGTGTACCAATCACACGTACAGGTGTTGCTGTATTATACAAATATTTCAATGCATCAGCAAGAACATCCAATGTTGCAGCCGGAGCTTTTTGTACGAATAGATCGCCATTCTTTCCATGTTCAAATGCATATAATACCAAATCAACCGCATCGTCTAGTGTCATCATAAAGCGAGTCATATTAGGGTCTGTTACCGTAATATCACCTTTTGCTTTGATTTGATCTACCCATAATGGAATAACAGAACCACGGCTCGCCATTACATTACCATAGCGCGTACAACAAATTGTTGTTGCTGCATCATTACCTAATGAGCGACCTTTGGCAATCGCAACTTTCTCCATCATCGCTTTGGAAATACCCATTGCATTGATCGGATAAGCAGCTTTGTCTGTAGAGAGAACTACAACGTTCTTTACGCCATGTTCAATAGCTGAATCAAGGACATTTTCTGTACCCATTACGTTGGTTTTAACTGCTTGCATAGGGAAAAACTCACACGATGGTACTTGCTTCAACGCAGCTGCATGGAATACATAATCCACACCACGCATAGCTGTATCTACACTACGCTTATCACGTACATCACCGATGTAAAACTTCACCTTTGTGTTTTGCAATTGATGACGCATATCGTCTTGTTTCTTTTCATCACGTGAAAGGATGCGGATCTCTTTGATATCCGTATTTAAAAAACGGCGCAATACCGCATTACCGAACGAACCAGTTCCTCCGGTAATCAATAGAATTTTATCTTTAAACATTTTATTTATAATATAGTATTTAATATATTCCACGAAAGATTACAGTCAGTTGAAAATGACTGATAACGTTTACCTTTAACTGTTGCTTGAATTGCTTTAATCCAACCCGCAATATCATCTTTATCCACAAAAGTTACACCATCATATCCATTTAGGACCTCTCTGGCATAAGGCAAGTCAGATGCTATAATTGGTAGACCAAAATAAGCTGCCTCTAATAAAGGTAATCCAAAACTTTCTATATAACTAGGATAAAGTAATACATCAACATTATTATACATCCAATTCATCTCATCAACTGTTAATAAATTAACACAATGAATATTAGCCGTTAAATTATTAACAGGTCTAGACATAGTTAAATATAGAGCATATTCATCCTCGTCAAACTGATTAAAAAGATCATACAACAACTGATGATTTTTATAAAAAGCATCAGTTGCCGGGTAAAAGAAATTAATCGTTCGATTATCAAGAAACAACGAAGATGCAAAATTTTCCTTCAGAGCAAGAGGCTCAAATGTAGGTTTAATGATGTAAATATTTGATGATGGAACATTAAATAAACACTTAACACCTTGTTTAATATATTCAAGCTGAACAAAAAAAACAGAACATTTATTGAGCGACAATGATACGAAAATTGGATATATATTCTTGTAAAAAAACAAGACTCGTTCTGATTTTTTAAAAAAACACCATTTATAATCATAAAAAGGTATAGCCTGATGATAGTATATGTAATTTGGAATTTTATATCCAGTATTAAAATTAGTATTTTGAAGAGATAAAGAACAAGTAGGAATAATATTATGTTTACGTAAATATCTACTTAAACCAATATAATCCCAATACAATCTCATCAAATAGGATTTTACATTTTTAATTCTGATCAGGTGTATATGTGAACTTAATACTTCTAATTCGATATATGGAGAAATAAATATATATATAATTAAATCAGATCGATTCGCAGCATAGTCTAGAAATTGCTTCAATATTGTAGCGGCCCCGCTTGTACTAGCGGCTGTTGCATTTACAATAAGAACTTTACCCATAATTCAAATAGTATTTATAAATTGTGCAAGTTTTTTTCCAGTTATATGATATTCAAATTCATGAGGAACAGAAGGGTCAATAACATAATTATAGAAACTCCTATCCTTAATTAAATTATTCAAAGCTGTTGCCAATTTATTTGATTCACATTCGGCAAATACAAGATCACTTGACTTTTTAAATAATCTTCTAGATTCACTCATAGAAGGCGTAAATAAAATAATAGGTTTATTTAATAAAATAAGTTCGCATAACTTAGAAGGAAAAAAAACATTAATATTATCCTTGAAACTATCAATAACCAATAAGGCGTCCGCCTGAACTAAATAATTACGTAATTCATCTTTGCACATAAATGGTAAAATCGTAAAACAACCACTCGCTCTAGACTTATTTAATAATTTCTTATTATAGTTATCAATATTGCCAATGAGAAATACATCTATTTTATCAATTAGATTCAAATCAGACTCTAAAGCTCTTATCAGTAATCTAAGGTTACGATTTCCATTAATTGTTCCTGCATGAATAATTGACAACTTATTATTAACAACTGGTTCTACTTTCTCTGAGAAAAATGAATCAGATGAAAACGAAACAAATTGAAATTTATGAGAAAAAATAGAGTATCTTTCAATCATTAAATCATATAATAACTTCGAATGAATTATCATTAAATCGGCATTTCGAATAATATACAATTCATGTTTTGATCTAAAATAACTAGAACCTGAAACAAAGTTATTCATTGACAATGGATCATACATTTGGACAACTAATTTAGCATTTGACTTCTTTGAAATATACTTAGCCAAATGAAAAAGCATATATGGTGTTCCGGTCAATAAAACAACGTCAAATTTTAAGGTCTTTGACTTAAAACATTGGAATGCCTTAAATGCCCAATATAGTATATCAAAACTAAATATTAATCTTAAAAAAGGAAATATTTTAAGAAGAAGAGCATCTAATATTCTAAAATTTGGACTTGAAACATCAATAAAAGATTTACCATAAATCTTATTAGTAAATTTTCTATATAACACATCCATTTGGAAAACTGTAGAAAGATATTTATATTGTCTAATATTCTGATTACCATTTGCATTCCCTTCTTCATCCCAACAGTAATAAATCGCTAAAACTTTCTTCATTTTATAAACTGAGATTTGACTAATATTTTCATCAATAATTTAACTCTAGAATTTTCTATTGAAAATTTATGCCTAAAAATAGAAATAAAGCGCACAAAAGGATCCATAGAGGGATATGATAGATATAATTCACAAAGTAATGAATCCTCATCAGACAACAGATGCTTGATAGTTGTATAAAAAGCTGCTACTCCCTTATAATGCTTACGATCAACAACAGAGACAGTAGTTCTGCTTTTAAAGTTGTACAATACTTTCTTAAAAAAACCAATACGTACATGTGGAGTAACATTATTCTCATGCTGCCTATATAAAAAAGTAGGTATTGGTAAATAATAAATAGAATTAAACGCACATCCAATTAAAGTCAATAAGTGATCATGCATTGCTAAATAATTATATTCGTATAACATTAATTCTCTCATTTTTGAATTAAACATTGACATTGAACCATGAATACCACCATTACAAAATAAAGTATCTTTTAGACTCCTTGGTTGTGCACTTAATAATCTTTTGCTATTATCTATTTGATGATCATTCATGTAAAGATAGCCATCAGAAAAAATGACAATCGGTAGAGTTTGATTTAATGTTTGAATATAAGAATACATCAATTCTAACTTATTTTTTAACCATATATCATCTTGGTCGCAAAAACATAGAAATTGAGAAGTCGAATACTTTAAAAGTTCAGCAAAATTTAATTCAGCAGAGCAACAGGTTTTAGTATCTTCAATCAGAACTATTCGAGGTTCATTCAATTGATATTCCTTAATGATATTTAGAGTATTATCTGAGGATCCATCATCACGTATGTATAAAATCCAATCAGAATAAGTTTGTGAAATAATTGAATCGATTTGTTCTTTAATGAACAATTCGCCATTGAATGTAGCTAACAATATGTCAATTGTATGCATTTTTTTTTAATTGAAGTTTTCGAATAAATGACTTAATACTTAAAAATAAAGGTATAAATATTACATTAGAATATCCTCCATAAGAAAACATATTATCAAATAAATTAAATACAAGAATAACGTTGATGATAGCCACTGTTACGATAAAGAACTCTGAATCTGGTGAAACAAATAACAATATTGTTAATATATAAAATAGAACAAAAACAAACATCAAAACAATACCGATCCAACCTAAAATAACAAAAGCCCTAGCATAAACAGTACTAACATTAAGAACCGGAATTACAAGCTTTTCTTGTCGCTTCTCAAATGAAGATATCCGCTTACTTATTGTTTCAGGAAGCATTTCCATAACAATTAATTCATAAAGGTCAGATATACTTTTATTATCGGTGTGAAATTCTTGTAAATTATATTGTAAATTACCAATAGGTGATATAATATAAATATAACTCCACATGAACTCATGAGGAATTATAGAATTTTCAAAATCATCTGTAGCTTGTCCTATCCTTGTAATAGACACTCCATTACGCTGATTAAAGAATCTTGAATCTGAAGCGCCTACTCGAATATCTCCTAATACCCCAAAACAAAAGAACGCAACAATCAAAATAATTAACAACTTCACTATTTTAACAAAAACATGCTCGATCGACATTAAATAAATAAGAAAACAACCTGTTAATGTCATAAAAATAATGCCACGCCCATATACAATTAAAGGAGAGAGGAAAGATAAAAAGAATAGAAAATATAATTTTTTCCTATTCTCTTTATCGCTCAATATTTTATGAAAAATAACTAATGACAAAAATGAGCCAAAACTAATCACAAACACATGAAATAATGGTATACCAAAAGAATCCATATCGATACCAACAACAGGATTGAATAAACCAGAAATTAATGGTATTTGTCGAGAATATATAATTTCAATTATATTTGAAAATACATACAAATTACACCATAATTTAATTTTAACCAATGGCACAGTTGACGGTTTATATATAAAATAGTTACACCTATAAAATAATAAACCAACTATAAACATAACAAAGCAACTTCCTAAAATAAATGCTATTATATCGCTTGTTAAAGATGGATATAGTTCAGACCAATTAAATTGATATACAAAGAATAAGGCTATAAAGCCCATGATATACACAAAAAATGGAGAAAAAAAAGTATTAACTCCTGTATTATCTTTTAAACACATCTCGTAAGCTTTGTTCCTGAGAAATTCTAAATATTTTCTTTATAATCCGAGAAAATTGTTTTCTCATACGTAGACTAAGAGGCAATGTTATAATTTTAGCAACCTTAAGCTCAAATTTCGTATCAATTAATACCGTCGAAGGATGCTTCAAAGGAAATTCAATAGATTTAGTTGGCAATCCACAAAACCGTTGGATCATAATATTATCAAATGAATTTCCTTTATGAATAGAATCCTCATCAACTCCTATATTACATATTTGATTGTATTTAGGAACAATAGCATAAACACCATGAACACGCTGTGAAAAGCTCATCTGATAATCCCAAGATATATATCGTCCATAAATCTGTTTATGCCTTAACTCATCATCCCAGTTCTGAAAATCTTGAAACATCAATGGCTTATAGATATACTCGTTTTTAAGCTTCTCTTTCAATAACGAATTCTTCCATAACAATAAATCTCCATCATAATATTTTAGAAACTTATCGCTCCATGAGGCCCATCCACATGGCATCATATTCTTTGTGAAAACATAGCTAGATTTATCTTCAGGCTCATAATCAACAAGATAATTTGTTCCACAAATCCACAAAACTCGAGAATCATACTCATAATAGTAAAGCATTTCTTTACAAAATTGAAAGAAGCTTAATTCAGGCAAGTTATCATCTTCAAGAAAAATTGCAAACTTTTCTATTTCAAATACTTTTTTTGCACCGCCTGCGATATTCTCGTACACGCCAATATTTGTATCGGAATAAAACTTAGTTAGTTTACAGTCCCATACTATTGCTTTTTCAATAGCAGCTCTACATGCTAAGACTTCTTGATGTTCATTAATATCTCGACCTCCGTCACTAACTATATATAAATTCTGAGGTGAAATAGATGAAATCCGATCAATGATCTTCAATAATTTATCGACTCGTTTAAATGAGAATAATACAATTGGAATGTCAAAACTAATATTTTGCATGTTTTTATTATTATTTATTCCAGATCCCATGAGCTTTATTATTAATTAGTTTATTAAATTGGATTGGTTCCCAGACACTATTAATCAAAGACCAAATTATCATAACTATCACAACTCCATAAATATTGAAATATAAACTCGAAATATAAATTATTGGAATATGCAATAATCCCTCCATAGTAGTTATTATTAATTGCATTTTTATTTTTGCGATTGCATTCATAAAAGTCCGATATAATGTATATCTCATCCAAAGAATCATATATACAAATAATAAAGACAATAGGAGATAGTCTGGTTTCAACTCATTATTAAGCCAATAAGCATAAACCAATTGAGAGATAAGAATCATAATAAAACCAACAAATATAAAAAGAGCCCAAAGTACGTTCATCTTTTTATATATCTGTTTAATCCATAAACTATCACCTTTTGCATAAGCCTCTGTAGTCGCAGACCATAAAGGAGATAATATTGCCATAAAAATTAAATATAAAATACTCATATATTTATATGCGACACTATATTTTGTAACATCTGAAGGGCCACAAGTATTTGAAATAACAATATTATTGAAAGCAAACAATAACATTGATGTAATTTGAATAAAGAAATACCTGCTTCCTAGTGAAAGAACACTTTTTGCAGTAGAATTAGAATATAGCTTATAATTAGGAAGTATATTTTTATACCGATTAATAACTAATATAAAATAACTAATCAAAAATGGGAATAACTGTGTTGTAGTAAATATTATTCCTAAAAGTAATATTGAGCTAGATTCACAATATTTCTTTATACATAGAATACCTATTAATGAAAAAATATTTGCGATTAAATTTATGCTTGATGGTATGAATGGTAATTGATCGGCTGTTAATAATACGCCAACAATATTAATAATAAATTTCACACAAAAATACATAGAGAAAAATACTATTAAATATCTAAGCTCCGATAGAGGTATTAATTTTGAGTTCAATATTAAATCCCATCGTAATGTAATGCCACAAATAAATAAAATAACAAATAAAATAATCCCAATAAGCATTAATATATAAAATGTAGTACTTACATATACTTTAATTGCAGATATATCATTCATGGATTTTGCTGTTGTATACATATTACGTAAACCGTGTCCTAAGCCAATGTCAAAAACATTAAACCATTCTAATAAGCCCCATAGAGTAACCCAAATTCCATAATTCTGGACTCCTAAATACGATATGACTAACGGAACCATCAAAAAAGAAATCAACATGCCTAATAATTGGCATAAAACTATAACAGCACTATTTATCTTTAACAACGTAGTTCTATTCATTTAAAATATTTTAGATTTATCCAAAAAGCCACTATTAATAACCAGATATTTCATAAAAACAAAAGCAATGCTACTTATTGAAAAAATACCAGCAACTAATATAAGAATGAATACTTTTTGAGGCTTTATTGCTATTTGTGAAATCTTAGCAGGTTCCAATATAGTAACAACCGGCGTGTCTTGCTGAACTTTTGCTTTCGCCATCTCCACCTGCTGCGCTAAACCATTATATACTGAAAAAAACAATGCTACTTCATTTTTCAATCGTTCTCTTTCGATCGCATATTTCGCAGAAACCACGTTTTTATTGGCATCTTCGTATTGTGCGTATTGTTTTTGGATCTCAAAGTATCGCAGTTGTGCTTCATTGTATAATTTCTGAGCATAAGCTAAATCATTACGAGATTTTTCTGTCTTGTAATTGATCATATATGACTGTAACTTTGCAACAACTGAATCAGCAACTTGTGCAGCAATCATCGGATCCTGTATCTGTACATCAACAGATAGAATTCCGTTTTTTTTATTTTCGCCTACTATAATTACAGAGGATAATGTATGTAAAAATCCTTGTTGTTTACGTGTCAACAGAAACGAATTCCACTCTTCTGCTTTCTCTTCTTCTTTATCTGATAATAACGACATTACTCCTCCAATTGCTTTACCGGATAACGCCATTAACTTAGACCACCATGGTGACTTCTGGTGCTCGGTCATGTATTCGTAAAGCGTATAGGTTTGTTGATCTTTAAGGGTAGTAACAGGCATGTCTTTTAGCTCCATCAAAAATGGAGTAGATGCCACAATATCTGGATACAATGAAGGAGTTAAACCATCTGCACCTGCTCCTCCTAAGTTTACACCAGCTATGGCTGCGAGTGCACCCATATTTCCGGCTGCACCTGCTTGACTCGCATTTTCCGGAGCAAGCTTTACCGTAGTTTTGTATTCTTTAGGGATAGAGAAGGCCACAACAATCCCAACAAGAGCCCCAATAGCGGTGTTGCGCAGGATCATTTTTCGTTTGGCCCACACTTTTTGAGCCAGTTCTACCAAATCGATTTCGTTACCTTGCGGATATCCTTCTCTATTAGTGTTTTCAGTTGTCATATATAAAATTACAAATTATCGTTTATCAAAAGAAAGGGTTGCAGATCCATCATGCTTTTACATTTGCTTTTACCGGTTCCGCTTGTACATCTTCTTCTTTGTTTTCTTGATGCACGCGGATGCGGTGCAGAGAGAACATCAACGCGGCACCGAAAATAAGATCGGCAACTAATAAGATGTGAATATTGAGAAACTGCGTTGCCCAGATGTTGAGGCCAATAATGGCAATTGCCAAGCCGTTTACCATAAACATAGTGCGACGGTGCGAAAAGCCTAAGGCCAAAAACTTATGATGAATGTGATTGCGTTCGGGAAGGAATGGCGATTTGCCACGACGTATGCGGTCTAAGAAAACACGCAGGGCATCGAACAATGGAATAAACAACAGTGCAAATACCCAGATTGGTGCATTCGACACATTGTATTGTGGCTCTACGGCAAACATACAGAAACGTGCCGACAAGAAGGCTAGCATGAAACCAAGCATCAATGATCCGGTATCGCCCATAAATATTTTACGTTGACGACTGAATACATTGAAGTAGAAGAAAGGTGCGATAACACCGACCATACCAAATGCCAACATACCATAAACTGTAAGTCCGTATGTTGTAAACCAAATCCCGTATACTGTAAGTGCTACCAAGCATAGTCCGGATGCTAATCCGTCGATACCGTCGATCAGGTTGATCGCATTGATTACAAACACGACTAAAAGGACGGTTACTGGTGCTCCTATCCAAATGGATACTTCATGAAGCCCTAGGAATCCGTGAAAATTGTTGATATATACACCTCCTATAATCATCAGTGCAGAGGCGAGTATTTGAGCAACAAACTTTTTACTAAAGTGTACCGTGATCAAATCATCGGCAATACCGACGAGATAAAGCACTATAAATCCGCAAAGTAAAAAGAGCAGTTCTCGATAAACATACGGAGCAAATACAGGATCAAGATCGTATCCTGAAACCATACGCAAACCCAATGTCAGCGCAAAAGCAAATAGTAGTCCCGGAAAAAACGCAAGACCGCCTAATCGAGGCACTTTCGTTTTGTGCGAACTGCGCTCGTTTGGCACATCAAACAATTGCTTGGAGTGCGATATAAATACAATGCGGGGAATTATGGTAAGTCCTACCGCTGCAGCAATAACAAAGGTTGCTACTACAAAAACAATCATCATCACTTGTTGGCTCATAACCTGTGGTAAATTTATAACCTTAACTATCAATACATTAACGCTAACACATCTATATAGCAAAGCCTCGTCGGCCCCACAGGTAAAATAGTGGAACGACAGGTTTTGATTTATGAAAAACGCCTATATAGATTTGATTATCCCAAAAGGGATTTGCAGATGAATGTGGTTTGGGTTGTTTCACAAAATAACATTCACTACAAATAATCAAATATTGATATAGTCTAAAGATGCTTTATTCATAAAATATGCTGCACCGAACTGTTTTCGTTGGCACATTTTATATAATTCGGTGGCAAAGGTATTAAATCCGATCTTTATTTACAAGTGCATTTCCATGCAATCTCCTATTATAATTGGCAGGTATCATCGGATCGTTGTAAATTAACGACCTAAATTAAGATTCTGTGCTATAAAAAACTAAAACCGGGCCTTTACGACGGTCCATGAAACCTCTTTTGAAAAACATTACTTCTCCGCATTATTCGATATACCATACTACTTGCATCAAGAGTGAAACATTTCGAATTATTTCTGCTATTTATACCACTCCTATATAGTAGCTTATAATAACTCGCGGTTGTATTTTTACACGCTATCAAATTATACAACCTCCGGGATTCAATCTCAATAACATTGAGACAACGATTGTCCCGGATCTATAAATCGATTATCATGAACTGTGTATCAACAAAAAAACTAGTATTAGGATTAGTAGCCTATCACCTTTCTTGTTCTTTCGGTGCAGAGTGTAATGCTCAAAACGCATCTTCAACACTCTCTTGGCCCAAAGGACAGGCAATGCCACATTTTACACATCCGGCCCCTACTCTCGACGGTTTGTTTGTGGCTGATGAAAACATCTCCCCAACTGAGCGAATTATGTTTTGCGCGCTTCAAGGGATAGTAAACAAGACTCAACCGCGCATCTTTCTCTTCGAACACGTGCAAGAGGGCAAATACAAATGGCCCGACCTACTACACCTCCGGATTGAGGAGATGCATGTAGACCACAAATGGGAGCTGATTCGCAAATACAAAAATGAGTTATCCGGTCTTATCTTATATAGCACCGACAAAAGCGAGCATTATGCAAATCTGGCGAGCACGGTTGCCGGCATCAAGGGTGCATTGCCCGTGACCGACAAAGAACTACAAGCTCTCCGAAAACAAGGCATTACACTCCCGGTTGTAGATGACTTCACGCATCTTACCTACGCCACACCGGTAGAAATCTATCAATACTTGTATGACAACTATTGGGATGCTTGCAATAAGAGGTTACTTGTAAGTCACAGGCCATTGATGGGTTATGTAAGAGATTTGGGGGTTGCCTCCGGTTGTGCCATCGTGTGGCTCGACCCGCGCAACAGCATCGAAAATACGATGATACGTAAGTTTCTGAAGGATATGCAACCGGGCGAAAGCATCATCACCGGATGGTGGGCCGAAGAACGATCGGGTATTGGCGTAGGTGTAGAATACGGAATATCAACCATTCCTTCGGACTTTTATGAGAATACGACCGTATATGCCGGTATGCACCATCAAATCAACATGCCTGCAGTTCCGAAAAAGCCTGAGATCGACAACAAAGTGTATCTTGCCATCTTTCTGAGCGACGGCGATAATGTGCAGTATTGCCAACATGCCATGTCGCGACTTTGGGACAACAAAGGACGTGGTAGTATTCCGATCAACTGGACCGTAAGTCCGGGACTGGTAGATATGGGTCCGGGATTACTCAATTATTATTACAGTACGGCTACTCCCAACGACTTCTTTGCGGCAGGTCCTTCCGGACTAGGGTACGCACTCATCTACGATGCTCACAACCGGGTATGGAACTCATCCAAACAGTCTGATTTTGTGCCGTATGCTAATCTTACTCAGCAATATCTCGAGAAAAGCGGATTACGGGTTATCACAGTTTGGGACGAAGTAAACCAAGCGCAAATGAATGTTTTTGCCGACAAGTGCCGCTACCTGTATGGCGTAACGCAACAAGATTGGGAGCGCAGAGAGAAGCTTCATCCTGTGAATATACAAAACAAGTTGCCCTTTGTACCCAACCTCCCATGCTATGCCGAAAATGTAGATGTGATTTACTCCTTCTGGCAAGATACGATTGCCGGATTTGACAAGCAGCAGCCTATATTTCTGTCGGCACAAGGCAAATCGTGGGAACTCGGTCCTGATCAGATCGTAGAATTAAAAGCAAAGCTAGAGAAACTATCACCCGGCAACATTGAAATATGCCGAGGCGATCATTTTTTTGCCTTATACAACGAGGCCAACAACATGGACTTTAATCTTACGCTACAACCTACTGTGAAAATCACCGGAAGCAAGACCGAAACGGATCACAGCTATGCGTCTGACGGAACTACGGCCAAGGATCGGATGTGGGTGTCGGCCGCAAAGGATGGTCAATGGCTTGAATACGATTTAAAGCAGCCCTATACCATTAGTCGCTATGTAATACGCCACGCCGGAGCCGGTGGCGCATCACCCTCACTCAACACACGCTCTTATGGTGTAGAAGTGAGCCTCGACGGCAAGCAGTGGGTATGCGTCGATAAACAGATGGCCAATCAGCAACATGTATCCGACATCGACATCACTCCCATTAAAGCTCGCTTCGTAAAATTCACAATTACCGATCCCGGTATAGATGGTGTAGCGCGCATCGCCGACATCGAAATCTACGGAAAAAATAATTAGATCAAATACAACATCCCTGTTGTATCTCAAATAATGCGAATAATCAATTACAAATGGAAACAAAACATTCAGAAGTTGATTATTTGCACTATTTGAATCAAAAACAATACGCCTGTTTATATTAAAACACGTTATTCGACAATTATTAAGAAACCACACAACAGGGTTTAATAATTGAACATATATATAAACAACACCAAATTCATTCCGATTATGACTTTAAAATCGAATGTCATTTTAAAAAAGTCTACAGGTGTATTGTCTTTGTTAGTAACAATTTCGCTCTTTAGCACAAGTTGTAACAACGAAACTACAACTGTAGATGTGATGAACAAACATCACCTACCTTACAACCCTTCCTCTCCGGTGGTAATTGATTCTTTTTCTCCCGAGAGCGGCAAAGTAGCAACCCAAATGATTATTCACGGTTCAAACTTCGGTACCGATACCGCGATCATCAAAGTTGCGATTGATACCGTTCCGCTGCATTTAATTAGTTCGTCGGGCAATCAAATCTATGCCATGGTTCCCTTAAATCTCCCTTCGGGCAAAGTAAAAGTAGAAGTAGGTAGAAATGAAACGTTACAATCGGCAAGCTCAACTAGCGAGTTTAAATATCAGGCCGAACCGTTTGTGTCTACCCTTGCAGGCTTTACCGACAAGGACGGTAAAACAGCAATTGTAGATGGCCCTATCGACAAAGCTCAGTTTGAAGAGCCCTATTGGCTGTGCTTTGATCAAGACAAAAATATTTACATGCTCGAAGAACATCGGGGTATGCGTTATATTGATAAAGATCTTACCCATGTATCTACAAAATGGAGAACAGGCAGAGGGCTCGACCGCCCGCGCACCATCACGTTTACACCCGATTGGAAAACAATGTATGTTACCAACGATGCCGGAAACTGGACAGATATATGCACGGTCAAGTTTACCGACAACGATCTGTTTAAACAATGGGAAACCGTGATCAACTCCAAACAGTGCAACGGAGGAGTTGTACATCCCGAAGACGATGTGTATTTCTACAACAGTTATGAACAAGGACAGGTATTTAAGTGGTCGGGAAACAGAGAAACCGGTGATCGTGAAAACACCAAAGAACTATTCAAGATTCAGGATATCATGTGGGAGTTTAACATTCAATTTAGTCCGACGGGTGATTTTGCATACATCGTTGTAAGAAACCAGCACTACATCCTAAAGTCTTACTACAACCGCGAAACAAAAGAGCTGGAGCAGCCCATTTTATTTGCCGGAGCTCCCAAACAAAGTGGCTACAAAGACGGGGTTGGAACATCTGCCCGTTTCAATCAACCGCATCAAGGTGCTTTTGACGAAAAAGGAAATTTCTACCTCTGCGACGTACACAATCACGTAATACGAAAAATCACTCCCGACGGTATTGTCAGCACATTTGCCGGTAGAGCCGAGCGATGGGGATATACCGACGGTGCACTTAGAGACGCGCAATTTGATCAGCCTCACGGTATCATTTACGATACTGAGGATAAGATCTTCTACATTGCCGATCAAAAAAACAGAAGAATCCGGAAAATAACCATGCCGGAAAATGAAACCTCATCAGAAATAAATCCATGAAAACATACGTATTAATACCCATCTTATTACTTCTCGTTGCTTTTGAAGCGCTGGCTCAAAAGACCGTAAAAATATCGGGGAAAGTCATCGACGAGCTTAACGAACCTCTTATTGGCGTATCTGTGGTTGTAAAAGACAAAGTGGGTGTAGGTACCTCTACCGATATCGACGGCAACTACTCCATTACCGTATCGCCATATAGCACACTGATATTTACCTATATTGGCTATACGAAGAAGGAAATCAACATCGAAGACAAATCGGTTGTAAACGTAACGATGAAGAGTGATGTAAGCGTACTTGAGGAGGTTGTTATTACCGCGGCCGGAGCTCAACGTAAAGTTAGCTCTACCGGAGCGATTACTACAATCGATACCAAAACGCTGTCTACCCCTACTGCCAATCTTACCAATGCGTTGGCTGGTAATGTGGCCGGGGTGATTACCATGCAAAAATCGGGCGAACCGGGATCTAACAATTCCGAGTTCTGGATTCGAGGCATCTCTACCTTCGGTGCCAATCAAAGTGCACTGATATTGGTAGACGGATTTGAGCGATCGATGAATGAAATAAACGTGGAGGATATCGAATCTTTTTCGATACTCAAAGATGCGTCTGCTACAGCTATTTATGGATCGAAGGGTGCCAACGGTGTTGTTTTGATCACGACAAAACGCGGTGATGCGGGCAAGGTAAACTTCAGTGCGAAGGCCGAGTATTCGTACAATACACGCACACGCACTCCTTCTTTTGTAGACGGACTCACCTATGCAAATCTGGTAAACGAAGCGCTTGTTACACGCAACAAAGAACCGCTATATACGCCCAATGAGCTCGATTTGATCAACTATCAGCTCGACCCCGATTTGTATCCCAATGTAGATTGGATGGATCTGTTGCTACGCGATGGTGCCAGCACCTATCGAGCCTCGTTGAATATCAGCGGTGGTGGTTCTACGGCACGCTACTTCGTTTCGGGGAGTTATTTGTCTGAAGGTGGTATGTATAAATCGGATGCCGGACTCAAAGATTATAAAACAAACTCGAATTTTGAGCGCTGGAATTATCGTACCAATGTAGATCTCGATGTTACAAAAACAACACTACTAAGCATTGGGGTATCAGGTTATCAGGAAAAGAAAAACAGTCCGGGAAGAGGTGGCGACATCTGGCACTCTCTTGTGGGGCAAACTCCGATCTCGATCCCCGTATTATACTCCAATGGGCTTGTTCCGGCGTATGGCACGGGCAACAAAACCAACCCATGGGTATTGGCTACACAAACCGGATTTGCCGAGAACTGGAAAACTGTAAATCAGATCAACGTAAACATCAAGCAAGATCTGAAAATGATTACCGACGGATTGCGCTTTGAAGGTCGCTTCGGATTTGATACCGAAAATACAAACTACATCGGTCGCATCAAATGGCCCGAGCAATATCGCGCAGAACGTCGTCGTGATCTAAACGGCAACTTGGTGATGAATCGTATTTCTACCGAGCAGCTCCTTACCCAGGAATCGAGTAGTAGCGGAACTAGATTCTATAACTTAGAAGCTGAGTTGCACTACGGCAGATTATTCAAAGAAAGTCACCGCTTGGGTGGTATGCTCAAGTACCACCAAAACGAACGTTCTACTACCCAAAATCTCGGAGAAGATATCATCAGAGGTATTCCATACCGTAATCAAGGGTTGTCGGGACGCTTCACATACGGTTATCGCGACCGCTATTTGGCAGAATTCAACTTCGGATATACCGGCTCCGAAACCTTCAAGAAAGGGTATCAATTCGGGTTCTTCCCCGCATTTTCGGTAGCATGGAATATTGCGGAAGAAGACTTTATCAAAAATAAAGCACCCTGGTTGTCGATGCTCAAAACACGCTACTCGTACGGAGAAGTTGGCAACGACAAGCTTCCGGTACGCTTTCCGTATCTCACAGAGATAGACGAATATCCGGGATATAACTTTGCGGATATCGGACAAAACTATTTCATACAAGGGCTGCACTTGGTACGTGAGGCTGCGAATAATCTAGGATGGGAAGTTGCCAAAAAGCACAACTTAGGTTTTGATATCAGCATTTTGAACAATCGTTTTTCGGCAAACATCGATATCTTTCAGGATACCCGCGAAGAAATCTACATGCAACGGCAACACCTGCCGGGTATGATCGGAGTAAACAGTCAGCCATGGGCCAACGTGGGAAAAATGAGAAGCAAAGGTCTCGATGGTAACTTCTCCTACCAAGAAAGAATAGGCAAAGTAGATGTTACCATACGCGGTAACGTAACCTATTCTGAAAATGAGGTTCTTGAGTTTGATGAAGCATCGACATCGCTACCGTATCAGATGACACAAGGATATCGTTTTCGCCAACAAAAAGGACTCGTTGCTTTGGGCTTATTCCAAGATTATGACGACATCAGAAACAGTCCGAAACAGCAATTTGGCGAATACCTACCGGGCGATATTAAATATAAAGATATCAATGGCGATGGAGTGATCAACGACCTCGACCGTGTGGCCATCGGCAGCACCGAAGTGCCTAGCCTTATCTATGGTCTCGGACTATCTGCACAATGGAACGGATTCGATATCAACCTACACTTTCAAGGAGCCGGCAAAGCTTCTAAAATGATAGATGGGTCTAGTGTATATCCATTTGTAGACGGTGACTGGGGAAATATTTTTACAGATGTGGCAGTACCCGGCAATAGATGGATCTCGAGAGAGATCTCGGGAAGTGAAGCTACCGAAAATATTCATGCCAAGTATCCGCGCTTAAGTTATGGCGGCAACTCAAACAACTACAGAGCCTCTACTTATTGGCAACGCGACAGTCGCTACCTGCGGTTAAAGACATTGGAGTTTGGATACAGCCTGCCCAGAGCTCTTCGCAATAGATTAAGACTAGGTGAAGTGCGATTCTTCTTTATCGGTAACAATCTGTTTGTTTGGGACAAATTGAAACTCTGGGATCCGGAAATGGATTCAAACAACGGACAAGGGTATCCGCTGTCGCGCACATTTACACTTGGAGCAACTTTTAACTTCTAATATTCGAGCTATTATGCATACAATCTTCAAACATACGGCAAGTGTGTTTCTTGCCGGATTCCTAATCACGGGAATTTCCTCCTGTTCCGACTATCTGGATTCGGAATACATCTTTAAAGACAAACTCAACATCGACTCGGTGTTTATGAAAAAAGACTACTCCGAGCGTTGGTTGGCCGGTGTATATTCGCAACTACAAACCGGTGAAAATGTGATTGTAGCCAGCAAAGGTCATCAACCTTTCAACTTCCTATCCGACGATATGTTTTTCGGCGATAGGGACAATAGCTACGAGTGGTTCAAAAATTGCCGATATTCGGAAAACGACAAGCAAGCCTCGTGGAACAGCTGCTATAAAGGCATACGTGACGCATCTATATTTATACACAACATCGACAAAAACAGGGAGTTTACACCCGAAGAAATCAAGGACAACAAAGCACAAGCCCGATTCTTGCGTGCTTACTTCTATTGGTTGCTGTTGAGAAAATATGGTCCCGTACCCGTATTGCCCGACGAAGGTGTTGATTACACTCAAGAGTACGAAAAACTTCAGCTTCCGCGCAATACCTACGAAGAGTGTGCCGAATTTATCGCGAGCGAGATGGCGATAGCCGCACAGGATTTGCCTCTTGCCCGCTCGAGCCGAGAGGTAGCACGCGCTAGTCGCGGAGCTGCACTAGCCGTAAGAGCACGTGCTTATTTATACAATGCGAGTCCGCTCTTCAATGGCAACACAGATACCTGGGCATCGGAGTTGACCAATCATGAAGGAGTGCGCCTGATCTCGGCCACCTACGATGAAGCAAAATGGGCCAAAGCTGCTGCTGCTGCCAAAGAGGTGATCGACCTGGGAATCTATAAAATATACACGGCTCCCTTTCGTGAAAGTTCTACCAGTATATCGTCGCCCAAAACGATTGTTCCGCCTCATCACCCCCAATATTCTGATAAGAATTTTCCCGAAGGCTGGAAAGATATAGACCCGTTTGAGTCGTATCGTCAATTATTCAATGGAGACCTTACGGCTTCGGCAAACCCGGAACTCATCTTTACACGTGGGGTAAATCAAAACGGTGAAGATGTACGAGCCATGGTGCTGCATCAAGTACCTCGCTCGCTCAATGGATGGAACACACACGGAGTTACACTGAAACACGTAGATACGTATCAGATGAATGACGGCTCGGACTTCCCTACGTATAATAAGCCCGATCCGCGCGTAGACAGACCCAGAGGATATACCGAAAATGACGAAGATCATCTTCCGCTTCCTGCCGGTGTTTCATTAGAGTATGCCAACAGGGAACCTCGATTTTATGCATCGATAGCATACAACGGTAGTGTTTGGGAGTCTGAATCGGCTCCTATAGAAAGCGGATTACGATACAAGCAGGTATTTTATTACCGCGGATCTCAAGACGGACGTCTGTCATCGGCACCCGGATTTTACATCCGTACCGGACTTGGCATTAAGAAATTCTATCACCCGAAAGATTACTTTCCAAATACCGGTGAATTCTTGGGTATGCCCAAAACCGATCCGGATATCCGCTATGCTGAAATACTGCTTATTTACAGCGAAGCCTTGAATGAGCTAACAGGCAGTCACTCATTTACGAGTTACGACGGCAAACAAACCATCTCCGTATCGCGCAATACTGACGAAATCAGCAATGCCATCATGCAAATACGTATGCGAGGAGGTATTCCCAACTATACCAAAGAGGTATATAACAATGCGGATATGCTACGTAAGGCCATCAAACGCGAACGACAAATCGAGTTATTTGCCGAAACTCACCGCTACTACGACCTGCGCCGGTGGAAAGATGCCGCACATGAAGAAACGATGCAAGTATGGGGATGCAATATGAACATGACAGAACAGCAAAAAGATCTGTTTCATACACCAATCATCGTGCCATCGCTCCCTACTCTTTTTGTAGACAAAATGTATCTGTGGCCGATATCGCACGACGAACTGCGAAAGAATAAGAAGTTGACTCAAAATCCGGGTTGGACCTATTATGATTAAATACGGATGCAGCCAATAACAATCATCACGAAGCAATAGTAAAATATGAAATATATAAAAACCATAGCGGCAATGACGCTCGCTTGCGCAAGTCTCATCTCATGCAACGATGAGTTGAAAGAAGAGCAATACGACAAATTCCTATCATTCGCTAATAGCGGAGTCGTAGATGTATATCTCAAATATGAATCAGAAGGCGGACACCGCAACTACAAAATACCTGTATTACTAAGCGGGTCGTTACTGCACGATAAAGATACACGTGTAGACATCGAAGTAGCTAACGATACCATAGCTGATCTTAACTTCGACAGATACCGCTACCGCGAAGATTTATTCTTCAAGGAGCTCGATAAGAAACATTATGATTTTCCTACAATGAGCACCGTCATTAAAAAAGGAGAATCTACAAGTTTGATCGATGTCAATTTCAATCTCGCTGATCTCGATATGATCGACAAATACATTTTGCCGCTCAAGATATCCCAGACATCAGACTTTCCTGCCAATCCGAGAAAATGGTATAAGCGTTCGCTCATGAATCTTATTCTTTTCAACGATTACTCAGGACTCTACTCAGTAGGCGGAGAAATCGCCGAGCAAGATGAAAACGGCAACAATACCGGTGCGTTGATCAAGGTAGAGACGCGCAACTCGTGGGTGGTTGATGAAAACACCATCTTCTTCTATGCCGGATTTGCGGAAGAAGAAGCCATAGACCGTGCCATTTATCGCATCAAGGCAACTTTTCACAAGGTGACACCATTTTCGGGAACCGTAGAGCTCACATGCGATAACCCCGATATACGATTCGTTCATGAACCCATTAAATGTAACTTTACAATCGAAGAGGAAATGGATGCCCTTTTGCCCTATCTGAAACGCATTTATACAACGATGTATCTCGACTATAGCTACAACGACATCACCAATCCTGAGAATCAACTCCGATACCGATTCAACGGCTCTATGGTGCTCGAGCGCAAGCTAAACATCCTCAAGCCCGAAGAAGATCAATACATCTTCGATTAATACATCTTAAAAAAGAACCCATGCCATTTGCGGCATATATAATAAACTGCACCCTAAAAGTTAAATATCTAACTTTTGAGGTGCAGTTGTTGTTGATGTATCCTGACTCCATATTTTAACAACCTGACGAATATTCACAACATAACAATCAAATATGATTAATATTGTGTATTTTTTATATTTTTACAGCCTCATTGCTTCGTTGCTAATAATTCCATATCTGTAAAAAATGAAAAGAGACTTGTATATAAAACAAATAAGAAAAGACCAATCCACTACTACGGCTCGCTTCCTCCTTGTACCGGAGGGTCATATCATCTGCTGCAATCCTTGTGCCTGCAAAATGTTTAAATACGACTCCTTTGAGCAAATCGAAGGATGCAGTTACAAAGAGCTGGTTCCTAAAGAGTTTTCCGAATCACTACCGGATAAAATATCGACAGATTACCTTACGCATGGAGAATACTTGCCACGTGTGAATCGGTGCGGCGACGGATCATTGATTCCAACCCTTATTCTCACACAATACGTATTTCTAGAAAATCAGTGCTATATCGAAACATTTGTAAGATTGAATGACGAAGACTCTCATATCGGCGAACTCCGATACAAGCAGCTGGCTGAAATATTAAAGTGTGAACTTGATATATTAAAAGCCAAAGACACGGTATGCGATGACGCAATCATCAACACTCAACTTCAACTTGCATTGACAGACTATGGCCTTACCGTAAAAGAGCTTCAGTTTTGTTCTTTGCTACACAACGGTATGCATACGAAAGAGATTGCCGATACATTGTGTTTTACGCTCTCATCAATATATTCGTTTCGAAAACGTTTGCGCAAAAAATTAAATTTGGATCCTCATACAGACCTCTTTACGTTTCTTCAGAAGCTGACTAAATCATAAACAGCTCATTGCTCCCAAAATGCCCCTATCGGAGACATCGTATTTCGTGGATAAAATGGATTATATAAGATAATTTTGCCTCTACTAAGAATTGTCTAATTATAAATCGTATCACATCATGAAAGTATTTTGGATTGGATTATGTGGCTTCTTATTTTTAGAGTTTACGGAGATAAAGGTCTAACTATATTTTAAATATTATGAAAACAAAAGCATTTTCAATATCTGCTCTTGCTGCTGTTTTAATGGTGGCATGTACCGGCAACGACGATCCGGGTGTAGAAGGTAATTTCCCGAAAGATCAAAAAGTACGGGTTGCTACGCAGGTGAACGAGTTACAAACCAAAGCGGGTCCTACAACGTATACCGGTAAGGATCTTTCGCTAAGCATCGATTACGGTACCGGACATCCATTAACCAATACGCATGTAAAGTGGACAACGTCGAACAACGGTGTCACATGGATGCCTGAAAATCAAATGCTGTGGCGAGATGCTTCTACTTCTGTAAAGCTCTATGCATTTGCACCACATGCGGAAAACGTAAGTGATATTACAGCCGTACCTTTTTCTGTAGCAAATGATCAGAGCAGTGAGCTTACATCTTCAGACCTCGTTTCATACCACAACACAGAGTTTATTCCCGGCATCGGATTGAATGAGCAAAGTGCTATCGACATCGAGTTTCGCCATCGCTTGTCGAAACTGATCGTATCGTTCACATACGGATCACAATGGGAAGGCAATCTACCTGTTATATCGAAAGTTACAATAAACGAAACCCTTACAGGGGTTTTACTTGACGCTACTACCGGTAGTGTAACAGCTGTGCCGGATACAAAATCAAGCATCAAAGCTTGCGCTTATGCAGGTACATATGAGGCTATATTGGTACCGCAGAAAGTAGCTGCCGACTCCAAGTTTATTACCATAGAAACTACTGCGGGAAACATATATAGTTATACCGTATCGAACCCGGAGGGCCTTACGTTTGAGGCCGACAAGCAATATAGCATTACGCTTCGCGTGGGCAAAGACAAAGTAGAACTGGGGGGCGTAACCAAAGCCGACTGGGGAGCAACTGTAGATTTGGGTGATTCGGACACAGAAAAGGTTCCTTTTACTGATCCGAAGTTTGTGGCTGCACTTACTACTGAACCTTATAACATTCCGCTGACAAACGGAGTGATTGACCCACAGAATCCAGATACGAAAGCTGCCATAGAAAAGGTTACACTTTTGGACATTTCCAAAAAAGGTATCAGTTCTCTCAGTGGTATCGAGTATTTTACAAACCTCACAGATCTACATTGCTATAGCAATACAATAAAAGAACTGGATGTAACTCCTTTGAGAAAACTTATTTATTTGAATTGTTATAACTGTGATATGGAAAAATTGAACGTTGCTTCAAACACAAACTTAGTGAATTTGAGCTGTTATACCAATCAGCTGGAAACAATCGATATTTCATCGCTAACAAAACTCACACATCTCTATCTTGCAGAGAATAAGCTAACAGAAGTAAAAATTAATCCGCAAGCAAAGCTGGTGTTACTTGAATGCTATGAGAATATGCTTACAGAACTTGATATACGCCCGTTTCCAAATTTAACGTATGTTGCAGTAGGTGTGCAAACTGACGCAAACCACCAATCTCAAGATTTCATGCTCACGCTTTCGCAGGAGCAATACAATGCATTAGAATTTGATAATTGGCAAAACGAGGGAGTCATTAAGAATATCCTTCCTTGAACTATGTGATTGCTGATTTAAAGAAAAAGAGCCATATCATTACTCAAAAATAGAGTTTGATATGGCTCTTTAATGTATATGTATCGATCTTATTCCCAACCCGGATTTTGAATCAGATTCGGATTCTTACTGATCACATTTATCGGAAGAGGTCTCAAGTAGTGCTTACTTTCGTCGAAGGTGCGATTGGCCCACTCCATACCGGCAAAAACATCAATATAGTTCTTATTACCCACCGATTTGAGCACTACTCGCTTCGGATCAACTTTACCCTCCGGGGTATTAAAGCGTGGAAGATCAAAGTAAGATGGTTCGAAACGCATACCCAACACCGGCATTGCCAGACGTTTTCCCCATTTCCAACGCATCAGGTCGCTATAACGTGTATCCTCAAAACACAACTCTACTCGTCTTTCTCTTCGTATCTCGATCAACAAGGAAGACAATCCCTCCCCGGCATATTTAGGATCCATTGGCGGATTCATTGTCAAATGTGGCATACCCGCACGATCTCTCAATTGATTGATCGTAGCATCCAGATCAGCTTGTGTAATCGTGCCCAGTTCGGCCTTTGCTTCGGCCAAGTTGAGCAATACCTCTGCATAGCGCAACAGGGCTGCATCATGCGTTTCATTGCCATAGCCTTTTTTATCCTGATCGGCAGTATAGTGCTTGATTACATGATAGCCGGTTGCCGATTCCCAACCCGTCATTCCGGCCAAACGTGGAAAAATAAACTTATCCTTATTAAATAAGATCTCCTTCGATTGGCGCGGATCCATCACAATCTGAGTGAGTCGCGGATCTCTGTTGGTCAACTCATCCTCAATACTCTCATCGTTAAAAGAAGAACTAAGACCCACAGGCTTTGCCGTACCATCGGATTCGATACATAAGAAGTCTTCCACAAAATCTTTCGTAGCACCTACGCCCGACTGTACAATGTATCCGCACAATCGATGTCCGGCCAGTCCCAACACATACTTGCGATACATAAGTACCTCCGGATTATCGGACAAATCCTCACTTGTAAACAATGTTGCATAATCTGATTTCGGCGCACCTGTAGTATATAAACTATACTTCTTCATGCCCATCAACTCCTCCGCAGCCTTCACTGCCTCTTGCAAAAAAATCGCTTCATCGCCTAGCTTATGGTACTTTCTGAATGTTCCTTCATACAAGCACACCCTTGATTTCAAAGCCAACGCTACACCTTTTGTCACACGATTCCCTTTGTCGGCCTTCCAGTCTACAGGTAACAATTCGATTGCTTTATTCAGATCGTCCAGCACATGCGCCATCACCTCTTTGCGCGGAGTTCTCGCACCATACAATTCCTCAGAGTCTGTCGTGAGCGGTTTATCTACATAAGGTACATCTCCATACATCTGCACTTTGTCAAAGTAAAACCAAGCCCTAAACAAGTAGGCCTCTCCGGCATACTTTCCTTTTATGGTTTCCGGTACCTGCACTTTATCGTAATTCTGAAAAAAGACATTGATACGCCTCAACAGCGTCCAGTACCAACCTCCCGCAGTAGGATTGTTGGGTACAATTTCTTTACCCGCTGCTACCCGCGTATAACTCGTATGGTTGGAGTTACTCTTCGATACGAAATTATCACTTTGCACCTCGCGCCAGAAGTATCCGGCATAACTACTACTCCAGGCATCGCCAGAGTGCCCCACCATAAAGGTATAATAAGACTGATTTGCAGCTTCGTTATAAATCCCATTGTTGTACACCTCTAAGTCTGTCTCGGAAGACCAATAACTGTTGTCATTTAAATCGTGTGTAGGATATCGATCCAGAAACGAATCATTGCACGATACAAGAGATGTGCAGATCGCTGCCACTGCAACTATATTTGATTTCATATTATTTCTATTTTGATTGATTAGTTAGAAAGTTACGTTCACACCAAACGAATAAGTACGCTGAAACGGATAAATCATTGCTCCGTTTTTGCTTGCCGCTTCGGGATCGTAAGCTCCTTTTATATTTGAAAATTCAAACAGATTCTCGGCACTGAAATACACATTGGCACGAGAGATATGCAACGAACTCAACCAACTCGAAGGCAAGTTATAGCCTAGCGATAGATTCTTTAGTCGACAATAAGAAGCATCCTGAATGTATTTGGTCTGCTTTTGCTGATTTTTGGTTTCGCGAGCAATTGGGCGAGCAAAATAGGCATCTCGATTGTCTTCGGACCAAGAATCGGTATAGAACCATTGCTGTGTATTGTAGTATTGTGTCGCTACGGGCCAAAACGGCTGCGAACTAGGCCAAAAATCACGTTTTCCTATTCCTTGAAAAAATACATTCAAATATACATTTTGATACGTCATATTCGCACTGATCCCATATTGATAACGTGGAGTGGTATTACCAATTATTCGCAAATCGCCATGATCTGAAAGTGTATTCGCTCCGTTGTTAATCTTATTATCTCCATTCAAATCTATATATTTGATATCTCCCGGTGCCCAATTTGATCCTAGTTTCGACTGGTCGGCATGATTGGCAACATCCTCTGCATATTGAAAGAAACCACCCGTTTCATAGCCCCAAATCTCACCGATCTTCTGTCCTTCATAATAGTCACCAAGCGAACCGGTCTTATTTTCGTACTTCGTAATTTCTGCTTGCGAATCGGAAAGGATTACACCGATATCATACCTGAAGTCTTTTCCTATTTGATCGTTCCATTTTACTGACAACTCCCAACCTCGAGTTCGAAGCTCCGCTTTATTGGCCGGAGGTGCAGTTGTACCGAGAATCTCCGGATACTCCACCTTTACCAACATATCAGAGGTAGTACGTTGATACCAATCAAATGAAACATCCAGCTTTTGATTGAGCAAAGTTACATCGGCTCCAATATTGAAGGTCGAAGCCTTCTCCCATGTCAGACTGTTAGACACCAGCCCTGCGGGATTGATATAAAGGAGTTTCTCATTATCGTTAAACAACCAATTGCCCGCACTACCCGACGACATAAAAGGGATATACGGATAATATTTTGTATTACCTCCCCAGCCACTCGCTGTGAGCAATTGATTTCCCAAAGCACCATACGAAGCACGAATTTTCAAATTATCCATCCACGAAAGCGCATCCTTCATAAAAGCCTCTTCCGATATACGCCAAGCTCCCGAGAAGGATGGAAGAAACACAAATCGATTATCTGACGGAAAACGAGAAGTTCCATCATATCGACCATTCACTTCTACCAAGTAACGATTGTCGTACATGTAATTCAAACGAAAGAAGCCTCCTCTCAAAGCCCATTCGTATCCGTTTTCACCTACTGTTTGCATACCCGTACCCAAACCCAACGAAGGTAACTCTTGCGAGATCATATTTTGTCTTGTTGCCGTGGAACTTCTATATTTCGTCAGCTCCTGATTAAAGCCAAGCATTCCTTTCAGATAGTGCTTATCAAAGAAGGTTTTCTCGTATTCGGTATAGGCATTAAACGAATAATAATCTTTATTCATATTGGTCCAAGAATAGCTATTATTATTGGTATTCCCCTCCGTTTCTACAAACGAGTTTGTGATCATATCGATGCGCTTTCGATGCGCCGAATTACTACCATAATTTAAGTTATAGGTGAAATCTACGCGTGCTTTCCATTCTTTGGTAAATGTAAGATCGGCACTACCGGTAAGCCATACGTCGTGGGTTTTATTTTTATTTCTGCCACCTTTATCCAACAAAGAAATCGGATTTTGATCGTCAAAGTACTTTCCGGCATACTGATCCAATTCAGGATATCTTTCATCGATATCCCAAGGGCGAGCCATGCGTGTAGGAGTAGAAAACACCATTTGTTGCCAAACATCATCTTTATAGGCGTGAGGCTTATCTGCAGAAGAGTAATTATACAGCACCTTTGCTCCCAGTTTTAACCAATCTGTAGTTTTATTATCGACAGACAAACGCGTATTGAGGCGTTGAAACTTATCCTCTCCAATTTTATACATCCCTGATTGGTTCAAATAACCGACAGAAGAGTAAAAAGTCGTTTTGTCATTTCCTCCCGATACATTCACATTGTAACGCTGGGCGGGAGTTAGCTTTTTCAACATCAGGTTGGTCCAATCGGAATAACCATAATAGTACATCTGCCCATTCAGCACCTCATACTCAGGATTGTTTGCAGGATCAGCATCATAATTCTTCATTTTTTGCACAGTCTCGGGATTATACATCAAGTCTAACCCGGCATTTGTCATGGCCTTATTCACAAACTCAGCATGCTCCCAGCTCGAACCTACCATTTCGGGAAGTACAGTTGGTTTTGAAAATGCGACATTCCCCGTAAACGAAACCACGGTCTTTTTGTTTCCTCCCGCATTCTTTGTCGTTACAAGCACAACACCATATGCCGCACGAACACCATAAATAGCTGCTGCGGCAGCATCTTTAAGCACCGTAACATTCGCGATATCGTTGGGATTCACGAGGTCTAGGTTCATCTCCACTCCATCTACCAACACCAGCGGACCACCCCCATTTATAGATGTAGTACCACGCACATTGAGCGAAGCTCCACTGCCTGGCTCTCCACTGCCCGACGTTACCTGCAGATTGGGAATGGTTCCTTGCAAAGCGCTGGAAGAACTCATGATCGGACGCGACTCAAGCACTTTGGAATCAATAGAGCCCACAGAACCCGTTAGGTTTACTTTCTTTTGAGAACCGTACCCTACAATTATCACTTCCTCGAGCTGTTGATTATCTTCTTTGAGCACGACCTTCAGCTCCGATTTGTTTTTTACAGGCAACTCCTGATCCACAAAACCAATATAGGAGATCTTTAAAATAGAATTCGAAGACACATCGAGCGTAAAATCACCATCAATTCCGGTAATCGTACCCACAGACGACCCCTTTACTACGACATTTGCCCCAATTATGGGCTCACCCGTTTGATCTACCACAATCCCCTTAATTTTGTGTGTTACTTCACTCACTGCCGTTTTATACACACTCGGAAACAATACGGGGCGTTGCTCTGCCAGCACGCTTTGGCAACTGAATAAAACCATCGAAGCCCCAACCACCAATTGATTTAAGTGATTAAATTCTGCAAATTGTTTTTTCATTAATATATCATTTAAGTTAGCATTTACAGGTTTCTAGCATTTTCAATTCAGACCAAAAACCTACACGGTAAACCTACTAAACGTTTTTTTATAAAAATTACACTATCTCTGCAAAGTATTAAAGTACATTGATCTAAATAAAAAAGAAAATAAAACCGGATTAAACCCAATAAAAGAAGTATAATACATGCCTTCACTCAGTTAATATTTGTCCCTATAAGCCTAAAAATATAAATACATCTACAAAAACGACTATCCCCCTGTTAAATACAAAAACCTTTAGACTACTCGTAGGTTCGAATTAGAAAGAAAAGCCTGTATAGACAAATCTAAAAATAGAGAATGTATATTATGCAAAAAACCACCTTGATTGTCAGTTTATTTTTAACATCAGTTATCGGATGCAGTGACATTACGGATAGCAATAAACTGGACAGCAATAGTATACAATGCACCGTATCTATTGAAAGTTCTTTACCCTCGCATTTGACGAAGGGAACTCCGATTAACTCGGCCACGGATGCTGAATTTAAAAATATCGGAATATTGGGATATCATACACTGAGTATGTTTGCTTCGACCACATCTCCGACTTCTTCTTTCTTACCAAATGTAGAAGTTGATAAATCGGGCGATAATCAGTGGAACTTTGACAAGACTTATTTATGGCCACAAACTGGTAAAGTCTCGTTCTTTGCTTATGCGCCTTATGCTTCTAGCACCAATGGTATAACGATCGAATCCATTCAGGGAGCTACACCTTCGCTTTCGTATACGGTGCCTACAAGTGTTGCCAATCAGCCGGATCTGATGGTTGCAACTCCGCAGATGGATTTATTTAAAACGACTGTTCCTTTGCAATTTACGCATGCACTGGCTTGTGTTGGTTTCGACGTGAGTGGCGAAAATGTTCCAATTGAATACATTGGAGTAAAAGGGATATATACCTCTGGGAAGTTAATGCTAAATATGACGAATAAGTTGCCTCAATGGGTAGACCTTACCGGTATATCGACAGACTTATATGAAATTGGGTTGATTCCGAATGCGGAGGCTACAAACCCGACAACACCTGTAATGGCAACAAACGGGTATCTGATGATGCTTCCGCAAACCCTTGGTGACAACGCGGCTATTGTAGTGAAATTTGAAGGAATTGATGCGAAAGAAATTCCTCTCAAAAATGCCGGAACTACGACATGGACAGCCGGTAATAAGTATATATATACGCTGAAAGAGGGAACATATACGCTTGATATTGCTGTAACCGGTAATAATTGCCAATATCCGGGAGGTGATGTTACGCTGAATATAAAAAGTATATATACAACCCAAGCCGGATTGACTCAGGACTTGGGATGGAAGGCTGTGGTTGTATCATCGACACCTTCTGATTCGTACTGGACGTCAATATTTAATGATGACCTATTGAATAATCAAACAACACCCAAAACGTTTGAGGTAAATACAGCTCCTTATACTACGACTTCGGTAATTGATAATACGTTGAAAAATGCAGATTTAATATTGTATCAAAACATAAAAGATCTATCGTATGTAAACGGATCGTATACAACATCAAACACCTACGTAGTAAATGCTCCCGGTTGGTATAAGTTTCCTTGTTGGGTAATGGGAAATGCGATTAGCAAAGCTAGCGACGCAAATACCATCAATAACGCTGACTGTATTAGCAATAGTAGTCCGTTTTTCAAAGATTACACCGGAGCGGATATTACATCGATTAATCAACTTGCAATCAATACTCAGGGAGCTAATGCACAATTGATTTGGAGTGATGCTCCGAATTTAGTATCGAATCTTGGCATCTCGGCCGACCAAAAATACATTGAATTCTATGTTTCACCAGAAACAATACGACAAGGAAATGCCATTGTTTCTATCCAGAAAAATGGAAAAGTGATGTGGAGCTGGCAAATATGGGTTACTGACTGGATAATGTATACAAACACCCAAAACTTAGGAGCAGGCAATCAAAACATCATGCCTTTTGGTGTGGGTAGATGTTCGGCTGCTACATACAATTATGATCAGCGATCGATAACGATTCGTTTCACTCAAAATACAAGCAATGTAACCAAAGAGGTTACAATTGTACAACAACCTAGCACGATAGAATATGGAGAGAATGTATCTTATTATCAGTGGGGACGCAAAGATCCCATGTTAGGATCTACCGGCTTGGGGGCTCGATACAAAGCGTGCTTTGGTCCTACTCCGTTTACTATCTCTGAGACTACAACTCCGGTTCCGGTAAATTCAGGAATATTATATCCTCAAACATTTTATCCGTCACCTTCGTATCCGAGTAACTGGGAAACACCTATTTATGTGACGCTATGGGGTGACAAAGAAGGATCGAATGCCAGTATTAAAACAATATTTGATCCTTCACCGGCCGGATATATGGTTCCGGATTTAACTACCATGTATTCATTTCTAGGAATGGGCTACCAATTTGAGCAAACTCCAATAATGGGTTGCAAATTTAGTCCTAACAACAATAGTGTTTTCAATGTATTTTTAGCTGTAACAGGTGGATTGGGCCCTAACAATGCTGCAATCATGGGTGCAGAAACCGGAGATTGGTCGGGCTATTATTGGAGTAATAGTAGCTATAACTTGAATGAATCGTCTAACGAAAATACATTCTTAAATTTGCTATTCTCGGCAAATAAAACTCCACAATTATATCCTCAAGTGAATCCAAGTGCAAGTGCATTACCAGTATGCCCTGCTATAGAATAAACGAAATAGATATGAAACATAAGACTTGTAACTGTGTAAAAGGTTGGATACGACCTTTTGCTCTGCTTATCTGTATTGCTTGGATGCATCTGCCAATATATGCACAACCGCAGATAGAAACCGGTAAGAAACTTCATGGTATTGCCATAAAAACCAACCTTCTATACGACGGTGCAATGATTCCAAACTTAGGTGTAGAATTCGTTTTTGCGCAGCAATGGTCGCTGTGTGCCAACTGGAACACGGCCTGGTGGAACAACAATAGCAAGCATCGCTACTGGCGCACCTACGGTGGTGATATAGAAGCGCGTAAATGGTTTGGTGAGAAAGCTAGCAAACAGATGATTGGCGGACATCATGCCGGATTTTTCCTAATGGGTGGTATGTATGATTTCGAATGGGGACATACGGGGTATCAAACCGATTTATATCTGGGAGTAGGCGGATCATATGGATATGCTGTAAAACTGACCGAAAACCTTTCTTTCGATTTTGTAATAGGCCTGGGATGTGTGGGTGGTACATATTATAAATATAAGCCACAGGATGGATCCTATTGTATATTGGAGAAAAAAGGATTGAAATATATCGGTCCGGTAAAGGCAGAAGTGAGCTTTGTATGGATCATTGGTGACTTCACTAAAGGCAGAAAAGGAGGACGAAGATGAAAGTATTGAATTATATGGCAGGATTGGCTTTTGCTGTGCTATTTCTGCTTACCGGATGCCGAAATAAGGAGCTGTGTCCGCAATGTGACCAAGAAACCGGTATCGAAATAAAATTTGATTGGAGTGCTGTGACAACCGTACCCGGAGGCATGACTGTATTATTTTACAACATGCAAAATGAGTTGATATATACCTTCAACAATGTTGCTCCTTCGGGTGAAAAAGTGCAGATTAATGCAGGTGAGTATCAAGTAGCGTGTTACAACAATGACTCGGAATATGTGCAATGGTATGATATTCCGAATATGGATAGTTTGTATGTAGAAACAAGAAAGACCGACTTATTGAAGGGTTCGGACAAGCTTCCGGTAGAGGATATGGTAGAATGTCCTGATTTCGTATGTGGAGATGTGCTACTAAAAAAGGAAATTCTGGCTGATGATCCGAATCTGCAGATCGTTCTTTTGAAACCAATGCCTTTGTTTTGCATGTATTCGTATAGCATAAGCAGTATCCAAAACGCCGAATATATAACAAAAACCACTGCTACTTTGAGTGGACTTTCTCAACGTTATTATCTGAGCAATCCGGATCATCAAAATGGCATTATAACGATGCCTTTTAAAGACAACTCGTTGATCGACCAGCAACAAACAGCAATAGGAAGCATGTATAATTTCGGTGATTGCCACATGCAGAATCGACCTAATTATTTGACGCTTTATATCTGGAGTAAGGGTGGAAATTTTAGAGCTGTATTTGACGTAACCAAACAGGTGCAGAATGCCCCGAATCCTAAAAATGTACACATTGTTATTGATACCAAGATCGTAGTACCCCCACCTATTAGTGGAGATGACGGATTGGATCCTTCTGTAGACGAATGGAAAGATTTTTATTACGACGTAATATTATAGTATGATCAAGAACACCTAAAAGTGGGTAAATTTATTAATTTAAGAAATTATGAAAAAAATGTTGATTATTCCGCTTATCGGAACATTGTTGATGAGCGCATGTGCAGAAAACAATTCTGAGGACATTGTTGATTCAAAGAAAATCACGATTGATGCTTTTGTTCCTAAAATGCAAAAGGGCACCGATGCCTCAACCACGACTTTGGCTAGTGGCATAAGTATTTATGCCTATAAAACGGGAGCAGCCTACACCTCTACTCCTTTTATGAATGATGTAGATTTCAAAAAAGATGGGAACGTTTGGTTGTCTTCTCCTACTTATTATTGGCCTGAGTATGGATTGGATTTCTTCGGATATTATCCTACTACTGTAACTCCTACAAGTGTGAGTGATCCTTCTAAGTTCTCTTATACTGTTGCCTCTGACACCAAAGATGAATATGATGTAGTTACTGCTTATGCCGCGAATCAGACCAAAGGTATCGTACAAATGCAATTTCACCATGCTTTGTCAAAAATCAATTTTGTGATTACTTCATACAAAAATTCGGGCTTGAATATTTCTATTAATTCAATTGCAATTAAGAATATACCAATGAGTGCCGACTTTGTATTAAACACAACTGCTACTGAGGTTCCTAATTACTTTACGGTAAGTAATCAAGGGCCTGCTACCGGCACGGCTACTTTAACAAATTCTCCTGCGCTTACGGTAGAGGCTTCAACGGATAATGTTTCGTCGAACTTGGTTTCGGGCATGTACTTGATACCTCAAACGCTTGTAAATTGGGCATATTCAGCAACAAATGCTTATCCGCTAAAAGGTACGTACATTAATTTGAATGGTTCGCTGACCGGTGTTACAGATTATACAGGAAATATAGCAATTCCTATTACAACTGTAAAATGGGAACCTGGATATAGCTACACGTATAATATTGTGTTTGGTAATGAATCGGGTAGTACCGGCGGTGGTGGTTATAATCCTGACAACAGTACCGATGGTGGTAGTAAACCCGAACAAATTCTTCGACCTATTCAGGTAAATGTTGCTGTAGATCCATGGACAGATATTACTCCAACAATTCCTCCCGTTGATCTATAAAATAGAATAGACTCAACATCTCATGCTCCTGTAATCACATTCATAATAAATGTATTACAGGGGCATTTTTATTTATAAAACACTACTTCTTGCAGTTTGAATAAAAATTCATCTTGTACCAAATATACAAAAAAATGAGCCGAATGTATCAATACCGGTACAACTTAAGTCCCTACTTTTGCAACATAAAACAATATCTATTCAAAAAAACACAAAATGAAAAAGTTTTATCTATTTGCTACAAGCTTAGTTCTTGTATTGTCGTCGTGTTCTAATAACTCAAATAATGCAGATGTAGAAATTCCGGAAGGAAACATCAAGCCTCTTTCTCTATTGGTTGATATTGAAACACCTATAACTAGAAGTAGCAGCGTTTCTGACGTTAGCGGTGAGGTTAATACCGACAACCTTAGCCAAATTGGTGTACACATTTGTGAGCATGAAAATTTTGGAACGGCTTACATTGGCGGATCTCATAACACAACTTGGACAAAATCGGGTAACAGTTGGACTACAACGACTCCTGTTTATCTAGGATCTAACAATGCAAACGTGTATGCATATCATCCATTCAGTAATAGCGCAAATCTTAATCTTACAGCTGTTCCTGTTGCTGTAGGTAATACGGATTATCTATTTGGTAAAGCTGAAAAGGATAACGCAATTTTTGTTGCAAATAATCAAAACACAACAGCTTCAATCAAAATGAAGCACGCAATGTCTCAAATTATTTGGAACTTCACAAAGGAAGATACTTATACCGGTGCTGCTCAAATCACTGCTATTGCTATGAGCAAACTTAACACAGCTGGTACACTTAATATACAAACAGGAGAAATTGCTAAAACCGGAGAAGGCAATGCTTATACATTGAATGTAAACTTGACTGCTCCAACAAGCAAAAACTTAATGGTTTTCCCAACAACGTATGCTGCAGAAGATGCTTTCTCAATGTCGTTTACAATTGACGGTAAGACAATGACAGCTACATTTGACAAAGGTTTCTCATTTTCTAGAGGCATGAAACACAACATCAATGTTAAGCTTAAAGGTACAGGTATTGTTATTGAAAGTGTTACCGTAGAACCTTGGGGTGATGGTGCTGATCAAAATCTTGAAATCAATTAAAAACAATATCACATATATAATTAAATGCTCCGAAATACCATCGGAGCATTTTTATTAATCAGATAGACTTTCTTTCTATCCTTTATTTATTAATTGATGAAACATATTGGATCGTACTTCTTAAAATGGATTGGTACTCTTGCATGCATTCTTACGTTTACTTCATGCTCGGAAGATATAATAGAAAACAAACCCGGAGGTTTAAATAATAATAATAATTGCTTTGTATCTGTTGTGCTCAATGCTACAATCGACGATGCGATAGAACCTTCATATCTTCAGCAACCGACGCAAAATGCCACAATCGACATTTTGCAAAATACAGATAAATTTCAACAAACTTATTCTACTAAATCATCTGTAGATATACGTAGTCTTATGTTATTCCAATATAATAACACAGGACAACTTATACATAGGCAGATGATAGGTGATTTATCATCGTTGACGAATATTCCCATTAAGTTGATGAAAGGTTCAGATTGCAAAATCATTTTTGTATCGAATGCTAAAGAGATAGATTGGACGGATAGGAATCTGACTCATAGTCTGGATCAAATGCATAAGTTGCAATATGATTATACTGCTATTACGAATGATGAGGAGGTTCCTTTAATCGGAAGTGTTGATGTTCCATTTGTTACTGAAAACACGCGTATACCAGAGGTTAAACTCAAAAGAATCGCAGCCAAAGTCGTATTTAATTTCTCTGATAATGACGCAAAGTATAAAGTAAAACATGTGTCATTGATGAACGTACCTTCAACCATGTATTTCTTCAATACAGACGATAACAGTGTATTTCCTCAAGGAAACACATCGTCTCATATAATGCACCCTATAATTAAGTATGCTGACGATGCATCGAATGAAATGATTTGGTATACACCGATCAATCGTAGAGGTAATAACGGCTCAGCAACTTCGCTAAAAAACAAAACTGATAAAACAGCTCCGTCTGGTCAAGCTAAATATGCTAGTTACCTTTCGATATATTGCGAAAACAATACACCAGGAGCTATTATTAAAGATGGTGTATGCTCGATCTACTTAGGCTCTAATGACCCTAAGAATTATAATATAAAAGCAAACAATAGATATAATATCAGAACTCGATTTAGCGGAAGTGAAATTCCGATCGAAGACCCACGAGTAGATGGTAATATCGGAAACTTTACATTTGAATTTGATATAATTGATGATGAGATTTTTCAATCGCAAAAGATTGCTAAGCTTGTAATGGATATAAATGGCCGTACTATGAATCCCAACATTTCATTAACTCAGATTCAAGGAAATAAATATCGTGTTAAAGGGAGTGTTAAATTGGAGCATCGCGACAATACATTAACTCATCTTTCGTTTATGGATAAAAAAAACAATGTCCTTACAGGGTATAGAAATAATAAATATTTCAAGCTCGAAGGTGATGTATATCGAAAAATTATAAACACACGAATGTTTGCTTATTTTAGCGGACTTTTTTGTGGATTGGGAAATGGATCATATGTATATCCGTATGAGGTATGTTCGCCTAATACCTTGAGCAATATCCGAGATTTATCTGCTCTTGGAGAGCAATATAACCGATATGTGAAACAGGTAAAAGATGTAGACCTCCAAAATAAACCTTGGACTCCAATCCCATCTTTTTATCTGAATTTTGATGGAAACAACTTTGAAATTGCCAATTTAAATATCCGTACAAATGCAGATCAAGTTGGCTTATTTGCCAATATCTCAAGAAATAGTGCGGTGGTTAAAAACGTTATTCTCAGTTCGGGATACGTTGCGGGTAATAACTATGTAGGTGGAATTGCCGGACGTATATTAGATGGAGCTACATTTTTCAATTGTAAGAATTACGCAACTGTGCGTGGTTCTGAAAATGTAGGCGGTATTTGCGGTGAATTCCATAATTATAATGAATTGTCGGAATGTGAGAATCATGGAGAGATCACCGGATCCAAATCGGTAGGCGGAATTGCCGGTATTTATCGCTGTTCTAAACTCCTAAGTTGTAGTAATTTTGGATCTGTCACTGCTTATTCGAATGGAGTGGGCGGCATTGTTGGTGTGGCTGATTATGATCATAATGTACAAAATTGTTTTAATCGTGGAGAAATCAGTGGTCAATATCAAGTGGGTGGTATCGAGGGCTTTTCGAGAGCAAATCATATCATATGGTCATACAATTGTGGCACTATAAATGCAACTGCGTCTTTTGCAGGAGGACTGATTGGAGAGTCTGTAGCCGGAGGTCCCGAATTTCACATTTGCTACAACCATGCCACCATCAATGCTCGTGGTGTGAGTGGTGGTATTGCCGGTAAAATACATGGTACCATGAAGCTGTATAATGTGTACCATATTGGCGAAATCTACCTTCAAGGTGATGATATTGCCGGAGGTATTTGCGGTGAAGCATCTATGATAAATACGCTTGAACCTAGTTATACGGCTTGCTATACTAGAGCAAATTCTTCTTTTAATGGTAAATTTGGTCATATTGTAGGAAGCTGCTCGTATTATGAGCTACAAAGAACTTTTTATCTAAATGATAAAGATCAATACAAACCTGTTGCTGAAGGTTTCCCTTCCCGAGAAATGTATCCAATCGGAATAGATGACCGACAGTTGAGGGGGCTAAATCCGATTATAGCATATAATCAATCTGATTATATTTTGTCTTGGCTCAACTCTTCTCGATACGTATGGCTACAAGAACCAAATAGCTTCCCGTATTTGAGATAAAAATACAGGATAGAACTAACATAATCTGTAAAAGGAGTTCGCATGATTATTCTCAATCATACGAACTCCTTTTTTATTTCTTTTTAATCTTTGAAAAATATTCGGATGGGCTTTCTCCTGTAACTTGCTTAAAGTTACGATGTGCGGTAGCACGTGAGCGAAACCCTACATCGAAAAATATATTCTGAAAACTATCAAACTTTCCATGCTCAAGTATTGAGATAAAGTCTTTGACTCGCAATGCATTTAGATAATTTGGAAAATTATCAAATCCTTGATCTTGAATGATATTGGATAATTCTTTTCTATTTATGCCTGTTTTATTAATGAGATCTTGCAGTGTAAAGTTTGGATTACGCCATGGCTTTTCTGTTTCCAAAAACTGTGTAACTCTATTTTGAATTAAACAATCGTATGACATTTTTGTTTCTTGCAAAGCATGAACCTCATGATGCTCAGGGGTAATTAAGACTGGTTCTGCTTGTAACAACTCAACTACATCATTTTGTTTGTGAAGAACACGCACATACAACTCTAAATAAATAACATAACAACTAATCAAAAAATAGATGGGTAGATGAATAAATTCATTTTTGTCAAAAAAATACAACTTACATAGATAACCTATCGATGTAAGGCTACTAATAAAGATAAAACGTATCACCCACTTCTTATTCGTTGTATTATAACGCTTCATACACAGTGTGCAATAAAGCAATAATTGTGGCATAAATATTAAAGCCAACAGTACATAAATAAATACAGCTGAACCAGTCAATGGTTCTGTAACCAAATCGTTCAATGAATTGAACTCTTGATATACTACTCCTTGTTGGACAGAAAGTAAATAAAATAAAATACAAAGAATAAGCGGAAAGAAAAGATACAAGAATCGTTTCCCCGTCATATATCCGGGTGAAACAACTTCTATTGGATATATGAGATAAAAAAGACTGTATATAACTCCTACGATAATATAGGGTATACTGATGATTGTGTTCGGATATAAATTATGATAATATAAATAGGTTTCATAGCCAAAAATAAAACTCATCCCGATATAAAACACTGCCAAATACATGCGAGAAGCTTCTCCTTCATGTTTGCGTAGAATTAGTAGTACACCTACCAATAGAAATATCATGGATGCGGCATAATGGGTTGCAAATTCTAAATTCAACATTACATTAATAATTAAATTCGATTAAACTGTTTTTCTTCGATTAAAAGTTAGTACACTCAAAACACAATGCATATTTATGCATCATATACAACAATAACAGACTTCCTCGAAAAAGTTTTTTTGAAACAGTATATTTTCCTTTAATTTAACTTCTATTTACTCACTAATAAACAACAGGGTAGCTTAACGGCCTATTAAAGCTTTTAAGCATAGGATATGGATACTCTGAGATCTTTGTCCATAAACCTCCTGTTATCGTAGTCGTATTAATAAAAGAAGTTGTATTATATCCAACAGAAGTATCATATGCATTTCCGGAGTTTACAGATGAACCTTTGAGGTAAAAACCGGAAGTAACTCCATAATTATCTTCAGAAAGATATCCTTTATTCCCTATAATAGGTTGACAATATTTATTTTGATAATATGGTGCACGTGCCAAGTAGAGAATATTAATCACATAACCAGCATTTTTACCAACAACTCCACCTACAAATTCAATACTCCCCCCTTTTACTGCAGAAAAAGACATGCGCGAATCTAGATCAACTACACAGATATCTGAGACTATTGCACTGAGTGTATGATTACATCCGGTTACAGCACCTACACCTCTTCCACTACCTTGTATAGATGCAGTCATCGAAGATGTATTGACTTCAATCAAGCAATTCGTAATGGTGCCATAATTATGGCCGGCAATAGCCGCAGCATAAGAGTTGCTAGTAGTAGAATTGGATATTACTTTAGGTTGTGTAATATAGATTTGCTCAATCGTACCCGAATTGTCTGCAGCCAAACAGGCTACATTACTGTTTCCGGAAATCGAACTGTTGCGCATACTGATTTTAGATAAGCGGCCGCTACTTGACTGAAACAGTGCCAAACTGGACTGCCCTACTATTTTCAGATTATTGATGAAGTAACTATTACCATTGTAATTGCCCATGAAATTGCCTACAACGGCTTTTCCAAATGTTGACATTCCTCCTACTGTAATTGCAGACATGTCAATATCACAGTCTTGTGCAAAATATTTGTTGGTCGTATATGCTAGAATGGTATTGATGTTTTGAAGCTGCTTGGGTGTGCGAATCAAAAATGGATTTTTTTCGATACCATCATCCATGATTGCAGACGAGTAAATACCTTTTGCGAAATTGGGATACAGATAGCCTGACGCCGTAACTCGATTATCAATATAGACTGACAACGGCGAGAGTTGGCTCTCGGCTCCAATGCTGTTTTGATTGATTAATGCAATTGCTCCCGAATAGTCTGTAAGTAGACTATTGTCTGGGATCAGATTAGAAAGATATGCTTTGGCCCCAATGCGCACCTGATTTTGCGCCGAAACAGTTCCGGCAACACCATAGCCTGCTTCAACAATGGTTTTGGTATTATTGAGTGTACTCGTTTTGTCTGCATAATAATATCCATACGTATTGTCACTGTATTTCTCATAATAAACTACATTAAAAACTTCACGTTTGATCGCAATCAATACAGAACCTTGACTATCGGCAATGAAGCCTTCGGCTGAGACCAATGCGTTTTTTGAAACACCTTCGGCCGGGATAATGGTAATGGACTTATCCGCATTGATCACTACGCGTGATGAAAGAGACTGCAAAGAGCTCATTCGTGCTGCATCAATTTCGGGAGAAAGTATATTTCCGCCTTCTTTGCCAATGAATCGACGCTTTTTTATCGAAACTTCTTTGATCAAATCGCCCAAGCGAATCGAGATAATTCCCTGCTGAGCTGCATCTGATGCAAAATCAAGCTTAATGGGAATCTTTTGTACAGTACCATTGCCCGGCATTAGCGTAGCTTGCTTACGATCGGCAGATACAACCATTCCTGATTGTGAGCTTGAAAAAGTAATACCGGCCCCTTGAATACTAACAGTTTGATTTGTTACCGTTGCCGGCGTATTGTGCGAAAGCGTGAAAACGGTAACTCCGACTGCATAGTCGGCAAATAAGATAAACTCACTGTTAGATACTCCTAAATAATAAGCACCGTTGGTGGTTACGATATTTTTTGAGATATTGTCTTCAACATAAATATCGAATAATACATTAGATGGTTCGTTTGCTATTGCTTCGGCTGCTGTAGCATATCCTATACCTTTTACTTCTTTCAGTGTCATATCATAGCGAACTCCTCTATTTATATCGTATGAGGTAGCACCTTGTGATAGATACGAAAGACGTACTTTATAGTATCCTTCTGTATTATTTCCTTTTTTCCCTTTTATCAAAAGATCGGTAGGATTGGATCCTTGCACATCACTTTCGTTTGCACCACTGTTTTCGAATAGGTATAATCCTGATATAGTATTCCCTGAAACTTGACGAACGGAGGCTGAAACCTCACCTCCCATATCCGGAGTAAGACCAGCATGCTCGATTAAGAATCCTTCTTGAGATACATTGATAAGCTGGCATGTTTGCAACACAAAATCAGACACGGTATTTCTCACGTCAATTCGGGCATAGCCAAAATGAAGTGTTACGGATAATTGATTCACTGATGTTGCATTAATAGCTGAGACTCCGATACGTGCTGATGACAATGGCAACAAGCCATCTTCTAATTGCTGATGAATAGCTATGAGGTGTCGTATATCATCTAAGCTCGTTGCTTGTGTTAATTGATCAATATTCGCTGATGATAAATTTGCAAACACATGAATATAGCATGGTCTGTTATAAGGTTGTAGTACTGCATAGATCTTTTGTGTATTGGAAGGATCTACAGTAGCCGGAACACAAGCAATGACTTGCTCTGCCCCTCCTTGATCAAAAACCATAACGTAGGCATTGTGTATAGCTGCTTCGGAAGCCGAGGCTGAAGTGCCTTTGGTTGCCACCACCTCTCGTTCTGGTACTTGCAATGAAATTGGTATACGTAAACGACCATCTTCTAAGATTTCAACTTGGATTGTATGATCTGTAGTTTGTATATCTTCGCTTTGGCAACCATATAGAAAGCAAAGCAAAAAACAGAATAAAACTTGTGGTATATACTTCAGGTTCATATAAGTACTTATTGACGAACGCAGCGTACAGATAAGCTGCATGCTTGTTTAAACACATAATATTTATCTACGATGGTACGACTAAAATACAATAGACGACCTTGATCTACATCTTGAGGAGAGTTGGTCCAATAGGCTCCAATCTCTCCTCGTGTGGGCTCCATCCATCCTGCATCCCAAGCAATACCTGCTGCCGGTAAAAAATTGTCTGTAGATGTAACATATGGAAAGAAATGACCATTTACTCTTGATACGACACTCCAACCGGATGGACGATTGGCTACAACATGAAAGATGGGATCGTTATCGACCCATGCTGGTGTTTTCCATGTCTTATTGTCTGGGATGATACCAATTCCCAACATTTCTTGAACTTCTGCTTGCGAGTATCCAACAAGACGGCAAGGATCTCCTTTTCCGACTTTTAGATTAGATAAAGTATGTAAGGCATCGCTTCTCCAGTTAGAGTTGTGCCACTCTAGCCCAACGACAGGACAAAAAATCGCTCTTTCTTTGTTTTGGTTGGGTTTGTATTCCCATGCTACGATTCCTCCAAACTGAAATAGAGCTCCGTAGTTTTGAGGAGCTTTGGTCAGTAGTAATCTCGATTCGCCATCCGTCCCTTGTACGAAGATACGTGGAGCAGCAACTCCATCTTCCGCTACAAGACGGCCTTTTACTAGCACGGGCAGAATACGGCTCAACTTACCTGCACGGATTTCGGGCAGGTAGTTGGCCGGTGTAGATATAATGGAAGGTGTTATTTCAATATATTTTGCATCTTTATTAATGACAATAGAGAAGGCTCCAGACGGGTTGGTTACCGAGATATTACTAGCGTCGGTTGCATAATAGATACGAGCAGTACTTCCCTGCTCAATGGCCATACTTAACTCGGATACATTGAGATATGTACCCGCCAAATTAACGTCTATTATTTGATCATTCCATGTTGTAAGGACGGCTTCAAGCTTGACTTCATCTTCTTTGATAATTATTTTATATCGATATGCTTTTCCTAAACTCCATCCCGTATTATTGGTAAGACTTAACAGATCAGCTTCGATGGTTTTTCCGATTTGCGAGCCTTTATTATATGTTACACGAATTTTTTGGCCGCTCTGAAAAGTTTGTGGCATCAGAAACAGTGCCTGCGCTGCCGGTAATAAAGATGTAGGAGTATTACCAACCAACGAAGAAAGACGAATGACGTAGTCAGTAGGTGATGCTAGCGCGTCTAGTTGCCAATTTGCACCCGTTATCTCAGAATAATCAGCATTCATTAGATACGAGAACGTACCTTTCCCCTTTAGGCCTGTTAATGCTACAGAAGTAATTGTAACTACGTCTGTTACGGTTGATTCCTTACTAGCTTCGAACGTGATTTTGGAAAGTGCATGACGAAATCCGAAACTTACGGGACGATTTCCGATATACTGTTGCTTACCATTGATCAAGGTTGTGTGACTATACAGCAAGTCGATCTGCTGTACATGATTGGAAGGAATCGTATACGTAAGACGTGGAGGACCTTGCTGTGTAGTTTCGCTGCACTGAACACCCGAAATACCATAAGGTGCAAATGCAAAGAATGAGTGATATCCATCATCTTTCCATTGAGAATTTACTCCTGATTCAATAATCCATTGCGCTGAAGAATGGGCACGAGACACCTGCACATTGTGCATGTAGTTGGATGTAGATGTGCTACTATAACGGTTCTGTCCGCTATGAGAACAAAATACAGCCATGGATAAGAGAGGATTAGATCCGTTATGATCTGTGATAACAGAACCTTTGGAATCTTCTATAGAGGTAACGCCAAAACGAAGCACATCCATACACACTTCTGTTTCGGCAGATTGATCTGTACACGCATAAAGTGTGTGTGTGATTATAAATAGTATTAATAAACGTCTCATATTTTATACCTTCTTTTGTGTGAGTTATGGGGTGACCAAACCCCATAACCCTTCCGGCTGCAAACCGGATATCGTCTAATTTATGACTATTGAACAGTTGTTCCAGAACCATTTACGTTAGATCCGCCTTGTCCATCAGCCCATTCACCTACAGAAACATTGAAGTGAATTTCGCCATTGTTAACTTGATCGCCAGTATTCTTATCTTTGATTGTAAGATCGGTGGGATTACCTTTTTCATCGTAATAACGGTTGTCGATGATAATACCCCCTGTAGATCCCAATGTTCCTAAACCAATATTATAGGTATATGCTTTTCCTTTTGACCATGAGAGTGGGTTACCGAATGGAAATCCAACTTTTATATAAAGAGGTTTTCCCCTAAGAGCTGTTTGCTTATCTTCACTTAAACCACTAAAATCTGGATGCTTAGATGCATCTTTATAGCCTACTGCATTTACATCACCATTTGCTTCGAGACGATATACGCTTTCGATATAGGCGTCGGAAGGTGTAATGATATTGCCGGATGTAGCTTTTCCATTCCAAACAGGAGTATTATTCTGTGGTCGAAGCATCAAGTGATTTGCAATATTCGCACTGTAGAATGGAATGATTGTTTCATTAGCAGGTGCTGTAGGTCCGAATACGTTGATTACATTTCCTGTTTTTTCAGTACCCCAGTAGAAGTATTTTCCTGCATAGGTATCTGGGGTACTATACGACCAACTTCCGGTTGTATAGCTATAAGTTCCGATATTACCAACGTTATTTAGACCTAACTGCTGCACAAACACTGATGTTCCGGCTCCGGCTACAATACCAAAATTGATTTTTGATGTAATGTGCTCAAACGAAAGATTTAATTTTCCAGATCCCGGTTTTGTAGTTACATCTGTATATCTTGCTCCTAAAAAGTCGGACTGCCTTGCAACTGCAGATTCAATTGTTATTGTTGCATTAAGAGTACCTAGTGTACTTGTGTTTAGAATAAACCCATCAGCTATTTTCGGAAAATAGGCATAAAAATGCATTGGATAGGCAGCTGTTTCGGTAGGCCATTTTTTCTGATTAGCCGTAGTACCATCAGACCAAGACCATGCCGAAGACTTGAAGCTATAGATTGCTTTGTCGTCTGCAGTACCGTTGATATACCAAGTGCTGCCATTCTTAGTTTGTGCAAAAACAGGAAAGCCGCCTTTTACACTTTCGAGATTGCTAACTGATGCACGCGTAGTGTTTGCATTAAAAGTGATTACATTGAGATTTTCAGTAACGATTGCTTGCTCTAATGAGTCATTTGAAGAGCAGCTTGCCAAAATTAGACTGCATGTTGCAAGTCCGAACACGAATTTTTTCATTGTTGAATTAAATTAATCAGTTAAATACTTATTTGTGTTTTGCTTCTAGGTGCATACGAAATGCGCTTATATTCTATTCAATTACGATTGTATCGTCATCACCCCATTCTCCTACTCCAATATCGCCATCTACTCGGGGCAAGGATAGCGAGATTGGGATTTCGATACGATCGGCTGTGGTGCGAGTTACTCCCTGATGTGCATAATAATCCATAACGTGTTTTGTCACGTTAAACTCAAGATCTAATGCATTTTCGGGAATATATCGACGCCCGTCAACCATAATCACGTCTACTCCGAGCGTATATTCTGCAGCTATGGGCAAGGCTCCGAGTGATCGAAATGAGTATTCGGTAGTACCATCGGTTGCACTTCCAGGCTGAGGTTTTCGACCGTTGAATACAAAAAACAACGTGGCTGGTGCATTATATGTAGCTCGAGAAGCCAAATAAACACGCTTTGCAAATCCGCGTTTTGCTCCTCGCATCAATGACACAGATTTCAGATTCTTGACAGTAGCCAGTACTCTGCATGTATGTGTTAACTTATGCATCGGAATGAGTAATGTTTCGTTTGAGGATTGTTTCCCTACAACATAATTTTGAATACTCCATGATGCCATTTTAGGAATATCAATCATAAATGCTTCCAATGGAAATGGCTTATAAAAATCAAATGCATTCGGATTTGCCTCGCAAACCTCGGCTGAAATGGTTTCGAAATCGTTTATATTATGAAACCGAATTACATCTTTCCAATAAACATCGTATACCGACTCGTTCATTACAATGAGATCATATGTGCCTACAGGTACTTCGATTATTCCTTCATGCACATTTTCTTCCAGATAAAGCTCGAATGGTTTAGTTCCATCTTTCGGAAAAAAACGAAATGAAACTCGATGTACATAATCATCACTTTCGTTTTTTGTGGGAGTAATTCCAGAAAGACTCCAATCTACCAATACCCGTATTTGTACTGATTGATATTTACAGTACGGATCTGTTTCCTCATGTATACATCCGGTCATTCCTACGAATATGGATGTAATGCATATTAATTTTATTATAATTTGCATGTTAAACATTGCGTACATATCAATTAAACTTTGGTGCTTTTAAAATTCTAGGTGTGTTATTTTTTCACACACCTAATTAACAACGATTGATATGTAAATTTGTCTCACGTTTTTTTAAGAATGTGTCATTTGATAGATTTGAGCCTAGATAATCTAAGTTTGAGACATCTTTATTTAAATATGAGACATTGAAGAGAATAGTAATCACGAAAACATGAAACATTGATATCTTTATATCATAAAATAATGTGGATGTCCAATCAGGATGATGATGTGTTGAAATATAGCTTTTGAAAAATCTCAACACTATTTGAATCAAATTAAGGAGAGATATTTTGAACTTCGAAAATTATGATTACCTTTACACACTAAGCTTTCGGAGCTTTTTTGAATCGTCTTTGCATTTGCCAATTCTCCGTTTCATTTTAACAACGGATTATTCCAACTTCAAATTTGCATACATAAAACCACTCCTTCGCTCAGTAGATTATAAACAAGATATTAATATATTAAATAGACAGGTATATTTTACAGATAACGTAAATATACATAACGTAAAAAATAAAGCATGACAAAACGAATCATTACGAATAAGCGTGACAGAGAAAAGTTGAAACAACAGAAAAAAGAAGAAAAGCAGAAAAGAAAAGAACAACGTTTGCAAAATAGTGGAAACGACTCTCAAGACACAATGTTTGCTTATGTCGATGAATTCGGTGTATTACATTCAAATCCTCTAGATGTGAAGCCTAAAGAAGAGATTGATGCTTCTACAATTTCAATCTCTGCTCCGAAACAAACGGAACCAAACGAACCGGAATTGTACAATGGCAGGGTTGAACACTACAACGCGAGTAAGGGATATGGATTTATCAAGGATCTGAGAGGTACTGAAAAATACTTTTTCCATTTCTCTAACGCACCGTCAGACATCAAAGAGGGTGATAAAGTTACTTTTGAAACTGCACGCGGAGCTCGTGGCATGAATGCAGTAAACATATCTATAATTAAATAACAATTTAACATTCATTACGATGAACATTTACGTTTCGAACTTGAGCTGGGGTACAGAAATTGACAGCTTGTGTGAATTATTCGCTCAATACGGAGAAATCGAATCAGCTAAGATTATCACAGACAGAGAAACAGGAAGATCAAGAGGTTTCGGATTCGTTGAAATGCCAAACGACGAAGAAGGCCAAAAAGCAATCGATGCCTTGAACAACACAGAATTTGAAGGAAAAGTTATCAATGTAAGTGTAGCTCGTCCTAAAACTGAAAGACCTGCTGGTGGCGGCTTCGGTGGCAACCGTGGTGGTGGCTTCGGTGGCAACCGTGGTGGTGGCTTCGGTGGCAATCGTGGCGGTGGTTACGGTGGTGGCAACCGTGGCGGTTATGGTAATGATCGCGGTGGCAACCGTGGTGGTTATGGTAGCGACCGTGGTGGTTACAGAAGCGAAGGTCGCGGCGGATACGGTAACAACGACAGATACTAATCGCACGATATTCTATAGAAAAAAGGCTTCCCTATTGGGAGGCCTTTTTTTTTGAATCTAATTCACACTTTTTTATTCCATGAAATCATTTCCGCTCAACAACCTATAATAAATTCAATAAATAACATTATATTTGACAAAAATGCAATTGAATAACCCAAAATGCATTCAAAGTGATATACTAATATAAAATCATACATAACCCACACTTTAATAAATGATGAACAGTAAAGTTAACTTAGCTTTTAAAGCAAAAAGCCTTTTTCTGACTTCAGCCTTGTTACTTAGCACAACAATGGTAGATGCCCAAGTGCAGAAAAAGAAAATCACAGGAAAAGTGGTCGAAGCCAATGGTGAGCCCGTAATCGGGGCCACAGTCGTTGTAAAAGGTACAACGATTGGTACTGTTACCGATATTGAGGGAAACTACACATTAGATGTTCCGACTGATGCTAAATTGATCTTCTCTTATATTGGATTAGCCTCGAAAGAACTTGACGCAAACCACGCGAAAGTTGTAGAGCTAGCCAATGAAACACAGCAAATAGATGAGGTTGTCGTTGTAGCCTACGGTACAGCAAAGAAAAACACATTTACAGGAGCACTTGCCGTTGTTGACAACAACCGATTGAATACTGCGCAGGTATCAAACGTTACAAATGCTTTGCAAGGTGCTGCAGCCGGTGTACAGGTTACAAACTCTTCGGGACAACCGGGCGAAGCTGCTGCTATCCGCGTGAGAGGTGTTGGCTCCATCAACGCTTCGAGTTCACCTCTTTATGTTATTGATGGTGTTCCTTTCGATGGTGACTTATCGAGCATAAATCCATCTGACATCGAATCACTTGTTGTATTGAAAGATGCCGCCTCAGCTGCATTATACGGTTCGAGAGCCGGTAATGGTGTAGTAATGATAACAACAAAAAATGGTGGTAAAGAAAAAGCCCCTCAGGTTAATATCCGTGCTACAGCCGGATGGTCGAAACGTGCAGTGAAACCAATCGAGCTAATGGGGACCAACGATTGGGTAGAGCTTCGTTGGGAGGCTTTGCGCAACGGATACATGGATAATAATTTATCGATGGAAGATGCTGCAAACAAAGCTTCGGCTGAACTTATCGATGATATGGGGATCAACCCATATGGCTCCAGATATCCCCAACCGGTAGGTATCGATGGGAAATTAATCTCTGGTCTGAATCCATTGTGGAATGACAATTGGGATGAAGCAATGATTGGCACAGGTGAACGTTATGAAATTAACGCAAACGTTTCGGGAGGTAGCAAGCAGACGCAATATTTTGTTTCTGCCGGCCACTTAAATGAAAAAGGGATCACTTTAGGTTCGGGTTTTAGTCGTACATCTGTGCGAACAAACATTACGAATCAAACAACTGATTGGTTGAAACTTCTCTTAAACCTAAGCTATTCGAATAGTAAAACAGATTTTAATGACTCACAAGATAGCAACGTTGGCAATGCGTTAAGCTATGGTATGAATATGCCCGGCTTCTATCCTATCTACAAAAGAAATCCCGAAACGGGCGAATATCTGTTTGATAAAGATGGTAATAAAATCCATGACTTTGGACCTTACCGAACTAGCTCTTTTGCTACAAATAATCAATTGGCTAGTTTACCTCTATCAAAAGATCAACGCAAAAGAGATCTGATCTCTGTAAGAGGTGCTTTGGATTTTGATATCGCTAAAATAGCAAATGCACTATCTGTTTTAGATGGTTTGAAGTTCAAGACGACCTATAGTACTGATATCAGCATACGTAATAATCATTCATACTCACCATCGTTTTCGGTACTCGGATCCGTTGGCCCTGACGGACAAAAAGAGGTGGCTCAGAATTTACAAAATACATCTGCATCACGAAGTTCTCTCACTGTCAGAAGTTATACGTTTAATAATATCCTAACCTACAACAAAGAAATCAACACAGATCATGTAATTGCGTTGATGGCCGGACAGGAGATTTATGGTTATACCAGAGAATATAATGGAGGCTCTACTCGTTCGTTTCCACTCCCGGGTATTCAAGAACCGGATGCAGGCTCTGTTGTGTCCGGATACAACGGATACTCTGATAAGTTCACATTGGCAGGTTTCTTAGGTAGAGCAGAATACAACTATCAAGGAAAATATAATCTTTCGGCTTCTTATCGTCGCGACGGCTCTTCGAAGTTTCACCCGAAACATCGCTGGGGTAACTTTTGGTCGGTAGGTGCTGCTTGGAATATGGCCAAAGATGCATTCATGGAAAATGTAGAAAATGTGGACTTGCTTAAATGGCGTGTTAGTTATGGGGCACAAGGAAATCAGGAGTTGTCCGAATATTATCCTTACCAGTCGGTATACCAATCTGGCCAAATCGGTTCTTCTCCGGCATTATACATTAATACCCTTGCAAACAAGGATCTTACCTGGGAAACAAACTTAAACTTTAATATCGGAGTAGATTTCTCCTTTTTCAATAGTAGATTGAGAGGTAGCGCCGAATACTTCCAACGTTCTTCCAAAGATCTATTATACGGACTTGATCTTGCATCTTCATCCGGTTATTCATCGATTTTATCCAATATCGGTGCAATGAAAAACAATGGTATTGAAATAGACCTGAAAGGAACTGTATTTACAACAAAGAATTTGGCCCTTGATCTAGGTCTCAACATGGCTCATTATCGCAATAAGATTACTTCATTCCCTGTGAAGAAGGGTGTGCAATCGGGCACGAAGTTTCTAATTGAAGGTGGTGATATCTATGCCTTCAAATTGGTAGAATGGGCAGGAAATACGAAAGATGGAGAACAGTTGTATGATCGTAATAGTGCCGGCGAAATTGTGGAAGCTCGCCTTGCAAATGCAGGAGAACCAGCTTGGTATTTATTTGACGAGAATGGTAAAAAATATAAGACGAATAAGTATTCTACCGCATCTGTGAATGATCGTCAAAATATGGGTAGTGCACTTCCTAAATTATACGGAGGGATCAATTTCGATTTCAAAGTTTATGATTTCACAATTTCAGCACTGTTTTCTTATAGTCTCGGCGGCAAACTATATGCGACCGACTACTTGGGCAATTATAGCTATGGAACATCGAAAGGACGACCTCTGGCTCAGGAAATGATAAACCGTTGGACTCCTGAAAACCAAGATACGGATCTTCCACGTCTCACTACAAAAAGTATATCCGAGAGCTTCTCTTCGCAATCGTCTCGACATTTATATGACGGATCGTATGGCCGACTTAAGAACTTTGCTGTTACATACAATATTCCACAAACTGTATTGAAGAAGGTAAAAATGGCAAATGCTTCGGTATTCTTCCAAGGTGAAAACTTATTCACAATTTTTGGAACTGAGGGTATCGATCCGGAATCTGGAGGCTTAAACGGAACTACAAGCTACCGATATCCGGCAGTAAAAACTTGTTCTTTTGGTGTGAATATGACGTTCTAATTATTTAATCGGATTTATAATAATGAAAAAATATATTGCTGCATTATTCATTGCATTGAGCACAACCTCTTGCGATGATTATCTGACTGTAACTCCTCCAACAAACGTGACAGACGAATCGATTTCGCCGGAGTTTGCCGATCAGACTTTACAAACTCTTTACAATGGTGCTTTCTATGCCCTAACGAATTGGTTCAACTCATATAGCTATCCGGGATATAGAGGCACACTAATTGCCGTAGATGCGCTTGGAAATGACATGGTTGGCACCTCCGGAATTTATGGAGGAGTTGTGACCCAGTATAACTTCGCGACGAACAACACATTGGGGTCTAATGTGAATGTAACATGGCGAAAATATTATAATTGTATTGCTAACTGCAACAAAGCTATTGAGTTTTATAACGGCCTCAACAGTCCGTCGAAGACATCTAAAGCAATGTATGCACAGTTGTTGGCTCTTCGCTCTATGTGCTATCTTGATATCGTACGCTTATGGCAATTGCCGTATGATGTGGCAAAGGATTACCCTGTATGTCCGAATATGAACGATATCACTGAGATTTCAGAGATTATGAAAGGTGTAAAACTTTCTACTGTTGCCGAAATTTACGAAGTACTGATCGATGACCTGGTAAAGGCCAAAGAGATTTTAACAGATGAAAAATATAGCAAACAGTCGTTTGCCGAAATGGATGCCGAAGTAATTTCAATGTTCTTGGCTCGTGCCTACTTGACCAGAGGTACAACAAAAACAGGCGGAATAAAAGTAGATATGGATGCTGCCGTAATGCACGCAGCATCAATTCGAACCTCTAACAAATATACACTTATGAGCACCGACGAATTCGTTGCCGGATTTAACGATGCAAAAGTGAAAGAGTTTATGTGGGGATTGGAGCAAACCTCGTCAAATAATGATATGAGTTATGCGTTTGAGTATCTAGATAATAGACCTGGCGACACAAGAGCATATTACAAAAATGCTGTTCCGGATCCTTATTTCAAAAAGCTTTTTGACTATGGCAACGGATACGATACCAATGACATTCGCTTCTCTTTATTCGAATTCAACAATAGTAATGATCCGAATAGTACTGTTGTGGCTCCTCGTGTAAAAGACATCTTGACTTACACAAAGTTCAAGTTTAGAGCTGCTGAGAAATCGGCCGACTTAGTTTATATGCGTGGTGCAGAGGCTTGGTTGATTGAAGCTGAAGCCAAACTTAGAGGAGGTACCGGAGGTACGCCCCAAACAGCAGAGCAAATTATTGCAGAGTTGCGCCAAGCTCGTAACGCTACAACAACAGGCTATGTATGTGATCTTGACTTTGTATTAAAAGAAAGACGTAGAGAATTGTGGGGAGAAGGCTCTAGCGGCGTATTTGACAACACACGTACACAATCGGCATTGGTACGCAAACCTCTAAACAAAGCAGACTTCCCTGAATATCCTACAATCAAAGGTGGTCACTACACGCTAACATTCCCTGATAAAACAGGCTTTGTTCCGAATTCACCTTATTATTTCTTCCAAATTCCGGAACAAGAAATCACAAACAATCCGGCTGTTGAAGGACCACTTCCTCGACAATAATCTCGATTGTAAGACTGTATAATAAGTAAGCGATGAATCTCTGTAATGAGTATTCATCGCTTTTCTATTATTTAAATTTACTATTGCAACAGGAACGCTTTTAAAGCTTCGTATTGTGGAGATATTCGCACCGAATGCTTTGTGGCTGCGCGTAGTTGTTGTAATGCTTCTTGTTGTTGCGCCGAGCATTGAATACGGATATCATTCGGCAGTTCAAACTTGATAGGATGAGCTGTTTCGAGTATAAATCCGGCTTCTTCGGGATTGACGGATAGATAACGACTCAACGCCTGATAGGCAACCGCTCCATGCGGGTCGAGCAAATAGCCGGTGTCGTGGTATACACTACGTATAGTAGCAAGCGTATCCTCATCACCAATGGTATACCCTTTGATTTGTCTGTATATTGCATGATAGTTGTTTCCATATAGTTCGAGTATCCTCACAAAATTGCTTGGATTGCCCACATCCATCGCATTTGAAATGGTCGCAACCGTTGGCTTTGCGCAATAACTGCCGCTTTGTAAATAATCAACAACAGCATCGTTGGCATTGCAAGCTACAACAAAGTCGCCCAACGGAAGCCCCGATTCCTTGGCTAGCATTCCGGAGCAAATGTTACCAAAGTTACCGCTTGGCACAGCTACCACCGGACGGGTTGCCTGAGGCTTCCATTGTTTATACCCTAGAAAATAAAAAAGCTGTTGCGGCAACCATCGCGCCACGTTAATGGAATTGGCAGAAGTGAGAAACAAGGCCTCTCGAAGCGTTGCATCCGCAAATGCTTCTTTCACCATTCGCTGACAATCATCAAATGTTCCTTCTACTCCTAAAGCTCTAATATTTCCGCCCAATGTGGTGAGTTGTAGCTCTTGCACCTCCGACACTTTGCCCGAGGGATATAGAATAACAACTTCTACGCCGGGTACATTATAGAATCCATTTGCTACTGCACCACCGGTATCGCCCGAAGTCGCAACAAGCACGGTCATCGGTTTATCGATTTGTTCCGCAAAATAACCCATACAGCGGCTCATAAATCGAGCTCCAAGATCTTTGAAAGCAAAAGTAGGACCATGAAAGAGTTCGAGTGATGCTATTTTTTCTGTAACCGACACCAAGGGTATCTCAAAAGCAAGCGTTTGACGGATAATCTCTCGCAATTTATCGTCCGGAATCGTATTACCCACATAGGGTTGCATCACAGCATAACCAATATCGGCATCGGCAAGATGCTCGATTTCGGAGAGAAACGAATCGGATAATTGCGGTATATAATGTGGAAAATAAAGTCCTTTATCCGGAGCCAGCCCTGCAATGGTTGCTTCACGAAAATCGACCAACGGAGCTTGCTTGTTTGTACTGTAGTATTTCATAAGATAACTGTTTTTAGAATTCTGACACCTTGACTCCTACTGTATTTACAGAGGTGACATAGATATGATAATCGATAGCAAGAGTTGTGTATACATTACTCATGACTTCTGCTACGGCTTGGGCTGTAGCTTCATCCTTGCTGAGCATAAATATAGAAGGGCCCGAACCGGAGATTCCACCGCCTAATGCTCCTACGGCTTTACTTTGCATCTTGATGTCATCAAACCCGGGAATCAAAATACTCCGAATGGGCTCGATAATTACATCTTCGAGCGAACGGCCCAGTAGCTCGTAATCTTTCTTGAGTAAACCGGCTACAACACCGGCCACATTGCCCCATTGACGAATCGCAGATTTGAGTTCGACGTGCTGTTTCAAAATCTTTCGAGCATTCTCTGTCTTTACTTCAATCTGTGGGTGCACTACCGTTACATACAAATCGGGAGCCGAGAGCGGTACAATATCGAGCGGATCGGTAGAACGAATCAATGTAACACCACCAAAGATACACGGGGTGATATTATCCGCATGTTTAACACCACTGGCAACCTTTTCGCCAAACATTGCAAAACCGACCAACTGATCAGGTGTATAAGGATTGCCCAGCAAATAGTTTGCACCTACTACAGCACCGGCGGCACTCGCGGCACTGGAACCGATACCACTTCCGGGCATGATATTTTTCTTAATCTCTACTTCAAACCCTACGGGCTGAGGATAGTCTTCCATCAAAGCAAGAAGTGCAGCCCCTGCTACATTGTCGGGCGGATTGGTGGGGAGATTGTAATGGTCTTTATTAATAATCCGCACTACAGGTTCGTCGATAAGCCGCATTACCATCTCGTCATTCGGATTGTCAAGTGCAAATCCGAGTATATCGAATCCGCACACTACGTTGGCTACTGTAGCCGGAGCTAATATTTTGATTTGTTTTTTCATAAGAAGAAGCATTTGTGTAAATTATGAATGTGCAATGCGTGCAGCACGTATGATATCAGAAAACAATCCGGAAGCAGTAACTTCGGCTCCTGCACCAGCCCCCTTTATTACCAGCGGTTGCTCGGGGTAACGGTTGGTATAAAAAAGAACAGCATTGTCTTTTCCATCCAGATTGAAGAAGTCGCACTCTGAAGATACCGCTTCCAAGCCCACCTGAATGGTATCACCATCTATCGAAGCCATATACTTGAGGCGTTTTCCTGTCGCACTTGCATCGAAATAAAGCTTCTGGAAGTGTGCTTCATGTTTTGCCAATTCGTGGTAAAACTGTGTCACATCTCCATCAAAACACGACTGGGGAAGAAAGCCATCGTTGCGAATCTCACTCATCTCGACACTGCGGCCTGCTTCTCGTGCCAAAATAACGATCTTGCGCATTACGTCGAGTCCGCTTAGATCAAGTCGCGGATCGGGCTCTGTATATCCTTCGTCTTGGGCTTGTTTCACAACTTCGGCAAATGTGCGGGTTCCGTCATATTCATTAAAGACAAAATTCATTGTTCCCGAAAGTACGGCATGAATACGATTGACCTTGTCGCCACTGCGCAGCAAGTCATTTAATGTATTGATAACGGGGAGCCCTGCTCCTACATTGGTTTCGAAAAGAAACTGCGCATTGTATTTTTGAGCCAAACTTTTGAGACGCTTGTAGGAGGTATAATCGGACGAACAAGCGATCTTATTGCAGGTAACGACTGATATACTTTTTCGAAGCAATGTTGCATATACATTAGCCACTTCATCGCAGGCAGTGTTATCTACAAATATAGAGTTACGCTTATTCAACTCAATTACATGCTCAACAAATTGATCCAACTGCATGGGACGTCCGTTGCTAAGGGCATTTCGCCAGTTGTCCCATTCAATACCATCTTCTTCAAATACCATTGTTGTGCTATTAGATACACCAATCAGTCGCACTTGTAACCGAAGGTGCTCTTGCAGATAGGCAGCCTGCTTGCGTAGTTGCTCCATCAAGCGACTTCCTACATTACCTACTCCTACTACAAATAGATTAATTTGTTTGTATACCGACTCAAAAAATTGCTCATGCAGAGCATTCAATGCTTTCTTTAAATCGGAGCGAGCAATCACGGCTGAGATGTTACGTTCTGACGACCCTTGAGCAATTGCACGAATGTTTACACCATTGCGACCGAGCACACTAAACATCCGGCCACTGATCCCCGGCAGATTCACCATACTATCACCTACCAAAGCAATCATTGCCAAAGATGTTTCTACCTTGATCGGAGCAAGTGTACCATTTGCAAATTCGGTAGCAAAAGCCGCATGCACCGCCTCAACAGCTTTTTCTTTGTCCTCTTCTTTGATGGCTACACACATGGAATATTCTGAAGAACTCTGTGTGATGAGTGCGACATTGATATTCTGTGTGGCTAACGCTGTAAATAATCGACGTGAGAATCCGGGAATTCCTACAATGATTGTACCTTCAAGATTGAGTAGTACAATATGAGCATTATTTGATATCCCACAAATGTTGTCATTCGGACTTGCGGCTAATGATTGATCACAAATAAGGGTTCCTTCTTCGGAGGGTGCAAATGTATTTTTAATTCTCAGTGGTATTTTCTTTAGCATCACCGGTTGTACGGCCGGAGGATATAGTACTTTTGCGCCAAAATGAGATAGCTCCATTGCCTCATGGTATGAAAGTGTACGAATAGTTTTTACATTTTTGACGATACGCGGATCGGCAGTCATCATACCATTTACATCAGTCCAGATCTCCATTTCGGAAGCATTCAGTGCAGCCGCAAACAATGCAGCCGTATAGTCTGATCCTCCACGACCCAGTGTTGTGGTATTTCCATTGCCATCTGAAGCAACAAACCCCGGAACTATCACAACCGACTCTGTAATTTCCCCAATTCGCTCCCTGATTGCTCGGTTTGTATTTGCAAACAGTACGGCTGCTCTTCCATAGTTTGAGTCTGTCTCGATCACGTCCCGAGCATCAAACCACACATGTTTGATACCCACTGCTCGCATATGCTCAGAAATGACTTTCGAGGTTATCAACTCACCATAGGCCAATAGCATATCAGAAGTACGAGCCGACATCTCTTTGAGAGTACAAATCCCATCACAAATATCTTCAATCTGATTGATGTATTGTTTGACCATGCTTAATGTAGCACTTTGAGTGATAACCGGCAGTAAAGAGCGCGTATAGTTGAGCATCCGATTTTCGATCACGGAAAGAATGGTGTGATAACTTTGATTCTGTATAGCTGCCAGTTGCCCGGCTTCAAGCAATAAATCGGTGATTCCTTCAAGGGCTGAAACTACAAGAACAACTTTATGGTCGTTTGTTTCTTTTTCTACAATCGCCACGATTGTATCTACGCAGTGAGATGAAGCCAACGAGCTTCCTCCAAATTTTAGAATTTTCATATAAATAAAATATTGATAAAAGGATAGTTCAATTTCACCCGCTCTTGTGAGAGGTGTACCTACATGTAAAATAGGTCTGAGGATAATATGGAAATAGACAACCCCTTACAGGGTTGACGATGAAGTCGAGGATGTAGATGTAGGGCATTGCCCATAGCCAGCAGACTGCACCATAGAACATGGTGTAGCGAAGATCGAAGAAATATGTTCAAAATAACATTTCATTTGCCTGCTTGCTTATATTTCGCAAGCAATATTACAATAAAAATTACAAAACCACACAACGATCCATACATTTATTCTTATTTAACAATAAATCAATAAGGCAAAAGTCAATACGCTTATAAACATAAGCGTAAAAACTTATTGTTCCAATCTAAAACTAGATGACGCAAATCTGTAACAGTTTGTCCTATATCTTCTATTTATAGCATTAAATCAAGATATATACATGGAGATGAATGATATATCTTTGCAGTAGTCTTAGCTCGAAAAACAATAAGAACTATCTAATATAAAATATGAATATGCATACAACATTCAATTCTTCTAAATGTAGTTATCATAATAAACATAAAGAAGGTGAATTTAAACTTATAAAAATTGCATCAGATTGCTCTATTAATCACAATGACATAAGATATTCTGTGATTATTTTTTCCATCACATCTTCTGTTGAAATCTGCATTTTAGGAAATCCGTCAATACATGTTCCCGCAAAACACATGTTTCATATAATTAAAGGGAGTAGTTTTACGATTAAAGCTCCTGCTAAGGCAAGCCTAATCATGTTATCTTTTAAAGGGATTGATTATGTATGCTATAAAACTGAATATGCAAAGCTCACCAACCAAATAGACGCCTTGAAATTAGCACAGAGCCCAATTCCAATAAAACCAATACTTTTAGGATGTATGGAACAAGTCCAAAGATACCTACAAGAATCAATTTGCTGCCATCATCTACAAGAGTTGAAACGAAAAGAAGTTTCCATACTTCTAAAACATTTGTATACTATTGAAGAACTTGCCCCTTTGATTACAGATATGATGCAAGCTTCTAATGATTTTAATGCCAATGTTCACTATCATGCATCAAAAGCAAGAAATGCAAAAGAATTAGCTCAATTATGTGGATATTCAATGAAAACTTTCGAACGAACATTTAAACAACAGTTCGACTCAACTCCATATCAATGGATAAATAAACAAAAGAAAACGCAACTAATGGAGTATCTAAGCGACAAAAATCTTTCTATAAAACAAATCGCAATGACAATGCAATTTGCCTCTTCCTCTCACTTAAATTCGTTCTGCAAAAAGCAGTTTGGTGTAACAACATCTCAGTTACGCGTAAAGCTTGAATATGGAAACAAGAAAAACTAGAGGTCTACTCTAGTTTTTAATAAAAATAACTTATCCACCCCAATTATAACTATGCAAAAGGACGTTCATAATTTTTTGAACGTCCTTTGCTTTTTGCATATACATATTTCTGTATGACAATTTAATATACAAACAATATCAAAAAGAAAACCAAACCTTTGAATTCGTTTATTTTTTGTTATTTTTGCGGATGAATTGCAATTTTAAATACTAACCGCATTAATATGCACTTGTATATCTTGCAATTTTCAATTACGTTTTTGACGTTTTAGTTTTAACCAAACCTTATCACCAATGAGAATTTTAACCTTCGCATTGGTCATTGTGATGCTGTGCTCGTGCTCAGCTAAGAAAATTACGTACTTTAAAGACATTGACACAATGCACCAATCGGCCTCCAACTCTGCAAATGAGTATGAGGCAGTCATCAAAAAAGATGACTTACTTGCTATTGTTGTAAGCTGTAGCGATCCTACGGCTGCACTACCTTTTAATCTGCCCACCGTGGCCTATCAGTCGAGTAGCGGACAATTATCGTCGGCACAGTCACTGCAAGGTTATCTTGTCAATTCAACGGGCAATATCGACTTTCCGGTTATAGGCACCATTCATGTAGCGGGCAAAACAAGGCAACAACTTGTAGATCAGCTCAAGAAAGAACTTACAACCTACATGCACGACCCTATTGTTTCGGTCAAATACCTCAACTACAAAATCACCGTATTGGGAGAAGTTGCCAAGCCCGGTTCCTTTACCATTCCGAATGAACGTATTACACTACTCGAAGCCCTTGGACTTGCCGGTGATATGACTGTATACGGTAAACGCAATAACGTGCTTGTGATTCGGGAGATCAACAACAAGCAACTGCATCATCGGGTAAATATGAATAGTAATGATTTATTCTCCTCGCCGGTTTATTACCTACAGCAAAACGATGTAGTATATGTAGAACCCAACAAAGCCAAAGCTACCGGTGGTGATTACAGCAGTTTTATGCCTCTCTTTGTTTCACTCGGCTCTCTCTTTACCACTATTGCCGCACTGCTTATCCGCTAATTGTAAGCATGCTATTTTAACCTCAATAACCAAAACTTTAATTACATGACAGATTATCAAAATAAACCGCAAGAGGAAGAACTATACTTTCACGACCTGATCGATGCCTTGCTGATACGATGGCATTGGTTTGTTGTCGCACTTATCGTTTTCCCTGCTTTGGCCTTGGGCTGGCTCTGGATGTCGGTTCCCGTATATAAGATGCAGGCATCGGTGCTCCTTAGCGACGACAAGCGAGGTGGAAACGCAAACGAACTGGCAGCTTTTCAAGACCTGGCTATGCTGGGAACATTGCCAAATAACATCGAAAACGAAATCCTTGTTTTTAAGTCAAACACACTAGCCCTTCGAGTAATAGAAGATTTGCAACTTGATGTCTCAATCTTTTCCGAGTCTCGATTCAAGTCCAAACTCTTATATACCGATGCACCGATAACACTCAAATACATTACACGCGACTCAATTCCGACACATAGCTATAGATACAAAATTAAAGTGCTGTCGGCATCACACTTTAGTATCGCACCCATTGACGAAGAGAAAAATCCGGAAGCAGAAACCGTTCACGAGTTTGGCAAACCTGTTGCAGTTCCGTTTGGCACCGCCATTGTTACACATAATCCCCGGTCAGAGTATACCTCTGCCCTACTCGAACTTGGTAATCCGGATGACATCGCTCTTTGGTTAAGTAACAGCATCGATGTTTCGCTGGCCAACAAGAACGCATCTGTGCTCAACATCTCAATGCAGGGCACATCACGTCAACGTTCGGCCGATATCATCAACAGCTACATCCGACTCTACAACGAAGATGCCATCAATGATAAAAATCGTGTAGCCCATAATACGGCCGAATTTATTGATGAACGACTAATTATTATCCGCAACGAACTAGGCGGAGCCGAAAAAGACATCGAAACGTATAAGAAAGACAACAAGTTGTCTGATGTAGAAGAAGAAGCACGACTTACACTTCAAAAGTTCAACACCTACGAAACACGAGTACTCGATGCCGAAACACAAATGCGACTAATCGAGTTTGTGTCTGCGTTTCTGAATAGTTCTACGCCGGGCGCACTAATCCCTGCCAATCTGGGAATTTCCGACGATGCCCTCAATCGGGAGATTGCACGATACAACGATCTCTCACTCGAATATGAAAAGATGCAACGTACGGTAAAAGCCCAAAACCCCGTTATGCTCAACAAACGCAATGAGCTCGAGGCGCATCATGCCTCCATTGTGCAATCTGTCGGAAATCTAAAAAAGACACTAGGCATTACTCTTTCGAATCTCAAGAAAAAAGAAAACCTAATCTCGGGGCGTGTCAAGGAAACTCCTAAACAAGAACGAGAATTGCGCAGTGTAATTCGCGACAAAGAGATCAAAGAACAACTATACATCTATCTGCTCGAAAAGCGGGAAGAGACACAACTATCGATGAGTATTACTGCTCCTTCGGCCAAAATTATCGATGCGGCATGGGGAACAAATACGCCGGTATCTCCTCGTAAAATGCTAACATTGTTATTTGCAGTCGTAGCGGCATTAGTTGTTCCGTCAGGTGCCATCTTCGTAATCAACATGTTTAATACGAAAATCAGAGACATTCGTGATGTTGAGAAAAACGTTACCGCTCCAATCATAGGAGAGATTCCGTCAAAGCCTAAGAGTTCAGCAGAAATCGTCATGACAGAGGGCAATCGTGAAGGAGCGGCAGAGGCATTCAGAATGCTTCGAACTAACCTTGATTTTATGACACTCAACGATGCCCAACGTAACACGATCCTTATTACCAGTACAACTCCGGGAGAAGGAAAAACGTATGTTTCGGTCAATTTGGCCCTAGCCTTAGCTCAATCTGGAAAGCGTGTTGTTTTGCTCGGACTCGACATTCGCAAGCCCGCTTTGCACCGTTGCTTTGCGATCGATAACAACGTCGGGGTTACCACCTTCCTTTCGGGTAAAGAAAATTCAATCAACACATTGATCAAGCATGAAGTATTAAATCAAAACTTGGATGTAATACCTGCCGGACCCGTCCCTCCCAATCCTTCTGAGTTATTATTATCCCATAGAACTGAAGAACTTATCAATTATTGCCGCACACATTATGATTATGTTGTGATTGACTCTGCTCCAGCCAAACTAGTATCAGATACGCACATCATAGCCAAGTATGCCGACGTTACGTTATATGTAATGCGTGCCGGACATCTCGATAAGCGAATTCTCCCCGTTATCGACGATATGTATTGCAATAAGAAGCTCAATAACATGGGACTTGTGGTTACCGATATTCAAACCAAGCGCGGAAGTTATGGCTATGGATACGGTTATGGCTATTCATACGGACATTAAATCGAATAAGCTTATGTTTACCTTTTTGAAAAGAAAAACCTACCTGCGTGAAATACTTTACGCAGGTTTCACCGATTATCACAATCACTTACTTCCCGGATTGGATGATGGTTGTAAAACAACAGAGCAGAGCGTTGCGTGCCTTCGCGAACTTACGGCAATGGGTGCTCACACGATTTCGTGCACACCCCATGTCATGAATGCAGTACACAACAATACACGGGCAATGATTACATCGGCAATGAATAAGTTAAAAGATGAGGCATCCGAAGTTACATCCTCAGTAACATTTGCAGCGGAGTACATGTTGGACAATAGTTTTCAACAACACCTCTCCGATCCACTTGCCTTGCAAATGGGAAGCGAACAAATGCTTTTGATCGAATTAGGAAGTTCACGTATGTTTGCGTTACAACATATTTTGTTCGAAATCTGCACATCCCGATTAATTCCTTTACTAGCGCATCCCGAGCGATACTCCTACTATCACAACAAGCCGGAAGTATATCAAGAGTTACGCGATTCGGGATGCCGGTTTCAACTCAATCTCCTTTCCTTATCGGGACATTACGGCTCGGGTGTACAGAAAGCAGCCATTTACCTTCTACGCAACAACTTCTACTCATGTGTAGGAACAGATGCACATCATATACATCATCTTCATAAAATAGGACAAACGAAGATCGACAATACACTAATCAAGCACCTTATCCCTATCCTTTGCAATGAAAAAAAAGAAACGAATAGCTCTGTTATATAGTCTCTGCATACTTAGTACAACGCCTCTGTATGCACAACTACCCGCTTCGCTCGAAAACGTATCAATTGTACAAAACGACACGGCTTGCTTTGTGCGATATACGAACAATGCATGGCGCAATGAAGCACAAGCACTCTTAAACGTATTAGACAGCATGCTTCATATAGCTCCGCAAAAAGCGTGGTATATCAATGTGTGCCGTAACGATGTCCCCGCCTTACTTGTAGCGGCACCGGCATGTGACAGCAGACCAACACAAATTACCGGGCAGTTTGTCGAGACACTAACCTTTTCGCTCGAAGCTCTCCCCGAGAAGATATTCAACCAAAGCAAAACTCAAAACCGCAGTGCGGGTAAAGTAGCGCTTGTATTCTACCCGCTCTTTTCGGTGCAAAACGTAACGTACGACCAAGTGTGGCAGTCGCGTCTCGACATCGCCCCCACACTAGAAGTAGATCTCTGGCGGGGAGCACGGTTTACAGGACAGATACTGCTTCCTATCTACAACGACATGTATTCTTCGGAAGGAAATTACATACGTCCGGGTATCATTAGCATTGTGCAAGACTACAAACTACCGCGTCAATTCTTCGGACACGTAGCCGTAGGTAACTTTACCGGCAATCGTATCGGGGTAGAACTCGGCAACTATTGGCAGCAAAAGAAAGGAGAATTCACACTAGGCTACAAAGCATCCTTTACCACTGGGTCGTATTTCGACTATGCCAGTTGGTGGGTCAACAATGTCTTAAAGGTTTCGGCACATGCCATCGCAACATGGACGCCTCAACGGTACAACATGGAGTTGCAACTTATGGTCGGCAGGTACGTCTATGGCGACTATGGTGTAGAAGCAGCTTTTACCCGTCGCTTTAGTAATGTCTCCTTTACTCTTTATGGCAGATACAGCGGCAACACTGCCGATGCCGGTTTTAGTTTTAGCGTACCCATGTGGCTTCGCAAGCAAAAAAGAGAAAAACGGTTCTTGGCCTCGGCACCCGTATGGTATCAATGGCGCTACATGCAACGCCTCAGCACAACATCGGGCAAAAGCAATGGTCACGGATTTAGCACCGATGCCGCAACGACGCCGATGTCACATTACCTGAACCCATATTACATTAAAAACGAATTGCAGCTTCTTCTCAATCCTTGAGAAAAAAGCTGCAATCACTTCTATTATTATCATCCGCGGCGAATGCGTATCTTCATCGAATTCGCCAGCGGTTTGTCTACTACAAAAATAAGATAGCCACCACCACCGGCACCACTGATCTTATATCCTTTTACCTGCGATTTGTATTCATCCAGGTGGCGCATTATTTCAGCATCAACCATATTGGGAAACATCGCAATCTGCGCCTCAAAACTTGCAGTTACAGCTTTACCAAAAGCATCAAGGTCCTTAACTTTCAACGCCTGCCAGCATGCATCCGCTGCAATCGAAAGTGCTTTCGCACCTTCCTCGTCAATCCGAGTATCAGCCAATACATCATAATCGGAATGTCGCGGATAAAGCGGAACCATACACACATGCGCCTCAATCCAATCCAAGATATCCTTATCCAATATACTTTCGATCTCACAAGGCCAATATTCACCTGTGTATAGGTATTTGTTCAGTCCGGGCATCACCACACCCAGCGCATCTTGCGAGCCGCTGATGTATTTGCTCCCGGGAGGATTCTCAAAGCAAAAAAGCGTTTGAGCAAGCTTTACGCGATCACCTTCGGGAATATCCGTCTGCCAAAGCTCCACGGCCTTTTTGCGCGACGATGTACTCATCCCACTTCTGTCGTTAAACTCATAATCAGGTTCAATATTGATTGTAAGCACAGATCCGGCATGGTATTTACTCACATACGGCTGATCGAGCCATCCGCCCGCAAGGTCGATACGATACGGTATCCTGCATTCGCTACGCAAAGCTGTAGTACTGCGTACCGGCAATCCCGGATGAGGTATACGCTCCGCGATAACATACTCGATGCCCAACTCCTTGCACAAAGCCTCCTTCATCGGGCTATGACCATCCGAATTCACAAAGAAGATATCAGGCATCAATTCGCGCACATCATCTTCAAAGTCCATAATACCCGAACCGCTATTTATCCAAGCTTTGTGCACAGCCTTGAGCGCACTTACCATATAGAGACGTTCCTGATCACAGTTTACCGTCTTACGATTCTTAAGTTGCTCTATCGTTTTGTCCGAACCAATACCCACGTACAAGTCGCCCAATTTGGCCGCTTCGGTAAAAAAAGCAACATGTCCGCTGTGCAGCATATCGTAACATCCCGACACAAACACCTTTTTTCTATCACTCTTCATCAAAAAGACAATCTTAATTCAACCCTAAAGGTAAAACTAAATTTTAATCCAGCTATCCGGTATCAAATCTTTAGTATCATGACGAGCATTGCTTGGTCCAAACCATAACTTGGGAGCAATAACGATTTTATTCGGATTTTCATTTAACCATGCCCCCCACCAACTAAACGTACTGTTACTTATGATATTATTTTCACACAACGTTTGAAGATATAAATCAACCACAGCATTCGTCTCATTGGTAAAATAAAAATTATCTCCTATAAAGTTCTCCTTACACCATTCGACATCATCACTAATTACTAGGAAAGAAGACTGTTCCCCTATTATTTTAATTGCTGCGTTAAAATAATCAAGTGTACAAACCGGATGAAGATCTTGCAACTTTAGATAGTCTCCTCTCCGCACGTTTATTGCAGTTGGTTTTAACTGCAATATATCTTCATAGTTTGATTGAATGTATTTTTCAGTCACCTCATCGATTTTAAATAAAGACCATCTTCAAACTTTATTGATTTGTAATGAAAATAAGGTTCAATATATAACCGATATCTATTCGGTTGTACTCTTACAATATCAACGTTCTGTAACAAATTACTTCTAAGACGCTCAATATAATCATCTAAACAGCAGTTATCAGGTTCGGGAGCCCAATAATCAGATAATACAGCTACTAATCGACATCCATTTTGTTTGGCAATTGAAGCTGCTGCTGCAATTTGAAACATTAAATATGTCAGATAACAAGTGTAAACAACGACCGGTAACACGAGGGTCAGAAACTTCTGAGAAGTAGGGAGTGATAAATGTAGTCATGCCACAAAAGTAGGAAATTTAAAGTTTTGAGGAAAATTTGGTGCGGTCGCCCTAGATTTTTATTTTTTATGCTTGATCACCATTATGACCGGATTGGAATCTTCATCCAATCCAGCCGCAATTTCGTTTAATCGACCTTTGAGATTTCCTCCTTTATAAGCCTCAACCAGTTCAAGCGCATCAAAGGGATACCAGTTCGCAATATCTTGATTAATAGATGAAATCCAATATATCGGTCTTTCATTTACAAAATCAGCATTATATATTTCATATTCGAATATAGCATCTTCCTGCTTGTCGTAGACCAATCGACTCACCAATATTTTTTTTGTTTCAATGTCCAATTTTTTATCCATGGTTCTCATAAAGCAATAACGGCTCGTACCTCCATCGACAAAAAGAAATTTTTCTGTATTCATGGAATAGATAGAAGGTGTTCGCACGATAAAAGGTTTGATATGACCATTTGGCATATAAGTATATAGGGTATCAGATGATAGATTCATAAGCACCCAGCTATCTGAAAAACAAGTTGTAAGGTCAAAAATTGGAATTATTTTTTCATCATTTTCCCCATATATGACCAATGTATTATATCTTTCAGAAGGAGTTGCAATTTCCCGAACAATACTTCCGTCAAGTTTTGAAACAATCAAATGACAAGGCTTTTTGTCAGGTATCATTCCGTAGCCTTTGTTATCACAAGTAATCAGATTATCCCTGTCATAATTATAGACCTTGAGATAGTCACTCTCGGCATCTACGAATTTAAAACTTCTTTTAAAGCGCCCGTCTAAATCATATACTGATATTTTACTAGTATGCTTGACAAATAGTTCGTTGTTGTCTTCATCCAGCGTAATTCCCCCAATCCACGGATATTCCTCGACACCTTGACCCAAGCGATTTATTTTCCGTATCGCTTTTCCAGTTTTCCGGTCAAAAATGAATAAGTTACCATCGTTTATGCTGTTTTTTACTAATATAAACTTTTCACCGATATCCATGACATCACCGTGTGTAATAAATTCGTCAGTTGTTTCCAGTGCTACGTATTCCACATCCATAACATCTTGAAGAATCAGCTCCTTTTTAGGGTAATCTTTGCTAACATTGACCGTAATACAATCATCTGATAAATTCTTATTTGCTTTTCCGCATCCAGACATAATTATTAATAAGATGATTGCCGAGACATTTGTTATTTTCATACGTAAATATTTTTCGATTTGTAGGTCCGCAATATTACAAAAAATAAATGAACCACATACATATATTGCATATAATTCATTTATTTTTACTCACCCGTAAAATGGAGTAATATCCAGATACTCACTGTTGCTTACTTTTGAATGCGACCTTTTAGATTTCAAGGCAAAACCCAAACCCTTATTGTACATTTAATAAACATATCCTATTTTAAACAATACCCCTAGATACTGCTTCAATAACGATTTTTTTGCTGTAACCAACAGCGCCATCTCCTTACAGGAAGTAGACAACCGCAATACTACAAAAAATAAATGACTCAATTACAAACACATGCAGGTAATTTGTTTATTTTTATCAAAATATCAAATTCTCAGTGCAATGAAGATTATATCCAAAATATCCATATTACTAATTTTCTCGATTGGTTATATTGCTTGCCAAAACGAATCAGATAAGAGTGCGCCAACCATAGAAAAGAAAACACAGAACCTAGAAGCCTTTGCCCGTCTATATGGCTATGCCCGATGGTTTCATCCAAGCGATGAAGCACAGGATATTGATTGGGACAGGTTTGCTATATTGGGTGTTCGGAAAGTCGAGAAAATTAAATCAACCGCAGATTTGCGAGATACGCTTTACAGACTATTCTCTCCTATTGTACAAGGATTACAGATTTATGATACGCAAAAACCAGAAGCATCCGATATAAAAAACCTTTTATCACCCGATCCAAACGCAAAATCAATAGCTTGGCAACATACGGGAGTGGGACTAAACAATCAGCCTGGTCTTTATAAAAGCATAAGAACTATCACATCTGACACGAATTTATATATCCCACAATTAGGCGAGGTTACAAAAGAACCCATCGGTAATAATTTGACTTGTGTTGTTCCATTAGCTTTGCAGACAAACAACGCTGCAACTTATCCAAAAACAGAAGCTACATCATTAAATCAACTCAAATCAGAATTGTCCGACATAAACATCCGTGAAGACTTTAATCAAGAAACAAACCTAGCGAGCATCATAATCACTTGGAACGTATTGCAACACTTCTTTCCGTATTTTGATGCAATCGAAACAGATTGGAATGGAGTTTTAGGCGAAACATTAAAAAGCACACTGCTCAACAAACAGAAAAGTGATTTTTATATAACATTGAGCCAAATGATTGCCCAAATTCAAGATGGACATGGGATTATATTTGATACACAAAAATATCGTACGCCTCTGATACGGACAGAATACATCGAAAATAAGATTGTTGTTACTGCATCCCTTGACACAACATTAAGAAGAGGGGACATTATTCATGAAATAAACGGAGAACCGTCCATGAATGTATTGTATGAAAAAGAAAAAATAATATCCGGCTCTACTCAATTACGGAGACATAGAGCTTTGAATATTTTGACAGGCATGCTCGAATCGGACAAAGCAATGACTAAACCTTTATTTCATCCAGAAAACAAAAACATTGGAAACAATTTACTTTCCAATGGAATCTCGCTTGTAGTTGAACGGAATGCTAAAAAACGAAATGTTCTCATTACAGATCTACGAGATAGAGATCTATTATTTAATCCCATCGATGAACGTAAATACACTTCTAAAACAATCATTGAGATAGAGCCAGATATCTTTTATATCAACTTGGTAAAGTGTACGGAACGCGAGTTTGAACAAAGGAAAAAACAACTGGCTAATGCAAAGGCCGTAATTTATGATCAAAGAGGTGGAAGAGGTTTAGACTTGAAGCTGATCATTTCCCACTTGACAGAAAAACCGGTAACGTCAACATGGTGGAATATCCCACAAACTGTTTATCCAGACAGAAAAGCCGTTGTATTCAACAAATCCAACTGGAGCATTCAGCCCAAACAACCCTTGTTCAAATCCAAATCCATCATTATCAATACACCTTCGGTGATAAGTACCGGCGAAACAATGATGGGTATTATCTCTCATTACGATTTAGCAACTACCATAGGAGAGCCTACGGCCGGCTGTAATGGCAATGTAAATAGAATATATTTACCATGTGGATATAAAGTGATGTGGACGGGAATGAAAGTATTAAAGCATGATTGCTCACAACTTTACCTGAATGGCTTTAAGCCTGATTATCCGGTAAGTAAAACGATTGAAGCTGTAAAAGAAGGAAGAGATGAATATTTAGAAAAAGCTCTCGAAATAGCAAGACAAGAATAACAACCGGTATATCCACATTTTATTATATTTGCACAACAACCGTCTAATCAAAGTACAAAATGAAAAAACAAGTCACATTTATCAGCATTACGATCATCATAGGTACATTGTCATGCAACCGAGTTTATTTATCATCGGAAATCATTTCAAATGATAAATAGCAACGACGTGGTTATCATCTTCCTTTAATGTATCGGCCATTGCTTTAAATTTTCTTTCAGCCTCTGAAGTAAAGGCCTCTGCTCCTTCCTCATCTACACGATTTTTTATAGCTTCCGGAGTAATGAATCCACATAAAGCACGTTCGTTCCAAATCGCAGATAGAGGTCCAGTAGATACCCCTTTATCAATATCATTTTGATAGTTAGTCGCATAGAACTGATCAACACCCTGAGAGATCACACGTGTACTACCATCAATTTTTGAATAAGCGAGCAAATAGCCTTGACTAGTATATATTGGTTTATCTTTTGAACGGCTTAGTGAAACAAACAAATAGTCTGAAGTTTCAAAAAAACCATAAATCCTCCATTTCATTATGTAATTATCAGGGAACTTTTCGGATGTTGTCCTCAGATTAGCAAAACCAACAACACCTATGGGGTTTACACTAAAATCTTTTTCTATGCCATAAATAGAGTCTGTCAGAAAATCATGGAATCGAATCTTACCATCATAAGACCAATAACAATCATCTCCTACAATTAACGGAGCTCCCCCTCCCCATTTAAACACATACTTATGCTTATATAGCTCTTCTTCCGTATTATACCCTTTCATCCCTGATGATAGATGATTATTTATTATTGACTTACTACTTAAATTCAGAACTTGATGAGTCTCTCTAAAGTTTAGAACATCTCCCCCTCCTCTTGTTATCAGTAAATTACTGTCACCTAGTATAAAGATCTTCTTAAACATATTATATTGCTTATCATTAATAGTCAAGACATCCTTATATTTGCCGTCATAGCCAGCTATATATAACTTCCCAAGAATTCCATCGTAAAGATAAAGCTCCTCTCGCTCATCATCTCCCGCAACTACATAGGCGGATAGATACTCTTTAGGTCCCTGTCCAGAACTCAATAAATCACACAAGTAACGACCGGTCTTTCGATCAAATATCTTCTGATCCACAACTATAATTTTGGGCGTGACAGTATAGACCTGAATCCCATGACGTCCTGCACCGATAAGGCTCTTTGATGTTGTCTCGAGCGGAACATATTCAATATCTTTGTAGATCTCGGAAAAAAGCAGCTTTCCTTTTACTGCCTTTTCTATTTTCTCCTCAATTTTAAGATCATACCATTCTTTTCTCGGATTCTGTGTTACATCTCCAAAAGAAGAGTCTTCTGCTCTATTCTTTGATGAGTTTTGAGAACAGGAGTAAAGGACAAAAGCTATTGATATAACCCACAAACATCGTCTTAGCTCGATAGCCTTGATCTCGAATCGCCAATACCGAAACGATTGTCTTCTTTTTCGCGCATTGCTCGTTTTGATTGCATTTTCTTTGATGCGACGATCACACAGTGTACATTTCTCGTCCATACTTAAAAGTTATTTTTTTAGTCTGATTCCTGAACAAGGTTCGTAGATCTAAACCGTCCGATTAATTCACGCTCTTCAAATGTGCTACCATCAGGAGCGGATTGTCTTCATCATCAATCTGCTCTAGTAGTTGCACAATTCGAGGGTGTATCTTCTCCCCTCTTGCTTGCTTCTCTTCAATCTCTGCACGCAGGCGAAAAGGCCATACAACCTGCATCAGGCAGTTATCAAATACACCCCACTTAGGAAGGTAAGAACCGGTAAAGAGGATATCATCTACAAAGCCGGATCCATCCACTGCTACGGCCTCTCCTGTATGTTTATTGTAATAGCCTACCTGAGGCACATACTCATATTTGCGCTTATCCAGATATGCACGTAGCTTGGCGTATGGTTCTATTATAGACCAAATCATAAATAGATAGTCATCTGTCTCATATACTGCCCATACTCCTTTTTTATCTTTTGTAGAACGGATGATCTCAAACTTCTCCCAATCCATTGCAATACCTTTATTCAAATAATCGCGACCGGCAGCTGCCACTTCTCCTTGCAAGTCCTTTTCCCTCCCTCTCAATTCCTCTGCAACTTTTACGGCTCCTAAGTCCATTATCCAGCGTGGCTCAATGTCGGATGACGTAACACGGTAGATGGTATCGTTCCATCCGTTATACATTAGCGTACTATCGTTATGACTGGTAAATAATCGGGCATATCTTGTATCATCTTCGCAAAAGATAAAATATCCTCCACCTTTGGGTATGGCCTTCGTTTTTACATCTTGCAATTCAATATTTATCCACAATAAACTATCGTTCTTGTCATTGAATACAAAATGTTCTCCTGCTACAGCCATATCTTGCAAATTCCGCTGATCAACAAATCGCTCCGGTTTATCTTCTTCGATAAACTTAATTCTCCGCTCAATACCTGTACATTCTCCTTGCTCATTATAAAGAATCAGCTTAGATCCTTTTGTTAAGAACATATTATGTGCAGGATTAAACAAAACGGCTATAGGCTTATACGGCTCCTCGCAAGGACCTTGCCCTTGACGCCCGATGCGGTGAACATGTTTCCCTATATAATCGAACAGATTACCGGACACACAAATATAGGGTGGCGTATGCGTATACCACCATGTATCTCGCAATAAACTTTTGGAGCTGGTTTCTAAAGGTACCAATTCGATCGAGTCTACCAGCTCAGAGAGCTTGACTTCACGAGCCTGTTGAATGGCCTCTCCAAAACGAACAATGTTGTCCGTTGCAGGCACTACCTCTTCTTTCGAAGGAGACGTATTGCATGAGACAAATAATACGGATAGTAGCAACAAATTGCAGCACTTCATATACCTGCTCCCTAAACTCAGCGCACTTTTGCAATGAGGGGAAAGAAATCGTTTCATCATAAACAAATATTGGCTTTTCAGTATTAGCAAAGAAATCTGATATTCAAATCATTATCTAACAACGTCAAAATCTCATTAGATAGGATTAACAAACCCAATATTACAAAAAAACAACTAGCAAAGGTCATATCGTGCTAATTATTTCATTCGTAAATTGATTCTCTACCCTAAATTCTGATTCAAGGAGCTTGATTAGAGGCCTAGATGATATATTATCAACGTATCAAATGAAAAAAACAGTAGCATTGATAATTAATAAAAAAAGGTTTACATATATTTGTCAACATAGAAATTAGCTTATTCAAAAAATAAAGTATGGAAGCAACAGCTCTTAAAGGAAATCATGGAGCCAACGTAAGACGCTGGCGTGAATGGCGCAACATCAATCAAGATGTACTCGCGGAAATGATCGGTGTTTCACAGGCTACGATGTCCGGTATAGAAAAGAAAGAAACAATAGAAACCGAAACTGTGGAAAAAATAGCAAAAGCATTAGATATACCTATCGAGGCGATAACTGAACTCGGATCAGCCTCATCAATCAATATCGTATCAGGAACAATTAATGGGAGTACATTAGGCGGTAGTAATCATAATATCAACTCTCCTACTTTTAATCCGATAGATAAGGTCGCAGAGCTTTACGAACGTCTGCTCAAAGCCGAACAAGAAAAAATATCCTTACTACAGGAAGTCCTAAATCATAAAAGATAAGCAGCATCAAAAAGCTACGTCTATCTTAAAACATCAGTATATTACATTAAATATTCTCGAACACCTATTCATAGTATGGGATCGACTACAAGAATAAATAGTAAAAATTCGAACCGATAATTTAATACAAAAGGATTATCGGTTCGAATTTTTACTATTTATACTGTATATCAAGAAGCGAGCATATGAAATTACTCTCTGAATTGCTTTGGCAGGAACACCTGCAACAATCGTATTTGCTGGAACTTATTTTGTTACAGCAGAATCAGCACCCACATTGGCTTTGTTATCATACGTTTGTGTTTCATATCTCTTCACTTTTCATCCCGACTAGATACGCGACACTTCACTCAGAAAGTCACCGCAAGAATACAGAGCAAAAAAAGAACGTAGTTCATCATACGAATATAGCTTATTGAAAAAATCAAACATTATTTGTCTATTGCTAGAAATAATATAGCTTTGTATTTAGTAGAGTCTGTCAATTCTCTTAACAAATATCACTCAAGAAAGACAAATAAACCTAATACAATTAAATAACAATTATGACTAAGCTAAACAAAATACAGCTATTCGAAGAGCGTAAGGTACGAACTCTTTGGGATGAAGACCAAGAAAAGTGGTATTTCTCTATAATTGATGTTATAGAGATTTTAACTGATAGCCCACGACCTCGCAAATATTGGAATGCTCTAAAAACGAAGTTACAAGATGAAGGCAGTGAACTGTCCCATAATTTGGGACAGTTGAAAATGCGTGCAGCAGACGGTAAAATGCGAATAACAGATGTAGCTGATACCGAACAGCTCTTCCGCCTTATTCAATCCATTCCATCGCCCAAGGCAGAGCCTTTTAAGCAATGGATGGCACAGGTGGCAAGTGAGCGTTTAGACCAGATGCAAGATCCGGAACTTTCGATTGATCAAGCGATGACAGATTATCGCAGACTGGGATATTCGGAGAGTTGGATTAACCAACGTATCAAGTCTCTGGAAATACGAAAGGAACTAACAGACGAATGGAAACGATGCGGATTAGAAGAAGGTGTACACTTCGCTACTCTTACCGATATTATATACAAAACATGGAGCGACCATACAGCAAAGGAATATAAGCAGTTGAAGAATCTCAAAAAAGAAAACCTCAGAGACAATATGACCAATCGGGAATTAGTTTTGAATATGCTTGCAGAACTTACTACGAAAGGTATTTCTGAAAACAGTGACCCTCAAACGATGGAAAAACACACAGAGATAGCCGTAAAAGGCGCAACAGTAGCTCGCAACGCACGCATAGAAATGGAGCAAGTTATCGGAGAGAAGGTTGTAACGCACCTCAATGCCAAGTCTATTCACAAAAGCATTGAAGACAAAAACGAAAACGAGTAAATTAAATCCTTTCGAATGAAACGATAGCGCAAAATAATTACACTCGAATTCCAGTATTTATGATATCTCTATATAGCGGATCTGCCATATCATCTACCAATAATACAGGTTCAATTAAAGAGCTTATCTTCCGTCTTAGCTTCCATAACAATGGTGTATCTTCAAAGAAATCATCTTTGAGTTTATCCACAATCACAGCAACGTCGATGTCACTATCCGAAGAATATCCACCTTTACTATAAGAGCCATACAAGTATACAGCTTTTATTGGCAGCTTATCTTCAATTACATCTTTATATTGCTCAACTAATTTTATAGCTTCTTTTTGATCCATTGCTGTAATTGTTTTGTCTGATTAATCAAATTAATACAATAATTATTGGTCAAACTTTTCATCAAACGCTCTTTATAAGAAGGATAACGCGCTTCAATATTTAATGGTTCTAAAATATCAGTGAGATCTAAAAACTCCTCTGGTAATTCTTTTTCAAGATTTGTTTTCTCAATAAGCCTTGATAAACTATGTATCTTTAAAGGAGTACCGTCAACATGAGCTGTCCAATATGCTTTCAAAATTTTTTCTATTGATTGATGACACATAAAACCGACATAAAGATAACGACCCGTCTTCAGCATAGCTTCAGCAGTTTCCAAGTCATAATTCGACATTTCAACCCAATATCTTATTTTATCATCCATATTGAAGGTATTTATAGTACAAATATAATATATTTAAAAGTTGAGTATTGAATAGATGTTCACCTTTTTAAATAACAAGTTCATATTTTAGTTTGTTCTTTACTCAATTATGCTTGACATATTGTATTTTGTTTCAACATTAACCAATCTGGGTGGTTTTATACAAATCGGTTCTATTTCCTTCAAAAAGACTTTTATTTTTCTGGATGATGCAAATCTCTGACAAAAAGAATTCTGATATTTTGTCACCTAAAATAAAGCTCTGAACAACCGACCGGGTAATTGTTTATCGACAACGGTTCTACTGAGTGTACAGGTGATTACAATATAGCCAAAGTGATAACAATTTGAATTTCTCAAGTCGCTCACATTTGCTTCTAACCCCTAACACCTGAGGGTTCTTACGTACAGCTTTTTCTCACTGCATTAATCCCCATTAGCTATCGTAACAAGTAAAAACGTTTTCAATGAAAACAGTTTTGCGTTTTCGTGACTTTAGCATTTCGTTATAGTGAAAACGTAAAATAGTTTTCGTGGAGATTGTAGAAAGTCTTCGTGGAGATTCTGAAAACTTTCCACGAAGAGTCAAAAAAGTATTCACGAATACACAAAACACTCTCCACTATAACGTAAAATTGGCTTCAAGGATACCGAAAAAGGCATTCTCGACCACTATCTAAGGCTCTTAAAAAAAGCAAACTACCTTTTTCTAAAAAGCATGCAAGCTTTTTCCAAGAAGTAAGCAGCCTTTTTGGAAAAACCAAATAAGCTTTTTTCCTAAACATTCATGGTTTTTGCCGATACTCCGCCTCAACACAACCATACACCCCATGCAACACACATACAGCTTATTGTATTTTTTTCGCAACCAGGATCAGTTCACCCTGCTACATTACTGCGATTCTTTGCGTTGCTTCTTGAGGCTTACCGAAAAAGAAAGTCCGGCCGTGACGCTGTTGAAGTGATAGGTTGCCGCCATAAGGGTGACGTGCTTCCAAAGCATCAGGCGGGCACCGGCATTGGCCCCTTTTCCATCATACTCGGCCATCAACATCAGCTGTTTGGCACATGACGGAACGTACGAAACGCCTGCCTGCGGAACAAAGCGGTTGCCACGCGCATACGCCAACGTTACATAGCCGCCCCACATTCCTGCGCCGGTTTGTACGTGTTTCGACACGGCAACATACGTCCGAGTAAAGAAGTCGTTTTTGGGTTCTAGCTTTGCCACCACCACATCTTCCATACCCACGGCCACCGATGGTCGCCACCCTTCGCGCTCTGTCAGGAGCTTAAACTTTGCAGACAAAGCACGGTCTTGGTTCCATTTGTCGTTGTCCATCTTCATCAGCGTAAAGCGATACTGAATCTCCAGAAACGGCAACGCCGAAAGGTTGAGGAAGTAATTGCCCGAATTGATCCGTCTGAACCAGTTGGGACTCTCCTTGAAAAAGCCCGAAGGCAAGTAAGTACCGCCCAGCGTAAACGTTGCGTCGTTTCGTATTTCGGGCGTGACCAGGGAAACAAGTCCGGTTGTTCCCCACATGGAAGCACCGGGTATTAAATACGCAGCTTCTTGAGCAGATGCCACGTTTGCGTTAAACAGCAAAGCCGCCGCGCCAAACAACAGTCTGGCACGACGACAAGCCAATATACACGTATAATATCTTTTATTTTTGTACATGAAGATGATAGCAAGATCGAATAAATACTATGTAAGCAAGCGTAAGCACAAGCAACACCACCACGCAAAACAAATACGTAAAGTGCCCCAATGAAAGCAATCCCGTATTGATAACCATTTGCAGCGACATATACAAGGCCGACACACTTACGTGAGGAAAACCTATTTCGTTGGCCAGCAACTGGTAGGCATGTTTGCGGTGAGGTTCGGTCAATTTCTCTCCCAGCTTGATGCGGTGAACAATCGTAAGCACCGAGTCGGCACCGTATACCGCAAGCAAAAGGATGTAACTAAAGTCTGACGTAAGCAAGATCAACTTGCCCAGCGCAAAGAGAATCACGAAGGCAATTCCTACAGAGCCCACATCGCCGGCAAAGCAGCGCGCCTTCTTGCGGAAATTGAAAAAGCAAAACACCATCGCCGCGGCAATCGTTACGTAAAGCAACTGCGGGTCTACAAACGGCGTTACAGCATAGTTGATATACGCCAGCGTAGTGAGCGTAACCAAGCTATATCCGCCCGTGATCCCATTAATGCCGTCCATGAAATTGTAGGCATTGATGATGCCCGTGCAAAAGATGAATGCCGGAATTACGTACCATATCGGGAACGTTCCGAAAAGGCCCCATTCGTAAAACATCAGCAACATGGCGGTGAATTGCACCAGCAAGCGCAGGTTTGACGACAGAGGGCGGATATCGTCGACAAAACTAATGCCGCTGATCAGCACCAATCCGCCGGTAAAAAGCAAGTATTGCGGTCCGTAAAAACATTGAAACAACAACACGCCAATCAGGAAGATAATGCCACCGCCACGCAAGGTTACACGGGTGTGCGAACTACGGTTGTTGGGTTTGTCAATAATGTTGAACCGGTTAGCAATGCCAAAATAGGCCAACTCCGCCACAAGCAGTAGCAGAAAAATAAGAATAAGTTTCATAGTAAATAAGGTAGTTTTGGTTTGGTATATAAAGGGAAATACTCCCTGTCTTTGGTTCTGTTATCGAAACGATTGCAATGTAACGAGCAATCCGTCTGTGGCCGAAACCGGCAATTGCTGAATGCCTATCGCCTCTTTGATCTTACGATTGCTCACGACATAGTTTTCGGTCAGTTTCTGCAAACGCTCACTGTTGAGCGGAAGCTTTACCACATCGCCCACACCGGCCATAAGGCAGACAAAGCGTTTGTTCCACTTCCAGATGCGGGCAGGCTTTTGTACCGACTGCGCGATCAGGGCAATCAGGTCGTTTGTCGACAAGGCATCGTCGTCGGCAAGGTGGTAAATCCCCCCTTTAATCTCTCTCTTGATCAATGCTTCCAGTATGTAGCACAGGTTTCCGATGCTCAAGAACGAACGCTTGTTATCAAAGGCTCCGAGCGGATACGGCACCCCTTTGCCCGCCACGTTGTAGAGCAAATTGAGGTTGCCTTTGTTGCCCGGCCCGTGAATCATGCAAGGGCGCAAAATAAAGACCTCTTTGCCATGCAGCTGTGGCGTTTGGCTCGCAACCACTTTATTGATGTACGACTCGGCCAGGATCTTCGACTCGCCGTAAGGACCTTTGGGTGCGGGGATGATATCCTCGGTGAGGTATTCGCCCTCTACCTTGTCGGCTGCGGCCTTTACCGAACTAAAGAAAATAAACTTGCGGGCTTTCGAAGCCAGAAACAAGTCGAAGATGGTTTTGGTAAGCCCGGTATTGATTTCGAAGTAGGCTGCGGCGGCCGACTGATTCTTGGTGTCGTGTGCCTTTCCTGCCAAGTGAATAACCGTGTCGATGTCGTCCCAGTTGATGGCCTCCAGGTTATTCCACGAATAGCAAACTTCGTACGAAGGGTGTTCGGGGTCTGCTACAATATCGAGCGAAGCAAGGGCCATCCCTGCTTGCTGCTTCAAGTATGCCGAAAGGTTTTGTCCTACAAAACCATACGCTCCGGTGATTAGTATCTTTTTCATGCGATGGATTTATCTGTTTACGGGGTTAATATTTACGACAGGCACGTTGTTCCAATCGATCTTTTGCGCCGCACTCAGTACGGTATCGAAGGTAAACTCGTTCATCAGCGATTCAAATTTCGAGAAGGCCGAGTCGAGTCCGTAGTAAGACTTAAACTTGCGCATCTTGGGCAAATGCTCGAGCATAGGCTGACGCGTATCGAAGTCGCGCGGATGAAAGTACGTCATCACGTAATCGGCTTTCTGAAATTGTTTGCGGATAAACCAATACGGCAACAACCTGAAGAAGCCGCCACCTGAGTAAACAAGGTTGCGTCCCATCACATTGGCCGGACTGATCGGAAACTCGCGTATCGAATGGTTTTCGGAGCGGATAATGGACACGTTGCCCGAGCCGAACGACGGAAAACCGCCGTAATCGTGTGCTGCCGGAAACACCGTGCAATCGTATTCGATGCCGTTTTGCGCCAGAATATCAAAGGCCCACAAGTTGTTTTCGGTAATCGAAAAAGCCGGAGCCCGGTAGATGCGTACCTTCTCGCCCAGTACATCTTCGATCGAAGATACCGAGCGGCGGGTATCTTCGGCAAAGGTATTGCGATCGAAGCGTGTGGCCAATTCGTGCACATCCGAGTGCGAACCGATCTCGTGTCCCATAGCGTGAATCTTACGGATTACTTCGGGATACTCGCGTGCAATCCATCCCAGGCAAAAGAAGGTTGCTTTGGTGCCTTGCTGCTGTAGTGAATCGAGGATGCGGTCTACGCCGTCGTGAATGCGAACCTCGTACTTCTGCCAACTGAAATCGCCCGAAACGAAGTCGCAGTGAAACCACTCTTCTATGTCAAATGTCAATATCTTCATTACGATCTGTATTTAATTACTTTTGCCGGAATACCACCTACAACCGCATAGGGCGGAATGTCTTTTGTCACTACTGAGCCCGAAGCCACGATGGCACCGTCGCCAATCGTTACGCCCGAAAGCAAGACCGAGTTGGCCCCTATCCACACATCGTTGCCTACGATGATATCTTTTTCGGTACGCTCTTGGTATGTCATGGGCACACCGTTGCGCTGCACGCCGTGATTGCCGCAAAATAGTTTTACGCCGGGCCCTACCAAGACATCGTTGCCAAATACAATGCGCGAATGTTTCTCGGCCCAAATGCAACAATCCATCGTAATGCGCACGTTGTTGCCCAGGTATATGTTGTGTGCATTTCGAAGCGACGCGCGCGAATGTATGCGGTAGTCGCCCGTGGTATGAATCTGTTTGCGCCAGATTACATGCTCGTGCAAGAAGTAAGCAAACGATGAAGCAATCGCTTTAATAAATGCCAGGGAGAAGATTCCGCCAAAGACTTCGGAAAAGATCTGTCCGGCTTTTTCTTTAAACCAAGGTTGTTGTTGGTCGGCAACCGTAGATGATTGTGCCGTTTCTGCCACCGCTTGGTCGTGTAGCAACGTTGTTTGTTGTTCCATAGTTATTGGTTTTGGAGTATAGGTAATAGTGCGGGCCATACCACACTGTGATCGTAATGTGCCGAAACATAGCGACGAGCCGCACGTCCCATGGTTTTTGCTTTTGCCGGATCGAGCAATTGCTCTATCGCCATCTTGATGCTTTCGGCCTCTATCTCGCAGCGCAATCCGGTTTTGCCCGGTACCACGGCATCGATACATCCGGTTGCCCCCGACACGATAGCGGGTACTTCCATCGCCGCGGCCTCGAGCACCACCGTCGGAAAGCCTTCGCGATACGACGGTAATAGCAGCACATTCATCAGCGAGTAATAGGCCGGGATTTCATCGTGATTGACAAAGCCGGTAAAAGCAACTTTATCTGAGGTATTCAGGTAATGAAACGTTTCGGCAGAGATGGAGTCGCGCTTTTCGGCCGGCCCTATTATCAGCAACTTGATGTACTTTGCCGGATGTGCTTTTTGCAGCTTGCGAAATGCCTCTACCAGCTCTACGATCCCTTTGTCTTTTACCAAACGACCACAGAAACCAACGATGTACTCATTGTCTTTAATACCCAATCGGGTGCGCAATGCTGCTTGCTGTTGTGCCGAAACACGCTCTGGATTAAACATGCGACGCGAATCTACTCCGCAACATGTGCCTTTGTTGAGCATGAATTGCTTGCTTGGACGGTCTATCTTTTCCCGTATGCGGATGGTTCGAACCGAGTCGCTTACACACACAACCTTGTGTGCCAGCATCGATTCGAATGCCGACTCAAGAATGATTAGTTTGCGTTTGTATCCGCGGGCACATTCATGGAGCGCGCCGTGCGAATAGATGATGATTTGCGGAACCCCCATAAGGCGGCCGGCCAATACGGTAAGCAGACGCGCTTTGGCCTGATGCCCGATGATGATATCAATCTTGTTGCGACGAATGTATTTACAAAGCTGCACAAACGCACGTAGGTCTTTCACGAGGTTGAGCTGTCGGTCAAACTCCACCGGCTGGTAACTGATGCCCTGATACTTTGCAAAACGTGGAAGTTCGTCGTGCGGACTGCATACCAAATGCATCTTGTATCCGTTTGCATTCAAATATTGAAACTGTCCGCCGATAAAGACCTTGGCCGACTGGTACAGGTTGATTACTTGCAGTACGTTTTTCATGCGATGGATTTAGCTGCAATGGGTTTGATGGCATTGCGGATATGTGACGTAAACTTGGTAAAGTCATATTTGTCGAGCGGCTTCGAGCGTTTTTTCAACATCACGTCTTCGCGTCCGATGAGTGAAAAGACGTTGAACAGCGTTACCTTCAACAAGCGTTTCAGTACAACATCGTATTCGCCGCGCGACAAGAAGTAACGGATGCCCGTCTTCATCGAGTTGTTGTATTTCTTGCGCTGTGCCGTACCTACGTCGCGGTAGAAAAGCAACGGCTCGCGAAAGTTAAAAAACAGACTATGCTCGCGTGTACGTTTCCACAAGTCGAGGTCTTCGAGACGAAAACAGCGGGGATCGTAGGGATTGCTGCGAAACCATTCGGCTTTGCCCACGACAGACGGATGACAGAAGCAGGTAGCCTTGAGACGTTTTGGAAATACAGTCTGCATCAGTCGCACACCGATGGGGCTGTTGTTTTGATCGATCGAAACAAATGCCGAACCCACCACATCGACCGAAGGGTTGCTTTCGAGGTATTTCACTTGTCGCTCGATGCGCTCGGGATGCATGATATCGTCGGCATCCATGCGTGCATAGTATTTGCCCGATGCCAACCGTACCGATTCGTTGAGACGATAGATCAGGCCGCGATTGGCTCCGTCGTTGATTATTTTCACACGTGTATCTCCCATGTATGCATGCATGATTTCGGTTGTATTGTCTGTGCTTCCGTCATTGATGAGCAGAAGTTCGATGTTTGTATAGGTCTGGTTAAGAGTAGACCGTATGGCGTAGTCGAGATACGCACCGGCATTATAGGCCGGAATGGCAACGGTTACTAAAGGTGTTTGCATGTTGGTTATTTGGTTTTGGTTATCTGCTCGCCAGAGCATAGTTTATTATAAATATCATCAAAAACATGAGTAAGGAATACATTTGCCGCTTTACCGGAAAGCGTTCGTTGATGCCCAGAAAGGCAACGATGGGTATTGCGATCCAACTGTAAAGGCCTATGCGATCGGAGAATGGTATGTGAAACCAAAAGAAAAACAAGCATGAGGCCAACAGGTAGTATTTCAGGTAAAACTCATATACGACCGTCTTACTGTTGATCGCGTAAAACAAACCTGCAAAGAAGGTATTAAACAAGACAAAGTCTGCCCTGAACCCTACGCGGTAATCAAATCCGTCGCTCAGGAAGTAATCGTTTACTTTATCAATACCCAACTCGGTAAGCGCGCCGATGCGGTGTACTCCGAAGTTGAGAGCCGAAAGCACGACAACCGCGCCATACAGGTAGTAGAACCATTTGAGTTTTACGCCTTCGAAACCTCTGATCAGCACCATAAAAAGAATCGGTATTGCCGTGGTGTGATGCCCCAGCAATGCCAGCACTGCCCAGCAAGCGGCTTGCATCCATCTGCCTTGCAACAGATACCACGAAAACACCAACAGAAATGATACGGCGAGTCCGTTGCGGATGATGTTGCACGACATGCTCGGGAAACTAAATACCGATACGATATAGAGCATAAACAAAATGGGACTAAACAGCCTTCCTTTGTCGCTCATCAGCCGGGTATAGTACAGCAAGGCCATGCTTGTGAGTGCGGATACCGACAATAGAAACATCGAGTACGCTCCGAATCGGGAGAATAGATACATCAATGTGCGGAAGAAATAGTCTCCGTCTACATTGTCGATCATCTGCGAAAAGGAGGTGAAACGTTCCATCACCCGAAACGAACGCAAGTAATTGCCCGTATCGGTTCCGATGTTCCAAGGTCGCAATCCCCAATAGAAGCTATTGAATATGCCGAAGGCTGCTACCATGATTTCGGCCCGCTTGCGCGAGATGAAGTCGGTAACTTTGTAGGCTTCACACATGTTGAGGATCACGAAAAAGAAAACAATGATGCCGTAATAAAGCGATGTATATTGCGGAGTTGTGATCATTGTGCCGAAACCTCCTTACACAAGCGTTGTACCGACTCTACCGATTGTACAGTATTGAAGAACGAAGCTCTACGTCCGGCTTGCTTTTTGTAATGACACAGCAGGCGTTGGTCTTCGATCAGCATACGCATGCCCTGATACAATGCTTCGTCGTTGTTGTCGGTTACAATCCCATATTCGTTATTTTGCCCGAGTATTTCGGTTGCTCCCGAACAGTGGGTAGAAATAACTGCCGTGCCTACGATCAATGCTTCGGATACTGCCGTACTAAAACCTTCGCGGTAGGATGAGCAGACAAACAGGTCTGACGATTTCACGTACTTGTATACGTTGCCCCTCCATCCCGGAAACGAGACATACGATTCGAGACGATGCTCTTTTACATACGCTTCGTATTTGGCACGATCTGCCCCTTCGCCGAAAATACGCAAATGTACATTCGTCATTTTATCTTGATGCACGAGTCGGTTTAGAATGCATAGCAAACGGTCGTATCCTTTTACTTCAACCAATCCGCCTACCGAGCAAAGATTAACGACCTCGGGCGAAAACGTCAAGTCATCGACGGCTTCTTCACCTCCGGCTTTAATCATATCGGTTTCAAGTGTGTTATATACAACACGCAATGGCCTTGATATGAAACCATCTATTGCTTCTAGTTTGTCGGTAATTGCTTTCGAAACGCCCACCACTCTATCATACGCGGCATAGGTCTTCTTTAGCTCGGCCACCGAACGATACGAAGCCATCAACTTTTGCGGAGAATCAATTAACGTGTGTATCCATGCTATCTTTTTCGTATTCGGATCGGTACACCCTGATAGAATACGCGTTGTTGGCCCTTCGAGGTACGAAATCATTACATCGTAACGGTCGCGTACAAACATCTTGAACAAGGCCGCCGGAGGAAGCAACTTCAACAGGTGAATATTACCTCTAAACGTACGACGGAAAATCCATTTGTACGTTACTTTATCACTTAACGAAGCCGCATTGACACCGTCACCAAAGAGTACCATCACGGTTACATCATAACGCTCATGGTCCATGTTGTTGACCAGATTGACCAAGACCTTTTCGGCGCCACGTCCGCACAAAGACGGAATGAAAAATAGTATTTTTTGTTTCATGATTCAGAAGCTTGTAAGATCGTAGATAGTTTATATACCGCAATTAAACCTACCGCGCTTTTGGCACGAATGAGGTTTAAGACCAATTTGTCTTTCATCCCTTCCGCCTCAACATGTCTGAATATTCCTGCCGGGATTTCGCTGCGAAGGATCGGATACAGGTATTTTACTTTCGACACAAATGATTGGTTACGGGCATGACGCAGTAAACAATACATAACATAGCGTATGCATCCCATGTAGAAGCGGGCCTCGAGTTTTTCGATACGCAAAGGCGCTACTTTCATCTGCCTAAACATCGACAGCTTGCAGTTAATCGCTCGCTTTTGCAACTCGAATACATCGGGGTGCATCATCTTTGAGAGGGTGGCTTCGTTGCGTATCATGTACCGATTGAGTACTTCGGATACGAAAAGTATCTTCGAAGCCTTTGGAAGTACACGTGTATTGAATTCACAATCTTCGATCAGTCTAAGCCCTTTTTCGAAGTTAAATTGATAACTCCGAAGGAAGTCTGCCCGATACAATTTGTTCCATGCGTAATATAAATTGGGAAAGGCCGAATCGGAAATCGTCTTATAAAGCTCGGGCGTAAAGAGTGCGTCTTGTAGCAATGCGGGTACAGACTTGATCTGCTTTCCGGCTTCGGCTTCGTGATCGGCTGTATATGAAAAGATGGCGATGTCTGCTTGTTCGGCTTCCATTCGGGCTACTCCTACGGCAATTGCCGAAGGGGTAATAAAGTCGTCGGAATCGATAAATGCCACATAACGCCCACGGGCCATGGCAAAACCAAAGTTGCGTGCATCGGAAAGTCCGCCGTTGGTTTTATCCACAACTTGAATGCGCGGATCAGTTGCTGCGTATTGCATCGCTATTGCTCTGCTTTGATCGGGCGAACCGTCGTTGACTACGATCAGCTCCCAAGCTTCGAAGTCTTGTTGTTGTACCGACTCGATCGAAGCTGCGATATGCTTCTCAACGTTATAGGCCGGCATGATAAATGTTACAATCGGTTTTGGTTGTGTCGAATTTTTCATGAACGTATCATTTTAATCGTAGAGAGATCTGACAGCCATGTATCATAGAAGCGGCTGTTTTTTCCGTATGAATTGTCGATAAAGACAATCTCTTTACCGTAGTGCACCGATAAAATCGCTGCATGTAGTCTGGTAGAATAGACTTTGGAGTAAGGGGCCAAAAAGGTCTTTCCCGACCGGAATATATGGTTGCGGTAAATGTGATAGGCGTAGCGATCTATTACCCGATTGATTCCTTTACGAATTGGCAATAACTTTACTCTACGCGATACGGCATAAAGCTTTGACATGATAAACGATCGGCTCGAACGAGTTGTCATCGCCGGCCAGTCGGTGGTGTCAAAGGGTTCTTTTATTTCAAAATTGAGCAATGTATTTTTTGATTCCAGATCGGTGCGCTTTACAAGAACTGAAGATGGTTTCGACGTATAGCTTTCGAAACGAAGCGGATGAATCGAGAATGCCATATCGGGAACCAAAATCACTTTGTTTTTAAAATGACGACTCAATAAATCATAGCTGTAGTTGTCGCGCGCGCAAATCGTAACGTTTGTATGACGTGCAAACTGTTTGGCATCTTCTTTCAAGAGCTCTTCGCTATTATATTGTACCGACTGTGGCAACATAATGATCTTATGATCGGGATATTTTCGAATTACCTCCAATCGATACTCCTGATGTTCTCGCCAAACATCGCCAAAGTTTCCTCCGCCGTGCAACAACAAAATAGCATGCTGAGGAATGGTTTCGAAATGATCGGTATAATATGTTTTCTGACTCAAACAGCTATAAGGAAGGCTGCTTAAGAAATCTAATGTTCCTTGCCATATCAGTACATCTCCCACATTGGAATGATAAGGGAGATCTAGCAATACATAGTCATTATCGATCATAGGTTGCAATCTTGCGGCGGTTATATCGCGCAATTGCTTTACTTTTTCTTGAGATGTCATAGTTAAGGAATGGTTATATCGTTTTGGTTTTTGGTTAATTTACAGACTGCGGGAAGCGTTGCTTCAAAAACGGAATCTTCCCGGCGAGTTGCCGCCTTTCATCGGCCGATAGCATCGTGCATGCGAAAATGAATATGCTAATACTACTTGTTATGACACCCGCCAGTATAAATGTATGCCATGAATCGGGTACATATATACTTCGCATGAGTATGCCTATGAGCACAACTGATACCGAGCATGCCGTACCTCGCGATATTCCTTTATAAAAGGTATGCCACGGCAACTGCAAACACTTGGCCGCATAGAGCGGGGTAAATATCAGGTTGCGTCCCAAGGTGGCAATGAGTGCGACAAGAGGAATAGTCCAGATACCTAGATCGGTAGTTTTCAGTACGACGAACACAGTTCCTGTTTGAAGCACTCCCAACACGAACCAAACCAAAGCCGGAACTTTGAGGTGATTCGTCACGGTGTATACATTATATACTGTATTGATCGTACCTGTTACAATCATAGGGATCAGGGTAAGAATGGATAGTTTGTGCAGATATGCTGCGTCCAAAGCTGGTACCCACAGCGAGAAAAACACATCACCATACACCAGTAAAAAGCCGATGGGCAGAGCGATAAACACTCCCAATAGTTTTACCGATTTATTAATCTCATCGGATAATTGAGCTGTTTTATTTTGTGCATATAGAATCGCAAACTGCGGCATAAACACGGCTGCGATGGTTCCGATAAACGACTGTACGAGAAGTGGCACGGTTTTGGCTACCGAGTAGTCGCCCGTAGCGGCCGCACTGATAAAGATGTTCGTTATCAACAGATCGAGTTGCGTCATCAACACAACGCTCAGTTGATTGAACGAATTCCAAACTCCCGACGAAACAACCTCTGTGAGAGCACTGCGTTTGTAGTAACGAAGTGGTGCAAAGCGAAGTTCGGGTGTAAGTTTGCGTGTAAAGTCGATGTTCACTCCAAAGGTGATCAACGCAATGGCAAACAAGGCATACCCAACCAAGCGAATCGAGGGTGTAAGCAAGCTAAACAGCCCTACAAGCATAGCAACCCTAAGCAAGTTGAGTAGTGCTGTGCGCGACGATGCCATATCGACTCTGTTCTTGACAAACGTTGCCACGGCAAACACCGATCCGGCCGTACCAAGTAGTGAGGCTAAGAAGGTAAAGGCAAACAAGCTGCGCACATCTGCCAGTAGCGATACCGGAACATCCAGTACATTATTGATAAAAACGGTTACTACTGCCGCAGGCAATGCCAACAACAAGGTTAGTGCCATGTTTCCGACAAATACGGAATTAAAATAGCGATTGGCTCCTTCCATATCGTTGTCGTAATAACGCATTACGATAAACCGGCCGGCCATGGAGTTCAAGGCCGCGGAAAATATCGCAGAGTATCCGGCGATGTTGGTTGCCAACGGATAAAATCCGAATGCTTCTTTTCCGATTACCGATATCAAATAAGGGGTAAAGAAGAAGGCTATGCCGGCATTTATCGCAAACGAAAGGATGTTGAAAAAGAGATTGGAGGCTAGTCTTTTGTTTGACATGTTATGCGTCTAAGGATTCAAATACCGAATTCTTTGATTTAAACTCAGGCACGAGTGCTTTCATCCCCAACACGATACGCATGTTGTGCATCAACGTGCTTTGCTCGGGATTGTTGGTAAATGTACCGTCTGTAACAATGGCTTTACTCAGACGAACCACCTCTCCTACTTGTACACCGACATCTTGGAAGTTGTATTTACGTACCTGTGCTACCTTTATTTTAGGATGATGTGTAGGCAATGTCTTTTCGGCATCGTTGAGCAACTCTTCGTATAGTTTCTCGCCCGGACGCAGTCCTGTTTCAACAATTTCGATGTCAATTCCCGGTTTTAATCCGCTCAATGTAATCATGCGCTTGGCCAAATCGTATATTTTGATTGGTTTACCCATATCAAAGATAAAGATCTCTCCTCCTTTACCCATACAACCGGCTTCGAGTACCAGGTTACATGCTTCGGGGATGGTCATGAAGTAACGGGTTATATCTTTGTGCGTTAATGTTACAGGTCCGCCTTCTGCAATTTGTCGCTTAAACAAAGGAACCACAGAGCCGTTACTCCCTAATACATTTCCGAAACGTGTGGTTATAAAGCGCGTGTATTTACCTTCCTCTCCTTTGAGATGGTAGAACAAACTTTGCACGTAGATCTCTGCCATACGTTTGCTTGTTCCCATTACATTTGTTGGATTTACAGCTTTATCGGTCGAAACCATTACAAACTTACGAACACCGTATTCTACAGACAGATCTGCGATATTCTTAGTACCTCCCACATTCACACGAACGGCTTCTGCCGGATAAGCTTCCATCATAGGTACATGCTTGTATGCTGCCGCATGGTATACATATTGAGGTTTGTATGTATTGAAATACAAACGCATTCGTTTGCGGTTGGTAATGTCTCCGATCAATGCTTCTACATGCAAATGAGGAAACTTTTTGGAGATTTCAAGATGAATTTCATAGAGCGGACTCTCTGCCTGATCGAGCAAAAGCAGCTTCTCCGGATGGAAAGAGGCTACTTGACGAGAGATTTCGCTACCGATACTGCCGGCTGCACCCGTAACGAGTACGACTTTTCCTTTCAAGGTCTCGCGCAGGTGTTCCATATCTGTTTTGATCGGTTCGCGCCCCAATAAATCTTCGATCTGAATCGTATGCACTTGAGAAGAGAGTGAACCCGATTTGCGCTTCGTTGTTTCAATATCCTGAAAATGTGCTACAGTCAGGATGTGAATGTCACTTTCGATCAATTCTTGTCCTTGCTGACGAAGTCGGGATAGTTGAGAGTCGGGAACCAATAGAGAATCTACCGCATGACGTGTAAAATGAGATAGAAGTTGTTCACTTCCATCATAAATAGGAACGCCACCAATGTTCTTTCCCGCATGCTCGCCCGTAGGGTCGATAAGGCCGGTAGGATAATAGGCCTCTCCTATTTCTGCTTTTAGCATTGAGCACAACAGCATCGAATCGGCATCAACTCCGTAAATAAAAACCGTCTTGCGATTCTTATTTGCTGAAGCAATATACCGCTGAAAGAACAGCTTTACGGTAAGGCGAATCAAAAAGAGAATTCCGAAAATAACAAACCCGTTTACAATAGGAAGAAGCGGATTCCATAATCCGTTGCCACTGACTATCTGAATTACAGCAGACGTAATCTCCTGTCCTACAACTACGGTAGCAATCATTCCGGAAAGTCGAAAGGTATCAGAGATACCGGCATAACGAACAATACCGGCATAGGTACGAAACAGCAGTATGCCTGCAACATACCACAATAAAAACAGCATAAAACCAATGGCATCAATCATTGATAAACGATCAATACCAGATAGAATCTGTGTAAAGTAATTTACAGAAAGATATATTGCCGATATAACGACAATATCGAGCATACACACGCACCAGCGTGGAGTGTAGCCGCTGCTCGCAAGCAGCCGGATGAATTTTTGAAACGTCATCACTACAACAGTTAAGGTATGGTTAATACAAGTTCTGGTTAAATATCGTATATAAATACGTCTAAAATACAGCATCAATTAAGCTCTGCCAATTGATCTACTTCGCAAAAATAACTAATATTTTAAAACACAAAAACTTTTTTCACAAAAAACCTATGTAAACACCATGAATATTGTGTTACACAACAGAAACAACTACTTTCACATTATCACCAGAACAAATAATTAAAGTACAAACTGCAAATAATATTCCAAACATTGCATAATTATTACACTCCAGAATCTATTACTAATTTCTGAGTTATCGATAAAACAATATCGAACAATACGCTGTTTTTGATAATAGTTATAAATATTAGCAAAATAGAATTATATGCATATGGCTGACGCATTGGTATCGACTCCTGTAGCCGGAGTTGTTACCATTATTGCTGCCTCACTGGTGTGTGTGGCATGTAGAAAAGTAAAAGAATCTCCGAATGAGCAAATCATACCACTCATGGGCGTAATGGGAGCTTTTATTTTTGCTGCTCAAATGATTAACTTCACAATACCCGGAACAGGCTCGAGCGGTCATATCGTAGGTGGCGTATTATTAGCGGCTTTATTAGGACGATGGCCTGCATTCCTCACACTCACTTCCGTATTGATTTTACAAGCTTTCTTGTTTGCCGATGGTGGAGTGTTAGCTCTCGGATGCAACATTGTCAATATGGGGGCTTTTACTTGTTTGATCGCATATCCTCTGCTATTTAAGCCTCTTATCAAAAATAATGCCTCGTCGTTTATGTTATTTACGGCTAGCATCTTGACTTCCGTTGTAGGGCTAGAAATGGGGGCTTTTGCCGTAACCTTAGAGACTTCGCTGTCGGGAATTACAGTATTACCATTTGGACGCTTTCTTGTATTTATGCTTCCGATACATCTTGTAATCGGAATACTAGAAGGCGTTGCTACCGGCTTTGTATTGCTCTACATAAAGAAAACACAACCGGCATTTTTTCATTTAAGCCAAGTAGACAAACATACACCCCAACTGAATATCAAACGCACATTGATTGTATTTAGTGCGCTTGCATTGGTATTGGGTGCTGCTTTCTCGTATATAGCCTCTTCGTTTCCGGATGGATTGGAGTGGTCTATCGATAACGTTACAGAAGGTCTTGAGCTTCCGATCTCGGACGAAACCCCACACATCCTAGCACAGCTATTACAAGACTATACTGCTATCATGCCTGACTATAATACCTCTTTTGCCGGTATTATCGGAGGATTATTATTTATTGTTGTGGCTTTGGCAATATCTAAATTGTATAAGCAGCGCTATAATTGAATCGTTCAATGGAAAGTAAATTAGAGTCTGCTTATCGGAAGATTAAACAACTTGAGATACAACATCAACACCCTGGCTTATTAAATACGATTAATCCCGTAGCAAAGGTAATTACAACATTGATATATCTGGTTTTGATGCTTTCGGTTTCAGTGTATCAGCTTTCGGTATTATTACCCTTTGCCGTATATCCGATACTCCTTGCTACTTTTGCGCATATTTCGTTTCGTCGAGTTTGCTATTATACACTCCCCATTTTACCGTTTGTCGTATTAATTGCCTTATTTAATCCGATTCTAGATCGACAAACAGCTTTTACCATTTTAGGCTTCGAGGTGAGTCAAGGATGGATTTCATTCGCATCAATTATCACAAGAGCCATTCTTGCAGTTCAAAGTGTAATGATCCTTTTATTATCGACGGGGATGATTCAATTAACCAAAGCAATGCATCGTATTGGTATTCCGTCAATCCTTACAAATCAGATATTATTTGTATATCGCTATTTGATGGTTATTTTAGAAGAGGCAATTGCAATGCAACGAGCACGACAAAGTAGAGGTTGTAACGAAAAAAACATTCGGATCTGGAGTACCATAATCGGGCAATTATTCCTCAGAAGTATGAACAGATCGACAAGCATCTATCAAGCGATGTTGTCTCGCGGTTATAGCCATACAACAACCATAAAGTCTGATTATTCATGGCATGTAAGAGATTCGTATTTTATGATGCTGTGGATATCCTTTTTCCTTTTCATTCGTTTCTTTAACCCTACAGAATTACTTTTGCATTAAGTGATTTCAGAATTAATAAATATGATAAGTTTCAAAGATGTATCCTATACCTATCCTTCGGGATATGAAGCATTACAAGAAATATCATTCGAAATAGCCGCTGGTGATAAAGTGGCTATCATCGGAGAAAATGGATCGGGTAAATCAACCTTACTCTTACATTTAAATGGTATTTTACAAGCTTCAAAAGGCTCAATCAGTATTAACCAAACCACGATCTCGAATAAAACATTGATACCTATCCGACGAAAAGTAGGAGTTGTTTTTCAAAATCCCGAACATCAATTATTTATGCCTACGGTAGAAGAGGATGTTGCCGTAGGACCAATCAACATGAAGCTAAAGAAAACAGATGTTGCCGAGCGCGTTGAATATGCATTAAAACAAGTGGATGCTCTTCATTTTCGTGATCGGCAAATATCTCAACTTTCGGGTGGACAGAAAAAAACCGTTGCCATAGCAACGGTACTAGCAATGGATCCGGAAGTATTAGTTATGGATGAACCAACCTCTAATCTGGATCACAGATCAAGAAGAAACATCATGCATTACATTGGTTCATTTGAAAAGACTTGCATCATTGCAACGCATGACCTCGAAATGGTTTGGGAGCTTTGCTCTCACGTATTGATTTTACAAGCCGGACGAATTCTGGCATATGGCTCGTGCAAAGAAGTATTAAGTGATCAACATCTAATGCAACAGGCAGGTCTCGACTTGCCATGGCAAGTGCAGAGATGACCTAAAAAAAACGGATGACCCTTGATAAGATCATCCGTTATAACATAAAAGCAAAATCTATAAACTATCCTCTTATTGATTTAGATTTGGAGATGTCGTAAACCCTGTTGCTTGCAAGGTTATTGATTCTGTCGCATTATTTGTCGAAGTCTTAAAATACAACTGAACAGTTGATCCTGCGGTAGTTGCCGCATACTGATAACCACCTGATACTGCTGTAACTTTTGTCATCTCGCCAGTAGTCAAGTTGTTAGGATCTAGTACCAATGATGTTGTATTTATCTTCACATTCACCGGAGCCGAACCTGCAGGTAATTGTAAGTTCAAGATAACCTGCTGATCATTATACATCAGCTTCGGCTTAATAGACAACCATGCTACAAATACATTTGTAAACGTAGCAGATGCAACTAAATTGACTAACCCATCTCCAAATAACGGATTCGTAATCGTTACCGGTCCTGATGAACTCGCTGTATTTGTTTTAAAATACAATGTTTGTGTCCCTTTCGTTGTTGCCGTATATTCATATTTATAAGTCTGATTTTCGATAATCACCGGCAATGTATTTAATGCATTATTAGGTGATAAATAAGGAGCAGAAATATAAAACTTCATCGGCAGCGCATAATCAGGAACATATTGCGGAACATCAAACTTCAGCGTAACAGCTGTATTTGCAGTAGTAGCAACTGGATTTGGTGTTATTTGCGCCGCTTCTATAGGATAAGGATATCGTAACTGAAGCTTGATTACACGACTTAGATTTCCGCTACTAACCACAATCGACCCTGTTGCTAAGAGAGCTCTTGGCAATGCTGCTGTTGTTCCTGTGATTACCCCAGGAGTCTTTGTAACAGTAAGATTACCAGAAACTACAGGATTTAACGGATCGTCATTTATTAGTTGAACATTCACGGATGTATTATCATACGCAAAACTCTCACCCAATGGAAAATATGCATATTTTATACTGAATGTTTGATTCGGCGAAACCATCACTAAATTAGTTTTCTCTACTCCTAATACAGAAACCCCATTCGATATTGTTAGCAATGGTTGCAACACAATTGATGCTGATATATTGTTCGAAGCAGGTGAAGCTGCAGCCTGAGACGCGGTAGTATAGCCAGGTGTTGTCACTTGGTTTATTTGAACTAGATAATGATAATTACGAACAATATCCATCAATGTAGTATTAGTCGGAATCGTTAAATCAATCAAATCCAACTTATAGTATGAAGTTACAATTGATGCAGTGGACGTTGCCTTATAGTCTGCTTTTACGATCAAATATGTTGGTTGTTGCGCCACACTATTTTTCCGTTCGTATAAATATTGAGGTGTCGACGTAAAAGTTGTCATCGGCAATAATCCTGAACCAACGGCCTCTGTTGGTGTATCTTCTGTAAACAGCCCTGTATTTACATTAAACGGCGCGATTGTTCCATATTCAAGCTGCTTGTCGATCGCAAATGAAACATTACTAATCGACGGATATGTATTGCTTGGAATAATACTTGTCACACTAATCTTCGCAATATTACGAATCAACGAAACAGTTGCCGGAAAATTAGCTTGATTAAGTTGTGTAACTTGAATTCGTTGCCAATAAGCGACCTCGTCTTTTATCCGCAACCCATTTATTAGATCACGCTCATCTTTCCACAAATTAGCGACATCAGAGAAATTACTCCAATTGTAATTTCCTACAAGATGAATAATACGAGGAGATGTACTTTCAACCATTGAGACTGTATAGTTTCCGGTATTTGGAGTACGTACTGCTTCATAACGAGAAAGGAAGCGTCCATTCTCATCAAAAACTAATAGACTGAGTGTTGTTAAATTTATTCCTGCAACCTCATCTTTACCTTTTGTTATAATTTCAGCATCAGGAATATTAATACTAAATTTGATTGTATTTTTCTCCTGATCAGGCAAAACTTTGCCCGGATCTTCAGCTGTACATCCCACTAATATAAGAAGTGGTAATAGTATAGATATTAAGTATTTCATAGTTATCCTATATTTAACATTTAAGGCAAATCCCAAGTATCGGTAACGCAACGTATAAATGCAGTTGAATTTTGATTTGCATTGGTAAACGAATTATTCGCAAAGTCGTAATATTGATATGTATATGCACTCCAATATCGCGGACCAATCAACAACCGTTTTACCGCACTATTTGCATCATCTTGAATCTTATCAATTAATAAGATCTCAGCTTTAGTAGGGATGCGCCATTTACCTCGCACGTATGGTAGCTCTTGATATAGCTTACATCTATTTTGAGCAACAGAGTAAGTATATTCAGATGTAATACCTCGCTGAGAAGCAATCACAAATTGAGGCGAACGTATATTATTACCATCCACATCAGTACGAGTAGTCATTGTGGATCCACTATATTGACGAGGATCTCCAACTTTATATACATCATCAGTAGGAACTACTGTCGTAATTTTAAACAAGTTAAAATTCTGCTGACCTGAAGCTCCGTTAGGGTTATTAGATGTAACACCATCAGTTGATCCTGCATTTGTATCCGTACTCCACAATGCCGTCACATAAATAGGTGGATATTGAATAATTGTAACAGCTTGAGTTATTACAGTTGATCCAATTGTTCTAACTGAAAACGTAATTGTTTTCGGAACATAATTTATCGGAATCGAAGAAGTAATATCAATCTCTGAGTTTGCTGCATCAACAGTGATAGTAGGAAACTGGGGATCTGCAGATGTATAATTTCGAATTGTTTTATTCCCCGATGTATCATACTCTTCACAGCTTGCTTTAATATTAAAAATCTCTATCGGCAAACTTGATGAATACCCGATACTACGAGTATTAATATTATACATTTTCACATATAGCTCATGAACAACCATATAATGAAACTCAATAAAACTTGCAAGTACCGTTTTATCCTTCCAGTTTAAGATTGTGAAATTGCTCTGAATAGATCGTGGCTCTTCAGGGATCTTAGACCCCAGTCCATTGATATTTAGCCCAATATCATAAATCGTATTTCTTAACAATTTAAAGGCCAAACCACTAGACAAGTCTGGTGAGTTCAGATAATTGAACGGAACTTTATAATAATACGGCTCTTGTACTTGAGTGGTATTATTTTTCCAGATCATTTCAACAATCATATATGGCTCTTTCTGACGAGCAAGAGACCAATCCGATTCAAAAGTATAAAACGGATTTGTTGTAACTGTTGTAACTCCCGGAACAGCTAGATCTCTATATGTTGTAGCCTTAAAATCAGCAATCGTAGAGCTATATGGAAGTCCGGCGGTAAGTGATGTCTTATCAATATAATTCATCAATTTCACTTTTGCTGAAATAGGTGTATAACCTGTTGCCTGCGCTTGATGAATTGATGCTCTAATCTTTACGGCTGCTCTGCTCAATGAAACCGTTGGCAAAACCGGATTATTAAAAGACAATACGGTATTCACTGTTCCATCCATCAAGAAGTTTGTTTGCGGATGTGGTGAGCCGGTAAAATTAGCATTCGAAACGGTTTGTCGCATTTGAGTGTATGTCATTCCATTTAAAGCCCTAGATGCTAAATTTAAATTTGCTAACACAACCATTTTATAACTTGTTGTATTATTGAACAAAGGCCACGCTGATGATGGTATATGAATTGTTACTTTATTCGTACCCACATCAAAACTAGCCTGCGTATTGTCCGGATAAAACACTTGCGCCTCACCATTATAAAACAACACATCGATTGTTTCGATCTTATTCTCATTCAAAGCCCCATCGCCGGGCTCTGTTGCTTTTGTATCACCCGTTTCCGTTTGCACTGTAAAGTGAATAGTTTTTCCTGTACCCGGTTCTTCTCCGGGCTCTGTTTCTGCTACACATGAAACAATGCCAATAGCAAGTAGAGATAACAGTATATATTTAATTCCCGATTTCATATTTTCACGATATTTTATTGAGGAATTTGATTAATCGTATAGCGTTTGCCTGTCGCAGCCCCGTTTAGGTCTATTTCTTCTCCTCCTACAGTAATATAAAAGTCTGTTTTAACTCCAGGAACAGTTTGTAGCTGTCGTGGTTTAATTCTAATTTTATATGTATAGCCAGAGTTTGTTATACCCTGAGAAACAGCTCCATTTGTTGTATCAAACTCAAATTGATTCCCATTTGTTAGGGATGCTGCCCAAATTGCACCAGCAGGTTCATTCAGTATGAATTGATATTCGACATATTGGTTATAATATACAAATGCCATACCTTGAGAAATATTAGTACCTCCGGCCCAGTTTCCTGAAAACTGAATTGCTTGATTAAACCCTAGGTCACCAGAAACTTTATTCCAAGGCAAAACACTAACCGTAAATTCATTATCAAACTCACCATGCTTATTTATTGCACCGTCCACGGAGTAGTGCATTCCTCTGTATATATTGTAATCGGCAATCTGAGCTGTTGACACACCTCCTTGTGGTGTACCTAAGGCAACAGTATATAAGTTTGTAACCCCATTAAAACTGGCTGCAATTAACAAATAAGTAGCCATATCACGATTTGCAACAGGTACAAAGCGACTTTCTCTTATAAAAAAGTCTTTAAATATATCTGTTGATGTAGAAGTAAGCTTATAAGGAGTTGTGGGTAGCAATACGGCCTGTTTGTTTTCATACTCTGATGCAATCTCCGTATAGGAAATATTCCCCAAGTAAAAGTGTTTTGGTATATGCATCGCCCAAACTTGTAGAATTTTTATATCGTCTGTCGTATTTGTTGTTTTAAGCCTCAAGGAGACTTTGGCCATGATCCGCTTTAAGGCTGCCGAATAGAAAGTTGTCCAAGTCGCCCCATTATCAACAGACACTAAACCTTGAGATGTATTTGCCGGATTTTCTTTTACCTTAATGGCATTTTCTGCAAATAACGTAATATTCGCCTCTGTATATGTATTGTAATCTGTTGCTGACACAACATAATTACGAACCTGCTGCAAACTTCGCATTGAGCTTAAAGCTGTTGTCATCGTTGGTGTTTCATTTGCAATCAAGTATATTCGATAAGAACCAGGACGTACATTTACAAGAAAACCACTGGCATCGGTATTCTCTTGCAGTGTTGTCAAGTTCTGAAAAATAATTTCGGAACCTTGTTCTGCAACAATCATTCTCATTTTAGATATAGTAACTCCATCGATTACACTACCTATCACACTTTTCGTATTTACTTCGATATAAACCGGATCTTCAGATCCCGCAGAATCACTTCCATTTTGCTCGTTGGTACAAGAACTTAATACCACAAGCATAAATAGAATTAAATAACCGGTAACATATCGATATGGCATATGATTTCTCATAATATATATTATTTATTAGATGTTTCAGATTCCGGGGTAATATCTAGTATGTTCCATCCATTAATTTTGATTGAAATATTCAGGTCTGAACCTAAGTATATTTCAAAAGTAAATTCATCTTCTTTATCCAGATCTTGCTGTGTTTTATATTTAGGGTTCTGTAATATCTGAGAAACCATGTGTTTATTATACAGCGCTTCAGGTTTTCCCTGAAGAGAAACATTTAGATAGGATTTATCACCTTCGGCCATAAGCCTTAATACAGTTGTTGACGTCTTTAGCGTATCGTTTACTTCTATTCGTTCTTTAAACAGATGCTTTAAAGGATAAGCATTCTTATCAATTTCATTATTTAAGGTATAACGTCCATTTTGCGCATTAATATAGATATCAAAATATTGTGCATATGAAGCACGTGTAAGCGATTCGATGTACTTATCCAGATTACTCAATCCGATAATATGCACATTGATACGCTTCGTATCTTTCATCAGATCAATAGTCGCTTCTGAAACCTTTCCAGGAGGTGCTACAAAGTCAGATAAGATACCATGAAACAAATCCGATAATGGAAAGTCCACAACAAGAGGCCCGGAAGACGGAACTTTGTCGTCAAGTAGGAAACTAAAATTTAGAATCGAGGTAATCCCTTTCTTTAGCTCTGGTGCAAAGCTATTATTTTGAGAATTGGCCATCTCCCCTACTCTATAGGTCAATAAATCCCCTCCTAGCACGACAAAACTATATGTGCCGGGTTTTAATGGCAACGACATAACATAATCGTTGGTTAACTGTATTCCTTTACTTGTATATGTGTCAAGATATAAACCATCTTTATCAAATACATACACGGAAACCATATTGACTTTTGTGCCAAAGAGATTTACATTTTGATTATTGAGCAAATGTGTAAAATGTAGACGTACTCCTTGAACACAATCTTCTGTATCTTCATGGGTACATCCCCACATTGCACACAGAATCATTGTCATCATATATAGAAATGATCTCTTTAGCATAATATCGTTTTTTAGAGAATAAAGGGCAGAAAGAATCTGCCCTTAGAATAATATAAACAGGCTTATAAGTCTGGAGTAATTTGTTGAATTTGCCATGGATATACTGTAATCTTACAGTTGATCGTTTTGTCTGCATCGTATGGCTGGTCTGTTAGATCATCAATGGTAAATGTGATACCACCTTCGCCACCAGGCAATGTTACAACAACTGGAGTTTTACCTGAAGGTACATCACTCAAATTAGGTACGACTACAGGGTTGCCACTATCGTCAATATACATATATCCATGAGGAGGTTCTTTACCATCAATACGATATACATAACCTTTCTTGAACTCTGTCAAAGATGCTGTTGGATTTTCATTGTATTTTCCTACAAGGTATTTTGTCAAAGTGATGTATTGAACATTTCCTCCTCGGTATAGTTCAGGTTGTCCTGAAGAATTCTTTTGGTAAACATTATCAATAGCTACTACAATATGAGGAAGTCTATCATCGCCAACTGCTACATTTTTAGCAGGAAATGTATGGTAAGCCCAGAAATTAGCTGCATCTTTAGACAATCCTGTCGCATTATAATCATTTAAGTAACCACCAATACCTGATGCCAATGGGAATGATGCAGTATAAAAATTGTCTGTTAGCGTATTGATTGGTTTCACCAATGTTGTAGAACCTACGCCTGTTACTGTACCTGTAGCAGAGTGATTAGGCACAAAAACGCCTTTTATGCGGAACATCATAACGTCTCCAATCGCAACATTAGTAGGGTCTGTTTCACATCTTACCGCTTTCACTTCTAAACGAGACAGCGAAGGAGTCAAAAGTATCTCGGCTGAATAAACTGGCGCATTCGGATTGGTATTGTCTGTTGCAATATTACCAGAGCCACTCATTACAATTTTATCAACCGGTTTAGTTGTTGCAGCACCACCAAACGGTTGTTGATCTTTAATATTAAATGTAAATGAACTCAATGTTGTAATGCTTTGTCCTGCATAAGAAGGGTAAGTAATACCCGCTTGAATAGCATTTGCTCCCATTACAATCTGTGATGCGGATGCTGGTACGTTTGGTACACTTATTGTCTGTACAGTAGGCCCGGCTAAACTTGAAATATCTGCCGCACTTAGGGTATAACTATATACCGCATTTCCGGAAGAGTTACAAAAATAAATTACACCGTCTTTAATTTCAGTTTGTGCTCCTGCAGGAACACCCGGATGTTCGGTTTTAGTACCTTCTGATGTAATTGTAAACTTCACTACACGGTCTCCTTGCCCAGTAGGATCTACCGTAGGATCATCGTTGGTTGAACATGAAAACATGGTCATGGCTGCAAAAAAGGCAGCGAAATAACTTAGTTTTTTCATCTTAGTCATTTTAAAATTAGACAATTAATTACTGCTATTATATAATCTGAGTCATTTTGAATTGGAGAAGATACTCTCCATCTATTTTATTCTATTATTTCCATAGTCTCTGTTACATCCTCTTGATTTATCCAAAAGAAGTCAACGCCGTATACAAAACGCAAACGCGGATATAAGTTTTCCAACATATACTTGTAGGTTTTACCTCCTTTGATCTGTTTGAGTTTTAAAGTCAACTCCTCTCCATGCGGTGTATTGTTGATTAGGTCTAGAACTTCCTGTTTTTCTGCCATTCCTGAAGTCTGAACTAATTTAGACAGACCATTCCAGTCAATTTCTCCATTTTGAATATGAATAGAAGATGCCGGAATCATCGGATAATGATGTAAAATATATTGCTTTAAAGTTTCCGCTCTACTTTGTGCCAATCGCTTATTGTAATCTACTGACCCTTCTGGCGATGCAAAACCTCGTATTTCAATGCGATCCACTTTCATTGGACTATCAGAACTCGTTTGCATGCCAAGTAATTGACGCATTTGTGCTAATTGAATTGCATTATTTGCAAAATCTTCAATAATTACCGAACTTGCGACTTTAAACTCTAGTGTAATGGTCTGACTTGCCAGTACAGGTTGAGGAGCAGGTGTAATTACCACGACTTCCTCTACAATAGGATCTGCAAAGTTTAAATTACGAGCCAGTACATTTGTAGTTAAGAAATCAGTCTCACAACAACCTTCTTCATATGTATTCACAGACAGTGAAGATCCATTCATCCATGATTGAAATGGAATAGCCGCTGTATATTCAAACTCATCCCCGTTTGAAGAGTATAGCGCATCGGGATATACATTGTTATAATTGCCCGAGCGTATCTGACGTTCTGTTATTATTCGCTTTTTTCGACCTTGAATAATAATCGGCGGCATAGCAACCGAATCGGTCCCATTGCGTAATACAGGAATTAAAATCTGTCTGTAATCACGTTTTACTACTTTTTGCCCCACTTGACCGTCAAACTGGACAAACAAAGACCCGTCTCTTTTATTAATTGATGCATCCGATAAGGTTGTTTCTTTTTCGCTCTGAGCCAAAACAGTAGCTCCGCTTACTAGAAATAGAAGCGCCGAATATATAAGTTTCATACGTCAAGTCTTATTTTATGATGTAAATTATGCTTATGCCCGCACGTGTAGGTCCAAAGTAGTTTCTGTGGTCTTTTCCTAATTTTTCTCCACATTTATTACACTCGTATTTATCATACCAAAGGCGCGCATATCCAACACCGAGTGTTGCTTCAATGCTCCAGCGCGAATTGAGTATCCATTGATAACCGTATGATATGCCTCCGCCCATTGCATTCCCTTCAAATCTATAGTCTTTTGCATTCTTACCGAACAACCAACGAAGGTTGTGCTCCGAAATGTTATATTGAGAAAACAATAGATGTACGCCCATAAAATGCCCATTAAACTTTTCACAGAACCAATAGCGACCTTCAGCCTGTGCTAACCAATGCACTAATTTTTTATTATCGGTCAATGAACCCTTGCGATGCCAAGGATTATAGCCTCCGGCAATATCAAGTGTGTATTTTTCAGAGAGACCAATCTCTGCACCAAGATTTGGTGTTAACGTCAATCCTCCATAAAGTAAATTTGTTTTCACTGCGATTTCTTGAGCATATATATGCGAAGAAAAAGAGAGAATCATCACTACTAATATTGCTCGAATAGCCTTCATATTCTATTGAATTATACATAAAACATCAGTTTACAAGAATCTATGAGCTTATACTGTGCTTACCTTACTGCTTTTTAGCATTAAATAATTCTCATATTTTCATGTCTTAAAATAGAACCAACATTCTGCATATATGTTTATACGAACTTTGCTTTTAACAGTATATTTTTACATCTAATTAGTTACAATATCAAAGTAAGAAGCCCACATATATAACAAACACATATTTCACACAACAAAATCAAGGATTATAGCCACCATTTTTGGTCCTATATTTTTGACAATTGACGAACATTTATTTTATTATCTAATTCCTTTCTTTATTTTTGTTGAATTAGAAATTAGCACTAAACGAATCGAGTATGGAAGCAGAAACTGTAAACAAAGAATACCAGGGTGCCAATGTGCGCCGGTGGAGAGAATGGCGTAATATGAACCAAGACGTACTGGCCGACCTAATAGGGGTTTCGCAAGCCACCATGTCTGGCATAGAACGTAAAACAAATATAGATACCGAAACTGTGGAGAAAATAGCGAAAGCACTTGATATACCGGTAGAAGCGATTACCGAACTTAGCAAAGAAAATCTTGTAAATATTTATACAGGCAACTGGCATGATAACTCTTCTGCTTCTGGACAACAGAATGCCAATACGATGAATATTGCTCCGACATTTAATCCGATGGATAAGATTGCGGAACTGTATGAGCGTCTGCTTAATGCCGAGAAAGAGAAAAATGAAATGCTACAGGAAATTATCAGAGACAGACACTAGAAGCTGATATAGATTATTCGTGACAATCGAGTAGGAGAAAATTAAAGTAGTTTTCTCCTACTTTAACTTTCGACCTCTCACACCACCGTACGTGCCGTTCGACATACGGCGGTTCCTTACTTACGATAAATCTTACTATAATAATCCGACAAGAAAGGGTAACCCGCCAACTGTAGCATATTCTTATCCAATGCTCTGCATAGTATCGGACTTTTCGAAGTGCGCCAATAACTCTTGCGAGTATTTGCCCACTGCCAAGCTTGATATTTATCAATCTTACATTTTATAAGATTGGTAAATTTAGTCTTGGTTTTCTTCCAACATTTCCATATACACATCCGTAGTCGCCGTCGTAACCACTCATCAACAGATTGTAGGAAACTCTTCATATCTGCTAATTTATAGTAACCTATCCAGCCTTCGATATATTCTTTTAGTCTGTTTTTACATCTCTCATAACCAAAGCCTTTACTTCTTGATGTTAGTTCCTTTAGTGTGGATTTTAGTTTAGCTTTACTCTTTGAGTGAAGCGAGAGTTTACAGACTCCTTTCATCACATAAAAGGAGTAGCCTAAAAATTTCAAGCCTTGAATATATCCTACTTTCGTCTTTTCCTTATTTACTTTTAGAAAGAGTTTGTTTTCGATAAATCTGATGATGGATGCTTTTGTGCGATTGGAGGCTCGTTTGCTTTTGCAAAGTATCATACAATCATCGGCATAACGCACAAAGCGGTGTCCGCGCCTCTCTAATTCTTTATCTAGCTCATTGAGCATGATGTTACTTAGCAAGGGACTCAATGGACCGCCCTGAGGTACACCTAAAGAGGTTTCTTCAAATTTATTGCTGATGACTACTCCTGCATTCAAGTATTTATGAATAAGGGAAAGTAAGCGATTGTCTTGGATAGTTCTTGATAGAACTTCTATCAATTTGCTATGATTAACCGTATCAAAGAACTTTTCCAAATCTAAATCAATGGCATACTTGTAACCCGCTGTTACATATTCTTGTACTTTACGAAGTGCTTGATGGCAACTCCGTTTGGGACGAAAACCGAAACTTGAGGTACTAAATGTTCGATCATAGATAAAAACTAGTCCTTGACTTATCGCTTGTTGGATTACTCGGTCAACTACACTAGGAATACCCAGTGAGCGTTTCTTTCCATTGTCTTTTGGTATTTCTACCCTACGGACAGGATTGGGACGATACGTCCCTTGCATCAGAGATTTAATGAGTTCATCTTTGTGACTGCGTAGATATGGTAATAGGTCGGCTATTTCCATTTTGTCTACTCCACAAGCTCCGGCATTTCTTTTTACTTGTAGATAAGCTTTGTTCAGACTACCGGGGCTTAAGATGTATTCCATTAAACGCTCTGTTGTAAAATTTACTTCCACGAGGTGGTTTTCAGTTATACTAATAACAGTCTGCACTCCCTCATAGCCTTTGCATTCCGTGCTATTCTTTTGAGGGCAGTCATTATCTTGGGATAATATTTTCTGCATTCTTTCCATTATCAGCTAACATTCATTTACTACTCGCTTAATTAAGGTTCAGACCTTCCCAGTACTATTCACATTGGTACTATGTCCTCGGCTGACTTCTCACAGCAAGCGTTACTCCGTGCTTCAAAAAAAAAACATCTCCACACGTCTGTGAGACCTCCCCAGATAAGAACGTAATCTTTCCGCCTTATACCTGTCAGATTTACTATATGTGACTCCAGATAGTTATTGGGCTTTGTTTTGGCTTGCAAACTTACCCTCACACTTTAGCCTTATATCTGATTTCTGTTCGTCAGGTCAGACTTTTGCCGCAAGCTTCCTTCAGATTCCACATCACTATGGACACCCTTGCTATTGGCTAGACGATTCCCACTATCAGGGCTCGTTAGGGACTTACACCCATTAGATTACGCCCATGCTGGGCGTACAACCAAAAAAGGTCAGCCCATTTAATAGGCTGACCTTTTTGGTTTATTCAATGTAATCCGAATTCATTTTTCTAATCCCATCCTAATTCAAAATTATCGATCCAGAGGGTACTTCCTGCTCCTCCTGTAAAGTAGTCGCCATAACGACTAGCCGAACAAACGATAATTATGTACTTCGGAGTACGGTTTGTTGCTCGATATTCAAGATTAAGCGTAAACGGTTGATAAGCCTCTGTTGAGGTACCACTGAGGAATTCCGCATAGGCAATAATCTTTGGATCTTTCGGATCAAACATCTTGCGATCGGAAGGCTTTGTACGTATTTCAACAGGCGAATCCCAGTCGCCCAACGCCATATATATAGAGCATGTATCGGGAACACCGGACAGATGACTAAACATCTCCTTATCAAAATAATTGATCGGCTTGCTTGTATACTTATAAAAGCCTTTTAATTGTGTTGGTTTAGCAGTAAACGGACGACCAAAATCAAGTACTCCATTGGTACCATCAACACGCTTAAACTCTCCGACAAACATATTACCCGCGGCAAACTTGCCTAAAGTTCCAATACCTACAAACTTAGATTCAAGCTTGGCTGCTTGTCCACTTCCTGTAGCTGTACTGGTTGTAGGTACTGTATTGCTTTCTCCTAAGGTAGAAGAGCCTTTATTTCCGGTATCCCAGAATGATTGAGCACCTTCGGCCCATGGATTCCATACACTTCCTACTTTGTGCCAATTGTCAAAACTACCATCTGTGAGCGGCACAATTGCTCCGGTAGTAAATTCAACCTCTGCTCCTTTTTCAGTTCCGGCAATAGCCCTGCATACATAAGTTGTATTTGGTTTTAACTTTGAGATTTTTACTGAAAAATTATTTCCGACTGTAACGATCGTTGCTTTATCTACATCTGTCCATGAATCGACGTTTGCCTCTTTGTATTCAAAACCGTACACAGCACCTTCAATTCCTTCACCGTATAGATAAGCAGCTTCAACAAATGCATCTGCACGTAATGTTGTAACATTGCTACTTGAGATGAAAACATAAAGTTTCCATTCTTCCATCACAATAAAATCGCGATAATTTACAACAACAGTGCTGGTTGCAAAATTATTATCATAATTGGTCCATGTAAGTTGGGGTAAGGATGCACTCATATTGATAGTAGAACCCTCCGGACCAAGCTTCAACTCAAGCAATTCTATTTTATTTAGATCAGAACCTTTTGCAATATTCACTGTCGCTGTTTTATTTTTGACATCAAAGACAGGCTCTCCTACTTGATTCTTAATCGAAAAACGACGATCTATAATCTGATTTGCTTTTATCGTCCAATAATAATCTTGGTACAACGATAATGTAACCGAATATGGATTAGTCAAATCTATAGTCGTATCATTTTTCAATGTAGATCTAGCCTGATCTGTTACTTTAATCGACTCAACGTACACTTTACGAGGATTTACACTATCTGCTAAATTAACTGTAACCACTTTGGTCTCATTGTCTATTTGCGGAACCGCAGAAGCTCCACGTACATTCAGATCCGTAATAAATAACTGAATCTGAGGATATGGGATATCATTTACAATACAACTACTGAGCATTAAAGTCAATAGCAATTGCATTAATAGGAGTTTTGTTATATTCTTTTTCATAGCTAACCAAAGACTTAAATACAAACAGTTATACCTAAATTAATATTTAAGATATTGATCTTGAAATTTGCACCACTAGAACGTCTACTTCCCTCTTCGCCATCGCTCGAACGCTGCTTTTCTGATCTATATCTTAAACCGGCAACACCAAACGACATCTCCGCACAAACATTCTGCATAATAAATACACAAACTCCCGGACTAATTCCTAGGTTTAACTCATTTATATCCGTATCTGTACGTCTTGGTGTATCTTCATGGGTTCGCGTAAATGATCCGCTTCCACTTTTATACATCAACGAGGTTTCATTGAATAATCCAAAACGTTTTCCCGGATCAAGTCCTAGATAAGAGCGATGAAAAAATGCAACAGTGTATAAATCTTCAGCAAATCGAATCCCACTTAATGAAAAGTTCAAGTCGTCTGCAATATTCAGATTAATATTATCAAGATTTACAACTGTATGATTATATCCGAACTCCATACCAATAATAATATTGTCACGAATAGCATAACCAACAAACGGTCTGAATTTAAACGTTTTTGCATTGGATGTAAAATCCTTTATCAAAGAAAATAGCATGCTTGCATCAGTACTCTCGTAATTGACATAAGAGAATGTAGCTCCACCTATCCATTTCTTTTTAGGAATAAAACGGTAGTTCGTAATCCCTCTATCATATCGACCGATTGCTCTTGTACGCAAAATATCAGATGTATCGGATTGAGTAGTTAAGGAAGTTGTATCGGATTGTTGCGCTATTGCAAAAATCGGAGTCATGCCTAATAGACACACGACTAAATAGAGTATTATTTTATTTTGCATAAATCAAAGGTAAAAGCATTACAAGTAAAAGGCAATCCCTAAACCTAGAGAAAATAGGTTGATTTTAAAATTACCAGAGCTAGTTGATTGTTCTCCGATATAAACTTGATCGGTAACTTGGCGTTGTTTACTAAAATTGAACCCCATGACACCAACACTAAGCTCTACTGCCATGAAGTTGTTGATAAACGCAACCATGCCGGGTGTTACTCCGATCCCTACATCTGTAGAGGTCTTATAGGTCCCTGTTAATGATGTTCCGGAACCACTCACGACCTTCGACTGGCTTTTACCAAACTCTAATTGCGTTTCACAAAACAAAGCAAAACGTCTGCTACTACCTAAACTTATATAGTTTCTTAAGATAGCCATTGTCGCAAATGAATGCTTTAAATTGTACAAATTAGAAACGTTAAACTCATTGTCCGAATCGATCACAATATCTGTTTCATCAAGACGAGATAGAGATCTGCCATATGAAAAGCGAGCTCCGGCAGCTACATTATCTCTAAAAGCATAACAAACCAAAGGCGTTACTCTAAATGTGTAACCATCTGAGTTTAATCCCTCAACAATAAGAAACTGATAATTTTTCTCATTGTGCTCTGAATAAGAAACCGAACTTCCAACAATCCATTGTCCTTTGGGTACGAAAGTTTTAAATTCTATGTTTCGGCGAAAATCTTGCCCCTGTATGCTACAAGCACACAGAAGCAAGATTGATACTACTAATTTTTTTACCACGTGTTTTTTGTTGAGTTATATTGACTGTCTGATTATTCATATATAAATTCGAGACTATCAAGCCACATCGCACTACTAGAACTACCCGAGAAGTAATCTCCATATTTACTTGCCGATGCCACTAATATCAACGATACTGGTTTACGCGTATCTCGATAATCGAGCGGAATAGTAAACTCGATTAATTGCTCTCCTTCAGTAGCTGCTGTCAGCTCATATTCTCCATAAGCAATTGTTCCTGTATTTGCAGGTGAAGGATCAAAGAATTGCTGTTGCTTCGTTTTTACAATTTGTGACCACTTTACACCTTCATACTCTTCACCGGCCCAGTCTCCTAATGCAATATACACAATACCTTTATCTAGATCTCCTTTACTAATCTTATCTGTTGAAGAATAATCAACTGTACCCGGACGGTATTTGATGTATCCGCGAAGAGCTGTAGGACGGCTAGCAAATGGACGTCCCCAACCTAAAATACCATCTGTTCCTTCTGTTTTTAAATATTTACCAACAAAAAGATTACCTGCTGCAAATTTACCAATGATACCTAATCCAACAAATTGAGATTGTAGTTTAATAGAACGTGCTCCTGCATGAGATATTGATTCGTCCGGAGTTGTTACATTCTTACTCATTGTAGCTGAACCGTGATTTCCACTATCCCAAAACATTTCTTGTCCATTTCCAAATATTAGAAGTGGCGAAGAACCTGACCAATCCTCAAAACTGTTGTTAGGCATTTGAAGCATTGATTCTGTTGTGAACGTAGCAGTAATTGTTGAAGCACCTTCTCCAGCCATTGCTTGATATTCATACATTGTACCAGCTTTTAGTCCCGAGATCGATGCATAAAAAGCTGTTCCTTCCACTTGAGCTATAACGCTAGTCCAATCCGATGTCCCTTGTTCTCTATATCTGAAACCTAAAACCTCTTCAGTTTCACGAATAGTCTCACCTCTCAAAATTGCTCTATTGGTATAGATAGAAGACTCAACAGGATTTAACGTTGCAACAGTTGCATTGGAAACTAGCATTTGCAATGTTGCAATTTGCTGTTTCTCATTTTCATCTTTTGCAGTTATCGTAACCGGGAATACACCTTCTACAGCTGTAATTTGGCTAATCAACGTCGGCTCGAATGTTACTTGCATATATCCAGTTCCATTACCTGCATTATGCTGATTCAAAACAGTAATACCTTTCGTCTGCAATTCTTCAAGTTGAGTATTATCCAATGCTCTCAGATCAATCTCTTTCGACGCAAATCCCCAATTTGGAAATGACTCACAAGCAAGAATAGCAGCAGTTAGTTTTGAGGATGTAGCTATCGAAAAACTGACTGGAATCGAACTACCCAATTCAAGCTGTAAAGGACGAGCAATATCAAACTGATCTCCTTTAATTTGAGGACGTAAATACACAGGTATTTCGGATTCGTTTTGTTCTAATGGTGTCGTATCAATTGTAAGATTTAGAGAACCTCCACCTGTTGAAGAATCGTCATTTTTATAAGAAAATGCTAAATCATATCGAGTTGTTGGCTCTACTTGTAGTTCTCCGCTACGCTCAAACACACTACCACTAATCGTTGTTGCAATAAGCTTATAATTTAGAACCTTAGCATCACTTGGGCTCATAAAATAGCCAATAGAGTCTGCATGTTCAGTTGTAAAGACAAGTTTTCCATTTGTATTACCAACCTCTACATTATATGAAGAAAATACTTCATTCATACTTTGATCAAAAGCCACCGTAACTAATGAATTGGCTATGCGGCACACCAATTCTACAGCTGTGGGTTGACCTGCTTTGATTTCAAAAAGTTCTTCACCTCTAAAGAATTTCTGATTAAATGAAGCTGGCACTGAATCTCCTGCTGTTGCATTTACCGTATACCCACCGGCCGAAAGCATCATCGATGTTGGTATTTCAGCCAAGGAATTATATCGACGAATCAATCCATCTTTACTATATATTTTTACAACACAATTTTCTTCTGGAGATGTACTCGTTTTGGTTTTAACAGAAACATCTGTTCTTACACCTACATGCAAATTCAACGAGCCCTCACTGTCTTTCTCCAGTTCATTTATACACCCCATCAACATGGATGATGAAAGTGTTACAAAAACAAAGGTCTTTATATATCGCTTCATCCGAGTTATTCTGTTATTAATGTTAGTGTTTGTTTTTTTGTATTGGCAGGATTAGCTTGATCCACAACTGTAATGATAAAATTATGTGTACCGGCGCCATAAATACCTAATAGAGGTGTAAACTGTGTAATATCAAAAACGAGCTCACCCTTTCCTATAACATCAGCCCCAATCGGAAAACCGAGACTAGCTAAAGCCTCTGCTAAATCTCCAGGATTTGCCAAATCAAAAGATTTAGCAAGACCCACTTCTTGCAAAATATCTTCAGTCAATGTCTCAGAAGCAATTTCAACAAACAGATTATTGATTCCATGCGTAGCAGTAATATTAACAACAACTGTTGTTCCTCCGGCAGGCAATACCAATGGCTTTGTGATATCGAAATCCTTACCAACAATTGTTGGTTTTGAATTTTCGCCACCACCTTCTCCTGGGTTTCCTGGCTCAGAAGGTTCATCTGGAATAACATCTTCTCCCGGATTTATGACAACGTCCTTATCTGCAACAGTGCAGCTCATATCTATATTCATACTAATACTAGCTGAGCCTCCTTCCGTATCTGGTTCGCCAACACCTTTCAACGTGTATTTGATAATACGATGCTCTCCCGCTTTCACATTAGGGAATGCTTTTGAGATATTAACTTTCTCTCCATCAATTGTTCCTGCAAGAGTAGATGTTAATAGATTTTGTGCATCGTTTTGTGCAATAAAGTGACCTGCTCGCTTATTATTTTTATCATACTGCAACTCCCCATTTCCAACACGCACCGAAGCTAATACATCATCTTCAAGTAGTGCTTGTAGTGCATCGTCATACTCTACTGTTACCATAATACTTCGCAAAACACAACGAAGTGTTTCGATATCAGTCACTGAGTTTTCTTTAATTACAAACGATTGCATTCCATAGATAAATGGACGATCAAACTCAGCCGGCAATTGATCATGAGAATATGCTGCAACTTCATAATTACCTATTTTCAAAGAAAAAACCTCAGGCATTTCTCTATACTTCCACTCTTTCACTAATTTATTACCATTGTCTTTATCAAAGATTCTAATAATAAAATCATTTACGTCAATGCTTGATTCTCCAGCTTTTGTCGTAATTCCTAAATCAATATCGATATCCAAATCGAGTTTAATAGAAGCTAGACTCACATTACCTTCGGGCCTGTTATCTACGACAGGCTTGTTTGAGCCATAATCAAAGCCTTCTCTATCACATGATATAAAGAAAAAACTTCCAATTATAAAAAGACCTATTATATATAATATATGTTTCATTTGTTCGTTATTTAGTATATCAGTTTAACATCGTCAATTGTAAGGATACTTCCAATATGACGAGAGTCTCCATATCCAGCATTCCATGCCCCTTTACTTCCTTGAACTGCTACCGTTGCTGGTGCAGTCGCATCAGTTGAGACAAATTCAACACGAAGGAAAGCGGCTTTCTTATTCACGCTGTATGCTACAGGCACAACAGCTTGCGTAAAACTCTGGGTATCTCCGACACGCAACTCTCCTCGTCCTATTTCTTGATGTGACTCGTCTTCTAGAATGATCGTAGCTTTTCCTTGCTCTTCATTGAGAGGATAATACTTATAGTAAAACTCTAATGCAGATGGGCGTGATGAAAATGGTTGCCCATGAACTTCAGCTTGAGAAGTTCTATCAAAAGTACCAATATATAGAAGCCCTGCCTGCTTGTATTCTGCAGCCGCACTACTTTCACTTGTCCAGTTATTTTTACCCCAACCAACTGTAGAAATTTCCATTGCCGTACTTCCTGAATGAGCATCAATCGTATATGACTTCCCATCAAAACGATTTAAATGATTCGCTGCTGTAAAGTTAGACTTCGAGGTAGGAACCAAACCTGGATAGGCACAATAAAACCATGAAGCATCTCCTCTTGGCTGTGTTGTTTTATCATTATAACTTGCCCAAAATGCATTACCTCCTGCTGCATTCGGATAAAAAGCATACACGCTTTCTCCCCCTGACAAGAATATTGTTTTCTTCCATACCATTGCTTCTGTCCAGTCTTCGAAGCCGGCGTTTGGCAACTGCATTGGAGCTTCCGTTACAAACTCAATTACTGACGACTCTTTTTGAGTTGTACCATCTGTTATTTTCGCCTTAACCTCAAACGAGGATGCATTTGAAGCAACATCAATAGGTAGACCTTTTATTGTAACTCGATTTTCACTTTTATACTGTTCTGGTAGTATCCAATTATTTGCACCTTTCTCTGTATATTCAAGTGACACACTCTTATCTTTAATGTATTCTGTTGCACCTTCCGTTGCACCAACTACCGTAATTGTAGCTTGACTAGCCCAAACGTCAGCATTATTTGCAACTTTAATTTGAAAATCCGGAGTCGTGACATCAACATCAACCTCCATTTTTTTCCAACGATAACCAACTTCTAGTTTCTCCTTTTTAAGCAGATACGGAACAAAATACGCACGAATAACATGAGATTCATTGTTCGTTGTTATAACTTCCGTGGTTAATTTTACACCTTCTTTTTGTCGTAAAAGAAAAACTTCAATATTTGAAGCATCTCCTAATAATTGAACTGGTATATCTATAAATTCACTTCCCCCAATTTGAGTTAGATTCTTTTCAACTGCAAATTGATTATCTAAACTATTTACTGATAAAACAGCAGGAACTTCTGTTACTTTTGAGAAAATATCAGTTGCTTCAATCGTGAATGTATGAATTGGAGCCTCTTCAGAATAACTTAAATAAGGTAATACTCCAGTAAAATCAACAACAGCAATCTTATCCATTGTAGCTCCCAAGCCCTTTATCTTTAAGCCTAAAGACTCCATTATCGTTTTTTGCTCGATCGTCAATGCTGCTAAATCAATAACATCTGGCCATCCTTTTGCCAACAAAGAAGCCGAAGATGTGCGAAGGTTACACTGAGCAATACCAGACTTTGCATTTAATACCACTTGATAAGAAGATTCATCTCCAATTGTACCTTCGATAATATCCTTTGTAACTCCAGACTCAAAACCTGTAAGCGATAACACTGGAGGTGCACTCGATAATGACTCATCAGAAATATCAATCTGTATAGGTACATTTTCTGTTGCTTCGTCAAAACGAACATACAAATAAGCATTCGACGCATCTACATCAAATTTGAAACGATAATGATAACGCGGTTGTGCATTCTCTAAAACAGCAGCTCTAATCTCTGAGGTTGTTCCTTGCTGATTTGTCACATTTAAATTTATAACGAGCGTAGATGGCTTAAAAAAAGCCGCTCGTTGTTCTGTTTTAGAAAAAGTAATCGGAGTGTTCAAAACACTTGACACTTTAGCAGAATAATCTTTAAAATACCGTTTAAACTCATCTGTATATTCAACTGAGACTTTGGTATTGGCAAGATAACTTGTAATTTCTACATGGGAATCTTCTCCATCTGTAATCTGGAATGATTGATTCCCCTCATAATAAGGCAATTCAAAACCTTCTTTTTCAATAGCACCATATGTTGCTCTTAGGTTAAATGTCCCGATAGGATAAAATACCTGTTGTGGATAATCTGCAAAACGATCCCATGACTCTATTATTTGATCACCTTGTATAACAAATATTGAGAAATCGTCAACAGAAGGAGCAGTCTCCTCGGTCATAGATTTTGTAATTGGAGATAAAACCTCCTGATTCGCTTTCACAGCTACCGTTAAAGATCCTTTTCCATTATTATTAGCAACATCGTCATTCGAACATGCGCTAAGGATCAGCAACGATGACATTAAAAGCGATTTAAAAACACACAATTTAGGCATCTAACAAATTGTTTAGTTTGATATCATTAGAAATAAATATAGACTTAAAACGCATCAAAAGTATATCAATTTATAAATATGATTGACAACATAAGCTCTTTTTAACACCACAAAGTATTTAAAATTATGAATATATTAGGTTTGTTTTTTACAGAAAAAAAATAACACACAACTATTTTATATCGAAAAAATCAATCATATAAAGAAATAAATAATAAACTACACATAGATAATAGATGTCTTATACCCACAAAATATAGATTCCTTTTATGAAATTTCAGCTAAATAATTTAACAATCAAATACAGAATAAAAAGTAAGGCTGTCCAAATTTGAACAGCCTTATATAAATGCAGTAATCTAATTAATCATCATTTCGTATCAAGTCTATTAGTAACCGCCGCCTCCAACGTGATCAGAGCACGCTTTTATTTTCATGTCAGCTCTACAACCTAACCATTTAACGGTTTTCACCTTTAAATTGATTTTTCGTCCTTCACTTTTAAATTTAAACTTCAGTTCGGTTGTTTGAGAGCGTGCATACGATTTATAGATCAATTTTGTATTCGGCTGAATCTTGATCCGTCCTTTACAGACTTCTTCAATATAAGTCTCATCAACTGTAGACATCCATTTGATAGTAATCTTGCGAACTTCTTTTTCGATCATTTCACGATCAGAATCAGAGAAGTCAGGAAATTGATTTTTAATCTCAAGCTTCAGATTCGTTTCAATCTGACTACCAAACTTTTCATCTACACATTGTTTCCAATTGTATGGTTTTGTTGCACCACAAGCATTATCTACTGTTATTTGTTGAAATACTTTATTATCTGTCACGATAGGACCTACGGTTATATCAATATTGCATGAAAAAGAATAATCAGATAGTTTATCTGTTTCAAACAAATAAGCATTTAACTCTTCATCAAACAAAACTTTTCCTGCTGAAGCTTTTGTCGAAGATGCTTGATCAATTACCATTGGTTCATCAAAAGAAACACCTTTAGGTAATCCTGATTGAAGAGCTACGGTTATTGGTTTTTCTAGCATTACACCCATCGGTTCCATTCGTAAGGATGCAAAATCATCGGCATCTGGGTTCACATAATTTGTAGCAGAGAATGAAGTTACATTTACCGGAAATGCATCTTTATTTGTCCATACAGCAACTTCCGATGTTAATTCGGATCCTGGAAATTTAAGAGTTGCATTATTATTTGAAACTTCAACTGCTTTGTTTGATGGAGTCATCAAGGCTGACATATTCATTGCAGAAATCTCAGCCGACAATGTCGACATATTCAAATCTCTAGATACAGTTACATAACCTTCTTTTCGAAATGATATTTCTCCTTTTAATTTTGAGTCACTACTAATGGTATAATTTCCATTCGCATCAGATACAGCTAAAGCTTTACCATTAATACAAACATCAACTCCATCAATAGACGAGACTCCATCAGCATTCGTTATTTTTCCTGAAACAAAATATTGTTCAGAAAGCTCATACCCTATTTCGTCATTCGACGGATCATAACTACTACATCCGGCAAACACTAATAAAGATGCTGCACACATGGAAATAAAAAATCTACTTCTTTTCATTTTTCACAAATTGGTAAAATATTTTTTTTTGATAAGCCTACAAAATGACACACCTATGGCTGTCTGCACATAACAATAATATGCACAGATGCTTTAATGCTCATTTCTAACCAGAGCAGCTCCAATAAATATAGAGCTTAGAACTAAAATGATACGGGAATAAATGACAAGAATAGATTACTACAACAAGTCAAGGTTTTGGTCCCGGTTATATATTACTGTATTTTCAAAAAGCAGCTGAAATAAAACAACAAACGCGCATAATAGAATATTTAAAATCTATTATACGCGTTCATCCTCTTTTCAATTATATTGGCTCAACATACCTTAAAACATTGCAAATATAATCAAATTTAGCACTATAACAACTATTTGCCCTAATTTTAATGCATCTCCTATTTTTATTACTTTTAGAAACATCAGATTCACTGATCAAATCAAAACTGCTATTTTCATTATCTTTGCATTGAAATCAAAGCAAAGATCTAAATGAACAATAAATACAAAGAAGAAAATGAACGCTTTCTCAAAGAGAATCTAGAAAGCAAAGGAATACAACAATTACCTTGTGGAGTACAATATAAAATCATTACAAAAGGTAGTGGAGCAATACCAACTTCAAAAAGCACAGTAGAAGTACATTACAAAGGTTCGCTTGTAAATGGCATGGTTTTCGATAATTCTTTTTCGAGAAGATATCCTGAAGTTTTTAAGGTTACTGAGGTTATAAAAGGATGGCAAGAAGCATTAAAAGCCATGCCGGCAGGTTCTCGTTGGAAAATATTCATACCTTATAATTTAGGATATGGCTCGAAAGGTTGCGGAAAAATAAAACCATATTCAACCCTTATTTTTGAGGTTGATTTGTTGTCTGTAAAATAATCATATATCCTTACCTCATTTATAAATTAGCAAAGAGGCAAGATTCTTTTTATTCGCAATATTTAAGGCACAATAATGAACTCTATCTGATACTTATGCGTTTTATAATGAAATGGTCAGACTAATTGTAAAACTTAATATGTATTGGTTATGAAAAAGTTACTTTCAACAGCTCTTTTAGCCACCTTTGCTTTTTTTGCGATCGTTGGTTGTGCAGAACACAAGAAAGAGAACCCAAAAGATGCGGAAAAGAAGAAAGCAATCATTGCAGTCATACCTAAAATCAACAATCCGATTTTTGAAGAAGTGAAACAAAACGCTAAAGCAATAGGCGATTCACTTGGCGTAATCGTTACCTGGGAAGCTCCTTCAGGTGTAGAAGCAGCCGAACAGTCGGAAATTATTGACAACTTAATCAAATATAAGGTTGATGCAATACTTATCAGTTGTGCCAATTCTGCAGAAGTGACACCAGCTATCAATAGAGCTGTTGAAGCTGGTATTACAGTTGCAACTTTCGACTCAGATGCACCAAATAGTAAACGATTGTTTTACGTTGGGACCAATAACCTACTTGCCGGCCAAATGGCAGGTTTGGAAATGAAGCGTTTGTTTGAAGCAAAAAAAATGACTCCTGAAAAAATTCAGCTTATTAGCGGAAATCCGGATGCATATAACATGATCAGACGACAAAAAGGATTTAGCGAAACTATTACCCCTCAAGCAATCAGCGGACTTACCTACTCATTCGACATCAATGACTATGCAGGTGATTTGATCAATGATGCTATAAAATCGAATCCGAAAGCAATCCAATTCCTATGGGGTGTTCCTGCAATAGAAGGAATTGCAACTACAGAAAGCCTTGACAAGTATGTACAAAAAGGAGGTATCGTTGTTTTTTTTGATACTTCTAACGAATTGATGAAGAATATAAAGAAATATCCAACTGTATCAACTATCAAGCAAGACTTCAAAGCGATGGCAAGAGAAGGAATTCTTCACCTTGATCAATCATTACAAGGTAAGCAAGTTATGGAAGGGTATATATTTGATCCGATCGTTATAAATCACCTCAATATAGACTCTATTTCGACCAAATAAATAAGCAAATAAACAAACGGAGTTGTCTTTTTATACAACAACTCCGTTTGTTTATTTAAGACCTTTAAATCTTTTCAAATCACACATTACAAATTATGGAACATAAAGATGCAAGAATGTTTTGTTTTCAATGCCAAGAATCTGCTCGTAATATTGGCTGTACAACAATCGGCAATTGTGGTAAAACAGCCGAAACCTCAAATCTTCTCGACCTTTTATTATTCGTTACACGAGGTATTGCTATATACAACCAACGATTGCGACGTCTATTACAACCTTCATCTCCTGCTGAACGATTTATCTTAGATGCATTATTTAGCAGTACTACAAACACAAATTTCGATGCCGACAGCATTGAAAAAAAAATTATAAAAGGCTATTTCATTCGAAAAGAATTATGTAATAAACTTTACCTTCTCAATGACTTAACATTCCTTTCCTCGAATTTACCCATTGAATGTACAATGATTATTTCGACAAAACACATCCATAAAGAATGGCGAGATGTTGGCGTACTTCGAAATACAGACAATGACTTAAGATCCCTACTCGAACTAGCAACTTATGGGATCAAAGGTATAGCTGCCTATGTAGAACATGCGCGTAATCTTGACCAATTAGACACAGAGCTTCTTTCATTTATAGAATACGTACTTAGTGAAACAACCCGAGAACATATGTCAAGAGAAGATGCTTTGAATTTAGTACTAGAAGTAGGTACATATGGTACGAAGGCTATGAAGTTTTTACACGATGCACACACTAGAAGGTACGGTAGTTGCAGAGAATCTATCGTTCCGCAAAGCACTGGGAGTAAACCAGGAATTCTTGTAAGTGGACATGATCTTCGAGACTTAGAAGATCTGCTTATCGAAACACAAGAACACGGTATTGATATTTATACACACTGTGAGATGCTTCCTGCATTTTATAGACCTTACTTCAAACAGTTCAAGCACCTACGTGCACACTATGGCGAGTCTTGGTGGAAACAGCGTGATGAATTCTCTACTTTTAATGGTCCGATACTTTTTACAAGCAATTGCATCGTACGCCCACTTCCTAGCGCTCAATATAAAGGAAGACTATATACTACCGGCAGTAGTGGACTACCTGGCGCAATACATATTGCAGATAGGCAGCCCAATGGTAAAAAAGATTTTTCTATTATCATAGAACATGCTAAAAGCTGTATCCCCCCTGCACCTATTCTTTCTGGTGAAATAAAAGGAGGGTATAGCCTTGAGCAAATTACAGACTATAAGGAAAAACTTATTCGTAACATCAAAAGTGGTGCGATCTCTAAATTTATTGTAATAGCAGGATGCGACGGACGAATGAAATCTAGAACTTACTATACTCAATTTGCGAACGCCTTACCGAATGACACCATTATATTAACCGCAGGATGCACCAAATTCAGATACATCAAACTTCCACTCGGAGATATCAATGGCATCCCGCGAATTCTTGATTGTGGACAGTGTAATGACTCATACTCTATTATTCAAATTGCTGAAGAGTTACAAGATATATATCAAGCAGGCTCAATTAATACACTACCTATCTCATTTAATATTGCATGGTATGAGCAAAAAAGTATTATCATTCTTTTATCTCTACTATCTCTTGGTATTCGCAATATACAAATAGGACCTAGCCTACCTGCATTCCTAACTCCTGCAATTGCTAAAATATTATCAAAAGAGTTTGGATTAGCAGAAGTATCTGATGTATATTCCGACATCAAACACCTGGGATAAATCGACTTTACGCAAAAAAGTAAGAACTCAACTACAATCATAAAGAGAAGCTTTCAAAGCTCAATATTCTACAAAAAGTATGACTATCACAAACATTTGACAACTACTTTAGTTATATGAGAAATGATTTTCACATTATTACTAATTAAGAAAACGAGATTATGAAAACCAAATTTTCTATTTTCGCCATGCTTTGCTTTATGTTTATGGGAGTAATTACTTCTTGTAGCAATGATGACGACAAAGACAAACAAGTTGTAACACCTGAAGCAGAGAAAGCCTTTAATCTTCAATACCCAAATGCAAAGAATGTAAAATGGGAAGCGAAGAATACCTATTATGTTGCAGAATTTAATGACGCAGGTTTTAAATCTGTAGATGCTTGGTATAATGCTGCTGGTGAATGGTTCTTAAGCGAATATGATATTGCTTATGATGCAATTCCATCAGCTGTACAAACAACTTTCGGTAATTCTGCATATGGCAAATGGACTGTGGATGATGTCGATTTGATTCGTCGCCCATCTTTTATGGATTTGTATATTATCGATGCTGACGATCCTAATTCAGAAAATGATGTTGACGTATATATTTCAGCAGATGGTATTCTTATCAAAGCAGTTGTAGATAGTGACAACAGTCCGGCTCAACCTGTAGTTATTCCTACTGTCATCAAAGATGCGATAAATAATAAATATCCCAAAGCTTCTATTGTAGATTTCGATCAAGAAAAGAATGGAAACTATGAAGTAGATATCATCTTTGATAGCCAAGCTCTAGAAGTTACTTTTGATAATAAATACAATTGGTTATATACAGAGAGCGAAATCCAAATCAACGATGTACCTAAAGTGGTTATCGATGCTGTAAATGCAAAATTTGCAGGTTATTCTATTGACGATGACATTACTCTACGTACAATGCCAACACCTCCTAATCAATATATATTTGAATTGGAAAAAGCGGGTGCTGCTGATGTAACAGCTATTTTTGATGCAAATGGTACATTTGTAAAATAATAGAAAACATAAAGCCGAGAATGTCAATCATATTCTCGGCTTTAATTTATAAAAAGCCTTTGATCAATGCTTGATAGACTGCTTCTGGCATACTATGCACCGATAATTTGCTCATGATATTCTTTTTATGATATTTGACTGTATTGAAATCAATAGATAATTTACGCGAAATCGTATGCTCTCGCTCCCCATTAGCTACCATTAAAAGAATCTTATACTCAATAGACTTAAGCAAAAGCTTATACTCAGGAACAAAAGATTGCTCTTTTATTGAATACACATAACGATGCTTAGCCTTATAAAAGCAAACCTCACAAGCATATTTATCAAAATGTAAGTTCTTATTTAATGTTATTACAGAAAATAACGTCTCTCCCTTGTCATAAAGCAATGGATAAATTGTACAATCAGTATTAACAATATCAGCACTTTTATGCTTCAACCTAAAACAAAATCGAATATAATAATGAAGGAAGTTTGTTTCATCATTGTATTTCTCCAATAATAATTTTATATCTTGCCTCACCTTTCTTATAAAATCACGGTCTTCTGTATGTAGAATCTCTGAAAATAAAAAACCTTCCGTCTCAATCACATCTTCCAACGAATAACCTAATAAATCAAGAACCTCTCGCGAACAATAAAGCAACTGACTCGTACTATTACAAATCACCAAACAAGGTTTATTCAGCGCATGCACATACATACGTATACACCTAATCTTTTCATGCATCTGATAATGCCAATCAATATCAGAAACATCACAAAATATATCTGGCTTTTTATATCTATTAATGGGAGAAAAAATATAATCCATACGTTAATTCATCAAACCTTGTTTATATGCCATGAATATAGCCTCCGATATTGACTTCACCTTCATTTTCTCGAAGATACCGGCTTTCATCCGTTTCAATACAGATAATGAAACATCCAATTGATCAGCTATATCTGCCTCCTTTTCACCCATTGCTGAATGATTAAGAATCTTAATTTCAATTTCTAAAAGCTTTGTTCGATCCTCATCTATAAAAGTCTTTGTACCGGATAAATATATCTCCGCAGATTCATCGTCGATATTATGCTTGATAAGTTTTGGTGCTCCATAATGATTATCTAAACTTAATACAATTAGAGTAGCATGCAGACTTTTATTCTTTGCATATATATAAGGCATAATTTTCAAACAAAGGGCTTCATCCGTCTTTTCTGTAGTAATACGCATACAGAGAATAGCAAAATAAATCACTTTTGTATGATCACCTCCTTGATTTATAATATAAGAATTGATAAGCTCTATATATTTATCAACTTCACTTGATGATATATCATATTCAACATCAAGCTTATTCACCAAATCATTTTCACTGCATCCTAAAATAGCAAACAGTTCCTCATTATAATGAAATATCTTAATCATTGAATTCTTATGATCGATAAATATCATTGATCGATTCTCCGTACAAGCAAGAGCCTCAACATTTGCAATAAGGCTATCAATCGATGCATCATAAGTATCATCAAAGATCTGATCTGCAATAATCATCTTCCTCAAAAACATATACACATACATTTAAAAATTCAACACATTACAATGTCATTGACATATACAATTCAAACTCACAATCAACAAGTTCAAATATAGTCTGAATTTATCGAAAAACATACTTATAAATTCGAATAACCTAATCATTAATGTAAAATGTATGATATACACCTTGTGTTTTTGATGTAGTCAAAAAAAGAAACGCATCAAATAAGCCTTCCATCAAACTTAAACTTTTCTATACTAATAAAGACAATAAACCTTGTTATACAACGAAAAATACAACATAAAACAAATAAAAACCAATTAAAAAAGAAGTAATCGCATCGTAAAATGACAGATTAAAACTATTTCACGCGTTTTAATAACAGTTTTTTAGGTAGAATCCATTATTGACAAACTATATCTGCAATTTTTGATTTTAAGTAAGAATTGTATATTTGCACTAGTGTTAATAAAAACAAACACATTAGCTCTGTATAACTCAACAACACACAATTAAATTTTAATTCACTATTGCTCTATGAATAAAGGAGAAATGATTAAGCTGATTGCTGACAAGCACGGCTACACAATTCAAGATGTCGAAACAATCGTCAATGCTTTCTTTAAGCATGCAAGAAATATACTACACGAACGTGAACGAGTTGCCATCTCAGGTTTTGGATCGTTTGTTGTAAATCAACGCGCAGCACGCACCGCTCTAAACCCTAGAACACAAGAAATTATTGATGTTCCTGCAAAAGAAGTTGTACAATTCATCCCTGGCAAATCTCTTCTGTTAAAATAGTAAAGAAATACCGATCTTTCGGTGAAACTGTAGAATTTATAACTACAGTTCTTATTAAAGCGAGACTCCATCCCCAAAGGAGCCTCGCTTTTGATTGATACAATAAAATAAAGCCTACAATAACGAGCCAAAAACTAAACTTACTTTTTTTACAAACCTAACTAGGTTTTAAAAAAAACCAAACATACTTTTCAAAAGAACCAAGCATCGTTTTTTTACCTTGATTATTTAGAACTCATAAAATGCCTCCATTACGATTTTGGCATCGTTTTTTGCATTAGATCAAATACTTTGATATATTTGGAGTAATAATAAAGAAGAAACTAATAGAACACATTCAATATGGGAATTTTTAGTAGATTATTTAAAGTTGGTCAATCAGAAGCAAACTCATTGGTTGATAAACTTGAAGATCCAATCAAGCTTACAGAACAAGGTATCAGAGACCTTAAAAAGGATCTTGAAAAAGCTGTAGAAGCATTAGCCGAAGTAAAATCATATGCAATTCGTGCCAAACGAGATATGAACTCAGCAAAAGAACGCGCTGCCGACTATGAGCAAAAGGCAATATTATTGCTTAAAAAAGCACAGTCGGGAGATATCACACAAGAAGAAGCAGATCGTTTGGCTACACAAGCTCTTGATGCAAAAGCTGCAGCGGAGAAAGAAATGTTGCGCCACGAAGCTGATGCCGTGCGCTTTGATCAAAACGCTGAGAAGCTAGAAGCTACAGTAAAAACGCTGAAAGAAAAGATCGTAGAATTTGAAAACGAACTTCGCAATCTCAAAGCTCGTGTACGTGTAAGCGAAGCGAGCAAAAACATCAACAAAAAACTAAGTTCGATCGATAGCTCGAGTACGCTTGCTCAACTTGAAAAGATGAAAGAAAAAATCGATCAACAAGAAGCAATTGCCGAAGCTTATGAAGGATTGTCTACCGAAACAAAAACGCTAGATCAAGAACTAGAAGAAGCATTGGGCAAAAAAAGCTCCGCATCTCAATCGCAAGCTCTTAGCGATTTGAAGTCAAAACTAAACATGTAATCCGATTACAAAATAAATTATACGCGCGACATTCTATTTAGAACTGTCGCGCTTTTTATAAAAACCACAACACAGCTCAAAAATATTTCTTTTTCGCACTAAACATTTGTTTTGCATTCTACGATTATTTTTATGACTATTTTTTGCGATATTTGCGTAAAGGAAAGCCTCGGCACATAAGCTTTATGACACATTACATAATACCGAGAATGCAAACCGACGCCGTGCATTGCGGCAATTTATCCTTATAGAGAAAAATACAATGGGATTATTTGACTTTTTCAAAAAGAAAGATACAAAAGAAGAATATACACGTCCTGATTTTGCAGATCTGTTTGTAACAGACCTTGAAACAGGATACGTACTCAATTATGATCTTAAAACATGGGTCGTAGTAGAACACATCGAATACGACTGGGGAGATGAGCAATTTTCTCAAGAATTTAAAATCGACAACGGAGAAGAAGTTGCCACTCTTTTTGTAGAAGAAGCCGACGACGTGGCTATTTCTATTGTGCGCGATGACAACTCTGCCCAACTCCTTCCGGCATGGATAGAGCACTTCAAGCAAGTGGGCACTCCACAACAAGAACTCACCTACAACGGCATCACATTAAAATACAGTAGTGAAAGTGCTGGATATTGCCGCAACATCACAACACAACCCGAAGTGTGGCGCGAGTTTATGTTGTACACCTATCTGGATTCGACCAATCGCTATTGCATCAGCATTGAGCAATGGAACGACAACGATTTCGATATCTCGTGCAGCAAACAAATTGCCGACTACGAAATTTCGTCAATCTATCCCAGCAAAAGAGATTAAACAAACTTTGAATACGAATGAATAGAAGCGTAATTTATTTTCTGATCGCTGCACTTGGCATAACATACCTGTTTTCGACTTGTGGCGACGAGAAAAAACAACAGCAACAACAACAGCAAATGTATCAAAAGACTCCACTTGACAACCTCATTGTGAGCCTGGATGCAGAGCCCAACTACTCTATTATCCTGAAAGATATGGACTATAGTCAAGATAGTGATATCTACAAACACGACTATAAAGTAGTTGTAAAACGCACACTCGCAGATGGAAGCGACACGCTGCTTGTACAAGAAACAGGATTTGTTCCCGTTCCGGCAAATGTATTTAATCGCTATGTCAATGACCTGGGGATGGAGTTGGTATCCAAGAAAGATGGTGTACTTGAAAAAAACGTAGCACCTGCGGGCTATGCTGACTACGTGGGTAACGAAAAATATGGTCAGTGGAAAAAAGACAACCAAGGAAATTCTTTCTGGGAGTTTTATGGTAAATACCAATTCATGAGTATGATGTTTGGTATGATGAGTCCTGCCCGCTACGGCTCGTGGAACGATTACGATCGCAACTACCGCGGATCGGGAGGATACTACGGCACCGGTGGTAATGAGTACGGGTCCAGATCTACTACGGCAAATGCCGGAACAACTTGGTCGCAAAAAAGTCCGGACTTCAAAAGCAACGTACAGCAAAAAGCAGCTGCCAGCAAAACAAGATCCGTTACCAAAACTCCATCAAGAGTAAGCACCAAAAAGTCAACAACAACCAAACGTCCTGCTATGCGTGCGCCAATGCGACGCATGGGCGGAAGAAGAAGATAATGTAACGCGGTCCTAGTGGCCGCTTTTATAGTAAATAAGCAAACGTGATATATCCGCAGAATTTTGAACAAAAGATCGGGTTCGATCGCATTCGTCAGCTCATTGGCGAACGTTGTCTCAGTGCACTAGGCCAAGAGCTTGTGCTCGAAATGAGCTTTATAACCGACTACGACGTCATTGAAGAATTGCAGGCTCAGACCGATGAGTTTATGCGCATCTTGCGCGAAGAGGATGAATTTCCGGCAAATAACTTTTACGACGTACGCTATTCCCTTAAACGCATCCGTCCCGAAGGAACTTTTCTAGACGAAAAAGAATTGTGGGACTTGAAGCGCTCGCTTCAAACCATTTACGAGATTGTAAAGTTTTTTGGAACCGATGAAGAAGACCAAGAGTATCCCCGTCTGAAACAGATGGCCGGTGAAACTGTCGTTTTCCCGCAATTGATTGCACACATCGATTCCATACTAGATAAATTTGGACGTGTCAAAGACTCGGCCTCTCCTGCCCTCTCTACCATTCGCCGTGAGATGACCATTACGATGAACAGCATCTCAAAGAATTTGCAAAACATCTTACGATCGGCACAAGCCGAAGGTGTGGTAGACAAGGACGTTAATCCTACGATGCGTGATGGCCGATTGGTTATCCCAATCGCTCCGGCTTATAAACGTAAGATCAAAGGAATTGTACATGATGAATCGGCTTCGGGTAAAACCGTATTTATCGAACCGGCAGAAGTAGTAGAAGCAAACAACCGCATCCGTGAGCTCGAAAACGAAGAGCGTCGTGAGATTGTACGCATCCTTACCGACTTCACCGACAAGGTGCGTCCGTTGGTACCTGAGATTCTCGACTCGTATTTGTTCCTGGCTCGTATCGACTTTATTCGTGCAAAGGCTCTATTTGCCATTGCCATCAAGGCGATTAAGCCGGTATTGGAAAACAAGCAACAGATCGATTGGGAACGAGCCGTACACCCCCTGCTTTACCTTTCGCTTCAAAAACAGCATAAAGAAGTAATCCCTCTCGATATCCGTCTTACAGAAAAAGACCGTCTGCTGATCATATCTGGTCCTAATGCCGGTGGTAAATCGGTGTGTCTTAAAACGGTAGGACTTCTTCAATACATGATGCAATGTGGTATCCCCGTATCACTACACGAAAGTTCGCGTATGGGTATATTCGACCGAATCTTCATCGATATCGGTGACGAACAAAGTATTGAAAACGACCTCAGTACATATAGTTCGCACCTTACCAACATGAAGTTTTTCGTCAAGAATTGCAATAACAAAACCGTATTGCTTATCGACGAATTTGGTAGCGGTACCGAGCCTCAGATTGGTGGAGCCATTGCCGAAGCGTTGCTTTCTCGCTTCAATACCAACGGCGCTTTTGGTGTGATTACCACGCACTATCAAAACTTGAAGCACTACGCAGAAGACCATGAAGGAACGGTAAACGGAGCCATGCTTTATGACCGTCACTTGATGCAACCGCTGTTTAAGCTCTCGATTGGTAACCCGGGTAGCTCGTTTGCCGTAGAGATTGCACGTAAAATTGGACTTCCCGAAGACGTGATCGATGACGCATCGAAAATGGTAGGTAGCGACTACATCGACATGGACAAATATCTGCAAGATATTGTACGAGACAAGCGCTATTGGGAACAAAAGCGTCAACAAATACGTCAACGAGAAAAGAAACTCGAAGACATTACCTCAAAATATGCTACAGACCTCGAAGAGATCGAAAAGCAACGCAAAGAAATCATGCGTGCAGCCAAAGATGAGGCGAAACGCATCGTTGCGGAAGCTAATGCAAAGGTTGAAAACACCATTCGAGAGATCAAAGAGGCTGAAGCAGAAAAAGAACGTACCAAACTGGCGCGTAAAGGCTTGGAGAAATTCAAACTATCATTGAATGATGAGGTTGAGATAGACGACAAGATTACGCAAAAGATGAATAAGATACGCGAGCGCAACGAGCGTAAAAAACAACCATCAGAACCTAAGGCAAGCAAACAGTTCAGACCGGAAGTTATCGAAGCCGGAGATGCTGTTCGCATCAAAGGACAAACTACCTGTGGAGAAGTACTTGAGCTGCAAGGCAAGCAAGCTTTGGTAGCATTCGGCATGATCAAATCTACCGTGAAGCTAGACCGACTTGAAAAAGTAAGTAAGAATCAAATCAAACGCGAAGCTCCGAAGAGCGGCTTTGTCAGCTCCGAAACCATGGACGGCATGCGTGAAAAGAAACTTCACTTCAAGCAAGAAATCGACGTACGCGGTATGCGTGGCGACGAGGCATTGCAGGCAGTTACCTACTTTATCGACGACGCAATTCAAGTGGGTGCAGGTAAAGTGAGAATTCTGCACGGAACAGGAACAGGAGCTTTACGCCAGTTGATTCGTGAATACTTGCGAGGTGTACCGGGTGTACGCCGCTTTGCCGACGAACATGTACAGTTTGGAGGTTCGGGGATCACGGTTGTAGATCTTGACTAATTACCTGATCTTTATATCTATAAGACACCATACGTTGCGAAGTTTTATTGCTTTGCAACGTATGTTCAACAAATAACATAGCTAATCATTTTTCATTCTCGACAAGAGCTTTAATTTAACACAGATAACCCATGAAAAGACGAGATTTTCTCCGATCTTCCTTTACAGTAGGAGCCGGAATAGGACTTGGCAACATCCCCAATGTAATGGCCGATGACCAACGCCAACGTGGAGCCAGACCAGAAATGGCACCCGAACGTTCACAATATCAACACAACGGTTCACAACCTCATATTATCTTCATCATGACCGATCAGCACAGAGCCGATGCTTTGGGCTGCATGGGAAACAAATCGATTTACACTCCTCATCTCGACAAATTAGCCAAAGACGGCACTTTGTTTACAAGCGGATACTCCTCAACTCCGAGTAGTACACCGGCCAGAGCAGGCCTTCTCACCGGAATGTCTCCATGGCACCACGGAATGCTGGGCTATGGAAAAGTAGCCGAGAAGTACGAATTTGAGATGCCTCAAATGCTACGCGACTTGGGTTACTTTACCTATGGAATCGGCAAGATGCACTGGGCTCCGCAAACAGCAACCCACGGATTCCATGGCACCCTACTCGACGAGAGCGGCCGCGAAGAGTCACCTTATTTCAAGAGTGACTACCGCAAATGGTTTATGATGCAAGCTCCGGGACAAGATCCCGATGCTACCGGTATTGGCTGGAATGATCATGGAGCCGGTGTATACAAACTGGAAGAACGCGTACACCCTACCCGCTGGACTGCCCAGATGGCTTGTGATATGATCGACAATTATAACTCGGAAGAACCATTGTTTCTCAAGGTTTCATTTGCAAGACCACACAGTCCGTACGATCCGCCTCAACGCTACCTCGACATGTATAAAGATGTAGATATACCTGCTCCGGCAAAAGGAGATTGGGCCGGAAACTGGAGCGAGCCGAAACAGCTTGAAAACATGGCAACCGACGCTCCGTTTGCAAACTTCGGAGACGACTACGCAATCAACTCTCGTCGTCACTACTACGCTGCAATCTCATTTATTGATGATCAAATCGGAGAAATCATTGCATCTCTTAAAGCTCGTGGTATGTATGATAATGCTTTGATTTGCTTCACGGCCGATCACGGTGATATGATGGGCGACCATTATCACTGGCGCAAAACCTACGCATACGAAGGCTCAACAGCCGTTCCGTATATCGTAAAATGGCCCGAAAGCACAAAACTATCTGTGAAGAAAGGTACGAAAGTTGAGAATCCGGTCGAACTACGCGACTTCCTTCCTACCTTTATCGATGTAGCAGGCGGCACCGTTCCGGAACGTATGGATGGAAAGAGTTTGTTGGCTCTTGTGCAAGGAAAAGAAAACGAGTGGCGCGAATGGCTCGATCTTGAGCATGCAACTTGCTATTCTAACCACAACTATTGGTGTGCTCTTACCAACGGCAAACTCAAATACATTTGGTTTATGCATACGGGTAACGAGCAGTTGTTTGATCTCACTAAAGATCCGCTTGAAGAACGCGAACTTTCGAAGGATAAAAAATACGCAAAACAACTGGAAATGCTTCGTAGCAAGATGGTAGAACACTTGAGTGAACGTGGTGAAGGTTTCGTAAAAGACGGCAAACTTGTAGTTCGCGAGAAAACGCAGCTATACAGTCCGCTTTATCCGAAAGCATAACATTACAAACTCAACCAAACAACATAAAAAAACGAGTCGCACTTTGCAATAAAGTACGACTCGTTTTCTATTTTACACCTAATTGATTCTACCGCTTTTTATCTTTCCAAGAAGTGCTTTTCGTTTTCAATGAAAACGATTTTGCGTCTTCGACGAAGACTATTTTTTGTTTTCATTGAAAATAGAAATACGTTTTCATTGAGAACGTTTTACACTACACCCAATAGAAGAAAGGAGTATGAATCTGCGCTGTTGTTACTTAAAGATCTTACGACGAATGTCGATCTTGTCTACCATTACGCCTCTTGATGGGAACCAAAGTTTGACCACATGATTCTTACCTCTCAAGAACTTCATATCAAACTCTTGAACAGCCTTTAAATATCCTAGTCCACTCTCTTTTAGTTCGATTTCAACTGGTGAATGCTCATCAAGAGCTAAGCGCACTTTTCGTGTAGCTCCTTTATTCTCTTTACGCTCTTCTTTATCAATCTTATATGTAATCGTTACTTTAAACGTTCCACCGGCCATTTTACTTTTGATACCGTATTCAGCATAAGGCTGAAACAACTTACCGGGTTCACCATCTTTAGCATTATCATAGATTTTAGCTTTACCCATAACAAAATCACGATTGCCATCTTTTACGGTTTCTAGATTACGTGAAGAACGAAAATCGATTGCATTGATCGAAACATGAGAGTTACTCATTTGATGACGCTCATCGGTTTGAGCGTAGATAGCAAGTGTAGCTACAAAACAAAGGATTAGTGACTTTAATAACTTATTCATTCTGATTAAAATATGGAATATATCTGCAAATATACCTTATTTAGATCAATATTACAAACCGCCATACCCATCTGGATAAAAACCATAAGTATCATAAAGAATAACCTATTTAAAGCAGAACTTCTAAAGGGAGTATAAAATGAGTGAAACTTGCGGTTGTCCGTAAAAAAAAAGAACCTTCATGGCAACAACTATTCATCACCGTTGGTTATATATATGAATTTAGTAAATATCATATTTAACGACATGAAAAGCAAATTGGAGTAGATAGATTGAACATCACTATTTTTTCTTTCGACAATTATTATCTGTGTGTTTAATATAGTTTATTTCCAATGTCAGTTTTTCAGCTTTGTCGAAGAGAGACAAGGCAGGTGATGATGTCAATTATCTACCAAAGATCTCTCGTGGTGTTGATCGTAAGATCCCTGCGAACTCTTCAAGCTAACGGAAGAGACTCTCAACTATCTGAATGTCGATCATCCAAAATTGCTCGACGGATAGAGATAGGTTATATGTAACGCGATGTCTAACTAAAAGTGATTGCCGCGAATTGAAAATGAATAAATACATATCCCTATTGGTAACATGAAAAAAGAGAGTCATGTAACTTGCCATCTATGTGATGACACAAAACAATATTCAAACATATCTATTTAAAGCCGACGTTCGAACCATTATCGAGTCGGCTTTCTTTTTATATATTCTCCTAGTTCTAGCAACTAGCGTCTTGATTGAAGAATACGTGAATCATCGGGCACCGAATGTGTAAGCCATACGTTACCTCCTACTACAGAATTACGACCAATGGTAATGCGTCCGAGAATTGTAGCATTTGAATACACAGTAACATTATCTTCCAAAATCGGGTGTCGAGGCAAATCGACCGGATTACCCGCTTCATCCAGTGTAAAACTCTTTGCACCCAAGGTTACTCCTTGGTAAAGTCTTACATGATTGCCGATAATACATGTAGCTCCGATTACAATACCGGTGCCATGATCGATACTAAAATACTCTCCAATAGTAGCTCCCGGATGAATGTCGATACCCGTTTGTGAGTGTGCCAACTCTGAGATCATACGAGGCAATACCGGAACTCCGGCCAACAGCAATTCGTGAGCAACCCGATAATATAATATGGCATTGATAGCCGGATAACTAAAGATCACTTCACTGTATTTACCTACAGCCGGATCTCCATCGTGAATTTCTTTCACACTTGTCGACATAAAGTACTTGATGCGTGGCAAAGATTGAATCAATCTTAATGCAACCTCGCCTGCTTTATCCCTACTACATTCAAGACAATTAGCATCTGGCATTGAGGCTTGACCTTTGGCATCATATCGATCAAAGCACAAACTAAAGTAAATCTGTTCAGACAATAAATCATATACCTGTTCGAGCCATACCCCGGTATAGTATGCCACGGTACGATCTTGCAATTCGATATCTTCTCCAAAATAACCTGGAAAAAGTATCGCTTTAATCAAGTTCATAATCTTTTCTATCTGAGTAGAAGATGGCAACGGACAGTTATGTTCCGGAATAAAAGGATATCGTTGTTCTGTATGCGTAGTAAGCTCCTCTACACATTGTGCAATATGAGATAATACTTGAGATCTATTCATAATAATAAAACCATTTAGAAGAATAACAATCAATGAGCTGAGCAAGTTCCACAATCACTTCTGCGTGCAATCTTGAGATTGATAAAATTCATACCCAAAGCATTTACCACACACAATCGATTGGTTAGTAGTGTACCGATACCGGTAAGATATTTCAAAGCCTCAGTTGCCTGAATCGTACCAAGTAATCCGGCTACCGGCCCCATTACTCCGGCTTGTGCTGCCGTAGGAACTACTCCATCGAGAGGAGGTTGCGGATACAAACAACGGTAACACGCACTTCCGGGCACATAGGTCATTGCTTGTCCTTCGAATCGTAGCACGCTTCCATGAGAAAATGGTTTTTGAGCCGCAACACAGATATCATTAACCAAGAACTTTGCAGCATAATTATCGGTACATTCAATTATAAAATCATACGCTTGCACCAATGCCTCACCATTTTCGGCAGTGAATAATTCATGGTAGGTATTTACATGCACATGAGGATTTAGTGCAATAATCTTTTCGGCAGCCGAGTCTACTTTGGGTGCTCCGATATGCAGTGTATCATGGATAATCTGACGTTGTAGATTTGAGATATCAACAACATCTCCATCAATAAGCCCAATCGTTCCTACTCCGGCCGCAGCTAGATAATATGCAACTGGCGATCCTAAACCTCCGGCCCCTACAATCAAAACTTTCGATTGAGCTAGCTTCTCTTGTCCTTCTATGCCAAAGCCATCGAGTAGCAAATGGCGACTGTATCGTTGTTGTTCGTTTTCTGTAATCATTGATTTCGGTTTTGAGCAAAACTGTTTTTTCTTAACGTATTTACCATACAAAAAACATGTGCTTTTTGTATTGAGGGTGCCAAAGTACAAAAATAGCTTGAGTATAGACGTGGAACCATAAAAAAAGAGACTTTATCTTTACGACAAAGTCTCTTTTCCAATTTTATCTTATCGAGTGAATCGAATATTTTTATTATAAATCCGGATGATCATTTACTTCGGCTTCCGCCTCAGCTTCAGATTTTGATTGCATTTTTTCTTCAGGAAGGATCAAGTTCAGCACAACTCCAAGTAGTGCAGACAACCCGATACCGGCCAATGAGAAGTTCCCCACTTGAAGTACTGCACCTCCGATACCGAATGTAAGAATCAACGACGTGATGATCAAGTTTCTTGTCTTTCCAAGGTCTACTCGAGATTGAATCAAGTTGGCCACACCTACCGAAGCAATTGTACCAAACAGTAACAACATGATACCGCCCAATACAGGAGCCGGAATTGTTTTAAGCAATGCACTGATCTTGCCAAATACAGAGAACAAGATACCTACAACCGCAGCAATACGAATTACTACAGGATCTGCAATCTTAGTAAGAGAAATAGCACCTGTAACCTCTGAGTATGTTGTAACGGGAGGTCCGCCGATAAGTCCGGCAAATACACAGGCAACACCGTCGCCAAGCATCGTACGATGCAAGCCCGGATCTTTGATAAAATCTTTACCCGTTACCGCATTTACCGTATATACATCACCAATGTGCTCAATAACCGGAGCAATGGCAACCGGAATCATAAACAATACAGCTTCCCAAGAGAACTGAGGAGCTACAAACTGAGGAAAAGAGAACCATGCTGCATCCTTTATCGGAGTAAGGTCCATATCTGTAAATAGCAACGCTGTAATATATCCCACGGTGATTCCGCAAAAGATAGGAATAAGGCGTACAATACCTTTACCCCATAGAGATACCAATACCGCAGTAGCAAGCGAAACTCCAGCAAGTAGCCAGTTTTGCGAAGCCATGCTTACTCCGGTAGAAGCCAAAGAAAGACCGATAAGCATAATAACCGGACCGATTACTACAGGTGGAAACAGTTTGCGGATAAAGCCCACTCCTCTCCATTTGATAAGAGCCGACATAAGCATGTACACTGCACCTACCGAAACAAGTCCCGAAAGCGTGCCTGCAAGACCGTAGATTTCTGTTGCTTTGATAATAGGTGCGATAAACGCGAAACTACTTCCCAAAAAAATAGGCACCTTTCCTTTCGTGATTAAATGAAAGATAAGTGTGCCGACACCAGCGGTAAACAAAGCCGTAGAAGGATCGAGTCCTACAAGTAGCGGAACCAACACCGTGGCACCAAAAGCTACAAACAAGAACTGCGTACCTACCAGAATACGTTGTACCGGAGATAATTTGAATTGTTGCATAAATGATTGTTATATAAATTCTTTTATTGCGTGCAAAGATACATGTTTTTTATAAAATAAGAAAGCCCGAAACGTCTTATACAACTATATAAAACGGTTTCGGACTTCCTTCTATTCTGCCCTCTCATTCATACATAATATACATATACAATGATGCATGATCGGTGTGTTTTTAATCATCTTATTATTTCGACTGTTCAATCGCAGCTTGTGCTGCTGCAACTCGGGCAATAGGTACACGGAACGGAGAGCAACTTACATAGTTCATACCTACACTATGACAGAACTTAACCGACGACGGCTCGCCACCATGCTCACCACAGATACCTAGTTTAAGCTCCGGTTTTACCGAACGACCTTTTGCGACTGCAATTTTGATCAAAGCACCAACACCTTCCTGATCGAGTACTTCAAACGGATCCACTTTGATAATACCAATCTCCTTATAAACTTTAAGGAATTTACCGGCATCGTCGCGAGAGAAACCGAAGGTCATTTGTGTAAGGTCATTTGTACCAAATGAGAAGAATTCTGCATGTTGAGCAATCTTGTCGGCCGTAACCGTAGCTCGAGGGACTTCAATCATGGTACCAATTTTATAGTCAATTCGTGTACCACGTTCTTCAAACACCGTCTCTGCCGTACGCTTGATAATACTTGTTTGCATTTGCAACTCGGCGTCGATACCTACTAGCGGAACCATGATCTCCGGATGCACATCAATACCTTCAGCTTTCACATTCAATGCAGCCTCTATAATAGCTCTCGCCTGCATCTCGGTGATTTCAGGGTATGTATTCCCCAAGCGACAACCGCGATGACCAAGCATCGGATTGAATTCTTCAAGTGAATCACATGCCAACTTCACCTCATCGAGCGTAAGTCCCATGTCTTCGGCAAGCTCTTTTTGTGTAGCCAATTGATGAGGAACAAATTCATGTAGAGGTGGATCAAGTAAACGAATGGTTACACCAAATCCATCCATTGCACGGAAGATACCTTCAAAATCAGATCGTTGCATAGGCAGTAGTTTCTGCAAAGCAACTTTGCGACCAATCTGTGTTTTGGAAAGAATCATCTCGCGCATCGCTTTGATACGTTCTCCTTCAAAGAACATATGCTCTGTACGACACAGACCGATACCTTTGGCTCCAAACTTACGAGCTACCTCTGCATCTTTCGGAGTATCGGCATTCGTACGAACAGACATAACCGTATATTTCTCTGCCAGTTCCATAATTGCGGCAAAGTCTCCACTAAGCTCCGGATCTACAGTTTTAATATCTCCATCCAGAACATCTCCTGTAGAACCATTTAGTGATATCCAATCCCCTTCTTTAAAAGTTTGGCCACCCATGATTACCGTCTTCGCTTTATAATCTACCTGAATTTCACCGGCACCCGACACACAGCATTTACCCATACCGCGTGCTACAACCGCAGCATGCGAGGTCATTCCTCCACGAGCAGTAAGAATACCCTGAGCTACATTCATACCTTTCAAGTCTTCAGGAGATGTTTCGATACGGACTAAAATAACCTTCTGACGAGCTTCTGCCCACATTTCGGCTTCATCGGCAAAGAATACTATACGTCCGGTAGCTGCACCCGGCGAAGCAGGAAGTCCCTTCGCAACTTTCTTTGCCTTCTTCAATGCTGAAACATCAAACACAGGATGAAGCAACTCGTCTAACTTGTTTGGCTCGATACGCTCAAGAACCGTTTTTTCATCAATCATTCCTTCACGAAGCATATCCATTGCTATTTTTACCATAGCTGCTCCGGTGCGCTTTCCATTGCGCGTTTGCAACAACCACAGTTTACCCTCTTGAATGGTAAACTCTAAGTCTTGCATATCTTTAAAATAATTTTCCAATTTAGTTTCTACCGCAAAAAGCTCTCCGGCTGCTTCGGGCATTGTTTCTTCGAGCGAAGGATATTTAGCCGCACGTACCTGCTCCGGCACACCTTGCAAACGAGCCCATCTACGCGAGCCCTCAATCGTAATTTGTTGCGGAGTACGAATACCGGCAACCACGTCTTCTCCCTGTGCATTAATCAAATATTCGCCATTAAAGACATCTTCTCCGGTTGCTGCATCGCGGGTAAATGCCACACCTGTAGCCGAAGTATTGCCCATGTTTCCAAACACCATGGCTTGTACGTTTACAGCAGTCCCCCACTCTTCGGGTATCTGATACATTTGGCGATAGGTTATTGCCCGCTCATTCATCCAACTATCGAATACCGCACATACGGCACCCCATAGTTGCTGCCACGGACAATCGGGAAAATCTTTTCCCGTACGATATTTTACAGCAGTCTTGAAACGTTTTACAAGGATTTTAAGATCGGCTACGGTAAGATCGGTATCAAGAGTGACACCTTTACTCTTTTTCACGTCTTCGAGAATCTCTTCAAACGGATCGATATCTTGTTTCGATTGTGGTTTCATTCCCAAAACAACATCACCATACATTTGCACAAAACGACGATACGAATCCCAAGCGAAACGCTCATTCCCTGACTTACGTGCAATGCCTTCTACAGCTTCATCATTGAGCCCTAAGTTTAGCACGGTATCCATCATTCCGGGCATAGACACTCGAGCGCCCGAGCGCACAGAAACTAACAACGGATTATCTTTATCCCCAAACTTACAATTCATTAGAGATTCAACATGCATAATCGCGTTTTCAACATCGGCCTGTAGCAGTTTAATAACCTCTTCACGTCCCAATTTATTATACTCAGTACATACATCGGTTGTGATTGTGAATCCGGGTGGAACCGGAACTCCTATTAAGTTCATTTCTGCTAGATTAGCGCCTTTACCACCCAACAAATTCTTCATACCGGCACTGCCCTCGGCCTGTCCGTTTCCGAACAAATAAACTCTTTTTTTCTCCATAATGATTTAAAGTTTTTTCAACATTCAATATACCAGCACTTTTGTGATTCTCACAGTTGATATATAACGGTCAATCGCTTTATTTACGCGTGGTATACGGTTTTTTCTATAAGAACGAAGATAGATAAATTGTTTAAACGTGTGCAAAAAAAGGCAAACAAATTTCATGTTTAGCAACATATAACATGGATTGGAAAAGGATTTGAATAACTTTGCATCTTGAAGAAGAAGGTGTTTTCCCATCTGAACTTTTTAAGAGACAGATTGAAAGCCCCAATTGATTTGATTTTCGAACATATATAGCATATAATAAATTGGCACGAAAGAAGAAACAACTCCCTATAGTGGAGAACATTACAATTACAGATGTTGCAGCCGAAGGTAAGGCTATCGCTAAGATTGACGACATGGTTATTTTTGTTCCCTTTGTGGCTCCGGGCGACGTAGTAGACTTGAAGCTATCACGCAGAAAGAAAAACTACGCGGAAGGCAAAGTGGTAAAATTTCATGAATATGCGGCAAACAGAGCCGTTCCTTTTTGCGAGCACTTTGGTATTTGCGGTGGTTGCAAATGGCAGCACATTCACTATGCCGACCAATTGAAATACAAACAAAAACAAGTTATGGACAATCTTACTCGTATTGGTAAGATCGAAATGGAAGAAGTATTGCCAATCTTAGGATCTGAGCAAACAGAATTCTACCGTAACAAGTTGGAGTTTACGTTCTCAAACAAAAAATGGCTTACCGAAGCTGATATGAATTCGGGCATAGAGTTTGATTGTATGAATGCTCTTGGCTTTCACATCCCGGGCTGTTTCGACAAAGTTCTAGACATCAACAAATGCTGGTTGCAGTCTGACTTGTCTAACCGCATTCGTCTTGAAATCCGTAAGTTTGCGCTTGATCACAACTATTCATTCTTCGACTTGCGTGCACAAGAAGGATTTATGAGAAATATCATCATCCGTACAGCTTCTACCGGCGAAGTGATGCTTATTGTTGTATTCTACCACGAAGATGTAGAAAAGCGTGAAGCCGTACTACAGCATTTGGCCGATACATTCCCTGAAATTACATCTTTGATGTACGTAATTAATCAGAAATGTAACGATACAATTTCTGACCAAGACGTAATTGTATTTAAAGGTAAAGATCATATCATCGAAGAGATGGAAGGTTTGAACTTCAAGGTAGGACCTAAGTCTTTCTATCAAACAAACAGTAAACAAGCTTACAACCTATATAAAATCACACGTGAGTTTGCAGAACTTACCGGCGAAGAATTGGTTTATGACCTTTACACCGGTACAGGTACTATTGCAAACTTTGTAGCGCACCAAGCCAAACGTGTTATCGGTATCGAATACGTTCCGGATGCAATTGAAGATGCTAAGGTTAACTCTCAAATCAACAATATTGAGAACACCTTGTTCTTTGCCGGAGATATGAAAGATATCCTTACACAAGACTTTATCAACCAATATGGCCGTCCGGATGTAATCATCACCGACCCACCTCGCGCAGGTATGCACGATGATGTAATCAAGACGATCTTATTTGCAGAACCGAAACGTATCGTGTATGTAAGCTGTAATCCGGCTACACAAGCACGCGACTTGGCTCTTCTTGATGAGGCGTATAAAGTGAAGAAAGTACGACCTGTTGATATGTTCCCACACACACACCACGTAGAAAATGTTGTGTTGCTGGAGCGACGTTGAGTTGACTTAGAACATTGTAAATGACATTGAATAAAACAATACAAAGAGGTTTTCTTTTTCTATCCTTGATCTGCTCACTTTCTGCTTGCCAAAACAAGCAGACCGAGCAAAATAATCAAGAACAAGAGGAAGAAACCTCTTTTTCAGATTTTGACCAGATAAAGGCACAAGGCGAAATCACGGCCATTACGCTTTATAGCTCCGTTTCGTACTTTCAGTACAAAATGCAGCCCATGGGTTATGAATATGAGATGATGCAAGACTTTGCAGATAGTCACGGACTCAAGCTCAACATTAAAGTGGCCGAAAACCCCAATAAATTGACAGAAATGTTGTTGAATGGCGAAGGTGATGTTATCATGTATAACATTCCGGTAACCAACCAACTCAAGAATAAAGTTATCTATTGCGGACGTGAGATTGTAACCAGCCAAGTATTGGTACAGCGTAACGAGAGAAAAGATACGCTACTCAAAGATGTAACAGAACTAATTGGCAAAGAGGTGTACGTAAAACACGACACCAAACACCACGAGCGCCTCAAAAACTTAAACAGTGAACTAGGAGGTGGTATCATTATCAAAGACATCGAAAAGGATACAATCACCACTGAAGACCTGATCGAAATGGTATCGCTGGGACAAATCAAATACACGGTTAGTGACGATCTGATTGCCAAGCTCAACAAAACCTATTACAAGAATATTGATGTAGACCTCAAGGTGAGTTTTCCTCAACGCTCTTCTTGGGCTGTTTCGAAGAATTCTCCTGCATTGGCCGATTCAATCAACAGCTGGTTTGAAAAGAATAAAAACACGACGCGTTACAAAGCGATTGTGAAACGATATTTTGAGCTAAGCAAGTTACCCGATGATTACGAGGTACTACCTATTCTCAACGGAATGATTTCACCTTTTGATAAATACTTTAAAAAGTATGCGTCAAACTTGGGTTGGGAATGGCAACTTATCGCTTCTATCGGATATCAAGAATCTCGCTTCAAACCCCAAGCTGCATCTTGGGCCGGAGCAGAAGGAGTTATGGGCATCATGCCTCGCACTGCTAAAGGAATTGGCATGTCGAGGCAAGATGTCTTGAACCCCGAAACATCCATCAAAGGTGGTGTAGAAATCTTAAAACGATTTAGAAACGGCTTTTCGGAGATAACAGACCCGGAAGAGATCATAAAGTTTACCCTAGCCGCCTATAATGCGGGAATCGGACACGTTTATGATGCGCAGCGACTGGCCGAAAAGTATGGTAAGAATCCCAATGTATGGGATGGTAATGTGGAAGAGTTTATCAAACTCAAAAGCGATCCGAAATACTACAACGACCCTGTATGTAAACACGGCTATCTACGTGGTACGGAAACATACAAATATGTACGGGAAGTAGTAGACCGCTACAAATACTATAAAACAAAAAGTAGCTAACAATTCAATTTTCTTTTTATTGAAAACGACTGTTAGCTACTTTTATTTATCTAAATAATGATCCGCGTAGATCAATTAGTGATTGTACTTCACTTCCATTCCGCGCACTGAATCATTAACCTCACCATTGCTGTATGCAACTTCTCCGTTGATCAACGTAGTATGCACTTTATTGTGGAACGTAAATCCTTCGAAAGGAGACCATCCACACTTGTAAAGAATATTCTCAGGAGCTACCGTCCACTCCGACTCCGGAGCTACAAGCACAAGATCGGCATAGTATCCTTCTCTGATAAAACCTCTCTCTTCGATATGGAATAATTGAGCCGGACGATGCGCCATCACCTCAACAACCTTTTCTACAGTAAACTTGCCTTGACGAGCCAATTCGAGCATGGTCACCAATGAGTGCTGTACCAAAGGACCTCCCGATGCAGCCTTCAAACAGCTTCCTTCTTTTTCTGGCAAAAGGTGTGGAGCATGGTCGGTCGCAACAATATCGATGGTTCCATTATTTACCGCTTCAATCAATGCATCTCTGTCTGTCTCTGTTTTGATAGACGGATTCCATTTGATGCGGTTGCCATATGTTGCATAGTCGGCATCGGTAAACCACAAGTGGTGTACGCAAACCTCTCCTGTAATTTGTTTTTCTTCAAGTGGACCATTCGACAGCAACTCGAGCTCTTTCGCTGTAGAAAGATGCAAGATGTGTAATCTGCCACCATATTTCTTTGCCAAAGCAGCTGCTTTTGAAGATGACTTATAGCAAGCTTCCTCGCTTCTGATTTTTGAGTGGAAAGAGATATCAAGATCTTCGCCATATTGCGAAGTGAATGTTTCAATATTGCGTTTGATTACCGACTCCTCTTCAGCATGTACGGCAATAATCAAACCCGACTCACTAAAGATACGGCCCAGCGTCTCTTCGTTATCTACCAACATATTTCCGGTAGAAGATCCCATGAATAGTTTTAATCCCGGCACACGCGTTTTGTCAAGGCGTTTGATCTCGTCCATGTTATCGTTTGTAGCACCGAAGAAGAACGAATAGTTTGCCAAGGAAACCTCTGCCGCTCTGTTAAACTTTGCATCGAGATTTTCGATAGTTGTAGTCTGAGGTTTGGTATTTGGCATATCCATAAACGAAGTCACCCCTCCCGCTACAGCCGCACGGCTTTCGGTAAAGATCTCTCCTTTATGTGTAAGACCCGGTTCACGAAAATGCACCTGATCGTCGATAACACCGGGAAGAAGCAACAATCCGGTTGCATCAATCACTTGATCGGCTGTCAATGCTTCTGCCGGAACTTCTCCGGTATAAACACGTTCTATTCGATTCCCTTTGATCAATACAGAGGCTGTTTGTTTTTTCCCCTCATTGACCATTGTTGCGTCTTTAATAAGTAAACTCTTCATTATTTGCACTGATTTGTATGCGATTTAATATACGTTGCGATGTTGTATCGTTAGTTTGAGGAACTTCTCTTGTGAGGAAATTTTCCGCAAAGGGCCCACAAGCGAAGTTTAAGAACACCGAAAAGTGCTTCACCGAATATCGACGAATTCATTTTAGATACGCCCAATATTCTATTGATAAAAATGATCGGCACTTCGGTCAGTTTAAAGCCACATTTATATGCAGCATATTTCATTTCGATTTGGAAAGCATATCCTTTGAAATGGATTTTATTGAGATCGATTGTTTCCAACACTTTACGTCGATAGCACTTGAAGCCGGCTGTTGTATCGGCAATTTCCATACCGGTCACAAAACGCACATATACAGAAGCAAAATACGACATCAACACGCGCGAAAGCGGCCAGTTTACAACGTTCACGCCATTGCTATATCGAGAGCCAATAGCAACATCATTCCCTTCATTTGCACATGCATTATACAGCTTTAGCAAATCTGCCGGATTGTGCGAAAAGTCGGCATCCATCTCAAAAACATAGTCATAACCATGTTTCAAAGCCCATTCGAACCCACAAATATAGGCAGTACCCAATCCTTGTTTTCCTGCTCTCTCGATGATAAAAAGGGTATCGACATATTTTTCTTGCAGACTCTTTACTGCTTTGGCTGTTCCATCGGGCGAACCATCATCTATAATAAGTATATCAAAAGCCTTTGGCAGCTTTTTTACTGTATGAATGATGTTCTCGATGTTCTCGATTTCGTTGTATGTCGGTATGATTACTAAGCTGTCAGACTTCATGAGCTTCTCTATATAATTATATATTCACCTAAAGTGTTTATTCGGTATTTTGTTTCAATGAATAAACAAATATAACAAAACAAACCAGAAAAACGCAATAACCGCTATTTGTCGTAAAAAAATACCGATTATTTAGTATGAGCTTCTATTATTCTTGTAATGCATCGGTATTATCTAAGATCAGATAAGCACAATAAAGTGAATCGTCACAAACCGGAGTAAGTGCGAAGAAGCCCGACTGCACCTTTCCTTTGGCAATTACAGCAGGGTGTTCTAGCTTCAATTCATTCAGCTTCGCATGCAATGCCGGGGCCGATGGAGCATGGTCGATAATCATTCGCCCTTTAGCCTTCGGATGCACAATACGATTGTAAACTTCACTACTTAAGATTCCCATGTTGCAACGCAGATTGATCTCTACCATCGGATGAATGCGAATGCTTTTGTCGCTATCACGTATCAGCATCATATCTATACCGAAGTAACCACAGTAGTTACGACCTATCAACTCGGGTAGAATCGACAAATAGGTATCACGAATGGTTGCAAACTCTTCGTCAAAAGCTTCGGAAAGAATCGTTTCATCCGAATAACTCTTTAGAGCTGTGTATAATTCGGGCTGACTCATCACATGGTTACCTATATAAGCACCGTGCTCGTTGGTAAAGAAAAGAGAGATGCCCAGATACTCGATCGCTCCATCGGGATGTATATAAAACTGCATGGCAAAGTCGTGTACCTTTTCCACAAGTGTTGCTACTGTTACAAAACCTTGTTGCTTGAGCACCCCCTTACTCCACTCCCGTTCGAAACGTGTAAGTTCGCGGTGCATAAAACGCACCCCCTTACCTGCACCCGACCAAGGAGCCTTCACCACCACACTACGCAGGGCAGCTTCTTGCTCAATCTCTTCGATCGACGAACAGCGTTTCGGAATAAAATTAATTTGATAAGGAGCCAATCGTTCCAAAATACGAGGCAATACATCTACCACAATACCTTTGCCGTATATCTCGTAGTGCTTGTCGCTCCATTGTGCAACCGGATGCGACTGAAACGTCTCATCGCAATACGATTTGAGTGGTGCCAAAGCCAAGTGTGAAGACGGACTCCACCCCCAAGGATGCAGAAACGTAAGTCTAGGAAGCTCTGTAGCCTCGATATCAGCCAAAGTCCGATAATCAACCTGATAGTCGAGCACTTCTGATAAAGAAGCAATAAACTGATCATTGGGCAAAGCTTCTACGGCAACGAGATCGTTTTCCCGAGCAAAGTAAACCGGCAGTACAGCCAAGTCTCGCTTCATTTTTACAATACGAGCCGGAGGCATATAATACGGACTTTTATTGGCAACAGCCAAGTCATTGTCCGAATTGAAATAAAAAAGTCTTGGGTTCATCGTTATCTATTCGCTTCAATAGCGACTGCCCGAAACGATGATTTGCAGCATCATTTCGGGCAGCTATTTTATATTATTGATTTCGTTGTAATGAATATAGCAACTGAATTTCTTCAGCCCACAACGATTCGTCTGGGGTTTCGAGAATAAGCGGAATGTTATCAAAACGATCATCGTTCATGATGAAATCAAAAACCTCCATTCCCATAAAGCCTTTACCTAAGCTGTCGTGACGGTCTACACGGGTGGCCAGTTCTTTTTTCGAATCGTTGATATGCATCCCTTTAAGATACTGAAAACCTACAATTTCCTCAAACTCGCGAAATGTTTCGTCGATAGCCATACGCGTAGTAAGGTCGTAGCCCGAAGCCAAAGTATGTGCCGTATCAAGGCAAACTCCCACGCGCGACTTATCTTCGACACGGTCGATGATATAAGCCAACTGCTCGAATTTGTAACCAAGATTAGAGCCTTGTCCGGCCGTGTTCTCAATTACAGCCATCACACCGTTCGTTTTATCCAGCGTCAAGTTAATCGACTCGGCGATACGAGTCAAACACTCCTCTTCGGTCATTTTCTTCAAGTGGCTGCCCGGATGGAAATTAAGACGATCAAGCCCTAGCTGTTCGCAGCGTTGCATCTCATCAAGAAAAGCCTCTCGCGACTTAGTCAATCCCTCCTCTTCGGGATGTCCCAGGTTGATCAGATAGCTATCGTGCGGAAGAATCTGAGCCGGTGAAAACTGAAACTTCTCACAGTTGTCTTTAAAAGCTTTGATGCTCTTTTGGGTAAGCGGAGCTGCTTTCCATTGTTTTTGATTCTTCGTAAACAGTGCAAAAGCCTTTGCTCCTATCGCAGCAGCATTCAGTGGCGCGTTTTCTACACCTCCCGAAGCACTCACATGAGCCCCTATATATTTCATTGTTCTTTGTTTTTATATTAGACAACAAAGTTAACTTTGAAATGAGTACAATCAAAGTATTTTTCTTCTATATCTACATAAAAAAAGCTGCCTGCTTTACCGTAGTAGGTAAAGACAGACAGCTTAACTATCGTTTGTCTCTTTCAGAATTACTCAGCGTCTGGAAGCAAGAAATCTACGAAACAAAGAGCAGCAAGAGCCGTTCCGTATCTCTTTTCGATTGTGATACCTTCCGTTATGAAGTTAAGTTCTCCCAAATAATACTGGCTGTATGTTTTTTGGTGCAAATCGTTGATTACACGAATCAAACGAGACTCAAGCTCTTCGATACGGTAACGACCGCTTACCTCACAAACCAATCCGCCTACTTTCTCATCAAAGTTCTCATCCTTGTACATCCAAGCGTATACAACACCTGCCGACACGAACTCATCTTGATACCCGTGAGACACGGACATAATTGTTTTCATCTCTGAACCAAATGGAGGAAGATCAATCTCATCCATGGTGATGATGTGTGCAGTTGCCGGTAGAACCGACGAGTAAGTCATAATATTAAAGTCTGAGATCCCTGCATCATACAACGCCATGTGATATGATCCTGCATGCTTCTCAAGATCAGACTCCCCACTTCCTTTAGTGATAAAGAATGTGTTTGGGATTAGATTTCCAACTTTCTTCGTCATTTCAAATATTAAATTACTAATTAGAATTGTTGAGTACAAAAATAACGAACTTATCGAGATTTCCTACTAGTTTACTTCCAGTTTTTAAGATAAGACGACTGGTTATTTTCTGTAATCTGTTAGAAAAACAACTCCCCCTCCCGATTGTTCAGTAATAATGCGAATTCTCTTGGTGTTTTCTCCTCCCAAAAACCTTACTATGACTCCGAAAAAAGCTAATGAGGTTTGTATAAAAACCTAATAAAGAACGAATCGTCCGATGGCGATCTGACGATTTGTTCTTCATTGAAAACGTTTCGATGTATTCAACCAATTATACTAAAACGATACTCGGGCAAAAGCCATGACCGAAAACCAGTCTTTCGTATCTGATACATTCTTTTCGATAGCAGAGCCCGGCAACGCATAAGCCGTATTCAAATGGAAATACCAACGCTGAGAGTGGAAATACTTCAACGTAAAGTTATATTCAGTCCCATAGAATTTTGAACTAAGTGTAGACAATGCCGGATTACCTCCGATATTATTGAGCTTGTCGGCATAAAACAACCAAAACTGGCCTACCATCTGCCACTTTCTTCCGGGATTGTATACGGCCTGAATACGGTGTGTATTTTCATTACTATTCTGCACCAGCTTATACATAATAGACCCTTGCACCCATTGTTCGCCATTTCCACCGGTATAGAGCGCATCCCATCGATTATACGACTTCGAGTCGGGATCATCTCCAGGGAAATGAGCATAACGATAACTGATCGTAGGGCTTCCTTTTACTTTATTGAAGTTCCATCCCAACTCTCCATAATATGCTATCGCCTTCATATCAAAGTTGCGGTTGCGCTGATAGCCAAACTCACCTTTCAGCAACAATCCGCCTTCCTTTCCTGTTGTGCGAAAATAACGCACATTATATACCTCAAGTCCTTTTCGAGAATAGACCGTTCCATCAGGAAGATAATATTTAAAATCGGACCTAGGAACTGTAAGGTAAGTGAGACCGATAACGCCATACTTTCCATTATTAATTTCAAGATTGGCTCCGCGCACAGTTGTTTTAGAGTTCAAAATATCAAGCTCGTTGGGCTTTATCGAGAAAGCTTGAAGCATCAAGCGATTCCACTGGCCTCCTGCCGTAATAAGCTCATCAGCAGCCCATCTGGGATTAAGTTGCAAAGCCCCTCTATTGCCTCCGTTCATAGAGGTATTGGTTATAAGCCAACCATCTGCCAATGTAAAAGACTTACGTCCATAGGTAAAGTTGTATTTGTACACATTTCCCGCAGCAGTGTGTTTGCCTCCTACAAATCCAACGTATGCATCTTCTATCCCACCGTATATCCGACCTTTGTTTGTAAAGATTTCATTACCTGCCGAGAAGGAGACCAAATAACTTGCCCCGCCATATACATGTAGGTTGATCGAAGGTATTACCTTCACAACACCATACACACCAACACTGGCAAAACCTTCAATCCAAGAAGACCATCCCTTTCCGGCTGGATGTGTAGCTAGCGGATTCCCATTTGTCATTGCATCGGGACGTGCAAACCATGTGTTGTCATTGACATAGACCATCTCCGAAGCAGAACTTCGTGTTGTCAAATAAGCCCGCTCCGAATTATAAAGAACCGGTAGAAGGGATCTATTCTTTAGAACGTTTTCCCGTTTATCGGTATACAGAGCAGATGATAAAAGCACATCAACGGTTATTGCTACTTGATTTTCGGTTGTTGGTATTACGCGTAATGTCGCCTTCGAAACAAATGGTAAAAGATTTAATCGAGAGGTATAATATGAAGCGAAAACAGCACCGAATTGTGTGGCAGGAGATATAGCAAATTTTTCGGCAATTTCTCGTTCATACCGATGCATCTCAGTAGTATCAGCCGTTGGGTTTAAAATCTTAAACTCAACAGAGCTGATCGAGTACCCTTCATATATCGACAGAGGATTTGTCGTTTGCGCAATAGCAAGAGTGCTTATTAAAAACAATAAGCCCCCTGTGATAAGACGTTTCATACGGATGATGATTAATAATCAGTCCAACCGCCATCTGTTGCCATAATAGTACCTGTTAGAGCAGAAGCTTCGTCTGAAAGCAGATATAAAATATTTGATGCTTGTTCCCAAGGATAAGAACCTCGGTGTTCAGAATCACAATATTTCAAGAGACTCATTGTCTTGATACTTCCCATACCAAAACCTTGTCCCTCTTTCATCTGTGCTTTCACAAAGTCTTGTGCACGCTCTACCATCGGAGTCATTGTTTCGGCCATATTAACCGAATTGATACGAATGCCAAATGGAGCATAATCAATCGCCGCATTGCGAACCAAACCATTCACCGCATGTTTACTGGCTACATAAGCCGGATTGCCGGCCAATCCTGTCATTCCGGCAATAGAAGAAACTACTACTATTGATCCTCCATTCCCTTGTTCAAGCATCTGACGAAGGGTAGATCGCATGGATTTGAAGGTACCTTCAGCATTTGTTTTAAATACGTTTGTCCAATACTCATTAGTTGCATCTGTAACTTGAGCCGGCATTAAAGCTCGTTGTTCACTGCTATTGTAGTCAAAAGGAGTCCCAGAATAAGTTCCGTCCATTACTCCGGCATTTAGTACAGCATAGTCTATTTTACCAAACTTATCTACGGCCGTAGCAATCATTTTATCACAATCGCTATCATTTGCAATATTACCATATACAAAAACAGCTTCACCTCCGCCAATTGGTCCACAAGCTTTATTGATGGAATCAGTTGTTTGTTGTCCAACATCATCAAGCCAGTCCATAATAATCACATTTGCCCCTTCCTTGACAGCTCTAATTGCTGTTGATTTTCCAATACCACGAGCACCTCCGGTAACCAAAATCACCTTATCTTTGAAGCGTTGCGGAATGTAATAGTTTTCACTCAACCGAGTTACATTACGTTTTTTTGGTGTCTGTTTTTCCTTTGTCACAGAAAAGGCTGGCATTACGAGCCCCGCAAACAGAGCGGCTAATACTACAGTTCTAGCTTTCATACAATTGATCCTATTAAATATTTAAAGAAGAACATTATATAATAGCTGAAAGTTGTAATGATTTTATCTTATTTTTTTTTACCAGACAACTTATTTTTTCTTATACAAGACCAAGATCGGATTGTCTTCTTCCTGCATTTGCGAAAGGAGTTTGCAAAGCTCTGCTCGTTTCTCAGGATACTTAACCGTTTTATCACGCCACTTCTCTAAATACTTTTCTGCCATGTACGGATAGATGACTACATAAAGATAGTTGGGATCATCCAAATTATTACTAATTACATACGATGGGCCTCCATCTATATCGTTATACAACACATCATTTTGCTTCTCTCCCTGATATTCGGGTTGTTTCCAAAATTCAATCTTCTTGCTTTGCTTATTAAACCGAGCAATACAATTATCTGAAAACTCATAGCCATAACAAATGCTAAAAAGAATATCATCAGATGTCTCACACAACCCCCAAAGCATAAAATAATTATTGAAATCTTTTCCCGCTCTATTTATATCATAAACAAACTTCATTGGCATTGCATACCGCCCCATATCAACCTTGTACCGAGGTTGATACATCTGATCTGTTACTTCGTACAGATAATTATCGATGGCCTCAAATAGTAAAAGATGCGCTTTCGTTTGGGTTATTGGTGTTGACTGATACCATAATGACCAACGATCTTGATTAATAAAGTCTTTATTTATATCTGGTTTATGTTTATATTCTAATTCCCCATTCTTATCAAAAATAAGAAATGAAAAGATATCTTGATTGTAGCAACCTGTTCCTCTCATTAAGATTAGCTTATCATTTCTATTTTCGAGACATCGGGTATAAAGGCAACCGTCGATCTTTCTTTCATAGTTTCCATTTCGATCATACACGTACATATAATTAGCATCTATTATAGGGAGATAGATTGAAGTATCATCGACAGTGAAACCCATAGCCATTTTGTATTCACCCGGCCCTTGCCCTATTTTCCCGATCCGATTAATAAATTTTCCGGTTTTATTAAACTGATAGACATATTTAAAAGCATAAGACTCTGTTAAGAAGATTTGGTCACCAACCATCTTCATTTGACCAATCAAAGGTAGCAAAGCATTGTCCGTTGTTTCCAACTTTATATATTGCACATCGGAAGCATCCACAATTTCACTCATGGGGAACGGTTCATTCGATAGCTTGTAGTTGGCTCCTAGATCTATTATCTCGACTCCTTTCTCGTCGAGCTTTACTTCACTCGTGGCTTCATTGACTTCTTCTGCCTCTTTCGCTTCATCCATATGTTTCTCACTCTTTCCGGCACAGCAAACACATGTAAACAGCAAGCCAATGAACACTTGCACACTTACGTAATTGTATAGCTTTGATTTCTTCATATGCTTAAACAACTGGTTAACAAATTATATCAACGCAATAATACGTATTAATTTAAGAACAAAGCAAAAAAAAGAATCAAAAATAGCAGAGGTAAGGGCAAAAAAAAACTCTGCCACTTTTGAGTAAAAGTGAAAGAGTAGATGCATGATAAAAATGAAGATAAAACCTTTTGCCGAGGTAACTAGGAGTACCAGAGTGGTACCCCGCCAGCTTACCTGTACAAAAAGTTTCTTTTCACAAATTAGATTTCTTCATTCATAGGCGCGATATAAACGATATCGGCATTTTGCATACTGATTTTGAAATACTGAAACTCGTTGTTTTCATACAATACTTTGTAGAAATAACCTGTTTGGTCCATAGCTAAAAGACCTACTACACGTTTGTTGATAGAGTTTGCATGATTTCTGATTGACATTGCAGCCAAGAAAAATTTCTGATTCATGTTATTATAATTTAAAAGACAACAATACTCACATCTTCAAAAACAAGAGATGTTCTCGTCGGATGTAAATATAGTTATTAATTCTCTATACAACCAAAAGAACTAGTGAAAAGTTTAACCGGATAAAGTTTCGAAAATATTTGAAAACCTTTTTTGAAGATTTGATGTTATAAATACGAACTGCAAAATGTTACTATTATGTTCACATTTCTGCTGAGTACGATGCTTTTAGTATCGTCGCCAAATAATTACATACAAAAAGATACTGTCATGAAATTTGAATTACCAAAATTACCGTATGCCAATAATGCATTGGAACCTGTAATCAGTGAAGAAACTATCAATTTTCACTATGGCAAACACCACCAAGCTTATGTAAATAATTTGAATAATCTTATTCAAGGTACAAAGTTTGAAAATGCGGATTTGGTTACAATTATAAAAGAATCTGACGGCCCTATTTTTAATAATGCTGCTCAGGTTTGGAATCACACTTTTTACTTCAACTCATTTAAACCAAACGGAGGAGGAGCACCCAAAGGAAAACTAGCCGAAGCAATTAATGCTACATGGGGCTCATTCGACAACTTTAAGAAAGAATTCAACACAGCTTCTACCGGACTATTTGGTTCTGGTTGGGCATGGCTGGTGAAAGACAAAGATGGCAAACTATCCATCATTAAAGAAAGTAATGCCGGTAATCCTCTAACAAAAGGGTTAACTCCAATTCTTACTTTCGACGTATGGGAGCATGCTTATTATCTTGACTATCAAAACAGACGTCCTGATCATGTGAATGCCCTTTGGGACATCATCAATTGGGATGTTGTTGAAGAAAGATACTAATTTTTTTACCTCTTATTTATACACACACAAGCAACAACGAAAAAACCGCCTCGGAGTGATCCGCGACGGTTTTGCTTTTTTATTAGTATAGCTTAATGAAGCCTTGTCGGCAACCCTCCGTAGAGGAATTATGGCATTAAGAACGGAAAGGCTGCCCACCTCAGCTATTTTATCGATTCGTTATTTTTTTGATTTTAGATAAGCATCTATAGCTTGAGCCACTGTGCGACCACGCTCTATTGCTTTCACAACCAGAGATTGTCCCGTTGCAGCATCACCTGCGGCAAATACGCCTTCGGTAGAAGTCATCAAGCTATCATCTGTAGCAATGTTACCTCTTCCATCTGTTGTAAGACTTAGTGACTCAATTACTCCTTCTTTTACCGGATGTACAAAACCAAGTGCTAAAAGTACCAGATCTGCTTTTACAACTTCCTCAGAACCTGCTATGGCAACCATCTGCATACGACCGTCTTCGGCTTTGTTCCAAGACACGGATTGCAATGTTGCAGATGTAACGTTTCCGTTGGCATCTCCTTCAAACTTCACCGTATTCTTACTCCACATACGCTCACATCCTTCGGCATGAGAAGAGCTCGTCTTCAACACATTCGGATATTGAGGCCATGGCGTAGCGTCGTTTACACCCACAGGAGGTTTAGGCATGATTTCAATCTGCGTTACAGATGCAGCCCCCTGACGGATTGCTGTACCAACACAGTCGGAGCCTGTATCACCACCACCAATTACCAGCACGTGTTTATCCTTAGCCGAAATTGATTGTTCACTAGCTGCTAATTCGCCCGAACAAAGTCGATTCTGCTCAGCCAAGTAAGTCATTGCCGGATAGACACCTGTAAGTTCACGACCCGACACCTGCAAATCACGCGGATGCTCTGAGCCAATAGCCAAACAAACAGCATCATACTCCTTCTGCAACCTATCTACAGCCAAGCTATGCCCCACAGCCTGATTGTTACAAAACTGCACACCTTCAGCCTCCATCAAGCGAATACGTCTGTCGATAACCGACTTATTCAATTTGAAGTCCGGAATGCCATAACGCAGTAAACCTCCCGATTTGGCATTCTTTTCATACACCGTAACCTCATGCCCTAACTTATTCAAGCGATTAGCCACTGTAAGCCCGGCAGGACCCGAACCCACTACAGCAACCCTCTTTCCTGTTCTTGTAGCAGGAGGTGTCGGCTTGATATATCCTTCGAGAAAGGCCTTTTCGATAATTGCGACTTCATTTTCGCGGCATGTCAATGGCGATTGCTGCAATGATAGCACACAACTCTTCTCACATAATGCCGGACAAATACGGCCTGTAAACTCCGGAAAATCATTCGTTGAAGTCAAGATTTGCATGGCCTTGATCCATTCACCCTTGTGTAGGTGATCTTGCCATTCGGGAATACGGTTGCCCAGCGGACAAGCCCAGTGACAAAAAGGTACACCACAATCCATACAACGCGATGCCTGCAACTTACGATCTTCGCTATTTAGCGTTTGCTCCACTTCTCCGAAGTCGGCAACACGCTCATGAACCGGTCTGTAACCGGCTTCTTTTCTATTTATTGATAAAAATGCTTTCGGATTTCCCATGATACACGATACTGCTAAAAGTTAATAGTCATACTCCACTTGTGCAATCTTCTTACTGATCGCTGCAATCTTCTCCTCTTCGATTACTTTCTTGTACTCAATCGGAGTTACTTTGATAAAGTATTGCACCTCTTCGTGCCAATTTTGCAACAAGCGATTAGCCAGTTTACTGTTTGTAGCATAATAATGCTCCTCTACAAGCGATTTCAGTTCGCGGTTGTCGCTATAATCCTCTATCAACGAAAGCTCTACCATCTCCATATTACAGAAGTAGTCAAAGTCTCCGTCCGGATTATAAACATACGCAACGCCACCACTCATACCGGCTGCAAAGTTACGTCCGGTACGACCAAGCACTACGACCTTTCCTCCGGTCATATACTCGCAGCAGTGATCACCAGCACCTTCTACTACAGCAATCGCACCACTATTACGCACACAGAAACGCTCACCGGCCTGTCCTGAGATAAAGACACGTCCCGATGTAGCACCATATAGCAACGTATTGCCGGCTATGATATTCTTTTCGGCAGCAAATGTAGATTGATGTGAAGGCACTACCGTAATCTTTCCACCGGCAAGACCTTTACCCAGGTAGTCATTTGCATCACCTTCGAGACAGAAGGTTACCCCTTTCGAAAGGAAAGCACCAAAGCTCTGTCCGGCCGAGCCGTTGAAACGACAAACAATCGAATCTTCAGCCAATCCGTCGTTTCCGTATTTCGAAGCAATTACACCCGAAAGCATCGCCCCTACCGAACGATCGGTATTGCAAATCTCACGAGAGATCTCAACCTTATCCACCTCTCCGGCAACAACCGAAGCAGATAGCGCGATCAACTCTCTATCACGCACCTCATCAATCGCATGGTGCTGTGCTTTTACATTTCGTATTGCATAATCTGCCGGTACATCCGGACGATAAATCATACGAGAGAAATCCAGTTTCGCTTGTTTTCCTTCGCGCTTCTCATCTTTCACGCAAAGCAATTCACTGCGACCTACAATCTCGTCCAGACTTCTAAAGCCCATCTCAGCTAGATACTCTCTTACCTCTTGAGCTAAATAGCGGAAGAAGTTGATCAAATACTCTGAACGACCTACAAAACGACGACGCAGTTCTTCGTCTTGCGTTGCTACACCAACCGGGCACGTATTGAGGTGACACTTACGCATCATCACACATCCTAACACAATCAATGCACTGGTTGAGAAGCCATATTCTTCAGCACCCAACAAAGCAGCGACAATGATATCACGCCCGGTCTTAAGTTGGCCATCGGCTTGCAAACGAACCACTCCACGAAGATTGTTTAGAACAAGCGTTTGCTGCGTCTCGGCAAGGCCAATCTCCAGCGGCAATCCCGCATGTTTGATCGAGCTCGACGGACTCGCTCCGGTTCCACCTTCACAACCACTAATCAAGATCATGTCGGCTTTGGCCTTAGCCACACCCGCAGCAATCGTACCCACACCCGATTCCGACACCAACTTTACGCTGATACGAGCACGAGGATTCACATTTTTAAGATCGTAAATCAGCTGAGCTAAGTCTTCAATCGAATAAATATCATGGTGAGGAGGAGGCGAGATCAGCGAGATACCCGGTATAGAGTGGCGTGTTTTTGCAATAATCTTATCCACTTTATAACCCGGCAGCTGACCACCCTCTCCCGGTTTAGCACCTTGTGCTACTTTGATTTGTATTTCATCTGCATTTACCAGATACTCTGTCGTTACACCAAAACGACCCGATGCCACCTGCTTGATTGCAGAACGAGCACTCGACCCATCTTCCTTAGCATGGAAACGTTCAGGATCCTCTCCGCCTTCACCGGTATTACTTTTACCGCCGATGGCATTCATCGCAATGGCCATCGCCTCATGCGCTTCACGACTGATCGATCCGTACGACATAGCACCTGTACAGAAGCGTTTTGTAATAGACTCCACGCTCTCCACCTCATCTATTGATATAGGGTTGCTTTCAAACGTAAGGAAGTCTCTGATAAATGATTTTTCTGCTTTATGATCTACCGAAGCAGTATACTCTTTAAACTTCTTATAACTACCCAAGCGAGTAGCCAATTGAAGTGTTGAGATCGTCTCAGGATTCCAAGCGTGAAACTCCCCATCTTTGCGCCAAGCAAATACACCATGAAACGTATCGGCAGAGTTAGACTCTCCTTGCGCAAACGCCTCATAATGTGGAACACAAGCTTCATGCGCAATATCAACAATCTCTACCCCTTCGATTTTCGAAGCTATCCCCTTAAAGTATTTGTCGAGCACACTGCTACCAATCCCCACAGCCTCGAAGATCTGAGCTCCGCAATAACTACGCAGCGTAGAGATCCCCATTTTCGAAAACACTTTGAGCAAGCCCTTATTTACAGATTTGATGTAGTTCTTTTCGGCAGTAGCATAGTCGAGTTGAATCTCGCGGTTCTTCACCACATTATCAATCACGGCAAAAGCCAAATAAGGATTAATTGCGTTTGCGCCAAATCCGGCAAGCAATGCAAAATGCATTACCTCTCTCGGTTCGGCAGTTTCTACCACAATAGCAGTTTGCACGCGTTTGCGTGTAGAGATAAGGTGGTGATGCACGGCAGCAACAGCAAGCAACGACGGTATAGGCGCATGAGCAGCGTCAATTCCTCTATCGCTAAGCACGATAAAGTTCACGCCTTCGTCTACGGCAGCTTCAGCATCGGCACAAAGAGCGTCAAGGGCATCTTGCAGGCTATTGCTTTGTTCGTCGTATTTAAATACCATTGGCAATGTACGACAGCTAAAGCCTTTGTATTTCAGATTGACCATCAGGTCAAATTCCACATTGGTAATGATTGGCGAATTAAGCTTAATCATTTTACAGTGCTCAGGCATCGGTTCGAGCATATTTGTGTGGATTGAACCGATATAACTGCTAAGCGACATCACCAATTCTTCACGAATCGGGTCGATAGGCGGATTCGTAACCTGCGCAAACAACTGTCGGAAGTAGTTGAACAAACGTTGTGGTTTGTGAGACAACACAGCCACCGGCGCATCATTCCCCATCGACGAAATCGGCTCCTTACCTTCGGCAGCCATTGGGATAATCGAACGTTGAATATCCTCCTTAAAGTATCCGTAGGTGTGTAGCAACTTTTCATAATCTGCTACGGTATACTTCACGCTACGCCCCGAAGATATCTTATCAAGAAACAAGCGATTCTTTTCGAGCCATGCTTTATAAGGAAACGCACCTGCAAGCTCCTCTTTCAATTCCGGATCATAACAAATGGTACCCGTTGCGGTATCCACCATCAACATCTTACCCGGTTTCAGACGACCTTTTTCCTTGATACGCTCCGGAGCAATAGGCAATACACCCGTTTCCGAAGCAATGATCATCATCCCATCCGTAGTAAGCGTATAGCGAGCAGGACGCAAACCGTTACGGTCTAGCAAACCTCCGGCATAGCGACCATCGGTAAACAAAATCGTAGCCGGACCATCCCACGGCTCCATCAATACACTATGATATTCATAGAAAGCCTTTAGTTCGGTCGAAATAGGATTCTTACTATTCCACGATTCAGGAATCAGCATCGACAATGCATGCGGCAACGACATTCCCGACATCACCAAAAACTCAAGCACATTATCAAGCGAAGCACTATCACTCATTGCAGGCTGTACCACAGGCCATAATTCAGCAATAGCACCCAAGCGATCCGATTTCAAAACTGTCTCGCGCGCTTCCATCCACAGGCGATTTCCTCGGATCGTATTAATCTCCCCATTATGCCCAATTAGACGGAAAGGCTGAGCAAGATCCCACGTCGGAAACGTATTGGTACTAAAGCGTGAATGCACCAAAGCAATACCCGACGTAAAGTTAGGATGAGAAAGATCAGGGAAATAAGGACGCACTTGTGTAGAAGAAAGCATCCCTTTATAAATCATACGTTGCGTAGAAAGACTCACGATATAAAAACTGCGACGTTGGGTAATATCCAACTCCAGCGCAGCCCTCTCCACCTTCTTTCTCAAGATATAGAGCGCAAGTTCGAGTTCTTCGGGAGCAACACTACCCGAAACAAATATTTGCTTTATCTGCGGCTCGTTTTTACCCGAGTCGATACCAAGAATTTCGCTGCATACCGGAACATCCCTCACAGCAAGCAACGTAAGCGAAGCCTCCTTGATCGTAGCTTCGAGCAGTGCCATACAAGCATTGGCCTCATCATTATCCTTCGGAAGAAAAACAAGTCCGGTACCATAACGACCCTTCTCGGGCACAGCAATACCCTGTAATAAGATAAATTCGTGTGGAATCTGAACCATAATCCCGGCACCATCACCAGTCTTACTATCGGCACCTTCTGCGCCGCGGTGTGTCATATTTTCAAGAATGCTCAATCCATTCTCTACAATCTCGTGCGATTTCTGACCATATATATTCAGGATCATTCCCACCCCACAAGCATCATGCTCTTGCGATGGTACGTAAAGTCCTTGTGCTTCCGGAATTAAATTTCTCATTGTATGTGTAGTATATTAATGTAATTAGAAAAAAGCAGGAAGCCCGATGTCTCTCACACCAAGACTTCCTTTTGTCATTTAACAACCCAATTTAGCGAATAAATAATAATTCTCTGTATTTTGGAAGAGGCCACATTTGATTGTCGACCATCAATTCCAATTTATCGATATGATATCGAATTTTATCCAAATAAGGAGCCACATGATCGTGATAAGCAATCGCCTTTTCACGGGCATCTTCAATGATATTGGCAGCTTTACGCTGATCTACCATCTCATGCACCAACGCATTCACAGCGTTCACATGCTCCGATATCTTAGCAATCAGGCGAAGCGGTTCGGCAGCCATCGTCTTATACTCACTGTGCCCCATCAACTCTTTGAGACGAATCACATTCTCAAGCAAGCTCGATTGATACTGAATCCCTACAGGGATGATATGATTGAGCGACAAATCACCCAACACACGCGACTCGATCTGAATCTTCTTCGCGTAAATCTCCCACTTCACTTCGCTACGAGCATGCAATTCCACTTCAGAAAGCACACCCGTTTGCTTAAACATATCCAATGTTTGTTTGCTCATATAAGCGTCGTATTGCAGCGGCACACTTGTTTCACAGTCAAGACCGCGAGATTTAGCCTCCGCCTTCCAAGCATCGCTATATCCGTTGCCATCAAAACGAATCGGCTTCGACTCCTTGATATAGCTTTTCAAAACAGAGAAGATCGCCTCTTGTTTCGACACCCCACCGGCAATCAACAATTCGATCTCCGTCATGAAGTTGTTTAGCTGATAAGCAACAGCCGTGTTAAGCGCAATCATCGCCTCGGCACAGTTGGCCGACGAACCCACCGCTCTAAATTCAAAGCGATTGCCCGTAAAAGCAAAAGGCGAAGTACGATTACGATCCGTATTATCAAGAAGCAGTTCAGGAATTTGACCTACACCAAGCTTCAAGCCCTTTTTCTCATCTACGATAATCGCATCATGGATACTTGAAGTTTCAAATGCATCCAAGATAGACGACACCTGAGTACCCAAGAAAGAAGAAATGATAGCCGGTGGAGCCTCATTAGCACCCAATCGGTGCGCATTATTTGCCGAAGCGATAGCAGCCTTCAGCATTGCATTGTTTTTGTAAACCGCCATCTGCGTATTTACGATAAACGTAATAAACAGCAGGTTTTGAGTTTGGTCTTTGCCCGGAGAGAAAAGGTTTACACCCGTATTGGTAATCAACGACCAGTTGTTGTGTTTTCCCGAACCATTTACACCTTTGAAAGGCTTTTCGTGAAGTAGTACTCTGAAATTATGGCGCGAAGCTACGCGCTTCATTACAGACATGATAAGCAGATTATGGTCTACAGCGAGATTGGTCTCTTCGTAAATAGGCGCCAATTCAAACTGATTAGGAGCCACTTCGTTGTGTCGTGTTTTTACCGGTATTCCAAGCAAGTAAGATTCGTACTCAAGATCCTTCATAAACTCCTGCACCCTTTTAGGGATCGCACCAAAGTAATGATCTTCGAGCTGTTGGTTTTTCGCGCTTTCGTGCCCCATCAAGGTACGCTCCGTAAGCATCAAGTCGGGACGTGTAGCAAACAAATCCTCATCAACAAGGAAATATTCTTGTTCCCATCCAAGGTATGAAGTAACCGATTCTACATTATCGCTAAACAACTTACAAACTCTTGTCGCAGCCTCATCAATCACACTTAGCGATCTGATCAACGGCGTTTTGTAGTCGAGAGCCTCTCCGGTATACGCAATAAAGATGGTAGGAATACAAAGCGTATCGTCGATTACGAAAGCCGGTGAAGAAGGATCCCACGCCGAGTATCCACGCGCCTCAAAGGTATTTCTTAGTCCGCCATTCGGGAAGCTCGAAGCATCAGGCTCCTGTTGTACCAACAGCTTACCGCTAAATTCTTCCATTACACCACCTGCGCCATCGTGCTCGATAAAAGCATCATGCTTTTCGGCCGTACCTTCATTTAGCGGGTGAAACCAGTGCGTATAGTGAGTTGCCCCCTGTTCCAAAGCCCACATTCGCATTCCTGCAGCCACATGATCAGCAATCGAGCGATCAATAGGCAATCCGTTATCAATAGCATTGACCAACTGCTTATACGTATCTTTTGTCAGATATTTCTGCATTGCTTTTCGGTCAAAGACGTGTTGTCCGTAATATTCAGACACTTTCTTTTCGGGTACAATCGCATCTACAGCCTTTCGGTTCGATGCTTTCTCTACAGCATGAAAACGTGAGATTGACATAGTTTATAAATTTTAAGCTTGATGATAGAATCCGTTTATTTCCCCGGCAAAAGCCCCTCATTTGGAATTCTCCCGTCGGAGAAATAAAACAAATCCTTATAGAATCAGTAAATAATATGATATACTAGAATTTAGCTCCTTTGATTCTTTCGATTGCCGCAAGGCAATTCTCACGCGTACCAAAAGCCGTAAGACGGAAGTAACCCTCACCGCTAGGACCAAAGCCCGAGCCCGGAGTACCCACGATATTCAACTTCGTAAGCATAAAATCAAAGAAATCCCAAGAAGACATACCCTCCGGAGTTTTCAACCAGATATATGGAGAGTTTACACCACCCACAATACTCAGTCCTTGCTCCTTCAGACCTTCGCGAATCAACTTCGCATTTTCGAGGTAATAAGCAATCACCTCTTTCACCTGGCGTTTTCCTTCTTCAGAATATACAGCCTCAGCCGCACGTTGAATTACATAAGGAACACCATTGAACTTTGTGCACTGACGACGATTCCACAGTTTGTTCAACGAAACCGGAGCACCTTCTGCCGTGTAAGCCATCAATTGCTTAGGCACCACCGTGTATGCACAACGCGTACCGGTAAATCCGGCCGTTTTAGAGAAACTTCTAAACTCGATCGCACACTCCTTCGCACCCTCGATTTCGTAGATACTATGAGGAACATCCTCTTCGGCAATAAACGCCTCATAAGCCGCGTCAAACAAAATGATCGCCTGGTTGTCAAGCGCATAATCAACCCATTGCTTCAATTGATCCTTTGTCAGTGTAGTACCGGTAGGATTGTTTGGGAAACACAAGTAGATCACATCTACCCGTTTTTCCGGAAGCGATGGAATAAAGTTGTTTTCGGCCGTACATGGAATATATACCAAATTATTCCAATAGCCCATTTCGTTCAACGAACCGGCACGTCCTGCCATTACGTTCGTATCAATATATACAGGATACACCGGGTCCATTACAGCCACCGTATTATCTATCCCCAAGATATCTCCGATATTACCGCAGTCACTTTTAGAACCATCACTCACGAAAACCTCGTCAAAGTCAAGTTCTACGCCACGCGTACGGAAATCATTTTCAATAATCAGATCAATCAAAAAGCGGTATCCTTGCTCCGGGCCATACCCTCTAAACGAAGCAGCCACAGACATCTCATCCACCGCATTGTGCATAGCCTTTACAACCTCAGGCACCAATGGTTTGGTCACATCACCAATACCCAAACGGATAATCTCCGCTTCAGGATTAGCAGTTTTATAGGCTTCTACTCTTTTTGCAATCTCCGAAAACAAATAGCTTCCGGGTAATTTTAAATAATTCTCATTAACTAATGCCATATCTTATTCTTAAACTAAATTGGTTGTTCCTTCAAATACAGTCACTGCATCACCTGTCATAAACACGTGATTTGTTTTTTCGTCCCATTCAATCACCAAGTCACCCCCAAGCAAATGAATCGTAGTCTTGCGTTCGGTAAGACCATTCAACACCGCCGCTACAAGCACAGCGCAAGCACCCGTGCCACAAGCCAGCGTTTCGCCTGCACCACGTTCCCACACACGCATATTTAGCGTATTGCGGTCTATTACTTCAATAAATTCTGTATTTGTACGTCGGGGAAAGATTGTGTGGTTTTCAAACAAAGGGCCAAGGTAAGGAAGGTGAAGGTCTTTTATATTTTCGGTAAAAATTACTGCATGCGGATTACCCATCGAAACAGCAGTAATGCGCCAGTCTTTACCATCTACGTGCACAGGCTCAGCAATCATTCGCTCGGCGCTCCATGTTACCGGCACGTTGGCAGCCTCAAGAATCGGCTCACCCATGTCTACCGTTACACTTTTCACCACATTGTCTTCAATATTGAGTCGCAACACTTTCACGCCGGCACCGGTTTCGAGTGTAATCACATCTTTATTGACAAGACCTTTATCGTATACATATTTTGCTACACACCGCGCTGCGTTCCCACACATCTCCGATTCCGACCCATCCGAGTTAAACATACGCATTCTAAAGTCGCACATTTCCGAAGGCAGAATCATCACCAACCCATCAGATCCGATTCCGAAGTGACGATCGCTAAGCTTTCTTGCCGCATCGGCATAGTCAGTAATCTCGTGGGTAAAGCCATTTACATATATATAATCGTTGCCGGCTCCTTGCATTTTCGTAAACTGTAGCATATTTCTGTATTTTTGTAATAAATATTACCTTTATGTTACTTATATCACATTCACACAAACAAAAGTACACATTAATCTGAATTATCAAAACGAAAAGATGCAAAGAAATCACACTTCACAAACATTTTATCATTTATTAAATAATAAAGTATGTTTTTGTCACACAAAAAGAACTTTCACCAACCCTTATGCTAGATGAATCTAAAATAAACCTACAAAGCGTAAACCACAAAACAGCCAAACACTTACAATATGACACAAAAACAACACAATGTATTAATCGCATGAAAAATAGATTTTGAACACTATAGAATTGTGTTTTTGAAATAAACCTTTAATTTTGCAGCACGAAATATTCAACTCGTAATTAAATAACGCTTTTAAAGATGATTGACAAAATAAATACGCTACTAGGTGAAATAGAAAATCTATCGGCAGCAAATACAGAAGAATTAGAAGCACTACGTATCAAGTACCTTAGCAAAAAAGGTGAAATCTCTGTATTGTTCAACGAGTTTCGCAACGTAGCTCCTGAGCAAAAGAAAGAAGTAGGTAAAATGCTTAATATCCTAAAAGATACAGCGCAAAACAAAATCAACGCGTTGAAAGAAGCATTTGAAAACATGAGTGGAAGCAACGACGAGATCGATCTTACACGCACAGCCTATCCTATTCACCTAGGCACACGCCACCCGCTATCTCTTGTAAAGAAAGAGATCTGCGACATCTTCAACCGTCTTGGCTTCAGTATCGCCGAAGGTCCGGAAATCGAAGACGACTGGCACGTATTCTCATCTTTAAATTTCGCGGAAGATCACCCTGCACGTGATATGCAAGATACATTCTTCGTAGCACACACACCGGAAGTACTACTTCGCACACACACATCATCGGTACAAACACGCGTAATGGAGACTACACAACCTCCTATCCGCATCATGTGTCCGGGACGTGTATACCGCAACGAAGCCATTTCGTACCGTGCACACTGTTTCTTCCACCAAGTAGAAGCACTCTATGTAGACAAAAACGTATCGTTTGCCGACCTAAAACAAGCCCTTTTGTTCTTCGCAAAAGAGATGTTCGGTGCCGACACCAAAATCCGTCTACGTCCGTCATACTTCCCATTCACCGAGCCATCAGCCGAAATGGACATCTCATGTAACCTATGTGGAGGCAAAGGCTGTCCTTTCTGTAAACACACAGGATGGGTAGAAATCCTAGGTTGCGGTATGGTAGACCCTAATGTACTTGAAAGCTGCGGTATCGACAGCAAAGTATACTCAGGCTACGCATTAGGAATGGGTGTAGAACGTATCACCAACCTGAAATACCAGGTAAAAGACCTTCGTTTGTTCTCCGAAAACGACCAGCGTTTCTTAGAGCAATTCGAGTCGGCACACTAAGCTTATCCTACTCATAACATACAAAAACCGGATATCACGAGAGCAACCTCCCGAGTTATCCGGTTTTTATTTATAAACACACATACACCATGAGTAAAACAATCAGCACAACACTAGCCCTGGTAGCCGGCCTCGGCCTCACAGCTACAGCCCAACAAACACACAAACAGCCCAACATCGTACTCATCATGTGCGACGATATGGGATTCTCAGACCTCGGTTGCTACGGAGGCGAAGTAGAAACCCCAAACATCAACAAGCTGGCACAAAACGGCACACGCTTCACCCAAATGAAAAATGCCGGACGCAGTTGCCCTAGTCGTGCCTCCCTACTCACCGGCTATTACCCTCATGCCGCAGGAATAGGCTGGATGACCGCAGTAGACGAACACCGCACCGGCTATCGCGGACAAATAGCCGACAACATCCCAACCCTTGCCGAAGTACTACGCACAGCCGGCTATGCCACCTACATGAGCGGCAAATGGCACGTTACGGTAGACGGTGCCTTCGACGGCCCCAATGGCAGTTACCCCTCACAACGCGGATTCGATCACTACTACGGAAGTCTGAGCGGAGGAGGCAGCTACTACACACCCAAAGCACTCTATCACAACACCGACAAGATCGATCAAGTCCCCGACGACTACTATTACACCACAGCCATCACCGATACGGCCGTGAGCTACATCAACCATCACAACTTCGATCAGCCCATGTTTATGTACGTAGCCCACTACGCACCACACCTGCCGCTCGAAGCACCCAAAGACCGTATCGAAAAATGCAAAGACCGCTACAAAGCAGGTTATGACGTACTCAAGCAAGCACGCTTCGAACAACTCAAAAAGGAAGGACTCATTCCGCAAGACATGACCCTTCCACTCCACCAGCGCGAGTTCAACGGCAAACGCCCCGCTTGGAACGAACTCAGCGACAAACAGCAACAACAATGGATCAACGACATGGCCACCTATGCAGCCATGATCGAAATCATGGACGACGGCATCGGAGCCTTGGTAGAAAACCTCAAGCAAAAAGGAGAATACGACAACACCATCTTCCTATTCCTCAGCGACAACGGATCTACCAGCGAAGGCGGCTTCATCAAGCAACTCATGGCCGACCTCAGCAACACCCCCTATCGCAGCTACAAGCAATGGTGTTATCAAGGCGGAACCAGCACACCGCTCATCATAGCAGGAGGCAAAAACACACCGCTAGCCGGCAAACAACAAATCTGCAACCAAGCAGCACACATCATCGACCTGTTCCCTACATGCATCGACCTAGCCTCTGTGTCGTATCCTAAAAAGCACATCGGCAACAAGGTAGCCCTGCAAGGAACCTCGCTCCTGCCTGCACTCAAAGGCAAACAACTACCCAAGCGAGACCTTTATTTCGAGCATCAAACCTCATGCGCCATCATCTCCGACGGATGGAAGCTCGTACGTGGCAACGGCAAAAAAGACTGGGAACTCATCAACCTCAGCACCGATCCCTTCGAGCAGCACGACCTCTCGCAGGCCAACCCAGCCAAAGTAGCCGAACTCGAAAAACGCTGGAACAAATGGGCCCACAAACAAAACGTATTCCCATTCGAATACCTCCCATGGACCGAGCGCATCAACCACTACAAAAAGCTCAACCCCAACCAACGCGGCGAGTAGTAACACACATTGCATTATGTAGCATCGCGCACTACAAGCCAACGCATTTCGCAAACGCTTATTTTATTATACACCAAGGGCTGCCTACTTGCACAACGCAAACCAGGCAGCCCTTACTTATTTATTATCTACAACTACAGACTTATTGAAAATAAGTTAATTATCAACATGACATACATTTTCCCAGGCAATAAGTTGCATCTTTATCACAAAAGCTATTACATTTGTAATGTCTTTACCATTGGTAGGGAACCTACAGAGGTTTCAGACGCTGAACCAGTTAATCAGCGTCTTTTTTTATTTTCCATGTCGGACTATTCCTGATCTTATCTACAGAATTATCGGCAACATAGGCAGTCACAAATTTAGCATTCTCTTTATCTTTAAGGTTTATCACAACGACATAGTCACCTTTTACTACCGCAACACGAGAAGAATTATTATACGACTTTTTTTTCTTGTCATATCCAATATATAACTCCGCGTCTCGATCTGCCAGCACATCTTTTATCCAAAGTATCTTTTCAACTCTAGCATACGATAGACAGTCTTTATATCCCGCTTGTTTTGTTTTTACACTTAAATTTCGTCCGGAACTTTCATAAAATGCATGATCAAATTGATCATCAAAAAATCGCACTTTAATCCCATCAAATGTGAATATATCACAGCTACAATACTCTTTTTGCCATATAGCTCTTAACTCATCCTCTGTAAAGTCGTGTGGTTTTATTTTCTTATAACTCATATTACCATCCTTGACGAAGATTTATATTAAACACATTGAATTTACTCTCACTTTTTACAGTCGGCGCAATCTCATGACCCAGAAACTCCTCAATTCGACTAATTAAAGCTAACTTAGAAACACTCACAGTTCTCGAATTAAACTTAGCTGCAACAATCCCTGTTAAAACATCGGCCAATTGTATTATTACTGACTCCTCTGATGGTAAAGCCTGTACATTTGTTATTACAGCATTTGTCGCATAATTTAAAATTCGTCCCAACTCATGCACACGGCTCTTATATGCATTAATCTTATGATCTAAAAATATAGCATATTCATTACCATCAAATAGCCAATGCTGTATTAATTGGTAGTAAAACTTATAAAACCCTAGTTCAGCGTTGTTATCGTTAAACACCTCATTATTTATTTTCGAAGCATCAACAACTATAGCTCTAAATCTAATATCCTCAGACTGAATAAATAAATCAACAACTTCTTTATAGAGGTTGAAGTATTGAGGTGAAACCTTATTCCATTTCAATTCCCCTCGAATACCATACTTCTCTTTTATTGAGTTTATGGACTGCTTTAACTCTTGCCTATATGAAGCAGGAATCCAAACCCCTCCAATTACGGCATATCTATGTGCATCCTTATCAAAAATAGCTTCAAGGCAACTTTCATCACTATAGATTTCATATTTCATATCATTCAGGCTTAATCTTTTACCACTCCTATTATTAGAAATCAAACGTACAAAACTAAAAAAATGACATTCAATAAACAACAACATTATCATAATTAAAAAACAAACTTTGTAATACTTATTCATAGGGGGAAGTATCCTTTATACCCTCAATACATCTAGCTTTTCTACATCTAATAACACATTCCTTGGTAATGCGGTGTATCCTTTTGATCTGTAAATTTAATTCAACATCTGTCAAATTTTCAATTCCTTGATGGTACGATGGCAACGGGGTGCGGGCACCACCCAGGCGGCGGAGACTTGGTCATATACCAGATACTATGACTTCTGCTGACTTCTCTCAGATTCGCCTTTATATCCCATGCACGGCAAACCAATAAAGGGCTGCCTACTTGCACAACGCAAACCAGGCAGCCCTTTACTTTACTATATCTCAACCCCTATTACCAACCAGGATTTTGCACAAGTGAAGGAGTACGCTTCAACTCATCATCCATGATCGGAAACAAGTAGTGACGTGGTGTCACAAACACACGCTCTTCAAGACAGAAACGTCTCATCTTGTAGGTCTTTCCATTAATATCAATTTTACCATTAGGATCTTCCACCGGAATCATTCCATTAGCTAATCGTTGAGTTTGCGGATATGGCCAGTAGTTTTGCGAGCGCTCATTATTCGTTGCCCCTGCACTAGCCCAAGCCTGCTCTTTAGCCAATTCCTTTTGCGAAGATGGTTGTAGATACAAGCGACAAGCCCAAATACGATTATTCTCATAAAACAACTCTACACGACGTTCTCGTTGAATATAACTATTCATCAAGTCCTTATCTCCCACAACCTGTGGAGGCATCGGAACCATAAACGACCTTGCTCTCACTTTATTTATCATATCATAGATTTCCTGATTTGGACCAGTCGTTTCGTTTACAGCCTCCGCATAGATATAAATAAACTCAGGCAATCGCCATACCGGAGGAGCAGATATAGAGAATGACTTATCCCTATTCCATGACTCTTTTAAGAATTTACGCAAGAAATACCCCGTTGTTGAAGAATTAGAAGCACCCAGTTTATCAGCCCCTTCGGCTAAGTTAATCTTTTTCCCCTTAAACGTTGAACCATGATAAATCACATCTCTATGCATTCTCGGATCTCTTTTTATTCCTTCATACGGATTCGTATCGTCATAGCCATCGGCTTTTGCCCGTTCGGCATATACAGGATACCCATAACCATCCGGACCAACATACTCATATTCGTCCACTTGTTCTTGCAAAGGCATCTGACGCGAACTACCACCGGCTGAAGGTGGATAAACGTCACCTTGCCAAGCCTCCCACTTATCTTTAGTTACAAACCAAACAGCTTCTGTTTGAAAAGCACGTATATCGTGATACATATCCCATAAGCGAGAATATACCTTCGAATTATTACGATCCTGTTCACCATCATCATTAAAATCGTTCGCATTATACTGCTCATAAAGAGAATAGCGATTCTCCCCGTTCACTTTAAAATCAATCACAGCTTTAGCAGCAATCTTGGCAGCCTCCCACCTTCCCGCATCATAGGTATATTCACCGGTAAACTGACGAGTATCTTCAGGAAAAGAACCACCATTCCACATTGGCGTAGCAGCAATCCAACGTACTATTGCTTTCAAACCCAAGCAAGCACCTTGATCTACACGACCAAAATCAGAACTACCCCACTTAGCAGGTACACGCTGATAAGCCGAATCTACGTCAGCACAAATCCTTTCAACAATAGCATGTACTGATTCCTTCTTAAAATCCATCTCACTCTGTGGATCTTTCAAGTAATCCATATATACCACTTCACCATACGATCTCAACAAAAGATAGTGCAAATAAGCTCTGAAAAAATAGGTTTCTCCAAGACGTTTCGATAAATCGCCGGGCTCAAGCGGATTATCCGGAGTATTGTATTTTGCAACCCCGTCTAAGATCACATTCGACTTTCTTATTTTACCATATAAATCCCACCAATACTGACCACAACTACTCCTATCAGGCATCCCCATCGAAGACCAGTCACCGGCATTGAATTTATTCGTCAAACTACCTTCAGCAGTAGAACCTTCACATTCATCGGTTACAGCTGCTGTAGAGAAGTGATTAAAGAAAACCAACGGTTTATTCGCATCTTTAGCATTCGCATACAAGTCGGTAACCAACTGATTTACCTTATCATAACGCATAAACACTTGCTCCTCATCCATCTGATCATCCGGCTTTCTATCCAAAAAATCATCATTACACCCAGTCGAAAGCAAAGACAATGCACCCAACATAAGTACCGAACTAAAATTCTGTATTTTTATTTTCATGATTTACTACTTTAAGGCTATTATCAATAAGTGATATCTATTCCAAAATTAAATACACGCTGTATCGGATACCAATCGCCCGACCCCTCTCTTGTTTCAGGATCAATATCCACATCTTTCAAGTTATCCCAGGTTAGCAAATTTAGGCCCTGCACATACACACGCACATTTTGTAAACCTGCAAAACGAATCGCCGACTTAGGCAGTGTATATCCGATCTCCACATTCTTCAAACGCATATAGGTAGCATCGTAAAGGAACAAGCTACTATTCCCGTTTTTATTATTACTATGATCTCCATAATGCAGTGCAGGATACGTCGCAGACTCTTTTGTTTCGGGAGTCCAACGATTCAAGTGCATAGGCTTCACTTTACCATACTTATCTTGTGAAAACAATGGGAAATCCCAAACTGCCGCACCATGCAATAATATCGAACTATTTGTAGCACCTTGAAACAATAGACTCAAGTCAAATCCCTTGTACTGAATACCCACCGGCAAACCAAACTGAATCTCAGGCGTACGCGGATTACCCATAGCAGTTCTATCTGACAAATCATCGATCTTTCCATCACCATTCAAATCCTTATACACCACATCTCCCGGGCGCAGCTTACCCCACTGTTGAAATCCCGAACCATTATTCATTGCATTGAGTTGATCAGCTTCCTCTTGAGAGTCCACAAAGCGATCAAACACATATACAAAATGTTCATCAATTCTTTTTCCGGTACCCTGCCTCCATTCATATTCACGAGGTATCTCATTCATAAATACGATCTTATTCCGAGCAAACGTAAAATTTGGTTTGATATAATATCGGAAATCTCTTCCGATAGAAGCATTCCATCCAATCTCAAAATCCACCCCCTGATTATCTACAATACCAGAGTTTACAAGAGGAGCATCTTTCCCTACAATATCAGGAAAACCTAGTTTATCCCCTCCTCCAAGATCTGTAATAATATCATAACGATGCTCTTTAAAATAATCCATCGTAAACGATAAGCGCTGACTCAAAAACGTAGCATCTATACCAATATTCAGTTTCTTCGACTTCTCCCAAGTCAAATTAGGATTAGCTAAACTCCCCTCAGAAACACCCCCTCCGGCTCCCGAGTTAAACCCATTCGTACCAAAGCTATAATCTCCGCCACCACCAAAGTATTGCAGATAGATAAAGCGAGCACCTCCCGGAATCTTATCACTACCTACCAAGCCATACGAACCGCGAATCTTTAAGTTATCGAGCCACCTTCGCGTATTCTCCATAAAAGCCTCTTCTGTGACTACCCAGCCAACCGATCCCGCAGGAAAAATACCATAACGCTTGCCCGGAGCAAAGTTTTCCGAACCGTTATACCCCACATTAAACTCAGCTAGATATTTGCTATTATAGGCATACGTGATACGCCCTGTAACACCTTGATAACAAAACGAAACCTGGTTATTTATATCCTTCTGTGAGCGATTGAAAAGAACAAGTCCTCCCACATCATGCCCATTAAAGTTGCGAGCATAATCCAGCTTCAATTGATAATACGTGCGGCTTACAGTAGCATTCTGACTAAAACCATTTCCGATTGTTTGGTCTATTTGATACTTATTACCATTGGTGTAAAGACCATTGTATCCTTGCGGATTCCTATAGATATCAGTACCAGCCTCCGGCTTAAAAGTCGCATATCCCGGAAACTCTCGGTAACCCTCCGAGTAACCATTAACAACACGATTTACCCAACGACCCTCTTCAGCATCATACGAAAACACACCCTCTATTTTCAAGCCTTTCGTGATAAAATCAAGCTTATGGCCCAAAGTAAAAGACCCATTTAGCGATGTTTTCTTCTCATTCAGATACCCTGTACGTGAAAGTTCCCCCAAAATGTTGTAGCGATAAATCTGATCCCCGAAAAGCATACCTAAAGGATTATTAGCAGCAAACTCCTTATTCCCCTCATTTCCGTTAGGTTCTACTACGATAGGCAAATAAGAAGGTTGCGTGTTACACAACTCTACAATACGAGCCGCTGTAGTTCCCGGAGCATTTCGGTCGGTAATGCGAGCACCTAAATCAAGACGAGCATAAAAATCCTTTGTGATATCCACATCAATATTCGACCTAAAATTGTAGCGTTTAAATACGGCCTGCGTATCATAATCAGACAAATCCGTATGTTTATAGTTACCATTTTGATGAAAATAATTTGCCATTACATAATACCTGGCTCTATCAGAGCCACCTACAATAGATAGGGAATAATCCTGTTGCAATCCGGGCTTAAAAGCATAATCAAAATAATCCCAATTATACCCCAATCCGTCGGAGTTATCCCCCTTAGCCCTTCTGAACTTATCAATCGCATCTTGCGAGAACAAATTCAAACTTTCCAGATCGGCATTAGGATTATCATTCAGAATAGCCTCATTATAAAGCGTAGCATAATCAGCAGAACCTAAGTATTTTGGAAACTTTACCGGATTATTCACACCCACCGAAGCCTTGAAGTTAACCGAAGCCTTCTCCTGAGCTTTCCCCCGCTTGGTAGTAATAATCACTACTCCATTAGCACCACGCACACCATACGGAGCTGTAGCCGAAGCATCTTTCAATATCGAAAACGTTTCTATTTCCTCCGGAGCAAGATAATTCATATCACGCTCAACTCCATCAACAATAATAATAGGAGACTTATCCCCATAAGTACCAAAACCACGAATCTTTACATCAGCACCATCTACACCTGGTTCTCCACCCTGAAATTGATTCACCATCAAACCCGGCATTCTACCTGCAAGTGCATTCGTCAAGTTGGCCGTAGGACTTTGTTTTAAATCCTTTGTTGTTATCGTAGAAATAGATCCGGTAATGGTAGCTTTCTTCTGTGTAGTATATCCAACAACCACAACCTCTTCCAAAGCCTTGGAATCCTCTACCATCTTGACTTTTAAGTCTGTTTTACCATCAAGCTTAATATCTTGCGGTTGATAACCAATGTAGGAAAAAACCAAACTTGCATTTGCGTATGGCACCGTAATTGTAAAATTACCCTCCAGATCGGTGATAGTTCCCTGATCCACCCCTTTCACACGAATATTAACACCTGTGAGCGGCTCATTAAACTCATCTAGAACTATCCCTTTTATCCTAATACCCTGCTGAGATACAACACTCACCGCATCTTTTCCCCTTATAATATCAGGCTTAGGTAACGGATCATTTTCGGCAAATAAAAAAGACGGAGCCAGCACCGACACTGACAAAAGCATTTTCAAGAAAGGCGGTCTCGACTTCAAGTGCTCATCGCAACCAGCCAAGACTCTAGCTGTACGTTTTTTCATGATACGTAAGATTTAAATAAGTAATAATAGTTAGTATTAGAAGTTCAAACAGTGTGTATTTTTTCATTATGCTACCCCAGCATATCTCTTTTACGTATTTTCAGACAAATATACACATATAAACCACATTCGCAACACGTTATTTAAAATTGACTATTATATCATATATTTATTTCAAAGCAACTACATTCAACCTGGTTTTTAACAAGATTACATCCTCTACACAATACCAAGGGCTGCCTACTTGCACAACGCAAAACAGGCAGCCCGTGTAGAGTGCGACGTTAGCTAGGTTGCCTTCACCTCTGAATGTTTGAGGTTTCAATCCACGCACCCGTGTAGAGTGCGACAGCGATTAACTCCCGCATTTCTGCAATCTCTGTGCGTTTCAATCCACGCACCCGTGTAGAGTGCGACTTTTAGCCTATCTTCGTATTCTTGCAGCTTCTTCTGTTTCAATCCACGCACCCGTGTAGAGTGCGACACAAGATGACGCTGTTAGAGCTGCAATCTCGAAGGAGTTTCAATCCACGCACCCGTGTAGAGTGCGACGCAATCAAGGAGATAGACGGTACGAGCCAATCAAGTTTCAATCCACGCACCCGTGTAGAGTGCGACACCTCTAAACGGTTCGAAATTTACAGTTAGCGAACTGTTTCAATCCACGCACCCGTGTAGAGTGCGACTCAAATAGTGTTAGCAGACACTAAAAGCAGCAAGGGTTTCAATCCACGCACCCGTGTAGAGTGCGACAGTTGTACAAATGAAGTTTGAAAATAAGAAACTAAAGTTTCAATCCACGCACCCGTGTAGAGTGCGACAATGCCTGTTCAGCTGCTAATGCTAGAGCTTGGGCGTTTCAATCCACGCACCCGTGTAGAGTGCGACTACGACGGTCAGAAAGTGGATATAACGGTAGGTGAGTTTCAATCCACGCACCCGTGTAGAGTGCGACACAATGGCTCAAATCAAGTCACAGGCTAAGAAGCTGTTTCAATCCACGCACCCGTGTAGAGTGCGACTATTCAATTGATAAAATCGTAACCATTCAAAACGGTTTCAATCCACGCACCCGTGTAGAGTGCGACACAACTGATTGATAAGCTTTTACCCTACTATTCGGTTTCAATCCACGCACCCGTGTAGAGTGCGACAGTTATCAAAATGTTTAGAATCGTATTCATCTAGGTTTCAATCCACGCACCCGTGTAGAGTGCGACAGTCAAGATTTCAGCAAGCGTTTCACGTATGTACGTTTCAATCCACGCACCCGTGTAGAGTGCGACACGTTTAAGGGCTGAGGGCAAATATAAAGCCTTGTTTCAATCCACGCACCCGTGTAGAGTGCGACGGAAAGCATCCGATCTAATTAATTATACTGACGCTGTTTCAATCCACGCACCCGTGTAGAGTGCGACTCAATGGTGCCTTTAGGGGGAATTAAAGCTCCAAGGTTTCAATCCACGCACCCGTGTAGAGTGCGACAAAAACGAACCCTTATATTATCAGATTTTAACAGTGTTTCAATCCACGCACCCGTGTAGAGTGCGACGAATTGCTCGTAAATCACTATAACAGTGTTGAGCATGTTTCAATCCACGCACCCGTGTAGAGTGCGACTCAAGAAACAGCTCATTTATACCTGCTTTTTTCATTGTTTCAATCCACGCACCCGTGTAGAGTGCGACCCTTGTTGAGCTAGCAAACTCAACTGGTGTAACAGGTTTCAATCCACGCACCCGTGTAGAGTGCGACAGGAGAAGCTTTGTTAGCATTCATGGATTACACAGGTTTCAATCCACGCACCCGTGTAGAGTGCGACTATACTGACTCAATGCTGATAGATGATAAGATCATGTTTCAATCCACGCACCCGTGTAGAGTGCGACGTTACGCGTGTGATTTCTGACCGTATGCTCCGACACGTTTCAATCCACGCACCCGTGTAGAGTGCGACGAGAGTTTGCGGCAGAATCTCTAACGAACTCCCCAGTTTCAATCCACGCACCCGTGTAGAGTGCGACTTTTTAAGGCATTTCTCACGCTTGTTCTCTTTGTAGTTTCAATCCACGCACCCGTGTAGAGTGCGACTTGAGATTCGTAACAACAACATGGATATTAAGCCGGTTTCAATCCACGCACCCGTGTAGAGTGCGACGGATTGTAAGTACCCATAGCCTCCGAAGTGTTTGGGTTTCAATCCACGCACCCGTGTAGAGTGCGACTTTCTGGTGTCATGCTCAACGTATAGAGGTTCTTTGTTTCAATCCACGCACCCGTGTAGAGTGCGACACCTAAGTATCTACTGTCTCAACAATTCAAAATAGTTTCAATCCACGCACCCGTGTAGAGTGCGACGTCATTTGATAAGCCATATACAACGATGTGGCCGAGGTTTCAATCCACGCACCCGTGTAGAGTGCGACTGCCTAGCTGAAAAAGCTAGTTATTTAAAGTACAAAAATACATGATTTTGCGTACATATAAAAAATGAAAGCAGTTTATCATATATAACGGCTCTCACTTCCACATAGGACGCTTATAATCAACACCTGCGAACCTGCCTGTGTTTTTCAACAGCTTCGGGTTCGCATTTAAACAATCAAGTCTCCCTCCATATCAAAGGATGTAACTTTCCCTACTGATTCGACATTATTTACCCAATTCTTCCCTAAGTAATAGAACCGTAAACTATCCTTATTATCATCTATTATTTCAGTCAGCTTAATCTTCAACGACGTAAATTGGGCAGGCGTAAGAATACATTCAAAAACGGAGTTTTGCACTCTCTGACCATAGTTCACGCATTGCTTAGCAACTTGACGCAATCGTTTTTGGCCCGCCTTGTCAATGGTTTCAACGTCGTAAGTAATCAATACCATCATATCTATCGAACTATAAATACAGGATAATTATCAATTTCATTTCTAAGATAACGAGCCATCAACATTGCTTGTACATAAGAGAGTAGTCCAATCGGAATATTTTCCTCCAAATATGGATGCTTAATAGTTTCCTTCTTACGCTTTTGCCACGCAGATATCAATGTTTTCTTTGTTTCATCATCCATTACAATACCTTTATCTCCATTGTGCCTAAATCCAGATTTTGAGACCTGCTTGCGATTAATTAAAGACAATATAAGGCGATCACCTAAATAGGCTCGTAGTTCTTCCATCATATCCAGTGCTAAGCTCACACGTCCGGGACGATCCGTGTGAAGAAAACCTACATATGGATCAAGACCAACAGACTCGAGAGCTGACTGAACTTCATGAGCAATTAATGTATATACAAAAGAAAGCATTGCATTAACCTCGTCAGTAGGTGGACGACGGTTTCGTCCTTCAAATATAAAATCCTTCTTTTGCGCTATAATTAAATGTGGAAATACCGAGAAATATAAGCTGGCTGCATCTCCTTCGATTCCTCTTAATTCATCAAAAGTTAAGCAAACAAGTGCTTTATCTTTCTTTTGGTTCAATAGAGAGATTGCTCTTTCTACTTCAGGCGTATTCGATCCGAAATCATAATCTCTATTACCTCGGGCTAGTATGCTTCGATAATTCTGTATCTTTCCGGCTATCATTATTCGACTGATTTGCAATGCTTCCTCTTTATCGTCAGCCACTCTATACTGCTTTCTGCGTAATATGACATTCCCTTTTACAGGACCTATTACTCTTCCTTGAAAAAAGCCTGATTGAGTGAGAAAACACAAAGAGACATTGTTCGTTGCACACAGCTGCATTAGTCCGGGACTAGCTCCCATATACCCAAAGCTCACAATTGACTCAATATTGACAATCGGTATACGAATCAATTCTTGATTATCTTTTTTCACAACTACATTTTCACCATCTCGCGACAAATAGGCCTCCGGTGTAGTTACAAATAAGGTATTTAATAGTTTTCTCATATTGTTGTGTTTAAGGTCTCATTTAAATACTTCGCGACAGAATGTTCCTTTGAAAAAAACTCCGGCATACATTCGTCATACAAGGAACATGATTTACAATGAGGTAAAAATACAGGCAACGGTATTTTTTTTTGATCATAGAGCTCGTGCATTCGTTTAGCCTTCTCAATCACTAATGATCTCAAAGCATAATCAAACACGACTGACTCTCTTCGCCTTATCTCGTGGTAAAACAATGAACCTTGCTCTATTTCGATCGAATACATTTCCTCAAGACACATCGCTTGAGCACACAACTGCACTTTATCGATCTCATCTTTCTTGGGTTTCCCCCGTTTATACTCAACCGGACAAATCGCCCAATATCCTTGATAACCGGGCAACATGATCGCATTATCCGGCACTTCTACTTGATGAAATTCTACAGCATCTGCCAATCCATACAAACCGAGTTTTCTGGAAACAAGAGGAAGTGAGCGAAGCGTGATCACACCACTTCGCTCACTCTTATAAAGAGGATCGTCTACTTTTCTATGTAAATACTCTCCCTCAATGGTCAACTTGCTTTCAGCCCAAAACTGCTCGATATGGATCAGTGCCCATTGACGCTCACAAAAAGCGACATGCTGTATTCCGGAAAGCATCAACAGGTCTTCATCTCCATATTCTATCATTCAAATCAAATTAAGCTTATCAATTCAACCCCAGATGGCAAATTATCTTTATCAATAACCACATCATAATCTGCAAACGAACGAGGCACGTCCACACCCTCTTTCTTCGACACTTTTATCAAGTCAAATAATTTATGAGAAGGAGCATTACCAAGAGCAGAAACATGCTTAAACAGGAAACACTTCTGAGTACTCATTAGTCCACGAGCAGCCGAGCGATCATGCTCAAACATATTGACCAAAGCTTCTTTTAACAACTCTAGGTCATCTACATCAAAACCGGTTTGCTTAGCCAAGTTTGCAGATATAAAACCATGAGTTCTGTATAAACCATAAGGGACAGTTGTTTTACGACCCATTGTTCTATTATCTCCACTTTGTTTTTCTGCTTCTCCCTCAGTTGCAACAGCCATACGTGTAATTGTATGCTCAAGAGAAACAATAGGATCAATAGAACGACCAAATGTAAATTGCAGCGGACCACGCACTTGCCCTGCATTTTCACCTGTAGACATTACAGCTCCAAAGGTGCGAACATCATAATAGTTTTTACACATCCATTGACGAGCAGCCTCATTTTTCTCTCCTTTCTTTTTATCACTTTCAACAGCCTTTACTTCGTCTTGTTGAAAAGCTTCGCCAATAAGATTGTTTAGAATTGCTTTCTCCTTTATGAATATATCATACGGCTTCACACAGCCTCTTACCAATTGCACGTAATTTCTGATTTTGCGTTTCACGCAAACATCAGTAACCAATCCTAAACCGGTTTCTGCATCTACGCGAGGTAAGTTTCCGGCGTCTGGGTCTCCATTCGGATTACCATCTTGTACATCAAATAATAAAACGATATCGAACTTGTTTTCAATTTGCTTTTCCATGATATTAATCTTTTAATTGTTTGTTTCTGTTACGTTTTCTTTGTTTGAAGTAAATAGCTCTTTTCGTTGATGGTAATAACCAATTGCAAAACGAGACTGATCGTCTAAATTCAAATGACTCGGCATACCTGAACTACTAATACCATCAATTATATCCTGAAGCTTCTTCTCAAAATACACTTTACTACCTCCAGGCAGTTTGCCTAAATGGTGATTTGATAAATCCAGTAAACGTCCGAATACGGTAACCGGTGTAGTAGAAGCCGCTCCATAATAACGATCTTTAATCGTTGCATTCAACCCCTGAATAGCTTGCGACTGAATATTTTCTAATACCGCAAAAAGGCGGCCTAGCAAATAACCTTGATTTTTATTTTCTAAATCTAAAGCCATAGTAATTTCCCTTTCTTTTGTGAGATTTAATATTCTATTTTTTCTGTTGATATAAGCCTTTAATATAGATGCTCGAGCATAATTTATTTTTCTATCTGCTCTGATTCTATTAATACACAGATTCTGCAATTGAGCCGGATACATTGTTCCTTGAATAATGCTCTGAGACATTGAAACAATCAAGTTGGGTGGTAAATTATCAATCTTATTCTGTGTCGCAATACTTGTGAGTAAATAAAAAAGTGGCACATATTCACGATCCGATTCAGATCGTCTAACGATCATCAAATCGTTGAAATGTTGAGCTATATTCGATGCGATACCGGAAATCTTACCCTTCCAGAAATAGGTAACAGAAATTCGAGCAGAATTGGGAGCTAAGCCCAAGACATAGAATTCTGTATCTGATTGTGTATTATAAACTCCGGTTCTATATGAATTTAAGAAACTGCGAATCTCTTCAATGTTTTTATCCGGATTATCTTTAGATTCAGATTCAAAAAAAGAAGCAAAAACATCTTCAAGTAAATCTTCTTTTTCACTCCAAAACACAAATGTAGATTGACTTACACGCAATTTATTTTTTGAATCTTTGGATAACAACGTATTTAACGCTGTTGTATAAGCTGCCTCTGCCGAAACGGATATAGGAGCATTGGCCCCTTGTTCTTTTTTGTAAGAATCATAACCGGAGTTCTTTTGGAAGCCAACCAACTTAGCACCGCTTTTGGCTCCAACTAACGATATCGCAGTGTGTAGGGTTGCAATCTTATCATATTTCCCGGTTATCAAGCATCTACCCATTAGCGATTCACCTTCTTGACCATCTTCTTCCGATTGAACCTCCATTGCCAAATCCGGATGCTCCGCTACAAGCAAGTCTGTCCCTACAATACGGAACGACATATTCACTCCCGGCTTCTTTTTACACTCTGCCCAAAGATCTGTCGCAAATAGCGAATCTATATTCTCCTGTGACTGATAAAATAAGCGAACAGCCTCTATTTCTTGATTAGATGGATACCTCGATGCTAATTCTTCAACCCGCTTAATAAATGTACCTTGTTGTTGCAATGCACTTTCTTTTGCACTTTTGCTTTCATCTTTCGGATGAGCCAGTACGTAACCGTAGTGATCCCACAATGAAAATGCAGTTTGCCAACTATTCTTACCAGGACGCCCTACACTTTTCAGAACCAAGAACGATTTTGCCCGCTTTTTTTTATCTCCAAGATCACGAGTATCCTCTATATATTTAAAACTCCCCTTCTTATCAATTACGATAATAAACGGAATTTCTTTCCATTCAAAACCCAAAGGAGCAATTCCACTTTCCGGATCTGCACTTTTTCTTTGATAGTAGTCGTATAATGCATTTAAGATCATCTCAGTACCTCCTCACTTTCTTTTTCTGGAACATGAATAACACCATTATTCATGTTCACTCTGTAGAACATTGCCTGTGGATTATTCTTATTAGTAAAATCCATATCAAAAAGCATAAATCCTAAATCTTTAGATTCACTAATCGGTTGCAATCTTTCATTTTGAGGAGATTCAACCAGTTTGAAGGAAGCCGAAAACTCCCTGCAGCCCAGATAAGGTTGTGTAAAGCACTGCCCTTTTCGAGCTCTTCGCTCAAACATTGCATTGTATTTTCCCGGATTTTCATCCGCTCGCATCATTTCTTGTTCTTTTGCATCAACCAAACTTCTTCCTTCTTCTGCAAACAACTCCGCTCTATTTCTCATCGGAATAAACACGAGTTCGGCTGTAATCCGATAATGCACATCTTTCAGCAACAAACCAGCCTTTTGCTGTCTTGCCTCTTCTATATAAATACCATCACTTCGATGACTCATTAAAGATCCAATTTCATTGCGTCTTACCGAAGTCCATTTGATTGGGTTTAAGACCTCAATCTTTTTTACACGCCACTCTATGGCTGGCTTCCAAAAGATTGCTTCAAATACCGCACGAGCTGCCGACGGTGTAATCACGTCGTAACTCACACGTTCCACTTTCATCTCCGGTCGGGTAAAACAAGCCATATCTCCCCACACCTCGAGACAAAACTCTTTGTTATGATATTCCATGTTATCTATTATTGATTGATATTAGACTATTAATATTTCGTCTGTCCATTTATTTGCAACAACCACTCCGGCTTCTGGTCTATACATATTCGCATCGCATTGCAGCCAGACTCCATGTATATTTTCTATAGCTCCTGCCTCCTGCAAAATTTTCACATCAGATCGCCGTAGATTGACACAATAATTTTGCATTCTCCGCATCAACCACGATTCGGGTCCCTTCTCCTTAAACTCTTTTATCCAATCAGCACCTTTGTCATAATTAATAAAAACGGAAACAGTATCTCCACTCTCAATCAATTTAAAATCAATTGCAGCAGTGGCAAATTGAAAATGTGCAACTCGAGAGTTTTTACAAAGAGCTCCTTTAATATCTTTTTTATCAAATGTATCAAGTCGGGATTGAAAGCTTTTGAAATACTGCTTGATCTGATCAGGTAAATCCATATTTTCATTTGTGCCAACTAGTAGCATATCTTTTAAAGAAAGAGCCCCTTTACGAATATATCCGGCAGGAGCATCTCGCTCTCCTCGAAAAACTACGACTTTCCCCAGTTCCTTCATTTGCCCTTCCCGGTTGCAACGTCCTGCTGCTTGTAAAACCGAATCTAAGCCTGCAAAAGCTCTATACACATTGGGGAAGTCTAAGTCTACACCGGCTTCAATCAGTTGCGTGCTTATCACTCGCACCGATTCTCCATTCTTTAATTTTTGCCGAATAGTTTCGATATTCTTCATAATGTGCGCAGAGCACATCATACGTGACAAGTGAATTGTTCCTTCCGGCATAAGATCGTATATTTCCTTACACTCTTTTCGGGTATTTACTACACACAGTACCTGATCCAAACAACTCAATTCTTCAGCCAGTTCAGTGTATGATTTTTTGTATTCAAGATCTATTGGAAATTGAAGATTCGTTCTTCTAAACACCTTATACATCGAATCAAGATCTTTTACGATTTCAAAAGGCTTCTCAGACAAGCCTGAAAAAGACGCTTTTCTCATTCCTATACGACCATAAAAATCCGGATCGGTAGCAGTAGTAAGTAAGAATGTGGTATTAACGAGTTCACTATAGGCATTCAACGAACTCAATATGGGTTCTAAAAAGTCATATGGTAGTAATTGTGTTTCATCGAGTATCACGATACTATTACACATATTATGAAGCTTTCTGCACTGCGAAGGTCTGTTTCCATGCATCGACTCAAACAACTGTACGTTTGTAGTTACAATAATGGGAGCATCCCAGTTTTCAATTGCTAATTTTAATTCTGCTGTAATATCCGAATCATCGAAATTTGAATGATGCTCTATAACTTGATCTTCACCAAATATTTTCTTCAGTGTATGAGCTGTTTGCGTTATAATACTCGTATAAGGAATTGCTATAATAATTCGTTCTTTATTATACTTCCGGGCATGTTCGAAAGCGAATGCTATAGAGGAAAGCGTTTTTCCTGCTCCGGTAGGAACAGACAAGGAAAAGAATTTATGATTTTCCTTTCCCGCTTTTATACAATCGTCTTGAATAGACTTACGCCATTTATTTATTTCTGTTGGTTTTGCATCAACCTGTAATTGTTGCATGTAATGATCAAAATAACCGCTAAGTTCGGTCAGCGTCTTAAACCGGCTTCTTTTAGCAAAACTCTCGGGATTCATAAACCGTTCGGTATCAAGAAAATCTGCATCAACAAGACACGAAAATAGAAGTCTCACCAAATGGTTAAAGCTCTCTTCGCTCTTCATTTTTGATAATAGCTTTACATTTTCAAAAGGTTTACTCTGTTTAATATGAGATTCAACGAGTTGTAACAACTCTTTTTTGGAAAGTCTCGATTGCAGATCTCCTGACACTCCTTCTTCATGAGCCCAGTTCAATAAACCAGCATGATGTCCCGCAATGCAATATGCAGTAATCAGACCCAATGCTTTATCACTCTGTGATAAATAAATAGCACCTGCTGATGAATGGTCTACTTTACCTCTAATCTCATCACTTTCGGTTGTTGCTGCATTCAAAATATACTTCTGAAAAGCATCTGAATATTTTCCCAGATCATGAAATAATCCAAGTATCTCTCCCAGTTCAGGATTCTCAAACTTAGAAACAAAACTTTTACAAAGCTCTGCCGTTCCTTTCAAATGATCGTCAAGAGATTGAATTTCTAGTTCGGAATCTCGCTTTTTGATGTGACCAATATAAGCTTTCATTACAAACAATCTTAATTAATAACTATACACTCGCCCACAAACATATAAATATTTACATACAAACAATAACAAATATTATTTTTAACTATATTTTCTTATTTAAGTAATTATAGTCTTGATTACAGACCTTTCTCATGAATAACATGAACATCTGTCTAAAAGCAAACGAGCATTACTTCACAGTAATGCTCGTTTCTTTGACAATTTGTATTGTATCAAACAATACAGTAATAAAAATAACACCATTTAGCCCTTCTTGCCAATAGACTAATACCACTTGAATTTATATTTATTCATTACAACTCAACGTCCGTTAGCCGGGGTTGCGTTGGAGGGGGCATTTGTCGGGTGGGTCTTTGGGACAGTGACCGATGAGTAGGCCGAAGAGGGCCCAGAGGATTTCGAGGATGCTTTTGATCTTCTTCATGGCAGTAGATTTTTTAAATGGTAAGAAACTGTTTAATGATTATACACGCTTACAGATCGTGGTGATCCATGATGTCGCGGATGTCTTGCTCGATGGCGATGAGCATCTTGCGGTAGTGCTCGCGGTTGTCGCCGTTGCCCTCGCAGATGTAGGCGGAGTAGGAGATTTCCTGAGCAAAGCTTTCGGGATGGAAACTGAGCGTGGCGGCTTTGGGATATTGCGCCCTGAGCAGTCGGCCGTAGTCCATGAAGCTTTGTTCGGCAGTGGCATATCCCCTGAAGCAGAGTCCCCGGGCATTGATGCGGCTCTTGCTGCCTTTCCAGTAATCGTTGGGTTTGCCACAGGCAATTACTCCGAAGTAATTGTGGTGATTTACGGCATAGGAGCTGGTACCCCACCCCGTCTCGATGGCCGATTGTGCCAGGATCATCGACGGGTTTAGTCCGAAGGCTTTCGAAGCCTCGCGAGCAGCCGCTGAGAGCTGCTTCACGAATTGCACCTTTTTAGGCGCAAAGGTTGTTCCCTGCTTCATCATGCTTAGTCGAGTGAGTGAGGTTTGTCACACTCTACGGTTTTCTCGGTTACCTGAAGTGCCTCGTAGCGCACCTGCCCTCTCACCTCAAGCAATGAGGTACTGGGGCGAAAGATCACCTTCGGCTTCTTCATCAAGTTGGTTTTGAATTCGTCTTCCGAACCTACACCTTGGCTTCCGGCTTGCAGTCGCAGGTTTCCAAAGCCATTGATCACCACGGTTTCGCCACGCAGCAATGCTTTCTTGGCCATGGTAACCATGGCGCTTACCACCATCATCACGTCGCTGGCCGTAGCCGAGCAGTTGTCCGTGATGTCTTTACACAGTTGGTCAAACGAATACTGAGCCGTAACCACCGTTGCCCCGTAGAGCAGTTTTGCACCTTCTTGTGCATCCTTTCGCATGTCTTTCTTCCAGACAGTTTTGTAACGTAGTGCCATACAAAATGAATTAAATGATTGAGTGTATTGAGTTATGTAATCCGCTTGATTACACTACGAATATACTACTGCTCTATCATGCGATTCGGAGCTATTGGAATGTTTGCACCTATTTATAACACTAAAGAGAACTACACCCGCAATAACATAAAAATCAGCCTTGGCTTACGAATAAACCAAGGCTGATTATATACTGTGAAAGAAGATATTATGACATAAACTTCGCTAAATCTTCATCTACGGTGGAGGTTCCGGCAATGCCAAACTTCTCTACAAGCACCTTCACCACATTGGGCGATAGGAATGCCGGAAGCGTAGGTCCGAGGTGAATCTTCTTCACTCCCAGTGCCAGCAAAGCCAGCAATACGATCACCGCCTTTTGTTCGTACCAGGCAATGTTGTACACGATTGGCAAATCGTTGATATCCTCCAGTTCGAACACCTCCTTGAGCTTCAATGCAATCATGGCCAACGAATAACTGTCGTTGCACTGTCCGGCATCTAGCACGCGCGGAATGCCTCCGATATCGCCCAGCGGCAATTTATTGTACCGATACTTGGCACATCCGGCAGTAAGGATCACCGTATCGTGTGGAAGCGCTTTTGCAAATTCGGTATAATATTCGCGGCTCTTCATACGTCCGTCGCAACCGCCCATCACGACAAACTTGCGAATGGCACCCGACTTCACCGCACTCACCACCTTATCGGCCAATGCTACAACTTGTGCATGAGCAAATCCGCCCACAATCTCTCCGGTTTCGATCTCCTTGGGAGGAGCGCAACGTTTGGCATGTTCGATGATCACGCCGAAATCTTTCGCCTTGCCCGCTTCCCGATTGGCAATGTGTGGAAATCCGGGATAACCCGACGAACCCGTAGTATAAACCCGATCGGCATACGTAGCTTTAGACAAAGGAGGCACGATGCAATTGGTGGTGAAAAGAATAGGTCCGTTGAACGACTCAAACTCCTCGCGCTGGCGCCACCACGAGCCACCGTAGTTGCCCACAAAATGGCTGTACTTCTTGAATGCCGGATAGTAATGGGCCGGCAGCATCTCGCTGTGTGTATACACATCCACCCCAGTACCTTCGGTTTGCTCGAGCAGATCTTGCATGTCGCGCAAGTCGTGTCCCGAAATCAAAATAGCCGGATTGTTGCGCACGCCGATATTCACCTTCGTAATTTCAGGATTGCCATACGCCGTGGTATTGGCTTTGTCGAGCAGCGCCATCGCCTTTACGCCCAACTCGCCCACTCCGAGCACCAAGTTGACCAGTTCTGCCGCCTCGATGTCGTGGCGTGTCACTTCGGCCAAGGTATGCTCAATGCGCTCGTAGAGGGAGTCGTCTTCAAATCCCAGGTTCAAGGCATGATCGGTATATGCCGCAGCTCCTTTTACACCGTACACGGCCAACTGCTTGAGCGAGCGCAGGTCTTCGTTCGTTTCGGCCAATACGCCCACTTCGGGATTTTCATGTCCGATGGTAAGATCCATTTTCGGCAACGCAATCTCCCGCTTCTTGGCCTCTCCCATCAGGATATTGCGGATTTCGATCCCCTTCTTGATGCGAGCCTCGATGGCAGTGTCGTCAAAATTGGCATTGGTAATGGTGCAAAACAGGGCATCGAGAATAAACCTGCTCGCCTCTTTGTTGGCAATCTCCTTTTTTCGCAATTCGCGATTTACGATGGCAATACCGCCTACAACATACATCAACGAATCCATCAACGAAGAGGTGTGGTCTTCTTTCCCACAAACTCCCTTTACGGTGCAACCCTTACCTCCGGCTGCTTCCTGACATTGAAAACAAAACATGCTCATACTGATCGATTTTTAATTTATACTCAGAATATGACAATGCATCTATTTATATAACAAGTGCTTATCCGCATTGTTGGCATCTCCGCCGTTATATCAATCTGCTCTGCAAAAAGCATGCAAGGTTCTTGCAAAAAGCTCTCTTACTTTTTGGAGAAACCTCTCTAGGTTTTTAGAAAAACCATGCATAGTTTTTCCACAACAAAACAGCGCATACTATTGATTATTAAAGCATTATTTCGTACATTGAAGAGAATTAAAAATCTAATCACATGAATAACGACGAACTTCCTTTTCGCATCAGGGCGTATGCATTTACCGAGCTGGCTCAACTTTATTTTATCGGCAGTACGCCTTTGATGGCTACCAAAGCACTGGGACGCTGGATACACAGCACGCCCGGACTCCGAGACGCGCTCCTTGCCGCAGGATGGCGCCCCTACATGAAGATACTCCCTCCCAAAGTGGTAGAATGCTTCGTAAATCACCTCGGTGCTCCGTGACGGCATCTTCAAACTGGCTGTAGTGTGATATATTAACGCTTTTAGATTACACTTGGGAGCAGAAATAATCCGACTCTAAAAAATGCAAATTAGACTTCAAAAAGTGGCGAATCGGTGAGTACGGGTCAAAAAAAACGGACTACGGGTCAAATACGGGTCATTTTCCTAGGTGCGAAAAAAATGTACACATTAAAATAGACGCTACATAAGAAAATAGATAATATAATATAAGTAAGTTCTAAATTGCATTTAGTGATTTTTTTTCTTACCCCGGCAAAAGTGACCCGTTGTGACCCCATCGTGACCCGTACTCCTCTCCCAAAAGTTATCCGCGCCCCTCAAAACAACCGTAACAATAACTATATCAACACATTACACCAACAAAGCAGTTTTTCTTATCACAAAACAGACAACTCAAGGATATTAACTAAAATAAGAATGTGTAAAAACAGAAACTCAAACAGGCTAATATACTTGAATGCACATACAAAAAGCCGGACAATCAACTACAAGGTGACTGCCCGGCTTCTATCTAGTTCGGCTTCTACTATATCTGTATGATCTACTTCTGTATGATCTAGTTCAGTATCATCTAGTTCTGCAACTTAGCATACGTCCCTTTTTTTATCCTCACAATTTTATTGCGTTTGATGAGTCCTTTCAAATAACGCTTCAACTTAGAATCTGTTAGTTTATAGCTATTTCCCAATCTGTAGAAATCTTGTGTTACAAACTCGGGAGCCATCCGATCCAGTAATTCATCGTCATACAAAGCTCGCTTCAAATCCTCTGTATGTTTATCGGTAACTTTGTATCCTGACAGCATCAATCTGCTATGTTCAAAACAAGTAGTAACAATCGACATGGCTGTTTCAAAGTCTTCATCGGTACACATGAGATATTCACTCGTTTGCCCTCTTTCGGCTTTTCGAATAGCTGAAAGAATCATTGCTACCCGAAACACCATCACACCATGACGTGCCACAACTCCTTCTTCGAAGCGATAACCGGTCTCTTGCGTGCGTTTAAATTGCGCGCTAAACACGGCATTAAATCGATCCCACTGCGGATAGGTTAAATTAAACTTCGACGGATTGGCACGCAGAAACAAAGCATACTCCATTACTTGCTGAGAAAGCCCCATGTAGTGTTGCTCTGGATTTTGGAGATTATTGTGAGGAGCCGGACTGTTCCACTCCATCGCCCCACCATAAACATAAAGACCAAAGCGGCTGAAGAGTCCGTTTTCGGGACTGTCGAGAAACGATACAAACTGATTGGGCGTGCCCGAGAGAAAGATCGATAATTTAGGTACTTTGATATGATAGCTATTATCTTCTTCTTTGCGCGAAACACCCACATCTTCGTGGTGATAAGCTTTACGGAAGATTTCGTTGAGCTGAGCCCAATCGTTCTTTTGTGTTTTAGTAATGTTGTCGGCCTCTGATTCCAAAACAATCAATCCGTACTCTTTGTTGTGCTCCAGTCGGGCAGCAAGTTTGATCTGACTGATATTGGCCGACTCATGTAGAACGATCGGAAATACTTTTGCCGGTGGTTCCTGAAATGGTGGAAAAGTTACTTTCTTACCCCTTGCTCTTTGCCTTTTCAGTTCTTTGACTTCATCGAGATAATCGTTGTATTTGCGCAGCTCATCTGTATACGTATCTACCTCCCGCTTCGATTCGGTAAACAAAAACTGCGTCCATGAATCGACCAACCGAAAAGGAAGTGTTGCCTTTCCTTTTCCGCTTCCGGGCTTGGCCACTACAAAATAATAGATGTGAGGTGAATGTCTTTTGTTCTCATAGATCCCCGAAACATTGGGCAGGCAACCGCTTAGGGCGGTGAGTGCAGATAACAACATGAGGTCTTTCTCTCTGCTGTTGCGACCACCGGCAAGTGCATCTGATATTACCTGCGGCAGACTACTGTATACCGAATCCGGAATCAGGCTGGTTTTTTCGTACAACTCTTCACCCGTTATTTCGTCATCTTCTGCCAAAGCCGGTACGTTTTTCTCCACCAGAGCTTGCAGCTTATCGGCATCTTTTCCATAGAGTGTTTCATTGCCGGTGTAGCCACTACCAAAGGCGGCGATGATTTCTCCCACCTTGAAGTCTGCGGTTGTATAGCGACTTTCGGCCCAGGCTTGGGAAATGGGACGTGGAATACCACACTGACAGGCTTTACAGGCATACTTAAATATAAACTCATTACGAGCTCCATCCTTGAAGCAGCTTTTTGCCTCCATGTGTATACTGAGTGCCTCACAATTGACCCATTGCTTCCTGACATGACTATTGACAATTTCGGCATAGGCATCGGTCTCATTCTTGAACAAATGCGAAGGGATGCCTGTGGTCGTACTTACGGCCGTTTTTACAACTTCAGTCGCATTGGCAGCTTCTGTATTTTTTGCTCCTTCTGCTACTTTTACCTCCGGGTTGCATGGCTTCTTCGCTATTACTACTGCATCCGGATTATAATACAAGCCATCGGGCGAAGGTAGATAGCAAAGGCGGTTGATGTCTTTTCCGCTTTTATCTACCTCGATACCGAGTGTCTTTTCCAACTCTGTAGCCAAGTAGCCAAACATCTCGTCGTGCATCTCAAGGGTTGCATTTACCCGCATAAAGATCTTGATCCCTTCACCGCTCGGACTGACAGCTACCAAGACTACTCCCGGCACTTGCTTGGCTTTTTCAAAAACAGCATCAAACTTGTCGCTGCTGATGTGATCAAAATCGAATACTTTCAAACTGCTCAACTGCTTGAGGTGCTTCTTCTGACGGCCTCCCTCAAACACGCCACCGGGGGTAACTCCGGGTAGCATCTTTTTCAATCGGTCAAACTCGGCCTTGTTTCCCTTTTGCAACTCTGCCTGCATGTGATTGATCGCCTTTGCGTGTGCAGGACTTTTTAGCAACATAACAAACTCTTCTAGTCTGATTTTCTCACCGTGTACATTGAGCACTGATCGGAATAATGAAAACAATGTGTTTCTCATGATATTATTATATGTTATTACGTTTTTGTAACACAACAAAGTAAAATCATTTAATCCGAATAGTTTTCTGAATTTTACCACTCCTCAAAAACACATAAACAACTATAGTACTGACTATTAAACATCACACCACCATCACAAAAAAAGAACAAAACAAAGAGCCCCGGAAGATAGACCACACTTCAAAAGCTAGATATATCAACCATTTTTCCTCCTAAGAGGAAGTAAAAAGGCTCTTTGTAAAAATCAGAAAATAGACAAAATAATAAAATTTAAACTAAAAACATCTATTCCTTGGGTTTGAGATACTTAACCCACGAAGCCCATTTGATTTTTTTTTACTTTTGCTCGACCATTGATACAAAAAGTTACTCCATAGCTTCTTATCATTCACTACATACTTCTTCTCAATGGCCTCCTTTATAAGACTACTCAGCCCGTAGCCATTCAACATCTCAGGAAACTCGACAACCTCACGATCCGTACCCTTCAGGACAGCCTTATCGACTTGCTCCTCCGGCAACGCATGCAAATTATACAAGTCAACCTCTTCAGAAGCAAGTTTGCAAATCTCGATCAAACCCAGAATTGCCTCCTTCGACAATGGTTTTGACTTTTTGTAAACAGCTTCCTTCAACACAGTTCGAGAACCTTTTGTTAGCAACTTTGCACGCAAATCACTGCGTTTACACAACGACGTCATCAACGACGCCACACTCTTTAAGCCAATAGCCTTCATGATTTAGATAAATTAAATGGATGGAGTAATATTACTTATTACTCACTGTAACATATAATATAGCTATATTTTAATAAAATAACACAACCATAAAGCACAAAAGCACCTGTGTACGCTTTTTAATACAACTTTTTTAATATATTTTTGCGATCAAATAAAAAACTTCAATTTGTGATGTCATATACTCTGCTTCTAAATTTGAAGATAGAAACCTTTAATTAACCAGCTTTACAATGAAAAAATTTATCTTTTTGCTTTTTACTACGCTCTGCTTATCGTGCCAGAATCAGGATTTAGAAATCCTTGGGGAAAATCAATTTGCAGTGAAGTTTCGCTATGAGACTTCTGCTACAGGTGTATTAAACCACGTCAATGCTCTTTTGTACAATCAAGATGCTCTTCAATACAAAGAGACTAATTTAAATTCGGCCGAAGGGGTATATACGATCGGAACAGGTGGAAAGGTTGTTGATAAAATCGTGTTTATCGCAGGAAATCACGGTTTGGATTTCACGGCCTCCAATCCGACTTTGACCCAATGCAAAGGGCTGACTACACAACCGGTCGATTTCGCGACCTCGTTTCCGGGAATACACTACACGGCAGAGCAAGAAGCCGGTGACTTGAATGACAATCTGATGGATATCGAGCTCACCCGTTCTGTAGCGCGTGTGGATGTAATCAAAGATACGCAGCTTGAGGTTGTGATCGACTCGTGCGAAATTGCAAACCTGATCGACAGAAGTTATGTTTTTCCGGGGAATACGACTCCTCTCACAGGCGGAGAGTTGAAGAAACAAAAGCTCGGAGCGGATGCTTTTACCAATCTCAACAATGGTATTGAAGGCTTTGCCTATATTTTTGAAAGCTCAGACACGGCTCCTGAGGTTACGTTTTACGTTCGCATCAACGGAATCAAAAACAAACTGAAAGCTACATTGCCATCCGTAATTGAGCGAAACAAGAAATACGAAATTAAGATAAAGAGCAACGGTGCGGTTATTTACACCTCGCTTTCGATCTTAGACTGGGGCGACGGCGGAAGTGTTGACACGCAGCCGGGCGGATTTGTCCCGAAAATAGATCTTTCAACTTCGCAATTACCTGAAGGGGTGGTTGCCTCTCAAACGTTGGATACTCTATTTATAGCACCGGATTATTCCGGTGTTTTTGTTTTAGGACTAAATGCCCCGGTAGAAACGGAAGCGAAAGTGGAAAGTTCGCAAATCGGAGTAGCCGTAGTGCCCAACTCGAAAAACAGCTATATCGGGAATCAATTTACGCTTACGGTAGAAAGTAGCAAGATCAATCAAATAAAGACCATGATCCCGATGATGATTAAATCAAAATCGGAATCTCAATATTACGACAAACAAATTGTGATTGTAAAGCAGGGATATCGCACCTGGTTTAAAAACCTGAGTGCTATCCTATCGAAAGCTTCTGCTTCGTGGAACGATTATAAAGATGGTTACATTGGCGAGGTTGAAGCGTGGAATGGTTATCAAACATCAGACATAGCTCGTATTGAAACGCTTTCGGGAGATGAGCAGTTTGACTGGCTGAGAGTCGTGAGCGAAAATGGAGTGAACACACTCGAGGGTGGTTTTAAACCGAACGATAGGGATGCAACAGGACAGAATCAGCAGAGTATCGTGACCGTTACCTATACCGATGGTGTGGAAGAGGTATTCACCTTTACTCGAAAACGATATGCTTTGCCTGTAATTACACAGGGTGGAAAATACTGGAGCAAATACAACATGCGTGGGAATTCGAAAAGTTATACCGATCAGATTGGCTTTGATCGTGATATGGACCGCAATACGTTTTACGAATTTCTGAAAACATGTTCGGACGAAGATTTTATATATTATGCCGGAGCTACGTATAAAGGAAAAAGCACGAACGGACTGTATCTGAAAAGCTGTATTCCGGATGGTGAAACGACTCCCGTGCTTCTTTACGAGGGCTATTCGGATATACCGGACGGACAAGTGAGCAATGGCGCGGCTGATGCGCACTGCCCCAGTGGTTTTGAAATGCCCGACAGAGATGCATGGAATCACATCTGGTATACGGGGGGACAACTGAATTTTCCGGCATCGGGATCTACAAATCCTTACAACTCGAGTGCGGGAAACAACCGCTACGATATACACCGATTTACGCGCAATAATCTTACCATTGATGGAGTTGTGGTACCGGAGGTTTCGTTTCTCTGCATAACGGATATTCGAAATTATCGGGGCGAAACGATGGTGTTTACAGGTTTGGGAAATCAGTCGGCTGATAAAACAATCACACTGGGACAAATCATTATTCCTGTGGTAACGACGGGACCTACTCATTTTGTGATCGATTTCAACAACAACAGAAGTACTTATGGCAACCTGAGCGGACCGGGAGTGCATACGCGCACAATTCGTTGTGTGAAATCTCCTGTAAATTATTTGATCCATTAATTACGCGCAATGATGTATAATAAATCGAACTATCAATCTGTGCAACGCTATTTATTGCTCTTTGTACTTTTTCTAGTGTGTACCGGATGTGCGTCAGAGATTGAGGATGTGCTCAGTCAGCGTTGTGCGCTATCCTTCAATTTACAACTTTCACCTTTACAGCCTTCTTCTTTACAACTGTCGTCTTTGCGACTGTCTTCTGTGGAGCAGACTCCTGAGGAGACGCAAAAAGGTGGCATGGACAACCTCTCCGTCGTTTATTTGCTCACTAAAAAAGACGGGACTTTTATTCACGAAATTCAATCAGACTATCATAAAGAGTCGGGCAAGATTGTGATGGAACCTCTACCTATGGGCGACTATCAGATGTATGTATTGGCCTATAATGAGCAGCTGCATCAGTCGGGACTTAGAATAAACACGGCAATCGCCTCTATAGAAGACAAGTGGTTTTTCTTTGAAAATGATGAGATCCCTTTATTATTTGACGGTGCATTGTACCACACATCTTATGCTTTTCGTGTGAGCAAGGAGACCGAAGAGACTTTTGAGGTAGAGCTGGCTCCTGTGCTGAGTTTTGTGGATGTGCAAAAAGTAGTGCCCTCTCCTTATCTGCAAAATTCGATGCGCGATATCCGCCTCTCGATCGATAAAAAATATAAGTTCTATTCGGAGTTTACGGTAGATGGTACGTTGCAGGGAGAGGCAACCTATAAAGGAGAGCAGTCGATCGGCCCACACACGAATTGCTTCTTTATGCCTCAAACAGGTAGCGACCCTGTAACAATGGACTTTACCATCGAAACGGTAAATCATCGAAACGACGCGTACACCATGACCGAAACGACACAACTGGCACTCAATACCGGTATGCGTGTAGCGGTAAATCTGGATCTTTCGAATCATCCCGACTCGAAAAACGGAATGTTATATATCAGCAGAGCGTTTTATGACGAGGAGAATCCCGGACTTATTTTACAAGACGACGAACCCAAATCTATTTTCTACAACGAAGCAGAGCGTTCGTTTTATATCAACCAACCGCTTCAGTTGTCGATCACTGAGAATAATGAATTGATGAGCCGTTTTTATTCTCCGGTTCCTATTCAGAATGTCTCGGTGTGGTCGTCTGACAAAATCTATGGAGAGCGTGTTTTGCTAGCCTATTATGACAGCATTCCGGCTTTCTGCGATGCACGCTTTTCGTTTTCGAATCAAATGCCTGTACAGGAATTTACCATGGAGTCTAACTCTAGAATACAGTTGACACCGGCAGAGGTGCGGGCACTGGTTACTTCGGGTTTGGAGCTTGAATGCAACGATCCGTTCATGGAAAAAATAAAGCAGATTCATGCTAAATGGTATATCCGATTCAACAGCTTTGGCGGAGATCCGGATGCTTGGAATGGGGCTCCTGTGGGCAACTGGATGGGAATACGCCCTGTACATATCAGAGAGTCGATCGCAATATGGCTGAATGCCGCTTATATGTTTACACTGCCTGATTTTGAGGAGACGTTAATGTCGTACCAAGGACAACTCTATGGCAATGGAGGACCAGGTGATATAATAGACGTTAGCACGATTATACCGGCAATTACCAAACACAGTGGTTTTAATATTGGCTTGGTATATACGGGTAATGGCGTAGACGGACTAGGCGGAGGAAGAACATGGGGAGTGGCACAGCACGTATTTGTGAACCATTACGTTAACACGTATGCCGGAACTGTTATATTTCATGAACTGGGGCACTGCATCGGATATAGTCACAACAGCAGCATGACCTATGGAATATGGGCAAGCGGAATTGCAAATGTCTTTTATGCAAACAATATAGCAAGCTTCCCGGTTGGCTCTCGCGATTATCTAAACACAAACACCAACCCTAATCTGTATTAATCATTAATCAAACAGACCTCTCTATTTATCATTTATCATCACTCATCCCCCACCCTGCCGGCACAATCTCTATTGATTTAGAGATTGTGCCGGCAGTTTGTTTTTCAAACTTTGCCACGCATTACGAAACAACTTTATACAAAAAACATCAATTTTAATCACAATAAAACTTCGTATACAATATAACAATTGTATCTTTACCCCAACTATTGCCATAAATATTGATTCATTGGCTTTTTAATATCATAAATGGCTACTAAACCTAACAGCTAATTAGGAGTCTTCCAACAACCGTTGACTCCACCATGAAAAACTTTTAATATATGATAACACACAGTATGACTCCTAGAGAGATGTTTCTGGAGATAAAAAAAGACCATCCTCTCGTCGCTGATTATTGCAATACCAAAGCAAATGCATTCAGAAGAAAAGTTCTTAAATCCACCGTCTTTCCCGTGAGAATCTATTCTGACTTCGTATCTAAACGCAACAATAAATGGATTGTATTTTTTGAAGCAAGAAGTAAAAAACATACCGGCAACAATGCTTTAACCTCTTTTGTCTGCTATGTCAACATGCAAAATGGATATCATGCCTATTTTCCAACAAAAGTATTTGGAAACCTATGGCTTGTCTACATGTTTCCTCCTCATTTCTTTAAGCGATATGCAGAACGAGCCAACGTAAACAAATCGGGCATTGAGCTGATTCGCCATTTTTTTCAGCGGAATTACACCTATATTTTAAATTTTGAAGTAGTAGATAACGTAGGCTATGTAAAAGCGACAACGGAGGAAGGGATTATGTTTGGCGAACAATTATGCAAAGGTCTTATGATTGTAAAGACCTTTATTGCTTGGGATAACACCTTTAAAGATCAACACGACGAATTTTTCCCCAAGACGGAACTAATAGCAGAAGTAAAGCGTGACGATCGAGACATCCTCTCCAGAGATCGCTAAAAATCATCTACCCTGCGACTAAAAACTTTGGTGTATAAACCCAACTAAAAACAACTTTTACCATGATTACATTTAACATGACACCCAAGGAGGTGTATAACGAGATTTTTAGAGAGTACAATGACGTACTGAGATTTTCTTACACAAAGCATAAACCTTTTAACAGAAGGGTTGTGAAGGCCTCTGTTTTTCCTGTGAGAGCCTATGCTGAATATACTTCTAAGTATAGAAACAACTGGTTTTTATTTTTTCATGCTGAAAGCAAAAAGCAAATTGGTCCGAATCCGTTACTGATTGTTGTATGTTATGCCAATATGCAAGATGGGTACTATGCTTACTATGCAGGGGCATCTACCATAGGTACTTTTCATGTTTGTATATATCCGCCACATTTCTTTCAAAGGTATGCACAACGTGCCGAGGTGGATAAGACAGGCGTTGCTCTGATTCGTCATTACTTTCAGAGAAACAACTGCTTCATGTATGATATCATAAAAAAGGATGATGAAGAGATTCTCCGGGGGGTGACAGAAGAAGGTGTTCTATTTGGCAAAAATATCGGAGATGGTGTTGCCATCATGAAAACGTTTATTGGATGGGATTGCGCAAATGAAAGCGTATATGCAGAAATGATGCCAATGACAGACGATCTAAAAAGCAGGATTAAAAAAGTACACGAACCAAAAAGTGATTGGGAAAATCTAAAAAACAGCCTGACAAGCAAGTCCTAGATTATCACTGATTCTTTGTGAATTGCTTTCAAACTACACCTTTGCGGTATAAGCAACAACAAAGATAAGGAATCATTTAAGCACATTGCATTAAACTACAATTTCGAGGGATAGAGTTTTTCTACCCCTCGAATTGCTCAATATCTGAAAGTTACATCAAACCACAACTTCTTTATCTGCTGAATGCTCGTCGTTGCAGTTGTGTGATATCTGAAAGTTACATCAAACCACAACAAGCCTTTGCTGTTGCCACTTGTGAGTCAAGTTGTGTGATATCTGAAAGTTACATCAAACCACAACTATCAAGGCGAGAAGAATCTTGAAATAAGAGTTGTGTGATATCTGAAAGTTACATCAAACCACAACCGTTGATTGTCTGTCACCACAGAACCTCCAGTTGTGTGATATCTGAAAGTTACATCAAACCACAACGAGGCTAAAAAGGTTACCGATGAAGTTTTGGTTGTGTGATATCTGAAAGTTACATCAAACCACAACTTGTAGGTTAAGCAATAAAATTGGTATTTAGTTGTGTGATATCTGAAAGTTACATCAAACCACAACCTCTGAAAGCAATGTGCGATAACCGATAGAGTTGTGTGATATCTGAAAGTTACATCAAACCACAACATTCGGACCGTGCTTTCGTCGGTATATCCAGTTGTGTGATATCTGAAAGTTACATCAAACCACAACTACGTTTCTCATTAGTATTTTAGGGTATTCGTTGTGTGATATCTGAAAGTTACATCAAACCACAACGTTTAATAAAGCTGTAAGAGTACATGGTGAGTTGTGTGATATCTGAAAGTTACATCAAACCACAACAATATAGGCAATTTATGATGCATTAGTCTTGTTGTGTGATATCTGAAAGTTACATCAAACCACAACACATATATGATCGGGAATAATGAGAAATATGTTGTGTGATATCTGAAAGTTACATCAAACCACAACATATGAGGTTGAGCTAATTACGTTTGAATAGTTGTGTGATATCTGAAAGTTACATCAAACCACAACTTCCAATACTTTAGATGCGTCACCAATTCGGTTGTGTGATATCTGAAAGTTACATCAAACCACAACGAATCAGCAATAATATATGACTGAGTTGGAGTTGTGTGATATCTGAAAGTTACATCAAACCACAACATGATGCTTACACAATGGACGAGTGCGACAGTTGTGTGATATCTGAAAGTTACATCAAACCACAACGGATATTGGATTTAGTATTATATAAAGCAGTTGTGTGATATCTGAAAGTTACATCAAACCACAACTAATCTGTTTATTTCATCTCGTGTTTTGTTGTTGTGTGATATCTGAAAGTTACATCAAACCACAACTTCGAATTGTCTTTTCTGAGCCTTTTTGTGTTGTGTGATATCTGAAAGTTACATCAAACCACAACCAGCCAATCAGAAACAAGTACATTCAGTTTGTTGTGTGATATCTGAAAGTTACATCAAACCACAACATGTCGGCTGTTATGTGTTGGGCAACTAAAGTTGTGTGATATCTGAAAGTTACATCAAACCACAACCTTTTCTTTAGAACTTTGTGTAACGCTATAGTTGTGTGATATCTGAAAGTTACATCAAACCACAACAAGCCGTCGATCTCGGTTTCGATTGTTTTAGTTGTGTGATATCTGAAAGTTACATCAAACCACAACGGTGCCGGCGTGCTGTTCCTCGGCTTCGGCGTTGTGTGATATCTGAAAGTTACATCAAACCACAACATATATTGAACCATCATTACGAATTGTTACGTTGTGTGATATCTGAAAGTTACATCAAACCACAACATTGAATCTGCCAGCTTGATAAACCAAATCGTTGTGTGATATCTGAAAGTTACATCAAACCACAACTTCACGAACAGGGAATTCAATCAATCCTATGTTGTGTGATATCTGAAAGTTACATCAAACCACAACATATCTACGACGCATTGTAATGCGATGTTTGTTGTGTGATATCTGAAAGTTACATCAAACCACAACTGTTGGATGTTGCCGGATGCAACCAAACGAGTTGTGTGATATCTGAAAGTTACATCAAACCACAACCAAGCTTTTCTAATTCATCTGATCTTTTTGTTGTGTGATATCTGAAAGTTACATCAAACCACAACGGGAATCCCGTTTACCATTAGGTGAATTGAGTTGTGTGATATCTGAAAGTTACATCAAACCACAACTCGTAGATGCTAAACTCTTCGTTTGGTCCTGTTGTGTGATATCTGAAAGTTACATCAAACCACAACGACCATTGTCGGCCGCAAAAAGATTCAGTGTGTTGTGTGATATCTGAAAGTTACATCAAACCACAACGCTTAGCATGTCGTCGAGCTTGCCCATCGCGTTGTGTGATATCTGAAAGTTACATCAAACCACAACGACATCCTTACGGCTCTCTTTACTTTTGATGTTGTGTGATATCTGAAAGTTACATCAAACCACAACGCGTGCACAGTAATATAAATATGTTCTCTCGTTGTGTGATATCTGAAAGTTACATCAAACCACAACTCTTTTGCAAATTAAGAAAACATAGAAGCAGTTGTGTGATATCTGAAAGTTACATCAAACCACAACTGCGCACTGGGTGACTTTAAGGGGTAAAACGTTGTGTGATATCTGAAAGTTACATCAAACCACAACTATCTTTTTCAGCTTCTGAACAATCAAGTTGTTGTGTGATATCTGAAAGTTACATCAAACCACAACCATGTCTTGCCAGTCTATTCCTGGGAACTCGTTGTGTGATATCTGAAAGTTACATCAAACCACAACATTAACTTGCTTAACTAAATACTTCTGTTTGTTGTGTGATATCTGAAAGTTACATCAAACCACAACCTTCTGACGCCAATACATTTCGCCATTTGGTTGTGTGATATCTGAAAGTTACATCAAACCACAACACAATTACCAATCCTTTGATTGCGCAATACGTTGTGTGATATCTGAAAGTTACATCAAACCACAACTGTGTGTGTGTGTGTGTGTGTGTGTGTGGTTGTGTGATATCTGAAAGTTACATCAAACCACAACCGCTCATAATAATTATTTTTTAGTTTAATCGTTGTGTGATATCTGAAAGTTACATCAAACCACAACTTTATATATAGGCACTCCATAGTCTGTAAAGTTGTGTGATATCTGAAAGTTACATCAAACCACAACGTAAAATGACACCGACATATCGCCATACCAGTTGTGTGATATCTGAAAGTTACATCAAACCACAACCCCATTCTGCATTACTTGCATCCCAGCTACGTTGTGTGATATCTGAAAGTTACATCAAACCACAACAAACGTGCAATTGTATCTTGGCCAACATTTGTTGTGTGATATCTGAAAGTTACATCAAACCACAACCGACAGATTCATTAGTATGGCAGCAAAAACGTTGTGTGATATCTGAAAGTTACATCAAACCACAACGGCATCTGAAAGGTCTTTGTTGATTATGTCGTTGTGTGATATCTGAAAGTTACATCAAACCACAACATAGTCTTGGATTCGGACGCAGTTCTCAAAGTTGTGTGATATCTGAAAGTTACATCAAACCACAACAAGCTACAACGATTTACGCCGGATGATTCGGTTGTGTGATATCTGAAAGTTACATCAAACCACAACCTATAGGTCTTATTTACATATAAAACAAGCACTTACAGCCATTTTAACGAGACTCTATTTTGCTTTTATAGCCTAAAAGGAAGCTTTTTGATGTAATTTCCGAACAAAAATATTAGAAAAATTCGAGTTGAACTGGTTTTTCGAGGGATTTCTGAGGATTGCGACCTACATAGTTTAGAATATCACCAAACTGTTTGTCTGTAATCATCAGAATACTGACTTTGCCTGATACTGGGATCATTGTTTTTACTCTGCGGATATGAACATCTGCAGCTTCTTTACTCCCGCAATGACGTATATAGACAGAGAACTGCATCATCATAAATCCCTGCTTTTCGAGAAATAGACGAAATTGCGAAGCAACTTTTCGTTCCTTTTTTGTTGTTACAGGAAGATCAAAAAACACAAATAGCCACATAACATGATATGCATTTAATCTTAACTCACTCATAGCACTAATTCCGGGTATTCTAGTTCGGTGCCTTTCTCAGTTATATAACGAGCCAAGGAGGCTGTTGTTTGAGTTAATCCAACCATCAATGGTCGTAATGTGCGTTTAAACTTTACATCTTGTGTAAAGATGTGCATAAGTTCGGCTTTTGTTTCTTTTGTTACAAATTGCATTTCTTGTTTGTAGAGTTTATGAACAAGCATATCTACAAAGGGGCGATAAGGCTCCATGATATCGTCTGCTAATGGATAAGCATTGTATCTATTTTTATGAAAGATACCTAAAGATGGTAACACCCCGGAACCGATCAATGCTCGAGCTGTAGCTGCTCGAAGCAATGTATATCCATAATTAAGAAGTTCATTTGGCGTGTCTCCGAAACGATCTCGAACAAATCCAGATCCAAACAACTGCGACCAGTAGAGTCTTGCTGCCGCACCTTCTCGATTGTCAGAGTCCCCTACTTTTACGTTCTTGAGCATAGGATGAAGTTGCTGATGATCTAATTTTAACCCTTTAAGAACAATCATTTGATTCTTAATCTTCGCTTCAATGGTTTGTTTCCATAATTTACCCTTCTGTGTTCCGGTAAGGTCTATTTGTTTACGAAACAATTCTCCTTGCACATGATTTCCATCAAGTGACATAAGCATGGATATAGGCAAATGCTTATCGTTGCAATATATAACAGCGATGTTATTCTCAACTAATGCATTCATACAGGGTATTGTAACGGAGATTTGCTGATTCTCTATTACAATAAATCCGATATCTTCTATTGGAACCTGACGGGTTTCGCTACCCGTCAGGTTTATGATCAGTTGTTGATTTCGCATCGATAACCGACATGGTTTCTCAAAAAATAATGATCGTTTCAGCATATAGAAAGATATTTATTCAATCTTTTCAATGCCTCCCAGAATATTAAATTTAAAATCAATACCCTCCACTAATGCATTGAATTGATTATGGTTTAACTTACGTAATGGTTTATAATCTTCTCCTACAAAAAATGCTCCATCTTGTACTTTTAAGGCAGTAGAGGGTCTCGCTTCAATGGCATGCCTCAATACAATTGTTGCAAATAAATATTCTTTATCAGTCTTTTTATTCTTTTTCGCATCAATTGAAAGTCCCGTAATTATATAATAACGTTCTTGCAACTCATTTGGTTTACAATCAAATAACTCTTCTGGCACTTCCTCCCAAAGCAAAATCTTACTTCCAGCTACCAGCTCTTGCTTTAATCCAAAGTGTACAGGTACATTATAATCTATTTTAAGCTGTTTTATAATATCTGCTTGAACTACTCCTCGTAGCTGAATCGAATTATAATTACTCAGCAATGCAAATCCTCGTTTCGGTTTCTTTCTAGAATTATCGTCTGTAAAGTCTTCAAAAATATACATCTTATGATTTGAATCATTTGCAACATATACAAATTGCTTATTTTCGAAAGAAGATAAGTCTCGATGTTTTTTTATTACAATCGGCTTCTTAGTTGTTTTACAGCGAACTTTCACAATTGGAATTCGCTTTTCTTCATGCATCCAGACTGTTTCCTTCAAAACTTTCATTCCTTTCTCATCAACAGCTGCTTGCACTTTCTTTTGTACAACCGGATCTATGATATTCTTAATATCTGCTTCTTTTAAATCACTTAAGAAACGACGTTTTACAAAGACTTTGTTGCCTTCTTGCATTACCGCTCCATAGAAACTTTCTTGATGCAAAGCTCCTCGAGCAGAGTGGCCTTGGGTTATTTTAGCATCACCCTCTTGATTGCGAAGGATTGCTCCTCTTTTTCGCAATTTCTTCTTTGTTGTTTTCAGTAAGTTGTCACGATTTACGTGATCTACAAGGATATCTGCTTGCGATGTTTTAATATCTTCAACAAACGTATTCCATGGTTTTCGGAATGACTTACGAACGCCGTGTTCTCGCTCTTTGTCAAGATAGTATTGTTGCAGCAGATCGGAGATATTGCGTGGCACACTTGCCAGCACTATAGCATCAACTGCATGGTGAAGATGTGTTTCTCTTGATTTTACTTCAAACTCATCTTGTATACCCCAAAGTTTGCGTAAGTCGGCCGTAGCTGAACCTTTTAACACATCAACTCTCTTAAACAATGATTTTAAATAAAAGAGCGTATAGCGAGTAATGCTTCCGGTATCGACCAACTGACTATTTTTGAATCCGTCTTTGACTTCTTTAATGACAAAAGTATTGTATTTTCTTGTCCAATAATCTAGATCTATTTTCAGCAGATGACGGGCTACAATAGCATTGTCTTTCGCCTCTTTTGTGGTTGCACCTTTTACTCTGTAATCTGCTTTCTTAATATTCTTTTTTATTGCATCAATTTGATCGTCCCAATGAGATACTCGAATCAATATTGCATCATGATTGGCTAGCTGCGAAGGAAGTCTATTATTCTTGGTTTCTCTATTAAATTTATTTTCACAAATAGTCTTATTTACTCTCGAATTATCAAACGACACACTTTGTGGTATGGTATGTTCAATATCATATTTAGGGTCTGCCCCTACAAAGTCACAAATACAGATTGTATCCCCGGTATAAAGACATTGCTTATTTTGTTCTAACCAAAGCTCATACTTTAAGATATCTTCATCATTAGGCTCGTAAGTCTTACCTTGTGCCTTGAATAAGTCAATAATCTCTTTCTTATAGGACTCTCTTTTCTTTTGTCGACCGTCTTGATACAATTTTATGGCGCGCCGTTTATTGGCATCGTTTAGTTCGCGAGCCATTTCGACACGAATCGGTGTAAGCTCTGTAATTATATGCTGTGCCAATAGTTCATTGATTAACTTACGTAACTGAAACATGGCACGCATTACTACCGGATTCTTTACCGATGAAATACGAGGTGAGCCTAATTGATAAATACCGTCTTCATTTTTACGTGCAGGTGCAAATGGTGTAACTTCGGATGGATGATAAAGTTTTGCAAGCGACTGATCAGACAAATCGAATTGATCTGAAAGAAAACGTATAATCTCTTCTTTAAGTGTCGGTATTTTTATAAAGTCTCCTTTTCCGCCATTCTTTACCATCTGTTGCTCGAGTATAACAAAAAGCCTATCTACCTCTTGATCTCGTTCTTGCTGAGACTTTGACAACCATTCTGATTTACCATAAAGTTGAGAGAGCTTATTTTCTACATCTTTTCTATATTCGGCAGCTAATAGGTCTGAGTCTCCCCATGTGCTATTTGAGTCTCTTGATGATTTAACAATCGAATTGATGATTTCAAATTGCTTCTTTGTTGTGGTATATGAATCAATCAATCCTTTTATTTCTGAAACAATCAGCTCCTGATTAGACACTTCTGCCCATATCTCTTGTGGTAAAATATATGGAATATTGGCCATAAAGACTGAATGAGCATAAGTCAAACCTCTTTGGAGCCAATAGCTTATTTTCTTAATAGCTTTGAGACTTAATGACGCATAACCTTGCTTTAAGGAGATACGAGCAAACCTGTCTGCCGTTTCTTCACTTACACCTAACTTAACTTGTGCAAACTCGCGCAACTTCACTTCACTGTCGAACGTAAATAACACATGCCAAACATCTTGAATAATATCGGCTTCCGTTTTTCGACCAAGTTTTGTTGTTTTATCAGTATATCGATTTACTAATTCTTCTTTCCAATTCTCTCCAAATACATTTTTCAATTTCGCACAAGTGGTACAAGCTGTCACTGTTGTATCTAGCTCATAGTTGAATAACACTTGTTTTATTGCTCTGTCTTGTGCATTTTTATAATGTCCGATTGTTTTCTTTCCGGCAAGTTTCTTTGCGATATCTTCAAAATCGAAGTATTCCTTTACGCGATAAAAAAGAGGTATTATCAGTTTTACTTCTTCTTTTGTGAGATCGCGTAGCTGCTCATCGTTTTCTGACTTGATCTTTATATTTTGAATAAATGCCCACATTCTATACTCTTCGAATAATGGATGCGAGATTGGTGCACAAGGTTTGGCCGGTTCAAACTTGCATTTCGCAACAGATCCTTTTTGTGACTTTAGTGGGCGCTGATAGAAAATAGCTCGACGCAACAAGTATCCCCACTCTTCCGGCAATTCTTGTTTTTCACTGATGCCTTGGAATTCTTTCTGATAATGTTCGAGACGTGAAGTATAATGCTTCCTGATTTTTTGCTTTCCATATATGGTATAGAAATATTCTCCTAAATACTGACAACCAGACTCTTCTATTTGCTTAGACAATTCATTAATCGCACTTTTCACTTTTCCGTCTTCATTCTCCTTTGTTTGCTCGAGACGATTACTCAAAAAGCCTCTACGCTGAGACAAGTGATATAATGCACGACCTAACGTATAACGATCTTGTTCTTTCGTTAAATCAAGCTTTTGTGTTACACAACGGTAACGATCGGCATAAGGATTCTTTCCCTCTTGCTCATTTGTAAGCCACCAATTTCGAAATGCCTCTGATTGAGGATAGATCTTCTTTAGCTTCCATTGCGACAGTTGATGATCTGTTAATGGCGGACAGAGCTGCAATTCCACTAAAACTTTTAATGTTTCAATCTTACGCAGTCTTCTTCGAAACAACATGCGACGACGTGCTCGATACTCTGTGCGCTGTGCAGCCAATGATACTTCATTTCCTTTTTCCCGTCCTACGCCTTCTTGAAAAATACGTACACCCTGATGACGAATAATTTCATTTGCAGAATCGACCAAAGCCCATCCTATGCTATTGGTTCCTAAGTCTAAACCTAAAACGTCCATACTATACAATTTTATATTTTGCGAAAGATATAAAAAAATTAATCTATTTATTGCAAGTACAAAAATTATATGTATGTTTGCATCAGTTACATCTTACCACAATAAGGCTATATGCCGAAGGTAATTTGCCTATACTCCCGCCTACTCGGTGGGAGTTTTTTTATTATAGCCTACAAAGCTAGATAAATTGCCCATAATAATACCCTTTCATCAGAAGCAACAACCCATCAGTAGTATAACAATTGACTTAAGAACCACTTTTATAATTATATTTTTTTAAAAATTTACAGCTTCTTTAGATTACCATTTGATATTATCACACCCTAAACTATTACAGATAGCATCAAATACATTCGTTGTATAAAGACATTATTAAACTTATTTTGTATGACCATGAAGAACAAGCTTATTGCCTTCTTGCTTTTTTGCTCACCATCTCTTTTCCTTGGCCAGTCGAAGTCGATATCGGGCAAAGTGTTTGAAGTTATTACTCAGAATGAATCCGAGCCCATTCCTTTTGCCAATTTAGCGCTTGTACTAGCCAACGATACGACGTCGTTTGTAGCCGGTGAAATATCGGACCTGAACGGTGGATATACGTTTAAAGCCCTTGCGGGTGAGCGATACATACTGAAGGCTTCGTTTGTAGGATATAAAACGGTGAGTCATGTGCTTGATCTTACTGATTCGAAAACGACTCAACTGGTACAGGATGTCTTGCTCGAGCAAGATCAAATAGCTCTGAACGAGGTGGTAATAAAGGGAAATCGTAGTTCGCAAAGTATCGACAAAACGGTGTTTACTTTTTCGACCGATGAGATTAAGAAGGCGTATGAAGGACGTGAACTTGTCTCTACCTTACCCAATCTACGCATCAATCATATCGGCAATAGCTTGGCTACGGTAGATGGTAAATCGATCTTGATCTTGATTAACGGGATCAAGGCTACGGATGCCGACCTCAAACTGATTGCTCCGGATAAGATACTAAAGGTGGAGTATTACGATGTGCCTCCTATCCGATATATGAACAATGCCGAAGTGGTGGTGAATATTCTTACAAAGCCTCTAGACTCGGGTTGGAATGGTGACTTCTATGCCGTAGGTGGCATGATGTATTCGGGCGGATCTGCTGCGATATCGTACATAAACGGAAGCAATAAACTGTCTTTCGCATACAATTTGCACGTGAATAATAAGCGTGATGTTGCCAATACGGAGAATGGTTTTTACAAGTACCAACTCAACGGTGTTGATTATAATTATTCGTACGAAGAGCTTAGTAAGTTTTGGGGAAATCAGAACTCGGCAGGTCTCACTTATGCTCGCAACAAGGCTGATAATTATGATTTGCAACTAAAGGCTACCACCGGTTTTGCGCTGGATCGTTACAATGCCGACCGATCTATATTATTGTCGATGGATGAAACGGAGGAGAATCGTACCGGTGCGCTGAGCGACAAAGTGCGTACATTTTCTCCTACGATTGATGCTTATTTTGTGAAGTACCTGAAGCATCAAAATTCGCTTGCCATAGATGTGGTGGGTACGCTTTTTGACAACAAGCAGAATGCTTATTCGTATGAAAGTGGAGCCAATGGTTTTGATGATCACTTGAACCTTAACAATACCAAGAAATCTGTGATTGGCGAGGTAGTGTATAATCAGAAGGTTGGCAATGTGAGTGTGACCGGAGGTTATAAAGGGGCTTTTAATTTCCTGACCAACCGCATCTACAATTCTCTGTCGGAGAATGAAACAAAAGAGCATATCAACACGCAAAAGCATTATTTCTACGGAGAGGTAGCCGGGCGCGCTAATGCATTTATGTATCGTGCTAGCGTAGGTGGCAACTACGATGTAAAGTTGGGCGAAGATGGTTTTAAACACGTAACGTTTACACCTATTATGATGGTAGGATATAAACTAAATGCTCAAAACAACCTGCGTTTAAGTTTTAAGACTTCCACATTGATGCCGAATAGTTTGCAGATGTCGGAAGCCAGGATTCTTGTTATGGATAATTTCTTCAAGACCGGCAATCCGAATCTTAAAAACAGTACCCGATACGATTGGAACTTATCTTATAATTATGCAGAAGGTACGATTTATTTGCAGACAGATGTTTTTTACAACTACAATAAAAATACGCTATACGATGGCTTTAACTATGTTGATGACTATATCTTGATCAGAACCGACAATGCCAAGAAGGACATTAGCCGTGGTGCTCGTGTAAACTTTAGGTATTCTCCATTCAGCTTTATTACAATTGGTGGTACGGTATCGGCGATGCAACAAGTATTTGCTCCTACCGAAACTGCTGATGTATATCGCTACTGGTCGTATCCGGCTACCATCAATGTATCTCTGAACCATAAGAACTTCAGACTCGATTACTTTCAAATGCTAGGCGGAAGCTATGTAGAGGGTTTGTACTTGACGGGTATCGAGAAGGCTTCGTATGTAAACTTAAGCTATCGTTACAAGCAGATGCAGGTGGGCGTGATGTGCTTGTTTCCTTTTATCAAGGACAAAGTTAGCAACAAGACCATTCCTCAAAGTAATATAGAGCATGTGGTAGCCAAGCATTTCAAACGCAAAGATCATACCTTTGGCATGAGCATTACGTGGAATTTCAAAGCCGGAAAGCAGGGGCGCTACATGGAGAAAACGATAGAAAACAGTGATGAGGACAATGCCAAATTTAATGTAAGGTAATCATTAGAAACAAATACCTATATACATTCTGATAAGGTCTTCTTATTGTATTTATCGTTCGAATGATCAAATATTATACATATTGATTAATATTTAATTGTTTTTACTATATTTACGCCATTAATACATGAAACACTAGACCACATTTAATAGATTATATCTGGAATTTGGTTTACTATTTTAATTCTAACCATGGAAACAAACATCCTTCTCCTAACAAGAAATGTTGTTTCTGAAAAACTCTAAAGAATGAGAAATTTACTTTTCGCATCCTCCCTCTTATTGTGTTTATGCTCGTGCGCAAACAACAATGATGCTAATTGGGAAAAAGCCATTAATGAACCTGTTGCCGCAAAGCTTGCACGCCCCTCGCAAGCTCAATATGACTGGCAAGAACAAGACTTGGCTATGTTTGTTCAACTAGATCCGGCTACGCACCAAGAGCGTGAATATGATGATGGATCTACTCCGATGTCTGATCTTACCTTCGAAAACCTTGATGTAAACCAATGGTGTCAGGCTGCGAAGGCTTTTGGTGCGAAGGAGATTGTATTTATGCTTGCGCATAGTGGTGGTTTTTGTATGTGGCCTTCTTCGACTACGAATTATCATATCGGGAATACGCCTTATAAGGGTGGAAACGGTGATGTGGTGAAGGAGTTTGCTCAGGCTTGTCGCGACAACGGACTGAATGCCGGATTCTACTTGTGGGCTCCGCACCCAGCTGAAGAGGGTGACACGCCAAATACGGTAGATTATTCGAAATTGGATAAAGTGACAACGCGTGAAGAGTCGAATGAGATGTTGAAAACCAGATTCCATGAAATCATGGATCGTTTGGGTTCTGACTTGGTTACGGAGATTTGGATTGATCAACCTATTCATGCGAAAATTGGAAAAGAGATCGCAGAGCGTGCTCCGCGTGCGGTGGTGGCTGCTGTAGGTTGTCACGATCCGTATCCGTCGATTCGCTGGCCGGGTACTGAAACAGGTACGGTGAGTGATCCGTGCTGGTCGGTTACAACAAAAGAACAAATGAGCATTCCTTGTACAACTCAGTTTGAAGCAGATGGAAATCAAAAGCAGGGTACCGACAATCCCGACGGTGATTTCTGGGCTCCGCACGAAGCAGATACACAGTTGCACCACGGTTGTTGGCACATGCGTCCTTCGGCTCTTGAAAACAGAAAGTCGGTTGATGAGTTGATGGATTGCTACATTAAATCGGTGGGTAGAAATAGTTTCTTGATCTTAAACTGTGCTCCGATGCCTGACGGATCGGTTCATCCGGATGATATGAAGCGCTATGCAGAGTTTGGTGCGGAAATTGAGCGCCGCTTTGGAAGTCCGCTTGCTACGGTTACAAAGATGCCGTCAAACGAGGTGATTCTGGAACTTGATAAGCCTTCGGCAATCGGATATACCGACTTGAGTGAGGCATATCAGTATGGCCAACGTGTAAGAGCTTACGAAATCGAAGGGTATGATGTAGACACGAAACAATGGATTCCGATTGCTGCCGGCACTTCGGTAGGTAAAAGAAAGATTGATGTGATTGATGTACCAAATGTATTTAGCAAACTTAAAGCGAAAATTACTACTTCGGTGGGTACGCCTTTGATCAGCCAGTTTCAAGTACACGTGAAATAATACGAAGGCTATCATACGAATGAGATTATCAAACGTATGATAGCCTTTTTTATATCAATATTTAGTTAATCGGAAGCTTACAACATCAACTAGCTAGGGTATCGCATTGATGGAGCAGGTCTCGAAGCTGATTTGTATCCATTTGAAGCGATTGATGGCAGAGAGGCCGATACTGCCATAGTTGTTGGCTATGGCAAGTCCGTCGCTCGTAGGTAATACGCTTACGTGAATAAGGGAGACTTCGCCTGTTCCCACGGTGAGGTCGTAGAATGGAATCTCATAGGCATAGCTTCGCTCTGTACCTCCTACTCCTCGGGTCTCGAGCTGGATTTTACTGCCTACTCGGTCTATATAACTTCGCTCTTTGAGGTAATAGGACTGATTGAGGAAGAAGTTATTGAAGCCTGAATCGAAGAAGAATGTGAGCGAGTCGGTGGCTATATTGGATAGGACAAACATGGATCCTTTCTTAATAAACAAGTTGTTTTTGATTGGATAATGGGCTGGTTGTACCAGAAATACGACTTTGCCTTCGGAGGCTGAGATGTGTATTTCTTTGAGCCGGCTGATGAGTGACAACCCAAGGATCCCATCGGCATATTCGGAGATATAATTGTTGTCGGGGATTACGATAAAGGGGACGTTTGTTATGGTTATATCGCCAAGTACGAGCTCTTCAATCATGGCCAGCTGTCCTTTTACTCTACCTCCGTAACCGGATATAATAACAGGCTCGGATATGATACGGGCATTAAGTGCTTTTGCCTCTTTTTGAGTGATCACATTACGTGCTGCTCCGGTATCGAGCATCATGATTTTGGTCTGATGGTTGATACGTACCGGAATGCGAAGGTGTGTACGTGTAGCTCCCATTAGGGGCAATGTTGTGGCTTGATCGGGTCTTACGATCTGAAGTGGCGGATTGTTTTTCAAGGCTGCATATTGAATTTGCAGGGCTTCGTAGCTTTCGCGAGCGGCATGCGACATAATGTAGCCTTCGGGATTGGTGAGCTCAGACATGATGGCTTCGGCTTTTGCATAGTCTTGCACATAGGCATAGTTTTCGGCTGTAAGAGTGGCAAATACGATGTAGAGGGTATTATTGAGCGACGATTTGTATCGCATAAAAAGTGTATCTGCTGTGAGAATGGCTTTCTCGGGCTGAAAGAAATAGGAATATAAAAAGGTGTGAGCCATTAGTCTATTCTTATCAGACATGCTATCTTGATAGTGATTGAACAGGTCTAGGGCTTTAAAGTAATTCTCGGCTGTGAGGTTGTGCATTACTTTAAAGTCGGGGCTTTGTGATCTTACCCCTACACTTAAAACTATAAATAACATGAGTAAAAATAGTTTCATACATCCGTCTTTTTTGAATTTGATTTGTTATGTAAAAAGGTTTTGGGGATAGAAAAGGTTGCCAAAACTTAGTTATATATTCTTATCTTATTTTTTTACCTTTGATCCGTATCTAAACTAGTACGTTTTGAACTTATCTGAAATACGACATTTATATGACCGACATCCGGGGATGACGGCATTGACTAAGCTTCTTTCTAGCCCGAAGCAATCGGACAATATTGCGCTAAAGGGCTTGCAGGGTTCGGCGGCGGCAATGGTGCTTTCTTCTGCTTTTAAAGAAGGTGATGAGCAGCTTGTTTGTATTCTTTCCGACCTCGAAGAAGCGGGCTATTTTTACAACGATGTAATGCAAATAACAGGTGGTGAGCATGTGTTTTTCTTCCCTTCGGCTTACCGCAGAGCTATCAAATATGGACATATCGACCCGGCAAACGAGATTCTTCGTACCGAGGTGCTGAGCTTTTTGCAGTCTCCTCCAAAGAGGTTTGTGATTGTGACGTATCCCGATGCGCTTGCCGAACGGGTGGTTTCGAAAGAGACGCTCAAGGAGAATACGCTGAAGATTAGCGTAGATGAGAAGATCGATAATATGTTTGTGGCTGATGTGCTCGATCAATATGGCTTTGAACGTGTAGATTATGTATACGAACCGGGACAATACTCGGTGCGTGGTAGTATTCTCGATGTGTTTTCGTTTTCGCATGAGTTTCCGTATCGTATCGATTTCTTTGGAGACGAGGTGGAGACAATCCGTACGTTTGACGTTGAAACGCAGCTTTCGAAAGAGAAGCTTTCGAGTATATATATTGTACCGGAAGTGAGTAGATCGGGGCTGGATAGTGCTTCGATGATGAGCTTCCTGCCTGCTACAACTCGTATTGCGGGTAAGGACTTGGAATGGGCTCGCGAACGTATCTACGGGATCTACAACGACCAACCGGTGATTGCCGACGAGGAGAGTTTTGATAGTGTGGAGAAGATGCGCAAGAAGTTGATCGACCAGGATCAGTTTGTACGTGAACTGCTCAATTTCACTCGCATTCAGTTTGGCCCGAAAGCTCTGGGCGAACCTACGGCCACGATTGAATTCAGTACGATGCCTCAGCCTTTGTTTCATAAGAACTTTGATTTGGTGGCTGAGTCGATCCGTGACTTTATGGAGAAGGGCTACTCGATATACTTCCTCACCGATGCCGAAAAGCAGGCTACTCGTTTGAAGACAATTTTTGACGATAGAAAAGATAACATAAACTTTACGGCCGTAATTAAAACCATACACGAGGGGTATACGGATAATACACTCAAGGCTTGTTTCTTTACGGATCACCAGATCTTTGACCGTTACCACAAGTATAGTCTGAAGTCGGACCAGGCTCGGTCGGGTAAGATTTCGCTTTCGCTCAAGGAGTTGAATCAATTTACTCCGGGCGACTATATCGTGCACATTGATCACGGTATCGGTAAGTTTGGCGGATTGGTGCGTACCGAAGTGAACGGTCGCATACAGGAGGCTATTAAATTGACATTCCTCAACGATGATATTATTTTTGTGAGTATCCACTCGCTCCACAAGCTTTCGAAGTACAAGGGCAAAGAGGGTGATCCTCCGAAGCTGAACAAGCTGGGCACGGGTGCTTGGGAGAAGATGAAGGAGCGCACCAAGAAGAAGGTGAAGGATATTGCTCGCGACTTGATTTTACTCTACTCGAAACGCAAGGACGAAAAGGGATTTGCCTATAGTCCGGATAGCTACTTACAAACCGAACTCGAGGCTTCGTTTATCTACGAAGATACTCCTGATCAAATGAAGGTGACGGCTGATGTGAAGCAAGATATGGAGAGCGACCGACCTATGGACCGCCTGGTGTGTGGTGATGTGGGATTCGGAAAGACCGAGATTGCCATTCGTGCTGCTTTTAAGGCTGTGGCCGACAACAAGCAGGTGGCTGTGTTGGTACCGACTACGGTACTTGCTTATCAGCATTTTCAGACATTTAAAGAACGACTCAAGGATTTTCCTTGTACGGTAGATTATATTAGCCGTGCTCGTAAGGCTTCGGAAGTGAAGGAGATTTTGAAGCGCTTGAAGGATGGTGAGATTGATATCTTGGTGGGTACGCATCGTATTGCCAGCAAGGATATTCAATTCAAGGATCTGGGATTGTTCATTATCGACGAAGAACAGAAGTTTGGGGTATCGACCAAAGAGAAGCTGAAACAGATGAAGGTGAATGTGGATACGCTGACAATGACGGCTACTCCGATTCCGCGTACGTTGCAGTTCTCGCTGATGGGTGCGCGTGACTTATCTACCATCTCCACTCCTCCTCCCAATCGATACCCGGTACAAACCGAGGTGCATCGTTTCAACGAGGAGATTATCAGAGAAGCAATCAACTTTGAGATGAGCCGTAACGGACAGGTGTTTCTTGTAAACAATCGCATACAGAATATTTATGAGCTGGAGGCTTTGATCAAGCGTGAAGTTCCGGATGCTCGCGTGGTTGTGGGTCACGGACAGATGGAACCGCAAAAGCTGGAACAGATTATTCTCGACTTTGTCAATTATGAATACGATGTACTGATCGCTACGAGTATCATTGAGTCGGGTATCGATATCCCGAATGCCAATACGATCATCGTAAACAATGCGCATCAGTTTGGGTTGAGCGACTTGCACCAGTTGCGTGGTCGCGTGGGACGTAGCAACCGGAAAGCATTCTGTTACTTGCTGGCTCCTCCGCTACACATGCTGAGTCAGGAATCGCGACGCAGGTTGCAGGCGATCGAGAGTTTTTCGGAACTGGGTAGCGGTATTCATATTTCGATGCAAGACCTTGACATACGTGGGGCGGGTAATATGCTGGGTGCCGAGCAGAGTGGCTTTATTGCCGATCTTGGTTACGAAACGTATCAGAAGATCTTGGCCGAGGCTGTACAGGAGTTGAAGAATGATGAGTTTGCCGACTTGTACCAAGAGGATCCGGGTGCAGATACTGACAACGGAGAACACTATGTTTCGGAAACGTTTGTAGAGAGTGATCTGGAATTGATGTTTGCTCCTACCTATATCCCAAGTGACTCCGAACGAGTATTACTCTACCGTGAGCTCGACAATATGGTGGAGGAACGCGATATTCAGGCATTTGTGAGCAGACTGGAAGACCGCTTTGGTAAGATTCCGCAAGAGGGTAAGGAGTTGATCCGCATTGTAAGGCTGCGCCGCATGGCTCGAAGCTTGGGTATCGAGAAGCTGGTGCTCAAAAACAATCGTATGTCGATTCACTTTATCAGCAATATGGAGTCTCCATACTTCCAAAGTGCCGCCTTTACGAAGATCCTCAACTACGTGCAGTCGCATCCGAAGTTGTGCCACTTTAAAGAACACAACGGAAAGCATACGATACAAATAAAACCGGTAACTACGGTAGAGACTGCTTGTGCTATCCTTGACGAGATGCTCAGCGAATAATCGGGTTACTGAAACAATATTTTAAGATCATTAATCTGATTGAAGGTCTTATTTTTCACAAATCCTTATTTAGAAATGTATAATAATACGTTATTGTTTCTAAATAGGGATTGTTTATTTATAAAATATAACCAACCAAGAAGAAGAGATCAAACCACCTCGAAAGTGCTTTCAATAGGACGTTTATCCAAAGATTTATATTAGAAAAATCCGCAACATATACAAGTAAATAAACATTTAATAGCCAAATTTTAATCTTTTTTCTTTTGCTCATTCAAATTCATTTATCATCTTTGCCCCGTTTTATTTGAAGTTTAACAATAATACATTAACATGAAAAAGTGTTTTACCTCTCTAATGGTACTTCTTTGTAGTACCGTAGCATTGGTGTCATGTAGCGACGATGACAAACCAGTAACACCTCCAACTACGACTTCGATCGAAGGCACCTACAAAGGTGACAAGCTAACCGGAAATGTAGAAGTAGACGGCAAAAAGACTCCATTTGAATCTGCCTCTTCAATCACTGTGAAACGATTGACAGACAGTACTGCAACTGTAACCCTTAATGACATTGTTGCCGGCTATCCTATCTATGACATCTCTGATGTAAAATTCAAAGTAAATTCAGGAAACAATTCTGCAGAACTAGATGGCAATATCTTCGATAATGCAATTGGCATGATGATCGAACTTGATGCAAACGTGCTTAACGGCTTGATGAATGCAGAAGTTGAGATTGCAAAAATCACAAAAGAAAAATATGAAGGAGCTAATCTTGTAGCTAAAATTAACGGAAGCGTTTCTGACACATCAACCGTTATCGTGCAAACAGCTGCTGACGATATGATGGTGACGCTTGTTAAAGCGATACCTGGTATTGACTCATTGAATATTGATGCTGAGTATGATATTACAACAAAAGGGTTTGTAAAAACATTCAAAGGTTCTAAAACACTTGTTGACCAAAACCTGACTGTAAATATCTCGGGTAGCGTTGAAGGCCAAAAGCTTACAATTGATATCACATCTACTGATCTTGAAGATGCTAACGCAAAACCTTACTACAACAAAATCTTCAAAGGTGATATGATTGTTGATGTTGTGGGCCTAGGTCCAGTAAAAAACGAACAACGCATCTATACTGCTACTCCTAAAAACAGAAAAGATAATTTCATCAAATTACAAATCTCGAACTTTAGCTTTGATGATATGGTGCTTGGTGATATCAACCTTGATACTGTAAAGTGTGTACAAAAAGGTGAAGCTATTTACTTCGCAGAAAAAGGTCGTAGAATCAGCGTAGGTCCTATGCCTGATCTAGGCGTTGACTTCGAAGGTACGATCGAAGGAGATTCTTTGAAGATCAACTTGGTTGTTGATGCGACGCCACTTACTGTGAACGTTGCATTTGGTGGCGGTATTGTAACCGAATCATCAAACAGAAACGCATCTTTCACTCTTGCTAATCCGGCATTTCTTTCTCCTGTAAAAAAAGGAATTAACTATACTTATTATGTAGCTGATAATGCAACAGATCTAAACAGTGTTGTTACCGTGACTCCGGAGGATGCAAATGCATATGTATCTAAAGCTTTTTGGGTAAATGCTGCAACGAAAGATACTACCGTAATTACAGATCTTAATGCTCCTGTAGATTTTGCAAACATCACAGGTGACTCATATCTTGCATACACTATCCAATCGGAAGACGTACGCTATAGCACAACTTACAAAATCTTCACTTCTCCTATTGCAACTAACATGTCTTTTAACCTTGCTGATGCATGGGCTAAACCAAATCCAGATAACGATTTTGAAGATCCATTCGGACTTGCTTCTTCAAATCCTGCTCTTTCTTTCTTGAAAGCTTTCGGTATGGTTCCTGCGGATGTATTTGCTGTTCAAAAAGATGGCACAGCTGCTAAAATCAATACAATTGATACTAAAGGTGCATTTATGTTTACTGTAATTCCTGCGGTAACAGCCGGTACAATGTTTAATGGTTCTTTTGAAGTAGACATCATGAACACATTGAAAAGTACTAAGTTTGGTAAACCTTATGCTGCTAAACCAGCTTCATTTACCTTTAACTATAAATACACTCCGGGGCCTACATACATGAAAACGGTTGTGGATAATACTGATCCTAAAAACCCTAAAGTTTCTGGCGTAGAAGTGCCTGGTGTGACAGACGAATGCTCAATTGCTGCTTACTTGTATGAAGTAAAGGATTTCACAGAGTCTCTTACAGGTGTAGATATTAATACATCTAACAAAGTAATCGCAATTGCAAAATTAGCAAATGGAGCTGCACAAGCAAACTTCCAAGATGTAACAGTTGACTTTACATACACCGGAGTTTATGACGCTAGCAAATTATATAAACTAGCGATTGTTTGCTCGTCAAGTGCAAAAGGAGATCAATTTGAAGGTGCTCCAGGCAGTGCTCTTTGGATCCAAACTTTGAAAATTACAAACAACTAATTTTCTAGATAGAATTAACAAACATCACTTATACTCAAGAAAGCATCGAAGCCTTGGTTTCGATGCTTTTTTATTTCCCTATATTAAATTTAAACAACCGTAAACTATTTCAAACAAAGTCTAAACATGTAGAATCCTTTTCTTGTTTATATCTTAAACGTAGAATTCTTAATATCAGGACTATATGAGATCCGGAACAAAACAATATTCCAACGGGGAAATTACAATAGTATGGAGTGCTGATAAATGCAAGCATGCCGGTGTATGCTGGTCGGGAATGATGAAGTGGGAAAATCCACTCATAGGATCGACTAAACAGATCATTGATGTTATAAATAAATGTCCTAACAAAGCATTGCATTATTATTATAATGTACAATGCGATCCTCTGCCTACACAATATTCAGAAATGAAATATATTGACATACAAGATAATGGTCCTATGTTGGTAAAGGGTCCACTTCAGATAAAGTACCAAGAGAAAATATTTGACAACGAAGGTATTGTTGCCATTTGTCGCTGCGGTGCATCAAAACACAAGCCTTATTGCGACAACTCACACGATATCATCGAATTCAAAGATGAATGAGTCTATTATTTTAGAATAAAATGCATATTCATATTTTACTTCCACTTATTTAAAGAACAATCTCATCAGCGTAGCTTTTTGAGATTGTTCTTTTTTATAGCACTGCTTAATCTTTCTGGATATATCATTTGTTTTAGTTTAATTAGTAATACTATCAAGACTATCCTGTTTTCAACAACTAATACAGCAGATTATGATAGACAATGTAAATCAAAATGGGAAATACAAACCGCATGTATTGGTTTTAGGTTCTAACTTTGGCGGACTCACAGCTGCTTGTCTTATTCGCGAGGAGGCCAAAGAGACGATAGATATTACCGTAATAGACCGAAAACCTTATCTGCTCTTTGTACCCAACATTCCATTGGAGGTGTTTGGATATTATTATGCAATGAAGATGGGATTCAAAGAAATGTATTATCAAACCGGAGGTAAACCTCCTGGATGGGGAATCAAACTTACTGAAATAATGGGAGGATAAAAGCGACTAATTGCTTTTATGCCATAAACCTTTCGGTTCTGCAGCCGCGGATCGAAAGGTTTTCTTTTGCCCCCAGATTGATTAAAACCTGCCGGATTATTGCTTTTTGATAAATTCGTAGTATGTTTACGCACAATGTAGTCTCTAGTATATTTGGACTATACTTCTAATTTATCAAAATAAGATAGCATGAAAAAACACTTATTGATCGCTACGATCGCTTGCTTCGCATTCGTAGGATGCCAAAAGAATGTAACACCAACACAGTTTGAAGTGATCGAAATCGAGCTCGACAATGCTACGGTTGCCACATCAAATATATTTGACAAGCTCACTCCTATTGCTCTCGAAACAACAGACTCTTCTTTGATCGATGCTTTGGCCTCGGTAAAACTTACCCCGAAATACATCTTTGTGCGTACCGACAATACCATTAAGCAGTTTGATCGCAACGGAAGCTTCATAAAAAACATCGGCCAAAAGGGTCAAGCCGAAAACGAGTACACCGGTATAACAGATTTTATCGTCGACGAACCATCTAAGCTAATTGATATACTCGATAGCAAACAAAAGAAGATTCTCTCTTTCGATTACGATGGAAACTACATAAAAAGCTCTTCCATTGAGTCTTCTGCCCGGCAATTGTACAGACTTGATTCCAAAACGACTCTCACCTATAGTGGCAATGAGTGCGATATAAATAATGCTTCGAAGTTTAATGTATACGGCGAAAATCAACGAGACTCTTTTTTTCCGATCGATAAACAACGTAGCCAGTTCTTACATATATACACACCTCGCAACTTTTATACAACACACAACGACGAAACCATCTTTTTCGAAGCCTTCAACGATACCATTTATTCGCTTGATAAAAAACAGACAACGCCCAGGTATGTGTTATCGTACAACGGAAAAAACCTACCTGCTTCGTTCTTTACAGAAAAGAATTATGCGAACATCATGGAGTTTTTCCAAGCATTCAATGCTCGAGGTTGTGTAAATACTACGTACGATGTTGTAGAGGGTGATGATAGGTTAGTATTTACCTGCTATTACGAAGGAAGTAAACATGTTAACATCTACGATAAAACAGCACAACAAACTCAATCCTCTAAAACATTTACAGAGGATATTCTGATGCAAAACGTAAGTCTGCCCTTCGATGAAGAAGACTTCGTATTATGGGAATCGGACGGCGAGGTTGCTTTCTGGGTGCAACCAACTTGGTTATTGGAGAATAAAGACCGCATTCGATCGGCAGAATTACAGACCATCGTAAGCAAGGTGAAAGAAGATGACAATCCGATCCTCTTTGTAGGCACTATCCTTTAAGAACCTTGTAAGGTTTACAAAAAAAGCAAGCTTACTTCTGTGAAAAAGTAAGCTTGCTTTTTATATAAAGGCTGTTTGGTTTTTAGCGCCAAACAGAGGATAAATCGTCTTAGATCTCTTCGTAGTTGGTAAGCAGACGCTTGATGCGGGTAACGCTGTTGGCATCTTTCTCTAGCTTGAAGATGTGCTTGTAGGCAAGCGGATTGTTTTCGGTAGGCGAACCATTGATCAGCAAGATGTTGCGATCGTTGGCAAAGCGCAAGATACCCTTGATATTATTTGGGTGAAGCTTACCGATCTCATCCATCATACAGTGCAGTTTAAAGTCTTTGAAACGGTTCGACACGTTTTCTTTAAACACATTGAGTAGCATGATATTGATCATCGCTTTCACCAAGATATCGGTACCCTCGGAGCCTACGTTAGATAGTTTTTCGACCCAACCGGTATCGTTGGTATTCTCCACGACACGGAATTTGAGTTCGAACGAGTCGGACAACGAAATGCACTCTTTCTTGTACTTATCAATTTCCTTGCTTAGGATACGCAGGTAATCGATTGCTTTCGCATTTACTTCGAGCTTATTTGGCGCACCAAACAAGTTTGCCTCGCCCAGTGAATGAGCAAACTCGTCGTTGAAGCTCTTGATCTCTTTCAAGATACTCACAACGGGGTTCATGCTATCATCTCTACGAAGCTCGATCTTGCGAATGATACCGCTACCCACGTCGCGCTTGGCATCAAAGTCGCGGTTGATACGAGAGATAATGCTCTGAATCTCTCCTTCTCGAGAAGTAAGTTCGTCCGTTTCTTTACCTATCAATTGAATGATCGACGCAAAGCGGCTATACACCTCTTCTTCAAACTTCGTTATTTTATCCTCTTCAACGAAGTCGGCCAGTTCGGCTGCAAAATCGATGAAGTCGGCATCGTACATCAAGTTGGTACGGAAGCTAAACAAGTTACGCTCAGAGAAGTTGCCCAAGAACTTGGCCACGGCAGCTTTCAGGTCGGTCACCTTACGCTCCAGCGCGTAGTGTTTATCCATCAACTTGGCAATAAGCACCTTCGGAGCCTCTTCGGTCTCAAATCCCGAACGCAACTCTACCAACCATTCCTTCATCTCTTGATAGCACTCGTACGTTGCAAAACGCTCATACTCTTTGGCATCTTCCTGTATCGACTTGATCTGAGAGGTACACTCTGAGAGTTTGAGTTTGGTTTGCTCAAGCTGAGCCACCAACACATCTTTTTTCAAGCGGAAAGCTTCGGCTTCTTGTGCAATCTTCTGCTCGTAAAGCTTCTTCTCGTTACGGAAATCGGGCAAACGATCGATCAAGTCTTGCTTGTCTTTCTTGTAAATCACCACAAGTTCGGTGTTTTCTTCGATGAAGATCAACTCCTGCTCCAGTTTCTTCAACTGCTTGGCAATGGCATCGATACGGTCTACGTTGGCACCACTACCCGACAAGTCGCTGAGCTTTTCGTTCTCAAGTTCCTTCTTACGAGTCGCGTATTTTACGAGGAACTGATCGAGAGCCTCTTTTAGTTCGGCAATGCGAGCAGCCGATTGTGCTTGCAGCTCTTCGCTTTTGCGACGCAAATCATGCTCGATGTGTTTGCTTTGCTCCTTAATTTCTTTGCGTACCGCTTCGAGCCTAGAAGTAGCCGCCTCAACCTCTTTACGAGCCAATTCGGCTGCTTTCGACACTTCCTCAAGTTGCTCTTGCAGCTTACTCTGTGCATTACGACGCAGGTCTTCAAGCTCTACGGTTTTCTCACGTACAAGACGTTCGGCTTGTTCGAGTTGATATTCCTCTACCCTAACCTGCTCTTTGAGGTCACGTACCTGTGGGCGGAACTTATTACGTAGGGCTTCTTCTTCGGCAGCGAAACGCTTATCTGCGTCATCCAGCGCCAAGCGAAGGGCTTCTATTTTATCTTGTATTGCTTGCTTTTCACGAGCATAATCGGTCGCGCTCTTCACCTTCTGTTCCAAGCTCTCCATCTCGATTTCGAGACCGAAGAAGTTGTTGGTCAATGCCTCGGCAGCTAATTTCGGAGCCAAGTCTTTGCGGAACAATACCTGCTCATCGCAAACCTTACCGATGGAATGCTCCCAACCGGGAACGTTGTCGTTGAGCCAACCGTAAAACGAGTCGTGCGTGCTTTCGAGCTTTTGATCAATAGCTGCAACCTGAGGCTTGAGTTGCCCGATCGATTCGCTCAAGCGCTCTTTCTCACGTTTGGTCTCTTTCTCGAGCATACGCTGCTCATTGTCCCATTGCTTTTGAAGCATATCTGCTTGTCGACGTGCATGCTCGATACCATTCTTGGCTTGCATGCTACGATTCTTATGCTCAGAGATCTGTTCTTTCAGGGCTTCGATCTCTTTTTCGAAGTGACGCACATGTCCGGCATTTGCTTTCGCGATTTGAGCTTGTTGTTGCTTTTCTCGCTTTTCGTTAAGCTCTTGCTCGGCAAGTTTATGCATGTCGTTGTGCTGCTCCGCCGATTCTTCGATCAGCTTGTCGCACTCCTTACGCATGCGTTCTCGCTGCTCGTTTTGCTCGCTCTGAATTTGCAGACGTGTCTTTTGATTTTCATTTTCAAAAGCACTCTTCTGATTCTCGAGTTCGCCCAGCAGTGCTTCATATTTTTGCGATACGCTCTTGAATTCGGTTTGCAGCAAATCACGCTCATTCTTCAAGTGCGTTTGCTCTTGCATCACGACCGACTTTTGCTCTACTCGTTTGCAGATAGAGTCGATGTCTTTCTCTTTATAGACTTGCTCTTTTTGACGAGCCTCGTGTATTTTACTATCTACCACCGAAAGGCGACCTTTGATCTTACCCAGGGCATTGCCCGAGCGAGCCGTGATCTCGTCGATACGGCGATTGGTCTTCTCCTCTTCGTGCTTCAACGTCAAGACTTCCTTCTCTAGTTTTGGCAGGCGGTTTTTGTTCGAATCTACAGCCCATGCCAAGCGGTAAGCCATCTCCTTTTCGTCCATGCGCATTGCTCCTATCTCGGCACGATAACGTGTTACCTCTTCGGCTTGCAGCGTTACGGCTTTGTCGCGGAAGGTCTTGATATCACGCAGGTGCGTATCAAAGTCTTTCAAGTGATGCTTGTAGTTGTCGAGACGAATCTGCTTGTCTTCGTCTTCGAGCGATAGGATGATGGTTTGTTTGATAAACTCGGCCTCTAGCTTTGAGTTAAGAAACACGTTCTGGATGGTACGCGGAATGTTCTGATACTGGGCACTCTCGAGCAAAGCAAAGCGCTTGTACTCTTTGCGAGCTACATAGTTTCCGTACAGAATATCACGGTATTCTTCGAGTGTATCGAGCTTGTGACTATAGAAAATGTCGAGTTTGTCGAGTACCGACTTGATTTGCCACCAGTCGTTGTACGCCACATTATCTTCGTTGATAAAGATTTCTTTTCGGAATGGCGAGTCGATAAAGCGGAAACCTACGCGTCCTTGCGAGCGGAAGGTCATTACGCAAAAAGCCGAGTCTTCGCTTTTCACCTCATACACGATATACGAATCGGTATAAGGTAGGTAATATTCCTGATAGTTCTTCTTCTCTTTTGCGATACCGAGCTTTAATGAGTCGGCATTGTAAAAGAAAAGCACCGAACGCAGAATGGTACTTTTACCTACCCCCTGGGTGCCGATAAGGTGCACATTTCCGTCGAGTAGGATTTCAGCATATTTAATGGCCGCACTATTGATAAATACGACTTTATTCAGGTATCTCATTTTGAATTTCTTCGGGGATGTTAATACTCATAATCAGGTCTTCGAGGTACTTGAAAGAGGCCAATACTTTGTAGGTACCCGTGATACTGTTTTCCAATTCAAAGAATCGGTCTTTGCACATCTCGGCAAGGATGTTTTCGATAATCTCACGATGCGATTCGCCACGTACAGTGCGGCGTAGCGCATTGAGCTTCATCTTGAAGGTTACATCCATCTGTAGTTTCACTTCCAAGTCTGAAGCAGAGAAGCGAGAACCTACCCCAAATGAATCGTTGAAGGTTTTGAGAAAGTCTACAATATCGATCCATTTATAGGCTTGCTCTAATTTACGTTCGAGGTTGGTCTTCGACTCATTGCGTGAGAAGTAGAAATACTCCTGTCCTTGCTCGAGTTTAAAGCCAATGTGCAGGAAGTAGTCGTACAGTTCCTGATAGTTTTCGTCGATGATATCAAACAACATGCGCGTTGTCTGATCCATGCTATTCGAACTGATAAAGCGGCCTTTGCTCAGTTCTTCAAATATATCGCCCGTTTGTTTCGGTAAATTCATACTACTTTTTTTTCGGATAAACGATTACATACTCGATATCGCCGTCGCGCTCATAGGCGTCGCTCACGTCAAATTCGCTGTCATACAAAGCTATCAGCTGACAGAAGATCTTGATACGGTCTTCTTTTACGGCATCGAACGGATAGTTGTATTCCTGTAAAAACTGATACAGGTGTTGATCTCCTTTTACGAAAGCTTTTTTCAAGACTTCGGGATTGATCATCGGAGTGGATTCTGTACCATCTTCGAGGTAATCCATATCGATCTTGCCGGCTTGCGGAGCTTCTATCTTAGCCCCTTTTCGTTGCTCTGCCGATAGTTTACGTAATAGTGGAAGGACTTCGTCGGTCTGTAAATAATCGAGCGAGAGTTTGAGCGGATAAGCCGGATTCGGTTCAAACACCACATCGCTTCTGCCTTCGAGTACGTCACAGATATTAGAGCGACTTTGCAACTCAACTTGATCTTTGAGGTATTTGATCTGACGGATCTTCTCGAGCACCTTACTCTGATATTTGATTCGGTTGAGGTATTCGATGATCTGTTTTTGTACCTCGATCAGGTTATGACGGGTTTGATTGAGAGCCTCGCGAAGTTCGAGACAGATCTCTTTCAACTCATCATCCATTGCCTTTCGCAAGAAGTCGGCCTCTTCTACCGTGATGAGGTGTTCTACATGCTCGATAAGCACTTGCAGATCATCTCGCTTGCGCGCATAATCCTCTAGCTTAGCTACTTTAATCTTAAAGTTGGGCTCTGTCTTGAAGGTGTTATCTACATTGCGCTGAATGTCCATAATGTAGCGCACTGCCGTACGCTCGAGGCGACGCAAAGCCGATTTGATGGTACGCAGGTAGTTGTATTGACGGATTTCGTTACGTTCTTGCTTGTAGAAAAGTATATTTTGCTTAACGAACAAGATACTTTCCTGAATGTATGAAACGTTGATCTCTTCGTTTACATCGAGAAATTGCTCGAAGAATTGCAGAAAACGGTCGTCTAGCTCGATGTACTGACCGTTGCGTCTGATGATCTCCTTGCTGATTAAGTTGTCGAGTCTTTCTTGCGAAACGTGCTGAAGTGCTTTTTCGTAGAAGTAGGCTGCCGACTTACGTTTCTCAAACATATCGCCAAGCAGCTCTCGTCCTATATCTAGAGCTCTGATCAACTCTCGTATGGAGGAAAAAATATACATTATATAAGGGTTATTCTTTTTTATGCATCTATTCTACTCAGGTCTGCTCACAAATTGGTTTCGCAGATGTAGAAAGAACCAAAATTAGTTGATTTTAGAAAAAGAACCAAATGAAGGTGCTTGCAAAATAGTGTAATATTAAACTCTATCTAAAACTCATTTCATTCTGATTGTATTCTTTATTTAAATACGGTACATTTGCGGCGAAAATTATCAATTTACTCAACGATGTCTGAATTAATCTTTGAGCTGTCGGAAGTCGTTTGTTCCGACGAATATCGCCTTACGAAGTTCCAAAAAGAGGAGCTTATTAGACGTTTTATCTTAATATCAAAGCTATCGAATACCCCATCCTATTTGATAGACAGATATGGTGAGCAGATTTTTTGCCTATCGCAATCATTTCTTGATCTTATAGGATACTCGAAGAGTGATGCTCACATTTCGCAAGCAAAAATACTAAATGAAACCATTGCGGGAGGACATGCCCAGTTTTTACAAAAAGCACATATTGCGAGTATCACCAATGATATCTGGAGTAAAAACAAAAACAATCGCTCTAATCTGTGTATTCAATATCAGTATAACCTCTGCAATAAAAATAAAGCAGAGATACCTATTGTTGCAACTATTATACCGTCAGAGTTCACCTCAAAAGGTAGACCTTCTTTATTTTATGGCATCATTCACAAATTTCCTAATCCAATTACGGAACCGAGGGTTATTATGCATTATCTCAATGATGATAAAGTATATGAATACAATGAGGTAGCTAATAAATTTGAGTACATAGGACATACAGACTTAAAAGAAATTGAAGTGGAGATTTTACGTCATATTGCTCAAGGAACACGAGAGTATAATATTGCAGCAAAACTTGATTTAGATATCAATCTAGTAAAATATTATAAGAAAAGTATTATGAAGAAACTGAATGCACCTAATATGCCTAGTGCTGTATTTACAGCACTGCAACAAAATATACTGTAAAAATAAAATATACTGTAAAAATAAAATCGGGACATATTCGTTATCTCGAATATGTCCCGATTTATTTAACATTTACTATGCACTCTTTTTACTACTGAAAAAAGATATAATCCAAAGTAACACAATTGCTCCGATTACTGATGTTATTAAACTTCCGATAATACTTGTAGAGGCAAGACCAAAAAGGCCAAATATCCAACCACCAAGTACTCCACCGATAATACCGACTATCAAGTTAATGATAAGTCCAAACCCTCCGCCACGCATAATTTTGCCAGCTAAAAAGCCAGCTACTATGCCAATAATGATATATAAAATCCAACTCATACTGTAAGTATTTTCTTATTAAACACAGCAAAGCCAAATTTGATTATTGAAATACGTTAAATAGAGTTACTTCTGACCCGGATAAAGATGTTTGAGTAATATAGCATCGCATCCTTCTAAGGCATCTTTATGTTTTTTTACGAATGCTGGCACCTCAGAGCTTTTGAGCATGACAAAGTTGCTGTCAATTTCAAAACATTTAGTCAGCATGCATTTGCAAAAAGATCGAGCTACTGCGGTATCTACATTACCGTGCTGAGTAGTGAGTTCGGCACATGCTGTCACATTAGCTTCTAAGGTTCTTTCAAAAAGCTCTTTTTTGGTTTCCTTTTTCTGGTTACAAGCCGTAACGACCACACCTACAACGGCACAACCAATCAAAACAAATAGCTTAGTAGCCTTAATAAGCATTCTCATATCTTTATTTTTTACTAGTTAAAACTCGAGTTATAGCATTTAGCCAAAACGTAGCCAACACATCTGCACCTTTGGCATTGGGGTGTAAATAGAACGTTCCGGCATTTCCCTGCTCTGCAAAGAAATCAGACTTATGATTTTCTTTGAAGTAACTATAAGCTTCATCATCCCCTAAGTACACGTTCGTAATACCTTCCGATACAAACTCTTGTTGCAATATTTGCAGTTCTGACCAATATGTATTCAATCGAGAAAGTCCCTCTTCCAAGTACACTGCTCCATTATATGTATTAGGACTATACCAAAGCGGACGATTCAACACAATTATTGCTTTAGGATATCTATTGAGCAATGCCTCGGTAATTACTTTCAAGTTTGTTCTATATTGCTGTGGTAACACAGGCGATCCGGTAGGCCCTTTGATTGCACTATCGTTTGTTCCTAGCATAATTGAAAATACGATATCGGCATCTTTTGCATCCATCGAAGCTACAGCAGTTAGCATTTTAGGGAAAAGTGTATTCATAGCCGGCAAATAATCTACCGTTGTACAACCACTAACTCCACAGTTTACAAAAGCCACATTATCGTACACCGACTGTTGGCTTAATTTACTAACTACTCGAGCCGGTGGTGCATTTTGCTCCGGAGCATCAATCAAAGCTCCGGCAGTAATACTATTGCCAATAAAAACAAGATTCAAATTCTTGCTCTTTGCGATTATCATTTGAGCACAAATTAAAAAAAAGAGAGTTGTAATAAATATGTTTTTCATGATATAAAATATATTGATTCGATTAGTTGTAAGTTTTCGTCTAAGTGTTTAGCTCCCTGCTATTGCTATTAGCTGTTTCACGTCGATCACCGTCAATTGCTTTTGCCCCATTTCTATCACTCCTTCTTTGACCATTTCACCTATAGCTCGTGCCAAAGACGGACGTGCTACACCGAAGCGATCTGCCAACTCTTGTTGTGTTTCGTCGAGCAGATATACTTTTCCGTTTTCAGGATTATATTTCTTAATGAAATATGCAGCAATCTTACTTTTAATCGTCTTGAAAACATGAAACTGTAGCTTCTGTGAAAGAAAGCGCGTCGTATTGGAAATGATACGCAGAAAGTTAATCAGCAATGTTGCATTTTGTTGCAATAGCTTCACAAAAGCATCTCTTTCAAAGTAAAGAATCTTTGTATGCGATGTAGCTACAATATTAACAGGAAACGCATGGTTATCTGCATAAAGAAACGCATGTGCAATCGGATTGGGGGCATGAATCTGATCAATGACAATCAATTTTCCCGTATTGTCTATCATCTCTCCCTGCACACTGCCTTCTACAACAATCATCAGATTATTACATACCTCTCCCTGCAAAGCTATAATTGCTTTTTCTTGAAACGTTTTTTCTCTAGCATGAGAGTGATCAATCATCGCACAGACATCATCTTGATTCAACCCTTTGAATATAGGACACTTCAAGACACTTTGATAATTCATACTGCTTTATTTAGAAAACAAAGATATATATTCTTATCAGAAATTATATCCGAAGTTAAAATACAAACCTACACGTTTATCCCTGTTCGAATAATTGATTTCACCGCTAACAGGACCAAGAGGGGTATCATAGCTATACTGCGCACTTGTACACCAGATATCATCGCCTTGATAAATAGAACTGACAGAATCTGAGTTTTTAGCATAAATCCCACCTATCGACAAATACTGTTTCTTAAAGATATTATATCGAAAACCAAGTTTGAGCATCATCAATGAGTTGTCAAACACTTGTACATTGCGTACACCCGGCATTGCGATCTGCTGACTCATATATCGGGCATTCATATTTCCTCCTGCATAATTTTGATATATCGGTGGCACACTTCCTCCTCCTAAAAGAATACGCCCTGAAAAACCCGGAAGCATATAAAGTTTCTTCGCGAGCTTGACCGGATATAAAAAATCAGCAGAGATTGCACCTAAAGGAGCACTACTATGACATCCTACAAAGTTAGTTGTAATCATCTCTCCCTTCAAATGAGCCAATACTCCTTTTGTAGGATAATAAATATGATCTAATGAGTTCAATCCGAATGTGGCAAAGTAATTGAAATAAGAGTCTGGCTCTATCCCTATAGGATTGTAGTTCGGATTATAGAGGTCGCTCGAGTTTCCAAAGAAATCCCAGCGAAGCCCTGCCTCAAGTTCCCAGTTTTTAAGCAGTACTCCATACTTAAATTCTCCTTGCTGCCATAAATAGCTCACATCATCTACTTTGTGATTTCCATTGTATAAGTTAAAATTATCGTACCCTATCTTATATGCTATGGCAAACTTACTGTTAAAATTAGGACGCCACTCGTAATTAAATGCAACGTAAGGACTAATATTTAATCGAATCGTTGTAGATAGCTTTGACCCTTTAAAGAAATTCTCATAAAATGTTGTGTTCAACAATATCGAAGCCATCTCTTCCGAATCGAAACGAAAACCAACATTTAATTGATTGAGCGCTTGTTCTACTAAGGTAAATGTAAGATCGTATGGAGCCTTATCAGACAACTGATATGTTACACTGCTAAATATATCCATCCCATCCAATATTGCGATTGCTTCATCAATATTCTTCAAGGTTATATGATCATGCTTTTTTAATCGAATCTTTTCTCTCAAGTATTTTATTGTCTTATCAGACACTCCTTCTATTGTAATTTCTCCTAATTGTAACGTGTCATTTTTAGTTATATGTTTCAATTCCCGAGGAGCCGTTTTTACCAAATGAGCAGAGTCTCCATAGATATCTTTCTTTATCTTCATCAAGTCGTCCCAGTGAGCACGAGCCGCCTCAACCCCTCGTTGATACATAGAATCCATTGCCGGAGTATTGAAATCCATGGTCTGAAAACCTTTCAAGTCTGGATTAAGATACAAATCCAGATCCTTTTTATTCTTTTCATATTCATCTTTTCCGGTAATATCAGTAAGTGTATTGATCAATCCCATTAATGTGGTGAGCTGAGAAGTTGGTGTTTTACCTGTCGACAAGTCAATACCAATGAGAATATCAGCACCCATTTCTCGAGCAACATTGGAAGGAAAGTTATTGATCACGCCACCGTCTACAAGCACCATACTATCGAGCTTTACCGGCAAGAATACACCCGGAATAGACATGCTCGAACGCATAGACAATGGAAGAGAGCCTTTATCTAAAACAACATAATCTTCGCTTACTAAATTCGTCGCCACACAGTTGAAGGGAATAGGCAGATCACCAAAAGAATCCATGTGCTGATAACCAATTGTAAGACCGGAAAACAAATTCAATATATTCTGACCATTGATAAGTCCGGCCGGGATCTCATTTTTCTTTTTTAAGCTATAGGGTATACTCAACAAGTACTTCCCCTCTACGTCTCTTGCTCGAAACGAACGATACCCTTGAGGTGCATTGTTGCTTAGTAAATACGACCAATCTAAACTATTAACAAGACTATCGAGCGACTCGGCATCGTAACCTATCGAATAGAGACCTCCCACAATAGCTCCAATACTAGTTCCTGCTATATAATCTACCGGAATTCCGGCTTCTTCAATCACTTTAAGTACACCTATATGAGCAGCTCCTTTGGCTCCACCACCACCCAATACGAGTCCTACTTTCTTACGTTCTTTTTGACTTTGCTCTTGCGAGAAAGTCATGCCCGCATTACCAACAGATGCTAAAATCAATATGGTTACTATAAACTTTCGCATAATTTATTTATCTAGCAGATTATTCATTAAAATTCACTCAATCCATATAGTAAACAATCAATTAACGTTTCGGTTGAATGATGGTTGAAAACTTCAGCATCATTTTTTTTTAAATAAATTCTGTCTCTTGTAACATAGGTTACAGACTTGCGAAATACAGTACCATACCTTTGCCTACGTAAAACAAGATAATAACCATAAAAACGATACAAATATGTCAATGTTCTGTTTTCAATGTCAGGAGGCAGCCAAAGGAACTGGTTGCACCATCAAAGGAGTATGTGGTAAAGATGAAACTTTATCAGCCGAAATGGATAAGCTGCTTTATCTGGTTAAAGAGATATCGATACGTACCACTTTGTTCCGCAGCAAGGATGCTGCTATTTGTGATGAAGTGAACCATTTTATTGTTGATGCACTATTTGCTACGATTACTAATGCCAATTTTGACAAACAAGCAATCTTAGATAGAATACATAAAGGAGAAGAATACCTGGAAAAGCTCAACAACAAAGCTTCCGACTTTTACAGCAAAGAAGCATTTGATACAGCACTTGAAGTGTATGCTCCCTATAAAGCCATTACGGAGGTTAGCAATGAAGATGTACGCTCTCTAAAAGAACTTGTAATTTATGGAGTTAAAGGTCTGGCTGCATATGTAGAACATGCCTACAACCTTGATAAAGAAAACACGGATATATATGTTTTCATGCAAGAGGCTATTTCAGAAATATCAAGAAAAGAGATATCAGTAGATGCTTTGATTGCTCTTGTATTAAAAACCGGAGAATACGGAGTAAAAGGAATGGCTCTACTCGACGAAGCAAATACCTCTCGATATGGTAACCCGGAAATTACCAAAGTAAACATAGGTGTACGTAACAATCCGGCTATCCTAATCAGCGGACATGACCTGAAAGACATCGAGGAATTACTGGAGCAAACCCAAGGAACTGGCATTGATGTATATACACACAGTGAAATGCTTCCGGCTCACTACTATCCTAAATTCAAGCAATATAGCCACTTTGTAGGCAACTACGGAAGTGCATGGTGGAAACAACGCGAAGATTTCACAACATTCAACGGACCTATCTTATTTACGACAAACTGTATTGTTCCGCCTACCGAAAGTGCAACCTATAGAGATCGCATCTATACAACCGGATCATCCGGTTATCCGGGATGCAAGCACATTCCTGCTCGTGAGGCTGGAAAAGCAAAAGATTTCTCTCAAATCATAGAACATGCTAAACGTTGCCAAGCTCCGACCGAAATCGAAACAGGTGAAATTATCGGAGGCTTTGCACATGCTCAAGTATTGGCTTTGGCCGGTCAGGTTGTAGATGCTGTGAAAAGTGGAGCAATTCGCAAATTTGTAGTAATGGCAGGCTGTGATGGCAGAATGAACTCTCGTGGTTATTATACGGATTTTGCACAACAGCTACCAAACGACACTGTAATCCTTACTGCAGGATGTGCGAAATACAGATACAATAAATTGAACCTAGGAGATATTAACGGTATCCCACGCCTATTAGATGCCGGACAATGCAACGACAGTTATTCTTTGGCTTTAATTGCTTTAAAACTTAAAGAGGTGTTCGAGCTGGAAGATATCAATCAACTTCCAATCGTATATAATATTGCATGGTATGAGCAAAAGGCAGTAATCGTACTTCTTGCTTTACTTCATCTTGGTGTTAAAAACATCAACCTCGGCCCTACACTACCTGCCTTTCTTTCTCCAAATGTAAGAAACGTTCTTATTCAGAACTTCGAAATCGGAACCATATCCGACGTTGAAAGCGATCTGAAAAAATGGAATCTTCTATAATCAACAACTAAATCAGAAAGAGCGTAATTCGCTACAGGATTACGCTCTTTCCTTATTAAACACATATAAATAACCAAGATCTATTTCTTATAAATTATCGATAACCCAACTTAGTTTGTTATTAACCTGATCGGCTATTTCATTCAACTTATCATTCTCTACTACATTCATAGATACAAGAGGATTCACAGCCGACACCTCTATTAAATTATCCTCCACTTCACGTACAACCACATTGCATGGTAGTAATACACCCAAGTGTGGATCGATTTGCAATGCTTTGAAAGCATGTTGCGGACTACAAGCCCCTAAGATCACATACTTCTTCATCGACTCACCCAGCTTTTCTTTCAACTTTTGCTGAATATCAATCTCACTAATAACTCCAAAACCTTCTTGCTTCAACGATGCAAGCACCTTTTGCTTGGCTTCATCAAACGAAGCATTAAGCTCTTTTGAAAAATAGTATTTCATAATTCTATCTGGTTTTATTATTGACAAAACCAATGTAATGCAATTAAGTTGTCATTGCTTAGACTGTTTTTTATTAAATATGCAATCAAAAAACCACATTTATTTATATTCTGAGAAAAATCATGTTGCAATACTTAAAAAAGTCTTTCATTTCTCTACAAAAATTCGTTTATTTGCAGCATAACGACTAAACAATATAAAACTATGCCTATTAAACAATATATTCAAACAAACGGAGACCGTTTTCTGGAGGAGTTGTTTCAACTAATCCGCATCCCTTCTGTAAGTGCAAAAGCAGAACATAAAGCAGATATGTATGCTGCTGCGAACGAATGGACAAAGCAACTTCTTGCTGCCGGAGCTGACAAAGCTGTTGTAATGGAAACCTCTGGTAATCCGGTTGTATATGGTGAGAAAATTGTAGACCCTGCAGCTCCTACCGTATTGGTATATTCACACTACGATGTTATGCCAGCCGAACCTTTCGAATTATGGAATTCTGATCCATTCGAACCAGTTATTAAAGATGGCTTTATTTGGGCTCGTGGTGCAGATGATGATAAAGGACAGGGCATGATCCAAGTAAAAGGTTTTGAAACTGCATTGAAGCACGACTTGGTTAAATGCAATGTAAAGTTTTTGTTTGAAGGCGAAGAAGAAATTGGTTCTCCTAGCTTGGAAGCATTCTGCGAAGCAAACAAAGATCTTCTTAAATGTGACGTTATTTTAGTATCTGATACAAGTATGGTTGGTGCCGATACTCCGTCGATTACAACTGGCCTACGCGGATTAGCTTACTGGCAAATTGAAGTAACCGGCCCTAACAAAGATCTTCACTCCGGTATCTTTGGCGGAGCTGTTGCAAACCCAATCAATGAACTTTGCAAATTGATCGCAAACATCACTGATGCCGATGGTCGTATTACAATTCCTCACTTCTATGATGCTGTAGAAGAAGTTTCTTCCGAAGAACGAGCAATGCTAGCACAGGTTCCTCACAGCGATGAAGAATACATGAAAGCATTGAACGTAAAAGCGTTGAAAGGTGAAAAAGGATTTACAACTCTTGAACGTACCGGCATGCGTCCTACATTCGATGTTTGCGGTATCTGGGGTGGTTACACCGGCGAAGGTTCGAAAACCGTACTTCCATCTAAAGCTTTTGCTAAAGTATCGTGCCGTTTGGTTCCAAACCAAAAACACGAAGAAATTATGCAATTGTTTATTGATTATATCAAATCGGTAGCTCCTGCATGCATCGATGTAAAAGTAACTCCTCACCACGGTGGCGAAGGATATGTATGCCCCATCGATCTTCCGGCTTACAAAGCTGCTGAAAAAGCATACGAAACAACTTTCGGAAGCAAACCACTTGCCGTAAGAAGAGGTGGAAGTATTCCGATTATCGCAACATTTGAGAAAGTGTTAGGTGCTAAAACAATCCTTATGGGATTTGGCCTTGAAAGTGATGCAATCCACTCTCCTAACGAAAACTTCTCTTTAGACCTGTTTTTCAAAGGAATCGAAACAGTAGTAGAATTCTACAAAGAATATAGTAAATAAGAAGGTGTATCCGGATCAAATGCTTCGGTGTTTGATCCGAACACAGTTCTTTATACTGCAAATACCATGAATTTTTTGCTATCTACAATTTAATAATTTACAAATGAAACAACTATTTAAGTATGCAAAAGCAAGCACGCTAACAGCTTGTTTTTTGACATGTATGACGCTAACCTCATGCGTTGGCGGAACAAACACCGCAGATGCGAGCGAGAAGACTTCTCGAATGATCAAAACAACTACACCGGAACGCCCTGCCGGACAAACAGACGTTGTACAGCTTGCTGTTGATCCTATCCCTGTAGTACGTGTTGGTTTTATCGGACTTGGTATGCGTGGTCCCGGTGCTGTACACCGTATGACAAATATCCCTGGTGTTGAAGTAGTAGCACTTTGTGATGTAGAGCAAAGCCGCGTTGAAAATGTAAACAAACGTCTTGTTGAAGCAGGTTTCCCTAAAGCAAAAGAATTCTATGGTGATACTGCTGCTTGGAGACAATTGACCGCCATGCCAGATATCGACCTTATCTATGTAGCGACTCCATGGGATTCACACGCAAAGATTGGTAAACAAGCGATGCTTGATGGCAAACACGTTGCAATCGAAGTACCTGCTGCTATGAGCATGGAAGAGATCTGGGATCTTATCAACACTTCTGAGCAAACTCGCAAACACTGTATGCAGCTTGAAA
>JBOGCF010000042.1:0-29901 GCA_051656605.1 Tannerellaceae bacterium | reverse complement strand
CATCTTGGTCGAATGTAATCTTGCGCATCGATTTATCCTTCGGATCATAGATTGCAAGATTCATAATTACACGTTCTCCGTGTTCACAAGGAATACCGTTGTAACCGATGTTTGTAGTAAACAAAATTCGGCCATCGGGAAGGTAACACGGATCAGCAAACTCAAGGTCCGGCTCAGGGAAATTTGTAATTACTTTAAGGCTATCGCCACTTAAGTTTACCTCATAAATGTGCCAAGATGGATACTCTTGATTGTAAAAACCATCCAGAATAACAGGTTTTGCAGATGCAAAAAGCATTTTATTTGCGTCCCAGTGCATTTGCACATCTGCGATACCTTCTCCATGTTTTGGTTTGAAGATAGTGCGTTTTGTTTGTTTTTGAGCTCTTAGGTCCGAAAGCTCACAAAGTTCAGCATCATAACCTGTAGGAGGGGTTTCTATAAGTCCCATGTAGTTGCTGAATGGCATGCACATTTTGTTAGCCATTGCAGAGCGAGCATCTTTACCTAGACCGAATCGTGTAACCACGATCTTGTCCATATCTAGTGCCGGATTGGCTAATGTTATGTTTCGCTGCTTTTCGATAAGTACCACCGCTTCAGCCAAGGCTTTAGTGCTATCTGGTCCATTGATGCGCGATTTTACACCTTCGAGGTTGGCTTTGATAAATTCCAAATCTTTTTGTGCATTGGCATAATCAAATCCCTGTTGTGTTTTCATGTCTTCAATCGCAAGCTGCAATGCTTCCGGGTTTACCCAATTGATGCGTTGGCGAATGTCTGAGGCAGGAGTATTCGCGAGCAATGGTGTAAACGAATTTAGCAAAGCAGCAAGAGATGCTACTTGTAAAATTGTTCTACGTTTCACGGTAATTTTTTTAGTTAGTAAATTTGCTTATTCGTTAAGTCGTGTTTAAGATATAAAAGTATATGTATTTAAATTAAAAAACAAAATATATTAGTGATTTTATGTGTTATGGTTTCTTGTATATCGATTGTTTTGATTAAGAAATATAATAAACAGGCTTTTTTATGTAAATAATTTACATTGGGTCTTGAGTGGGGGGGTAAGTGTCATTTTGATACACCTCCTTTTTATTCTATCTTTGCAAAGAGTAAAAATTGCATGACCATCAATATATTTTCTGTTAGAAAGAGAGATAGAGCTTAAGATGGAAAAAAGAGAGTTGAATTATGGGTATAATCCTAGCTGAATTTGAACAATATTTTAATTACAATCCAATTGAAGATTTTAGTCCGCATGAATATCAGAAAATTATAAGTGATCTTTATCGAAGTTCATCTGTGTGTAGTGCTGCTTTTAATAAAGCAGCATTGATTACATGTACGCAAAAGAGTCGGTTGTATTATATATCTGATTCTTATGCTGAGCTTACAGGATATTCAAAAGAAGAGGTTTTATCTGTGGGCGATCAATTTGTCAAGAGTATTATGCATCCAGATGATCTCAAAGACCTAGCTATTCTTAGAGAGTCTTTATTAGAAGAGGTATTGTATCAACGTTGCAAAAAACGTTTTATTCATCATACAATTCATTATAATTATAGAATTCAACATAAAAATGGTCATTGGATAGTTTTAGATTGTCATTTGTACCCAATATGTATTATTAATAATAGGCCTCATTTCTTTATATCTTACATTTCTCCTATAAATGAGTTTAATAAATTGAATTTTCAAATTTATTTTTTCAGAGAAAACAAGCGCTATATCTATAATAATTGCCGTAAGAAATTTGTATTGGAGGAGAAAATTCAACTTCGAAGTCTTGAAATAAGTATACTTCAATACATTGCTAAAGGAAATAGAGAGCATGAAATCGCTAAGAAGATGGATGTAGATGTGAATCTTGTAAAGTATTATAAGAAGTGTATTATGAGTAAATTATCAGTAAATAGTATGCCTGAAGCTATTTATTATGCACTCAAGCAAAATTATATCTAATATCAATTTATTCATAAATATAGTTATCAAACAATCGTATTAATGGGTGAGAATTTTATTATATTGAAGAAGCTTTTGGTTGATAATCAGAAGTTTCTAGAGCAGTTGTGTCTAGATTCAAGTGTGATACAATCCAATATCGAAGCAATAGCGTGTACAAATCAACAAACAATGATTTTGGTAGATCATAACGATCAAACTTTTTCGATCTATAATTATAATGCCGAATTGTATTCTGTAGTAGGAGATGATTATAATCGTCTAGATATAGAAAAGGTGCATTCATATTTGCAACCTCTCGATAAATCAATTATTGCTAGATACTTTGATATTGTCAACGAGCAGTTTTTATCTAATAGTGCTGATGAAAAACAATACATATACTTCTCTATTAGTCATTCTTGGAACTCAATCAAGTTTGATTACGCAGTGATGTTTAAGATTATTCCATATCTATATACTTCAGATATGAAATTACAAGCAACACTTTGTATTATAGAACCTGTACCTCATGCTGGATGTCCGATTCTGAAAAGATACCATGCTCTTAATTCAAAAGTTGAAGTGTATTCCAATTCGATAAAGGATTTTGTTGATGAAGAAGATATTGAACTTTCAAGTCTGGAGTGTGAAGTTATTCGAATGTCGGGTAAAGGGTGGAAAGAACAAGAGATAGCAGATTTTTTATCAATTAGTTTTTCGACATTAAAACGGATGAAAGTTGGGATATTTGACAAGCTCAAAGTAAAATCCATATCAGAGGCTATTTTCGTCGCTTTTAAAAAAGGATGCATTTAAAATACTTTAGTCTATTATAATGATAAATGGACAAGTATTGATTTTGAATATATTTTGCGTATTGATGGCTTGAGTAAATGGTGTATTTGTAATATATTTGTGATGATTGTGTATTTATTGAATAAATTTTAAGTGTAAGTGTTGATAATGAGCTTATTTGCTGTATTACGTTAGCACATAACATGCTTATAAGATGTTGTATTATAAGAAAAAACTATGGGAATATTATTGAAAGATTTTGAGCGTTATTTTGTTAATGAGGCGAGTGATGAGCTGTTTGTAGGTAAGCATAGATCTTTTATTGATGATTTAGGGCGCTGGGTAAGTGTTTGTAGCGCGGCTTTTGAAAAGGCTTCTTTTATTAGTGCAGTACAAACAGAAGAGGTTTATTTTATATCAAAATCATTGCTTGCTTTAACTGGTTATAGCAAAGATGAAGCCTTAGAGTATGGAGCTAACTTCTTAGCTAAATTAGTACATCCAGAGGATGGGGCGTTATTGCAATCTATATCTCAATGTGCTTTAAATACACTTTTAAGTGAAGAACGGAATAATCGTCGAATTTACCATACGATTAGATATAATTTTCGTTTGTGGCATAAAGAGGGGCGTTGGTTGAATATAGAATGTTTTTTATATCCGATATATCTAATAAATGAAAAAGTTCATTTTGCACTAACCTATGCATCTCCTTCTATGTCTATTTTACCGGTATCCTTTCAGATTTATTTTCCGAAAGAAAATAAACGGTTTATTTACAATAATAGACTTCATAAGTTTATTTTAGAAGAGAAAACGGCATTAAATAAAAATGAGTTAGAAGTGCTAAAGCTAACGGCATCAGGAAAAAGAGAATATGAAATGGCTGAAATTATGGATGTTGAAGTTAATATTGTTAAATACTACAAGAAATCTGTGCTTAAAAAGCTTTCTGCATATAATATGCCGGAGGCTCTTTATTATGCCCTCAAGCAGAATTTATTATAATATAAACTTTAATCTAGAATGATATGTTTTTTGAGAATCTTTTAATAAATAATCAGAAGTTTAAATGCGTGCAGTTCAATCTTGATAATATGCATTTCAACCTTGAGGCTGTTGCTTGTAATAATCAGCAAACACATATCTTGATAGATCATTATCTTTCTTCAGTAACTGTTTTTAATTATGATTATGGTTTGTTTTCTGATTTCGGATCTGATCATAATAACTTATCAGTTGATTGGCTTGCAGCTTCCATGCAATTAGTGGATAAGAATATCTTGAAGAAGTATGCAGATGTTATGACTGATTACTTCTTACATAAAAAGAAAGAGTTGAATAAATATCTGTATTTTTCAATTTGTTATAATTACGACTCTGACTTTGCTAATAAAGCAATTCGTATAAAGATCATACCTTTGGTATACACGGAAGATAAAAACTTATATGCATCATTATGTATTATTGAGCCAATACATTATACTGGTAAACCCGTTTTGAAAATGCACAAGGTTGATGAGGATAAAGTTCTTATTTATATTCCGTCTTCTGATCGATTTGTGGATGAAGAAGAAACTCGATTGTCTCGCTTAGAATGTGATATTCTTTGTATGTCAGGAGAGGGAGTCAAAGAGCAGGATATTGCTAATAATCTTGACATTCCTTTATTTTATCTGAAGCGTTGTAAAAACTCTATTTTTGAAAAACTGAAAGTGAAATCTATCTCAGAAGCAATATATGTTGCATACAAGCAAGGTCTGCTTTGATTATTTTAGTATTGCTTGTTGTGTAAGTTAATTCTATTCGTTATTTTTATGCGTTTCTATTGCAATGATTAAACCTATAGTAAAAGTTACAGGTTGTATTTATAATCTTTATCTGATACTTTTACTATAGGTAGAGATTATAATGATAGTTCCATTATATAATCGTTCATATAATATCCATTTCCTATGTGAAAATCTCGACTGTCTTTTATAGAGAACCCATAGTTTAGATAAAAGTCTTTCGCTTTATTTTCTCTGTTGACATAAAGTTGTAATTTTTCAATGCTAGGAATGTGAGTTCGTATATACGAGATCGCCTCATTCAATATCTGCTTTCCAAATCCCTTGCCATGTAAAGACGGGAGTAGGTATAGTTTTTGTAAAATACATGTAGTAGGTGATGTTAATTCAAGTGAGAAGTAACCACAAGGAGTATTCTCTAAATTAACAAGATGAAATATTTGCTTTTCCACCTCTATTTGCTTTTGTAAACTTTGAATGCTATACATAGCATCCATCATATAGTTAATTTGGCATGGCGAAAGGATATTAGCATACGTATGAGGAAAGATTTGATCAGCTAGATTATGAACAATTTCCAGTTTATTCTTGGATATAATTTCTATAGTTAACATAGATTAATTGGTTTAAAATGGTTTAATTGTGTGCGAATATAAGAATTATTTGTATAGATTTGAGCCTCGTTGTAATGAATCCAATTTAATTGAATTATTTTAAAAACTGTATATATGTCACATTCGGTTTCTTTGAATTGGAAAGGTGGTATGGAGTTTGAAAGTTCGCTCGATAACCACAAAATTATTTTAGATACTACCACAGAATGGGGTGGGAGTGATAAAGGCCCAAGTCCCAAAAAGTTAATGCTTGTCGCTTTGGCCGGTTGTACCGGTATGGATGTCGTATCTTTACTAAAAAAGATGCACATAAACTATACTGGCCTATCCATTTCAGTAGAAGCAACTTTGACAGAAGAGCATCCAAAACAATACAACTCCATGCATCTTATTTATGAGTTTGAAGGCGATAATTTATCTCTTGAAAAATTGCAGAAAGTTATAGATATGTCATTGGATCGATATTGTGGTGTGGCTGCAGTTTATAAAAAAGTCATGCCATTGACATATGAGATTAAAATAAAATAGTGAAATTACAACACATAACGGAAGTTTGAAACATTAAAAATATAAGCTAATGGATTCTAAAATTCAGGAACTTACTAGTAAGATCTATCAAGAAGGGGTGGAAAGAGGTAAAGAAGAAGCTGATCGTATTATAAGCGAAGCTAAAAGTGAAAGAGATTCTATTCTTAAGAGTGCGAAAGAAGAAGCTGATGCTACTATCGCGAGTGCAAAGAAAGAAGCAGATGAACTTAAAAAAAATACAGAAGCTGAGCTGAAAATGTTTGCTTCACAAAGCGTAGAAGCCTTAAAAACTGAAGTTGTAAATCTAATAACAACCAAAGTTGTTGCTAATGCTGTTTCTGGAGCATTGAACGAAAAGGACTTTATGCAAAAAATGATTCTAGAAATGGCAAAAGAATGGGCTAAAAACGATTCTATTACAATACAATCGGCCGATGCAGATGCTCTTTCTAAGTTCTTTACAGCAAACGCTACAGAATTGCTAAACAATGGAGTTAAGATTGAAAAGGTAAATGGAAAACCTTCTTCATTTAATATATTACCGAAAGACGGATCTTATAAAGTAACTTTCGGCGAAGATGAATTTATTGCTTATTTCAAGGAATTCCTCCGTCCGAAGTTGATAGAAATGCTTTTCTAAATGGGTAACTACTATGCATTTGTCGCCGGCTTACCAGACTTGTCTATTGATGATGCTAAGTTGGTATGGACACAAGCCCGTTTTAAAGAAGAACTACAAGATGCTCTCTCTAGCGATGATTTGAAGTTGATCAAGCTTTATTTCATGCAGTATGACAACAAAAACCTGTTGGCATACTTAAAGAATAAAGATTCTAAACTCGACGAAAAAGGCAATCTCTCTGCACAAGATTTGGAGGAAGTTGTGCAATTGATGAAAGAGTTTGAGCGACCTGTAGATAAACGGATTCCTAGTTATTTCCCGACCTTTTTTGCAGCATATAATCAAGAAAAATCAGAGGATAATCCAGTTGTAATGCAAGACTATTTGTCGAGCTTGTACTACGATTATGCGATGAAAACACGAAATAAATTTGCTTCACAGTGGTTCGAGTTTAATCTAAATGTGAATAATGTCTTATCAGCATTTACAAGCCGAGCATATGGAATGGATGTTGCTTCTAGTATAGTAGGAGACAATGAAGTTGCCGTTGCTTTACGTAGCTCTAATGCACGAGATTTTGGACTCACAAATGTTCTTGATGAATTTGAGCAATTACGAAAGATTGCTGATGAATCAGATTTGCTCGAAAAAGAGAAAAAGATAGACAGATTACGTTGGCAATGGCTCGAAGAAAATACTTTTTTCAAGTATTTCTCCATCGAAAAGATTCTTGCATATTTGATTAAAATAGAGATTCAAGAGCGTTGGGCTAAACTTAATCCGGAAACTGGTGAAATTCAATTTAGAAATATTATCGGTCGTCTAAAATCGGAGGTTTCCGTTATTGATAAATATAGAAATAATAAGTAATAAGATATGGCTACGAAAGGAGTTGTAAAAGGTATCGTCTCGAATCTTGTAACACTAGAGGTAGATGGTCCTGTTGCACAAAATGAAATATGTTTTATCTCTGTAGGCGAAGATAAGCTGATGTCAGAGGTAATCAAAGTAGTAGGTAAGAATGCTTATGTGCAGGTGTTTGAAAGCACACGCGGCATGAGAGTTGGAGATACTGCTGAATTTGTTGATCACATGTTAGAGGTGACGCTAGGTCCGGGTATGTTATCAAAAAACTATGATGGTTTGCAGAACGACCTTGATAAAATGGATGGCGTATTCCTCAAACGTGGAGACTATACCTTTGCTTTAGATAACGACAAGTTGTGGGATTTTATTCCATTAGCTAAAGCGGGTGACAGCGTTATTGCCGGCGATTGGTTGGGGCAAGTTGATGAAAACAAACAGCCTCACAGAATTATGGTTCCATTCAAACTAGAAGGAATGTATACTGTAAAAAGTGTCGCAAAAGAAGGACAATACACAATCAATGATACCGTTGCTGTAATTACAGATTCTGACGGAAATGATATAAATGTCACGATGGTGCAAAAATGGCCTGTAAAAAGAGCTAATCTTTGCTACAACAATAAGCCTCGTCCATTTAAATTGCTAGAAACAGGCGTCCGTACAATTGATACGATCAATCCGATTGTAGAAGGTGGTACAGGGTTTATCCCAGGCCCTTTCGGAACAGGTAAAACGGTTTTGCAGCATGCTATATCTAAACAAGCAGAAGCCGATATCGTAATTATCGCAGCTTGTGGTGAGCGAGCCAATGAGGTTGTAGAGGTATTTGCAGAGTTCCCTCACTTGGATGACCCTCACACAGGTCGTAAATTGATGGAGCGTACAATTATCATCGCCAATACATCTAACATGCCTGTTGCGTCTCGTGAAGCATCTGTATACACAGCCATGACTATTGCCGAATATTATAGATCAATGGGATTGAAGGTATTATTGATGGCCGACTCAACATCTCGTTGGGCACAAGCACTTCGTGAGATGTCTAACCGTTTGGAGGAGCTTCCGGGACCGGATGCATTCCCGATGGACTTGTCTGCGATTATTGCAAACTTCTATGCTCGTGCAGGATTCGTACACTTGAATAATGGCGAGACAGGTTCTGTAACCTTTATCGGTACCGTTTCTCCTGCTGGGGGTAACTTAAAAGAGCCTGTAACAGAGAATACGAAGAAGGTAGCACGTTGTTTTTACGCACTAGAACAAGAGCGTGCAGATAGAAAGCGTTACCCGGCTATTAACCCAATTGATAGCTACTCAAAATACCTAGAGTATCCAGAATTTGCAGACTATATCGTTACGAAAGTAAATGAAGAATGGATTCCGAAAGTAAATGAGATCAAAACACGTATGCAGCGTGGTAAAGAAATTGCTGAACAGATCAATATCCTAGGTGACGATGGTGTTCCGGTAGAATATCACGTTACATTCTGGAAATCAGAATTGATTGACTTCGTTATTCTGCAACAAGACGCATTCGATAATATTGACTCTTTGACTCCACTTGAGCGTCAAAGTTATATGTTGGATCTTATCGTTGATATTTGTAGAGCAGACTTTCAATTTGAAGGTTTCTTAGAAGTAATCGAATACTTCAAACAAATGATTAACTTGATGAAACAGATGAATTATTCTGAATTCAACAGTGATCAATTTAATGAGTATCGTAAAAAGATTGATGAACTTGTAGCAGAGAAAAGAGTTGCACTAGCTTAAAGTGTTACTTTAGATTTGCACAAAAAACATTGAATATGGCAGCAAAAGCATTTCAAAAAATATATACAAAGATTACTCAAATTACCAAGGCTACTTGTACCTTGAAAGCTACAGGGGTAGGTTACGATGAACTTGCATCTATAGACGGTCGCTTAGCACAGGTAGTAAAAATTATCGATGATGAAGTTACGCTACAGGTATTTGCCGGAACAGAAGGTATCAAGACAAATGCAGAAGTAGTATTTATGGGCAAGGCTCCATCATTGAAAGTTAGCGAGCAGCTAGCAGGTCGTTTCTTCAATGCTTATGGAGACCCTATTGACGGAGGTCCTGTACCAGAAGGATCAGACATTGAGATCGGAGGTCCTTCTGTGAATCCCGTACGTAGAAAGCAGCCATCAGAGCTAATTGCTACAGGTATTGCAGGGATCGACCTTAATAATACATTAGTAACCGGACAAAAGATTCCATTCTTTGCCGATCCCGATCAACCATTCAACCAGGTAATGGCAATGGTTGCCATGCGTGCAAAGAGTGATAAAATCATTCTTGGGGGTATGGGTATGACAAACGACGATTATCTGTATTTCAAAAACGTGTTTAGCAACGCGGGAGCACTTGATCGCATTGTCAGCTTTATCAATACCACAGAAGACCCTTCTGTAGAGCGATTGCTCATTCCGGATATGTCACTTGCGGCAGCAGAGTATTTTGCGGTTGAAAAGAACGAAAAAGTACTTGTTTTGCTTACTGACATGACCAACTATGCCGATGCTTTGGCAATCGTATCTAACCGCATGGACCAGATTCCATCAAAAGACTCTATGCCGGGTTCGTTGTATTCCGACCTTGCTAAGATCTACGAAAAAGCGGTTCAATTCCCAGAGGGAGGATCTATTACCATTATCGCCGTTACAACACTTTCAGGTGGAGATATCACACACGCTGTGCCAGATAACACAGGTTATATTACCGAAGGTCAGCTTTATTTAAGACGTGATAGTGATGTAGGTAAAGTTATCGTAGACCCATTCCGAAGCTTGTCTCGTTTGAAACAGCTGGTAACTGGTAAGAAAACAAGAGAAGATCACCCGCAAGTAATGAATGCTGCAGTACGTTTGTACGCAGATGCCGCTAATGCAAAAACAAAGATGGAGAATGGTTTCGATCTTACAGATTACGACTTGAGAACATTGGCTTTTGCGAAAGACTATTCAGAAAAACTACTTGCGATCGACGTGAATCTTGATACAACAGAAATGCTAGATGTAGCTTGGGAACTTTTTTCAGAGCACTTTACACCAGCAGAGGTTAATATCAAACAAAGCCTCGTTGATAAATATTGGAAAAAGTAAAACCTTGCAATTATGGCTATAAAGTTTCAATATAATAAAACTTCGCTTCAGCAGTTGGAAAAACAACTTAAGATGCGCGAGAGAGCACTTCCTACGATTAAAAGTAAAGAAAGTGCCCTACGTATAGAAGTGAAGAAAACAAAAGATGAAGTAAATACATTGGAACTTAAGCTGGAAAACGAAATCCGTAGTTATGAAAATATGTCAGAGCTATGGAATGAATTTGATCCCAATTTAGTAAGGATCAAAGACGTTGACCTTTCGACTAAAAAGATTGCCGGAGTTGTAGTTCCGGTTCTTAACGATATCAAATTTGAGATTGGTCGTTATAGCCTTTTTAGTTCTCCGGCTTGGTTCGCCGATGGAGTTTCTCTGATCAAAACATTAGCACAATATGGTATTGAAGCCGAGTTTTCAACATTGAAACTAGATCTTTTAGAGCATGCTCGTAAAAAGACAACTCAAAAAGTAAATCTATTTGAGAAAGTTCAAATACCGGGCTATAAAGATGCAATTAGAAAGATTAAGCGATTCATGGAAGATGAAGAAAGTCTTTCTAAGTCATCTCAGAAAATCATGCGTGCAAATCAAGAGAAACGAAAAAGAATGGAGGAAGCTGTATGATAGAGAAAATGTCAAAATATGGCTTTTTGATTTATCACAAAGAATACACACAGTTCTTGTCAGATATCAGTGAGTTGGGTGTAGTTCATGTGATTGAGAAAGATGAAAAAGCCGCAGATGAGCAATCTGATCAAGTAACATTACTTCTTTCTTTATCGGGAAGATATGCAAAAGCTTGCAAAGCACTTGAAAAAATCGGAAACGAAGACAAGTCGATTGTTTATGCTCCGGTAGATCAAACCAGTGAAGGAAACAATCTCTTAACCGAGTTTGAGAAACAGATTGAATTGAAGCATAGCTTATTTCAGCGTCAGCAAATCATAGAGAAAGAGTTGGATCGCTTGGATATATGGGGCGATTTTGATCTCTCTACGATTGAAAAGTTGGAGAATGAAGGCTGGCACATCAACTTCTTCTGCACACCCGAATCTAATTTCGATGCTGAATGGCTCAATGATTTTCATGCAATAGAGGTAGGACGCATTGGTTCGATGATATACTTTGTCACAGTGACTAAAGTTAAACATCCCGAAATTGATGCTGAAGGCATCAAATATGGCAGTAAGTCATTTAGCAGCCTAAAGGCCGAATACCAAGCGAATGTCAAAGAGATTAAGCAAATTGATGCCGAACTAGCAGTCTTTGCGCAGAAATACTACAAAACACTCTGTTTTGAAGGTTCTAAGATCTCTGACAAACTCGATTTTGAGAAAGTTTTATTGGCTACAGAATCAGATCCGGATTCTAAATTAATGATCTTAGAAGGTTGGGTACCTGTAAGCAAAGAGAAACCGCTGGTTGAATACCTTCAATCCAAAGGCATCTTATTTGTAACAGATGTGTCGCGACCTAAAGATAAAGTTCCGGTGTTGCTTAAGAATAATAAATTCTCCAGATTGTTTGAAATGATCGGAGAACTTTATTCCCTGCCTAATTACAACGAATGGGATTTAACGCCGTTCTTTGCACCGTTCTTTGTCATGTTTTTTGGTCTTTGTTTGGGCGACTGTGGTTACGGACTATTATTCGTAATTCTTTCGATCATACTCATGCGAAAAGTAGATCCAAGCCTAAAACCAATCTTTCAGCTTTCCTTCTGGTTAGGACTGGGAACTGTGATATTTGGTTTTATCAGTGGTACTTTCTTTGGTATTCCATTGTTGGAGGTAGACTGGGCATGGATACAAAGTGCTAAACGATTTATGCTAGACTCTAATCAGCTCTTTAACTTTGCCTTGATCCTTGGAGGTGTACAGATCCTCTTTGGTATGGTGTTGAAAGCAATTAGTCGCTGGTCTCGTTTTGGTTTTAAATATTCGATTGATCCGTTTGGTTGGATTCTTTGTCTTGTAGGAAATGGTATTGTCTTTGGTTTAGGACATATCGGAAAACTTTCACCTGAGCACACTACAATGGCTCACTACATCGTTTCCGGTATTGGTTTGGCAATGATGTTACTGTTCAATGATCCTGAAGCAAGCATTCTATCAAACATCGGAGGAGGGTTGTGGGGACTTTACAACCGCCTTACCGGTATTTTAGGAGATATGCTATCATACATTCGTTTGTTTGCGTTAGGTATTTCAGGATCTGTAATGGGATTGGTGTTTAATCAATTGGCAATTAATATGGCCCCTGATATTCCTGTTGTCGGACAACTTGTGATGATCTTAATCCTTTTGTTTGGTCACTCCATGAATATCTTTATGTCGTCATTAGGAGCTTTTGTGCACCCAATGCGTCTAACTTTCGTAGAATTTTATAACAACTCAGGTTTTGAAGGCGGAGGTAAAAAATACAATCCTTTCGCTAAAAAAGCTAAAGCAAATTGATTTATTAACAACTAAATAATTTTTAAATTATGGAACCTATTTTATTGGCTTACATTGGTATTGGTTTAATGTTAGGACTTTCTGGTATTGGTAGTGCTTTTGGTGTTACAATTGCAGGTAATGCTGCAGTTGGTGCAATGAAAAAGAATCCAGATGCATTTGGTAACTATATGGTATTAAGTGCCATGCCAGGTACTCAAGGTTTGTACGGTTTCCTAGGTTATTTCCTTTTGGCCGGTAAATTAACTACAGAAATCACTCCGGTTCAATCTGCAGCTATCTTCGGTGCAGGTTTGGCTGTAGGTTTGGTTTGTTTACTTTCAGCTATTCGTCAAGGACAAGTTTGTGCTAACGGTATTGCAGGTATTGGATCAGGTTATGACTTGTTTGGTAAAACAATGATCCTTTCAGTATTCCCAGAGCTTTATGCAATCGTATCACTTGCAGCATTGTTCTTGATTGGTCAATCAATTTAATTGAGAATATACATTACTTAATATAAACACGATTATGTATAATTAACTATACAATTGTTGCGATGTAATACATATTTTATATATTGCACATGCACAAATCGTGTTTTCATAAGAAATGTGTTACACACATTGGAAAGTGCTTTATTCGTGAGAATAGAGCACTTTTTTTGTGTAATTTTTTCTACATTTGAATAAAAAACACACCATGTCTATCTTACGTACTGTTATAATTTCCGCATGTAGCTGCTTATGTGTACATTACGCGTCAGCTCAATATGAAACACTCTTTGAAACCAATTCTTTAATTGATCCGTCTAACGCCAATAAACTATTCTTGAATGTAGATAATCTATCTTTTTTTCAAAACAATGAGAACGATGGAAAATACTTAAGCGGGTACACACTTCCGGGGTTTAGATTAGAAACAAAATTAATATATTACCCACTACCGAATGTCAAACTAGAAGGAGGAGCTTATTTTCTTAAATATTGGGGAGCAACTACCTATCCAAAAGTATCCTATATCGGGATTCCACGAGTAAACGAACGAAATAGTAGCGGTGTACATTGCTTGCCATATCTGAGAGCACAAGTAGACTTTATGAATAAATTTAGTCTCGTTATTGGCGATATTTATGGCGGAGCCAATCATCGACTTATCACACCTTTATATAATCCCGACTACAACCTTACAGCCGATCCCGAAGCCGGCATACAATTCCTAGCACGCACAGATCGGGCCTTTCTAGACATTTGGGCCAATTGGGATACTTTTATATTCAATGATGATACCAAGCAAGAATCCTTCTTCTTCGGACTCTCAGGAGAATATAAATTTCTAGAGAATGAGAAGTATACGGTTTCGGCACCACTGCAAGCCTTGTTTCACCACAAAGGTGGAGAGTTAGACACGCTTGTGGGCAACTCAATCCAAACCGAACTCAATGCTGCCACAGGGATTCAAGTGCGTCGTCGTTTGCAAGGCACAAAAAGACCAACTGAACTATATGCCAATGCCTACGGATTGTTTTACAAGGTAATGTCGGGTCAGAACAAATTCCCATTTACGCAAGGATGGGGGTTCAATGCAGATTTGGGTTGTAAAGTAGGAGACCTCAACGTGGCACTATCCTATTGGCAAAGTGACAAGTTTGCCTCTTTGCTTGGTAGCTCCTTGTATGGAAATATCTCAACCTCTACCATTCGTTACGGATACGTTATGCAAACCAATCACATGTGTGCCTTAAGTGCCGATTATGGGAAATCGCTCAATAACTTCATTACCATAGGCGGCAGCCTGCGTAACTACCTCATGCTTCCTGTGCATTCATTCTCGCCCGAAGGAGAATACGAACACTTCCCAACGGCATTCAACTTCGAAGTTGGTCTTTACATACGTATCAATCCGTCATTTTTGTTAAAACAATTTTAGATCTTAATTTACTATCTTTGCATCTATAAAACCAACATACATGCAAGATTTCTTTTTTGCCAAGATAGAAAAAATGGTCGTTCACCGTATAGGGAACAAGCTATGCGGTGATCGATTATTATGCTCCAAGACACTACTCGACGTGAATCCATCCATCGAGTTGCTGCTCAAGCACTATTTCCTCTCTCCATTCAAGCAGGACAATTACTATACCTTTGTGCACGACTCCGACCTGTCGATGAATGAAGTGTTTACCTACGCATCCACAATCTTTAACGACCCCTCCACGCTCTACGCACAATCGTTGTTGCTAGCACAGCACCTGTTTGATCAAAGCATGCACCCAAAGATCAAGTCGGGCGAACTCTATGTCGTCTATCTCAAAGACTGCATGTTTGAAAACAATGCGACAGATGCCATTGGTATCTTCAAGTCAGAAAGCAAAGACACCTTTCTCAAAGTGTATCCAACGGGAGAAAACTTCGAAGTAGAATCCGACAAAGGAGTTAATATCAACAAGCTCGACAAAGGAGCTGTAATTTTCAACATCGAAAAAGACTCCGGTTATGTAGTTTCCGTTATCGATAACGTCAACAAAGGAATAGAAGCACAGTATTGGGTCGACGACTTCCTACACGTAAAACCTCGTCGCGACGGATATTACCATACACAGAACATCATGTCCCTGTATTCTGACTTTATAACGCAAACCGTAGCAACCGGCGAAAAATCGAAAGCCGATAAAGCTAAGATGATGAATAAAACCATCCAGTTCTTGAAAGAAAATGACATGTTCGACATGAATCGTTTTATGACAGAAGTGGTACAAGACGAAACACTCATCAAGAACTTCAGCGATTTCCGTCACAGTAAGATGGCAGAAGGGCTCACAGAGCAGCAACCCGAGTTGCAGGATGCTACATTTGAAATAAATAATGTAGCCCTCAAAAAAGAAACACAGCGTCTCAAAAGTGGTATTAAACTAGACGATAACTTTTTGATCAAGATCCTTTCGCCCGATGCACAGATTGTAAAAGGCTACGATGAGCAAAAAGGTCTCCATTATTATCAACTTTTCTACAACGAAGAGAGTTAATATTTGGAAGATGTAATCTTCATAGATATTCATAAAAAAGAGACATAAGATATGAAAGAATGGTTAGATGCGATTATTACCTCAAACACAGTAGATATTCACACTGCTGTATTTCGTTTGCTATTTAGCTTCTTTATCGGAGCCCTTATCGGCCTTGAGAGACAGTTTCGAAGGCAAAATGCCGGAATGCGCACCTTTACCCTCATCTGTTTGGGATCTACAGTCGCCATGCTTATTTCGATCTGGATACCACAAACCTTTATGAACTTTCACAATGGAGACCCTGGTCGTATTGCAGCTCAAGTACTATCAGGTATCGGGTTCATTGGTGCCGGAGCAATTATTCAAAGTAGAGGCAATATACACGGTCTTACTACAGCAGCGTGCTTGTGGGTTACAGCCGTGATTGGTCTGTCTATCGGAGCCGGGATGTACATCATCGCAATCATTGCAGCAGTAATCACCTTGGTTGTTTTGATCACGCTCGATCGTTTAGAACGTTTTGCATTGGTCGAAGGTGTGAGTAAAAACCTATTCATCTTCTGCAACACGACAAACCCCGATATGGATAAAATAAAATCTATTTTGAATCAACACAAGATCTTTATTATTAACTTGTCGTTTGAGCAGGATTTTGAAAAAGAACGCTCCATTATTTCATACAAAGTTCATGTAAAGTCAAAAGCCACCTACAATGGCCTTTTTGAAGATTTGAGATTACTTGGGAATATTTATCACATAAAATTACTTTCTTAGTCATGAAATTAACGTACACTCCATACACATTGATGTTGAAGCATCAATTTACGCTAGCAAGCTCGAGTAGACGTACTACTCCGGTTGTTATTTCACGTATCGAACTCGACGGTTTGGTCGGATATGGAGAGGCTTCATTGCCTCCATATCTGGGCGAAACACAAGACTCGGTCATCGCGTTTCTAGAGAAAGTAGATCTTGATAACTTCGACTTTTCGCACGGTTTGGCAGAAATAATCGAGTATATCAACGAAGTAGAACCCGGTAATTCGGCAGCTAAGGCATGCCTCGATATCGCTTTGCACGATCTATACGGACAGTTTACCGGCAAGCCTTGGTATCGCATGTGGAGACTCAATCCCGAAGATGCCCCTAAATCATCCTTTACAATCGGTATCGACACACCGGAAGTAATACGCACAAAGATCAAAGAAGCAGATCCGTTTGGCTTTATAAAGATCAAATTGGGAGCGGGCAACGACAAAGAAATGATTGAGACCATCAAAGCACTTACCGACAAGCCGATTTATGCCGACGTAAATCAAGGGTGGACCGATAAATACTACGCCCTGGATATGGCCAATTGGTGTCTCGAGCATGGAGTAGTATTTCTAGAGCAGCCTATGCCTGTGGCAGCCGTCGATGATATGGCTTGGCTCAAGGCTAACACACAGATGCCTCTTATTGCTGATGAATCGTTTCAGCACATGCACGACTTAGATACCGTAAACGGACTATTCGACGGAATCAACCTCAAGCTGATGAAGTGTGGAGGAATGCGAGAAGCGTACAATATCATGCAGCGATGCAAAAAATACGATCTCAAAGTATTACTCGGTTGTATGACCGAAACCTCGTGTGCGATTTCTGCGGCAGCACAACTAGCGGCAATGGCAAACTGGGTAGACCTAGATGGAAATATGTTAATCACCAACGATTGTTTCAAAGGAGCTCAATTGATCGACGGTAAAGTCATACCGCTCAATAAGCCCGGTATTGGCGTGATGCCGATCAGCGACAATCTTTTCAACGAATAGCAACATTTCCGGATCTAGGCGATAAACGAATTTATTTATGAGTATATAAACGCCTATGGAAAATTTTATTACAAGTATCAATGACTTTTTATGGACCTATATCCTTACCGTTGTTTTGATAGCGGCAGGATTGTGGTTTACGATAAAAACAGGATTTGTTCAATTTCGCAACCCGATAGCAATGCTCAAGCTGCTTGCCGAAGGAGTTTCTCTTTCGGGAAAAGGAAAGAAACATCACGTTTCCTCTTTTCAAGCCTTTTGTATTTCTACAGCCTCACGCGTAGGAACCGGAAACATGGCCGGTGTAGCTACAGCCATTGCGGTAGGAGGACCGGGAGCGATTTTTTGGATGTGGCTTATCGCAATCTTCAGTGCCGCATCTGCATTTATAGAAGCAACATTGGCGCAGATATATAAGATCAAAGGACAACGTTCTTATATCGGAGGACCGGCTTACTATATGGAAAAAGGACTGAAACAACGCTGGATGGGGATCTTCTTCGCCGTGCTTATTACAGTCACCTTCGGGCTCGTGTTCAACTCCGTTCAATCCAATACAATCACGCTGGCTTTCAACGAAGCATTTGGCTTTGATCGTATTCAGATGGGAATTGTTGTTGCCTTGTTATCCGGAATCGTTATTTTCGGAGGTATCCATCGCATTGCGGTAGTATCGTCTGTTGTAGTACCCGTTATGGCCTTAGCCTATGTAGCATTGTCGCTATTTATTCTAGGCAAAAACATCGACCAGGTACCGGCCATGTTTGCACAAATCTTCGAATCAGCATTCGGATTCAAGCAAATTGTGGGTGGCGGATTAGGAGCGGCCTTGATGCAAGGGATCAAGCGCGGACTATTCTCCAATGAAGCCGGTATGGGTTCTGCGCCTAACGCAGCAGCAACGGCACACGTATCTCACCCCGTAAAACAAGGCTTTATTCAAGTACTGGGTGTATTTACCGATACATTGGTTATTTGCTCCTCAACAGCCTTTATCGTGCTTCTATCAGGAGCAGATCTTTCGGGCGGAATAAAAGGGATACAACTCACACAGGCTGCCGTAAGCAACCAAGTAGGAGCCTTCGGATCCGTATTTATCGCCATCAGCATTTTCTTCTTCGCCTTTAGCTCCATCATCGGAAACTACTACTACGGAGAAGTAAACATGCGTTTCATCACAGATCGCAGACGCTACATGTGGCTCTACCGATTCATCGTGATTCTGATGGTCTTTGTAGGATCAATCCTAAGCCTCGATATCGTATGGTCTCTGGCCGACGTATTTATGGCCTTAATGGCACTTACCAACCTCGTAGCCATCGTACTACTAGGCAACATAGCCGTTAAAGCACTGAAGGATTACCAAAAGCAAAAACGCAATGGCGTAGCCAATCCAACCTTTCACAAATCGTCGATCAAAGAACTTAAAGACGAAGATATCACTTGCTGGTAATTCCAAACTCAGTAGAACCTACCAACAAATATAAAAAAGTCACCTTCATGTCAAATGAGGGTGACTTTTTTATATGTAAATCAGAAGTAATTTATAATTGGAATGTACTAACTAAAGTTGTTTTATCATTCATTTATAATGAAAAATCAGCGCTTTATTTTGTAAATAATTTATCTTGATTAATATATCCATTTTTACGTTTATACCAGTCGGAGTATTGCAACCCCATACTTTTAGCCCACTGATCAAAGTGTGTATAGGTATTGCTGATGCTATTTTTTTCACTCGGATATGTAAATGATTCTGGAATATGAATAGCAAAAGGCATATTTGTAGATCCAATATAATATTTATTGAGAGTCAGATTTGTAAGGTCTTGCCCCGTTGAGAATAATGATGGATCGGCTTTTGCGGTAGGACGATAAGATGGTAAATGAACCTCTTTGCCTCTTATGTTATTGCCACAATCAACAATCATATATGGATTGTACGGGGGCAGCGTTACACTTGATGAATTTTGCGGTGTCGTAAAAATAATACTGAAATTAATCAATTTCGGAGCAGTAACCTCTTTATCCATATCCGTATTTACAAATATACCCGGAGTCTTGTTGAATAGCTTAAAAACATCATCAAACAGAGGTATATTTGCCTTCGGTTGATTTGCTTCCAAGCCTTTTCCATCTATAGCAAGTGTTCCGGATGTAAGGCTACTCCCCGTTATTGAGGTTGAAGCTACTGCAGACGGAGCTACTCCCAACTCAAATGCAAATCCATTGCGAAACTTCGCACCCGATGCTCTTACCTTTACATCACCTTCAATTCGTACAATTTTATTTGCCGCATTATTGTAATGTGCCATTCGATAGTCACATACCAAGTCATTCATATCATAATCTCCTTGAGACGGCCAAAGGTCTTCATAAGCTAATGTGGCATATGAATTTATCGCCGGATAGAAATTTACATATGCGAGTGTAGGATCATTAGGGAACTGATCTTTATCATCACCAACTCCATCATTATCAGTATCTATAAAGCGATGAATCGCAGGAATATCCTGTGTTTCAATTGCTGTAAAAGGTGTCGGGATGGCATAAAAAACAGCATCATTAAAGTCATTGTCACATCCCGACTGATCTCTTTTTATATCTTCAAATCCAATTACCAATAAATCTCGTTCTGTATCTTTGAGCAAAACAGAGTGTTGTTTCAAGCTAGGATTTGATTCTAGATTATATGTCGGATTTGAAGTGTGCATATAATTACCCACATTTACAGTTTTAGCAGATGCGTTATATCCATTTGCATAAATAAACCATCCTACGGTAATTCCTGCAGGAAAGATATTCGTAAACTCTGTACCATTCCAATATTTCAATCTTATTCGATCTCCCGTGGCTAGGCCACCACCCGAACCTGAGTATGAAGAGTTAGGGAACGCGATATATTTACGAACGTTACTCAATGATGTTGGCGGATTATCAGTTGGATAATAGTAATAGCCAAGAACATTCAGCCATCCTGCACCTTCGTGTACAAAAGCCAAATCTATTTCACAAGTTTCCTTCAATATCAATTGATGTACGGCATTCGAATTAAAAAACTCAGGATGATTGACAGGAAGAGGAGAGTCGGGTAATGTTGTACTAATATCATTCAGAAGAGACTGAGGTACCACATCACGCATGTATACACTTTCTGGTTTGCCTAAGGCATCCCAAGGCACATATGCATACGTTGATGGAGCATTGATTGTATTATAGATAAACGACGTTTTAGTCATGCCCCCTGATTTAGGCAGATCAGTCAAGTCAAAAGAAATACTGCTTCCCATTAACTCTTGGGAAAGCAATTCTGGTATTCCGATTTTATATGGAGTTAAATATATTGATTTTATATGCGTTGGAATACGTAATAGATCACTATATTTTCCATTTATATCGGTAAATCCTGTTTGTATTGGTTTTATTAACGAATCTTTTACCAGATAACCATCTACTTGAGTGAATGGATTTTCTGCATAGAGATCAAATTTTGTAATCCCCGGATTCAAAGCACCTGTAGCTAGATCTATAGATATTGAATAGTCTGCCGTTGTGTTAAACTCAAAATAGGTAGGAATAGGGTTTGGATCCGGATTCGGATTTGGAGGATCAACCGGTTCTTGCGGATTACTACTTTTACTGCATCCTGTAAGAATTAGCAAACTGCTGGCACAGATGAAACTCCATTTAATAACTCGTGTTGTCATGTGTGATAAGTTTTATAGGATCTAAAATAATGAACTGAATATATGGTCTTTATGTAAACAACTTATTCGATTAAAAGTTTACTTGATGGGGGATCTGTGCGTAGTGGTTAATATGAAGCAATTTGAACGCAATTCACAACTATAAGTCGATATATGTATTTCGACAGGTGTCGTTTTTGGGTGCTAATTGATAGCGGTTTGCTTTGTTTCTGTTTGTAAAAGAAGGCGACCATCACTTCAAAATGAAGAGAAAGCCCCCTTAGATGTTTTCACAACGGAATAATCCTTATTGTGAATTGCTTCAAATTGTTGGTCAAATATATGTAAATGTTTTTATTTACATTTAAAAAAAGATCTATTTTTGCGAAAGACCAACAATGAATGCAAGTATGGGATTAACACTAGGCCTTGATTTGGGTATTAACTCTATCGGATGGGCTGTTGTAGACACAACTAATGAAAAATCAGGAACAATAATCGCTATGGGAAATAGGGTGTTACCCCTTACTGTAGAGGATAAAGACGAATTTGTAAAAGGAAATATATCAACCAGAAATGCCAAGCGTACCTGTCGACGTATAATGCGCAGAGCATACGACCGCTATCAACTACGTCGCTCCAATCTCATTTCTATCCTTCAAAAGCATAATATGATGCCTCAAGGCCTAGATAAAGATCTAGGTTTAGATAAAAGTCAATACCTTGATCAAGATCAACGTCAATTCTGTGACTTGTCTAAATTTGAGTTGTGGCAACTTCGAGCCAAAGCTGTAACAGAGCAGGTGTCTCCCACAGAGTTGGGTCGTATTCTTTTGCACCTGAATCAAAGACGTGGCTACAAAAGCAGCCGCAGTGAAGCAAACTTGGATAAGCAACAAACTGAGTACGTCGCCGCCATACAAGCACGCTATCAATACCTGCAAGAACAAGGGCAGACAATAGGGCAACATATATATGCCGAGTTTACGCACAATCCACACTATAGAGTCAAAAACAAACTCTTTCCGCGCGAAGCATATATGGCCGAGTTTGACGCCATTTGTGCCAAGCAACGATCGTTCTACCCACAGCTACTTACAGCCGGTCTTATCCACCAACTACGCAATGAGGTAATCTACTATCAACGCTCGCTGAAGTCGGGTAAAGGAACCGTACCCGTATGCGAATTTGAAGGTGTATATCGCAAAAGCAGTGACGGAATGGAATACTTTACCGGGCCTAAAGTTGCGCCCAAGTCGTCTCCATTGTACCAATATACACGTATCTGGGAAGTCGTAAACGCAATTGCGCTTAGCAATAAGAGCAACGAACCGTATGCAATTACAGTCTCTCAAAAGCATAAACTAGTCGAACACCTCAATCAGAATCAGAAGCTAACCTTTAAGAGCCTGCTTGCTATTCTCAAACTCGATGCGCGTGACGGATGGCGTGGCCATACCATGCTACAAGGGGGAGTCTCAGGAAATGAAACTGCCTGTCGCATTAAGAGATGCCTTGAGAAAGAAACCCTGAAAATACATCCCGAATTGGTGCGATTTGATCACAAGGGAAATCTCGAGACTCAGCCGTTTTGCAAACTGTGGCATCTCATTTACTCTGCCGAAGATGCTACACTTTGTCGTAAAGCTATCCGAAAAGACTTTCCGTATGTATCTGAGGAGGAAGCAGAGCGACTGTCTCGAATCGACTTTGTGTCGAGCGGATATGGTAATAAATCCTCTAAAATGATGCGCAAGATCCTTCCATATCTTATGCAAGGATTCACTTATCCCGAAGCATGTCTCAAGGTCGGATACCATACTTCTTCAATGTCTACAGCCGAGCTGTGGCAAGAGAAAGCGGTGTTGCAAAGCAAGTTATGGTCTATACCAAAAGGCTCGTTTCGCCAGCCCACTGTGGAGAAGATTATAAACCAGATGGTAAACGTGGTCAATGCGTTGCTTGATAAATACGGGAGATTCAAGCAGAGCAATGTACAATTTGCCCGTGAGTTGAAACAGAGCAAAGAGCAAAGAAACCAAGCCTACAGGTCGCTTATAGTGCGCGAGCGTCAGTCGAAACAACTGGCTGCCGCACTTGTTGAAATGGGGGTGCAACCTACCTATACCAATCTACTTCGGTTCAGATTGTATAAAGAGATTTCCGGAGACGATATTAAATTCAATGGGATGTGCATGTATTGCGGACAGCCCATCGGACTGCTAGAGTTGTTCAATGAGACAAGCTTTGACGTAGAACACATCATACCCAAGTCGCTGCTATTCGACGACTCACAATCGAACAAAACACTGGCTCATCGCCATTGTAATGCCGACAAGGGAAATCGCACAGCCTTCGACTTTATGAAGGAAACCAAAACGCCCGACCAGTTTGAAGCATACCTGGAGCGCATCAATGCGATGTATGAAAACAAGCTGATAGGCAAAGTAAAGCGAGACAAACTGCTGATGAGTGCGCACAACTTACCCAATGATTTCTTGATCCGTCAGCTTCAAGAATCGCAGTTTGTCGTAAAAAAAACAATGGACCTGTTGCATTCAATCTGTTCCAATGTGCATACTACCAATCAAAACATCACTTCTTATTTGAGCGAGGTATGGGGATGGGATCATATCTGCAGTCGGCAAGATCAGCGTCATAGTGCGATCTCTGCCCTTGTTGTGGCATCTACCCGGCAGTCGCTAATCGATAGCATGAATACGATGAACCAGCCGGGTACACGTCTCGCAATGAAGGAGGCAGTCGGAGATCGATACAATACACGCAGAAGCCTACTCGAAAACTATGTGTATAACAGTAGACCGTTCTCACCGGCAACGGTAGAGCAACAAGTTGGCAATATCTTGATTTCGTACAAGCCCGGGAAGAAAACAGCAACCAAAGGGATACGGAGAGGTGTCATCGATGGCGCACGTAAGGTGGTGCAAACAGATATCGTTATACCGCGCGGACCATTGAGCGAGGAAAGCGTATATGGTAAGATCACGGTAGTAGAAAAGGCCGTTCGTTCGCTTACGCAAAAGCCAATCAGGGTCAACAAAAAAGGCACTGTCGAGTTGCAATCTGCGTCCTGTTTGCGCAACGTGTATGTGATACGAAAACCAATCTCATCAATCGGTTCTAAGCAAGTCGACTCGATCGTTGATCGTCGGGTGCGAGCCATTGTAAAGGATCATTTGGAGCAATACGGAGGCAATGAGAAGTTGGCCTATAGAGATTTAGACAACCATCCGGTCTGGTTTAACCGTGAAGCAGGTATTCAGATCAAATCCGTTCGTTGCTACACCGGGCTCTCCTCGGTAGTGCCTGTACGTTTCAACAAGCAGGGTGAGGGAGAGGCCTTTGTAAAACCGGGAAACAATCATCACGTCGCCATCTACCTTTCGCCCACGGGCAAACTAGAAGAGCATGTGTGTACTTTTTGGCATGCCGTGCAACGCTATAAATATGGAATACCTGTTGTAATCAAGAATCCTGCAAGTGTATGGGACACCGTCATGCAGCAAGCAGATGCTTATCCGGAGTTATTTAGAGAGCGACTTCCTCAGCCCAATTTGACGCTAAAACTCAGTTTTCAGCAAAACGAGATGTTTATACTCAGTCTGGAAGATCACGATTTCGATCAGGCTATGGGTAGGGGAGACTATGCTTATTTGAGTAAATACCTTTATCGTGTGCAAAAACTGGCATGTCATGATTACACGTTCAGGCATCACCTCGAAGTATCGGTCGATGATAAAAACGATCTCGAAAGCAAGCGAGAAAGCAAGCGTTTATACCGATTCACAAGCCTCAAGGCACTTTTAGGTACCAATCCGAAGCCGGTAAAAGTATCTTTAGTTGGAGAGTTGTTTATTTAACATTTAGCAAGAGTGTGTAGTTAACGTAAACAAATTTATACCACAAATGTACAATATTTAAATTGTTTTACTGTATGTTTGTGTGTCGATCAGAATGAATGTATAAAAAATACAGATCGTATAAGTCGAAATAATATGTTTCATTTTGAAAAGGATGAAACGAGTATACATTATTAATCTTAGTTAACCATGAAGTTCACACAAATCACAAAATTCGATTCGTGTCTTAGCAAAGAGGCGCATGCCTCAGTTCTCAATGATGTAGTTGTATGGGCAAATGCACCCTCTCACATGTATGCAATCAAGCAAATAGAAGAGGCTGCTGCCAATGGTGATCAAAAAAGAGTAGCAGACCTCAAACGCAGACTTCCGGCTATTGCGTTCTGTGGCGTATTTAAAGATGGGCATGCCATGAAAAACCTAGTCAAAGGCAATGGCTTGTTGGTACTCGACTTTGATAAGCTCACCTTGGAGCAAGTCGCTGCCGCGCTGATCGTATTGCGCGGGCAAGAGTCGGTCGTGATGGCCGCTCCCAGTCCTACGGGGCGGGGGCTAAAAGTCATCGTACGCACCGATCACATACCTGGTCGTCACAAAGAGGTTTTTGCACTCGTCAGTCAGTACTTCGAAGACTTGCTCGGTCTCAAAGTAGACCAAAGCGGTAAAGACATCTCCCGTCTTTGCTTTCTCTTCTCGGGAGAGCATCTCTACTTCAATCCCAATGCCAAACCGCTCGTGTTTGCTCAAGTCAGTACCGAGGCAGGCATTGTGCCACCTTGCAAAACGCTTCATCCAACATCTACCACCTCTGTGGTAGATGTAAAAGGGGAGATTCCATCGCATATCACGCGAAGACTAGGCGTTGTGAATGCCGAGCAAAACGACATCTTTATCAAAGGACAATGGCAGCGTTGCGAAGCTGTGAGTATGGCGCTTGAAGCAAAGGCTTGTTTCAAAGAAGGCGACCGCAATACCTTTGTGTTTAAATACGGATGCAAAACATGTCTCTATGGTATTCCTCGCTCCATCGCTCAAGCCTGGGCCGAAGAGCGCTATGTTTCTTCTACATTTCCGGTGTCAGAAGTTATTTCGGCAATTGCCAGTGGCTATTCCACCAATGAAACTCTCACAGGAAGAGATGCTCATAAGCTACAAGTAGCGATGCAACCGAAAGGAGATCTTCTGTCAGAAGAAGAGCCTTCGGGTATCGAGTTGTACGAGCTTACTCCTTATCTGCCCGATGAGATCTTTGATAAACTACCTCCGTTTTTTCAAAAAGCCGTAATGCCTCATAACAATAAACGTGAGCGCGATATTATCCTGTTATCTACGTTGGTTGTAACAAGCTGTTGCTTGCCGGGTATTACCGGTCTGTATGGCGGGGTAGAGCACAGCGCGCATCTTTACTTTTTCGTAGTAGCCAAAGCGGCAAGTGGTAAAGGGAAGGCCGGGCATCCGTTCGGATTGGCACATCATTATGTAAACTACATCAAGACCGAGGCCGATCGAAAAGTGGCACAATACGTGCAAGATAAGGCCGATTTTGATGCTTACTGTGCTCAGATGAAAGAGAAGAGGCAGCCGGTAGACATGAGTCGCGAACCCGTAGAGGAGTATTCAAAGCTGCTTTGGATACCGGCCAATACCAGTAGGTCGAGATTCATAACGCTGCTTACCAACAACGGACAGCTTGGTTCGTTTGTGCTCGAAACAGAGGCAGATGCACTCTCGGTAAATAAGAATACAGATTGGGGAGATTTGAGTTTGGTGCTTCGTCCGGCTTTTCAACACGAGCGTATCTCTTTGTCTCGTACCGGCGATGGTAGAAAAGAGGTCGATGAGGTGATCGAAAATCCTCATGTCGGGATTTTCCTCACCGGCACGCCCGACCAGTTTGTGCGGCTTATGGGCAGTGCAGATAACGGTCTTTATAGTCGTTTTGGTACATACGCTTACCACTTGCGCACCGGCTGGGACAGTCAGGCGCCGTCGGATGTAGTCGTTAATTACAAAAAATACTATAGCCAGCTATCGGAAACACTGTTGCAGTATGCGTTGTTTTCGCGTGAGCATCCGTCAAACTTCAACTTCACCAAGTCGCAGTGGGAACGTTTTGATGCGGTGATGGCTCCTTTGCTCGATAAGGCGCTCGACTATGGGTTCGAAAACGAGTCGAGTGTGGTGAAACGTCTTGGTCTTATTTTCTACCGCATAGCCATGATACTAAGTGCTGTGCGTAGGGCCGAACGAACTATTGGCACCGAAGACTTCTATTGTTCCGAAGACGACTTCAACGCGGCAATGGCTATCAGTCAAGTGTGTCTTGAGCACAGCAAACTGTTGCTGTCGGGTCTCAAGAGCGAAGACAAATTTTCTCCACGCCTCACAAAAAGTCTCAATGGTCCCAAAGATGTACTTGCCAAACTACCCGATGTGTTCGGCGTTAAGGATGTGACTGAGTTTTTTAAATCGAAGGGAAAGTCGAGTTCTACCGGTCGTCGTTTTCTAGACGATGCCTTGTCAAAAGGATTGGTCGTAAAACTGAGTTATGGGGTATATCAAAAAGTGGGGACTAGTTCCCAGTCTAAAGCACAACGTGCCTAAGACGCAAGCTCAAGCTCAATATCCCTGATACTTTAAGTGTCTTATTGTATTTTCTGAATGTTTGTATGATCTCTAAAATAGGGATATTGTATCGTATGTATTTAGATTTATGATAAGATACTTAAATGTCAACAAATCGATAGTTGCTCAGTTGCTCATTTAGTTGCTCACAAATGAGCAACTTATAAAGTGCACCTATATAGATTGTTATGTGTGTTTTCTGGGTGGAGTTGCTCACTTGCTCATGCCTCTCATATATTTTTCTGCCTGTTTGTATTTTTCTTATCATATATACTATATTATCTATATATAGAAATACACTAAGGTAAGAAAAAAGGGGGTCCCCGGAAAATAAAAGAGAGACCCCCTAAAATGAGCAACTTCTGAGCAACTTCCTTCTTTTATCAGCTGTTGTGTTTTTGTAAAGTGTTGTATTATAGTATATAGCGGTTTGTTGTTTTTCAGTATGGAGCATAAAAAAAGTTGCTCATTTGTGAGCAACTAGGTGAGCAACTTGACCCCAAATGAGCAACTTCTGTCACGGAGCACCGAGGAACTCCACGAAGCAAGCCACCACCTTTGGCGGAAGCATCTTCATGTACGGACGCCATCCTGCGGCAAGAAGCGCGTCGCGTAGGCCGGGCGTACTGTGCACCCAACGGCCCAATGCCTTGGTAGCCATTGTGGGCGTGTCATCGATAAAATACAGTTGAGCTAACTCAGTAAAGGCATACGCCCTGATGCGAAAAGGTTGTTCGTAATTTTCCATGCTATTAGATTTGTAATTCTCTTCAATTTACGAAATAAACACCTAATAAACAAGTGGTTGATAGTCTTTTGTACTGGAAAATCAAGTAAGCTTTTCGCAAGAACCAAGCAAGGTTTACAAAAAAAGCAAGCATAGTTTGTGAAAGAACCTTGCTTGCTTTTTTTTGTATTGCTATACTGAGAAAATCAAAGTCAAAAAATAATCGATGTTTGCTAGTCAGATTGGTCGCTGGCAAGAAGAAGTTCAGTGATTAAGCCGAAACAGCTAAAAGCTCTTTGCCCAAAGCGTGTAGCGCATTGATAATTTTGTCTGCTTGCTTTTTGCGAGGTTTAGACCGGCCACAAGCATAGTGACTTAGTTGTCTCTGGTTGATACCTGTAATATGCTCTAAAGCCGCTTTTGTGAAAATCTTTCCATAGAAATTGAGCAGGCTTTCAATTCCAAACGAATACTCAATTTCATAATCCTTTTTTAGAAATAAAGGAAAAGCCTCGTTGTCATTTTCTGCGCATTCTACATAAAATGCAATGCTGTCTCGAATTTCCTTTTCCAGCTCTTGAAAATCACCACTAACAGTAACCGCAAGTCCGGGAAGAAGCTCACATCCGGCGCAATAGCCATTGTCTGTTTTGTCAACAATAAATTTAATCTTTTTCATGATCGGAACTATTAAAGATCGAAATAAAAAACAGCTCTATTAAGAAGAGGTAATCCGAAAGCATCGAGATTAAAATTTTAATCCCGATTGCTTTTCAATGGATTTTAGAAGAAAGCCAGTAATATCATCAGAGTTCTTTCCATTAAGCGTAACCTTTCCTTGTTTGGATGGGTGTTTTAATTGCCTATGGCTTCCTTTCTGAGCCGCAATATACCAGCCATCATCCTCAAGTGCTTTTAATAACACCGAAACCTTAATGACTTTCATAGAGCTCTGTTTTCTTATTTCTAAGTTGCAAACATAGTAGATTTACTATTATAAAACAAGAGTTTGTGTTATAATGTTCTTGAATTACAGTGTGCTATGTTGAATGTGTTTTTTGAGCTATAGAGTTGAAATGTAATATTGTTTAATGGGAGTTCTTCAATTCTAATCATTATGTTGATGAATAGTATTCCTTAGAAATCCCAAGCATCCGGAATATGCAAGTAGTTGCGAATCACGTTTTCTGGCTGTCGTATATTCGTAGTGTAATCAAGATGGTTACGCAATGAATACTCACTTTTTAAAAACTCAATTTTGTATGGCACTACGTTACAAAACGGTCTGGAAGAAAGACATGCGAAAGGATGCGCAAGCAGGCGCGAAATTGCTCTACGGGGCCACAGTGGTTACGGCTCAGTACTCGTTTGACCAACTGTGTAAAGACATCACGGACAACTGTTCGGCTACGGCGAGCGACGTGATGATGGTAGTAAG